>CAWENF010000017.1:0-128403 GCA_963810275.1 uncultured archaeon
TTGGGTCAGCGTATGGCAGAATAAATTGTTTATATGCGGAATTTTCCATTGCGCATCATTGAAGGTATAAACGGCGACATTTTTTAAAACTTGCCATCGCACAACCGAAAATAGTGCTCTTTAATGGTTTGGTATTTTGAATTGCAGCTGCCAGTAGTTTCCAAATTTTTACATCAAAACTTCACAATCTCCACCCAACTTTGGTTTCTTCAGGGGACAGTTGTCCTTTGAATTGGAAATGGAAAGCAGTGAAATCCAGCTGTGATGCATCTTTACTTTCAGCGTTGATTTGGGGGATGAACTGTAATACATGTTTGAAACTGATAGGTGTATTGAAAATCCCATATCAATTTGTCAGGGTGAGGGGGTACAAGTTTCTCCTGCATATCGGCGTCGCCTACGGTTTGAAAGCGTTCTCTTGAAATTATTTTAGATTTAGCGATTTTCATAACTTCTCGTGTGCGCCGATTAAGTTCATTACTTGATGTTAGGCTGGAAATAATCATTAATTCTGCGTTGGAACATCGCCTTCTTGAGCAGTTCGCTTTGGAGTATCCAGCGTTGTATTGGGATTTCGAATTTGCCGCTTAAAAACTGTAGTGACTGGACCAGCGTGTTGAATTTGTATGGTTTTTGACGCATGGCATTTCGAAGCGTCTCGCGTACTTGCCATACACCGATGGGCATGATGTAGCCGGGCGAGCTTCGCGCAGGACGATTGCGGTGGCTTGGCGGCGTTCTTTTATAAGTTGCTCGCAGATGGCGAGTCGTGCGCTGTAGTAGCAGCCGCCAATTGACGCGTATATTTTGCGTCCGTGGTTGGGTTCCCAATCCGAGTAGATGGCGACTCGGAGCCATTGGGGTTCCACACAGTGCCGGGGTACCAGGCCTCCATAGATTCGTAGCTCCACTGCCCTGGAATCATCAAAATCTCAAATATATTATCTAAATAAATGGATTCATACACGCGGTACTCGTTGACTTCAGGAAAAGTCTTAACTTTCAACATGAGATTTTTAGAGGTTGTCACATCAACTGCGGTTATCTCCATCTTGTCGGCACCAGCCGTCTTTTTCGTTCTATTCCAAAAGCACCCACACTAAATGCTTTTTGTATTTTCGTAATCGTCACGCCTCGACTGTAAAGGTCCACTACGGCTCCTGTGGCTTTAAGGTCAGGGTCGTAGTAAGCTTTCTCTATTTTCTGATCGTATCGTGCATTGCTAACACGGAGGTTGCCGATAGGGGCTGACGGCCCGAACGGCTGAACATCGTCGCTCAACGTTATGGATCCTCGGGGCTTCTTGGTTAGGTTGAGTTCGGTGTCTACAACTGCAGCTGCAAGGGCTAAGTCGCGGGTTTGGTCAAGGATTCTGCCAGCTTCATTCATTTTTGTTACGTTGACAAGGTGTTTACCTCGTATGAGTAGACTGCGAAAACCTACGATTTCATCCATGGATTTACCAAACCACTGCTCAGGCGAATCGTAAATGCTTGTGTCCTCATGAAGCGGCGGTACCAATGGCCCGATGTACACGTGAGGGTAGCCGATTCTTCCTATAAATATGCTGGGCGGAGAGTTACCGTCTATGTCCTCTTTATCCATCAGTGGAACCGATTTGAGCAACGTGTTAACTTTAACCATGATTGGGCATCGTGTTTTGCCGCATAGAAATCGTGCGCCTTTACAAAGCACACAGAGGCTGTTTTGGGCGCGTGTGGTAACAACTTGCTCTTCAAGGGGGGTATTGTTGACTTTTCTTATTATGTCTTCGAGCCAGTTTTTCTGGTTTTGCCCCGTAGCGGCTGGATTTTGCGTTGTGGTCATATCTAAAAGTGTAGGATGTTGTTTTGTGTTCATATCTTTTCTGCACATGTTTAATTAAAACTCTTGTTGCATCTTCAGATTGCGGATATTTCAGTTTTTGAGACAGCCAAGACGGAAAAACCGCCTATATCAACACTTAATATTTGTGTCAATTGTGCAAGTGACCTCGATAAAGAAAGTAGCCCTAATAATCTCAGAACTAATACTAATAGCAAGCTGGCTTTTTTATTCAGATTAAGCACAGAGAGTTTTTTGGCGAGCAAACTGTTATTTAGCTGGTTGGGGCTTTGTTGTTTTGGTGCTAACAGTTGACATTCAAAGGCAGGGATATTGTTTCAATCGAAAACTTCACCCAAGCCGAAATCAACCACATCCTCGACGTGGCCAAATCTATGGAACCCCACGCTGAAGGCGGTTCCGACCTCCTCAAAGGCAAAATTTTGGCTACACTCTTCTTTGAACCAAGCACCCGCACACGTCTAAGCTTCGAGTCCGCGATGCTTAAGCTTGGCGGCGGTAACATCGGGTTCGCCGAACCCGACATAAGCAGCACACGCAAAGGTGAAAACCTTGCCGACACCATCCGCACCGTAGAAAACTACGCCGACGTAATTGCATTGCGCCATAACTTGGAGGGAGCGGCGAAGTTAGCGGCGGAGTTCAGCAAGGTCCCCATTATCAATGCCGGCACAGGTGCAGAGGAGCACCCCACCCAAGCGATAATTGACCTCTACACCATGCGCAAAGAAATGGGCAAAATTAATGGTTCAAAAATCGCGCTGGTCGGCGACTTGACGATATGGGCGGACGGTACATTCTTTGGCGATGGCACTTGCAATGTATAATGTTGAGCTTTTATTGGTGTCGCCTGAATCATTGCGAATGCGCAAGGACGTTTTAGAATCTATAAAAACCAAAATTCCAGTTATCGAAGCAACCCTTGAGGAAGTTATACCCCAAAGTGACGTTCTCTATGTGACCCGAATCCAGAGAGAACGTTTTCCCGATGCCGCGGAGTACGCTAAGGTTAAAGGGGCTTACCGCGTTGACTTGAAAACTTTGGAGAAAGCCAAAAGCGACCTTGTCATCCTTCACCCTTTGCCCAGAGTTGAAGAAATCGCCCCTGAAGTTGACCTAACACCACAGGCGAAATATTTCCATCAGGTGTGGAACGGAGTTGTTGTGCGAATGGCGTTGCTATCGTTGGTTCTAGGTGTAGTTGAGTAAAACTATGTTGATTTGAAGCGGTCAAAAGTTGCGAGGTTGCTCATAGACCCGCAGTTAGGGCACTTATGCATTGTGCCTACAAAGCTCTTTTTACAGTTGCCACAGTAGCTCAAAGCACGGTTGTATGTAAAAAACTCGCTTGCCTGATTCTCAATTACACGTTTGGTTAAATCCATCAATGCATCAGTCTGGTATTCGTCACAGTCTAACTCAAACACGTCTAAGCTGCCCCCTGCAAGCAAGCCTTTGGTGATATGTGTTATTTCTACAGTGCCAGTCGGCGCCACCAGGGGATGTGCAGCTTTTATTGGGATACGTTTCAAGGTGGAATAGTATGGTTTGTCGCGGGTGCCAGCGAATTTGACTTTGACCACGCCGAAGCGTTCAATGTCAAGCTGTGCAAGCCGTTCGGCAGCTTCCCTGTCACCCAACATTACAGGGTATAGGCGTTTGCCGTATCTTCTGCCATTTTTATGAGTAAACGTCAACAAAGTTGATATGACCTCTGTAGCGAAGTTGTGGCTTTTCTCTGAGTTCAGGGGTTTACCGATGAAAGTTTCAATGGCTTCACGGAACCCGGCCAAATTTACTACTCGGCTACAGTTCTCCAAGCGAAAATATGTGTCGCCGTCTGTCTTCTGCAACAAAAACGGCAGCAATGTTCTGCCAAACTGCCTAAGAGCGTTATTTTTAATGCTTAATGCGCGTGCGGCAAACTCGAAGCGTTCCTTAAGCAAATCAAAAAATACAGTTTTGTCCCCACAGCTTTCTAGGGCGATTCTGGGCATATTGATAGCGACGCAACCCAAGCAGCCTGTTCGCAGTGTGTCTATTTCCCAATCGCCGGTCAAGTCGGCGCTGAATTTGACGCCAGAAGCTGCGAACGTTGAGTTATGGGTTTCTTTTGTGGTCAAATTGGCGAAGTAAACGTTCCCGCTTTGCAAGGCAAGTTGATGGGCTTTTCTAAGAAACTCCAAAGCCTTTGGATTTTGCAGCGAGTCTGATCGGATTTTTATGACAAGTTTGGGGTTAAGCATCGTTTTTACTTCGCCTTCTTCAAGGCAAACATCCAAAATGAGAGATGCCAAAAGCTGGGCTTCCGCTAAGTAGTCACCGTACTTACCTACTACTTTACCCTCTGCGCCGATGGCTTCTTTCTCCAGTAACGACTTCGAAGGATCGAAATCCAACCCTAACGTGGCATCAGCGTGCTGGTTAAGGTTTAAAATGAAAAGACGCAGGCTCTCTTTGAGCTTAACAACTTCGATGTCTCTAGCAAACGGCGAGAGGCTATAGTTAACGTAGCTGTAGGTTTGAGTGCAATCAGTTTCGCGGCTGCAATGGAGCAGCACGTTAAACGCAACAGAGAGGGCGGATTTAAAATTTATAGGAGGCGGCATAGCTGTTTGGCATGGGTCGGCAAGTCGAAAGCCGTGTTGGAAGAAGTACCGTAGATCATGGATTATTTCATTGGGCTTCATCAGCCATGTACCTAATCCGTCGATGCGTAAGTCGCCTGAGAGGTGAGCATCTGCGATATCGCGTGGGAAAACGTTTAGCAATGCATATTCGCCCAGAACGGTTTGCCCAGCCTTGTGGATAGCAGCTTCGCAGGTTAGTGTTGGGTTTTTGGATTCGATAAGTGCAGCTACTTCGCTGATTGGCAAGCCTACGCGGGTCAGTTTGTTTCTGTATTCCTCGTAACCTTTTTCGACTAAAATACAATTGACGACTTCACGGATAAGCGGCGCTGTGATATACTTGGTTTTAGATTTAATAAGACGTTTTTCGGTTTCTTTTGCCGCTTTCTGGGCGAGATCAGCCGGAACTTTTGCTTCTTTTATGAGTGAGTTGGCTATTTTGTTAGCATCAAACTCTTCCAATGTCAAATGAGAGGTGCGCACCAGCATGCCACGGGGCTTGACGGCTTTCTTTTCAACTCTGTCCGCCACGTCCAGAACCATTTTGCCAAGGTCAGTGAGGTAATACTTTTTTGCCTCCACATCCGCCTCCACCAACCCCGCCTTTAACATGAACTTAAGGTGATAGGCAAATCTGCCTGCATCGCGGCTGGGATTCATTTTAAGCTCGTTCATGAGCTCAGTATAAGAGAGGGTGCTTTTATCGAAGAGCAAATTAAGAATTTGCAGACGCAGGGGTGATGAGACTGCTTTTAAGACTTTGACACCGCGGCTACGCATCGGCTGCTGGTTAACCATGCCCTTCTCCCCTGAGCTCCCGAATTTGTTTGTAGAAGTACCTATTATTCTACTGGAGACTTTAAACCTAACGACAAAAAACAGGTTTATCCTGCTGTTTACAGTTAACCCTTAGCTGGGGCAGGGCTGCTGCTGGCTGATGCAGTGCAGCGTGCCAAACCCGTAGACTAAATCTTTGCAGCAAATACCAACTACTTTTCTGGTTAGAAACAACTTCTGCAAAATAGACAGCGCCTTCTCATCATTTGGGTGGTCAAACATAGGCACCAGCACTTTGTTGTTGCCTATGTAGAAGTTGGTGTAGCTTGCTGGCAATCTGCACCCTTCTTCGTCAACAACTTTGGGCATAGGCAACTTGACGACGCTGAGAGGGTTCCCATCCTGGTCAGTGCTTTTTTGGAGCAAGTCATAGTTTTCTTTAAGCACCTCATAGTCAGCATCATCCATATCATCCTCAAAAGCGCAGACAACAGTTGTAGGGCTAACAAATCGAGCAAGGTCATCGATGTGACCGTCAGTATCATCACCTAAGATACCTCGTTTTAGCCAGATAAAGTGGCGCGCCCCCAAAAACTCCGACAGGTACCATTCAATCTGCTCTTTTTTGAGGTCAGGATTACGGTTACTGTTAAGCAAGCACTGCTCAGTAGTAAGTAGGGTACCTTCGCCGTTGATATCTATGCTGCCACCCTCCAACACAATGCCCGGACGATAACAACGTAGCTTCATTTTTTCGTTGATAAACGCGGGTACTTCTTTGTCTTTTAGGAGGGTTTCATATTTTTCGCCCCAGCTGTTGAAATCCCAGTGAATCATCGCCAATTCATGCTTGTGATTGCGTACAAAGATGGGACCGTAATCGCGGAACCACACATCAGCGTAACTAAAAATGTAAAAATGTATTTTGGTAAGGTCTATGTTTGCTTCTTTGAACATTTTGGTGGCTTTCTCTTTGGTTTGCACGTCTTTCACGAAGAGATTGACATCTTCGCTTGTGTGAATTTCTTTTATTATTTGCACGTAGGTGGCTTCTACTTGATATACTCGGTCGGGGAAGGTAAAGGGGTCGTAAGGCCAAGCCAGCCAAATCGCAGTGTGCCTTTGCCACTCAGCGGGCATCTTAAAGCCCAACTCTCGGCAGCCATCAGCATTACTCATCTGTGGTTTTCTCCAGTTTTTCGGTTAGTTTTTGGTAGGTATCGGGGCGGCGGTTGCGCAGAAAACCCCAGCCGTCCTGAATCATCTTGTTCATCGCCAAGTCAACTTCGATAATAACAGTTTCCTCCCCTATGGTGTTGGCTTCCGCAAGGACCTTACCGAATGCGTCGCACACAAAGCTTCCGCCCCAGAATTGAAGTTTATCTTCCTCACCAACCCTGTTAACTGCTGCCACATGCACCCCGTTAGCGATAGCGTGGGAACGCTGCACTGTTCGCCAAGCTTCATGCCAGTCCCCATCCGCTGACGTGTAACCTTTGACATTGCCGATAGCGGTGGGGTAAAACAGAATTTCTGCTCCCATAAGCGTGCATATGCGGGCGGCTTCGGGAAACCACTGGTCATAGCAGATAAGTACTCCAATTCTGGCTAAAGGCGTCTCAAATACTTTGAAGGACTCGTTACCTTGTTGGAAGTAGTTTTTTTCATAGAAGTAGGGGTCTTGTGGGATGTGGATTTTTCTGTATTTGCCCATGACTGCCCCGTCAGCTCCGATGACTGCGGCGGTGTTATAGAGTTTACCGTCTTCTGCTTTCTCGAAGATAGGTGCTATGATAACGACACCGTATTTTTTGGCGATAGGGCTGAAAAGTTCGATTGATGGACCTCGTATGGACTCCGCGAGAGCCGCGGCATCAACGTTTTCTTGTTGGGGGAAGTAGCGTGTGCGATACAGCTCTTGGAGGCAGATGATTTGGCCGCCAGCCTCAGCGGCTTCTTCTATTTTCTGGGCGGTTCTTTGCATGTTCGTCGCTAAATCTTCGGAGAGGGCGATCTGAATTAAAGCGATCTTAACAGTTTTTTGGGGTTTAGTGATGGCTATGGGTTTCTCCATCCCTTTTGCGTGTTAATTATTCTATAATGAGTTCGTATTAACCTTTTTTGGGCATCAACATCTAAAACCACCGCAAAAGCCGTCAACACCGTTAAAGGTAAAGAAACTATTTATTAACTAAAGACGTGGACAATACACTGTATTTCAGGGGCACACAGCATGAAAGCATTCATCGTACAGTTTCCCTTCGGGGTAGCAGCCTTCGACGAAAAAAATCAACTCGTCGAAAAAGCACTGTTTCCACGCAAGCATCAAGCAGCAGCAAAAAGCCTACTGCGCACAGAACAGGGCAAACTCTCAGACCAAGCATCCTCACTTATCACGCTTCTAAAAGCTGCAGGTTATGAGGTTTTTGTTTTCCAAAACGCAAAAGTTGCCGAGACGGCGCAACACAGGATGAAAGTAACGGTTGAAGTGGCTAAAACCACCGAATCAGCAATTTTAAATTCACACATGGCAGAAGTTGCCATACAATCAGGCTTCGCTGCAGATCAGCAGGAACTTGATAACTGGAACCGCAACGTAACCATGGAACTTAGCAAACTGCGCATTAAAGGCGCAACGGGTAAACGCGACTTAATCGTTTCGCAAGGCATCCAAACACTTGATAGCTTGGACCAAACTGTTA
The DNA here is from genome assembly GCA_963810275.1 of uncultured archaeon. Lineage (GTDB taxonomy): Archaea > Thermoproteota > Bathyarchaeia > Bathyarchaeales > Bathycorpusculaceae > Bathycorpusculum. The sequence continues at coordinate 7,955 of CAWENF010000017.1, forward strand.
ACCTCTTTATGGGGCGCTTGCGGGAATGGTATGGCGTCTACTTCCCAGAAATGGATCGCCTCGTTGAAAAACACGAAACTTATTCTCGGCTGGTCACCAATATAGGGAGCAGAGACAACTATACCGAGGAAGCCCTTGAAGCAGAAGGCATACCCAAAGACAGAGCAGTCCTCATAGCCAAGACCGCTGAAGCATCTATGGGTGCAGATATAAACGACCGCGACCTGAGTCAAATTCAAGAACTCGCTACGGATATCTCAGCCTTCTATGAGCTACGCAAATCAATGGAGGAATACGTTGATTCCACGATGGAGGAGATGGCTCCAAACATTCGCGCAGTCGCCGGAGCACTCTTAGGCGCACGCATGATATCCATTGCTGGCAGCCTGCAAAACCTTGCCATGCGCCCAGCAAGCACAATCCAAGTGTTAGGTGCAGAAAAAGCATTATTCCGTTCACTAAAAACAGGCGCACGTCCACCCAAACACGGACTAATCTTTCAACACACACTACTACACGACGCTAAACGATGGCAAAGAGGAAAAATTGCCCGTGTTATTGCAGGCAAACTTGCAATTGCAGCCCGAGCCGACGCCTTCGGCGAAGGACATTACATCGGCGACCAACTCAAAACCGAAATTAACAAGCGTATTGAGGAAATCCGAGAGAAATACAAAGAACCACCGCCGCCAAAAGAGCCTAAACCAAAGGAAAAACGCGATGGCTTCAGAGACGGCGACCAATTCCAAAAACGAGTGCCATTCCGCGATGGAGAACACAGACCCTACGCTCAGAAACCTCGCAGAGACGGACCACCCAAAGGCGGCAAATTCAGACACAAGCAATGGAGAGATAAGAAACGTGGGCGTCCGAGTTAAGCCAAACGACAAGTTCAAAGAGATTTATCAGGTGCTCTTGGAAGATGGCGCAAAACGTCTGGGTACCAAGAATCTTACCCCGGGCTTGAACGTTTACGGCGAACGCCTCATCAAATTCCGCGGCGGCGAGTACCGCGTGTGGGATGCTTTTCGCAGCAAGTTGGCTGGTGCGATCATTAAGGGCTTGCAAAATGTGCCCATCGAACCCGGCTACAAAGTGCTCTACTTGGGCGCTGCGTCGGGCACCACTCCGAGTCATGTCAGCGACATAGTCGGAGAGGCTGGCTATGTTTACTGCGTCGAATTTGCCCAGAGGTCTTTGCGCGACCTCGTCAACAACGTTGCGGCTTATCGCCCAAACATCAGCCCCATGCTCGAAGACGCACGCATGCCTGAGCGCTATGCGATTTTTATCAGCGGCAAAGTCGACACTATCTACTGCGACGTAGCCCAACCCGAACAAGCTAAGCTGCTGGCGGACAACGCAGACTTATTCTTAAAGGATAATGGCTGGGTTATGCTGGCATGTAAATCGCAAAGCATCGACGTAACAATGGCGCCTGAACTCGTTTACAGGCAGGAAGCCCGAGTACTGAAGAATCGAGGTTACGACATTAAGGAAATCGTGGAGCTAGATCCCTACGATAAATTGCACGCAATGATAGTAGCACAAAAAACTAACTGACAATTTTAGAGTGTAACTTTATCCTAAATTCTGTCTGTCGCCACTTATGCATGGCGAGGTTTTTAGTATTTTATCAATAGGCGTTTTGCGAAAAGAGAGAGCGCTATATAATAACAGCTGCTGAGAAACGATGCAAAATAAAAAACGTATCCGCCCTCCCCTCAACACAGCGCCCTAAACAGAGGTCTACAAACCCCGATGGCGCTTCATATCTTCCTGAGAATAAATGTTGGGTTCGATCCTTTGAAAGAAAAATCATACAGCCGCTTCCCTCCAGTTAGACACTTGTCTACTCATAAGACATGTGTCAATACATTTTTAAAACAGCACCACCCATTTTTTACTCGTTCACTCTAAAATCAATTAAGGACTGATTTGTTTGCAGATTTCTTTTTTAGGCGGAGCAAGAGAGGTCGGGAGAATAGGCATATCCGTAAAGACAGCAAAGACACAGGTAATCATTGATTACGGCGTTATGTTTGATAATACGCCTGGGTTCCCGATGCATGTACCACCTAAGGATGTGGATGGCTTGATTTTGACCCACAGCCACCTTGACCACAGCGGTGCATTACCTATTTTTTACATAAATGACAATATTCCGCTTTTCACAAACAAACTAAACCTCGCGCTTTCTCAACTTCTCATACAGGACTTTATCCATCTCTCAAGCTACTACCTGCCTTTTGAGTATCTTGAACTAAAAACCATGATGAAAAACAACCATCACCTCGAATTTGGACAAACCATCAATTTGGGTGATATGAAAATTACCCTCGTAAATGCTGGCCACACCCCTGGCAGCGCACAGGTCATAATCGAAGCCGAAGGCAAACGGTTCCTCTACACAGGAGACTTCAATACAGAGGAATCGAAGATGCTTGCAGGCGCCTCCATGGATTACGGGGACTTCGACGCAGTTGTAACAGAAGCAACCTATGCAGATAGCGACCACACAGAACGCAGCCTACTCGAACGCGATTTTCTGGAAGCATGTAAAGATGTTGTAGAAACCGGCGGCACCGTTTTGGTTCCCGCATTCGGGGTTGGGCGTTCACAGGAGATGGCTGCTATTTTGGCTTCAAACCACTTCGAGTATCCAATAGTGATTGATGGCATGGCGCGCGAAGCCAGCAGAATCATCATGAACTACAAAGAGTTCCTAAAAGATCCCAAAATGTTCATGAAAGCCATGCACAGCTGCGACTGGGTTGAGGATTGGCGTGATCGGCGAAGAGCTCTCAAAAACCCCAGTGTAATCGTAACCACTGCGGGCATGCTTAAAGGCGGACCTGCAGCTTTTTACGTTTCCAAACTAGGTAAAAAAGCCATAAACGCCGTGTACCTTGTTAGCTACCAAATCCAAGGCACACCCGGCAGAGAATTAATGGAGAAGGGCATGTGCACTATAGACGGTAAAGTAAGAAAAATCAAAGCACAGTACCGGCACTTCGACTTCAGTAGTCACTGCGGCGCTTCACAGCTAAAAGACGCTTTAGCCAAACTTGGCGGTAAACCCAAAGTTTTCGCTGTACACGGCGCTGAAGGCAACTGCGAGTTGTTTGCGGATTGGGCTAAGTCTGACTTAGGGTTAGATGCTGTGGCGCCCCGTACTGGAGATACATACCAAATCTAATGCCACCACCGCTGGAAAGGTTATTTTGTTACCTCTTCATCTAAATGCAAGTGTGTTGGCATGAAATGACACAACCTCAACCCACCCCGCAACCAGAAACAAAGGCGCCTACGACTACGGCTAAAGAAGACGATAAATTCCGCTTCGAAGCAATATACCTGTTGCCGATTCTGGCAAGTCTGATGTTTGGTTTTGTCTGCTCGGTTGTCCTTTCGCTTAAACGTGAGGAAGTCATTATTCCGCCTGTAACGCCTGTCCCAGAAGGCACACCCGGCGCACCCATAGGAAACGCCTTGTACTTTGTGGTGCTTCTCGCAATTGCAGCAACTGTGTTTTATATTCTGCTTAAACGCCGTAACAAACGCGTAATCAAAACCTTACTTGTCATAGCTATAACAACTGCATCGCTTTTGCTCTCGTTCTTTTACCTCTATTCACTTTTCCTATACTTTGCTCCCGAATTGGTAGACTGGGTACTTGTGTTTATGCTGGTTATAACGGTAGCCGTTGACCTTGCGATTTTCAAGTTAGGCAGCAAAACCCGCAACGTCGCAATTATACTTCTAGGCGGCGCGTTAGGCGTATTCTTCGGCAGTGCAGTCCCCTGGTGGAGCGCCGTGGCCATCCTGATATTCCTAGCCATTTACGACGTAATCGCCGTCTACAAAGGTCCCGTGGGTAAGATTGCGCAGTCTAGCGGCGGACTAGACGAGTTGCAGGGGCTTAGTTTCTCGTTTAAAGACATACAGATGGGACTTGGTGACTTGGTGTTTTACTCGATGCTCATGGGGTTGATGTTTACAACCTTCAGCACCAGCCTAATCCCAGGCTTTGCTGCAGTGTTGGGTATCTTAGCTGGCTCAGTCTTGACTTTTTACATGTTAGAAAAGAAAGGTTTGTTTCCAGGTCTGCCTTTTCCAATTTTAATAGGGTTAGGCGCTGGGTTTGCTGTGGCTTTGGCACTGGGTTTGCCGGTGCCCCTTAACTTCTAATGCTAACATCTGGTGAATGTTTTTGCTAAACCTTTAAAGACTCAGCAGATTACAAATAAGCAGGGTGTTTTTTGGTGCAACCTAAAGTTGCGGTGGTACGAGGGGAGCGAGGTATGGAACCAGTGTTTAAAGCGCTGGATTTAGTGGATTACACATCAGCCTTAGCAGGTTTTAGCCGAGTTTTAATTAAAGTGAATTTCATAACAACTATGACGTGGGATACGGGCGCAACAACTGACCCCATCGTAGTAGAAGCGCTGATCCAAAAACTCCAAGCGCTAGACCGCGAAATTCTCGTGGTTGAATCAGACGCATCCATGACCAACGCAGACAAAGCCTTCAAAGCCACAGGCATGGCAGATCTCTGCGAGCGCTACAGAGTCGAACACCTTAATCTGCGTCACATAAAAGATAAAGTAAAAATAAAAATCCCAAACGGCGACGCTCTCAAAACCATTACCGTTCCCCGAATTGTAACCGAATCCGCAGTAGTGAGCGCTGCTAAAATGAAGACTCACATGGCAACCAAAGTTACCTTAGGCATGAAAAATATGTTCGGTTTGTTGCCTGACAAACTCAAATTTAAATATCATGCCATGGGAATAAGCAAAGTCATCGTAGACATAAACACGGTGCTAAAACCGCACCTAACAGTAGTGGATGGTTTTGTTGCTATGGAAGGTAAGGGACCAACGGATGGCGCACCAGTAAAAATGGATTTAATCCTGGCTGGGCAGGACCCTGTGGCAACGGATGCTACATGCGCTCGTATAATGGGTTTTGATCCGCATCAAATCAAGCATATTGAAGGCGCATATCAAAAAGGCGTGGGCGAAATCGATGCCATAAACGTTGTGGGCTTACGAGTTGAGGACGTAATACGTCCATTTGCATTCAAGAAAATCTAATGTACTCTTTAATGCCGCTCATACTCTCTTTGACCTTTCAAGCCTATTTTTGGTTGCTTTTTAGTTTTGTTTTTAGATTTTTAAGTGAATGTTCAACTTCTATTCTTGACAGGGCACCACATTTTATGGGGGCGTCTGGTAGCCATGGTATGTATTCCCATTTCCATATTTTTTCGTTCGTATCATGTTCTGCCATTGCGTGATTTGAAGTATTTATGAATACGACAGGGTGGTTACGATCTAAAAAGTAGTACTTCACCGAATGCTTGGGTGCAGGCGGCGGGGGTTTATCTCCGTGAATCGAGTCAGCGTTCATTTCTTCGTTGTTACTGTAAATCCCTTCAAATACAAATCCGTCCTCCGCACCATCTTTAGTTACCTGTATTTTAAAAGATTCCAAATCCATTACTCTTCCGTATAATAGTCGGCGGATGGCCTCATAGATTGTGTTTAGTATACCGTGTTGGCGAAGGCGTTCGTTGTTGAAAAGAATTGAGACTTCTACGATATAGGAACCGTCTTTGTTTAAGGTCCCTTTTTTGCACTGGACTTCACGTATAAAATTTTTTAGTGCATCTACACTGGGTTGGTAAACAACGGGCATCAGTTCCTGAGATTGCGCCTCAACCGATGCTTTGAGAATGCTGTCTCCCTTTACTGTTGGATGCTCTAATTCGTTAACTATTTCACGATACAGCCGATAAATTGTTGAATCTTTCATGTCTTTACCTTGCTTCGCCCACTCCCAAACCCAATGCTTATCGTCAAACTGTATAACCCACCGCTGTTTAGGACCCTCTGTTTTTTGTGGAATATTACGTCTAGCTGTGTAGCTTTCGGTTTTTGGCTCCAAAGGCTTGGTGAAAATCTCAAAGCCTAACAGGTAGCGAAGCATCACTTCTTTTTGCATGAAGCTACTGTACTTTTTTTGACTACTGCGAACAACAATTAAGAACTTATTATCAATTGTACGTGCAAAACAAATACTACAATTATCAGAATCCCAAAGCGCCTCTTTGCCTGTCCAGCTAAACTTGCCAAAGAAACCTACCGTCCATTTCTTTTCTTTAACAGTAAACCATAGGGTATCTTGAGTTGCTTTTTCTTCCATGCTAAGTTATCGCTCGTGGTTACTGAACCTTAAAGAGATAGATTAATAAAAGCACTGCCAAAAGACCCGCCATATCCTTTTCTGTTCAACAGTAATTGTCAGTATGTATGAGTTGCTGTTGTAGTAAAGCTATACATAACTTAGTGAAGTGCCAACCAATCTGTGTATCATGCGTTCGCTTAGTTTATCGACCAGAACGCCGAAAAGGATCGGTAAAAAAGTCGTATGTGACGCATGTACTCCAGAAATCGTGAAAACTACTGTTGCTGCAAATATTGATGACATGGATTTTTCCTTTTTTCGCTCCTCTGTTCTTAGCGTTTTTCTGTTTGATAGTAGGGCAAGCGCCGTCAAAATGCGCTAATGACATTCATTTGTCTCCCACATTTTAGCTGAACCAGCTCTAATCCGCAGTTCCCTTACACATAAGGGGAAACATCTATTTGAAAAAGCCCATATAGTGTACTTGTGATTGGAAATGAGTCAAAATCAAATGTTTTGTTACCAATGCGAACAAACAGCCAAAGGACAAGGATGCACAGTCATGGGCGTCTGCGGCAAAAACCCCGAAGTCGCCACCCTCCAGGATCTACTAGTTTTTAAACTGCGTGAACTCAGCCAACATGCACTCCAAGCAAGGAAAACAGGCTGGCAAGACCCAAACGTTGATGCCTTCGTTGCAGAAGCGCTATTTGTTACCCTAACCAATGTGAACTTCGACCCCGAGGCTATAATAGAATACATCAAAAAAACTGTGGAACTGCACAATCAGCTCCACAACAAAGTTACCAATGCCCCCCAGCACCCACCCCTTGATGCATCAAAAGATGCACTCATAGCGGAGGGTAAAAAGCATGGCATAAACTCGGATGAAACAGTCAACGCCGATTTACATTCTTTGCAATGGCTTCTGACTTTCGGTTTAAAAGGTGTAGCCGCCTACGCCTACCACGCGTATCTGCTAGGTAAAAAAGACCAGAAAGTCTTTGACTTCATCTACGAAGGCTTAGCTGCACCATTTGACATGAATCTTGGTGTAAACGAGTTCGTTTCGTTGGTTTTCAAATGCGGAGAAATCAACATACGTGCAATGGAACTGCTTGACGCAGGCAACACCGAACGTTATGGCCATCCCATCCCCACTAAAGTGCCACTAGGGCACAAAAAAGGGAAAGCCATAGTCGTCTCCGGCCACGACCTAATAGACCTTGAAGAAATCCTCAAACAAACCCAAGGCAAAGACATAACAGTCTATACCCACGGCGAGATGCTGCCTACTCATGGCTACCCCGAACTCAAAAAGTACCCCAACTTCTACGGTCACTACGGAACAGCATGGCAAAACCAGCAACGCGAATTCGCAGAGTTCCCAGGCGCCATCTTGATGACCACCAACTGCATCCAGCGACCAATGGAAAGCTACAGCAAAAACATCTTCACTGCTGGTCCAGTCGGGTTCCCAGGCGTAACCCACATAAGCGAAAAGAACTTCACGCCAGTAATTAACAAGGCGCTTGAGCTGCCAGGATTCCCAGACGATGTTGAAGGCAAATCCGTTATGGTTGGCTTCGGACGAAACGCCGTGCTCTCGGTAGCGGACAAAGTCATCGAATCAGTGAAAGCCGGACACATCAAACGCTTCATTCTAGTCGGCGGATGTGATGGCGCAAAACCCGGACGCAGCTACTACACTGAATTCGTTGAGAAAGCACCCCAAAACACTATAATCCTGACGTTGGCATGTGGCAAATTCCGGTTCTTTGACAAGGAACTCGGCACAATAGATGACATACCACGCCTGCTTGACATCGGACAATGTAACGACGCTTACAGCGCTGTAAAAATTGCAATGGCACTTGCCGATGCATTCAAAGTTGGGGTCAATGATCTGCCTCTCTCACTTGTCCTGTCATGGTACGAACAGAAAGCTGTAGCGATTCTGTTGTCGCTGCTGTACTTGGGCATAAAAGACATCCGCGTCGGACCCAGTCTACCAGCATTCATAACCCCAGGCATCCTCAATGTGCTTGTTGAGAAATTCAACATCATGCCCATCAAAACCGCAGACGAAGACCTCGCAGCAATCATGAAATAAACAAAAACGCCGCGTAAAAGCGGCCTATTTTCTTTTTTGTCATTTATATTACGTTTTTGTTGAGTTGTTTTAATAACCATGCTATGTTTTTGCCAAGCGTCGCCATAGTTGCCAAGCCTTCCCCGTCGCCGTTTACTTCGCCTGGTGCTCTGCCGATGCCTACGTTCCAGTACATAGAACCTGGAACAATCATCTCACTGATTAGGAAGAAGTGGTTTATGGCGTCGAAAGTGGGCATAGCTCCAGTTCTGCGTACTGCCACCACGGCAGCGCCTACTTTGCGTCTGAACATGTAGTCGTTTGACATTGCGACAAATCCTGCACGGTCGATGAGAGCTTTTAGTTCCGGGGTCATCATTGAGAAGTAGGTGGGTGATCCGAGGATTATGCCGTCGGCTTCTAACATTTTCCTAATGTAGAGATTGGCGTTGTCGTTGATGATTTTGCATTCCTTGTTTTTCAGTTTTCGGCAGGTTCCGCAGGCCGTGCAACCGTGAATGACTTGGCCACCTAGCTGGATGTACTCGGTTTCTATTCCTTCAGCTTCAAGTTCTGCCAAAACTTTGCGTATGAGTATGGCGGTATTTCCGTCTGATCTGGGGCTACCGTTGAATGCAACAACTTTCATCGAAAATTACCCATTTAAAAGGGGGCGAAAAGTGATAAAAAGATAGCGGAAATGTCTTTCCCACTTTTTCCTTCGTTGCCATAAAATACGGGGTGGCTTCAATGTTTTTGTAGCTTAAGGTATCGGCAGCGTATTCTGCATTAGTGGGTAGCGGTCTTGGTTTTGCACATCCACCACGTAGGGAGTATCGCCTATGCCGTCCCGGTTAGCGTCGATGCCGGTGTAGTCGCTCCAGTAGTTCCCGCTGCTGCCGTTGTCCCACGAATGTGGCTCCTCATTTTCAGGGTAAGATTCGCAAAAACACCCGTTGATTTGCACAGTATTATCTACGAAGCTGTTTTGCACAATGGTTACGTCGGAGGGAATTAACTCATCTTCACCATTGAAGCCGAAAAACAAGCCTTGCTGGTTCTCTGCCAAACAGTTGCCACAGATTGTGGTGTTTGACCCCGAAAGCATAATTCCTAGGATGCTCTCGGAAACCGAATTGCCAACTACAGTGTTGTTTTGTGTCCACATGTACATGCCGATACTAAAGTTTTTGATGTTAAAGTTCTGTATGGTTACGCCTTTTACTGTTTTTGCGCCAAGGTCAATGCCGATTACGTACTCAGCGACTAAGTCGGGTGATTGCTCGGGTCCGTTGCCCACAACCCACACGTTAGCCTGCGACCCGTTGTATGCACCCATCAGGGTGTGGCCTGCTCCGTCTAATACAATGTTACTTTTCTGTATTCTGATGGTGCCATAAACGTCGTCCGTGAAGGTATAGGTGTTGCCCGTCTGCTGGATTGGTGCGATTTGGGGCGTGAATGTGCCGTCAGGTTGAATTACGATGTTCTGCAGGGTTTTGGACGTTTCCGTCTCTGTTTGGGGTTGAGGTTTCGCGAAGATGAATCCTACTACAACTGAAACCACTAAAATAGCAACAATCACAACCGCGATGTGTTTTTTCTGCATTTGTTTTCCTCTCTTTTACTCCATTTTTACTGTATCTGTTTTATTTAACCAGTTTCTTGACTTAGCAACCTTGAGCCCCAACACCTTAAACTGCAGGCAGTCCTCATTGGGGCACATCTCCACGCATCGCAGACAGTAGATACATTTGGAGTCAGCAACGTCGCCGCTTTTCTTCTCATAGACGTCGGTGACTTGAGTGGGGCAGACGCGTTTGCATATTCCGCATTTAGTGCATTTCTCTTCTGCTTTGTTGAGGCGTACGCCCGATATCCACTTGAACGGCGGAAAACGGTTAAACAAAGCAATCAAGGCGCCTAACGGGCAGATTTGGCACCACGAACGCCTGAAGAAGAACGCCGCTGCGGTGACCACCGCCAATATGATGAGGTTGGTTGAAGTCAAGTAGAAGCCTATTTCGTAGAACTGCCCGGTGGTGTTCTGCCAAAGCCAATCTGTTTTCATTAAACCTACGCTGTTTTCAGCCAGCAGACAAAGTGGCTTCATGGGGCAGACCTGGCAGAAGGGTGCGGCAAAGTAGGTGTTTATGAAACCGCCTTTTTCGCTGCCGGCGAGCAACTCTGTGGCAAACACTATGCTGAGAATGATAAGCAACGCCAATGTGATGTAGCCGAGTTGACGGAAGTGTTGGGCGAATTTATCAGAGAGCAATCTGCGTTTGATTCTGAGTGCCTTTCGAAGCCGAGTCATCAAGTCAAGGTATAATCCAAACGGGCATACCCAGCCGCAGAAGGTTCTGCCCAAAAGGATTGCCGCAACGATTATAAACGCGAAAACCACCGCTAAACGCATTAAGCCGTCGCTCAAATAATGCAAACCCCAGCCTCCACCTGCGTCATAGAAAGGGTAAATGTAGGCTTGAATCTGCCACAACACGCAAGTTACTGTTCTGCCACAAGGGTAGTAGCAGCCAAAAAACGGCGCCGGCAACCCATCAGGCATATCTACGCCTGCAACGTTAGTTGCAATGTCGATTTCATGCACGTTTATCGACGCTGCTGGCACAGGATAGCTATAGTGGTCGATGAATATACCAAAGAATATAACGAAAATCAATCCTATTTGAACCATGGTGCGTATAGCGGTGATTTTTCGGGTTTGATTTTTTGTTCCAAAATAAAAAATAACTGAACCAACGCTTAGGAAAGCTGCTGTTAGACCTATGACGGAATAGTTGGGTCTGTAGTTTAAATCTACGCTTGGCGTCGGAAGGGGGGCTTGTGGGTTTTGGGGGTCGGAGACTTCGGCGAAAAGGCGGTCACATATGTGGCCATCTATCGCGAAGATATTCCAGTACCCAATCATGTCCAATTGTTGGATTACTGTGAAGTTGCCTGTTTTGGGGTCGGTTGTGGTGTACTGTTCGATGTAGGTGTAGTCGGGGCGTGTGAAGGCAATACGGACGGTTTTGTTTTCTGTTGCGGGGCACACTTGTCCGGTGATGATCACGGTTTGGTTAATGTCTATTTGGGTGTGGTCAATGTCTGCGGTTATGTGAGGACCGTAACAGCAGACGGCGGGTTCAATGCTCCACGCACTGTATAAGGTAGCAGCGATTAATATTGTCGCTACCAGCCAAAGCATTACCCGCCTAATATTCATTCACGCTCATAGCCCCAAATCTGTTTTTTTGCTTGATATATTTTTGCAGATAAACCCAATCCGTATGCAGTTTTGGCTGAGCTAAGATAAAGTGTTTTTTGTCAAGGTTTCTTGACCACGTTGCTTTGATGTTAGTCAAGATTTGTTGACAATCCAAAACTTCTGCGGGTTCATGCATTGTGGCTACAAGGAATTGTGAATACTTGATAACTTGCTGTTGTTATTTTTGTTTCCACCCTAATTTTTGTATTGCTAAGGTAAATTAAATGTTTTTTGGGGTTCACTTGGCTACTAAACACAGTATCAGGGAAGTATGTAAAGATAAATAGTTGAAATGCAATTTCATGTACCAATTATAGGAGAAATAAAAGTTGTCTGTAGCGCAAAGAAAATACTTCATAGAGGTGGCAGCGTTAGCAGATAAAACTGTCGCAGTTGTCACAACCAACGGAAAAATCTTTAACGGCACACTCACCGGCATTAACCCTGACAACCTGAGCCTTGTTTTATCAGACGCCACTGAAGCGGGAAAACCCTTGCACCGTGTAGTCATAAACGGCAGCACCGTAGCGCATTTGTCAACCGCAGAAAAACCCTTTGACCTAAAATCGCTTGCTAGCCGCCTTGAAAAAGTTTTTCCAACCATGGTTAAACTCTACGAGGACCAAGGCTTCATCTGGGTAATGGACAAAGTCAAGTTAACCGAGAAAGGTGTTGTAGAAGGCGCAGGCCCAGCTGCTGAACGCGTCCAGAAAGTCTATGATACCTTCATGAGTGAAGCAAAAGCCTAAAAATAGGTTAAATGAACCAGCGTAGTTGCTGTTCCTCTTTCTTCTTTTCTTCTGTTATGCTTCTAATTATACCGAATGATTCAAGCATCTGTTTGATTTCTGCACCAGTACTTTCTATGCTTGAAAGGTCTACGTTTAGGTTCAGATACTTCATAAGCAGAATAATGGCGTGTTCAGCTGCGTTCACATCGGGGTCCATGCCTAAGGTGTCCACCAGAAGCGAGAATCCTTTGAGGTCGCGTATGCGTGCCATCCCGACTGTTAAACCTGCGATGCCAAATACGTGTCCAACCATCACTTTAGTGCCCAAATCCAGCGCCTGCTGCATGGTTTCGAGATCCGTTGCAGTGCTATAAATCGCTGGAATAGGCTGCACGTCTTCTTTTTTGAAGCCGCCAATCGAAATAACGAATTTACAGCCTAACTCTTGACAAATGTCAAGCACTTTACCGACTAATTCATACTGGCCAACGGTGGTGAGCGCCTGTGTGTTGCCATACCAGATGATTAGGTCGCGTTCGCCTTCGCGTTTGGCGTAATAGAGCTCGTTTATGGGGGTACGTGCGCCGCCATCTTCGGTTGTTATGGCGAAGTCTTGAAATGCCGAGGAGAAGATTTGTGCGAATCGGACGGCTTTTAGTTCTTTTATGAGATGTAGTGCGGCTATGTTGGCTACGAAGCCTATGCCGGGTAAGCCTTCGATTAGGATGGGGTCGTTGAGTTGGGGTTTGTCTGATATGTCAATTGAGCAGACCATAATGATGCACTTCTGAGGTACTAGCGCGCCTTTCGATATAAGGATGCCTAAAAAAGTGTCTGAAATCTGAAATTTTCTAAAGGCAGGATCGGCTGAGTCGGCGACGAAAACATCAAAAACAATACCATCACAAACAATCAATATGAATAGTTGGACACCACTACTGGTTCAAGCAACAACAACATTAACAACAAGTATGAAAACCTGAACTTAACCAAGAACAGCACCAACGTAGACATAATCAACAATGTACATCTAACAGGTCTTAAGCGGGAAGAGTTTTCTCCCTCTCAAACTACATTCAACAGTAAGCTAGATACCGCTTATAACTTTTACAACCCAACACTACATATTAACAGTACAGGGCAATAAGGGTTTTTTGGGCTAACGTTTTTTATTGGGCAACTACGCTTCAATGGTGGGTCTCAAATCCTTGAGCGTATTCGAAATAAAAGAAAAAGATCTGCTTGGCAGAATCGGAAAACTAAAAACAAAAACTACAACAGTGGAAACTCCGCTGCTTTTCCCAGTCATCAACCCAGTCAGACAACCCATCTCCTGCAGGAGGCTCAAGGAAACTTTTGGCTGCCAAGGTCTCATCACCAACAGTTACATCAACAAGAAGCGGTTTGGGGAAAAAATCATCGAAGCAGGCGGATTACATGAGTTTCTGGGCTACGACGGCGCATTAATGACTGATAGCGGTGCATACCAGATTCTTGTCTACGGCGAAGTGGAAGTGTCCCAGAAAGAAATTGTGGCGTACCAAGAGGGCATTGCTACTGATATCGCCACCATACTTGACATCCCTACTGGGTGGAAAGTAACCCGAGAACAGGCAGAGATTACAGTAGCCGAAACTCATCGGCGCGCCAAAGAATTTTTCGACCTAAAAACTCGAGACGACATCCTCTGGGTTGGTCCAGTACAGGGCGGCAGACACCTTGACCTCGTCGCCGCATCAGCTAAAGAAATGGGTGCTTTGCCATTTCAAATCCACGCGTTGGGCAGCCCAACTGAAGTCATGGAGAGCTACCGTTACGACGTCCTCGCAGACATGATACTTACCTGCCGCAAAGGTATTCCTATAGAGCGTCCGTTGCACCTGTTTGGCGCAGGACACCCCAGCATGTTTGCCTTGGCAGTTTCGCTTGGTTGTGACCTGTTCGACTCAGCCGCATATGCCCTCTACGCTAGGGAAGGACGCTATATGACTGAGAATGGCACATGGCGGCTGGAACAAATGGATTTCTTCCCTTGCAGCTGCCCCCGATGTGTCGCTGACACTCCTGAAGGACTACGCAGAAAAACCGCAAAAGAGCGCGAAGTATTCCTTGCCGAGCACAACCTTTACGTATGCCAAGCTGAATTGCGACGCATAAAGCAGGCTATTTCCGACGGCCGACTCTGGGAACACACCGAGATGCGCCTCCACGCCCACCCAGCCTTGCTTTCAGCATTGAAACACGTGCGTGACCACGAGGACTTCATAGAAAAATTCAGCCCAACTGCGAAAAGCAGCGGCTTTTTCTATTTTGACTCCGTCGGCTTAGCTCGTCCAGAAATTGTCCACTACCGCAAACGCCTATCCGAGCGCTACGCGCCGCCAGCCGACGCTAAAGTGCTGTTTCTGGTGCCGCAGACCCGCAACAAACCCTTCCACAAAGCGCCTGAAATGAAGAAAATTCGTCACTTGCTCCGCATCATTGGCGAACCCATGGCAAAACAAGTGCACGTTTGTGTTTTTGCAGCACCATTCGGCGTTACCCCGTTGGAGCTTGATGAGGTTTACCCACTTAGCCAACATGAAGTGGCTTTGCCTCTTGATGCCGAAACAGTGGCCTATGTGGCAGGGCAAACTACTGAGTACATTAAACGCGGCGGTTACAGAGGCGTCGTGTTGCTAAACGACCCTAAACTGTGGGACGAAAATGTGGTTACGGCGGCAAAGCAAGCCTGCACGGAGAAAGGCATTACATTTGATTCGGTGGATGCAAATAAGGCGGTATCTCGGGAAACGCTCAAACATCTACAAGATCAAATCACAGCAGCGCTTACGCAGTAACCCTGTGTTGTCTATGTCGAATAACCTTTTTTTACCTCCATCGCCAATTAGCACCCGTCTGGAGATGAGAGAAATCCATACGTTGTACGCTGACCTACATATCCACACAGTCTACTCAGCGGACTCGCTGGTTCAACCTAAAATTTTGGTGGACCTCCTAAACGCACACCCATTCATCAAAGTCGCCGCCATCACCGACCACGACAGCATAAGAGCCAACAAAGTCACACTTGAATTAGCCAAATCATACCCAGATATACTCATTATTCCCGGCTGCGAAATCTCCACTCCCAAAGGCGACATGCTTGTGCTGGGCACTACAGAGTTGCCGCCTCGCCCGTGGACGCCTGAAAACGTCGCTGACTATGCCCGCCAAAACGGCGCTGTCTCAGTTGTAGCGCATCCATTCCGAACGTACGGAATGGGCGAATACGCCGCCAACCTTAAGGTAGACGCCATCGAGGTGCTTAACGGCGGCACAGGCAGGGAAGGCAACGCTGAAGCTAAAGAATTCGCTAAAGCCCGCGGATTGCCGGGTACTGCAGGCAGCGACGCACATCAGGTTTCGGAACTGTTTGCGGTGTACAACCAGATTAAGGCGGAGTTAACTGTGGACTCGGTTTTGGCAGCGATAAAAAAAGGTTTAGTCACCACAAAATCCTGCTCCATTTGAGCGTAACTACCACTGAATCAGTGCTTAAGCTTTGCATTCAGTAATCAACCCTTAATGTAGCAGTTAAATGTCCAAAACCCAATTACTGCCTCAAATAAGAAAAGAAGAACCCAGTAGCTAAATAAGGAGTATGACCTCCTGAAAGTTTCTGCCTTGTTTGTATTCAATAGAAATTTTGAATAACCCTTTCGAATCGTGGAGAGAACGAAGCAAAGGTGTAAAATACAAACCAAATAGCACTTTAGGTTAGTTTGAGGAAAATCGATTGGGTTAATACGAGTAATATTGTATTTATTTAAAATTTTTCGAGGAAACCTTTATTGTGGACTTTAGGGCTTAACGCTATAGAGCTGTTCTTATGTCTGTCAAAGTTGATAAAACATTAGACTGTTTAGGTCTTTATTGTCCTGAACCTGTTTTCAAAACTCGACTTGAAATTGATGAAATGGAAGTGGGCGAAACCTTGGAAGTAACAGCCGACGACCCAGCCGCTAAAGCTGACATTGAAAATTTGGTAAAGAATTTAGGGCAAAAAATTGTTGAAAGCGTTCAAGAAGGAAATGTAACTCGAATTGTGATCGAAAAAATCAAATAATCAACAGGATGTTTTTAGGATGAGTTCAGATCGAAGAATTTGTATGGATTATTCCGCAGGAAAACCAGTCGATTCAAGAGTAATCGATGAAATGTTGCCTTATATGAAGTCATCATTTGGTAACCCCTCTTCGCTTCATAATTTGGGACAGGAAGCAAAGAAGGCGTTGGAGGCCAGCAGAGAATCTATAGCTAGACTTGTCAATGCAGAAGACCCCGATTGCATAACCTTTACTTGTGGAGCAACGGAAAGCAATAACCTAGCCGTCAAAGGTGTAGCTAACCGAAAGAAAAGCCAAGGTACAAAGATTTTAACTTCCAGCGTAGAACATATGTCAATAGTTAATTCGTTCAAGTTTTTGACTAGACAGGGGTTTCAGGCGGTCTTTCTTCCAGTTGACAAATTTGGGGTGCTAGAACTAGAAAAATTAGAAAGCGAATTAGATGACAATACTACGCTTGTTTCAATTGTTTATGCTAATAGCGAAATTGGCACCATTGAACCTATTGAGGAAATCAGTAAAATAGTGCATAAGAAGAAGGCTTATTTGCATGTTGACGCGACAGCAGCTTGCGGTCAAATTCCAATAGATGTTCAAGCAACTAATATTGACTTACTAACTATATCAAGCAATGACATGTATGGTCCAAGAGGAGTCGGCGCTTTGTACATAAAAAAAGGAGTTACCTTGGAATCAATCATTCAAGGTGGTGGACAAGAACACGGCTTACGATCAGGAACTGAAAACGTTGAAGGTATTGTTGGTTTTGCCAAAGCTGCGGAAATTGCCCAAACCGAAATGCGTCAAAATAACGAGAAGTTAATTAAACTAAGGGATAACCTGATTAAAGGATTGATTGACCCAATACCCTACTCATACTTGAATGGTCATCAGACTCAAAGGCTTCCGGATAACGTGTCAATTAGATTCAGCTTTGTGGAAGGAGAGTCGATTCTACTAAGTTTAGATATCATGGGAATTTTGGCGTCTTCTGGCTCAGCATGTGCATCAAAAACTTTGCAGCCCTCGCACACTTTAATGGCTCTAGGGCTTCGAGCCGAAGAAGCTCATGGTTCACTAATGTTGACTTTAGGAAGGGAAAATACTCAAGAAGATGTGAATAGGGTTAATAGTGTTGTGCCCGATATAATTAAGCGATTAAGAGACATGTCGCCCTTAACGCCAAAGGAGTTGAAAAACTAATGTACACGGAAAAAGTTATGGAACATTTTAAAAATCCAAAAAATATGGGTGAAATTACTGACGCCGACGGTGTTGGTGAAGTTGGAAACCCAACATGTGGAGATATGATGACCATGTATATTAAAGTCAAGGATGACCGAATTGATGATATAAAATTCAAAACTTATGGTTGCGGAGCAGCTATCGCCACAAGTAGCATGACTACGGAAATTGCTAAAGGAAAGACATTGGATGAAGCGATGCAGATTACTCGTGCAAGCGTGGCTGATTCTTTGGGTGGACTTCCAAAAGTGAAAATGCACTGTTCTAATTTAGCTGCGGATGCTCTTCATGCTGCAATTGAAGATTACAAAAGAAAAACAAAAAAATGTAAAAGTTGTATGGAAACTGGAGAAGAGCCTTGCGAGTTCGCTAATGCTACTGCTGAGATTGAAGGAAGAACAGTTAATTTTTGTTGTCAACCTCCTGTAGATAAAGATAAACAGAAAGAATAGTTGCTGGTATTCCTTTCTTTCTTTAATTTTTTAATATTCAACCATAGGATTTATTTGGCTTTGTTGTGTTGATTGGTTTAATATCGTTTGTTATTTCTTGAATAACGTGTGATCCATTACGCTTAGGGAGGTGAAAATTTAATGAGTCAAACAAAGAAAATAGCTTTAGTTGTGCAAAGTGGAACAGTCGACAAGCTTTATTGTGCCTTTATCTTAGCGTCAACTTCAGTGGCAATGGGTTGGGAAACTCACATGTACTTTACTTTCTGGGGACTTCAAAGTTTAGTTAAAGGAGCCATGGAAAAAGCATCGTTACCTGGTGACTATAAACATCTCGAAGAAGCTATGCAAAAAAATCTTGAAAAAATGAAATACCCGACACCTTACGAGATGCTTAAGCGATTGAAACAATCTGGCTTATGTAAAATTTATGCGTGCACGCCAACAATGGAAATGTTCGGAGTCAAAAAAGAAGACCTTGTTCCAGAAATAGACGAAATGGCTGGAGCAGCAACATTCCTAACAATAGCTGCAGACGCCGATGTACAACTCTTCATCTAAAAAAACCTCTTTTCTTCCTAATTCCCCCTTTCATTATACGCTAGGATTGGCTAAAAGTGGTAAGCGCTGCTAGGTCTACGCACAAGTGCAAATAAGACTTAGTTTTGGTTTTGCACCAATGCTGCAATTTAGGGTTAGCGTCATTTGGCGCTGAGTCCCGGATTCTGAGTTGTTCTTGAGTCTCAGTTGTGTTTCCACCACATGAGCGCATCTGTTAAGAGAATTTTGTCTGGGTTTTCTCACCAAGCCCAGATTATTTCTTTAAGTTAATCAATTTTGCTTACTTATCTTGTTACCAAGGGTTTAGGCGTTAGTGAGATTGCACAGGTTATGGGTAAATCTCGTGTATCTGTGAAAGGGAAAATTTTCAATGCAGGTTTAAATTCTTTAGTTGTTGCAACCAGTGTACCATTTTTAGTTGCAACAACAATTGCAACAACAACTCCGGTTGGCCGGTTTCACCTGCTGCTTGCCCACGCATGCTAAGATGAATCTTGCCCACAAATTCCTCATAGTTCAGCTTGAGCATTACCTATCAAACAATCCCTTTTTTAGGCATTATCTATATAACTGTCCCAAACATGTAACTGAAAATGTCAAGCAAGCGCTAAGGGAAAATTTGTCATGTTTTTCTTTTCAAAAAACGTTTTATCAGCTCGCCATTAATAATTACTTTGGTGAATGAATTGCACAACCTTTCCTCCGAGGTTGAAAACATCATCTTTCAAGCCTTGGCGAATCCGATTAGGCGCACTATTCTTGAAATTATCAACTCAAATCCAAAAGTCTCCTATTCAGAATTAATTTTGGAGCTACAGCTTCCCACAGGCAAATTGAACTATCATATAGAACAATTGGAAGGACTAATAGAGAAGAATTCGGAACGCCATTACGTTTTAACTCCTTTGGGCATAAAAGCACTCAATCAATTGAATCTAATAAAACAAGAAGCCAACGCCGATGACGAGAGATACGTGAAGGCTGCAGAAAAGGCACGAAAGACTAGTCTTCAGCCAGCAGTACGCTCTTTCCTACTTGTTGGTGTAGCGTTTTCTGTATTGATTGTTTTTGTCTGGAGCTATCTTGCTTTTGTTGCGTTGACTGAAGGGGCACCAATTATTGTTTACATTTTGTTGCCATTTCTGATTGCGTTAGGCGTCGGTTTGATTTGTTCGCTTATTTACGCATTGCTAAAGTCGCCTGAGTGGGTGAGAAGATTGGAACGGAGGTTTATGGCCCAAGCTAAATGAAGCGAATGCCGGCGAATCATATGAATAATGGCGCACGCAACCATAAGCATCAACAATCCCTTCTCAGTTATTCTCTATAGCTTAACTCCACGGCTGCAGATTTTCTATAGATGGTGCTTCTAAGTCATCAAGCCTGTCAAGAATGTTAAAACTCATAATCCACCAAGCACCCACAAACAAGCTGAATTTGCTCTCACATTAAATCCCCCAAGGCGCAACCATTAGCTAAGTATAACATATAAAACCAAATGAAGGAAAGACTATCAATACAGGGGAAGAAGGATGAAAGCGCTCTCTGATGTTGCTGTTGATGTACAATCACATGGTTATTTATTATTCAAAAAGAACACTGTGTTAAGTGAAGAGTTGACTTAGACGAGATGATTTCCTCTCTCTTCCTGATTTCCTTTTGTCTGCGCTTAGGCCAACCTTCTCTTTATTGCAACCACAACAACGTTTTGATCAAACATAGTTTCGATGGCGTTTTATCGCTCTGGATCGGAGACAGTTGAAATGTTAAGAAAATCAGTTATTGCGATAGTATCCGTAGTAATTATAATAGTCGCTGGCTTGGGCATATATGTCGGGTTAACTTATCCTCGAACCACAGCCAACATACCCGTTTCTTTTACAGTGGGCGCTGACTCAAAGACTGTAGCTTTTGAGCAGCCAATCTTAGATGACAAAGCGCAGGTTATGATTTCCGTTCATAGTGGTGCAGCGTTGTGGCATGCTCAGATATCAAATGGCTCTCAAATCGTATGGGAACACACAGCAGCTCAGGGTCAGCAGCAGAGCTACCTCAGCGATTGGATAACGATACCAAGTGGGAGCTATAATTTTACCTTCGGAACAATAGGTGGGTCACTGGATGCGACAGCTAGCATCACATCCAAAGGAGGTGTATGGTGAAAATGCCTGTTCCTGAACCCAAATCGGATGAATCTGAAAGGGAATACATCTCTCGATGTGAGAAATTTATGCATTAAGAAAATGATCGCAAGCCAGAGAGTGAAAAGCGTTCAAATGCCCAGATTAGTGCCATTTGCTATTCTACTTGGCGTAAAAAAACCAAACGTTAGTTGACTTAACTTAGTCCCGACATGGTGACTAATTGTGTATTTATTTTACCATTGAATGTTAGGAGCTATGAACAATCGCAAGAAAATAGTTATCGCAATTGCAGTCGTTGCAACACTTATTGCTTCAATAATAGTCATTAGGTATCCTTCACCGCCTTGGTTCTATAATCGTTCCAGACGATTATCCATCAATTCAAGCGGCTGCAGACCATGCATTTACAGGTCAAACAATCTTTGTAAGAAGCGGTGTCTATACAGAACAAAATATAGTCATCAATAAGCCATACCTAAGACGGCAACTGCAAAAACTACTACTGCAATAACTATTGGTGGAAAAGGCTCTGATTTGGGGGTTCGTCACCAGTATTAGTTGTTGGAGGTTGCGTGGAGGTAGGTGTTGCAGATGAAGGGGGAATGCCAAATGCGGGAATCTCAAAATCGGTTATCGGGTTTACCAATGGGTGGCAGTCAATGCTTCTGCCCGTTGCCCACGAGTAAGAATCATCTACAAAGGGCGCATTCCAGATTCCCAGCCCTTCAACTTGGGTAGCGTTAGGATATTTGATTGTGTAATTGCTCTAATAGTTCCTATCTACAAAGGGGGGCATCCGCTAAACCTACAAAAATACAAAAAGAAATGGAGGAAATTCTAGTATAAGTTAAGATTAGAAGTGGCGCCGCTGAAAGGATGCACCGCGATATTGTAGAATCTATACTGGATGGAAACTGGTTTTTTCACTCATTAGCCTCTTGTTTTATCAATTCCTTAAGCTGATTTGCCAACACATTAAGCTGATGATTTTCTAGCTTTGTAGCGTTATAGTGGGTTACGGCTCCTTGAGTGTATGCGTTATTTGTCAAGAGTCTCTGGGTTCATTCCCCATGCGCGAATTATCTCTTTGAGGGCTTCAACCTTGCTTGTTTGGGTTTTTGGTCTGATAGCTAATCCTGCAGAGTTGTATTGTGCTCATATGCATAATCTTCTAGCAGGCAAACATGGTTGAACTTTGCATTTCACTAAAAAACCACTGCACCCTAAGCATAACACGTGCATCAGCGCCTTTTGGGTAGGCGGTGGCAAACCAGTTGTAGACTAAGCGTACCAGGCGGTAGCGTAAAAAATCGTGTGACTGATCAAGAACAGCATTTTCCTCATCGGTTAATCTGCTTAGTAACTGTTTGGCTGCTTGGTTTTGCTCTTCTGGGCTTGTGTCACTGTTGATTATTGCTTTTGTTTCCTGCTGGAAGGCTGATCGGATTTTTTGGGCGCCTCATGCAAGAGCTGCTCGTCCAAGTTGCCTACATGCAGCATTATATCGCCGTCTTCAGGAGGGAACTTCAAGACGTTGCGCTCTAACTCGTAGAGTTTGCGACTAAGCACATTCATCACAAGCCCCTCCCAGTTTTACGCACCTTAGAGTCATCATGCTGCTTGGGAATCAAGACGCTGTTTTTTAGCTTGTCCTCTAAAGCGATTACTCTTAGCTCAAGCTCCTCATCTTTTAGTAAAGTTCCATAGGTTGAGACGGCTGAAACCAAAACCCGCGCACACCCCTGTTTAAGACGGTCGCTGTTTCCGCCATTATGAATTTTTTTGTGAGATAAGCTTAGAACTCCGTCTAAAACTCTAAATAAGGAATTTCTACGCTCCTTTGCGGAGCGGTTTAATGACGGTTTCTTATTAGTTTCAGCCTCAGATCCACCCAAACTTCTACGCCACTTGCAGTACATCTCCAACACCACAAAGAAAAAGACAACAAGCGAGTATGCGCCTAAGACATCACAAAACAAGACAACAAGTAGTGTATATCGGTTTTTAGAAATAAGATTTTTGGTTTAAAGAAGGGTTTGCTGAGGCTCCTGCCAATATTTAAGGAGAAAAAGGAAAGAATGAGAGCAACACTTGCAAATGAACCATTTAGCAGAAGCCTTCTCAGTCCCAAATTATTCTCCTACTTAAAAAAAAGAAAGAGAGATTGTTTAGTTTTTTCACAGCTTACTTTTTGCGAAGAGCAACTATCAATATGGCGATGCCCATAATCACTATAACTGCGATTATGGCGCCTGACATGGGTAGGAAGTATTCGTCAGCCATTGATGGTGTAGGTTCAGCTGTTGGTACGGTTGTTGCAGCATTGTCCACATAGATTCCTGTTTGAGCACTAGAAGGATAGTACGATCCTGTGCCGGTAAAGCTTGCCATAACGGTATATTCTCCTGCAACTTCTGGTGTGAAGACCATCTTGAATGCGCCGCTGATGTCAGTGGTTGTTGTGCCTACTGGGTAATAGTTACCGTTGGGGTCAACTACGCTGACTGTAACGTCAACACCGGTAGCATTTGTTGGTTTCTCTTGATCCATGTAGACGTATTCCATCCATGCTGCCTGACTTCCATCAGACATAGCTGGAACGCCACTTGGGAACCGGAACGCCTGCTCACTTTGCGCTGTACCTGAAGAGATGTCAATGACAGTTCCTTCAACAATCACTTTATCTCCTTCCATAGAGACCTTAGGTGAAGCTGTCACGGATGTCTGGCTTGGACCTTTAGCAACTGCATAGAGTTGATTGTCATAGTAGTTGTAGTAAACCAATGTTCCATCTGCTAGTACTGCTGTTGATAAGCCTTGTCCGCCGGTTTGTCCTGACCAGCTAAGCATCTTGTAAATTTCAGACCCATCAGTAGCATTAATGCAGTAGATACTATAGCCTTTGTATAGTGGACTGTTTGGAGAGTGCTCATTGTTAAATGCATAGACTTTGCCATCAGCGATAGCTCCGATAAAGATTGGCATCAAACCCCATGCTGTATCAACACCACTACTTGTATTGTTGTATTTCCAGAGGGTTTCACCTGTTAAGGTATCAATGCAGAACATTTCTCCACCAAAACCTTGAGTGTAGAGATTTCCGTATGCTGTTGTGCATCTTTGACCTGCACCTGAACCGCTGCTAAAGAACTGCATTGGCCGGATATCTTCATGAGTTGCCCATATTTGATTTCCGTTGTCCAGGCTGTAGCCTTGATATTGCATATCTTCTGCGGTAGTTGTGGTCCAAACACGGTTTACTGGATCAAGTGGACCAAGGTTTAGTGTCATGTTGTTTGAGGGTGCATTGTATGATTTCTTCCAAAGCAGACTGCCGATGCTGCTATCTTCTAAGCTTAGTGTCCATACTTGGTATGGGCTAGCTGTGCCTCTTTCTCGTAGGACGCCTGGTGCGAGTGATGGTGTTGTTCCAAGCAAGATGTCGCCGGGTATTACATACTGTATAGTTGGGTTTTCTGATGCTAATGCGCCTGTTAAGTCTGCATTGATAGTGACGTTCCATGAGTATGCTTCGCTTGCGTCGATGACTTTACCGACTGGTCTGTACTGTAGTGCGTTGCTTCCAGATCCTGGCGGGCTACGTGGAACATCGTCTGCTGCAGTCCAGTTCCAAAGAGATAGCCAGCCTGATTTTGCAGTATTGTCGTAGCTAAATACGTATTTGACGATTTCACCCTGGTTCGTGTATGCAGTTGTTCCTGTTGGGACACCTGTGACGTTGAATAGCCATTTACCAGTCAACGAATCCCAAGCTATCCAAGTGGAGCCAACTGCCTGCCATAGGTAGCCGTTTGGAATTGTGCCGTGCTGGTTTGGTGATTCGTAGGTGTAGAGTTCGCCAAATGTTGGGTTAATATCTGGGTTTGTCCAAATGATTTCGCCTGTGCGCAGATCTCTACAGGTGTAGTCTCCTGCGCCTGTTGCGCCTGTGCTTACTTCGTCGCTAAGGGGTGCTTTGTAGTATAGTCTGCCGTCGATGATGAGCGCGTTTTGGAATCTGCCTTCATATGAACCGCCTGAGTAGAAAGTTGCACCGTCAATACCTGTATTGATGCCGCCAACAACTCCGCCGTCTTCAAGAGGCGCAGTCCACATGATGTGTGGGCTATCTGGTCCAATTCCGCCTGTCTGCCACAAACTCATACCAGGCTGTTGGAATGTTCCAAAGTAGTTTGCACTTGAGGCATATGAAGAACTGCCGCTGCCTAACCACTGTGAACCTATTACGTACCAGTTGAAGTCTTCGCCATAAATTGGTCTACTCCAATATTCCGTTGGAAGCGCCGAGTTAGGTGTATAGGGAACTGGGTCTGCTTGAACGGTCAAAGTTGCGGTTGCGTTTGCTGCTAAGAAGACAACACCATAGTAAGCTGCGCTGCCTCCTTCTGCTGTTGTCCAGGTGTAGTTTTGTGCTGGGTAATAGAAGTCAAATGTGTAGGTTCCTTCTTGATCAGGAGTAAATGAAGCTGATTGAACACCAGTGGTGTCTGCAATACGATCCCAAGTTTCCTTGGTCACATGTCCGTCTGGAGCTGTTATGGTTAGTTGATAATCATGTCGTCTGATGTCGTTTGCTTCTGTTGCACTAGGTAGCGGTACATCAACGATCATAGCGATGTAAGTAGTTTGACCTACACCCACTGGATTAGGTTCAACGATAAGGTAGGCAAATGATGTCATTTCGTTGGAGGATTGAGCACTAGCGATTGGCAATGAAATTACAGGAAAAGCAATGAAAAAAGCAAGAATAGCTGCAAGTATTACTTGTTTTTTATTTGTATATTTCATCTGTACTTTTCTCCTTTTAAGGTACGAGCCAGTAAGAAAAATTTGCTTTTAAGCTTTTCTTAAAATTTTATAAATAACAATAAAATAACCAAAAAAGAGGATTACTATATATGAATAAAATCGCAAAAACATAACTATAATAGTTTAAGTTTACCGTCAGTAGATTAACGAAGCTCCATAGAAAAAATAGGCTATCAAATAACTTACAATACGATTTAAAAAAATTCTAAAAAGTTGATATATATTGATGAGAAGACGGCCAAACTGAGGGGACTTTAAAAAAAGCTGATTCTACTTTTCCAACAACAGGAATTTGACTAAATTTTTCAGTTAAAGAAAAAAAAATCATATATGTCTCTAATAAACGCACAAACAAGTAAATCATAATCGCCACCACTGAACTTAACTAGATAGCTAATGTCTGGAATATTTGAAATTGTATTCACAGCTTCAAGCAAATCATTAGTGCGTGACAGGGAAATTAGGAAGTGCACACCCGCTTTGTAGCCTATTAATTCAGGATTAATCTGAAGGCTCACTTTAATGAAATTATTAGAAACCAACCTATTATATCTCCGCTTCACAGTATCAGTAGAAGAAACAACGGCTTGTGCTATCTGGCTAAAAGTAGTACTTCCATTCTCTCTTAGCTTATTCACTATTCTTAGGTCTAAATCATCAAATGTGGGCTGAATTGTTCCGGATGTGGATTTTTTAAATCGATGCCTTATAGAGTTTTCAGGGAGAAACTTCATAGTAAGATTTTCTGGAAAATTTCTTACGTTAGTCCAGAGAAGAGCATTTGCACCGTCAACATGACGACATTTATTAATCATTTCAGAAACATTCGCAAGCTCTTTTATGCTCTTTAACATTGTAACAGTCATAACTGTATGATTAGAACCATAAGAAATACGCGAAGCCAAACTATGATTTTTTTCCAAATAATCGAAAACTTGCTCTGCATGCTGTGGTTCAGAACGAATTAGAATAGAGGTTATACCCTGATAACCAAAAAGGGAATAATTAAACTGGATAGTCGAACCAACGATAATTCCAGCTTGCTCCATTTCGCTAAAATGCTTGGAAACCTTAGCAGTTGAAATGTTGTTAGCTTTGGCTATCGAAGTGAAATTTTTCCGCCCATCCTGAAGGAGTTCTTTGAGAACTAGAGCGTCAAGTTGATCGAGGTGTTTCATTATGACCCTAACTTCTCGGTAAACTAAATGAACATAACCAATTAATTACTATTATCTTTGACATTAACACAAGACAGCAATAAAACTAGTACCGATTTATCGCCTCTACTAAAAAGAAGCGTTCATGAGTCTAAGCTTGTGCGAATATCAACCGGGCCATTTGAAACAGCATATGCAACACATTCTTCAATGGTACGTAAATAAACGCTAAACGCAATACAGGTTCAAATTTATCAACATTTCTCAAAGGGAATAGTTTAAGGTGGGAGATATAAAAATAGAAAAAAACAGTATAGATTCGTGAATATGATGGCGCCGCTGAAAGGACTCGAACCTTTGACCTACTGATTAACAGTCAGTTGCACTACCGGGCTGTGCAACAGCGGCAACCATTGTTGTGCTCTCCACCTTTGGTTTCCACGAAAGTATTTAAGCATAACTCCCGCCCCCGAAAATAGTATTGAAAAACCTACTTTGAATTCGAAAAATGTTATTTGCTTGGGAGGTGTTATCTCTTGAGCAAGATAACTGATAACATACTTGTCTGGCTTAAAAGTTTTCCATCATCATTAAAATGGATAAATTCAATAAAATCCAAAGAGACACTCAATATTTACAGTAAAAACTTCTATATGTACTGCAACGCCGTAAACAAAAACCCAGAGGAACTAATAGCACTTAAAATTGAAGGGCTAAAAAACGTAGCAACTACAATTGAATTTCAAGCCGAGGATCTCCTTGACAACTTCTTGTATAACGAAAACAACCCTTTAACGATTAACATCAAATTCTCAGTACTAAACACCGTCAAGAGCTTTTATAATGCCAACAGAAGGGAACTAAACAAAGTTGGCGAAAACATCACTAGAACAGAGCCACAACGAAGAACCCCAAAAATGAAAGACATACTAGAAATGGAAGAAGCAATGACTTACCAAAGGGATAAAGCGATACTATGGTTTATTGAAAGTACATCTTGCAGAGCGGGCACTATCACCAAGTTGTACCGCAAAGACCTAAAAGCAACATCCGAATTGCTCAAAACAGCTAGGGATGAGGCGTTAGGGCAAATCACAATAGCAGCCGACGAAGATATCCAAATAGCCAAAGATGTTCCTACTACATGGTCATTGAAGCTGAAAGACTAAAAGGCGGCGGCAAAGGAAAGTACCGAGGTACAAAACAAATATGCTTTGTTCATTCACTTGCTGCAAAAAAATTAAAGCGCTACGATGAAGAATTGAAAAAACGGGGCATAGAAATAGCGCCCGAATCCCCGATATTTGTGGCGCTATAAAGCAACCAGCACAACAAAAAAGGCGAAGGCTAACACAACTTCAATCTATTTTTTGGGAGTCTTCAATGGCGGCATGGGGCGGTCAAGAAGGCAAAGGCTTTTCAGCCCATGATTTACGAGACGTGTTGCAGGGTGCGCTGGAGAACGCCAATATACATGTCACGTAGCATCACCAATGTTAGCACACAAAGTCAAAGGCGTCGATAAGCATTACAGTAACCATGATATTGAAGAATTCTTGTTAGCTTTCCGCAAGGCTTTGCCTTGGCTACTACCGCATACAATTGAGCAGACTAACGCTCAGATAATTGATGAGCAAAAGCGCATAGCCCAGCTTGAAAACGATTTAGCCTCAATGCAAAAACAGTATTCAGCACTGTTTGCAAGAACCAAGCCATTAATCGATCGTATTGATGAAATTGCAGATTTTCTTGATAAAGAGATGAGGAAAAGTGGGCTGAAGAAGAAGTCAAACTTCAAGAGTACGAAGATGAAGAGTTGTCGCGGCTGAATGATGAATTTAAGAAAACACAAGGACCAATTGATTGGGCTGAAGTTAGGAAAGCCAGAGCAAAATTGAGAGCAGGCAAGGACAAAAAATAGGCTTCACTAGCGAACTGGGAAGCCTTCAGAAATGGACTTAGTAGTGAGGACGAAAAATCTGCTTTTGACTCAGTCATGGATTTAATTAGAAATCAAGCTTTGGCTGGAAGCAACGCATGCAATCCTATCTTGTTTGAGCCTATGGTGATGAGTGCACTTTTAGGACAGCAAAAGCAGATTCGCACGTTGCAAAGGAAAATTGATGCTTTACTGGTTTCAACGCTTCCTATCGAGAAAGCTGAATGAAATATGACCACTCAATTAACGCTTTATCAAATTTTTTCTTAATGATGTTTCTATTGCACTTGAAATGTTTATGATTTGGATAGGATCAAGTTTCCTTTGTCTTTTTCGTCAACAACTAAATTATTCTTCTTAGCATATTCTTCCAATTCATTGTTTTTTGTGCTTTAATTTTTATGACAAAGTTTCCTCTCTCTTGTTCATGAATAGAAACCCATGATGCATCAACCAAATTAGAAGCAATTATTTCTTTTAAAAAATCAACTGATTGTTTTCTATCCAAAGCAATCAACATTCCTCATTTCAACAGATTCAATATTTAAGGTTTACTCATTTGATGTACCTTCATTTCTGATATATTCAAAAAGTAAATAAATACAGCTCTATATTAATCATTTGATTAGTAATTTTCTGGTTATTATCTCCCTAAAAAACATAGATGCCAGATGATTTTCGGGAAATTATCTATCATCAAAGCATATAAAATACCAATTTCGGAATTGTTTCTCTCTATGGATGTCAATTTCGTGAAGACCTTTGCCCCTGCGTTACAAACGACACAGATATTGAATGTTACTTGTTAGACCAAATTACCGTTTATTGCTTGGGAGGCAAACGCACTGCGAATTTTGTACCTTTTCCCTCGCTGCTTTCAAAAGAAACGGTTCCACCTAAGCCTTCAGTCATGCGTTTAACCACTGCCAAACCGAACCCTTGACCTTTAGATTTAGTCGTCATCATCGGAGTAAACAACTTCGGCTTTATGCCTTCAGGAATACCAACTCCAGTATCCTTAAAGGTTATCAAAACATCACCCGTGGTCTTATCGGCATACGCATGAATCTTCAATTTACCGCCTTCGGGCATAGCCTGGACAGCGTTCAAGGTTAAATTGGCGGCTATACGCTTAAGGTAGTCAGGGTCAGCCATAATCCTTTTTGCCTCACCCTCTATGTCAACAGAAACCTTGATGTTTTTGGGAACACCGTTCCTTGATAAAATCTCATTGAAGACCGATTCTACGTCTGTTTCTTGTGCTTGTGGATTTAGCGGTCTTGCGTAGTCTTGGAGGTCGGCAACAATCTTGTTGATGTAATCTATGTTGTTTTGGATTTCGTCTAGACTTTCGAGTGCATTTGTTTTATTTTCATTTTCTGGGAGCTCTGATAGCTCGGATTTAGCTAAGAAAAGATCACCCGTTATAGCCTGTAGCGGATTACGGATGTCATGTCCAACCATACCTGCCGTAGCGCCGATAGCGGCTAAACGCTCAGCATTCTTCAGCTGTGCGGCTCTGTTGTTTGCTAGCTCTTCCATTTGATTAGCGTATTCTTCAACACGAACGGCAGACTCTTCGAGCTTAGTCTGCAACTCTATTCGCTGAGTAATATCGACATTCGACTCCAACATCTCAATAATTTTGCCATTCCCATCAAACTTTGCCAGCCAAAAACTCTGCAAAACTAACCTATCACCATTTTTGCATGTGTGGAAGATTTCGCCTGACCATTTTCCATCCAGTTTTAGCTTTTTCAGAATCGTTTCTGAGGGTAGTGGAAATTCTGTCTTTAAGAGCTCGTTGATATCTTGTCCGATGGCTTCGTTTTTAGTCAAGCCGTACAGTTTCTCTGCACCCTTACTCCAAAAAGTAATTGTGCCATCGAGCTTTCTGACAATTATGGCATCAGGACTCAAATCGATAAGCTCGGCTTGCCTTGCAACTGCTTCTTCAGCTTTTTTTCGCTCAGTAATGTCTCTAAATATTAGAACAACGCCTGTGATTTTGCCGTCTTTGTCTTTGATGGGTGCTCCACTGTCATCAATGGGAACCTCAGAGCCATCTTTTCTAACGAGAAGGGTGTGGTTAGCTAAGCCGCAAACTATTCCTTCTTTAAGAACTCGATCAATTGGGCTTTCAACCTCTAATCGAGTCTGCTCATTTATAATTCTAAACACTGACTTTACTGGCTTAAGTGAGGTTTCAACTAGCATCCAACCAGTCAATTCCTCAGCTTTATTGTTCATAAACACAATGTTTCCTGACAAGTCAGTTGCTATGACAGCGTCACCAACACTTACCAAAGTCGTTGCCCAACGCTGCTCACTTTCCTGTAACGCCATTTCAGTGCGTTTCATGTCAGTTAAATCAATAGTTGCGCTCGCTACCCCAATTATCTTACCATTGGAATCATAAAGAGGTGACCAGGTTACATCCAAAAAGATTGGGCCAGATGACCTATTGTACCATTGCTGCTCACGTAATTCAACTCCTTCTTTTAGAACCCTGCGCTTGATAACATCCAAGCGTGCGGCTTCTTCGGGTGTGAAGATTTCTTTGTCTAGTTTACCTATAATTTCATTGGGCTTTGCAGTTTTTTGATTATATGCCCAAATATACCTAAGCGTACAGTCTTGTACCGCAACTGATACTGGGGCGTTTTTCAGGGCAACACGGAACCGTTCCTCACTTAAGTGCAAAGCTTCTTCAACTTTCTTGCGTTCAGTAATATCCATAAATGCCGCAAGACAACCTCGAACATTTCCTTCATTAGTAAGAAGTGGCTTAGCGCTACCTAATATTGTCATTTTTCTTCCACTCGGCGCCAAGACCTCCAGCTCAGAGTTTTTGATTTCTTTATTTTTAAAAGCTGCCTCTTGCATAGGTAGCTCTTCAGGCTGGAGTTCTTTGCCATCCTTGAAAAATCGCCTTGTTGTATCTTTTTCTCCTCCCCTGGCTGATCCTGCGGAAACATTTTCGCCTCCTGCTGCTTCATAGAATTGGTTAGCAGTTTTATTGCCTACGATAACCTTGCATTGTGGGTCGTTAGATACCCAAATTGCGGCTGGAATTATATCCATAAGCTTTTGTAGTTCTTCTGCGCGTTGGCGGGATTGTTCTTCACTTTGTTTCAGAGCTTCTTCAGCTTTCTTGTATTCAATAGTGTCACGGCCAATTCCGACGACCACTTGCGCTTCCACTAATGGACGGAAATTCCATGATATCCACCTGTATGAGCCGTCTTTGCAGCGGTATCTATTTTCGAAGGCAGTCGCGTTAGTGCCTGATTTGTGGGCATTAGCTTCAGCAAGGCTCCGTTCTATATCATCAGGGTGTAAAAAATCTTGAAATGACTTTGAGATTACTTCTTCTTTTTTCCAACCAAGTATTCGCTTAAAAGAGGGATTCACGAGCTTTATTCGCAAGTCAAATCCGATAAGAATCATCATGTCTAGAGAGTTATCAAAAAATAGCTCAAGTTGTGGTCCCGTTGGTTTACTTGAATCATTAGAGCCAAGAGCACCTTTAGAGAATCCCAATAAAGTTTACCTTATCAGCTAAACTACTTTTTTGTAGATAAGACTTACGCCTTTTAACAGGTTTATTTTCAATCGTAGATAACGAGTAGTCCACTCAATGTATAAGGAATTAGTTCGGTCAGAAATTTTTTCCGGAAATTTCCGGACGCACCCATGAAAGCAGACTTAGAGGTTCCGCAGATTTAACATTTTTGGGCAAGTGGATTCTCAGTAAACGGATTTTCTGACTTTCCTTGACTGTGGCTCCGCATCCGTTGAAGTTTTCGGGCATAAGGCTTTCAATAAATTAGGGGGTATAGAGGGGGTCAGAAAAGGTCTTCAGTCTGAAAGCTAATCATCAGAACCGATAAAAACAAACAGATAATATCTGAGTTAATTGTTTCTATGCCACCAAATTTGTGGAAGAGTTTAGCGCCCTTTTGAGCATCTTGGCAACTTTGGCGTCACTAATTTCTGAGGAAGTAACGTTTAGTACGTCGTGTACATCGTCAGGACAAACAGAAACCAAGCATATCACCCCACATCAATTCAATACCTACCATTAACAGAAACAAGAAACGAAACAGCAACGGCCCCTTGAGGGAGTCGTTATTAAAATCGCAGGATTGTTTAAATATAGTAACTCAGCATCGGCAGATCTCACGCGATCAACGACAGTTAGGCCTGCCATAACCTGAATATTAATTAAATCACCATACATTACATGATTCACAAATAAATTATTGAGACTGCTACGTGATATTTTCAGTGTACCCATATTTATGCTGTTTTTGATGTAAATTGGGATTTAGAACGAACTATAGTTTACTGATAACGCAATAGACTTTTTCTGAATCCTTTTTTATGACAAAGTTTCTTTCAGCTAAAAATTGCTTTAACGATTCATGGTCGCAGTCTGCGTTCAATTTGATATCAAATTTGCCATGCTTGTTTTCGCACAACTCTACATAGGAGGGAGTAAACAGACTAAGCGCTAACATTTCCTTTAGCAATACTACGGCCTCTTTTCGTAGCATGATATACATCCCCAGACAACTAAGCGGTTGTCAGAATATTTAATTGTTTGGGGAAGGCAATACTGCCTTTTTAGGACAAAGGAAGACTTTTATCTTATTATACCGTGTACCAATTTAGAAGATATTTTACTCTTGGTGTTTGCATGGCTAAATGCCCTAACTGTGGAAAAGAAATCTCTCAAGCTACAAAGATACTTCAAAACCATGTATTTCGCATAGAAAATTTCAAATGTGATTGTGGAAACTCTTTTAGTTTATCTTTTTTTTAAGCGGGAATAGCCAATTGCTCTCTGAGAAAGCCCAAATTCGAAGTTTCGCATTCACTCGTTTAGAAAGTTGATTTGGTAAATCCGCAGAAAAAAGAAAGGAAGGTTTTAGGTGCAGATTTTTGTGATGGCGTCTTGTATGACGATTTTGGGTTCTTGCCATTTGCGGATGATATAGCCGTCGAAAAGGAAAAAGAAGGGTTGTTTGTGCGGTATAAAAGTGGAAGTGGGTTGGCGCCGCTGAAAGGACTCGAACCTTTGACCTACTGATTGACAAGTCGTGGTGGATGTGACATTAACAATTGTCAATGTTCAAACCCTGCCCTCCGCACCACCATGTTAACTTTGTCAACGAAACGTTGACTTACCTAAGTCAAGAAACCAGTTGTGTATTTGTAACATTAACAAAAGTTAGATAAATTAGATAAAATAATATTGGAAATATGGCTCTAACAAAAAAATATCGTTTGTTGTCTTTACTTTCAATATCTCTGTTTGCAATTGCCATAATTGGAGGTTACATAACTTTATCCCAAGCAACAGAGGCATCAAAAGAGTTCTTTTACTTCTCATTATTCACAATAGCTGGTTCTGCAATACAGATATACCTATACCAAAAAGATAAACAAAAAACAGAAAAACAAAAACACGCACTTTGACTAAACGAATTATCAAATTCTATTCTGTATGAAATCTAGTTCGCCATCTCCAAGCGTTCCAGAGCTATCTTGGTTGACTATTGTGCCTTTGCTATTATTCGGACTTTCTGTGGCTGTGATAGTTAGGTATCGAAAAACCCCCAACTAACAAATTAAAAGGTTTTGCGGGTGATATATATCCCTAAAATTTTTATTCAACTCAATCATATAACAAATCTGTTGATTGTTAACCACTCAATTTAATCTGCCTTGAAAGTCAATTAGCTTAGAAGAAATGTTTAATTTATTGTTGACAATACCTTAAAGATCATTAAAAGAAGATCTATATGGCTAAGTTTTTTTATTCATAGTTTAATTTGATATTGAGGACTTAGATATGCATGAGTTTAGGCAAGTCTTCTTATTGGGTTTGATAGCAGGAGTCATAGTTGAAATAGTTGGTGTTCTTGCGCTATCTAACTTTTTTAGTGGCAATCAAACACCTGCATATCTATTAGGAGGAGCGGGCTCTGTTTTTGTAGGCATATTATTTCTAGCAAAAAGTATTCCTGTGTTTATTCCAATTAAAACGCAAACAGTTTCTCCCAAAGAGTGCCCTTATTGTGGTTCCACTCAAAATGCAAATGCTACTATCTGTGATAAATGTAGGCAACAGCTTGATTGACCATTAAACAACAAATCCGGGAATGTTAGCTCCAAGTAAATTATATAACGCCAGATTGCTAAGTTTTCAGTATGGATAGATTGAGTAAGTGCTTCTGCTTATGCTTAGTTGCAATCTTAGAAGTATCTAGTTTTTTAATGATTAATTCAACTAATGCTCAGTCAATACCTAAACCATCAGCACCAGAGTTTACTATAAAATTCCCAAATGACCAAACAATACAAATAGTAATAGAGAACCAAGCATTTACTAACAATAGTTCGGTTAATGCAATAATCTATTACTATAGAGTTAAAGATCATAACTCGCAACAATGGTTAATAGACAAAGATTACAAACTCCAATCTGACTCTAAAACTACAACCATTACAATTCCTTCAGTTCCAGGTCCACTTTTTCCATCAATGGTTTACAGTACAATTCTTAACAATAGCACATTGTTAGATTTTCAGGTTCAAGCACAAGCTGGTTATTACGCTGTATCAAATGTGTCAGGTGCTCCAGCTATGATTTCTCCTGCTCCTCAACAGTGGCACACAGAGATTACCTTTAATGAGTCAGCAACAAGTGATTGGAGTAGTTCAGTAACAGTTGACCTTAATGAAATGATTGTGGTAACACCAAGTGCAACTCCGAATCCTTCTCCATCAGTTCCAGAGTTATCTTGGTTCATAGTTGTACTTTTGCTTCTCTCCGTATTTGCCGTTGCTTTGGTAGTTAGACATCGAAAAACTGCTAAGTCAGGAAACGTTGACAAAGCTTATTTAAGAAGCGCGCCACGCTCTATCTTAATTCCAAACTCTGCCCTCTGTACATCTAAGGTTAAAATAGGCAAGCGTTAAATCCACCGTTGATTTTCTCGGGTAAATTTTATATTTGAAATGGTAACATTGAGTCGCTTGAGGAACCTGTAAATGCTTAATAGGTCTTTGCAGGGGCAAACAAATTTAAGCATAACTCACGCCACTGAAAATTGTATCAAAAAATCAGCCGTTAAAAAGCAACGGCGGTATTCGAGAAAGTAATTGATTGCAGAGAGCAATTAGAAAAGAGGTTGGATGCGAGGGATGATTTCTCTATTTAAAAAATTAAAAATGTAAATTAGAGCGCTCATCGGTGATAAGATAATTCTGTTTTAAAGTGTATTTGTGTTGAAGACATCTACAAACCTAAAGCTAATTGCACCTTTTTATGCAATAATAAATTATTGAAATTGACGTTTAACCATTTTTATTAATAAAATTTTAAAGGTGAAAACATTTTTTTGTCAACAAAGCTCGGACGCCCACTTTACTTAATCATAAAATTTGTAACAAATAGTAAAAATAAGCGAAACTTAATGCTAATTGTGATGTAATAGTGAAGTTAACTAAAAAAGAGCTGCTAACACTTGGCATTATTACCTTGACTGCTTATGCTATTATGGTTTACGCGTATACACTCCCTACAACTTATTCAGATTTTAATTCTCAAGAAACGTCTAACGAGTTTAGTCAACAAGCACTTATTCCAATTGCAATAGTAATCACGTTATGTCTATATTCTGGCGTTATTAAGTTAACATCAAATAGAGATAGACTGTTTTCTTCATAAATATTCTCCTATTTGGATCAATTTTTTACAAACTATTGATTAAATGAAGGCTATGGCACAATTTCCTTTTTAGTCATCGAAAACTTTTTTTATTTCAATTTGGAAAGTTTGAAAAGATTTCATCTACAGAATAATTGTTCTTAATGTGTCCTGTAACAAAGTATCAGAGCCAAGATTATGTTTGAGAAGGATCATGTGATTTAATTCAACGGCATGATTTGTAAAATTATTCAAAATAGTTTTTAAAGAAGCCATAAAAGAAAATACAATAAATCATGGACGTTGCGTACATTACTTATTTTGAGTTCATAAGGCTCTTATCTAAATTTGTACATTGATGAGCTGTTGATGCAAAAATGGTACATTGCCCAGTCTGCGGTAAGCTTGTAGAAAAACCATCACACAAATCAGATAATCAGTCCTTCAGAATTGAAACATATGATTGCGGAAAATGCCATCATTACTTCAAAGTAAAAGTCAATAAACAACTGTATATTGTTTAAACTGGGGCGCCCGTTCTATTCTCTAAAAACAACAAAGAAAGTAATACAGATAATTTGAAGAAAATTTTTTTCTCATTTTATAGAGACCATAAACTAAGCAGAAGCACATAGTGTAGAGCTAAAAGCTGCAGCGAAGGGCACGGTTAGTGAGAGAAATCTTATTAAATATTCTGAAAAAGTTTTTGACAATAAAACAAAAAACTATTAATAAAAAAAGAAAAAGATAAGACTAAAATTTTTACTGATATGCCCAGCTTGGACCATAGACATGTCCCATAGCTATAACCACTTGGTAAGGCTCGGGAACTTTTACGTTACTCCTAATAGAGGGGTTACATATTGGTCTCGACGGTTCTGTAGCCAAAGCAGTTTCTGATACAACCCCAAAAGACTGGCTATCTTTCGCTAACACTTTTTGTAGCTGGACAGAGGCTGATTGACTTGCAAATGTTTTTTTGGAGCAAGGCGGATGCGGGCACCGTTTGCGCCTCCGCGTTTGTCTTAGCCTCGGAAGATTGATGCCGATGCCCAAGCGGTTGAGACAAGCTCTGAAATTGAGAGACCAGAAGCGAGGATTCTGCTTTTTGGTAATGCAATGTCAGCATCATCGACTAGTTGATGGTCTACTTTTGGGACTGAGTCTTGCCAGACCAGTTCTTCGTCGGGACTTCGGGGCCAGATAACGTGAGTCGTTCCCATATCGCGATGCCGCTGGCTATTCTGTCACAGCCTTTGTCTGTACCGTAGCTGCTTTTCCAGCTAAACCCTTGCTCTCCGAGGGGCGCAGCGTCGGGTTCGGGTCCTACATTTCTTGCTTCCGCTGCACCGTGGGTTTTGTCAAAAGCGTGACCTACGCTATGAGAACGGCGGTTTCTTTGTCATTCATACTCCACCGCATCCGTCGCTCTGCGGTAAGTGTCCGCTGCGTGCCAAGCCATCCGGATTATGAGTCCGCAATAGTGTCCAAAATCGGCAGGTCACAAGTCTTGAGAAGTAGTCATCATATCTTTTAGTTCACTTTTTAGGGCGTAATAGTCGAGTCTCTTGAACTCTTCAACATAATAAAAGTCCTTATCCATAGGATTGGATAGAGAAGAATTTTGGCGTAGAATCTGGAAATCTAGCTGGTTTGGCCACCAGTCCCTGCTTGCGGTGCCCCTAATATTAGTTAGTATTTTTTATCCATATAAGAAAACACCTTTAGATACATCTATGAATTGTCATGTTCAATTTAGAAATTATTATTAGCAAATAATGCGCATAACTCTCCCAAAACTGGGGATTTATTCTCTGTAAACATTATCTTAATTTGCTCTTGGCTGCCTGTAAAAGACTACTTTTGTCTGATGCTTGTATTGAATTTTTATATCGACGATCAAGTCTACTTTGTCGCGACGGCTATAGTCATCTGTTTGTCCTTTGCTGTGATGACTTTCAATTTCCTTCGAGAAAAAAGGCACATCAAAATAGCGCCAAACCGCTTTAAACGCAGAAAAACAAGCAGAAAAAAGCAACCTTCAGCTGCAGCCTTGTAATGCCTTAGCACCACAAAAAATCCCATAAAGAAAAAACCTAAACCATGACAACCCCCGATTCGCCTTCCGTTATTCTTATAAACCTATGGCGTTATTTAGTTCTGTCACCTCAAGTTTGGGGGCCGGTAGCTCAGCACGGCTGGAGCGTTCGACTGATAATCGAAAGGTCGGCAGTTCAAATCCGCCTCGGCCCACCATCTACTTCCCCTTTTGATATGATTTTTTGTTATCAGAAGTTTCTTCACCTTTTTCATTCTTAGTTGAATTAGAATTTTCCCCTTTCAGAACTTCATTATCTTTAGCAGCAGCCTCCTCAGCATACTCAACATCTCCCTTAGTCACCCTTTCAATCAATTCACCTGCGCGCTGCAAAGGTTCAACTATCTTCTCTACAGATTCAGGCAAAATCCACTCCCTACGATGACCAAAATAAATCGTATAAGCTTTAGAAACCTCGGCGCCGAAAAGAACAATCTGATTTAAAACAAAGATCCAAAGCAAAATAATCAAAAGGGCACCCGCAGCACCGGCTACCGTTGTCACCACAAAAACTTGGATATAAGTGCCAAAAATATAGTTGGCAACAGTGAACGCCACCCCAGTCACAACCGACGCCAAAGCCACATCCCTCCAATGGACCTTAACCTGCGGAAGCATCCTATACGTAATTGCCAAAAGAAGAGTTGCAATGCAAAAAGAGGACACCACCTGAGCCACACCCAATGCTACAAACGTTAAAATCGTATTAATTGAAAAATACTCGATTACATTAAACACGCTTCCCGCAACCGCAGTCCAAGCAATCACAATCAACCCCAAAGCTGAAATCAGGAAAAACGGCAAAACCGTCTGTCTAACTCTTTTCCACAAAGGCTGTCCTTTTGGTAATTTTACTGCCCAAATCGAATTAATGCTAGCTCGCAGTACCGCAAACGCACCTATAGCACCAGCTATCGAGAAACCCACCACAACAATAGTAGTCCATGCCGACGTGAAAGGGGAAGCCGTATTTTCAATCAACTGGCTAAAAAGCTCTGTAACAGCAGGTCCAGCAACAGAAGATATTTGCTGCACCAAAATCTGGTTTGCTTGTGCTTCTCCAAAAAACACCCCAAAAATGGTGGATACAATAAGTAGTAGCGTGGGTAGGGGCAAAATTATAAAAAATGTCAAAGCTGCTGCACGTATTGTCGCGTTGCCTTTGAGCCATCGAGTTAACGCGTCTCGGAAAATGTAGTACAAGTCGCGTTTATTCATATGCTACCTAGATTATCTAAGAGTTTAAACGTTTAGTTCTATGGCAGCTGAAGCGTAGCATGGTTGGGCAGTTAATACACAAAATTAAAACAACAAGGTCAATGGAGACCATTTCTTGGTCGTTTAAGTATTTGTTGTTCCTGCGGATGAAATTCCCTATAGAGTTCTAATTAAGTGGTTGTCATTTGGTATTTTGAGGTGTTTTTTCTTTTAGAACGTTTTTTTATGAACGTGAATCGTTTCTTCTCTGTGTTATCCTAGCATTTTCCCCATTATCCAGTAAGAAAAGGTCTGTTTACATAATGGTTAGTTTCTTTGTTTCTTTAGGTACTCGTTTTGGCAAACTAACTTCTAAAACGCCGTTGTCAAGTTTAGCTTTGGCTTCTTCGGAAATGACTTCTTCAGGCAAACTGATTTTGCGATAAAACATTTGCGAAGACCGCTCGCGGCGCAAAAAGTTTTTGCCTTCTTCGTCTTCTCTTGCGGAGCGTTTAGCACTTATAGTAACCGAGTCATCTGT
This sequence comes from uncultured archaeon, assembly GCA_963810275.1. Taxonomy (GTDB): domain Archaea; phylum Thermoproteota; class Bathyarchaeia; order Bathyarchaeales; family Bathycorpusculaceae; genus Bathycorpusculum. Next base: position 48,234 of record CAWENF010000017.1, read on the forward strand.
TAACTCGATTTGCACGTTTTCTTTTTTGAAGCCAGGTAAATCCACGGTCAACTCGAATAATTTTCCCTTATCTTCTAAGTCAACCGAAGGCATTGCTGGTGAGATTGCAGTGCGCGCCCTCGCTTTCATCTCGCCTCCAATGCGCTTAGAAGTATCCCAGAAGTCCTCGAAGTCACGTTGAAAACTCTGCATCATCTTATTGAAGTCAGTCTCTAAATCCCAATGCAATGATGAATCCAGTTCACTTTGCGTTTTCTTGATTTCTTTGGCGGATTTTTCTTTGCCTCCATAATAGTAATCCATTTTCTTTTTTTCTTCACCCAAAAATGTTCACCTGCAAATATTGGCAAAATCCGTTAGTTCTAATATAGCTATGTGACTGTAGGGTGCTAGCAAAAAAAGTTTTATGGCAGCGTGTAGCCGCCATCAGACACGATAGTTTGTCCCGTGATAAAGTCAGATTCGTCGCTCGCCAGAAACAGAGCCAAATTCGCAATATCCGCTGGTTTACCCATGCGCCCCAACGGGATGCCCCTAACAATCATAGCCCTCGCCTCACTATCAGCCGGCAATGTACCGACATCAATTGGACCGGGCGCTATGGCATTTATGTTGATTTTGTGTGGTGCCATATCCAGCGCCAGCGCCCTTGTTAAGCCTGAGATTGCGCCTTTGCTAGCAGAGTAATGTGCCAAGTTGGGAAACGCCACTACAGGACCCGAAATGGAGGAGAGGTTTATTACTTTGCCGTATTTGCGATCCACCATACTAGGTAGGAAGGCTTTGCAGAAATGGAATACGCCATAGAGGTTTACGTGGATAACTTTGTGCCAATCTTCCTCAGTCATTTCCAAGAAGGGCTTCTGGGGGTAAATGCCTGCGTTGTTTACTAACACTTCAATTTTTTTGAATTTCTGTAGAATTTGGGTTTTGGAATTTTCTACATCTTGTTGACTGCCCACATCGCATTTTACCGCTAATGCCTCAACTTTGAGCTGCTTGGATTTCTTTGGCTACCTCAAAAACTGTGTCCCCAAGTCGGTGACAACGACGTCTGCGCCTGCCTGCGCCAATGTTAGGGCGATTTCTTTTCCTATGCCCCGTCCAGCGCCAGTTACAACTGCTACTTTACCTTTTAAATCAAGCATAAAAACAACCTCAGCATTTACTACAAAATGATTTGTATTATAATTTTGCGGATACGATAACGTCAGCCTAAACTAGTTCTCCCACTACTATTCATTCTTTCCATAACGTCTGGGGCGTGCGGTGCCATATCCATGAACTCTGTCAGGTCTTGTCCTGCCATGTGCCCGAGGTGTTCGCCTTCGGCCCATTGATAGGATTCCGTTACATCGTAGACTTTGCCTTTGAAGCCCACGTAAGCTGGTTTGCCACTCTTCCCGTTGAACTCCCCTAACTGTTGAATTGTGAATTTCTTGGGTTTCTCCACACATTGCCACTTCCTTCTATCAATGTAGACTCGACGTAAGCAAGGTATAACATGATGTGACTAGCAAGACACAGTCACAACAGTTTAAACATTCCAAAAAATCATCAAAACAACAACCTTAAGCAACTCAAAACGCACAGTTACTAGGAACGGCTAAGGCGAAACACATGGCGGACACACAATTAAAACCCGAACGAAAAATTCAAGTCACCAGAAACGGACCCTACTTGGTGTCAGGCGACATTCCGCTTTACCGCATGATAATCAGATGCGACGGCAAAACAAACATACCCCTTGAATGGGTAAACGCGGGCAAAATAGAAACCAAAGCAACCTATCTCCTGTGCCGATGCGGCCATAGTAAAAATAAGCCTTTCTGTGACGGCACTCACGCCAAAGTCCAATTTGACGGCACTGAAAAACCAAACCCTCTGTCGTTTGAGCAGATGGCAAAAGCCACCGACGGTCCTAGCCTTACTCTTAAAGACGCCGAGGTACTGTGTGCCTCCGCACGGTTCTGCCATCGAGGCGGAGACATCTGGGACCAAATCCCCCACACTGATGACCCCAAAGTTAAGGAAAACTGTATCCGAAACGAACAGGATTGCCCCTCTGGCCGACTAGTCGTAGTAGACAAAGCGTCGGGTGTAGTGATTGAGCCAAAACTTGAACCGTCCATCGGGCTAGTCGAAGACCCAGCCATGAGTGTCGATGGTCCTCTGTGGGTTAGGGGTGGCATTCAATTTTACTCCGCAGAGGGTAAACCCTACGAGGTTCGCAACCGAGTAACACTTTGCAGGTGCGGCAAATCCGAAAACAAACCGTTCTGCGACAGTAGCCACTACCCTGAAGAAGACCGCGAGAAGAGATAGGTGAGAAATGATGGTTAAAAACGATGTTGAAGAAGTCCAATCGCAAGTCAAAGAGAAAGATACCGCATACGTGCTTTTTTATGCTTCGTGGTGTCCGTTTTCGCGGCGGTTTTTGCCGATTTTTGAGGAATACGAAAAAACCAACCCTGACAAATGCGTGAAAGTTGTGATTGATGACAAGCCTGATGTATGCGAGGAGTATGGCATTGAATATTATCCTACGGTGCTGCTTTTCCGAAGGGGAAAAGTGCATAAACGTTTAGATTCTGAACCCCACATTGGCTTAACAAAGGCACAGCTAGAAGAGTTCACGAGTTAAACCCCCTCTTTTTTACTGCTTTGGCAAGTTCCTCTTGGTACTCCTCGTTTACCTCGCCGTGCTTGTTTAATAGTATCAAGTTGATTTTACGCCAGTCCTGACCCACGCTGCTCCATGTCGGGGCCGCCATAATGCTGTTTGTCACGTAGTCGTTCAGGGCGGGTTCGCGTTTGACTGTTCGGTTGTGCCAGTCTACGCTGATTAGGTTGCTTCTGCGCAGGTACTGAAGGTTTCGAACCATCTGACTTGTGTTTACTGGGAACGCTATCGCATCGTGCAAGTCTTCGGATAGTGATTCGATGGAGAACTCTTCTTCGGCACGAAGAGATATTGCGGCTATCATGTCCTGCATAAGCTCGGTGGAACGGGTTACGTAGAACGCTCGTTTAGGTACCAATATCTGTTCGAGCCGGTAGGCGTTTCGCTTGTAGAAGAGTGCTTTGACTACTTCTGCGACCAAGATGTAGCTGACCAGCAAGCCAGCTAATGCGACGTAGAATTCAAGAGGCGGTGGAACAAACAGGAACACCTCGCCAAGAGGCGTGAACGGCACGAGTAGGGCAAAGGCTATGATGAGTATGCTGCTGATTACCAGGTACTTGCTGGGTTTGCTTTTCCAAAACGGCGTCCGGCGGGTACGGATAACAAAAACCACCAGTATCTGTGAGCAGAGGGATTCGATAAACCACGCTGTCTGGAACAAGTGTTGCTGCTCTATTGTTAACAGCGCTAAGGGTATGAGCGGAAGGAAAGCAAATAGCATCAAAAAAAACGTTAAGAAATCAAACAATGAACTGACTGGACCTAATGACATCATGAAACGTTTTATGAAACTGATATCCCAACGTTTCGGGCGCTCCACATATTCGTCGTCGACGCGGTCGGTTGTTATGGTGGATTGGCTAAAGTCGTAGAGTAAGTTGTTGAGCAGTATCTGCACGGGTAGCATAGGGAGGAAGGGAAGGAATATGGCTGCGCCTGCGACGCTAAACATGTTCCCAAAGTTGCTGCTGACTCCGAGCATTATGTACTTCATGGTGTTGCCAAACGTCTTACGCCCTTCGAGAACTCCTTTGGCTAAGACGGTCAAATCGTTTTGGCTCAAGATGATGTCTGCTGATTCCTTAGCTACGTCAACAGCGTTGTTCACAGAGATACCGACATCGCTTGTTTTCAATGAGGGTGCATCGTTGATGCCGTCGCCCATGTAGCCTACCACGTGTCCATTCTTCTTGAGCAGGTTAATTATGCGCTCTTTCTGCACAGGATTAACGCGGCAAAACACGTTTGCTTCCTCCACAACCGCCGTGAGAGCCTCGTCAGTGATGTTGGCGATATCATTACCCACAGTTACGCTTTTGACTTCGAATCTTAGTTCCTCACAGACTTTGCGGGTGACCAACTCGTTGTCGCCAGTGAGAATCTTGAGCTCAATGCCAGATTTGCCCAGAAGCCCTATGGATTGGCGGGCGGTCTCCTTGGGCGGGTCAAGGAATGCAACGAATCCAAGGAACACCATGTCGTTTTCGTCGTTAATCGAGTAAACGGTTTTGTCCTCTTTAAGCCGCTTATACGCCACAGCCAAAACACGCAGACCTTCGGCGCTGTAGTAGTTGTATTTCTGCCCGATTTTTTTGCGAGTTTCCTCGTTCAGATCCGAGATGATTCTTTCCAGCTCGTAGTAGGAGCAGACTTTGAGAACTTCTTCAGGTGCGCCTTTTGCGATAAAGAAGCGTTGACCGTTCTGTTCCACCGCAACGGAGACGCGACGACGGATAAAGTCAAAGGGCACCTCGTCGACTTTAAGCCATTTTGAGGTGTCGACTTCCTTGTGTTTTAGGATGGCTTCATCAAGCGGGCTTTTAAGTCCCGTTTGGAAGTTACTGTTAAGGAAAGAATATAAGAAGACTTTTTCATCCTCATCACCCTCCAAATTTACGTTTAGGATAAGTTTGATTTTGTTCTCGGTTAAAGTTCCTGTTTTATCAGTGCACAACACGTTCATACTGCCAAAGTTTTCGATGGCAGAGAGCCGCTTGACTATAACGCCGTGTTTAGACATCGCCATGGCGCCGCGTGAGAGGTTTATGGTAATAATCATAGGCAGCAGTTCAGGCGTCAAACCCACTGCCAGTGCCACGGCAAACAGCAAACCCTCAACGATGCCTGTCTCGGTTGGGTTACGTATAGAAATGACTAAGAAAACAAAAAGCACCAATAAAAAGGTGACCTGCATAATGAGATAGCCAAAGCCCTTGATGCCCCGTTCAAACTCGGTTTCCGGCGTTTTCTCTGTGAGTTTCTTGGCGATTTTTCCGTATTCAGTTGCTCCGCCTGTTTTAACGACTACGGCTTGGGCGCTTCCACTAACCACAGAGGTACCCATAAAGCAGTAGTTATTCCAGTCCACTAAAGCGCCGGGTTTATCTTTTGCTGTGATGGTGGTTTTCTCGACGGGAAACGATTCGCCTGTGAGTGAGGATTGGTTGATAAATAGGTCTTTGGCGGCGATGACTCGCGAGTCGGCAGGGGCGATGTCGCCTGCGGAGAGGTAGATGATGTCGCCGGGCACGATGTCGGGTAGTTTCACTTCCTGTTTTATGCCGTCTCGCAGCACGGTGGCGGTGGAGGTGACTTTTTGTTTGAGCAACTCAGCGGCTTTCTCTGCTTTGCTTTCCTGATAGTAGTCCAGTATGACGCTGATGAAAATAATTGTGAGGATGATTGCAGAGTTAGCGTATTGCTCAAGTAACCCAGAGACACTACCTGCGATTAAAAGAATTATGACAAGAGGGCTTTTGAAGTGTGATAGGAACTCTTTGATTGCTGAATGTTTGTGTTCGCGAGCAAGCTCGTTTTTACCAAAGGTTTCCAGTCTTTCTTCTGCTTCTTCAGAGCTAAGCCCGTAAACTGATGTATGGAGTCGGCTAAACAATTCATTAGTTGGCAGGGTTACATATTCGTCTGGGCTTGCCGCTGGCTTAATGTTGGCGGCTGATGTACCGTTTGAATAGGTTCTATCGCTGTTAGCTGCCTTTGCCATGGCGCCTGCCTTCTTTGCGATTTACAGAAGAACCTGTTTAGCCCATTTTGGGTTTTTTCTCGCCTCTGTATTCTTTGAAACTGAAAAAACAGCATCTGTTGGATGGTTTATTTTTTTCGGTTATAGTATATACAACTGTTTGCCTGACTGGGCATATTATAGTCTGTGCGTCTGTTTATGTGAATAAAAAAAGGGAAAACAGGGTTTGCTGTTACTTCCACTTGGTCAAGATTTCCTCACGCTGGAATGTTGCCTTGCTTAAATAGAACAAGCCAATATCGGCTGCCGCTAAAGCGACTGTGACTATTAGTGCCAGCAAGGTTACCGCCGAGAAAATCGCGCCAATTATCACAACTAGTATTAACGGCAATACTACTAGTCCGCCCAATTGCTGTGCAGCTCTTATGTCACTGACTCTAGAGGAAACGATTACGTTGGCCAAGATGCTCATAATGCAGGCCAAAGGCGTGATAGCGAACATCAAAATCGCCCAGTACACGCTGGGAAACAGGTAGACGCCTATAGTGTTGTAGCTCCAAATGTCAATTATGGGTACGAAAATTGCGGTGGCTATGTAAGTGACTGCCATACAAGGCACAAACGAGGCTAAGCATTTGCCCAACAGCAACTCGCCGTCGGTGGTCGGTGTCGCCAGTAATGGCTCGAGGCTTTTCTCGATTTTCTCGCCTACAATGCTGTATGAAGCGATAATTGAAGGCAAAATGGCAGGGATGAGCACGAAGTACATAGCTGACATGCTGCCTATCTGGTAAACTGTCTGCGTAAGCTCTTCAGAAGTCAACTGGTCAACACCAGCTGTGATGCTCTGAGTGAGTATCAGAGGCATCACCACACCTAAAAGTATAGGCATACCTATAAGCGAGTAGAAAACGTACTTGTTGCGTCGGATAACGCTGAGGTCTTTTTTGGCAACTATCCATGCTTTTGAGAACCGCATTACGCCGAAACCTCCCGTATCAACTTCAAATACACGTCCTCAAGCGTTGACCGAAGCTCCGTAACGTACTGCACGTTGCCGCCAGCCAACACTACCGCCCGTACCACCTGCGGATTATCTACTTCAGGGTTTTCCAACTCCAGCAACAACTTGTTATCTGTGATCCGAACCGACTTCACGACACTAAGGTTCTGCACAGAAGACAGGACGGGGTCGGAAATTCTATCAAGGTGTACTATGGTTTTGCGACTATAGAGGCTGCGTTCCAAGTTTTTAGGCGAATCCACAGTGACTAGTTTGTTTTTGAGGATGGCTATGCGGTCGCAGAGGCGTTCAGCTTCGTTGAGGTTGTGGGTATTTAGTATGATTGTGCGTTTTTCAGCTTTGAGGTCTAAGACGAAATCTCGGACGGTTTTAGATGCTTCGGGGTCAAGGTTAGCTGTGGGTTCATCTAGAAACACGATTTGCGGGTCATGAATAAGGGCTCTTGCTATGGCGATTTTCTGTTTCATGCCTTTGCTGAAGCCTCCGACTGCATCTTCTCTGCGGCCCCAAATCCCCAAAGCCTTGAGCAATCGTTCGATGTTTTCTTTACGTGTAGCCTCAGGTACTTCGTAGAGTTGCCCATAGAAGTCAAGGTTTCGGTAAGCACTTAGACTGTCATATAAGCCGACGTTTTCGGGAAGAAAACCTATTATTTTACGTATTTTTAAAGCATCGTTGGAATTACTGATGTTATAGCCGCCGACGGTTGCTTCCCCGCTTGTTTTGCTGATGAGGCAGCAAAGCATTCGTACGGTAGTGGTTTTGCCTGCACCGTTGGGGCCAAGGAAGCCGAATACTTCGCCTTTTTCTATGTGGAGAGTGACGTTGTCTACAGCGTTTATGTTGCCGAATGTTCGAGTTAGGTTGTTTGCGTCTATCAAGGTAGTGCACCCTTTTGGTACTAAATATCTAAGTAAATATTTAAATTAGATGCAACCGCTTTCACTTTATGAAAATCGTAAAGGTTCTGGACCAAAAAACCAGTCCTATAGTCACCGACCTCACAAATCAACTAATCTTACGCGAACTCGTAATAAAAGAAAACTCAATCTCGGACCTGGCCAAAAAACTTAATCTCTCAACTCTCACAGTGTGGCGCAGAATGCAAAAACTTCAAAATGCAGAACTCATCGAGCAAACAGCCACACAAAAAGTTGGCAACATCGAAAAAAAAATATACCGTTCTACCGCCGCATGGTTCGCCCCCCAGAATTACTTCAACTTTAAACCTAAAAACCCGTCTCTATCAGAAGCGTTTGACATTTACCAAGGCATCCAAAACAGTATGATGGCAGTCATGTCCACTTATAACGAGATACCTAAAAACGCCGACCCCACCGACTACTCCCTGTTCATAAACATGCGAGTCTTCGCCGAAGTATGCGGCAAACCTGAAGTCCATGCCAAAATTGTGACCCTAAAAGAAAAACTCAATAAATTCGATCCAGAAGAAATGCTATGACTTAGGGTTTTTCGTATTTTGAATCCTCAATTCGTTTCTTCATCAATTCTTCATCGCTGAGGTTGTTTTGAGGTTCATTATCTGACTTTGTCGGGGGATAATTGATTTCTGCTTTTGAGTAGGTATTCATGAAGCTTGTTTTCCCGCATGATGGACAATTAAGTTGCTTAAATGGACCAGCGTGTATACCTGCGAACATTCGTGAGGCGTCAAAAACGGCACCACATTTTGGGCATTTTGCTCTCATCAAACCGGGTTTGACCAGAGCTAAGAGCCGAAAACCTACTACTGCCACAATTATTAATGTTACGATGATTATTGCAACGTAAGGGTTATCTGTTAAGTCTGCTAGAGGCTGAGACAACGAATATCCTCAGAGTTTTTCGTATTTTGATTCCTCAATGCGTTTGCGTTCTAATTCCTCCTCAGACAACTCAGGTGCAAGATTTTCTTTTTGTTCCTGAGGCGGCCAAGTCAATGGGTCTTTAACTGAGGAGTAAATGTTTAACCAACTTCTTTTGCCGCAGGCGGGGCATTTGATATAGTGCAGTGGACCAATATGGGGTGCCATAATCGCGGAAGCTCCTGCATCAAAGACCGCTCCACATTTTTTGCATTTAACGCGAGTCATCGTAAATCAGTATTACCCTCCATACGGTCGCTATTAAAACCTTTGAAAAAACCGTCCAAAATTTTACGATGTTATGTAAACCTTTTCTATAAGAGCTACTTTGATTCTGAGATATGTCAACTCACTTGGTTTGGCAGCGAACCACCCTACCAAACGGCTTAACCGTACTCCTATATCCTCGTCATTCAGCCAACACCTCGCAACTCTCTATAACAGTCAAATCAGGGTCAAACCAAGAACCACCAAAAGCCGCAGGCATAACACACTTCCTTGAACATATGTTGGCAGGCGGCTCCACTCAACGCATCCGGTTGTCTCGCAGCATAGAGGATACAGGCGGAGTGCTGGATTTTTATACCGACCACGAACAAGTCACCTCCACACTCGACGTTTTACCCCAACACCTCCTAAAAGCCCTATCCATACTCAGCAGCCTGCTATTTGACGGCAACTTTGACGCAGAAAAGTTTGAGGTAGAGCGCAAAATCATCCTAAATGAACTCGCCGAGTTCGCCGACAACCCCTCCATACGAGTAGAGGAATTGTTGCTTGAGAACCTGTTCAAAAAACACTCAGTTAAGCGTCCAGTAGGCGGTTACCCCAAAACCGTTAAGAAATTAACTTTGGAGCAGTTGCATAGAGAACACCAAAATAACTACACACCAAAAAACATGATTGTGGTGCTGGCAGGCAACTACGAAGAAAAAACCAAAACTCAAATCATTAGTAATTTAGCCCGAAAAGACTGCACTGCCAACCCCAAAGGTGCAAAACGGATGCTTGAAATTGGAAAACCCAAAAGCAGAGTTGAAACCGAAAAGGGAGGCATCACTCAAACATACATCTACATAGGCGCAAGAACCGTCAACTCTGGGCACCCTGACTCGGTGGCACTGGACATAATTGCTACGACACTTGGAGGCGGCACAACCTCCCGCTTGTTCGAATCCCTGCGAGAAAAGCACGGCATAACCTACGATGTGGGGGCTGTTCACTGCAAAGGCTCCGACTATGGCTACTTAGGTATAAATTGCGCATTGAATCACAAAAAAGTTCAAAAAGCTACTGACTTGATAACTCAAGAAATTAAGAACCTACAAACTGCTCCAGTGTCTATGGAGGAGTTAGACAGGGCTAAACAGGTTATTTTGGGCGGGGTTTTACGGGGCATGGATAACCCTAATGACAGGTTGGAAATCCTCAACTATATGGAGATGCAGTTTGGCAGTCCAAACGCACTGGAGGATTACGTTAATAGAATAACTGCAGCAACCGGTCGGGACGTGTGTCAGGCAGCTAATCAATACTTAGACTCTGATTCCCTATGCACTGCCTTGTTGACTCCAGCGAGAAATGGGCAAAAAAATACGGTAAAATAATTTTTTTCAACATAAAACAGCAGGGAGAGGTGCCGCTTGGAGAGGTATCTGCTGCCATCTAAGGATATTTGTTAATGCACAAAGTAACCTAAGCATCACATGAATTATTGGAAAAACAGAACTTTGTAAAATGGCAACATTATTGCCTGCCAATCTATGCAGTTTTCAGCTAAATGTTACTTTGGAAACTGAGGAGAAAAAAAGTTTGTGGCAGCCGCCAGTCATTCACAATCACTTGATTTGTGATTGCCTCATGTAGACACTTATATTTAAAAGACAATCCGTTGCACTGTTTTCTTATGAAAGACAAAAAACGTGGGCAAATAACAGTGGAAGAAAAAAAGAAGAACCGAGAAATCATTTCTGAGCAGGGCAAAGAAGTTGAGGTTCCAACGCATACCAGCGAGGAAAGAAAGAAGGCGCTAGAACAAACCGGCGAAGACGCCACACAAGGCTGGTAGGCACAAAGGGAAGCATCTCGATTAGAGAAGAGAAAAACATACACATCGGACAACCTATAATCAATTAAATATTTGTCTATAGATTTGACGGTAAATTCTTTACCAAAACTCTGCTTCCAATTCATTTAAGGAATATCAATATTCGAAAAGATAGTTGAGAGTGAACTAAATTATCGTGATTTCTATGAAAGTTTTGGGAAAGCATTCATAGCTACCGACTAGGAACTTAACGTTATTCATTTGAATAAGACTGCTAAAGATGTACAACCGTAAAAGTAATCGATGCATTAGGAAAAAAGGTTTATGACTTTTTGCCTGAAATGTTATCGGTTAATATTATACCATACTTTGAAGCGCTACATAATAAACAGACCGTCCGCTTTACGATGAAAATGGTTGGCATAAAGACCAAGAAATAATCAATTTTTGGGATATCAACCTACCCCGCAACTCAAGGCATACTAATTATTTTCGAGGACAAAACCGAGGAAGAGCAGACTAGAAGGTTATCAGCAATCCGTCAGGCCGCAGGTATAGTTGATCATGACATTCATAATCCACTTCAAGCTATGATAAGTAACTTGTATTTACTCAAAGATTTTGGTTACGCCTATGTTGACTGCCAAATCCAAAGGACAAGGCCTTGGTTTAGCGGTTGATAAACGGCTAGTTGAAGACCAAGGGGAACTATTAGCTTTTAGAACCAAATGAAATAAGAAAGCTTAAAGGTATTGTATGTGGCTATTGCTATTCGTTAAGTCAATGGTTTAGGTTCATTTCAGGGCATGCATGCGTTTCTCTTTAAAGAAAAAAAGTGTTTTCCATTGACATCTCCACTCAGCACGGGATTAACTTTTCATCCTTTGGGCTACCCACAAAGCACTTAAGCGTAAAAACCAAAAGAAAGCGTAAGAGGTTCAAGCTTTGAGTGAAGAAGAGCAGTACATTGAGGTATTGGCTAACGCAACTGAAGGACTAACAATAGAGTCATTTATTGAGCTTATGACAACGGCAGCCATCATCAATCTAGCTTACAAGAAGCTTTTTCCTGATTCAACTAGCGACCGAACCTATGAAGATATGTGGGAAAACATAAAGAAAGTAACAAATGAAAAAACTGGCAATTAATATTAGTTCAAAATTAACCTGTATCTCAGTATCTGCTGCAGTATCGTGCAGAGGTGTGTCATTAGTTCTTGGCATCGTTTGCAGTGCCTATTGAAAATATGAGAGAGGATTTCGTTTTAAGATAAACTCTGACGGCGAGTTGATTGTGTTTTAGTCTGAAGCAAGCAGGGGTATCTTCGTCTTAATTCTTGCCGAGTTTACGAATACTATTTTGCCTTCTTGTATAGTAATAAACTTAAGAGAATTCTTTTCATTGAACATAAAATTGTTCCACTTAACTAATTGATTTGGGGTTTGACTTTATAAAAGGTGAATTGAATGATGGGGAAAAATCTTCAAGAAAAGGATGTAGTTATAATAGATTATCTTTTCAGTTACGGAATTATTTCGGCGCCGTTATACTTCAAGTAGTCAAAATTCGATAGCCCAACCCTACCTTCAGATATTAACCTCTTTATCCGCGGTATTTCTCGTTCAACTGAATGGATTAGCTCCCGCACAGTAAAGCAGACTTTGCCATAGGCTTCGTCAGTCCAGCGTTTAGCAATGTTGGTGTAGAGACATCTTCCGCCGCACATACCCAAAATGTCGCATGCAGAGCAGGGCTTTTGATCCACAAACATTTTTTTAAGTTTAAGGGGATCAGAATCTTTAATATGTCCTAGATAGTAGGCTTTCATGCCCCACATGGTTGGGCAGGGCAAGATGTAGCCATCGGTTTGGATGGAGTAGTTTATCCACCCGCTACCACACCGCATAAGCACGTCTTTTTCGCTATGCAGAAGTGAATGGGCAATACCCAAAATCGGGTACAACTTCAGCACGTCGCCTTTTTGCTCAATTCGGTCAACCCAGAGCTTAACAAGCTTATCGACACCGGGGATATAGCTGTTTTTAGTCCACTCTTCAAAGTTGCGGCGCTGGTAGTCGTTGCCCCAGAACCCCGCGTTTAGCTGCCAATGAATAGATGTAAACGAGAAGTCAGGGTTGGATAGGAGGTAACGTGTTTGTTTTTCTATGTCGGTTTCCTCCATGATAGTCATGCGGGCAATTAGTTCTCCACTGTAGCCGTTTTGCTTGATGCGCTTTATGTTTTCCATGACTTTTTTGTAGGTACCTTCGCCGCGGTAATAGTCTGTTAAGGCTTCTTCACCGTCCAGAGAGACTAGAATTGTGTGGAAGCGGTTTACGTAGCTTTGCTCGAGTTGGTCAAGGAGTAGCCCGTTGGTTTGAATCATGTAATGCTTAGGGAATACATGGTCCATTATTCTGCACAGTGTGTCTACCTGTGTTAGTGGTTCGCCGCCGTAGAAGGTTAAAACGCAGTCGGGGTCTTTTTTGCAGAAGTCTTCCAGTTCCTCCACGTTGTAGTTGAGGATGCGGGGGAGATTGTAATCTATTTCGATGTCGTCTCCAAAGTCTTCGTCGAAGTCGTCTAGGGTTTCACCAAAGCAGTACTTGCATTGGAGGTTGCAGTTGCTTGTGAGTATCACATGGAAGAACATAGCTTACTCATAAATTGGTGTTACTTAATAGTATTATTGCCTGCGGGTTAGTGAATAAAATACAAAATAGTAACCGCTTGGATGTGAATTTGTTTTGAGTAGGATGACAGACGCTATCTTACCTTTACCTTAAGCGGTTCATTTCAGGCAAACGTTAGCTAAATAGTCTAAAAAGCGTTCATATTATAGAAGTTTATACTCTTCGCCTAAAGCAGTATTGCCGATGAGAAGAACCAAGATGAATTACTTTACTAAAAAACTAACCTTGATTGAAATTAATAAGAAAAAAGTGGTTAGTTTGTGGATTAATTCAGTGTGTAACGACCCATTTGTCTTATGGCTTTCAGCCTATTGGGTGGTTTTGTTACTATCGCTAAACAGGAATATTTTGATTTTAAAATATGGATGAAATCTCTACTTAACAGTAGGTTCAATGCTTTCCTCTGCCGATTGCCAAGAGATTTAATTTCACCCTCGAGTTTTCTATGTAATTTCTGAATTCAAAGCCCTTTAAGTATCCATTATGTGGGAAGATAGGGGATAACAGCGATTACGCCATTTATAATGAATTGAACAGCTATAGCAAGTACAATAATAGCCATCAAAGTACTCAACACATGTAAACCTTCATGACCTAAAATCTTGAGAAGTTTAGGAGAATAAAGCATACCAAAAAAGGAGACGGTTACCCCAATGACAATTGCCAAAAAAACAAGACCTACCTCAACTAAATTAGTTGTTTCTGAAAACAGCAGTATTACAGTAGTAATTGTACCTACGCCGGCTGTTAGAGGAAAAGCCAAAGGAATAATTGAAACATCCTCTCGTTCAGATGTGTAGACTTTTTTCTCTGAGAGCATCTTCAGAGCAAAAGAGACTAAGAGGATGCCTCCAGCTATTTGAAAGGAGTAAACTTCAAGATTGAATACTTGGAAAATTAGTTGCCCTGTGATTGCGAAGAAAATTAGTACTAGAAGCGATATTTTCATAGCTTTTGAGGCGATTTTTCGTTGTGCTTTAGGGTCTATGTCTTCTGTTAGGCTCGAGAAGACAGCTATGGTGCTGATTGGATTCATTACAGCAACGATTGATGAAATAGCAACAAGAGCAAATTCAAAAGGTTCCAAGTTTTTTGCCTGTTATTGGATTAGGCAATTTGTTGATATAAAGATTTACAGCCAAGTTAGTGTTAAGACTATTCTGATTTCCATCGATCGATTCAATAATATAAAGTTGGAAAATGTGCAAAACCAAGGTAGTAAAAACGTGGGTTTGAGTCTGAAATAAACTTGGCACAGGTTCAAACCATGTCTCGTTACAATCCTCCGTTTAGCATAGTTTTCCTAATAGAAATTGGTATTCTAAGTCAATTCTTATGATCTCAATTAAATCACCAATTTATTTAAATCACACATAAAACGCATAATTTCATAGACGACGATTTTTGAAGTATTTTAGTTGTCTTGCTCTTTAGGAAGCTCAACCTAATCCCACCCATCAGAAAATGCCATTGCAATATTAGTGAGGACAAAGAACCAATTGAAAATGTGAAGCCAATAACAAAGGATGAAATATATACAAAGGCTGCTAACGAACTGCAACAAGAGCAAAAACCTTTACGCACCAGAAAAATCTAAAATCAGATCGTCACACTTTATTTTTAAGGTACTCACTGTAATAGATGCACATCTAAAAAACTAAGTTAAAAAAAGAGAAGTAATTTAGGCTATTTTGGTATTAGAACTTTGTCGATTATGTGAATTACTCCATTATCCGCTTTTACATCGGCAGCAGTAATGTTTGCATCATTAATTTTAACAGAACTATGAAGATGCCATTTTGCAGCATCAACCTTGACGTCTTGACCTTGAAGAGTTGTCAAATTCTTATGTTGTACAACATCAGATGCTGGTACAGCTCCCTCGATAACATGGTATTTTAGAATTTCAGTTAATTTCGGTATATCCTTGAGCAGACCTTCAACTGTTCCAGAAGGCAATTTTGCGAATGCATCATCTGTTGGAGCAAAGACAGTATATGGACCCTTAGTGTTTAGAGTTTCAACCAATCCTGCAGCTTGAGTTGCAGCCACTAGCGTTTTAAAATTGCCGGCAGCAATAGCTGTATCACAAATTCCTCCCATTAACTATTCACCTCCTCAAAAAGTAGTTTCATAGCACTATAAAATGTTAATAAAGTCAAGTATAAGCTTTGTCGTCAGTTCAAGTTTTAAATATCGATTTTTTGGCTGCATTTTTTTATAACTATCAATATCTTATTGCAAAATTGATATTACCTGAGTAAGCTTAGATTGTTTAAAGAAAGATAGAATCAAGAAAGGCAAGTTTGAAGAACAACTATTAGAACTATATCTGCCAAACAAAATTGTTCCACCAGAATACATAAAAGATGTCGTAGAAGAAGCGAACAAGGATTTTCCAAATTTAGATTTTGATTATGAATTACCCCATAAATGGCCATCTAGTGAGTACCAAGAAAAATATGAGGAACTTGAACGTCAAATGATTGAAGTTATCGCTTGGAGAGCGCGATGGTTTGGGCAAAAAATAGAACCCTAAATCAGGGCTTTAATACGCTCAGCTAAATAGATAAGGGATTAATCCGCCGTTTTTTTCTCAGGAGGTTTTATATTTTAATTGGTGCCGTGAGTGGCTTGAATAATTGGTAAATACTTGTTAGTATTTGCAGGGGCAAACAAGCTTGAGCAATATTTTTGCAAGGTTTTATTCTATTCGTCTAACTTTATGCTTCGCTATCGCAGAGAAACCCTTGTAGAACTCCTTCATTATCGACGAGTACCATTTACCCTGAAAAGTCATGTCAAGCAAGTTATCCACCCAGCGGAAGTCATGCTCGGCGCATTGAATCAACAGCTGCCTGTGGTGCTCATTTAGTTTGGTGTTGGTAAACCAGTCTTTGCTCTGAAGTTGCCCTAATGGAACAAAGAAAAGTGGCACGATTAAGCTGCGCATGTCTTTGAGGTCGTCTATGAGGTCCATTGTCTTGTTGATGTCGTCTTCCTCTTCATCAGGCAATCCTACAATAAGCGTACAGGCCGGCACCATCATGTTATCATGCGCCAACCCCATGCCTTCCATGACAACATCATGCCAGTTGTCCGCGCTAAACGGATGCGCTTTAGCAGGCATGATTTTCTTAGCAATTTTTGACGAACCTGTTTCAATGCCTATCTCAACGCCCCACCAGTTTTGCTTCTGCAAAATAATTTCCGAAATCTGATGGAAGACCTTAGGTGCAGACGCTATAGCCGCCAGCGAGCAGTGGCTCCAACTTATACTTTCACACCGCTTTAAAGTTACATCGTGAAGGAGGAGAAGTTTCTCTGGATTAGGCGTAGTATTTTTGGAGCCATAAAGCATTACGTCCTCGGAGTGAAGAACGGCACCTTTGACTTTGCCCGACTCCAAGTTAACGTTTAACTCCCGCTCGATTTTCTCGATAGGATACCACCGTAAAGGGCGCAAAGTGACATTGCAGAAATGACAGCCTCGACAGCAACCTCGGCCTATTTCAATCAACCCATTAATCGAGGGATACTTGATGTCTGGAATTTCCTCTATCTTTGGCGATTCACCCGCGCCCACTATGTAGTAGCTTGGGAGTTCTTGTCCTTCAACAGCGGCACGGAAAAGTTTTCCCAAAACATTCTCGCCCTCGCCTTCCAGTATGCAGTCTATACCAAATTCCTTAACAGCATTTTCGCGATACTTAAATTGCCATGCACCAGGACCGCCGACGATTACTTTTAAACCGTTTTTTCTCGCCTGCTTGATTTCGGGGCTTTGCATTAAAGATTGGAAATATTTGGCGAGGTAAGGTTCTTTTTTAAAAATCGATGCCAACGTCGTGGACGCAGGACCTAAACCAAAGGGGTCCATTGCGTAAACTCCTAGCACCTTAGCGGTTTTTACTTGTTTTTTAACTTCTTGGGGACAGAGTGTTCTTACTTCAAATCCTTCGTTTAGGAGCTGCGCCTCGGTTTTCCTCAGTCCATAAGGTGCAGTATGGGGGGTTCCATGGTTGGTTTCTATTTGTGGGAAGAAAAGGTAGCTAAACAACCATTCAGGTATGAAGTTAGGTGGGGCGCACGTGCCAAAACTAGAAATTCGTTATGGTGGTAATTGCTCATTAACGTTCGGTCGGCGGTTAAAATGACGTCAGCCTTTACGTTGGTTTCCATTTATCTTCCTTCTGTAGAATTGAGGTTTGAAGTAAAACTCTAGTCATATAGAAGGATAATAAAACTTTTCCGTTTGCTTGTTTACCTGTACCTCAAGGTTATGGTTAATCGTCTTTTTTTCGTAAGCGCTAAAGGTTAGCTTTAGTTAATTTTCAAGGTTTCTAAAAAACCCAGCAAGAACCTAAAAACAAAAAATAGACGGTTGACACAAAGTTTTCTTTAACCACTATCGTACGCCAAGCACGTTATATTATTAAAAGAATCAAAAATTTTAATGAAAAGGTGTCGAAAAAAATCTGTCTTTTCCGTAAAGTTTTCAGAAAAATGTATATCAAGGATAGCGTCATTTTTACTCAGAACTATATTAGTGAAGGGACTGCATATTGAAAACTATGGTAGAGTTTAGATGGCACGGTAGAGGCGGACAGGGCGCTTGGACTGCCAGCGAACTTTTGGCAAGAACAGCGCTCGCGGAAGGCAAGTATATCCAGTCATTCCCAGAGTTTGGGCCTGAACGTATGGGTGCGCCTGTAACCGCTTTTACAAGAATAAGCACTGAACCGATAAGGTTACACTGCGCAATCTATGATCCAGATGTTGTGGTGGTTTTAGACAATACCCTGCTGAAAACTGTCCCAGTAACCGCTGGTTTGAATCGCGAAGAAGACTGCTTGATTGTTAACTCAAGCGAGGACCCAGCTGCTCTAAAAGACCGCTTAAAAGTGGTAAAAGGCAAAGTCTGGACGGTTCCTGCAACCGAAATAGCTCTTAGAATTTTGGGAGCTCCAATCACTAACACAGCGCTACTTGGAGTCGTCGCCAAAGCAACCGAAATCGTGTCTTTACCAGTTATTGAGAATACACTTAAGGGACGCTTTAGAGCGGATTTAGCCGAGAAAAACTTTGCAGTTATACAAGAAGCTTACAAGGAGGCAAAAAGTGAATGAGTAAAGAGAAAGGCTGGAAAGAAATTTCCATGGCCGGAGTATGCCCAAAGTCAAGCATTGGTTTCATGACCGGCGACTGGAAAACCTACATGCCCGTGCGGGACTTAGAAAAATGCACTACATGCATGACATGTGTTATGCTTTGTCCTGAGGATGCAATCAGGTACATGCCTGAGATGGGCAAAATTAAGTTTGACTTAACTTTCTGT
Source organism: uncultured archaeon (assembly GCA_963810275.1). Classification (GTDB taxonomy): domain Archaea; phylum Thermoproteota; class Bathyarchaeia; order Bathyarchaeales; family Bathycorpusculaceae; genus Bathycorpusculum. Next base: position 66,868 of record CAWENF010000017.1, read on the forward strand.
AAGGGCTGCGGTATATGCGCTAACGAATGCCCCACAAAGGCAATCACTATGAAAATAGAGGAAGATGACGAGGCTGAATAAAATGGCTCAAACAACACAAAATAAACAGCAAACTCTACCGCTAAACGGCGACGAAGCAGTTGCATACGCAGCTAAACAATGCAACGTCGACGTAGTCGCAGCTTACCCCATTACACCCCAGACTATAATGGTAGAGAAATTTAGCGAATATGTCGCCAACGGCGAAGTGCAAACAGAGTTTGTCTGCACTGAAAGCGAACACAGCGCCATGACCGCCTGCATCGCTGCATCCGCAACAGGCGCACGTACATTTACTGCAAGCGCCTCAGCTGGTTTAGCGTTGATGTATGAAATGCTTTTTGTCGCTTCAGGCTCACGCGTACCAGTTGTGATGGCAATTGCAAACCGTGCGCTGTCTTCGCCCCTAAACATCCATGGTGACCACTCAGACACTATGGGCGCGCGTGATAGCGGTTGGATACAGCTCTATGTGGAAAACGCACAGGAAGCGTACGACTCAGTCATACAAGCATTTCGGATTGCAGAAAACCTAGATGTATCGCTGCCTGCGCTTGTGGGTTTAGACGGCTTCACTTTGAGTCACTCGCTGGAAAACGTCAACGCCCTATCCGACGACGAAGTCAGCGAGTTTGTTGGCGAACGTAAACTTCCAATGGTAACTAACCATGAAGGTAAAACTGTACCCTTCAAACTTGACCCTGCAAACCCATTGACTATGGGGCCAGTGGCGTTCCAAAACTACTATTTCGAATTCAAACGCCAACAAGAAGAAGCAATGAGAAACGCCCTTAAAGTCATAAAAGAAGTCCACGATGAATACGCCAAAATCAGCGGAAGAAGCTATGGCAACGGCTTAATCGACCCCTACAAACTCGATGATGCAGAAATCGCGGTTGTGAGCGCCGGTTCTACTTCGGGAACATTAAAAGTCCTTGTTGATCAACTGCGCACTGAAGGCATCAAAGCAGGTTTACTTCGCTTGCGCGCTTTCAGACCGTTACCAATTGAAGATTTACAAAAAGCCCTTAAAAACGTCAAAGTAATTGCAGTCATGGATAAAAGTATAAGTTTTGGCAGCCACGGCGGAGCAATATATCACGAAATACATCATGCGCTATATGATTTAGCTAAGCGTCCTCAAGTCATAAACTATATTTACGGTTTAGGCGGAAGAGACCATAGCCCACATGAATTACGAAAAGTCTTTGATGATTTACAGAGAATCGCCAAATCAGGGAAAGCCGACACTGCAATGCGGTTCCTAGGTTTGAGGGAGTAAAGGAGGAAAACAAAATGGCAACAACTCAAGAATGGAAATTTACAGCAAAAGAAATCGCATTAAAACCCGACCTGTTCCTGTCTGGTCACCGTGCCTGCGCAGGTTGCGGACCAGCATCAGCGCTAAAGTTAGTCATGAAAGGCACCCGCGGACCAACAATCGTAACCGAAGCAACAGGTTGCATGGAAGTGGTTTCTTCAATCTATCCATACACTTCCTGGGCAGTTCCTTGGTTACACACAGCCTTTGAGAACGCAGCAGCCAATGCTTCTGGCATCGCCGCAGCAATCAAAGCGCTCCAAAAGAAAGGTCAAATAAAAGAACACATCGACATTATCGCACTCGCAGGCGACGGCGGTACATTTGACATCGGCTTACAGGCGCTCTCCGGCGCAGTTGAACGTGGACACGACTTCTTGTTTGTGCTCTACGACAACGAAGGCTACATGAACACAGGCATACAGCGAAGCGGCGGAACCCCCATGGGCGCAGCAACAACAACCACCCCCGCAGGCAAAGTAATTCCCGGCAAAATCGAAAAGAAAAAACCAATCACCGAAATCATGTTGGCACACGAAATGGACTACGTCGCCACCGCCACACCCTACTACTGGAAAGACCTAATTACTAAAGTCCGCAAAGGCTTAGAAGTTGAGGGACCAGCATTCCTTCACCTATTCGCACCCTGCCCCAGAGGCTGGAGAAGCGACCCAGCAAAAACCATGGAGTACTCTAAGTTGGCAGTTGAAACATGCGTGTTCCCAATCTGGGAAGCGGTCAACGGCAAACGCGAACTTTCCATACCCAGCAAAGTTATCTCCCTTGCGCCGCAGAGAAAGAAGCCAGTCACTGACTATCTTAAAGGGCAAGGCAGATTCCGTCACCTCTTTGCACCAAAGAACAGTCATATAATCGATGAAATCCAACATAACACAGACGAACGTTGGCAAAAACTGTTACAAAAATGCGCTTTAGGCGCAACTCCAACCTAAGCCTTTTCTTTTTTTGTTTTTTATTTTTAGATAGGATCGTCGCTAATTTTCATATGTCCAGATTTCTCCATCGTTTTAGGCAAATCGACTGAAGCTATGTGGGGGTAGTTTAGAAGCGAGGGTAAATCTGCTGGGTTCTTGACAAAAGTCGCCCCTGCCGCTTTTAGCTCAGCCATTAGTTGTGTAGCTCTGCCTTCGGTGAAGTCTCTGCGCTCAATCGGGACCTCTTCAATAACGTAAGTAGGAATTCCATATCTAATCGCTGCTTTAGCCGCCTCCAAATTCCGCAAGTTGCCTGAACCAAACGGAACCGAAGTCACCACAACCATGCCTGCAGCCTTTATCATCGCTAAATTTTCCTCGAAAAGTCGTTCAGTTATGAAAGAGAACGGAGCTTCCGTAACTACGGGGATATTTAGTAACTCGCAGGCTTCGTAGTCAGTATCCAGCAGGTTTAGTACGCCTACAGTCACGTTGAAGCCTTCGTCAATTAGTGTTTTAAGCAGCATTGTTCCTGTGCCTGCTCCGCAAATAACATGTACAGTGCATTTCTTTTCTGCCGAGCACTTCTTTGGCGAGAGAGGGATAACATAGAGGCTGCCTGTGGCAGCGTTTTTGCGGACAATTGCATCTACGTCAAATACACTACGGATGTTTTGGCTCGTCAGTACTTGGTCTACGTCCCCAAAGGAGAAAACCTGACCATCTTTAAGCATCAGGACGCTGGTACAGTACCGCGCTGCCATGTTGAGGTCGTGAATTACGGCTAAAACTGCCAGCTGTTTTTTGTCGCATAGGCTTTTTACGAGGTCCATGAGTTCAAGCTGGTTAACTATGTCCAGGTGACTGATTGGTTCATCAAGAAGCAGAATTTGGGGTTCTTGCGCTAGGGCACGAGCGATTATTACTCGTTGACGTTCGCCGCCGCTTAACTCGTTAATTTGGCGGTTCACCAAGTGGTATGCGTTAACCTGTTTAAGTGCACTTTTAGCAATTTCCACATCTTTTGGAGTTTCCATCTGGAAGCGCCCCATATGTGGGTTGCGCCCCATCAAAACCACATCCATGACAGAGAAGTTAAAACCCACACTGCTGTCTTGTGGGACAACTGCCATCTTTTTTGCGACTTCAACGGGTTTTTGGCTGTAAATGTCATCTTTGTCAATGAGGATTGCTCCAACGTGTGGTTTAAGCACTCGGCTGATGCTTTTAAGAAGAGTGGTTTTGCCGCTGCCATTTGGTCCTAGGATGCCTACAAAGTCTCCGGGTTTAACTTCCAGGTTGACATCTGAGATGATCTTGGTGGAGCCGTAACGGCATTCTACTCCATTTATGTTTAGTGTAACCATGTTTGCTACATCCTATAGTCGAGTTTTCTTCTTTTCAGCAGGAAAATAAAGAAGAGCCCGCCAGCAAGTGAAGTTAGTGCTCCTGCTGGTAGTTGGTCTGCCCCTGTGGCTACGCGTGCAAGTGTATCGCATGCTACCAGGAATATTCCGCCGGTTACCAGTGAAGCGGGGATGAGGATTCGGTGGTCTGGTCCGATAACGATTCGCGTTATGTGGGGAATCATTAGGCCGACAAAGCCGATTAACCCGCTGATTGATACTGCAGTTGCGGTAATTAAAGCACCAATTGTGATAAGAATTTTTTTGGAGCGCTCAGTGTTAACGCCTAAGTGTTGTGCGGTATCTCCTCCAAGAGACATCATGTTTAGGTCTCGTGAAAAGAAAAAAGAAACAACAATGCCCAGTAGAATAACTGGGAAAATAGTATACAATTGGCTCCAGCCGACGTTTGATATTCCGCCGATTAGCCAAAACACGCTTTGTTGGAGGTGGGCCCCACTTGGCGCTAAAACCTGCATAATCTGGTAGAGTGCAGAGAGAAAGAAGGTTGCGGCTACCCCTGTTAGTAAAAGACTCATCTCAGGTACCCGAGTACCTACGCTTGATAATGTGTAAACAATAAAAATTGTTGCTAAGCCTCCGACAAATGCAATTGTGGGAATTGTGGGAAAGCCGTTTATCGGAAATAGAAATTTATCAGCAGCCCAACGCCGGCACCAACTGATGCACCTGCAGAAACTCCTAAAACCGAAGGGTCAGCCATGGGGTTTCTAAAGATTCCCTGATAGAGAACACCCCCTGTTGCTAATGCTGCACCAATTATTACTCCCGCTAAAACGCGTGGAAGGCGAACTACAAGAATAATTGCTTCTTGGGATTCGGTAAAGGCGTTGGGTGCTACAAGTGTATTTAGAAAAGGGATTTTACTAGCGATTATAGACATAATTTGCGTTAAAAGAAACCCCTCGAGCTGCCTATTCCTAATGAAATGATAACAGTAAGCAAAAGGAGGAAAATTAACCCAGTTATGGTTAATTTCCAGCGTTTGGACACGTTTTTGAGTATGTTGCGTCTATGTTACCGGTCACTAGGTTGTCACACTAAAGGAGGTTAAGAGGAAGAGCTAAATAGTTGTGGGTAGAGGCACTCTGCTACTGCCTTAACCTGTTCGGCTACTCTGTTGTTTGGTTGGTTGAAGAGGTTTTGGTCAATGACGTAGATACGATCGTGTGCAATTGCGTCGATTGTGTTCCAGCCTGGTCTGTCTCTTACCTCTTGGACGCTACCATAGAATGGTGTACCCATACCCATGTTTGTGGGTAGCAGGATCACATTGGGATTTCTGTCAATGATTACTTCCGAACTCGTGCGAGGGTACTCTTGGTCTATGTCTGTAAAAATATTGATGCCGCCCGCAGTGGTTATGACATCGTTGATCCATGAACCCGAGCCTGCACTCATCATTCCTGAGGAATCGTACCATACTTCATAGTAAACAGTAGGTTTCTCGGCTATGTTGGCGTTTGCAATTGTGGTTTGGACGTTGTTGATTTCAGTTTGAAGATTGCTCACAAGTGCTGTTGAGTTGTCTTCTGCTCCAGTTGATTTTCCAATCATGCCGATAGTGTCATAGATCCCCTGTATACTGGTTGGACCAACTACTATGACTTTTAATCCCATGTTCTCGCATAGTTGGAAGTAACGCATTGTTTATGTCAGTTGTGAAAATCAAGTCAGGTTCCAATGAAGTTATGATTTCCATGTCTGGGGTTGAGAAGCCACCGACGCTGGTCATGTTACCGGCTTCAAACCATGCACTGAAGTCGTAGGGGTAGTCGTCGTACTCTGTTAACCCGACGATTTTGTCGCCTACACCTAGCTCGTAAAGAATGGGTGTTACACTGGGAGATATGGAGATTATCCGTTGCGGCGTAGAAGATATTGTGGTTGCGTAGCCTTCAGAGTCAACGATGGTTACGCCTTCCTCTGGGTTGTTCGTGGTTTGTGTAGCGTAATATGCGTAGATGAATATTGAGGATATGATTATTATTGCAGCTATGATTGCCGCTATTTTTATTGGTTTCATATTGTTTGCCCTCGCCCTTTGTGGATGATTTATCCATCCATTATGGGTCGGCATTATTATATTTTGGCTTAACATAAGTTAACGTGAGGTTTAATACTAAGCAGCAGAAAAAGTGGAGTAGCCGTTAAGGGTTTAGATGTGAAATAGCCTCTTTAATTGCCGTAACAGACTTTAAAAACTGCGTCTGCGTCCGCTCAGAAAGTTTTAGCTCAACGATTTTTTCCACACCATCTTTGCCAAGCACAGCCGGAACACCAATCGAGACATCTGAGACGCCGTATTCCCCTTCCAAACAGGTGGAGACACTCATAACACGGTTTCTGCCTGTAACGATGGCGTCTGCAGTTACAGCTATGACCGCTCCAGGAGCATATACGGTGCCACCTTTAAGTTTAATGACATCCGCTCCTGAGTTAACAGTGCGATTTACAATCTCATCTATCTGTTCAGGTGATAGAAGACTTTTTACGGGGATACCTGAGACAGAGGCGTAGTCAACTAATGGAACCATAGAGTCGCCGTGTTCACCGATGACCAATGCCCTTGTGTCTTCGCGTGACACACCAAGTTCGTTGGCGATGTAGGTGCGGAACCGCATCCCGTCAAGTATATTACCCATCCCAAATAGGCGGTTGCGCGGGAACCCTGTTTCTTTAAAACCCAGATACGTCATGATGTCTACGGGGTTTGTGACCACCATAACTTTTGTTTTTGGAGCATATTTGGCGATTTCATGCAGTATACTTTTGATGATTTTTGCGTTGATGTTCATGAGGTCAATGCGGGTCATGTCTGGTCTTCTGCCAATGCCAGCGGTGACTATGACCAGTTCAGAGCCCTCCATTTCGCTGAAGTCGCTTGTCCCCGCTATGCAGCCGTCGAACTCGATGGCTGGAGCCGCCTGCATCATATCAAGTGCTTCGCCTTTTGCTTGCTTCTCATTTGTATCAATTAAGACTACATCGCTTACTTTGTACCGAAGAATGTCAAAAGCTGCGGCACTGCCTACTTTACCTGCGCCAATAACAGTGATCATACTAGCAAAAAATACTACATAAAAATTTAAGGCTTTATTATAGGCTAAAGTTCCGTTCTACTATTACTTGACGATTATTATTGTGCTGCTAACGGTGTGGACAACTTTTTCGCATATGCTACCCATGAAAAGCTCCCTTACTTTACCTATCCCCCTATGTCCTATTATAACAACATCAAAATAGCCTTCTTTGGCAGTAAATATGATTTCAGAGGCAGGGTTACCCTCTTTTAGCATTAATTTAACTGTTAAGTTTGGTTTGACGGCTTTGGCGTGTTCGGCTGCTTTGTCTAATATACCTTGGTGAAATTTGAGTAGGTCTCGGGCTACAGAAGTCATGTTGTTGCCAGTGTACCCACTCATTTCGTAAGGCACTGCGCTTATGGCGGCAGATTCAGTGACGTTAAGCATAGTTAAGACTGCGCCGTATTTATCGGCGAAATCTAAAGCAAAATCTAATGCGCGCTCGGAGTTTTCTGAGCCATCCACGGCAACCAAGACTTTACTAACCACAGGTTACACCAGTTACAACTCTGCTTCTTTAGGCATTAAGCTTTTCTGCTAAAACCCCAGCCTGTTTTTCCATAAGTTGCTTTAAGGCATATAAGGGTAAACGCTACTTACTTTAGTTAAGAAAGATTGGGGGTACAGCGATAACCAAGCATAGTAATGTCTTCGTCGTTTTGCTTATCGCGTTAACTCTTCTTACCTCAGCTTTAGCCACCCTAAACGCGGCTGACGCTGACACAGTACAGGACTCTACATGGACTACTCTAGCAGCCATGCCTACGGAGCGCGCTGGATTTGGGGTAGCTTCAGTGGAGGGCAAAATCTATGCTATCGGCGGAGTAAACAGCAACAACCAGCCCTTAACCACCGTTGAAGAGTATAATCCAACTATAAATGAATGGACAAGTAAACGCTCGATGCCAACGGCTAGAAGCGGCGTTGCCGTGGCAGTCTATGACAACAAAATCTACGTTATAGGCGGAAATGTCGGGGAAGGATTTGTCGGCAATAACGAAATCTACGACCCCCATACTAACACATGGACAACTGGCTCATCCATGCCTACGCCCAGGGCAGATTTCTCTGCTGAACTGGTCAATGACGCAATATACCTTATTGGAGGAAAGAAATACTCTAGCTCCGACCCCTTCTATATTGAAACAAACATCACTGAAGTATACTATCCAGCCAATGATAACTGGAGCACCAAAACCCCCTTGCCCATAGCAGTCCAAGGTTACGCCTCAGCAGTAGTGGAAAACAACATCTACATACTCGGTGGCTCAAGACAATCCTCGTCTGGCACCCTTTCGATGATTAACAACAATCAGGTCTACAATACTGTGACAGATAGGTGGTCTTCTGCAGCGCCACTTCCAGATGCGTCTAGCTACGGCGCAGCGGCAGCGACAACCGGTTACTCGGCACCCAAAGCAGTCTACTACATTGGTGGCTTCTCCCGGGAAGAATGCAGTCAAACCGCAAGAATTCTCAATATATCGAACAATTCGTGGGGTAAGGTCGAGCCGATGCCGACTGCCCGTGGATACTTAGGTTTGTTGATTGTTAATGACTTGCTTTACGCCATAGGTGGCTTTGATGGAACCAACTATTTGACAATGAACGAGCTGTATCAACCTGTGGGTTATGGTTCTGTTCCGCCTCAAGTTAAGATAACTTCGCCTGAAAACAAAACTTATCGTGAAGTCACATTGGATTACACCACTAACAAAGGTGTAAACTGGATAGGTTACTCCATCGATGAAAATCCGAATATAACGGTAACTTCTTCAATTACAATACGCGGTCTCTCGCAGGGTGAACATGAAGTAGTCATGTATGCCAACGACAGCCAAGGCAACATGGGCGAATCAAACAGGGTGTTTTTCTCTATTGATTCAGTTGCGCCAATAGTCGTGTTTTTGTCCCCTACCAACCGAACCTATGATACGAATGATGTGCAACTCACGTTTCTTGTAAATGAGGGCACCTCAGATTTGGAATATAGTCTTGACGGGCAAGAACCAGTGCAAATTATTGGAAACGTTACTTTAGTGGCATTGTCAAATGGTCCACACCGCATTACCGTTTATGCAGCAGATAATATTGGCAACTCAGATCAAATGACCGTGCATTTTGAGGTGTCGCCATTCCCGACTTTGCAGGTTATAGCTGTCGTGGTAAGTGCGATAATTATTATAGCGGTTGCATACATTCTTTTAAAACTCAGAAAAACAAAACCGCAGTCGCCAAAACGACAAAGAAGCAATGCTGAACCCAAACTTGATGTTTTTAGTGAGTAATTTTAATAAAACATCTGTATGCTTCTCTAAAAGAAGGCTCTAATATTGGGTTACGAAATCAGCTACACTTTAGGCGAAAAGGCAGGTTGCTCATCACAAATCGTCATAGCAGACCGCATTTTCTATGTGAAACACTTCAATGTGGAGGCGTCACGGTTTTTCAGTGGAGACCAACAAGGCATAATCCAAAAAGAGATTTCTCAAGCGGAGTTTGAGTTGTGGCTTGGCATTTTAGCTGACAGCGACGATGATGTCGCAGAAATCCAAAAAAAACTGGCGTTAGGCAAAAAGTTTTAGTGATTAAGCTTCTCGCCACTGAGCTTTTTTCGCAACGACAACAAAGATTATTGTGCAGACTCCAATGAGCACGCCCCAGTCAATTAGAAAGTGCGTTGTTGAAATGTTGAGGTAACCTGTGGCAGAATGCATAATTTCTGCTGCGTAAGTGGTGGGAGAAAGATACGCGAGGTAGTTTAAAGGGTAAGGCACATAGGTTATGGGATAATATACTGGCGGCAAGGTCGCAAAGAGCAATGCGATCAGGCGGGAGAAAGCATAGCTTTGCACTACGTCACTTGAGATTGTTGAGAGCATAAAGCCTATTGCCACAGACACGGCAAACATCAGTAACAGAACTGAAGTTAAGATGGCGATTTGGATCAAATTGGGTTGAATGAAAATTGCTGTTAAGGCCACCAGTATGGCAATGCCGGGAATGGAGTAGACGAGTTCGGCCGCCGCCATGCCGCCCATGTAGGTTCCAGCGGAAGTGGGTGAGCTGACAATCATATCCTGCAATTTGAAGTCGTTTTTTAGGTGTGATAGGTCGGATTGCAGGGCGATGCCGCTCGAGAAAAAAATCATGATTAAGCCACCTTGAATTGCCGTACCGAGAAGTTCGCCGTTGGTTACAAACGTGATGACGGCCAGCAGCGAAAGCGGCGAAATAATGGTGCTGATTGTTACGACGGGGTAGTTTTTCATCTCGTAAATGGCGTTGACCAAGACGCCGGCGAGAATTTGGCTTAGTTTGCTACGCTTCACCATCGTCCCCCGCGTTTTGACTTGCTAAGCGGAAGAAAAGGTCTTCCAAAGTAATTGGTGTGATGCTGAATTTGACACATTGCTCAGACAATAATTTTGCCAGTTGGAATGCTTCGGCTTCATTGGTTAATATCTGAGTGTAGCCTGACGGGCTAACCGTGATCTCTACATCGGAGACTGGGGGGACGGGGGTTTTGGGCGGCAATTTGATGCTATACTGGTATTTCGAGCCGCTGCGCAGCTCAGCTAGCGTGCCAACGGAGACAAGTTTGCCTTCTTTTAATATACCAATACTATCGGCTAACTGCTCCGCCTCCTCCAAGTAGTGTGTGGTTAAGAAGATGAAACGTGTCTTGCCAAGATCAAGCAGAATATCCCAAAGCTCCCGCCGCGAAATCGGGTCCAATCCAGTGGTAGGTTCGTCAAGAAAAATTATGTCGGCCTCTGAGGCAGTTACGGTGGCTATGAGTACTTTGCGTTTTGTGCCGCCTGACAGCTTGCTATTGAGCACATTGGCATATTGTTCCAAGCCGAGTTTTTTGAGCGAATCACAAGCAATGCTGTTTGCTTTGCTAACGGGGTATCCTCGCCACAGCAGATAGGAAAAAATTGTTTGTTTAGGCGTCATCCACCGCACTGTGCGTGCCTCTTGGGGAACTATGGCAATTTTTTCTCTTATGGCGCCTGCTTGAGTTAGGATATCGTTGCCATCTATGAATGCTGTGCCTGAAGTAGGCGCCAAGTTGGTGGCAAGCACTCGTATAAGTGTGGTTTTGCCTGCGCCGTTTCTACCTATTAACCCAAATATTCCCTTGGTTTCCACTTCGAAATTTACATGGTCAAGAGCGGTTTGGGTTCCTTCATAAATTTTGGTTAGGTTTCTGCATTTAAGTTTGCCCATGACGTCAAGTCAAGTCCCAAAACAGCTACTGCTATAGGGTGACTTGCTGTTTCGTTGGTAAAAACGTTTCCACTTAAAGTTTTTGGAAAAGCTGAAAGTGTAAGCTGTTAAACTGCATTGGACTGGCGAACGAGGAGTACTGTGTGGTGAGCGAAGTTTCTTGTGGAAAAGGTTTATTTCATAGATTGCGGTTCTGATGTGAAATTGCTAGCGGACAACCTTGTCCGCAGGGATGTGGCCGGAAGGCTGAACCACAAGCAAACACAGTACAGAAAGTGAAAAACATGGCATACAAATACATCGCCGAAGAATGGGCGAAACCCGAAGAAAGCTTCGTCGAAGAATTGATGCGCCAACGCCTAATACAATGGCGTAAGCAACCCTCAACATTGCGCATCGAAAACCCAACCCGACTCGACAGAGCAAGAAAACTTGGATACAAAGCCAAACAAGGCTTCATAATGGCAAGGACCAAAGTCCGCAGAGGAGGATTAAGAAAGGTTCGCCCTCGCTCAGGTAGACGCCCTAAACGTATGGGTGTCAACAAATTTAAACCTGCAAAATCGCTCAGATTGATCGCAGAGGAAAGAACCGCGAAACACTTCCCTAACCTGGAAGTACTCAATAGCTACTGGGTAGGTGAAGACGGACGCCACAAATGGTTTGAAATCATCCTCGTAGACCCATTCGCGCCAACCATCCAGACTGACAAAGATATAAACTGGATCACCGAGCGTCAACATACAAACCGCGTCTTCCGCAGTTTAACAAGCGCCGGGAAAAACGTGCGTGGACTACATCACAAAGGTGCAGGCGCAGAGAAAGTGCGTCCAAGCCACCGCAAAGGCGCAAAGAAACACCATGGTGTAAAGCGCCAACGCAAAGGAGATGGACCATATACACCACGTTAAACCAACCATAAATGGACCAAAAGGCAAACAGAAACGTGGCAAAGGCTTCAGCCCAGACGAGATCAAAGCTGCTGGCGTTTCAAAGCAGCAAGTTCGACAAGCAGGTTTGCCAGTGGATGAGCGCCGCAAAAGCAGCCACGAAGCAAACGTTGAAGTCCTCAAGGCACACGTCAAAAAAGCATAAGTCCGTTTTACACTCTTTTTTGAGTGTTCCCCAAAAATTATTATTTTTTTTTCTTTTTGAGGTAGAGAATTATTTTGCTCAGTTATTCGTTTTAATTAATTAAAAAAGAAAAGAAGGAGTAGGTTTGTGGGTTTTTAGTGTTTTCTAAGTAGCAGCGCTATTATTGCAAAGCCAATGATCATTACGACCAGTAAGCCTATGATTGATGGAATGAAGTATTGTTCGACTGATGATGGTTCTGGAGTTGCTACTGGTCCGGTGGTGGAGGCTGGTTCCATTGCGTATAGAGAAGTTTCTGCTGATGACCCGTAATATGAGTTGCTTCCGTCAAATGATGCAATGACTGTGTAGAGTCCGCTGATATCTGGTGCCCATGCGTATGTGAACATACCGCTTGCGTCCGTTGTGGTGCTACCGATCATTCTGTAGTTGCCGTTAGAGTCCAGCACATACAAATCAACTGGTACACCAGTGACGTTGGATGGCATGGCTTTTTGCATGTAGACGTATTCCATCCATGCAGCTTGGCTCTCGTCGGAAACTGCTGGAACTCCGTTGGGGAACCGCGCAGCTTGCTCGTTTTGAGTTGTGCCAGCCGCTATGTCCATGACAGTGCCTCTTATGACTATATGCGAACCTACAGATGTGGCAATGTCTGGGGCTGTGACAGTCATGACGCTGGGGCCTTTGCCTATTGAGTACACTTGCATGTCGTATACATTGAGGTAAGCTATTTGTCCGTCTGCTGTTGGGAATCCATAGTCACTAAATCCGCCTACGCTTGCCCAGCTTTTCATCTTCCAGATTTCTTCGCCTGTGGTTGCATTGAGGCACCGAATTAGTTCGTCTCTGTAGAGTGGTGTGTTAGGTGAGTGTTCGCTACTATACACGTAGACTTTGCCGTCGCATATGGAGCCGATAAACATTGGGTACATTCCCCAAGCTGTTTCTGTGCCGCTGTTGGTGCTGTTGCCTTCGCCGTCGCCCCCGTAAGACCATTGTAGATTGCCTGTTGTTGTGTCGTAGGCAAAGATTTCGCCGCCGTATCCTCCTACATAGAGGTTGCCGTATGCTGCGTAGCCTATTTGGGCAACGCCACCGCTTCCAACAGTTGGATAGTAGTTGAATGAGCGTGTTTCACCCACTGGTCCCCAAAGTTGGTTTCCATTGTCTAAGCTAAAGCCATACCATTGCATTGTTTCCTTTGTGCTGACGAAGAATACGCGATTGATGGGGTCAACTGTACCTAACTGCATGGTGACGTTGCCATCTGGGACGGGTATATCTTTTTGCCAAAGTAGAGATGCTTGCTTGCCATTTGCAGGATCTTTGAGGTTGACTGCCCAAACTGTTCCGTAGACTGCAGAGCTAGTGTCTGAGACGCCGCCCCATGTAGGCTGACCAAATTGCGATCTCATGTTAGAATAGCCGAGCAGCAAATCTTCGTTGATTGCCCAGCCTATTCCTGCGCCTGTAGTTGGGAAGTTCGATGGAAGGGTCATGTTCCAAGAGTATGAGTCGCGAAGAGTAGAGTTGAATTCTTGACCGACCGGTCGGTATCCACCGCTAGTTAGAGCGTTAACGACACCGTTAGTTACACATTGGGTAAAGTTCCACTGGGCTATCCATTTGTTTGTAGCGTCCATTTGATATATTAGCGGTTCACCACTGGGTCCGTTACTTCTTGTTCCACGAGGAACATCAGTTATGCTGAAAACATAGGAACCATCCCAAGGGTCATACATCATCCAAGTTGTGCCCTGTGTTGCAATAAGGTATGATATAGCGCCATGCTGGTTAGGTGTTTCAACGTCTATAATTGCACCAAAGCTGGGGTTGGTAGCGTATTCTTGCCTCCAGATTTCTTCGCCTGTTCTCAAGTCAACACAAATGAAAGGCCCGCCTGAGCCGCTGGCACTGTGTGGTAATCCATAGTACATTCGTCCGCCTATAATGATTGGGTTGTTGAATTTAGCTTCGTACGATAAGCCAGTATAGTATGCTACACCGGTGATTCCTGTCAAGGTCGATGGTGAGTTAGGTTCTTGGTATGAATTGTTTCCGCCAACGATACCGCCAAATGTGATAGGTTTAGTCCACATTATGTGTGCACTGTCTGGTGCTGTGCCGTCGGGTTGGTATCTTACTGATCCAAAGCTGTAGGCTGCTCCAAAGGGATTAACATAGTTTGAGCCTACATTATACCAGTTTGAGTTTTCTCCTTCAATTGGTCTGGTCCAGTACTCAGTTGGCAGAGGTGTAAATGTTCCGCTTGAGACGGGTTCCTCTTGGACTGTCAATGTTGTATGAGCTGAGCTTGCCAGATAGGTGTCATTTACATATGCAGAGTTTGGGTTGTATTCGTAATCAGTGTATTTTTGTCCCGGAAAAGTAAAGTTGAGTGTGTACTCGCCTACTTGGTCGGGAGTGAAGGTGGTGAATGCTGACGAGGTAGTGTCAGTTACTGTTTCCCAAGTAATGGTTTGTACATGTCCGTCTGGGGCGGTAATTTCGCATTTATAGTTGTGGAAACGAATGTTGTTAGTTACTGATGCGCCATCGGGGATTTTATCTAGCCAAACTACTACGATGACTTGTTGGCCCACTCCTACAGGGTTTGGTTCAGCATTGATAAATGCATAAGTTGGGATTTCCCATGCGGGGGTGTGAGCACTTGTGGTTGGTATTGCGTTTAAAGTTATTGCTGTGCTTAGCAAAAGTATTGTTGTTACTAAAATCGCCATGGTTTTGTTTTTAGAACTTTGTTTATTCACTTTTTTTATTCTCCTTAAGCGTATAAAAAAAATTTTGCATACTTGCTTTTAACTAATTGCGTATGTACCATACAATAGCAGTCTTGTCTAAAATAGCCAAGTACGAACTAAAATGACTTACAGAGTTCTCGAAGTACGCCAAAGCATCAAAAAATAATCCCTAAATAGCCCTACGATACACGGATTATTAAGCCATAATCCCCCACCTGAAACAAGCATCGGAGTAACACTAACAAACGCTTGAATTCCATCAATTATAGAAATCGTGGCTTTAGGAGGTTTGAGTGTTTTTTTAATTTTGAATCCTTGGTATTTCTTAAGGGCTAAAACGTTTTGGGGAAGTCGCCGGTTGCTGTTTAGATAAACAATAATTTTTACTTCAATGCCTTTAAGTAGCAGTTGTCTCCACCGGGCAGTTACATCATCTTTTTGTTTTTCAAAATCGCTCCAGTAAATAATAATTTCGTGAGTTGATTGGTTTGCCTCTACCATTTCGTCAACTTTTCGTTTGCTCAATTTTCCTTCTGGAACCAAAATGAATTCGCATACATCTTTGACAGGCAGTTCTTGATAATTTCTGTATTTTTTAAGTAGCTCTAAAGTTTGGGCTTTGATTTCTTCGTTTTCTTTTTCTTTACGTTCTAGAAGCATTTTTACGCCATCATTAATGGGTAGCGCTTTGAAAACAGTTGGGTTCGATAGCAGTTTTTCAACTAAATCTAATTCGCCTAAGCGAGTTAATACGCGATATACGTTTGCTCGATCTATTTTGGATGATGCTGATATTGTTTTGATGGTTGCTTTGTTGAGTCTGGCAAGTGTTAAGTACACTTCTGCCTGAAGAGCAGTTAAACCAATTTTGGTTAATATTTTTGCATCTTCATTACAGATAACCGTCATATAATCCTCATCTGTCATGAGGTAATATATAATATTAAGTAAAAAAAGGGTGGAAAAATCTATTGAATACAAGCACTAACCTTTTTCAACATTGAACGTTTAACGGTTCTGAATAATGAAAACTTGTTATGCCAAAAACAAAACTTCTAAATGGTGGTAAATAGAATAAAAAGCAGACAAAAGGGACACACATGGAGAAAAGTCGGGAAAAAACCAGAGCTATCGAGTATATGGATATACGCGTTTTTGCTCACGCCACTGAAGATCAAACCAAAGTTGAAGCTGCCACAAAAAATATTTTTCCTGCTTCTCTTTGCGAAGATGTTCTCTTTAAAAAAACCAGTTTAACCGGTCACCATTCCAACCCCATCGTGATGCTAGAGATGCGTCTCAAAGATCGCAAGCTGTTGCCTGAGGCAATGCAAAAATTTGGCGACGAATTGAGTTCCCTTGACAAAGAACAACTCAGCCAAGACCTATCCCTGCACCTAGACAAAGGCAATCTTTACCTGCGTTTTGACAAACAAGCAGCGTACCAAGGCAACTTAAAACTAACTCATAATGATCCTATTCACGTAAAAATCCACTTTAAGGGGCAGTCCAGCCATGAAATCGAGGAGTTGGCTAAGCAGGCTGGGTTGCTGCCATGAAACGATGCTTTTGCGATTTACATCTGAGGGTTAACCCAAAAGACGCTCAAGCTACACATTGCATGCTTGAGAAGGCGGCTTGTTTGGGGTACCGTAAAGTCAGTATCGCCTTTAGCAACGAATTTGACGAAGCCCACTCAGTTGCCCTCAAAGCATCCGCCAAAGATTTAGGATTAGATTTTGTTCTGCGCGCTGACTACAAACCACGAAATCAAGAAGACCTCATGCATTTTCTACGAAGGTACCGACGAAAACTCGAAGTCATATGCATCTTCTGTGACAACAAAAATCTGGCACGCCAAGCCGCCAAAGACCGCCGAGTGGATTTAATCCATTTCACAAGCTTCGATTACCGTAAGCGGTTCTTCGACCGCGCCGAAGCTGAACTTGCAAGCAGCAACTTAGCCTCATTGGAAGTTGATGTTAAGCCGCTGCTTGTGCTTGAAGGTCCGCCTCGTGTGCGGATGCTGGCGTGTCTGCGCCGAGAAGTCAGCATCGCCAGGGAGTTTCATGTGCCTGTTGTTGTTTCCAGCGGCGCCTCCGAGTTGGCGTTGATGCGTATGCCTCGTGACTTGGCGAGTTTAGGCTACCTCTTTGGGCTGGGCGAAGGTGAAGCGCTTGACGCCATTTCTACAAACCCCTCTGTTATAGTGGAGCGCAACCGCAAGAAGCTGGATCCCAAATTTGTAGCCCCTGGCATAACTATAGTTAAGGAGGCTGGACCATAGTGAAGCGAATTAAGAGGCGTTACCTTGCTGTGCAGTTTGACTGCGAAGGCGCTCCCGTCGAGCGGGATTTGATAGATGCAGTTTGGTTCTCTTTGACGAGGCTCTACGGCGAGGTGGGTGCCAGCCAATCGGGGTTAGCTTTGATTGCTTACGATGTGGAGCACAAAATAGCGGTTATCAGGGTTAATCTTGTGTGTTTGATGCAGCTGCGGGCGTCTCTAGCTGCAATTACTTCGGTAGCTGGCGCTTGCGTGTCTTTGCATGTTTTGGCTGTTTCTGGCACACTTAAAGCGCTCTACAGCGGCTTCTAACTATTTGTTCCCACTTTTTGTCTTTACCTTTAGTCAAATCACAACTAAATCAATAACCCGAAGCTCTATAGAAAAACATATAACCAATCTGATCCAAAATTGGAAGCTATGATTGACCCTTGGATGGTTACGCAGCCTGTTGCTTTCGGCGCCTTGCTACTTTTCAGTAGCTACCTTGCATATCGACAACACTCCAAACGCGCCAAAAAACATGAACGCAGCAATATGGTTTTGGTCTAAAAAGTTTTCACCAGAATCCAAAATCAATCGACGGCTTAATTTAACTAAGAATGGAAACCTTTGAGTTACTCAGTACAAGCTACGAACTTATTCAATCGATTTGGATAGGTCCGTGAACTCTACGTTATAAACTACCAAATAAACATGGACGAGATTTTCGGCTTATTCGTTCCAAACAGTAAAGACAAAATCATCACGGTTCGTATTGTCTGCACCTTAATCAAGCCTATCTCAAGTTGCCTTCGCATATTCGATTATGATGCCTGCCAGCTTATAAGAAAATAAAATTTCCTCAGTAAACTAAGTTGAAAAATAAATGAAAAAGAGTCAGGCTTCGGTCACTATGGCGTCAGAAAGAACCGTGACCACGCCGTCGCCCTCTTTGACGTACCCTACCTCCAGGTGCTTAACACTCCGCTTATCCAACTCGCCGCTTAAGCGGTCTGCTTCTTCTTTAGCTACAGCGATGAGTATGCCGCCCGCTGTTTCTTTAGCTTCTCCAGTCAGCAGAGGGTAACCCAGAATCTCAGATAGTTGGGGTGTGCCTTGTATTACGTAAAGGTTGTCTATGACTATGTCGACTTTTCCTAGCACAGCCATATTCGCCGAGTGCCCTTTCAAGCCGAAACCGGTGACGTCGGTTGCTGCGTGCACGGACACCTGCTGCATCGCCTCAGCAACGGGTTTATTTGAGGTTATCATGCCCGTAATGGCTTGGTTAATGGCAGTTTCGATCAAATCTTCTGGTATACCTTCAAGGAGTTCTCTGCCATCTTCTTCTTTTCTGAGACGATAAGCAGCCATAGCAGGTGCGATACCTAAGGGTTTGGTAAGGAAGAGTTTGTCGCCTGGTTTGGCGCCTTTGGTGTAGATGATTTTTTCAGGGTCGCCTATCCCAGTTGCGGCTCCGCCTATGATTGGCCATGGGTTTCGAATAGTGTGGCCGCCCACGATGGGGGTGTCCATTTCGCGACAGAAGTCACCTAAGCCCTTTAGCATACCGACTGCTAACTCTGTAGGCATGTCTTCTGGGAAAGCCATTATTGTGAGTACCGAGGCTATTTTGGTTACGCCTAAAGTGTAGATGTCGCTGGTAACGTTGCTGCCTGCAATTCGTCCCTGAATTTCGGGTTCATCAACCATAGGCGTGAAGAAATCCAACGTGTTAAGGACAGCTGTACCGTCGGCGATTTTTACTACGCTGCTGTTTTCCCATGGACCAGCAAGCACTTCTTCCCCGAGGTTCTGGGTTATGCCTGCTTCGTCAAGCAAGTCACCGAGTTTATACTGGGGAAATTTGCAGCTGCATCCGTGTACGGGGACAGCTTTGGTTAACCTATAAGTCATTGTAATTTTCACCTAACAGTTATATGAAGTTAAAAGAAATAAATAGTTTGTATTAAAAAAATTGAAAAAGAGGCGTTTAAGCCTGCTTTTTACCTGCAATGATTTCCAAGAAAGCCTCGATGCGGGTTTGGATTTGGGGTGCGTCGCCCATTGTGTAGTCGGTTTCGATTTTTAGCATAGGCAAATCGTCGTCTTTGAGTGCTCGTTCCACTTTGACTGCTTCAACGTTGTAGTCGTGGCAATTCTGAAGAGTGTAATAGATTATGCCGTCTGCCTTGAACTGCTTTGCGAGGTTGGTGACGCTTTGTATGCGGCGGTCGTTTGGCGTGAAGCATGCGCAGGGGATTTTGCTGTATTTCTCAACCAGTGCCCAGAGAAGGTCGTTTATGCTATCACCCTTTGGTTCGACGAGGTCGGTGAAGAGGCGTGTACCAACGCAACTTTCTTCTGTGATGACGGTTGCGCCTAAGTTTTGGGCGATGCTGTGGACTTTCCAGTTGGGAATTGCCATGGGGCAACCAGAAATCAGAAGTCTTGGTGCATCTGCTGGAGCTACACCGATGCCGTTTTTGATACGTTCTTCAAGTTCGTCGCAGAGTTCGTTTACTTTGGCTGTGAAACGTGCTGGGTCGTCGTTGAAGCTAATTTGGAAAATAAGCAGGGCGTCTAAGCCGCTGATTGGAGATGGAGAGTAGGCACGGAAGTTGTTTAGGCGCTGGAGGGCTTTGCGTTTGTTGTTGATTAACTCGATTGCTGCTTTTAGCGAATCTGCAGTGATGGTGTTGCCTGTGAGTTCTTCAATTTTTGCTTTGAAGGCTTCAAGTTCATGGAACCAGAAGTTTTTGCCCGCTTGGGTGTCGGGTTTATGGGGGATTTCCAGCACGTAGGTGGGGATTAATTCGTTTAGAAGTTCGTAGACTTTCTTTTTTCCGTCACATGTGGTTTCCCCAACGACTAGGTCGCTTACCTGGAAGTATGGGCATGTTCTGCCGAGTTTGAAGCCGTAGAAGGATTTGATGAGGGGGCAGAGGTTTCGGGGAATGACTGCTTCGGCTTCGGGAACTGAGAAGTCTGCGCCTCCGCATAAGCCGACCATCGAAGCGTTTGCTGCAGTTGCGATTTCTTCTGGTGCATAAATGCAGAATGCTCCAACTACTTTTTTGCCCTGCGCTCTTTTGTCGTTTAACTCTTTAATTCGGAGCCCATGGATTTCTGAGACGACGAAGTCGAAGTAATCCATTTTTTTGGGTCGGTTTTTTTGTGAGAGGTAGATGTCGGTGTAGAATTGCCCGAGGGCAGCTAGGAGGGTGTTGTGTTTTTCGATGTCGATTCCTATGTTTTTCCACATTTCGAGGTATTGTTCTGACATGGAGATCACTATTAAGAGGTATGGGTAGAAAAAGCCCTAATTAAAATTTATTATAAATAAAATTAAAAAAGCTGATATAATTATCGTTTTTTAATCAGAAGCTTAAACTCAGCACCAGACTTCTGGACCTCAACAACCTCTTGACCATTATTCTTAACCCAGCGCTGGATATTTTCAAGCTCCAATTCGCCCTCGCCAGTAACTTCCAAAAGCTGTCCAGCTTCTAACTCGGACAACTTGCGTTTTGTAAGCGCTACCGGCAGGGGGCACATTTTGTTTTTCACATCGATTTTTTCGATACTCATAGCATTCGCCTAGAAAGAAAGTACTTTATCGCTGTTAGCTGTCCACTCAACTAGGTCATGGATGGTTGCAAGTTTAACGCCGTCAATAAGTTCGCTTTCCAATAAGCCCCTTGCTTGTGCGCAAACGCCGCAGGCTTTGACTTCAACACCACCTTTGACGAGGTCTTCAAGCATTTGGCCATAGTTGGTTAATCCCTGGGCAGGGTTTTGGTCTTTTTTGGCGAGATAAACGCCGTTTTCAAAGAGCCAAATGCGTACTTTGTTTCCTTCTAAGTCTGCTGTCCATGCAAACCTTAGGGCGGTTAAGGCGCGTTCTTTGGCGACTGGGGCGTCGTAAATTATTATTGTAAAGGATGTCATAAAAATCTGCTCACGATTTTTTGATGTGTACTATTAGAAAATCGAATATAAAATTGTTGTCTATGCTTAAAAACAGAATACCATATAAAGATAAAAATAGATTCATTTACCAGGGCCAAGTTGGCATGGAAACAATCAGGTTTGATTATCTAAACACATTCCTCACAGTAGCAAGGATAAAAAGTTTCTCACTAGCGGCAAAAGAACTAAAAACCAGTCAAGGTACAGTCAGTCACCATGTGGCGGCGCTTGAAGAATATTTTGATGCTGAACTTTTCAGACGCACCGCTAGCGGCGTTGAAGTCACCGAGGCAGGCGCAACTGTAAAAGAAGCAGCCGAAAAAATACTCAGAGAAGCCCATGAGGCAAGAGCCAAAATCTCCGCCGCCAAACATACCCTCTCTGGCACCATAAAAATCGCCGCCAGCACCATCCCCGAAGAACACATCCTACCCGGCTTAATCGCCGAATTCCAAAAAAAACACCCTGACATAAAATTCAAAGTAACAGCACAGGACAGCTTAACAAGCCTCAAAAGCCTACAAACAGACATCGTAGACCTCGCTGCGGTAGGCACGGTAATTGGGTTTGAAGAAAAATTCGATTTCGTACAAATCGGCGAAGAACAACTTGTGCTTATCGTATCCTGCGAACACGAGTTGAGTCGCAGAAAAACCGTCAAACTTCTTGAGGTAACCACATACCCCTTTATAGGCAGAGAAGAAACATCGGGGACTCGACGAGAAATTGAGAAGCTGCTTGCAGCTAATAACCTCTCCATAGAGAGCTTGAAAGCGGCGTTTGATTTGGGCAGCACCGAATCAGTGGTCACAGCGGTTTCGGAATGCAGGGGTGTGAGTATTATTTCGTCTATTTCTGCGGCTAAAGCTCAAGCGGCAGGACTGGTAAAAATCGTTAACATAGCAGAAGCTCAAGAGCCTCGTAAGCTGTATGTAGCTAGGCAGAAAAAGGCGCTGCTTAAGCCTATAGAGGCTTTTTGGGAGTTCTGCAGAGCCTACAAGTTTAAGGCTCAATCCACGGCATGCCAACAATAGCTGCTACGATTAGAAGTCTTCGTCGAGCTTAACCCATATTTTTCCATCCACAATCTTGAATGGATAGGTAACCAGCTTGTAGTCCGGCATCTCCTCGTATTCGCCTGAAATTAAGTTGAAACGCCACTCATGGCACGGACAAATCACGACGTCGCCGTCAAGGCTGCCTCCGCTGAATCTACAGCCCATGTGTGGGCAGCGATCGTCAATAACATAGATTTTCCCTTTCTGCTTTATGAAAAGTACAGGTACACCTTCGATTCTAACAAGTTTCATCGCACCTTCTTTGAGTTCCGTTTCAGCAATAGATGGAACATAGTTATCTTTTTCAACCATGAATACCACGTACTGAACAATTCTTTTTTGGACAAATAAGATTTCGCCTATTACCAGTATCGTTTGTTTTTGTTGATATGATAGTTTTAGTTTTAAGAGGGCACATAGGAGAGACAACTTCAAAAGGGCTACTTGGATATTCATTTGCAGTTTTATGCGTCCTTTAACTCGTTGGCACTACACAGGTTCGTTTTAGTTTTTGTTTTGGTTAATTATTTTTGAGTTTGCAAAATTGATATATTCTCTTTATTTGCATGCTAGTCTAATTATTCCAGGATGCTTGAGAAAGTGGGTGATGGTTTCTTTTTGTGTGGGTGTGGAGAGCCGGAAGATTCACACCACACTCTGGGGTTTGGTTTAAGCTTGTTTTTTGTTTTGGGTTGTTAATCTGGTTGTGTTTTAGTGTGGGGAGTGGTTTTTGCCCACACTGCCTATGTTGAGAGTATGTTGAGATGTGTGTAAGAGTGTGTGGGTGCATGTTGAAAGCGCTATTGTCAGTGGCATGAAGGGCTGAGAGGACTAAGCTTTACGTTTGGCGATGCTTGATGCTGTTATTTGTAGTGGTTTTTCTGTTGACAAGAATGGTAGCAACATGGTAGCCTTCTTTTGGATGAAGACGATTAAGTGTTGTGTATAAAAATATACAAGGAATAACCTGAATTGGAACCTGCCGACTATGTGATGAGTAATTGATTCCAATAACGTACAGAATTGGAGGCGCTGAAAAAATTTGGGTGCAAAAAGGAAATAAACCCCAGAGGCTCACCCAGTATTAGTGAATGGAATGTCAGCTAAAACACAGGTTAACCCTTCTCAAGCTTATCGGCTTCTCCATCCAATGCACACTGTGCTAGTCAGTTGCCTTGGCAACAGTGGAAAACCCAACATAACTACTCTGGCGTGGGCTATGCCTACGTCTGTTGTACCGCCGTTGCTCGCTGTTAGCATAGCGCCGGGGCGCCATAGCCACAGTCTTATTGAGGGGTCAGGCGAATTCGTCGTTAATATTCCCACCTTGGAGACTCTGCAGGCTGTTTACACCTGCGGTAACCTATCAGGCAGAAGCTTTGATAAATTCAAAAAATGTAGCTTAACACCGTTGCCAGGCAAAAAAGTCAAAGCTCCTGCCATTGCAGAATGCATAGCTCACTTAGAATGCGAAGTTGATGGACAAATGACAACAGGCGACCACACTATATTTGTGGGCAAAATCGTGGAAGCATACGCCGACAAAGGAGCATGGACAGATGCAGGCTGGGACCTCAAACGTGCACACCACCTCTATCACGCAGGCGGAAACAACTTCCTAACCTTAGATCCAAAAATCTACAAAGCCTAAGCCTAAAAGAAGAAGTCGCATATTTTCCACTTTTCTTTTCTTTTAATAACTTTTATTTTTTTAGAAATCACTCCAAGCGTTGATGAGCTGTGACTGCTGAGCTCAAAAGTCTTCCTTAACTCGCATTAAAAATAAAGATGGGGAATAGATCTATTTTTTCGGTGATTATTCTTTTGTTAGAGTTATTTCTAACGTCGACACCATGCGGGGTCTATTTTCGCCTTCTCTTGGCGGCATCTCCACAGTGCCAATACCTATCTTTGAAACCTTGAGATCTTTTATGAAGCGGTTTCTTGCGATTTCTGCGCAGTCAACTGCTGTGGTGATTGCTTGGCCTCTTGCTTTTAGGGTGATTTCTTTTTGATCTCCTGAGAATGCTGTTATGATAGCGAGTACATAGCTCATGGGTGGTTTGTTTCCAACAAATATTACGTTACTATTTCTTTCAGACATGTATATTCAACCAGTTTACGCATAATAAGACAACGGTCGCCTATAAACCAAATTTAGTTTTATTGCTTTTGATCGCATAATTGTAAAAGTAAATCGACTTGCTTAATCTGCTGCATACAAACTGGCTTAGTTTTTTGTATAAAGCAACAACCCTATAGTCATCCCAAAACGCCACTTCTACAATACAAGCGGCTACAACTTTATAACGATTGATCTTAAAATGTGCAAAGCCTAAAAGAGACAGCTAAAAAGCTGCCTTTATTTTTTTAGCCATCTCATCAAGCGTCGACCGCTCAGCAAGCTTACATCACTAAACCGCGGTAGTGACTTTCCAGTGAACCTAGGAATAATATGCACGTGAAGGTGAAAGATGTCTTGTCCTGCGGCTTTTCCGTTCTGCTGAATAACGCTGATACCGTCAGCGCCAGTGACTTTCTTGACGGCAAAAGCAACTTTTTGCACAACAGCATAAGCCTTCGCTTGAACATCAGCGGGAATATCAAAGATGTCTACGTAGTGCTGTTTGGGAATCACAAGGGTATGCCCTACGCTTAATGGACGAATATCAAGGAAAGCCATCACTTCAGCGTCTTCATAGACGACGCTTGCGGAAACTTCTTTTTTCACTATCTTGCAGAAGATACAGTTCAAATCATACGCCAAATTGCTTCACCTATGAGAATTGCCAAGTTTACAATCACTTTATATTCGATGCCTATTCTTATCTTTTTCACCAAAAAACAGGTTGAACTTTATGACTGACATTGAAGATAAAGTGCGCAAAGAAGTCGGCCAAGTACAAGATCCCGAGACAGGGCAAACCTTTGAAGAGATGAATATGATTCAAAGCGTCAAAGAAACCGCTCCCGGCGCAGTCACCGTCGAGTTTGTGCCGACAAGCCCATTTTGCCCCATAGCGTTTAAACTAGCTGCTGACCTTAAAAGCGCAGCAAAAACAGTGCCAGGCGTAACTAAGGCAACAGTGTATTGCCGCGGCCACGCTATGGAAGAGCAAATTAACGAAATGACCAACAAAGAATAAGCTTGTTGGTTTTTCTCTTTTTAGATTCTACTTCATTCGGCTAAAAGCCCAAGTACCCAAAGCTATCATCGCCAAATCAAAACCGACCAATACACCAATGTTAACCAGTAGAGGATGAATTGGCGTCCAAGCAGGACCCAAAATCACTGTACGCAATGCGTCCACGCCGTAGGTAAGCGGATCAAAACTGGAGGCCATCTGCATCCACTGCGGCGTGCCTTCGCCTGTAACTGGGAACAAAGCTCCGCTTAGGAAAAATATTGGTAAATTAATGAAGGTTTGAATGGCACCAAAGTTTTCCAAGCTGCCCATGAAGCTTGCTATAATCAAGCCTACGCTCACCAGACCCACGGTGATAAGCAGCATTATGGGTAAAGCAGCTAAAAGCGTCAAGGGATCAAAGGGTATTCCTAGCAGAAAGCCGAAGGCAAACACGATTATGCCTTGCAGAATGGCGGCGGTGCTGTCTCCAAGCATTTTACCTATGAATATAGTGAAGCGCGACACGGGGGAGACAAGGACTTCTTTCATGAAGCCAAATTCTTTATCCCAAATCACGCTTATTCCCATAAACATCGCCGTAAACAGCAGCGTCTGCCCGATTATGCCAGGAAACAGGTATTGCTGATAACCGATGTCTGGTATGAGAAGGCGAGCTCCGAAGCCTGCGGCGAAAACAACCAGCCACAAAAGCGGCTGCACAAAGCTTATGACAACGCGGGCGCGGTCACGTGTGAATCGCTTGATTTCCCGCAACCACAACGTGTAGAGAGCGTTTAACTCAGTCACCGTATAGCTCTCCTTTGTACCGCAGCAAAACCGTGCAGCTCTTTGGTATTGTCAGAACGGATGGATCGCCCAGTGTAATGCAAGAATACGTCTTCGAGGTTGGGTTCACGGCACAACAGGGACTCTACGTAGACGCTGTTCTGTGATGCAATTTCCATGATGCGGGGCATGGCTGCTTTGCCACTTGGAACAGTAATCTCTAAGGTATCGTCAACTATGCGGGTTTTATTGAAGCCCAGCCATTTTGAAACTAACTCCGCGAGCGCTTTGAGGTTGTTGGCACGCACCACGATGACGTCGCCTTCCAAGGTTTCTTTGAGCTTAGGCGGCGTATCCAGAACCACGATTTTGCCGTGATCCATTATAGCGATGCGGTCGCTTAAGCGGTCGGCTTCATCCATGTAGTGTGTTGTTAACACGACGGTTATGTCGTGGGCTTCTTTTAGTTCGCGGATGTATTTCCAGATGTGATCCCGGGTCTGAGGGTCCAACCCTACTGTGGGCTCGTCAAGAAACAGCACCTTAGGGTAATGCAAAAGACCTCTACCCAACTCTAACCTACGACGCATACCGCCTGAGTATGTGCGAAGCAAATCGTTTGCTCTGTCTTCAAGCTCGACGAGTTTTAGAATGCGGTTTATTCGGTCGCTCTGCTCTGAGGTTGGTACTCCAAACAGGTTTGCATGCATTGTGAGGTTTTCTCTGCCTGTTAATCGATCGTCTACGCTTGGGTCTTGAAAGACTATGCCGATGGATTTGCGCACTTTTGCAGGTTCACGCACAAGGTCAAAGCCGTTTATGGTTGCGGTGCCTGAGGTGGGTTTTAGAATTGTGCAGAGCATTGATACTGTTGTGGTTTTGCCTGCGCCGTTAGGTCCCAACAAACCAAAGACTTCACCTCCTTCAACAGCGATGTTGAGGCTGTCTACTGCTTTTAGGTTGCCGTAGGCTTTGGTTAACTGATGGGTTTGAATGGCATATGGCATTTTGGTGTCTTTTATGCATGAATTACGAGGCAAATTTAAGTGTATTCACGTCTAATGTCTGTTTAAGTCAACGAAAAAAATACTATCTGCCGTTTACTGCATGCTTGACCTACCATTTATTTGAGACATCAAACGTTGTTAAACTGGATTGTTTACTAAACTGTAGTTTCATTTGGGTGCAACAAGCACAATGGATAGGATACAGTAGAAATAGTTTAGCAAAACAAATCTAATCTACTTATTAAGCGCTTTCTTTATAGTCGAAAAATCCCTAATGTTACTGCTACCATGGGAGGCACGATAAGTATCTGATTGTATTACATGTGTGGTTTACATATTATCTCCCGTATTGCCAAATTGAAAAATGTGTGAGTGTTAGTAGGTTTCAAAACTAAAGCGGCATCCGCTCCATGTCCGCTGCCGCCTATCGCAACTACATCCTCGTCTGTGCGAATCAAGCCAGCATCAACTGCCATACAAGAAATCTCGCAAGCTACCTTTACACCTCGACCAAAAAGCCGAAGAACGTCAGCAACCACCCCATCAACTTCAACAGTGTTAAACTTGTTTTTAACCGCACGTCCAAAACCGCCCAATGCATGCGCAGCAGTAACGATCCTACCGCCGCCACGCTCAATAATCACACGATTCTCCTCACTAAACTGCTGAACATCCGGCTCAGAAAAACCATTAACATAACGAACCACCACCAAATTGAAATCACCAAAAAAATCTAACGCCAACACGCCCGTTTCGCCGCTCGATGAGGCCACAACTATGTTTTTGATACCGAGTTCTTTGGCTCGCTCTTTAGCCAACTCAAAGGTTTCTTTGGTATTTTCCGGTCCGAGCTTCTCAAAATATAACGTTCTACAAACAAAATTACCCATAAGAAATAACTCCCGCCCCATAATTAGCAATAGAAACAATAAATCTATTGCCCTAAAGGAGGACAATCTACATATTTTTCCAACGGTCATTAAACAAATTAAAAGAAAAAATGTTGAAAAAATTACGTTGGTCTTAGGTATATGTTTAGTTGTCCCATTGAGACTTTGAGTTCTATGCCTCTATTTGAGAAAGCTTGTTCGCCTTCTTTGAGCGCAGAAACAGCCAAATTGTTTTTAAAAGCCTGTTTTGCGCCAAACAATTCCTTGGTTGCCTTATTGTTTAATTCTAACTCCAAATGAGTGATTTTCAATATCACAAGGATCAAAGAGAATGTCGGTCACTTTTCCTACTGCAGATTCGCCTGCAAATACTATTTTTCCTACAGTTTCTAACAATTTTACCATTTTAAAGCCACAATATCCTATTAGAGATCGGTTATTTAATAATTTTTTTAAACCATGTGGTTTGGATGGACGCGAAAAATTCTATCACATTTGAAAGCGGACGGAATAAATAAAAGGGTTGTTAATAATCCTCTTACAGGAAAAACAGATTTATGTGACGAAAATTCTCTGACTTTTCAGGATGTTCAATAAATATAAGGTTGAAGGCGGCGGTTCAGACTACTTGGCATTATAGGTCTTCGATTTTTTCCCTCATTCTTAGTACTTTTTTGTATTGATTCTCTATTAATATAAGCGGAAAAACGCTTGACTATGCGGGTTTTGAAATTTGTGTCCAAGTGTCATCCAGCTCAATAACCTCTTTCATTTTGATAGGTAAAGAAACAGTGAAGGTTGTGCCTTGGCCTTTGATTGTTTTAACCGTTATAGATCCATGGTGGGCTTCGACTATGCGTTTACATATAGCTAAGCCAAATCCCATGCCCTGAGCTTTGGTAGTGACCAGTGGAGTAAATAATTTGGGCAAAATTTCCTCGGGGATGCCACATCCGGTGTCCTGGAATGAAATTTCGATAACTGCATCTCTTATTCGACTGTTAATATTAACTGTGCCATCCTCCGGTATAGCGTCTATAGCGTTTTTAATTATGTTTGAAAATACTCTTTGAAGCTTAAAAGGATCGACTTGTATATTTGGAATGTTTAGCACCGTATTTACTATTTTTATTCTCTCTGGAATCTGCAGCGTTGATAAAGTACCAGACACCAATTGTCGGGGTGTGCATTCCTGTCGCTCTAAGTGAACATCTCGTGAATAGTCCAACAAATCGTTAATAATCTTATTTGAACGTAGGACACCATCATCAATTGCATTTAACATTTCTTGGGATAGCTCAAATGATATGTGATCACCCTTTTTCTTTAGGAAATATGCTGCATTCCTAATGCCTGCAAGTGGATTACGAAGGTCATGAGCAACCATAGTAGCTAACTCCCCAATGGCAGCTAAACGTTCTGCCTTAACTAGCTGTTGCTGAGCATCATGAAGTCGATCTGTTCTTTCATTGACTAAATCTTCCAACTTCATCGAGTAATTTACAAGCTCATTTTCAAGTTTCTTTTTCTCAGTTATATCTATAGAAGCCTCTACCGCCGCAACCACATTTCCTTTGTCATCTTTGAGTGGAGTAGCTATCAATTGGAGCCAAACAGTTTCGCCTTTTGCGTTAATTGTTCTAAATTCATGTTGATGAATAGGAGCGCCTTCGAAAACTTTCTTAACACTGCAATCAGGACAGATAGAGTTCAGATGATTTAGAGCCTGATAGCAGAAGTTTCCTTTCAAGTTTTTCAAGTTATCATTAAGGAACTTGTTTGCCCAAAGAACGCGGTAGTCCCTGCTTATAACAACAAAGCCTGCGCCAATGCTCTGAGTTACAGCTTCCAGCTTGTTTCGTTCAGTTAATAATTCAAGGTCTTTTTTCTTACGCTCAGTTATGTCTTCGAGTTCAGCAATAAAAAGGACAGGTTTACCATTTGCATCACGTATTGAATTGATCATGGCTCTTCCGTTGATTATTGTTCCATCTTTTTTGATGTAACGTTTCTCTTGCACAAAGAAATCTTTTAACCCTTCTTCTAAGGCTTGCATTTCAGCTAAACTTTCTTTGACATCTTCAGGATGGGTGATTTCTTTGAATGTTAATTTTCTAAGTTCCTCTTGAGTGTAACCTAATGTCTTGCAGAATGCTTGGTTCGCTGTTAAAAAATTCCTATGTTGATTTGATGTTGCAATGCCAATAAGTGCATTCTCAACAATAGCATTAGCACGCTTTTCACTTTTAATTAAATCTTCTTGAATTGTTCTTATTTCGGTTATATCATGAAATATGCATTGCAGGTAGGTTTTCCCTGATAATGTGACGGAGTTTGTGTTTACCAGGACGTTTCTGATTTGACCGTTCTTGTTTCTGTGCGTGGTCTCAAATTCTTCTCCGCCTTCGCGTAGCATGTGTAATGTGTGGGCAATGACTTCTTCAGGGGTTTCTTTTGCTTCGATGTCTTTTATTTTCAGTTTGGCAAATTCATCTCGGGTATATCCAAGTTGCTCGTTAGCTATGTTGTTAAATTCCTTGATCTCATTTGTTTGGGGATCCACAAGCAATATGCCCAATGGTGCTTGATTGAAAAGAGTGCGATAGCGAGCCCCAGTTTCTTGAAGTTGCTTTCTTTTTTCTTTAAGGTTTTGGGTGTTCAAGCTATTCTTTAAAGCGATAGCCGCATAGTTCCCAAAGGACGTAGTCATGAATGCATCTCTTTCAGAGAAATCTGAAGGCTTATTTGCTAACCCAATCAATCCAACGACTCTGTGTTCAACTGTTATGGGTGAAAACATTATGTTTGAAAGAGGAACATGACCCTTTGGCATTAACTTTAACCATTCACTTTTCATAAAATTATTCTCATAAACAGACTTACCTAGCCGATAAGCGGTTTCTCTTAATTCGCGAATAGGCATTGGCAAGTTTTCATCCAATTTTTTACACCTCATGCCGCCTGAATCAAGATATAGCACTTTATTTTCAGAGCCATTCTCAGACAACATAGCCACGTAGCCCGCTGTCGCACCAGTTATTTTTTTGCATGCATCAAAAATCTGTCGCGCTGTCTCCTCGAATGGCTTGCTCTTAAGTAAAGAAGTAGTGCACTCTAAGAGTAATTTACGCTCATTGGCAAGCGTCTCTAATTCGCGCTGCACTTTCTTGTTTATGTCTTCGACTTTCTTGCGTTCAGTTATATCTCTGCTAACGCCTAGAAAACCGTTAGGCTCTCCTTCTTTGTTTCTAATAATGGATACGTTGACTTCTGTCCAAACAGTAGAGCCGTCCTTGCGAGTTTGCTCTAGTTCAAAAAATGTTGATTCTGGTATAAGTCCATCTACATGGTATTTTTGAAGTGCTTCACTGACTACTTGAGCGGAGTTGGGACTTAACGCTTCAGTGATAGATTGTTGCATCACCTCTTCAGGGGTGTAGCCTCGAAGCTGAAAAACTGAAGGACTAACAAAGGTGAAACGCCCATCTAAATCCATAGTCCAAATAACATCACTGACATTATCAGCAATTAAATTATAGAGTTTTTTTGTTTGTATTAGTTTGTCGTCTGCTTCCACTGAGAGGTGCCCTTCCATTCAGCAACTTATGTTAATTTGCTTTATAAGGCATATGAATTCAAAAAACAATCATTTAATAGAAGACCCTTGATATTTTTGGGGTTAAAACGACATTTAATTCCTCATTGTGCATTAATTACAGGCTTTACCGTCGTTGATTCCAGCTATATCTTAAGTCTTTCATCCGGAAATTCCATAATCTCAAATTGTTTGAATTACCTCAATTGACTTTTTAAGAGCGCACCAAAATTTTCAACGTTTAATTTTCGAATCATTTTCTTTGTACCTAAAAGAGCGCGCATAATGGAAACCAGTTAGAAATTTGTACAAGCTGAACCTAACGGTATATCATACCATAGGAAGCGGAAATAATGATTCTAACAAAAGCATAATACACAGAAACGAAAACGCTAAAACAAACCGTTTTTAAAAAAATCATATCAAATAAAGGTTTAGAATTTGACTATTTAGGCAAATTATCGAAAAAATGATACGTTCTTAGCGTCACCCAACAATCCCTTTTCTTTCTTTAGATAACATCCCAAAATATGTTGTAAGGGGGTAGATAGGGGCTATTGTAATTTTAATCGTAAAGAGGGCAGCCTAATGCCAAGTTACAATTGTGGTGTCGAGGGCAGGGTTTGAACACACGCAAAAGGATGATATTAATTAAGTGTTATTTCTTTTTCCTTAAAATCAAGCAGAGCAGACGCTGCCCATTTTTGTTCAAAATAGGCCTTTGTTATTACTACAATACAAGCATTATTTGACCATAGGGCCTCCGCCTCTGGGAGCGGTGCGGTAGATGAGAGTGAAATGTGTACATGTTTTTCATCGAATAAGGCCACGATTGCAGGGATTTCTTCTGAGAAAAATCTTACTTGAAAATTAGGATTTTTTGAAAGATCATTAATAATTGCTAAAGTTTCTTGTTCAGGAAAGTATTTTTCTGTAACGAATCTAATTTTAACTCCTCTTTTTAGAGCTTGCTTTAAGCTTTCTGATAATTCAGTAATTGCGGTTGAAAATCTCTTTTTGGAAGTAATAGCTTCCAAGCTAAATTTTGTATTTTGCAATCCAATTTGTAATCTCTTAATAATCTGATTCCTTCCTGAAATAGTTATAAACTCTGAGTTTTTATTTGTGGTCTCTATTTTATTTTCTCTGTCGTTTAATGCCTCAATAATTGTTTGGGTTTTTGATTTAAGTTGAGCAATTTGAATTTGTTTTTGCTGAAGCAAAACAGGGAGTGCCTCTGCGGGTGATACAGCACGATATTTGCAGGGAATGCCTAATTCTTTTACAATAAGTCCTTTCTTTATCAGTGATTCAACAATTTTATACAAATTTTCTCTGCAAATTCCTGTAAATTTTGAAATTGCTGAGATGGGCGAAGTTCCTATGCGAACTAGAACCAAATAGACCCTGGCTTGAGAATTTGAACAACCTAAATTCAGCAAGACATCAACCTCCAGTTTATCTTTTTCCGAAGACTGAATCGACATTACAATCGCCCTAATTTTAAAAGCTAATTAGATCAATTTAGTTAGCGGCTTAAACTCTACAATTGCTAAGGCTTGTATGTATTACTAATACATTGCTTGCTATTAAATAGCTTCTATTAAAAAGTATATTTATATATATAAAAAAAGGACAAGAAAAAAATGAAGGTATCAAAAGACAATAAAATATTTGCGATACTAACAATAACATTGCTATCTGTACTATCAGTATCAACTATTATTCCGGCAATTAATGCACAAGACACTGAACCTACCTTAAAAACTTACGCATTTGTTGGCGCAACACCAAACCCAATCGGAGTAGGACAAGAAGTTTTAATCCGATTAGGCATAACTACTCAATTAGCAGCCGATCAATACAGTTGGACAGGACTTACATTAGTTATTACAGCACCCGACGGACATGAAACAACTTTAGGTCCATTTGAAACTGATTCAACTGGTGGAACATCAACAAGCTTCACACCGGACATGGAAGGAACATACATTTTACAATCGTTCTTCCCAGAACAAGCTAATCCTGCAGACATCAATTCTTTTGGCACTGTCATTGCAAAGGGAACTATAATGTTAGCAAGTTCCAGTGAAAAAGTGGAATTAGTTGTACAATCAGAACCAATTCAAAGCCCTATTTATCAACCGTTACCAAATGAATACTGGTCAAGACCAATAAACAATCAATACCAAGCATGGCAAGTCATTGGCGGAAACTGGTTAATGGCATCAGACTCAGCTAACACTTACAACAGAATAGCATACGGAAACGATTACGCACCACAATCACCACACCTACTTTGGAGTAGACCAATTACAGGAGGAGGATTAGTTGGTGGCAATAAAGGAACAACAAGCACAATCACAGAAGACAGAGTCACTATAGGAGATGCATATCAAGGCAAATTCTTGAGAAGCGTCATAATGCTTGGAAACTTGTACTACGACAACTATCCAACACCATCAAACATTCATGAATACACAGCAGTCAACATGCACACAGGTGAAGTACTTTGGACAAAAACTTTACTTAACAACTTGACTTTAGCTCAAGGACAATTAATGCAATGGAACTCAATTAACGTTGTTGGCACATATCCATACTTATGGGCCACTGCAAACTCAGAAACAAAAGCTTCACTAGGCATTCCAGATGCAGGTACAACTTTATGTGCATTTGATCCATTCACGGGTGAATACATCTATTCAATCTACAATGTCCCATCAGGTAACAAAGTCATCGGCGAAAACGGTGAAATGCTTGTCTACACAACAAACCTTGCAAAAGGATACATGACCCTTTGGAACTCAACTAACATTCCTGACTTATGGGGGGGACAAGAAATTGGTACAACAAACCTACAACAATGGGTTCCTGAAGGTAAAGTGGTTGACGCAACAGGAATTTCAACGGTTACCCCAGCAAACAACGAATTAACACCAACAGGATATGCAGGATACGAATGGAACGTAACTATTCCAACGGGTCTACCTGGATCTGTCTTTTCAGTTCTTGATGACCGAATTCTTGGTGGAACTGCATCAGCGAATGGTGTTACATTATGGGCAATAAGCATTGACGAGCAAGGTAAAGGAACTTTACTTTTCAACAAGGCATGGGATTCACCATCAGACTGGAAAGAAGGAAACGTAACCATCGCATGGCAAGCAACAAGTGACGAATCAAAAGATGGAATCGCAGTTTTCAGTGAAAAAGAAACACGACAAGACTATGCATTTAGCGTCGAAACAGGTGAACACTTATGGACATCGGATTCACACGGTTACTTAGACTTCTACACTATGGGCCTTGGAGGTACATCAGCTAAAGCCGTTAACCAAATTTACGACGGCAAATATTATACAGCAGGATATTCAGGTGTATTATATTGCTACGATACTTTGACAGGTAACTTACTTTGGAACTATACCGCAGTCAATGAAAGAGCTTTAGGATCAACGTTTGCAGAATGGCCACTTTATCCAATGTTCATTGCAAACGGTATGATTTATGTCGTACACACAGAACACTCCGGATATGAACTTTCACTTCCAGTGGACGCACCAATGATTTGCCTTAACGCAACAACAGGTGATGTAGTTTGGAGAGCGGATGGTCTTATTCGCGGAACTCACTGGGGTGGATACCCAATAATTGGCGACAGTATCATTGCAGCCATGAACACATACGACATGCAAATATACGCAATAGGTAAAGGTCCAAGCGCAATAAACATTGATGCACCATCAACTGGTATAACAATGGCTAACACGATAACAATAAGAGGTTCAATTACAGACGTCTCACCTGGTATTACACAAAAAGAAATTCAACTAAGATTCCCAGACGGTGTTCCAGCGGTATCTGATGCAAGTATGGCAGACTGGATGAAATACGTTTATCAACAAACAGAAAGACCAAATGCGCAAGGTGTTGACATTACCTTAAGCGTATTAGATGCAAACGGCAACTATAGAACTATTGGAACGACCACAAGTGACTCAGATGGATTCTACAGTTTCACATGGCAACCTGACATTGAAGGCAAATACATAATTTACGCATCTTTCGAAGGAAGTAGCTCATATTATCCATCGCATGCAGTTACAGCATTTAACATAGATCCAGTATCAGCAACACCATCGCCTCAAGGACAACAAGTCGGGTCATCAGATGACCAGTATATTCTACCAGGAATCATAGGCATACTAGTGGCAATCGTAGTAGTCGGTATAGTGCTCGCATTGCTTGTCACAAGAAAGCATTCATAAAGGTGAAGACAAATCAAATCTATCTTCCTCTCTTTTTTAGCTTTTCAAGTACCGCTTCGATATTAGCCACAAAGCCGTCACCACAGCCAAGTCTTTTACAGACATCTTTAATACCTGATAAACCTCAGTTTGCACAGACTCTTTTTGTCCTTTCAAATAACTGGAACGAAGCGAAGAGCAAAGGGCATTCTCTTTCTGTATGACCTTAAAGCGCTTTCTCTACAGGTCGGTTAAGGTTGTTTCAACCACCACTTTGCCATCGCTATTCTCAACTGTGTTCTCAATGATGTTCCGAAACACTTCTGCCCGGGTGGACCCATGGGGGGACACAGTTTTCGTCAAAGGCTCTTAACAATTTTTTTGGAACACGGATGCCCATAAGCTGAGTACCGTAACTGTCTGATTCAACCATCAACTCAATCACCTGTCATTAAAAGAAAAATAACGATTGCAAATTTACAGTATAAAAAAGGAAGAACTGAAAAGTTGACCAATTTAATTATCCTATGATTCCATTAAACATAAATTTCCCTGAAGAACTTGTTGGAAGACTACTGAGCATACCAAAGCAGCCATAGCATCAGTCAGGAATCTTCACTTTCGAAATCAGCATGAACACTAATCCTACAGACATTAATAGAATTGAGATAATGCTATTTAGAAGGGTTTACTGAGGCTTCTGTGCAAGATTTAAGGAGAAAAAGGAAAGAATGAGAGCAACACTTGCAAATATACATTAACAGAAGCCCTCTCAGCCCCAACTTTGAATTCATTGTCCTAAAAAAGGGAGGGGAAATTGTTTGCATGTTTTCACATTTACTGTCGTTTTCTTGTAACGAGCAATGCAAGCCCTATACCGACTGCAATGATTGCCACTAGTATGCCTATGATTCCGGGTAGAATATACTGGTCAGCTGATGACACTACTTGTTGTTCTTGAGGTGCTGGTGTTGCTGCCGCTGGATCGACTGCAAAGCATGTTACGGCATGTGAGGGCCAGTAGGCCTTGCTTCCGCCAAATGATGCATACAGAGTGTATTGGCCTTCGATGTCTGGTTTCCAGTTAAAGCTGAAGAATCCGTCTGCATCGCTTGTTGTGGTACCGATTGTGCGGTAGTTGCCGTTTGAGTCTACAACGCTTAATTCTACGGGAACGCCTGTTGCGTTTGTTGGTCTTTCAAAGTTTTTGTAGACATAAAGCATCCATGGAGTCTGGGAGTCGTCAGAGACTGCGGGTACTCCATTGGGGAATCGGGCTGCAATGGTGTTGTCGTTTGTGCCAGCGGAAATGTCGGTTATGGATCCTTTGATAACTACTGTTTTTCCGTATTCTACTGAGATATCGGGTGCGTTTACTGTTATTGCTGTTGGGCCTTTGCCTATGGCGTAGATGCGTTGATCATAGGTGTCCATGGTTGCGATGATGCTGTCGCCGATGACTGCTCTGCCGCCCCATTCTGTTTGTCTAAAGAGACCGTCTGCTCTGAAGATTTCTGTTCCGTCAGTTAGGTTGACTGCAGTAAATGCTGCGCCTCTTGGTCTTGGGTCAACTGGAGAGTGTTCAGCGGTGCCCATATAGAGTTTTCCGTCAGCCACAAATAGCGGTCTAACGTTCCATTGATTTGCCCATAGGTTTTGGTTGTTTGGGTCATCTGCTGCGTAGGTCCAGAGTAGTTGTCCTGTTTTGGCTTCATATGCGTATATTATACCGCTCATGCCTTGGGCTATTAGTTTGCCATCAGTTATCAAAGAGTGCATTCCGAACATGTCGAGGTAGTTTTGTTGTGCTGTTGGACCCCAGATGTTTTTGCCTGTGTCAGTGCTAAAGCCCCAGATTTGTTGGGTTTCTTTGCTCCACACAGCGACTAGTCCGTCTTTGACGCTGCCTGAGATACGGCTTATCGTTTGGTAGCCGTCATACCAGTCACTTGGTGCGTTCCATGTTTGGTTGTAGATTAGTTGGCCTTGTTGTCCGTCTTTTAGGTTTAGTGCCCACATATTGACGTACTTTAGGTCGATGATGTTTAGTGCGACGATTTTGTCGTTGATTTCTGCGTAAGCTGCGCCTGTGAGTCCTTCGGGGATAGTTACGTTCCACATGTATCCTTGTGATGCGTCATAGTTGCTGCCGCCTGGGTTCCAGTATCTGCCGAATTCGTATGTTCCATCGCCGACGTTGACAACTGTGGTTGAGTTCCAGCAGGTCATCCAGCCGTTTCTGTCAACTGTGTAGATGAGAATTTCGTTGTTGGGGCCAATTACGGTTACTCCTCTAGGTACACCGGTCATTGAGTAGACGAGTTCGCCGTTGATGGCATCATAAGCAGTCCAGGTGCTGCCTGAGGTTGACCAAAGGTATGGGTAAGCTCCGTGCATGTTCATGGTGTCGACATACATTAGTTGTCCAAATGATAGGCGAGTATTGTTCTTTGTCCAGAGTTCTTCGCCTGTGCGAAGGTCAACTGCTCTTATTTGCTGAACTGGATAATGTCCTTTGCCGCTGTCTGCGGGGTAGGTGTTGTAATAGAGAACTCCGTTCATGATGACGGAATCAGCAAAGTGTCCTTGGTATGCGTCTCCAGTGGTGAAGGATTTGTCAGTTGTCTCTGGTCCTACGAGACCGCCGAAATCGAGTTGTTTTGCCCAAAGAATGTGTGCTGTTTCGGGTGCATCAAGGTTGCCTTGTGTCACGAGGTTGTCGGGGGTTCTTTGCCAGTTGCCTGCAACTTGGGTCCAACTGTGTAGTTGTGAGTCTATGGGTCTGCTCCAGTATTCTGTTGGTAGTGCATGTTCTTGGTATGTTGGTGTGGCTTCTTCTTGTACTTCTAGTGTCAGGATTCTGCTGTCGCTAGCGAGCATAATTGTTCCTTCAGGTAAGGGATTGCCAAACATAGGTGGAATAGCTACATCGTTTATTTGTTCTGGGAAGTGGGTTTGGAAGGTATAGTTGCCGACTTTTGTGGGTATAAATATGCTTCCTAGACCGCCTGTTGGGTCTGTGTTAAAAGGACCTAAAGTTGTTTCGCTACCATCTGGATCTGTCACAGTAACGGTTAGCCCCTTCCAACCGTCATAAATGCTCATGTACTGCTGTGTTATGCCTATGTGGAGTAGGGTTTCTTGGTTTACACCTACTGGGTTAGGGGTTGCTCCAATGTAGGCATATGTTACTCTTTTTTCTTCAGTTTGTGCTGTTGCGTATCCAAAGAAAGCTGAGAAAGATAGAATAGCCACTATGGCAATAGCCATAATTTGTTTTGAATATTGCAATTTTTTCTTACTCCTTACTATGAAAGTTTGTTATTTTTATAGATAAGTATCACGGACATTGCGTGCATGCAAGGTAATGTGTAAAGATAATGATTCATTCATTAAAAATATATAGAAAATAAACAAATATATCGTTCACTTTGCGTGCACACAAAAATATGTTAAAAAACAGTGCTTGTTTGAGAAACAAAATGCAGAAATAAACAAGAAAGAGATAGCAAATATTAAACAAATTAGACAACAAATTTGCTGTATGGACTATAATTACTTGAGGATCACCATTGAAGCCGCTTCAGCAATTGCTTGCTTTGTTCTGCTCAAGTTTATGATAAAGCCGTATCAGCTCAAAAAGCAAAGCCGCTATCTTGGGTTACCGATTGGATTTGGCGTTCTTGGTTTAAATTTTGCCTTTGTTGTATTGTTATTGATTCCGCCACTTTTTCATAATGCCGCTTTGTCCTGGTTTGCTCATTTCACCCGGGTTTTTGCCTTTGTATTTTTTGCGGTGACGTATTATTTCTCTAAGAAATCAGAAAAACGCTTACTATGGGACTTAACCCTTAGCCTCTTAGTAGTTGCAGTTGTAGCTTCTGCTTTGATTCTGATTTATACTCCGCAAGATATTTTATCTAATTATGCAAGTGCTTTGACGTTTGTCCGAGTTCTTAGCATAGCGATCTTGGCATACATAATTATTCACACTTTTAGAATTCATTTAGCAAATCCAAATCAAACGCCATCTTGGATTCCTCTTGGGTTTCTATTCTTAGCGTTAAGCCAGTTTTTATTACTGACAATTACATTGCTTGGAGGTTTCCTGAGCTCCAGTTATACAGATATTTTGGGTTGGGGAGGCTTGGCTGCTCGTTTGGTTGGCTTATCGCTTTTTCTTTTTGTTACATATCGAACTTTTTGCAGTTCGGAGGGAGCAAGTCGCAATATATGAGCAAAACTCATCGGAGTAAAATGGACATATATGGCGATCTGTTAGCTGTGCTAAAAGACGAAGCTAAAAACGAAAAGATAGTGATAACCCGAATCCAAGGCCGCACCAACGTGCCCTTTGATAGATTAAAAAAATATATTTCTGAACTTCACGATATAGGCTTGATTGAAGACCAAACTACGCTTAAACTTACTGAAAAAGGCAAAGAATACCTAAAAGGGTACCAGCAAATTGTGCGTTTCATGCAGCGTATGGGTCTCACAAAATAGAATGAGCAAGGGTGAGTTGGGTTTGCTGAGGCTTTTGTTCAAGCTTTAAGGAGAAAAAAGGAAAGAAAGCAATAGCGTCACTGGAGCGAACAGAAAGCTACAAGCTCCTACTCTGTCTTGCCTATGATGGATTCTGCAAAGCCAATGGTTTAACATGGATAATGCCAACTATAAACAAAGCGAACCTATGCCTTTCTGCCCACTTGAATCCGGATTAGATGCGCTAATCGCCAACTGCAACCGAAAAACCTCAACCTTGCTTAGACTACTCAAAGAAGCCGCTATGAGACTCGGGGAAGCATGGCAACTCGAATGGACTGACTTGGATGTTGAATGCCGAACTTTATTATGCAATCACTCAGAGAAGAATAGCAAACCCAGAATCTTCAAAATCTCAGCACAACTTGTAGAAATGCTACAGAACTTACCAAAAGTCAACCAATACATATTCACATGCAGTCCTAAACCTCAGAAAGGACATGAAGACCCCAAACTACACATGCGCCTACTGAAACGACAAAAAGCCTTACGTGCACATCCCAGACGAAGAATCAGAAAAACTACGAAACCCAAGACTGCTTAAGATACATTATCACACCTTTAGGTACTGGAAAGCAACTCAACTCTACCATCAAACAAGAGACAGCTTCTACGTCATGAAATTCCTAGGACACACTGATGTCAAGAACACTCTCATCTACATCGATTTTAGAGATAGCATGTTACTCAAGAAGTGGCGATGAATACCACGCTAAAGTTACAAGAATTGAAACAGAAGCTCTACAACTCATTAATGCTGGATTTGACTATGTTTGCGATATGGGCGTAAGTTAAACTCCTCAGAAAGCGAAAGTAAAAAAAAGTTTTACTATTTGTCCAAAAGCATGGTTAAAATTTCATTATCTGGGCATGGGGTACACCCTCAATATTTATAACAGCCTCTGGGTGCACATAGCCCTCTTTAATGGCCATGTCCACACAAGCTTTACCCACCAAATTCACAATAGTACAGTTGCCAATCAACCCGACGGCTTCGTCTACTGTGGTTTTTTTGCCCTTATAGAATTCATCTTTTATATGGAAGACTATTTTGCCTTCCCGAAGCGTCTTCCCTAGAAGATCGCAGTCGCAAACTGCTAATACGATGTTTTCGCCGACTTTCCTGATGTTCAGGTAGACTTCCACTAAGATTCAGCCTTAGAGCTGTTTGATGGCTGATTTTGCACCGCAGGCATTACAGATTAGAAATGCTAGACGTTTTTCTCTGTTAAGTTTTGTGTCGGGACGTTTACATACAGGGCATACTACATAGCCTTCCATGTATCGTTGGAGAAGGCGTTCGAAGCTATCGACTCGGAATTTACCTTGAAATATGGCGCGGTTGTCATGGAATGTTGCGGCGGTAGCCATTTCGCGGGTTAAGAATTTTAGAAGGTGTTGAGGGTCACGGTCAAGGGAGTCAGATATATCTTTAAAGTTGTTGATTACTGTGCGCATGCCTACAGTTTGAATCATTATGCGGGGTAACTCAAGGCGTTCACGCTTTGTTTGTACTTCGGGCATCTGGTCACAGGCGCGTTTGAGCAAGTCGTCATAGTTGAAACTCATATTGTCCACTTTAACCCAAAAATGGTGAACGCACATATTTAAGAGTATAATAGTTGATGAGCCATATTCTATGGGTATTATCGAGTCATTTTAGGTAACTATTATAAATTCGATTGTTACATCGTAGGTGAATACCATTCACTTCAGAAGGCTGACTCTTGACCGTCGAGAAACAAACTCCGAGCCAAATTTCAAACATCAATACCCAGATTGATAAACTCAAAGAGCAAACACGTGAAGCAAACGCTCAAATCAAGAAGTATATTGAAAAAAGAGACGAACTTCATGAGAAGGTGCGCAAAACCCGCGAGGAAATTAACCAGCTTAAAGTCGAACGGGATGCACTAAACGAGAAAGTCAGACTGCTAAAACAGCAACGTGATGCCGTCCGAGTTAACGTAACACCCATTATGAGTGAAGTGAATGCACTTAACGAGAAAATCGAAGGTCTTAAGAAGAATCTACCCCGTATCAGCCAACGGAACCTCAAGCAGGAACTTGAAGCCATCGAGTGGAAAATCGCTACTACGTCTATGGATTTAAAAGAAGAGAAGAAGCTCATCGACAACGTTAAAGAGTTAGAGATTCAGCTTAGTGGCTACAAGAAAATTGCTGTGCAACGCAAAAAAATTAAGGACCTCATTGAACACCGCAAAACTTTTGATGTCCAAGCTGACGAATTCCACAAGGAACTTACGGACTTAGCTAAGAAAAGCCAAGACTTACATGCTGTTATGATTGAAAAAATCAACGCTATGAAGCGGGACCGCACTGAAGCAGACAGTCTTCATCAATCATTCATTAAGGCTAAAGAGCAAAATAACGCAGCTTACGACCAAATCCGCGTTTTAATCGCGCAATCCACAGGCATACGCCAAGGCATACGGGAACAATACCAGACCCGAAGAAGAGAAGATGAATCCAGACGAAAAGTCGAGGACGAAAAGCGCAAACAGGAGCAAGCGGAACGCACTGTTAAAGAGCAAGCTATGAAACAGAAAATCGGGTCTGAAGCAAAAGAGAAACTTTCTCGAGGCGAAAAGGTCAGCTGGGACGAGTTCGCAATGATGCTTGGAGACGGTGAAGTCGATGACACAGAAGGGCAAGCTTAAAGTTAAGAGGCTGTATTAAAGAGATAGAGATTTGGAATGGCTAAAAAGGAAACGCAGGGGCAGACGCAAAAGCGTATCCTAATTCTTTGCGTGGACAGAGACGGCGACATAGAGACGAAAACGTCTCTTAAAACGCCGCTTCTGGGTAGAACAGCCAATCTGGATGGCGCCGTTGCATTAGCGCTTAAAGATTCTGAGGAACCCGACGCAAACGCAATGTTTGAAGCTGTTGGACTCTACGATAGACTCAACAAAAGCAAACAGCCTGAAGAAATCTTTGAAATCGCGACAATCAGTGGTTCAGATTTAGGCGGAGTGAGTGCAGACCGCAAACTCGTCGCTGAACTTAACAGTATTCTAGAATCATTTACTGCTAACGAAGTTATTCTGGTTTCAGATGGGTTCTCTGACGAAGCAGTTCTACCGCTGGTAGAGTCAAGAGTGCCTGTTTCATCAGTGCGTCGCATAGTCATTAAACACAGCGAATCCATCGAAGAAACCGCTGCGGTCTTCACCAAATACATGCGGTTACTAGTGGATAACCCACGCTACGCTCGCATAGCGTTGGGGTTGCCCGGCATTTTAGTTTTGATCTTTGGAGTTTTGTGGGCTATTGACAATTTGGGCATCTACAAAGGAGCACTGTACTTTTTTGGTATAGCCATACTAATTGTTATTGGCGGTTTTCTGCTTTTAAAGGGTTTTGGGGTGGACCGTGCCACCAAGGACTTTTACCGTTGGGCTAGAGATTATGAACCGCCTGCGTTGCCCATTCAGATTTCCAACTACACAGTCATAGCGGGTATCCTCTGCATTGCAATCAGCATCTATTTGGGTATTACCAGTGTTGCAG
Organism: uncultured archaeon; assembly: GCA_963810275.1. Classification (GTDB taxonomy): domain Archaea; phylum Thermoproteota; class Bathyarchaeia; order Bathyarchaeales; family Bathycorpusculaceae; genus Bathycorpusculum. The sequence goes on from CAWENF010000017.1 coordinate 110,802, forward strand.
TGAATGCACAGCCTTACCCCTCAGACCTCGGCGGATGGCTTAGCATAGCTCCTAAAATCGCTACTTTCTTCATAAAAGGTATTCAGGAACTTCTAATCGTAGGCGTATGCATTGTACTTTTGGGCAGAAGTGTAAGACTCTACTTTGAACGAGACTCACGATTGCTACGTAACATCGCATTGATTATTTCTGTCGCTTGGTTCCGATGGATTTTGGACGCAACAGCAAATATAATCTACAATCCGCTCAGCCCTGATACATCGGTAGTTGGTTTAGAGAACCCTGCCTTTGCCGATTTCCTATTCACGATAATAGTTGGCATCTTGATCGGCGTTGCCTCTGTGCTACTGATTTACATTGTTAACCGTTCAACAAGAGACTTTTTCAAAAATAAAAATAGTGAAGAGCTAGATGAAGAAAAATCTTGAAGAACTCTAATAAGAAATGTCTTTTTGGCTTTTTTGTTAGGTTTTTGGGGTAAGCTTTAATTGAACCTTAAAAGGATTAAGTTTATTCATCGCCACAACGGCGTCAGTTCACGAGGATCCAATATTGCTTAAAAGAATTCTCTCCGTACTTGGTATCTACCGGCTCTACGAAGCGTGGCTTTGGGGGCAAGTCAAAACGGGCATAACCCCCGAACACATCGCTATCATTTTGGATGGGAACCGCCGCTGGGCAAATGAGCAGCAGGTTACGCATCCATTACTGATTAAAGACAAATGGGGGCATGGGGAAGGCGCTGACACGGTGGAGCAGCTTCTGGATTGGTGCCACTCGATCGGCGTTAAAAACGTGACGCTATACACTTTCTCAACTGAAAACTTTACTCGCCGTTCTGAGGAAGTAACCCAGATTATGGAGTTAGCCAAAGCGCGTTTCTTAAAACTCTTAGATGACCCTCGAGTTCATAGGGACAAGATACATGTTAAAGTAATTGGCAGAGTAAATTTGTTGCCTGAGGACTTACAAGAGATCATTACTAAACTGGAAAAAGCCACGACCGACTATGGCAATTACTTCTGGAACTTTGCGTTTGCTTATGGTGGACGAGCGGAAATTGTTGATGCAACTAAAACCATAGCTAAAAAAGTTAAAGACGGGAAAATAGAAATCGACGATATAAGTGAAAAAGTTTTTGAAAAATACCTCTATACTTCGCATATGACAAAGCAGGATCCTGATATGATTATCCGTACTTCAGGTGAAGAGCGTCTAAGTGGTTTTCTGCTTTGGCAGGCGGCGTATAGTGAATTGTTTTTTTTGGATGTTTACTGGCCTGATTTCCGCAGAATCGATCTGCTTAGAGCAATTAGGGTTTTTCAACATCGTAAGCGGCGTTACGGCTCCTAATTAGAATTTAATCTATTTGATAAGAAGAGAAAAACTGTTTTAATTCTTCATATTATTTTTTTGAGACAAACTGGTTTTTGGAAAAGCAATATAGCATAGGAAGCAGACCCTTAATGAAAAAGAGGAAAAACGCATGTTGATTGCGGGGGTTGACGAAGCAGGACGTGGCTGTGTGGTGGGACCGCTTGTTGTTGCAGGCATCGCCGTGCCAGCTGAAAACATTGCCCTGCTTTCCGAACTGGGCGTGAAAGACTCCAAAAAACTCACCCCAAAAAAGCGTGAAGCGCTTTACCCTGAAATTTTACGGTTAACCCATAGCCACCACATCATCAAAGTAAGGCCTTATTTAATTGATAGAGCAGTGCGCTGCAAAGTGGCACTCAACAAGCTTAACCGCCTAGAAGCAAAAACCATGGCTAAAATTATTGAGGAGCTCAAACCTGATGAGGTCTATGTCGACGCAGCCGACGTATTGGAGCATCGATTCGGAATGCACATTCAGGAATACTTAACGTTTAAGGCACGAATAATTTCTGAGCACAAAGCAGATATAACATATGTGGTGGTTTCTGCAGCATCAGTAATCGCAAAGGTTGAGCGGGACCGAGAAATCGAAGAAGTTAAGAACTATTATGGCGACTGCGGCACTGGGTACATGGCAGATTGCAAAACATTGATGTTTTTGCGGCGATTGCTGGACGACTTTGGGGATTACCCTAGTTGTGTGAGAAAAAGCTGGGAACCTGCTAAACGGGTTAAAGGTGAATTTAGGGTTAAACAACGGACTCTGTTTTAAACTATTTTTCTTGAGAGAAATAAATCAATTTCAAGTGACGCAGTGCTGGCTTAAGGAGATCAAGTGAAAAAGGTTATTTATTGTGTTATGTAGTGTCAAAAAAGATACAATTTATTAATACCTTTAACGTAATTAAAAGGGAAGCGGTTTCTAACGGCGAAAAATCAATGAGTGAAAAAGACATAACTAGATTCCTGCAGATTTTAGGCTTATCCAAACGCGAAATTCAGGTATACATGTTTTTAGCTAAAAGCGGAGTCCAATCTACAAGTTTCGTGGCTAAACGCCTCAAAATGGAACGCGTCCAAGCCTACCGAACCTTCAAGAAACTTCAAGAGAAAGGCTTCATAGAAGCCACCTTGGAACGACCAACCCGCTTTACCATTGTGCCCTTCTGCACGTTAGTGGACAACTTCATAACTTCAAAGAAAAATGAAGTTACAAACTTAAACGACCAAAAACAAGATTTGTTATCAGCTTGGGAATCTATAAGTGCTCCCGAATCCGAGTACCCCGTCGCCAAATTTTCCATTATAACGGGCAAAAAGAAAATCCACTCAAAAATGCTAAACATGATAGAGGAATCCAAGAACCAAATCTTAGTGCTGACAACAGCGCTGGGGGTCCTTCAAGAAGATATCGCAGGCATCTTTGACGCTGCGTTTGTTCCCTCGCAAGAACGTAGCGTGCAGGTGTTAACCGACGTCTCAATGGATAACCTCAAAATCGTAGAACGCCTTGACCGCAACATAGAAGAAGATAAACTTAACATTAAATTGCGCCATGTGAGTATGAGCTCCAAGTTTTTCCCCCGTTTCCTCATAAAAGATGAGGAAGAAGCAATCCTGTATGCGCCGTTTGGCAACGAAGCATCCGTACTTAACCTCGAAGACGAAGGCCTATGGATTAACGATAAAATGTTCATATCGGTACTCAAAGAGTTTTTCTTACAGATGTGGCAGGGCGGTGTGGATGCTGCTAAACGCATTGATGAGCTTAGAAGCGGTGTTCCCATCAGCGAAACACTGGTTATCCGCGACGCAGAGGACGCATGGAGAAAAATTGCTAAAGTCTTAGAGTCCGCCAAAAAGGAAGTTGTGATTATTGCATCTTCACAGAGCATTAATCGCCTCGCTGAAAAAGACCCTCTAATCAAACTGTTTCGAAATGATCTAAAAATCCGCTTGATGGCATCTATTGACTTAGACAACTTGGAGCCAGCCCGCAAACTCGCAGAAAACTATGAAGTCAAACATGTGCCAATCAGTTACATGACTATGATGCTTGTGGACAACCACTACCTGTTCATGTTCAAAACGCCTCCCATAAGCGACGCAACTACCGCTGAATCAGCTTTCTATTTACCTGACACATTCTACTCCACTGACCCCAGCCAAATCGAACGAGTCAGCGAAATGCTAGACGACATTTGGAAACGCGGCATTGAAATAACAGAAATCAGCAGCCAAGCCGGTACAAAATTACCCTCAGTCGAAGTTGAACCAACCGATACGATTGTACAGGTGGCAAGTAAAATGCTGCAGAACAATGTTACCTCCGTTTTACTTTCTGAGCATGGCAAGCCTCTGGGCGTGATTGGCGACCGTGACTTGCTAAAAGAAGTCATCCAAACCCACCGTGACCCCGCAAAGACGCAGGCGAAAAACCTCACGTATACACCGCTAATACTTTTGGAACCCAACGAAACAATGCTTACTGCTATGAAAGTCATGGCTCAAAAAGGCTTCAATAGAGCCGCCATGGTTAAAAATGGACAGCTTATCGGCATGTTGACTGAAGAAACCGCCAAAAAGGCAGCCTTGCAGCTAAACGCAGCACAGTAGCCGCCTACCCATTGCTTCTTTTCTTTTCAGATGCAAAGTATTATTAGCCTTTTTCTGGTTTAGCATAGACGAGGAATAGCCTTGAATCTGCAAACCCCCACAATCATCGTGAATTTTAAAACTTATCTTGAATCAACAGGCGCACGTGCACTTCAGCTCGCAAAACAAGCAGAGCGTGCCTCCAAAGAGACAGGCGCATGCATCGTAGTTGTGCCTCAACCTATGGACCTTGCCAGAATCGCTTCTGAAGTGGAAATCCCAGTTTTTGCTCAACACATAGACCCTATAAAACCAGGCAGTAGCACAGGACACATCTTAGCTGAAGCCGTTAAAGAAGCAGGCGCGGTAGGCACCTTAATCAACCACTCTGAGCGGCAGCTACGTCTCATCGATATCGAAGCCAATATTGCTTTATGCCGCGAAAAAGGGCTAATTAGCTGCGTTTGCGCAAACAATCCCGCTGTCAGCGCTGCCATTGCAGCCATGAAACCCGACGTAACCTCCATAGAGCCACCAGAGCTTATAGGTTCGGGCGTAAGCGTCTCGAAAGCTAAACCCGAAATTGTCTCAGACACCGTCAAATTAGTGCATAAAGTCGACCCAGACATGGTGATTTTGTGTGGCGCTGGCATTAGCACAGCCGAGGATGTCTTCAAATCTCTCAAGTTGGGAACAAGAGGTGTCCTTGTGGCAAGCGGCGTCGTGAAGGCAAAAGACCCATATAGCGTATTACGCTCGTTTGCCCACGCAACACTCCAAAAGTGACCCTTCTTGAAAGTTGAACCTGAATGTGAAGCTTGCCTGCTCAGCCGGGCGCAAACCCAAACTTACCAAGCCACCACCAACCCTGCACTGCGGTTCCGCTGCTTAGCCGAAATCGTCAAGCTCCTCAACAGAGAATTTAAACCGACATCTAACTCTGCTGAAATCGGAACCAAACGTGATCGAATCATCCGCCAACTCACAGGCAACAATGACCCTTACGCGTTTACTAAGAAACAAGCCAACCAGAAAGCGCTTAAAATGCGTCCCCACGCCAAAAAATATGTGGATTCAGGCTACACTCAGCAGGAACGCTTTAAAAAAGCCTGCCTCGTTGCTATTGTAGGCAACATCATGGAGTTTGATATCCCTGGACACAAATTTACGCTTAATAACTTGGCAACCTGCATGCGCGAGGCAGCTAAAGATTTAGAGATTGATGACATTGAAAAAGCGTATGAGTTGGCTAAGAAAGCAAAAAGTGTTCTGTACTTAGCGGATAATGCAGGTGAAATCGTTTTTGACACTTTGCTTGTTGAGCAACTCAAGAACATGGGGCTTAAAGTGACTTATGTTGTCAAAGGTGGACCAGTCATCAATGATGCCACTATTGAGGATGTGGAGATCAGCAACATGGATAAATATGCTGACGAAGTTATAACCACCGGCGTTGATGCTGTAGGCTTGCAGAAAAAAGAGGTCTCCGCCGAGTTCTTAAGAGTATACGAAGAAGCCGAATTAGTCTTTGCTAAGGGAATGGGATACGCTGAAACTTTAACTGAATATAAACTCACCAAGCCACACTTGCTGATGTTTCGAACCAAATGCGCACCAGTTGCTAACTACTTCTGCGTACCAAGAGACAAAAACGTCGCCAAGCTGATGCCATAGAATGAATTTACCTGCTTTAACCTTTACCAGAGAGCAGCTGGCTCAAACCAACTTAGTGTTGGAGCAGGAATGGCTTTTAACCAATGGGTTAGGCGGCTACGCTTCATCTACAGTGCCAGCAGTTAACACCCGCAAATATCACGGCTTGCTGGTGGCCGCATTGGAACCCCCAGGCGTCCGCACGGTATGCTTAAGCAAACTTGACGAAGACATAGAAGTCGGCGACTTCACGTTTCGGTTGGGCGCCAACGAGTTCCGAGACTCCATATATCCCCAAGGCTACCGATACTTGGAGGCGTTGCGTATTGACCCTTTCCCAACTTACACTTACCAAACAGGCGACGTGACGGTTAAGAAAACGGTGTTTATGCCCAAAAACAAAAACGCCGTAGGCTTGCTCTACAGTATCCAAAACAAGTCAACGCAATATGCAAAAGTCAAGTTGTATCCGCTTCTAACCTGCCGCTTTTTCCACAACGTAGTTGACCGCACAAAAACCCCTTTTTCCTTCTCCGTAGATGCTGAAGGCGCCGATTTTCAAGCAATATTCACCCACATCCAAGCCACCGTATACTGCCATGCCTCTGAGGGGCAGTTTGTCAAGGCACAAAACTGGGTGGAGCGACTGCATTACCACGATGATTCTGAGCGGGGAGAATCCGACTACGACGACTGCTTCCAACCCGGGTACTTTTCATTGCAGGTTGCCGCAGGAGAAACACTGGACTTTGAGGTTGCTTGCGCCGCCAATCGTGACGCCTTAGAAGCTAAAGCCGCTGCGTATTGGGTGGGCTCAACTTTTTTGGAGGCTAAAACCAGTTACAGGCTTGAACAAGACGAGACACAGGATTTACTGTCAAACTTTTATGTTTCACACCCCTCTGTGCCCAGATCGGATTGGCTTAGCTGGGTGTTGATTGCGGCAGATTCGTTTGTTGTAAACGACAAGGCGGGCGGGAAATCAATTATTGCGGGTTACCACTGGTTTGAGCCTTGGGGACGCGACACGTTTATTTCTCTGCCAGGACTGCTGCTAGTTACAGGCAGACACAGCGACGCCCGAGACATCTTGGCTACTTTTGGCCGTTACCTAAAAGTCGGATTAATCCCTAACTTTATAACAGACAAAACAGGTGATGCCGCCTACAACACGGTGGACGGCACACTTTGGTACATTAACGCTGTTTTGCAGTACGTTAAGTACACTGGCGACTACGGTTTTGTTAGGGATAAGTTATGGGAAAACCTGCAGTCCATCATAACAAACCATCAGCAGGGTACAATGTTTGGCATCCACCTTGACACTGACGGAATGTTGATACATGGCGCCCAGTTAACCTGGATGGATGCCGAGGTGGGCAACAACGCAATTACGCCCCGTAGCGGCAAAGCTGTAGAGATACAGGCTTTGTGGTATAACGCTCTTAAATCTATGGAGATGTTTGCCACAAAATTCGAAGACACTACATTGGCTGCTTTGTATGGACAACTGGCTTCGCAGGTTAAAGAAGCCTTTAACTCCAAGTTCTGGAACCATAAGCACCACTGCCTCTACGACACTTTAAGTCTCAACGGCTCGTCTGATTCTTCCATGCGTCCCAACCAGATCTTAGCTGTCTCCCTCGATTACGGCATGCTTGATGCAGATCGAAGCAAGGGCATAGTTGAAGCGGTGAAATTGGAGTTAGTGACTCCGTTTGGGCTGCGTACGTTGTCGCTTGGAGATCCCAAATTTGTAGGCAAATGCTTCGGTGATCGGAGAAGGCGCGACGCCGCTTACCATAATGGCACGATTTGGCCGTGGCTGTTGGGTCCCTACATTACAGCGTACCTTAAAGTAAACGGCTACAATCAAGCGGCATGTAGAGAAGCCCTAGATCAGTTAATTGAACCTCTCTTTTCGAGGAGCATACGAAGGGGTGGATTGGGGGCTGTTAGCGAAATCTATGACTCTGACCCTCCTAATGAGCCTCGTGGCTGTATATCTCAGGCGTGGAGCGTGGCGGAGCCGCTTCGGGCATATGTTGAGGATGTTTTGCAAGTTAAGCCCCTATTCGGATAAAGTATTGTGAGCTTTAGATTTTTGTTGTTACATTTAGTTGACTGGAAACCCTTAAAGCTACGCACCATGTTTTAGCCCTTTTAGGCTGAATTACTTTGGTTTCAAACCAAAAACCCAAACCTACAGTAGACGAATTGCTTGCGAAAGCCAAAAAACCTGCAATGCTCTCTCCTCCCATGCATCGCTTCTATGAGGGAAAAATGCAGACTATTCCCAAATGCGTTATCCGCAGCGTAGATGACTTTGCTATTTGGTATACGCCTGGCGTTGCAGCGGCATGCAAAGAAATCCAAACCGACAAAGATAAATCGTTTGAGTTAACTAACCGTGGAAACTCTATTGCTATCGTAACTGATGGCACCAGAGTTTTGGGTTTAGGCAACATTGGACCTGAAGCCGCCATGCCCGTCATGGAAGGCAAAGCAATGCTATTCAAGTACCTTGGCGGCGTGGATGCTTTCCCGATTTGCCTTCGCACCAAGGACCCCGACGAAATCGTCAACATATGCAAGGCGTTGGAACCATCGTTTGGAGGCATTAACCTTGAAGATATTGAGAAGCCAAAATGCTTCCAAGTTCTAGAAAAAGCCCGCAGCGAAATGAACGTGCCAGTCTGGCACGATGATCAACAAGGAACAGCCACAGTAATCTTGGCGGGACTGATGAATGCTTTTAAGCTGGTGGGTAAAGACCCTAAAGAAAGCTTAATCACGCTGGTCGGTTCAGGTGCCGCTAATATTCGAACAGCTTATGTGTTGATGCGATGGGGTGTCAAACCCGGCAACATAATCTTAGCTGACTCTAAAGGCGTACTCTATAAGGGTAGATCTGATATAGTGGAAGCCGAAGACCCATGGAAGTATGATGTGACACAGAAAACCAACGCTGAAGGCAGAGTAGGCAACATCAAGGAAGCCTTCAAAGACGTAGATGCAGTAGTCGCCGCATCTAAACCAGGTCCTGGCACCATCAAGAAGGAGTGGATTCAGAGTATGGCGTCTGACTCCATCGTTTTTGCGTGCGCCAACCCCATTCCCGAAATTTGGCCGTGGGAAGCTGAAGAGGCAGGTGCACGGGTTGTAGCGACGGGGCGCAGTGACTTCCCGAACCAAGTTAACAACAGTATGGGTTTTCCAGCAATTTTCCGAGGGGTTCTGGACGTGAAGGCGAAGACGGTGACGGATGACATGTGTATCGCTGCTGCCACAGAATTAGCAGACTATGCTGAGGAGCGGGGTATGGACGAGAAAAACCTGCTGCCCACGATGAGCGAATGGGAAGTGTTTCCACGTGAAGCCGTTGCATGTGCATTAAAATCTATTGAGCAAGGGTTGGCAAGGATTAAGCCGAGCCGCCAGGAACTTTACGAGCGTGCTTGTGCAATTATTACAAATGCCCGGAAATCAACTGAGTTGCTGATGAAGTATGGTTTGATTAAGCAGCCGCCAACAGATGAGCAGCTTCTCGAGTAACCTTGCATTTTCTATTCTTTTTAGTTAAAACATTTTTTTTTAGAACAATAATGAAATAGGAAAATATGGTTTAGATGGGGCTGATTTTTATGATGTTGCGTTTTTCAAGTCTGCGCAGGGCGTCAAGGCATTCGTCTTTCTTTTCGCTTTGAATGTTTAGATGCAACATGATGTCTCTAACTGATACGCCAGGTTTGCCAAAGTTTTCGTGACGTTTGTATAGATGTTTGACAATTGATTTTTCAATCTTGCCGCATCGCCAAGTAGTGTTGCGGATTAAAACAACGATGGTTCGAACCAGAGTTTGCTCATTTGATTTTCTTCCACGGGATTCGCCCAACTCTCCCCACCGCTTTTTCTACCGCATCTAATCATATAAGGCTTACTCGGTAAGGCTAAATAGGGGTACTACAGCGCTATAGGGTTTTTTTAAGGTATAGTCCGTGTTTTTTGCCATAATACCGCTCAAGCAATCCAATCGTGCAGTAACCCACCTTTAGATACAACGATATCGCCGCCTGGTTGTCTTCCTTAACTTCCAATCGGCAGTCGTTTATACCTCGCTGTTTGAGTTGACGCTCCATTTCCCCTAAAAGTTGAGTGGCAACAGCTCTTCGGCGGAAAATGGAAGCGACATTAAGTGTTACTACGTGTCCAAAGTTTACGTCGCCTGTTTCTATTTGCACAATAACAAACCCTGCTATAGCATTATCTACTTTAGCGACCAGGGTGATGCTGTTTAAGTCCTTTAATAAATACGTTATTTGGCGCTTAGAAAATGCTTCCTCACTAAAGCACTGCTGCTCTATCTTGTACAGCGGGTCAAGAAGCTTGAGAGAGGCTTCTTCAATTCTAACTTCCATAACTTAGGACTAACTAGATATTTGAGGACAAGGGCTTTTAGTTTTTTCCGTATCTAAAGCCAAAGGAAGGGCTGGTTTAAGCTCGAGGTACTGCTGAGCGGAGAACCCTACAAAAAAGCGGAACCATAAAGTTATTAGCCGAGATAGAATTGTGGCAGTGGCTGCGAGTGCTGCGTCGACGCCCATGAATATAAAGAGAGTTGTCATGGTTGCTTCGGGGATACCGACTTCGAAGGGTATGCCAGCGGGGATGGATTTCACTGCTAAAACGATGGCGGACGTTACCAAGATTATGCTCCACGAGATGGGCTGTCCAAGTGAGACGAACACAAGGTAGGGTATACTTAAAGTGAAAACCCACGTCACCCCCATGTAGAGGAATGATACCGCAAGGGGACGTTTGTTGTGGCGGTACTGTAACATGGAGTCGTGAAAGTGGTCTGCGGTTTCTACTGCTTGCTCTTGGATTTTGGAAAGCGTCCATTTACCACGCGATATTTTGCATACGAAACGGGTCGCCAAACCAATGAGTTTGAGCATCCAAGGCTTCTTAAAAGACAGCACTGTCAGGGCGACAAGTATACCTGTTATTGCTGCGGCTACGAATATAATAAGTGTAAACACATCACCGTAGACTTGCCCCTCAAAAAACAGCAGCCCAACGCCTAAGAGCAGTATTGCCACATTCATAGTCATGCCTATTAGGCGGTGGGTGAAAAGCGACGCAACAACTTTACCAAACGAGCCGCATTGGTCACGTGTTGCAAGGTAAGCGCGAGTGACTTCTCCGCTTATGGATTCAGCGGGCACAATTATGTCTACGTATAAGCCATACCAAACATAGAGAAAAGCGCGCGAGACTCCAAGTTTGATATCAAGGTGGCGGGTGAGGGTATGCCATGACAAGGTGTAGAAGAATACTTCGGCGACGCCAACCCCAATTGCGAGGAGGAATATGGGTAGGCTGGCGGTTTGAACTGTTTGCAGTATGCCCACTATGTCAACTTGGAAGAGGTAGATATAGATAAAGAAGCCCAATATTCCCAGAATAGGGAATAGCAAAGTTTTCCATGTAAATTTTGGTTTAGGTGGCTCCATTGGGCATCAGGCTGATTGAGGGTGGTACTCTGCAATTATATACTTTATCCAAAAACTTGGCGGTATGCCCCCTTTTTCTGTGTGTGGTTACCTGTTGTTTTTATTCATTTTTGTTTTAATATTTTAAAATGAAGAGGATGCCACTTTATTTTTCAACAAATTAGAAATTGTACAACAATATGTTTTGCATAAGCATCTGGACTTGTGCGCTGTGGTTGAGGCGGCTTGTACACAAACAGAAGTTACAGAAAACTGTTTTCCAAAAGAGTCTCTTGAAGCTAAAAGAAAAAAGAAAAGATAGGGAGCTTATGCTCCGAGTTGTTTGCGAAGGTCTGCGTAGGTTGCTTTGATGTCTTCGATGCTGCCTTCGTCTTCGATGGTGCTTGTATCACCCAAAGGTGCACCTGTTAGGACTGCTTTGAGGAGCCTGCGCATGATTTTGCCGCTACGGGTCTTTGGCAGTTTGGCAACGATTATGACGGCGGAGGGTGTTGCGATTGGACCAATCGTTGTTCGAACATGTTTAGTAAGTTCGGCTCGCAATTCGTCGGAGGGGGTAAATCCACTGCGTAATACTACGAATGCTACTGGAACTTCACCTTTTACGACGTCTTCTTTGCCCATGACTGCGGCTTCAGAGACTGCTGGATGTGAGACGAGTGCAGATTCGAGCTCGACGGTACCTATTCTGTGGCCTGCGACTTTGAGGACTTCGTCTGCTCTTCCGAGGAGCCAGAAGTAACCGTCTGGGTCGCGTATTGCGTAGTCACCTACGTAGTAGATGCCTGGCCATTTGCTGAAGTAGGTTTGTTTGAAGCGATCAGGGTTTTTCCAGACTGTTTGCAGCATTCCTGGCCAAGGTGACTTGATTACTAGGTAGCCTTTGGTTCCTTGAGGTACGGATTGTCCTTTTTCGTCGAAGATGTCAGCGTTAACTGCGGGCAAGGGTAATGTGGCTGAGCCTGGTTTGAGTGGTGTTAACTCTATGCCTGTGGCTGGTGAAATCATGAAGCCGCCTGTTTCTGTTTGCCACCAGGTGTCGATGATTGGCAGTTTCTCTTTGCCGATGACACGGTAGTACCATTTCCATGCTTCTGGGTTGATGGCTTCGCCGACTGATCCAAGGAGGCGTAGAGTACTGAGGTCGTGTTTGTTAACCCATTCTTCGCCGAATTTCATGAACATGCGGACAGCGGTTGGGGTGCCGTAGAGTATTGTTATGCCGTGGCGTTCAATCATATCCCACCAGCGGTCTTGTGCGGGGTAGTCGGGTGTGCCTTCAAAGAGGAATGCTGTGATTCCGAGGCTCAGAGGAGCATATACGTTGTATGTGTGTCCTGTGATCCAGCCAATGTCTGCAACACACCAGTAGATGTCTTCGTCTGTTGGGTTGAATGCCCATTTAAGAGTCCAATAAGCCCAAGTTAGATAGCCGCCTGTTCCGTGTTGTACACCTTTTGGTTTGCCAGTGGTTCCTGAAGTGTAGAGAATGAATAGTGGGTCGGTTGAGTTCATGCTTTCTGGTTCGACATAAGCGTTTGCGCCTGCCGCCGTTAATGCATCGTGATACCAGACGTCTCTGCCTTCTTTCATTTGGACGTCTTGACCTGTTCGTTTAACAACGATGACTTTCTCGATGTTCGGCATGAGTGGTGCTGCACGATCAGCGTTATCTTTGATTGCAACTGGTTTGCCGCGACGGAAAGACCCATCTGCTGTGATTAGGATTTTTGCACCGCTGTCATTTACTCTGTCGGCTAATGCTTCAGCGCTGAAACCTGAAAAGACTACAGTGTGAACTCCACCGATTCTAGTTGCTGCCAGCAAAGAGATTGGTAATTCAGGAATAACAGGTAAAAACAGTGCGATACGGTCGCCTTTTTTGAGACCTAAGTCTTTTAGTGCTTTTGCGAGTTGGTTTACTTCGCGGTACAGTTGGTAGTAGGTGTAGGTTTTTACTTCACCCATCTCGCCTTCCCAGATGTAGGCGAGTTTGTTTTTGCGGTTGCTTTTGACGTGCCTGTCTAAGGTGTTGTATGATATGTTTAATTCGCCATCAGGGAACCATTTGAAGAACGGCGGGTTAGAATCATCCAGAATTTGAGTTGGTGACTTAAACCAGTCGATTGCTTTGGCTTTTTCTGCCCAAAACTCTCGGGGGTTCTTAATGGAATCCTCCCACATTTGCTTGCGTATTTCTCCAGAAGAAACTTTTGCAATGCTGGGAGAATACTTCTCGTTGAAGGGTAGACTTGCTTCAGACATATTCTCATCCTTTGGGGGTTTCATACTGACTGTCTGAATATAAGTTTTTTTAGTGGAATGCTGTGAAATCGTAAAAAGATTTTAAAATTTTTTGATTACTGGGAAAAAGTGTTTTTTACTTTTGGATGGAGCGATAATACTGGTTACAACAATTTACACCCAAAATATTATATATGCAAAAACAATATCGTAAAATAGACACGCATTAGATTACTTTTCACCATACAAAAAATCATTTTTTCGGTGAAAAATTACGTTAAACGTAATGTAAAAAGCTGGTTAGGAGAGGATGAACGCCCCGCGAAAGAAGAAAAAATAAAAAAGGGAAATTTTCTATTTTTTCACTGGCCAAATAGGCAACACAATTCTTCCATTTGCTTCATTCAGCACTTCTGCCAATCCCAAATAGACAGCACTAGAACCACAGATGACTCCTTCGATGCCGGTGATAGTGTTGAACCAGGCTGGGTTGCCCATGAGTTCTCTTGCCATAAGCATAAAGAACAAAATGAACAATGTTCCAAAGACTAATTGTAGAGTACGATTTGTTTTCAGCGTGCCAAAGAACATCGCCAGAGTGAACAGCCCCCACATGAAGAAGTAAGCTGCCATTGCGGCGTTATCAGCCGCTGCAACTCCACTTAAGAAAGATGTGCCCGGAAGCAGAATCAAAGCCACTAGTGACCACCAGAAAAGCCCGTAGGAAGTGAATGCGACCATGCCAAAAGTGTTGCCTTTTTTGAATTCCATAACGCCCACAATGATTTGTGCCAGTCCGCCGTATGCAATGCCCATTGCCAGTATCATGCCGTTTAAGCCAAAAATACCTGCATTGTGTAGGTTCAGAAGAACTGTAGTTAAGCCAAAGCCCAGCAATCCAAGAGGTGCAGGGTTGGCAAATTTTTCACTCATTTTTTTCTCCTGTTTTTTAGAAGCGTGCATGAATCAGCTAAATATTTTTTGCCTATATGTCAAGTTTTTGTCCTTGAATAGTTGCGATAAAGAAAAAAGATACAAATAAGCGCAGATTTGTTTTTTAATTTGTAGCAATTTTTTAAAAATGGATTATAGGTCTTTGGAAAATGAAATAGACAGATTTATTTTTTATTTATAAAAAATTTCAAATCACAAAAAAGTCAGAAGTTTTAATTTTGAACATAAACCTATTGCCATCTTAAAACGATTTTAATCAACATTCAGGTTTTTGTCCCTAACATCATTTTTAATGTCTAAATAGCGATTCAGGGCGAAAGAGATTTAATTAAGGATAATGAAATGAATGCGAAAGTGAACATCTTGCCAGCGCTAAATAATACAGGAATGGAAGGGAAAGTTATGAATCGTTGGTTGGTTGTTGTTGGCGGCATTCTAATTCAGCTTGCTTTAGGGGCAATTTATGCATGGTCTGCATTCACAGGTCCCCTACAAGGGTCAACTGCAATCCCTAGCGAATTCGCTTTTACTAAAACAGAAACCCAAGCAATTTTCAGTGTCGGCCTGCTCGTCTTTGCAATATTCACAATTATCGGTGGCCGTTTACAAATTAAACAGGGACCGATGAAGGTGGCGTTACTTGGAGGCGTCCTGCTTGGCTTAGGCTACATACTTGCCTCATTTGTTGGGGCAAGTTTTATTGGAAAACTAATTTTCCTCGGCGTAATTGCGGGAGCAGGAATTGGCTTAGCCTACGTCGTTCCCATCGCCACGGGAGTTAAATGGTTCCCTGACAAGAAGGGACTAGTCAGCGGCTTAGCAGTCGCAGGTTTCGGATTTGGAGCTTTCATTTGGATTTTGCTCGCAAACCCACCCAGCGTACTCGGATTCACCGGACTAATCAGCTCCCACACCGGCATGTATACCGTCGCAAACGTTGATTTCGCATTCTTAATCTATGGTATTCTATTCTTAG
Organism: uncultured archaeon; assembly: GCA_963810275.1. Lineage (GTDB taxonomy): Archaea > Thermoproteota > Bathyarchaeia > Bathyarchaeales > Bathycorpusculaceae > Bathycorpusculum. The sequence continues at coordinate 126,117 of CAWENF010000017.1, forward strand.
TCTTAGTCCTCGTAGGTTCACTAACAATGAAGAACCCGCCCCCAGGCTATGCACCAAAAGGCTGGACACCCCCAAAGACATCATCAGGCAAACCCACAAGCGTTACCTCACATAGCCCAAGACAGATGCTAAAATCCAAAAACTTCTACATCCTTTGGACGATGTTTCTCGTCGGAGCACTTGCGGGCTTAATGGTAATCGGCAACGTACAAAACTTCGCTAAAAGTCCACTAGACGGTTTCACCGCTTATGGATTTAGCCTTCAAGAAGCTATAGACTTCGCAGTAATAGGTGCAGCTGTCTGTTTACCCATCTTTAACGGTGCAGGCAGAATCGTGTGGGGACAAATCTCAGATAAAATCGGACGACGCAAGGCACTCATGGCAATGTTCGCATTTCAAGCAGTCACAATGGCAGTGTTCTTCTTTACGACCTCAAACCCGATCCTGTTCTACGTCATCGCAGCGCTCATAGGCTTTAACTTCGGCGGCAACTTTGCACTGTTCCCCTCAGGATGCGCGGACTCTTTTGGAGCCGAAAACCTAGGACTCAACTACGGATTCCTCTTCACCGCATATGGAATCGGCGGCATCGTTGGACCCATCCTTGCAGGAGTAGTTCAGGATGCAGGGCTAAGCTTCATCTACGCCTTCCTGCCAGCAGCGGTATTGTGCGCCGTAGCAGTCGGGCTATCGGTCATCTACAAAGAAAGAAAGTGCCTCTGAAACGGAGAAATGCGCGTTTTTCTTGCGCATTCTCTCAAAATTTTTTATTTATAAAAGTAAAAGAGACTTTTTGGCATCTATCAACACAGATATTGACGGTAATTTTACAATAAAGTGGAAAAAAGAAAAATCGGCTTATTTAGACAACACCATCGAGATTGGGTAATTTTTGAGGGGGTAATAAAACAAATACACCTTCCATTAGTGATCAATATACAATAATAATTTCATAATCAAAACAGGAATAATGAAATAAAATATTCAAAAAAGAAAATAGGTAACTTTCAAAATATTATTTAATAATTAAATATTATTAATAAAAATAAAATTGTTTTATAAAAGCTATGGATTGTCCGGTAATAATTTTTTTCGTAGGTTACTAAAAAAAGAAAAAAGTTTGTTTGTATTATCTTTTTATCCTATTTTACAATAATTTTTTTGAATTCGCTTCTAATATGTTTAGGTTTCTCAGATCTATCGTATTGCGCGTAGATTTCGCCCTTGTGGTCCCAGAAATCAAAAGTCTTCGCCCGCCAACCAATATTAAAAGAGCCGTCTTCCTCAGCATATCCTGCAGCCAAAACCTTATCAAGCAAGAATGACCGATCATGTTCACGTATTGAGACTGGGATTTTGCCTTTACCTTGGCAGTTTTCGCTGATTTTGCCTTTAAAATACACAATTTCATCTTTAGCAACTGTTGCCGGCAGATCGTCCAATTCCACTTTAAGCTCTTTATCTAAGCAAACTGGGGCGTCAACCATTTCTGGTTCTACAGCTGTTGCGACTGCCGCGGTTTCCATCGCAGGTTGCTTTGTTTCTGCTGGTTTTGCAACTGCCAAGTCTTCGATTTCTGCATTACAAGCAGCTTGTACCGCTTTGATTCCGTTCATACACCCCTCTTTAGTTTCATACCCCTCACTCGTAGCTATAATTTCGCCGTTTCTAGCATTTAAGTGAAATCTGAATCCACAGCTCTTGTCATAGAAAACTTGGTATTTTGGATTTGGAATTCTTGCTTCTTCAACAGTTAAATCTTCAATTGCTGAACCACAGTTGCTCTGTACACTCTTTACTCCATTGAGACATCCTGAATGGTTTTCATATGCTTGACTAACAGCCACTATCTGATTATTTGCAGCTCTTAGCCTAAATCTAAATTTCCCAGCAACATCTTTATAGACTTGATATTTTGCATTCATTAAAAATCACTACTAACTTGCTAGTTAAACGTGTTAATTAATGTTAAGTTACTTGCTAATTTTTTATTTTAAAAGTCTTATTATAATGGGTATATACTCGTTTTCGATACTTTCTAGACTTCTCTTTTCTATCTAAACCAATCAGAAACATCTGTTTATTCAGGTGGACCATCGAAAACCTATCGAGGTTGGTTGGATTTAAATTTAACCTTTCTCTCTGCTCTCTCTTGAAAACTAACTGCGTCCTCTTGCTCGTACTATACTACTAACCCCTAAGCACAACCACAACAACACAACAAGACACAAGCTAACTGCTCTGAATCTTTCAACAAGAAATGGATTTTAGGGTTCAAATTTGAC
>CAWENF010000018.1:0-88186 GCA_963810275.1 uncultured archaeon
AGATATGCTTGTACGAAAGAATCTAATTCTATGAATGTCTATAGAGCCGTTGTTGACACAAGATAGTGCACATTAATAAGTGAAGACATATTGAGATATCTAAAATTCCCAACACCCTAACAGGTATTCTAGGGACCTAGAAAAATGACTCAAGAAATAAAAAGGAAAACAAAATAGGATTTGATGTTTATTTGGGCATTAAAGCTAGCTTTTTGATTGCATGGCGCTCCTTGTCTAGAAGAAAAAGCAAAAATCTTAGCGCTATTTTAGCTGTAACTTTAGGTGTAACATTACTAGTAGGTATCCAAATCACAACAGCTACCCTGGATAATGCGTTTTTGTCAAGTCTTTCTCAAAGTCAAGGTGAAGTAGACGTTAAAGTATCAAACGCTACTATGGGTGGATACTTAAAAATTGAAGATCAAGCCTTGATGTCAGAACTGGCGCCCGAAGCAGCGGGAATAATGCCGGAACTTACAACTCAAATTCCAGGGTTGGTGGAGAGTCAATTTGACGCTAAAATGAGTGCAGCTGGAGTACCCGTAGACTACCCATCGGTTTTCGGTAGTTTCTATGATTGGAAAACCGGAAATAAAATGGACATCGATAACCTTCTAAATAGCAATACAAGTATTTTGTTGTCGAGTAATCAGGCCGAGAAATTAGGGATCGATAAGAATAGTTCTTTTCCCGTTAAATTAACAACTGAATTTACAAACCTTACTAAAATACTCACTCCCCCAACTGTTCCGTTAGTTAACTGGACTGTAAATGCAAACCTTACAAGTGCAGATTATGTGCTAAACAGCAGTCTGGACAATCTGTCTTTGGAAGTAGAACCGATTAATTTCCAAGGCATGGTAATGATCTACACAACAGAATGCCCCAATCTGAACCTAACTGACTATTCATACGTTAATATAACAGCAACAGGTTCTCCAAATGCGGCAGTCATACTTGGTTTTCTTTTAGATGACGGCTCAACTATGACTGTGGCAAACCTAACAGACCCAACAACCCTAAACACCTTATCCTATGATCTAGCAGACTATACAAACAGAACTCTAACCGGAACAAGCTTTTTGACAACCTTGAGTCTAAATGGAACTAACGCTAAACTCGACATAAGCGAGATAGCTTTTGAAACTTCCAATCAAACCGGCTCTCAACGTCTGCCGTTGGTGACATATTCCTCAAACACATCAAGAGTTAATTTGCAAGTTGTAGGAGTATATGATTCTAATCGCCCCGGGATAGGTTCACAGTATTCGGGAGCGGTCTTTAGGTTAGAAGATCTTCAAAGCTGGCTCAGTTTAAAAGATAAAAACCAGCAGACAGACATAATCAGCGCTTTCTCGATCGCCTACAAAGGAGATCATTTTGTTAGGGAAATAGATGAAGACTTTCTGCAAGCCAAAGTTGATCATTTAAATGCCACAATCCCAAAAGATGTAAACCCTGACACGGGCGAGCCAGTTGATATCTATCAGATTAGCTCTGCTCGACTTAACTTCTTTGATTTGGCCTCATTTTTCATCACTCTTATGAGTACAATGCTTACGGCATTGGGCTTTCTCATCATGCTAACAGGTGTGCTGCTGATTACCAATATCCAGCTGATGAGTGTCGAGGATAGAGAATTCCAAACAGGAGTTATGCGTGCTGTTGGTGATAATCGCAGAGGAATTTTCTACTCTATAATGATTGAAAACCTATTCCAAGGAGTAATTGGTGGCTTTTTGGGACTTTTGGGTGGATTGGCTTTTGGGCAAGCCGTAGCTGCCTACCTCGTAGGCTTATTTGGCACAGGTCAACTTAGTGTCCAGCCAATTGTATCGGAGACAACAATCATTCTATCAGTCACAATAGGTGTGGTTCTAAGTATCGTTACTGGGATTCTTCCAGCCCTAAGAGCCTCGCAAGTCAATATAGTGGAGGCTCTGAGAGGGATACAAGTCAAGTTCAAGTCCAAATCAAGCAGAAACCTAGCAGCGTTAGGTGTTTTGATGTCTGCATTTGGCATCTTTGTTTTGTTATTTAACGGAAATATTGACCAGGAAACACAAGTTATCTGGAGCTTCCAAGGATGGGACAGCTTAGACGAGTGGAGAAACCTGTTGATAGGTTTTGGCTTTCTAACAGGCGGCTTAGGCTTTATCTTGTCACGCTTTATCGATCGCGTTAAAGCCTTTAACATTGCGGCAATTACGCTTTGGGCGTTCCCCTCATTTCTGTTTATTTACGCTATGGGTAATTGGGTAAAAGGAATCTCAGGTTTATCTATTGATATCTTGATTTTGGGTATCATCGAAATAATAATTGGCTCTATCCTATTTGTAGCCCTCAATTTGCCTATCCTGATGCGTGGCCTAAGAACAATACTAATTAAGATGCGAGGTGCGAAAGGTGTTGGCCAATTCTCCCCTGCCCTCATATCCTCGCACATCACCCGCTCAACTTTGACCTTTGCAATATTCGCGATCATTCTAACCCTAAACGTTTTAGTCGCTGCGCTTATCCCGACCAGTTTAGGAACTGCAACTCAGATTGAGCAAGATTCCAACGGGGTTGACTTCACGGTCTTTTTGAGCAAACCAGAGGCAATAATCCCGGGAACAAACTATACTCAAGAACTCTACAAGATAGATGATCGAATAACTGATGTAATTGGGTTTAAGACTTACAAACCTGGTACGGATTTTACAAAGTTTGTAGCCCTTACAGATCCAAAGTCTGACGAGTTTGATTATAAAACGGATTTGGTTCCAATAGGGTTAGGTGAGTTTAAGCCAGAGCAAATTCGAGGAAACGCATCAAGCTACTTAGATAGCAACTGGCGCTATCCAGCCTATATCTCAACCTTCCCCGATGGAGTTCGGGAATTTGTAGTTGATGATATGTCAGATAGCCTAACGCAGGAATTGTCCAAAAAGTCATGGGATCTACTCTTTAGCCCTGATTATGAGATGGCTGCATACAATGTCTCATCGAATCTGCTATCTGCATTTTCTGGTGAAGGAGATCTTTCCAACTTGGACTTAGGAGAGGGTGGCTTTGGCGGAAATAGCGGAGATCCCTTAGCAGACGCCGAACCGTTAACGAATAACACAACTAGCATAATCAAGCATCCCATTGTCTTCACTGACTCTTTCATATTGCCAGTTGGTCTGCAGATTTGGATACCTATGAATGACTCGTCAGAAATATTGCCTAACTACCAAGCATTCACAATCGGCGCTAGTCTTGATTCACAGAGAGGTGGCGGTTTTCCGCTGGGAGGAGGGCTAGGCTTTGGGTCGGGAGACCAAGATTTTAGCTCAATATTGGGCTCAGTTTATCTCTCTGGATATTGGACAAATCAAACAAATTATCTAGGAGAAGCAGACGGTGAAACCGAAACTTCCAGAGCGCCTGATCAGTATGATGCATTTATGGTTAAAACTTCTCTTGCAGTAGATGATCCACAGCTAGAGGACATCGCCCAAAAGATCCAGGAATTCACTAACACAAACAATCAAGGATACCGCCAACTTGCTGGAGATGACTTCTATGTTGCAAGCACCACCTTAACCTATGCAAGCATCGAAACTACATTGGAAATGACTGATCGCATAGCTTCATTTCTGCAAATATATGTCACCTTCGGTCTGGTCATAGGTGCGGTGGGTATGGGCGTGATTTCGGTACGTAACGTTTCTGAGAGGAAACGCGAAATCGGAATGATGCGCGCTATAGGTTTTTCTAGAAGAGAAGTTGTGCTATCGGTTCTCTTTGAGCTCGTAGTTCTGGGCATAATTGGATTAGCCATCGGCGTGGTTAACGGTTTGCTCATTAGCGTAGGGTTCGCTAACATGCAAGATGTCGCACTGGTGATTCCTTGGCAGGAAATCGGAATTTACCTCTCTATCATCGTGCTTATAGCTATAGGTTCAGGTTCAATACCTGCACTTGTGGCATCAAGAATTCCGCCAGCAGAAGCCTTGAGGTATGTCGGATGATAAATAACAAAACAAACCAACCCCAAGAAGAAATTCTCCAAATATCTAGCCTACATAAGCGATACAATGAAGGTAAATCAAATGAAGTTCATGCTCTTAGAGGAGTAGACTTAACGGTTAAAAAAGGCGATATGATGGCAATCATGGGTCCATCAGGCTGCGGAAAAACCACGCTTCTAAACATGATAGGCAACTTAGACCGCCGCTCTCAAGGGCAAATAGTAATCGATGGCGTAGACACCTCAAAGCTATCCGATGCTCAGAAAACAGCTTTTCGTAGAGACAAAATCGGGTTCATTTTCCAACTTTTTAATCTCTTCCCATTCTTGAGTGCAGTTGAAAACGTTGAAACTCCACTGCTATTGAGAGGTTTAAACTCTGGTTTAGCAAGAGAGCAAGCAAAAATGATTCTTCGCGAATTAGGAATGGGCGATCGTCTTTATCATTTGCCAAAAGAACTCTCAGGTGGACAACAACAAAGAGTTGCTATCGCTCGCGCATTGATCAATCAACCAGCCATCATCTTGGGCGATGAGCCCACAGGTGATCTAGACTCATCAACCAGTGCTGACGTCATGGATCTGTTCCGCCGAATCAACAGAGTCAACCGACAAACACTAATTTTGGTTACACACAACCGCTGGATCGCAGAGAAATGTGACTATATAGTTCACATGAGCGATGGCCAAATCTCAGGTCTAGAAAATAACCCAAATATGGAGTCCTAAAGATGAAAGCTTACTACTCTGCACTGATAGACAAATCAACCCCCCCAGAAAACGCTAAATTATCCAAAAAATTAGCCTCTATTTTGAAGAGAGATCTTAAAACTCGCAAATCAAAAATACAGCGCAAAGAATTCAACACCTTCATATTTCTATCAGCGGAAAAGCAGTTTCAAAAAACACTTGATACTAAGATCCTTGAGGAAACACAAAAAAAGCTGCAAAAACAGCTGGAAAAATATTATCTAAAAAACCGATCAAAGCTTGAAAAAAAACTCAAAAACAGTCGAGAATTAAAGGAGACCTCGCATATAGTTGGGGCTTTTCTTAGGGAGATAGATCCTAAGATCCAAAAAGTATTCAATATTGAACTCAAAAAGCATCTCTCAGAGTTGCCAACAAAATTCTACGATATCCAAAATAATAGTCTCACTGCTATTTGGGACTTAACTGAAGAGAATACAGGTCTATTGTATATTTCAGCTTGCCCCGATCAATCCTTCAAGCTTCCGCAAATACAGCCGCAAACAGATTTGGAGGCAATGGTTGATAAAATAGAGATTCTCAATTTCTTCTCAACATTTATGGATCCAACTCTAAAACGCCTTGAGGATATGAATGGTGTTTTGGAGAGGTTAAAGTCTGGTCTTGAAGGAACTCATTTCAAGAGCAGCGAGAACGAAACTCAAAATAAGCTTGAGATGTTTTTGCGTATTTTGTCAGCTAAACTTAGCGCTCTTCAAAACCTAGATAAAACCATTCTGTCAATTTTTAAGTTATTCAATCAAATAGACGACTACTTTAGCCAAACAAAAGTCATAGAACCCAATTCTCCTTGCCAGAGAGTCTTCGAAGAAGTAACACAGAAAATAGAAAAAGGCAAAGTTCTTGTGACTGAGGTTCAAGAAAAACTTGAAGTGTGCCTAATTGATTTGAAAGATTATTTGGATGAAACAAAAAATGGCGTGAAAACCATTACCTCCAAAGAAGAGTTCAAACTTTCTCTACTGAACATTGCTGAGTTGAGTTCGGATTTGTTTATCGAAGCTGAGCTGTCAAAGCTTTGGATTGACTTTTTTAGTTCAGACATTCCGTTTTTTGCTTTCCAGTCCACTCTTTTTAATATAAAAACTCCGCAGCTCTCAGATGCCTCTGCTGAAAGCATAATCTCCGTTAGAGGCTTAGTTAAAAACTACACTTTAGGACAAACAACTGTGTACGCGCTTCGAGGCGTAGACATTGATGTAAAAGAGGGTGAGTTTGTAGCTATAATGGGTAATTCTGGGGCTGGAAAGACAACTTTGCTCAACTGCATGGCAGGGCTTGACGATCCAGATTATGGTGTTGTGTTTTTTAAAGGAAAAGATCTACACAGTTTAGATGACAAGGCAAAATCAAAGGCAAGATTACTAGACATGGGTTTTATCTTCCAAAACTATGCTTTGCTGCCTCATTTCAACGCCCGAGAGAATGTAGCGTTGCCAGCTGATATTGCAGGTTTCAGTAAAGATTTGAGAGCACGAATAGACGAGTTGCTAAAGGGTGTGAGCATTGATAAGCAGGCAAAGCAGTATCCTGCTCAACTTAGTGGTGGACAATTGCAGCGTGTCGCTATAGCGCGTGCTTTAACCAATCGCCCTAAAATCTTATTTGCAGATGAACCTACAGGAGATTTAGACTCGCAGACAGGAAAACAAGTTATGGAATTGATCAAGAAATTCCACGAAGAAACTAAGACCTCAATAATAATCATTACCCACGAGCAAGAAATCGCGAATTATGCACAGCGACAGATAAAAATAGAAGATGGCTTAATAGAAATATAAAATTATTGGTTGAATCACCCTATTCACGACATCATATCTTGTAGAGATCATAATTTATGTGATTAGCGCCCAAGACGATAGCAGCCTTGTCTTAGTAGACGACTAAAGAACGTATTCTCAAGAAACTCTATCACCGTCCGCAGGAGCATTTCGGAAAAGTACAGGTCATAGTTGTTAACAGGCAGTGGAGTAATGACATGTACAATTAGAAGCGTCGATTATAAACGGGTATTTTTTTGAGACTATATTTTAAGGGCTGCGTTATATATCAAAAATTAATAATACTACTAGAATAGCGGGAATAATATAGTGCCAAGATTTATTTTCAATAATTTTAAGTAAATCGTGCTGTTTGTTCCATCAGCCAGCATTTCCTGAGTACTTATGCGTAAAGTCTAGTTAAAGCCTTTTCAGACTCTTTTCAAGCGCCTCTCTTAATTCTCGTCTTTATGTCTCTTAAAAAAAATAAAAATTAATTGATTATTGGGTTTCTTTGAGTTTAGCAAAAAACGCCAGCGTCTGGCTCGGTAGTGTTACTGTTCGTGTTTCAACATCGTTGAAAGTTACTTTCTCTAGGTTTTCCGGTTCTTGCTCAAACGCTTCAAAAGCCTCTGCAGAAGGCGTATCGTAGACTGCCCAAGATTTGTGTCCCCAGCGGTCAGTCCAGATTCCGATGACTTTAACGCCGTGTTTTGAGGCTAAAGAGTCGACCTTTTTAAACCATTCCTCCATGGTTAAGAGATTCTTTCGGTTTCCTATGGGACAACTTTCAGGTGAATGAGTGTAGACTTGTAGGATATGCATGTTTGCTCCTCGTTTGTTGGTTGGTTACAAATCAGTTTTAAAACAACTTTAAACATGTTTCGAATACCAAACAAAACATAGGATAGAAAAATTAAAAAATAGAAAGGTGGGCAAAAAAGGCCCAGATGTTTAGGCTTGTCTGCGTTTACTGACCACGAACTTGCCAATCTCGATTGCAACAAAGATTATCGCTCCGTACAAGGCAGCTATACCCCAGTCAATCAGTTCCGGTGCGTGAACATCAAAGAGTACAGCTATACTTGGAATGTAGAGGATTATCAGTTGCAGCGCGAAGGATATGCCTATTGCAGCAATGAGGTACTTGTTTTTGAATGGACCGACTTTGAACAGAGAGTATTTTAGCGAACGCATTGAGAGCGCGACTACAAGTTCCATTACTATCATGGCCGTTAGTAGTTGCGTGCGTGCTTCTAAGAGGTTTTCTGGGCTTGTCCAAGGTGCATGCATGAAGTAAGCTAATAGCAGCAGCACACTCATCAGGATGGGTGCGCCTATTAGGTATGCTTTGACATCTTTGCTGAATATGCTTTCGTTGGGTTTGCGTGGCTTACGCTCCATTAAGTCTGGGTCGCCTGGGTCAACGCCTAACGCTATGGCGGGTAGGCCATCAGTGACCAAGTTCATCCAAAGAAGCTGTACAGCAGTTAATGCAATTGCTGCTTCGCCAATATATTCAGTTGAACCTGGAGTTAATAAGCCGGCAAGGTACGGCACGCTAAGCACCGCCACAAGCATCACAATGATCTCCATTATGTTGCACTGCAACAGGAAGGTGAGGTACTTTTTGATGTTCTCAAATATTTCTCTGCCTTCCCGAACTGCTTTAACTATGCTTGCAAAGTTGTCGTCAGCAAGAATCATGTCAGCGGCTTCTTTGGAGACTTCAGTACCGCTGATGCCCATAGCAACACCTATGTCACTCATCTTAAGTGCGGGTGCGTCGTTGACACCGTCGCCGGTCATAGCTACAACTTGCTCTTTTGCTTTCCAAGCCTTCACAATGCGAACTTTATGCTCAGGGGCGACACGAGCATAAATATGGATATTTTCGACGACGTTGACAAGTTGCTCGTCAGTCATGTTTTCGAGTTCTTGACCGGTAAGTACCTGTGTTTCGGCGCCTGCATCATCAATGAGATTTAGTTCTTGGCCTACGGCGGTTGCGGTGAGTTTGTGGTCGCCTGTAATCATCACTACGCGGATACCTGCTTTTCGGCAGGTTGCTATGGCGTCTTTTACTTCTGTTCGTGGAGGGTCGATCATGCTCATGATGCCCAAGAACACGAAGTCTTCCTCCATGTCCTCAGTGAATTCCACGTTATCAGGGATTTCTTTGTATGCCACCGCTAGGTTTCGTAGTGCCTGCAACGACAAAACTTCGGTCATCTTGAAGGTTTTGGTTTGGTGGTCTTTGGTGAATGTCTTCTCTTTGCCGTCTATTAGGATGCGGTTGCAACGTTCAATTACCATTTCAGGTGCGCCTTTTAGGTAAGCGACTTTTTTGCCTGTCTGCTTTGTGGATAGTGGTCATGCGTTTGCGTTCTGAAGAGAATGGCACTTCAAAGACGCGCGGAGCTTCTTCTTCGAGGTCTTCTTTGTTTAAGCCGGCTTTAGCTGCGGCTACAACTAATGCGCCCTCTGTTGGGTCGCCTTTCACGATCCATTTTCCTGATTGAGTGTCTTGTTCGAGTCCAGAGTCGTTGCAGAGTGTGGCGGCTATTAGTAGGGTTTTGACGTTTTTGTCTGGTTCTACTTTGGCGCCGTCGACTTGGAATTCACCTTCTGGAGCGTAGCCGATGCCAGTTACTTTGAAGGTTTGGTTGTTAACGTACATGTTGCGGACGGTCATTTCGCCTTTGGTCATGGTGCCTGTTTTGTCACTGCAGATAACGCTGGTGCTGCCCAAGGTTTCTACGGCGGGGAGGCGTTTGACGATGGCACTGACTTTTGCCATGCGATACATGCCGATTGCCAAGGCACCTGTGACGATGGCAGGCAGGGCTTCAGGTACAGCTGCAACAGCTAAGCTGACTGCCCAAAGAATCATTTCAAGAATTGGGCGGCCCTCAATGATACCTATGATACCGACGCTGGCTGCAACTGTTAGAGCTAAAATACCAATCCATTTACCGACGCCCGCCAAACGTTTTTCAAGTGGGGTTTGCTCGGTGGGGGCGGATTGGACCATTTTGGCGATTTTGCCAAACTCTGTGGTCATGCCTGTGTCGGTTACGACTGCTTTGCCTCTGCCGTAAACCACAACTGTCCCAGTGTAGACCATGTTTTCACGGTCGTTTAGCTGAGTGTGTTCAGGAAGGGTTTCAGCTGATTTCTGAACAGGGCTAGATTCACCTGTCAGAGGAGCCTCATCGTCTTTCATGGTGAAAGCTTCCAGGAGTCTGCCGTCGGCAGGCACTTTGTCCCCTGCGTAGAGCACTAAAATATCGCCTGGCACCAACTCAGTTGCGGGAATCCGCACTTCTTTGCCGTCCCGCAAGACGCTAGCCGTTGGCGCCGTCATTTTCTTGAGGGCTTCCACGGCTTTTTCGCTACGGTATTCTTGGCTAAAACCAAGTGCAGCGCTGGCGATGACGATTATTAGTATGATGATAGCGTCTGTGACTTCGCCTACTGCTATTGATAGTCCTGTGGCGATGAGCAGGATAACCATGAGTATGTCGGTGAATTGGCCAATTAGTATTTTCAGGGGGGAAGTGCCTTTTTCTTTTTTGAGTTCGTTAGGTCCGTAGGTTTCTTGGCGTTGTTTAGCCTCTTGGTTGGTTAACCCTCTCTCTGTTGATTTTAGTTCTTCAAGTGTTGCTTCTGGTGTTTCACTATACCAAGTTTTAGTCAATACTTCCTTGCTCCCTGTAAACCTCAAATGTCTATAGTATTTAGGTTTTAATATGTTTCGATTACAAAATGACAAAAGTAGAGTCTTTTACACGTTTTTTGGAAAAGTGAATAAATAAATCATAATATATTAAACAAAACAACAGCACACATTGCAACATTTTGAACTAACGCTAAATGATGATGAAACGTTTTTTAAACATCAAACACACAGAAAACCCTTAAAAATGGGCAACTTGACCCCGACGATAAGCCCTACTGTGCGCTAGCAGTGCAGCGCAACCAATGGCCAAAGCAGCCAAACTCAAAACAGTAAGCAACCATGCAAACACGCTGCCGTAACTCATTGTTTGAATCTTCCAGTCCCAAAGCTTTTCGTCCACCGCCTGAAGAGGCCAAGCCCCAACTACAATGTAGGAAAAACCAAACACTACTAAAAGCACCGCCGCATACTGGCTCTGTTCAGTTAAGCCATGGCGCAAGTCGTAAATGCAGGAATAGTAAAGTAGACCAGCGCCAAAGAGCAGGGCAGGTAGACTGCTGACGAAGAAAAATGGGCTTATGAAGCTACGTGAGATCAGTGGCATGATGGCGGTTAATGGGAACTCGAATACGTCTTTGCCCCAATCCGTTGGCGTCCAGCCGCCCATAACTACGGAAGCTAAGAAGAATGCGCCGTAAGCTGCAAACACAGTGCCTAATGGCACCTTATGCTCGGAAACGTAGCGGACGATTCTGCTTAGGGATTTTTGGGTTTGAGTCATATGCAGCGTGCCTTAAGGGGAATCTACGGCTGCATCGGCATATATTGTTTTTCAGTTCCAGCCTTTATTCATGCGGAGTCAGGTTTGAAAGAAAGGTTCTAAAGCTTTGACTACCCATTAGCTTTTGGTTTTAGGTGACCAAATGAAGTTAGAAACAAGCATTCAAGCTGTAATCAAACGTAACCCAAACGTGATTAGCTTGCGTTTTCCACGCCCGACAGAGTTAGACTACAAGGCTGGGCAATTCTTTTTTGTAACTCTCAAAAAAGACGATAAAGAGCTCACTCACCACTTCAGTTTTAGTAGCAGCCCCACCACCGCAGGCCACATTGAGTTCACAAAGAAGCTTACGGATAGCGAATTTTCAACAGCACTTCGATCAACTAAAGCGGGGGATTGGGCGCGGATTGATGCACCTTACGGGAAATTCATTTTCGAGGGCGAATACCCCAAAATTGCGTTGCTGGGAGGCGGCATTGGTATCACGCCTTTTATCAGTATGTGCCAATATGCCACAGACAAAGGATTAGACAGTAAAATCATGCTGTTCTACGGGTGCCGCACCATTGAAGATGTGGTTTTCAAAGAGGAATTCGAAACGTTAGCGAAAAGGAACCCGAATTTTAAAATGATGTTTGTTCTTAGCCAGCCTTCCTCTAATTGGGCTGGTGCTAAAGGCTACATAACTGCGGACATGGTTAAGCAGACTTTGAGCGACTATGCGGACTATGTTTTCTTTTCGTGTGGTCCACCGGCGATGGTTAAAGGCATGCAGAATTTAGTTGGGGAGTTGGGGTTGCCAAAAGAGCAGCTTAAGATTGAGTATTTCTCAGGCTACAAGTAGCATGATTTGGTTAAATGATAATAGAGGTGTTTCGAAGGCTTTGTTCTTCTCTCCTCTATCCTCGCAATTTGGCTAACCTTCAACTAGCTACGTCAATATCTTTGCCTTGCTTGCCTCAAAGACCTTTAGCATAGTGACGTTTTGTGTTGCGTTGCTATGATTCTTTACGGGTTTTTTGGCCTGTACTGATGAACGCTCTAAAAAACAGATGAAAAGGAATAAAGAAAAACAGGGTTTATGGGTAGAATCGTCTTGTGTTTCTTGGAAATGGAATTGCATCAATGATGTTGTCTAAATCCAGCATCCAAACCAGCAGTCGCTCAACACCCATACCAAAACCAACGTGTGGAACAGTGCCGTAACGTCTGAGATCAAGGTACCACTCGTAATCCTCGGGCTTAAGCCCCTGCGCTTTCATGCGCTCGATTAAGGAGTCCTTGTTGTCTTCTCTTGCGCCGCCGGTGCTGATTTCGCCTATGCGGGGCACCATCATGTCCACTGACAGGGCAATTTCAGGGTGGTCTTTTTGTGTTTTGCAGTAAAATGCCTTAATCTCTGTTGGGTAATCATAAACGAAGAAGGGCTTACCAAAGTCTTCCGCTAGCATTTTCTCGTCTTCGTAGCCCAAATCTGAGCCCCAGTCCAGTGTGGGGTTTTTGGGTTTTAGGCGTTCGATGGCTTCTTTGTAGGTTATTCGTGGGAACGGAGTCTTGACGGCTTTTAGTTTCTCGATATCTGCGCCGAGTTCTTTGAATTCTTTTTCGCAGCGTACGGCGACGGTTTGGCAGATGTACTCCATTAAGCCTTCTTCAAACTTCATGAGGTCGTTTAAGTCGGAAAATGCCCATTCACCTTCCATGTGCCAGTATTCGGTTAGGTGGCGGATCGTGCGGCTTTTCTCTGCGCGGAACGACGGAGCGATACAGTATACGTTTTCGAGTGAGTACATGAGGATTTCTAGGTAGAGTTGGCTGCTCTGCGTCAGGTAGAGTTTTTGGTCGAAATATTTTAGCTCGAAAAGTGTTGAGCCTCCTTCGACTGCTGCGGATATGAACATGGGCGGAGAGACTTCTGTGAATGTTTGCTTGTTAAAGTATTCTCGTGCGGCTTCAAGCGTTTCTGCTCGGACTTTCATGACTAGGTTCATTTTGCGGCTGCGCAGCCACAGGTGGCGCATGTCGCGGATGAATTCTTCGCTTTTGTCTTTGCTGATTGGGAAGTTTTCGGCTAAGCCGACGATGGTGAGGTTTTCTGCGCCGACTTCAAACCCGCCAGGTGCTCGGGTGTCAGCGTGGACGGTGCCTTCAATACTTAGGGAGGATTCGATTGTTAGTTTTTGTGCTTCGCTCCAGCAGGGGTTGTCTTTTTTGATTGTGGATTGTATTACGCCTGTTGAGTCTCGGATTAGGATGAAGATTAGAGCTTTGCTTTCTCGTTTGCGATAGACCCAGCCGCGAACAGTGACTTTTTGGTCATTGTATTTGCCTGATAGGACTTCGCTTATTTTGACGGTTGCCAATGTGCATCAACTGTTTTTGGATATTACTCTTGTTCAAGCCTAAATGCCTATCCCTTTGTTTTCGGACTTATCCCTTTGTAATTTCCGTGCTGCATGAAGGGTAGCGTCTAGCGATAATAGCGGAGTGTAATTTCGTTAAACACTTCTTCCTCAAATTTCTGTCAGATAGCCTTACGATAGACAACATTTTAATGGCATTTGTTAAAACTTTTTTCTTTGTAATCTCATAACGAATTGATAATGCAACTTGTAATTTGTTTGCAATCCAATCGCCGTAAGAAACTTTCCTATTATCAGAATTCATGGTCTTGATTTTTAGTAATCCACAGATTCTAAATTTTGAAGCACGCTACACAGCGACAATAGACCATGCGAAGCAGCGTTTGCAATGCATTTTCTATGTTTTACAATCATGCGAACTATTATTTTCAAAAATTATTAAGAATAACCAACCGCCATCTTAGCGGCTAAGGAAGAGAGAACCTTGAAAAAAATACTAGCATCCATAATAGCCGTCTGCATCGTCCTACCGCTATTTTTCTGCATAGCATCAGGAGCGGCCGCAGCTACACAAACACAAGATAAGGTATTCCTTGGTTTAAGCGGATACCCAACCAGTACATCACAAATCGACGACATCATCGATACTATGAAAGCAAATGGATTCACGTGTTTATCATTTCAGCTGTATCTAAATCTGCTACTATAATGGGGGAAGTGAATTTGGAGTATGCCTTCTTAAGTGAAAGTTCCGGACCTCCGATCTAAAGCACCGACAATTATGCGATTAGGCGATAAGAAATCATCTAAGGGCTTTTTTCCCGTAGAAATTCCTGATTCATGCAAACGCCAAAAATCATCGCCTGATTTAAGCCCAGAACCTTCTTCAAGCAAAGGAAGTAGCTTTGGTCTAGATGATGTGGAATTATGCTTCGAAAAATTATGACTGAGTATTTGTCTGTTTTCGGGATAGCATCTGCGATATTTTTGTGCATTCAATATGGTGTTTAGCTCAATTCGGTCGCCTACAGTAGGCGTTGGTACACAAACGAATACTACGTCTGAGTGGTTGATTACTTCGTCTATATCTTCAGTAGCATCATAGCCTTGATTTTTCAAGGTCAAAACTCGTTTGCCATCAATGTCGTGGAATTTTACGTGGTGTCTGTTATAACTTAAAACCAATTCCTGTTTCTTGACCTACTATGCCTGAACCAATTATTCCGATTTTCAAAATTTGTTTCCTCCGTATAAATTTTCATTCGTGTTATATTCTAGAGATTGTTTGAAAATTCGTCCTAAAATTACAAAACCATCTTTGACTTTCAGTTTTTTGGTGCCCAAACGTTCTCTGTAAGGAATATCGATCTCTTTTATCAGATAGTTCTGTTTTTCTATGTAGTGGTTGAGTTCGACTTCGATATCAAAACTTCGAGATTTAGGTTTCCAGTCTTTTAGTGCACTCCAACGTATGACTCTCAAGCCGGTCAATGGATCGTGTAAGTTTACCCCGTTAAGCATGTGATGAAGCGATGATAGAAATTTATTGCCGATATAGAATTTGTATCCCCCGCTTATGCAAGGCAGAGTAGAATTAAATCGATTACCGCAAACCATTCCGATTTTTGGATCGTTTTCTAATAGCTTAATCATTTCAGGAATATATTGTGCTGGGTAAGTGTGATCGGCATCTGTAAGGATGACATACCGCATATTTAGGGAGTTTATGTAATTAATGGCACATTCAATTGCATTACCTTTACCTTTCCCTGTCTGGTTAATGACCTCTGCTCCTAATCCACGAGCAACTTCTGCAGTTCTGTCCTTACTGTTACCATCAACAACCAAGAAATGCGCATCCTGTGAACCATGCAAGTATTCTTTTATTTCACTGATGGTTACACCTATTCCTTCCTCTTCGTTTAATGCTGGTAGCAAAACCAAACTTGGCGCTTCAATAATGGTCATAAAAAACTCCTTTAACAATCCCGCTTTATTGACGACTATGTTTGCTCTGGTCTTAAAATCAGGTCATAACTAAGTCAACTAACTTAGAACTATGATTGTCACATCTTAAACAGGCAAATAGGCGTATTTTTAAATTTGTTGTAAACGTTTGCCTACAACACTTTTAAAAAACTTCCCAAAGCCACCGTCATAAAATGGTAAAGCTGAAGTCGAAGCTTTCAACCAATTTCAACTCCAATATCAGGGCCCATAAGACAAAAATTCAATGATCTTTATATGGCATCAATTTGTTGCAAAAAGTAGCATTTTAGCAACGATAAAGGAAAAATATTTTTTGATCTAAACTTGTATTTACGAAAGTTTTATCAGTACTTCGAAGGAATCAATGTACATTCAAGGGCAAGGCGGATGGCTACATGCAATACGAGTTAGTGGATAAACTCACTATTTTTGGATTTACCGTAAACCAAGCTAAGGTATATTTAAGCATCCTACAGTCAACCGGGAGCCATGTAGGGAAAATCTCAAAAGACACACAGCTCCACCGCCAAGACATCTACAAGCTGATTCCTAAACTCGAAGATATGGGGCTGATTACTAAAACCATTGACAAACCCTTCACGATTGAAGCATTACCCGTCAAGAAAGCTCTGGAAAACCTCATCTCCAAAGAGAAACAGCAAGCCAGCGAGCGAATTATGGCAATGGAGAAAAACCTAAACGAAATCATCCAATCAATTCATCAGCCTGAAGAAAGAGACAAAGCCGGCTTCACACTTCTTATAACAGAAGAAGCAATGCGGAACCGGAGCGCTCAAACTTTTAAGAAAAAATGTAAAAATTTTAACATCGTTATCCGTGCTGAAAGCCTGCATTCTCCTGCTGGCACTCATAACAGTGTTTTTTTCCAGCAAGTAGCGGATACAGGCGCAAAAATCCGCTTACTTTTAGTCGGCGATCAAATGCCTGAAGAGTTAAAGCAGGCAGTAGAGAAAATTTGTCCTAAAAATGGGTATTTTCGGGTGAAAGTCATCGAGAAATCCGCGTTTAAAGACTACCAAGTTGTGGACCACAAGGAAGTTTGGATTGGAACACAGCAGAAAACGCAAGAAGGGGCCCCTAACATTTTGTGGACCAATGACTCTAGCATCGTGGAAGCATATGCTGATAATTTCGATGAACACTGGAACAGCCCAAAAGCTATACTAATACATATCAATAAAGACTTGACTCGCCAGCAAGTAAGAGACATATCACTCAGCTCCCTCTTGGCTTAGCATTAGCTTTCCCTTACGTGGGGTTCATGGACTTTCAAGTAGACGAAAAGTGAGATAGGTATCATGCTTGCAGCTAGCAGCAGAAAAGGCAACTGCGGAGATATGGTAACATACATGAATCCCACCATTACCAGTAGTAGCGCCTGAGCGATAAACATGAAGAATTGAAGGCAGCCAGTAGCAGTCCCTCGGAGGCAGCGGGGCACCAAGTCACCCATCAAAACTTGGTAACTGTTTAGTTGCAGCAGGTTTCCCAGTCCGAAGAAGAAAAAGCCAAGCATAAGCAGGTTAAAATCAGCATAAACAAACATCAGCATTCCGGGGATGAAGAGGAGATAGCCAAGAATTAGGAAGCGTTTTCTGCCCAAAACATCCATACTAAAACCAGCGATTATGGCGGGCAAAGCGATGGTAAGATAGCGCACGGTCATGGCGATTGCCCACTGCCCAAGCGTCATATCAAGCACCATAGTGGCATAAATGACAAAGTACATTTGGCAACTAACCACCAACCCATTCACCAAAATTATGGCTAAGAACAGATTGAAAGCGGATTTAGGCAATTGTCTCCACACGTTCAGACTTTCTTTTACGGCTTTGGGGTATTGACGCAGTATGTCAGAAAAGCGCACTTTGACTTTCTCAGCAGATGAAGGTAGCGTCTCTGTCAATTTCAGCCTCAGCAGCGCTATGGCGAAGTAGGCCACGGATACAATCGTGTATGCCACACGCATGCCCAAATCAAAGTCAAGTGTAATAACCAGAAACTGGGCGATTATCGGTGCAGGGAGCAGCACAAGCGTAGTAATGACCGATTGGAAACTAAAGGCAGCACCACGGTTACGGGCAGGTAAAGAGTCCATGACCATAGCCATCAAGGCGGGTCCATAAATTGCACAGATGTTTTGAATTAGCATCCCGATTAAAATGAACTGCCATGAGGGAGCGAAAACAAAAAAGAGACTGCCAACAGTCATGCCAAACGTCATAGAGAACATTAACCATCTTCTGCCGTGCTTGTCAGCGAGGTAGCCACCAGGGAACTGCACTAAAGCTACAGCAATGGAGCCCGCAAACCCCATTACGGAAATCAAGAACTCATTCGCGCCCAAATGGAGGTACAAGAGGCTGGCGTAGGTTTCGGGAATGGGCAAGGCGCTAGACTCAAAACGGTGCAGTTGCCCCGCAATTCTTAAATCGCCCTTACAATGAGCTAGAGTTGACTTTACAAATGCAAAGAAAAAACGAAGGGCAAGCTAAGCTTAGGGCACTTAAAATTTCAGGCGCCGCCATATTCAGCGTCGTCATAGTCGAAGTAACCGTAGGTTTACTAGTCAACAGCTTAGCCATAGTAAGCGACGGCTTACACGCCCTGCTCGACGCACTTGCAAGCGTTATGCTTTTTTTTGCAGTCCGAGCCTCGCTAAAGCCAGCCGATGAAGAGCACCGCTACGGGCACGAAAAATTCGAAGCTATCGGAGGCTTAATCGGCGGAATTGCACTCATTGCAGTCGCAGGCATAATCTTCTATGAGGCCGCACTAAGATTCATTGAAGGCACACAACTCTCGGGTGGAGTCGAATACATTGGGTTCATAGCCATAGCTTATGCATTGGGCATCGCCGCCTTGCGGGTCACTGTTTTTAGGGGCAGCCAGCATACTGAAAGCGCCTCAATGAAGGCGGGACTATACGACGCTGTCTCAGATTTAGCTTCAACAATTATCGCGCTGTTGGGTTTCGGTTTGGCTTTGGTAGGCATTGCTGGTGCGGATGCCTTTGCCTCAGTTTTCTTAGGCGTAATGTTAACCTATCTTAGCATAAAGCTCGCGAAAAGTAGCGTAATGGAGTTAAGCGATACAGCCTCAAAAGACATAGTGGAGAAAACGCAAAAAGCAATATTGTCCTGCCAAGGCGTGCTAAACACCACTAACCTAAAAGTCCGCAAAGTCAGCGCTAAAATCTTTGTCGACGCCTCAGTTCAGGTGCCAAATGGGATGAGTATAGAAGACGCCCACACCTTATCCTCCAAAGTCGAGGCATGCCTAAAAGAGGCGTTTGGCAACGTGGACGCAACTATCCACATTGAACCTGCAGATAAAGACTTTAAACTTAAAGATTTAATCCAAAAACTCGCCTCAGTCAATGGAGTCAAAGAAGTGCATGAAATATCGACCAACTATGTTAAAGATAAACTCTATATCACGATGCACGCCTATGTTGACCCCGACTTGTCTGTGGAGCAATCTCACCACCTATCCGAAATCATAGAACGCAGGCTACAAGGCGAATTGCCTAAGCTTGCCAACGCCACCATACATTTGGAGCCTGCAGGGGAAGCAATACCGCCTAACCAAGTCGACGAGGTAAAAATGCGGAAAATCGTAGTACAAACAGCTAAAAAAGTAGCGTCTAATTTGGAGGTTAAACGCGTCGTAACCTACGTTGCGACAGGGAAACGTTACATAAACATTGACTGCTGTTTCACCAAAGATGTAGCTATAAAAGACGCGCATCACCTTGCGTCACTTCTAGAGAAGGAAACCAAAGAAGGCTTCGCTAGCGCCGTGGTGACAGTTCATATCGAGCCTAAATGCGACGAGTAAAAATTCTACTCAACTAGAAATTAGCGCCGAGGGCAACAACTTCAAAAACCATTATTTTAAGAACTGCATCGCTACCACAATAGAGGAAATTCTTAAGCTAGGCACTACTAAACGAGTTGAGTATTACGCCATTAAGATAGGCAGATACGAAAAGGTCTCTGTTGCAAAAAGCAAAGAGGTTTAGTAACTATGCTTAAACTGAAAATCTGCTCTACCGATATAGCGAATAAACGCGAAGTTAGAAAGATAAACCTTTAATTTCTAAGTCCATATACATGGGGCAGAGTGTGGAACCACAAATGTTGTCACGTTCGGCGATAGTTAAACTTAAAGCAATTTTAATAATCGATTTAATCGTTGTAGCCGCGGCAGTCGGCGCTTACTTTTACTTACAAGACCAAGGCGTCATCGCTGGTCCCTCAAAACCCGCCAACTTGGAGCTTTCGGACTTTCTAGTAACTCCTATGGAAGCCTATATTGGTGACACCATTCAAATCTCAGCTAACTGCACCAACACTGGTGATGTGGATGGAAACGTTACATATAGCCTCCTGATTAATGGGGAGGTTAAAGAGGAGTTGAACGTAACTTTGTCACCTCTGATGTCGCAGCTTTTGGAGTTTACTGATATTGAAAACAAGGCAGGCAACTACACCGTGCAGTTAGGCGACCAGTTGGGATACTTTATTATTAGTGAGCCTCCGCCGAACACAAGCAAAATCGTGCTCTCCAACTACAGATCATCTCCCTACGAGACGTGGCCTGACTTATCTACAAACGTAACTGTAGTTGCTACCAATCCATCTGAAGAAGCTGACCGCATCTACATTCGCGTAGCAGTAGACGATGTCTTGTTTACTTCAAGGATGGTTGAGCTTGATGCTGGCGAAAGCCAAACGTTAGTTTTCCCCGTAAACGCCACCGCTGAGGGCAAACACGTCGTCATGGTAAATACTCTAAGAGGCACGTTTACTGTGGTAAAGGAAGGCTTCCACACCTTAACTATAAACCGTTCTGGAGGCGGCTCCAAAGCGTTGCCGCTCACGTTAAACGGTGAAGATCTAAGCACACCCTTTCAAGCGTTGATGCCTGTGGGCGAATACACAGTCAGTGTTCCCACTCCTTTTAACGTCGGTACAGGTGTTGTGGCGTTTGATTCATGGAGCGATGGCACAAAAAGCTCAACTAACCACTTCACGCTATCAGATGACCGGCTAATTTTGGTTTGCAGCTACAACGTGATTAGCGGGTACGCTTCCTGCCCATCAATGTACATTTGGAACGGAACAGGCTACAGCTACGTCACAGACGTCTCTAACCCTGGCTGGCTCGGCTACTTAAGCCACATAAACGCAGACGGCACTATAGTGGCGGGTGGCGGAAGCCCATACGACTATGTCAAAATTGACAGCAGCCAGTTTGCAGCCAAAGACGGCGCCTTTGACATTACTTTAGCGCAGCAGTGGGATGAACTGTTCTACCTTGATCAAGCATACATAATCGTGGTTGACCACCCAGCAGGCACCGACGTGCATACTACTTTGACCAACTATCTCAACCAAGGCGAGACAGGCAAAATCTACACTGTAACAGACGGCGCACTCTTAATACCAATAAACGCAATAACGAGAAGGGACAAAACGTGCTGGAACAGATCAAAACTAAAGACGGATGGTACACGCCTGGCATAAACGGCATCGAAAGCACCCAGTGGGACGACATACAAACAAACGTGCTAACCCTTGATTTAGGTGACTTATCTACGGCTCCTAATGTGAAATTGGTCATCACTGCCATGGTGGACTGGGGACTGGCAAGCACCTACTACGATTACCTTGACACATTCAAAACTGCAGCGGCAAACGGCGAAGTCCCCGACGGAACAGAGATTATGCCTGCCCCTTACATGGAGATACAGGCAGCTGACGGCAGCTGGATACTTGCACCACAGGATCGTCAAATACCCATCCCCAGCGATTACAACGCACGCACATTCGCAGTTGATTTAACAGGCTTGTTCCCCGAAAACGTATCTGACTACAAAGTGCGCTTCACCAACTTCTGGAATGTAACCTACGACTACATCGGCATTGACACCACCGAAAACCAAGCCATAAGCACACAAATCCTAAAACCAACACAAGCAACACTTGGACAATGGTGGGGACGGCACAAACTCCACCTCTACAGGCGCCTTCACACGTTACGGCGACGTAACCGCCTAATGCAGGACACCGATGACATATTCGTAGTGGGTAGACAATGTGACGCAGTCCACATGCAGTTCTCCACAGAAAACCTAAACGATACCCGAAGATGGAATGGTCCGCGACTACATCTTTGCGTAGCATGCTGGTTTAAAGACCCACCCGGAGAGTGGGGCTATGGCTTCACATGGACCGTTGACCCGATGCCATTCTTAGGAATGACAGGCTACCCCTACACAGACACTGAGCACTACCCAACCGACGAAGCACACCAACAGTACATAAGCACATACAACACAAGAATCATCACCTAAACCACCTCTTTTCCTCCTTCTTTGTTATTTTGTTACAGTTTTAAATTCGTCTTTATCTCGAAGAGGCAACCCCAATCTTGCAACTTTCTAAGAAAGAAATCTGCTTAAAGAACAGTCAAGACCTCCTAACCTCTCTGTCGCCCCACAAACTTGTCGCACTAAACCCCACAATGCTCCATGAAACCTACCTCACACTCGCCTAATACCTGCAATGGATGTCAGAAAAAGCAGCAAAACCAATAACGCAACTGCTAAAGCAACCCTTAATCAAGTTCTACAACCAACCCAAAACACAAAAACCAGCAACGCCTGACAGGTTGATAAAGGATAAAGGGGGTAGGTATCATCAACCAGTCTAAAAATTTTTTCACAGCCTAAATCATCAAAAAACAAAAAAACACAACCCGAGCCAGAAATAATGTAAACCTTAAATGCATAAAACGGTTATTTGCTATAAAACCTTAAACGGATAACATCTATCATGTCGTTAATACCTGAAATTTCCAGTCCGTATTTGGGCGCGTTTGCAGGGAGGACTGCTGTATGGCGTGGCGGTTTGCACTGCTTCGTGTCTACCTGTTTTGGCGGGTTACATTGCGGGCGTCGGCTCAGGTTTCAGTGGAAGCGTTAAGATTACTTTCTTGTTCAACGGCGGCAGAGTTTTGGCTTATGCATATAATCGGTGCGGCTGTGGGGTTATTCGGCGGGTTGCTCACGTATTTTGTTTCGGAAGCGGCTATTTCGCCGTTTCAAGTTTATTCATCCATGGCGTTTGGCGCTGTTACCATATTGATTGGGGGTTGGCTGATTTGGAAAACCCGAAAACCCTCATGCGAATGCAACATCCCAACCACCCCAATCAACGGGAAACGGTTTGGCAGAGTAGATGCAGGCGCCTTCACCTTGGGCCTTAACACGGGGATTAGTCATTTGTCCCCCACTCATCGCACTACTCCTCTACGCCTTGCCCTTCTCAACGCCACTTGGGCACTGTGAGCATAGCTGTCCTGTTCGGCTTAGGCACAGCAATCTCACCCATGCTCATCTTAGGCGGCGTAACAGGCTGGCTCCTAAACAAAGCACCCCTATTCCGAAAATACATCGCGATCGGAGGCGGCGCAATCCTAATCGCTCTTGGCGCAATTGCCATAGCAGAATCATTAATCCAAGTAACATGAGGAAAAATGTATGGCAGTCGAATATGTAGGCGACATACTAAGGCTACTCGTACTGGGAGGTCTTGGAGCAGCAGGCGTGCTCGCTGTGCTAATCTGGAAAAAAAACTTAGCTACAAGAGTGTCTTTTCTGCGGCTAATAGTACAGTTGGTGGCGTTTGCAGCCATATTCTACGTGTTCACTTACTCAGACATAATCCCTATGCTGTTTGAGCTGCTGTTCATTTTCGGCTTAACCCTCATATTAGGTAGGTTCTTCTGTGGGTGGCTGTGTCCCTTCGGGTTAATTATGGATCTTGAAATGTATCTTAGGCGATTACTGAAAATCCGAAATCGAATCGTCCCAGACAAACTTAACATAGCCTTACACAAAGGCCGCTACCTCATCCTGCTGGTTTTCCTCTTAACACCCGCAGTACTCTACGCATTGGACCCACAGGAAATCATGGTTTCCCCAATTATGGCAAACGTGCTGGCGGGACACTACAGAGGCTACAGCATACTGCTTGACCCCATGATACCCTTCATAGTCCCATGGACCAGCGCTCCACTCGAAGTAGGCGGCATATACCTAAGCTACCCCTACACACAAAACATAATCACATTTACAGGCGAACAAATAGGTGTATACCTTGCCATTGCCTTTGTCGCCGCTACCCTAATCGGCAACTTCTTTGTCAGACGCCTCTGGTGCCGCTTCTGCCCCACAGGTGCATCCTTCGGAGCCCTCAACCAATTCAAGGGTTTTAAGGCACTTCCCCCGCTATATGTAGAAAAAGACGAAGAGAAGTGCACCAAATGCGGCGTATGCAAACGTGTCTGCACTGTGCAGGTTAACGAGGTTTACGAGCAGAAGGGCGGAAAAATCGGAACATCACAATGCATTATCTGCGCTAGATGCGTAGAGATGTGCCCCTACGAGGATGCTCTTAAAATCAAGTTAGGCAAAAAAACCCTGTTCAAGTCACGAAACTGGCTTGAACCATCAACGAGTGAATGAGGAAAAACACATGAAAACCGAAACCCAACAGAAAAAGTTCATGCCCGAAATATCCCAAAAAGAGATGGATGACTTAAAAGCCACCGTTACAGCGGCTTCCCAAAAAATTATAGCGGACAATATTGAACGCATGAAAAAAGCCGACCCACACCGCCCCGAAGCCATGAAGTACTTTGACGAAATCTCAAACCTCTTTGGCAAACGCCAACAAGAGATTGCGGCTGAGAAGGCTAAGGGGAAAAAAGTCATCGGCTACATGTGCCTCTTCGCCCCAACTGAGTTGATTTCGGCTGCTGATGCAATTCCTGTGCGAGTCAACTCGGGTTGGTATGATACTTCTAAACTCGGTGACCGCGTAGTCCCAGTTGAGGTTTGCCCAGTTATCCGCTCAACCATCGGAGCCAAAATGATTGAACTCTCACCATTCCTTGAGCAAAGTGACGCTCTAATTAGCGTACTCACATGTGACGGCATGACTAAACTCAGCGAAATCCTTGCCGACCAAAAACCCGTCTGGGGAATGAACGTGCCACGAATAAAGGACAGCAAGCAGAGTTTGCGGTTCTGGAACGACGAAATCAAACACATGAAAACCCAAATCGAGCAGTTCACAGGAAACAAAATCGATCGCAAGAAACTAAAGGAAGCCATCGGAGTTAGCCACCAAGCCACCAAAGTCTTCCGACGGTTACAGGAACTACGAAAAGGTAACCCGGTGATTATGGGCAGAGATGCAATGCTTGTCAACCAAGCTTACAGTTGGGATGACAAGGTGCGGTGGACAGAAAAAACTGAGAAACTATGTGAAGAGCTTGAAGCACGTGTCGCACGAAAGGATTGGGTGGTTTCGCCTGACACACCTCGGGTAATGGTTACAGGTACGCCTATGTTTTGGCCTGACAATTGGAAACTCCCCACACTGGTTGAGGAAGGGATGCCGCAGGGAATCATTGTTGCTGACGAGCAATGCAGCGGCGAACGCATCTTAAACGACCCAATAGGAGTTGACGAGTGGTCAATGGACGATATGATTAACGCTATGAGCGAACGCTACCTCATGGCATCTACCTGTCCATGCTTTACCAGCAAAGACGGCAACGAAGACCGTATCAACTGGCTGCTAAACAAGGTCAAAGAGTGGAACGTACAAGGCGTCGTCTACTACGTTGTACGTGGCTGCATGCTCTACGCCATGGAGTACACACGAGTTAAGAGGGCTTTGGACAAAATTAATGTTCCAGTCTACTATTTGGATACGGAATATACAAGGGAAGATGTCGGGCAAATGAAGACCCGCGTGGAAGCTTTCCTTGAAATGCTCTCGGCAAGAGTGGACATATAGGTGAAGTATGAGTGATTACTGTCGGAATGGACCTTGGTACGCAACGTGTAAAAGCAGTTGTCCTCAAAGACGGCGCAGTCGCCGGACGAGGACAAAAATTATCTGGATTTGACCCAACCAAAGCAGCGGAGGAAGCAGTTGCAGACGCCCTGAAAGAGGCGAACTTGCAACTTAGCGATGTGGCTCATTTCGCCGCTACAGGCTCAGCAGTTAGCATGGCACCCTACCAGAATAGCACAGTTAGCATGATGGGCGCAGACGCAAAAGCAGGTGTTCACCTAGTCCCAAATGCAAGAACAATCATAGATGTCGGTGCAGAGGAAGCCAGAGCGGTCAAATGTGACGAACGGGGCATAATGACGGATTTTGTAGTCAACGAACGCTGTGCAGCTGGAGCTGGAGCGTTCATCGAAGCTATGGCACGCGCGCTGGAGGTCAAACTTGAAGACATGGGACCCCTCTCGCTTGAAGCGGAACGCGCCAGCCCAATCAACGCTTCATGCGTTATTTTCGGCGAGTCCGATGTTGTGTCACTTATTCACCGCCAAGAATCTAAACCCGAAATAGCAAGAGCAGTTTTTGATGCCATGGCAGACAGGGTCTCATCAATGATTCACCGTCTCGGCGTAAACCCCGAAGTGGTGCTGGTGGGCGGAGTCGCCAAAGACGTAGGCTTCGTAGCGTCACTTAACCGCAAACTCAGCTTAAACGTGATAATCCCTGACAACCCCGACTACTCAGGTGCATTGGGCGCAGCATTAATCGCAGCGACCCGCGTTAAAGGAAGCAAATAAAATGGCAACCAAAGAAGAGTTTTGGCGCTGGAACGAATACCACCGCGTAGTCCCAGGCATCAAACCCACCGCTAACGACATCATAACAGCAGGCGTAGACGTTGGCTCAGTAGGCTCCAAAGCAGCAATCATGGTTAACGGGCAAGCATACGCGTGGGGCATCACCCGCACCGGCAGCAACAGTCCCGAAAGCGCCATAAAAGCTCTAAACTTCGCCCTACAAGACACAGGCTTAAGTGTAGGCGACCTCAAATTCATCGTAGGTACAGGTTACGGACGCGTCAACGTACCCATGGCAAACAAGGCTTTAACCGAAATCGCCTGCCACGCCAAAGGCGCCAACTACATCTGGGGCCCCTCTGTCCGCACTGTACTCGACGTTGGAGGACAGGATATTAAAGCCATAAAAATCGACGAAACAGGCCGTGTCGTGTCGTTTTTGATGAACGATAAATGCGCTGCTGGCACAGGCAGAGGCATGGAAGTCTTTGCTGACCTGCTCCAAATCCCAATCGAGCAAATCGGCGACATATCCTTAAAAGTCGAGACAGAACCCGACCCCGTCAGTTGCACATGTGTAGCGTTTGCAAAAACCGAAGCCATGGGGCTATTGCGTAAAGGCTGGTCCAAAGAGAAGGTTTTAGCGGCATACACCCGGGCTATGGCAGTACGTATGGCTAACCTCATCAAACGCGTCGGTTTGGAACCCGAATTAGTCGTCACGGGAGGACAATCCAAAAACAAAGGCATAGTAACCCGAATCGAAACCATTCTGGACCTCAAATGCTTACCCTCTCCGAACTGGCGGCAAGACGGTTTAGATCCAATGGTTGCAGGTGCACTGGGCGCTGCATTATTCGGAAAAGCCCTCTATGAGAAAGCTCAGAGAAGCTAAAGGTGAACAGAGATAATTACACATCATGGCTACACGGACGGTTCAGGCGAATATTACATAATCGTGGACTCCGACAAATGCAGCGGCTGCGCTAAATGTCTGGAGGTCTGCCCCGAATCAGCGCTTGAGTTGGTAACGGAGTTTATTGATTTAGAGGACAAAACCGTCGCCGCCGTAACCGAAGAGCACCGCAAAAAACTGCGATACACCTGCCAAGCCTGCAAGCCCGAATCAGGAAAATCGCCCTGCGTTGTGGCTTGCCCAACCCGTGCCATCCACCTCGTTTGGAACCCTTGTTAAATAAATTCTTATTTCTAAGAGGTTATTTTTTTCTAGTTGCCATACCATAAACCAACCTCAAACCATTTGTATTTGTCTTCGTTTAGCATTGAAAATAGTTTTGCAGGGAACCGATTTTTTCACTACAAATAAATTAAAAATAAGAAAAAGTAAGGTACAGTTGGGAAGTACCTTTACATTTGGGGTTGTCTGCGCCTCAAGAGTATTAGCACTGCTACCAATACGACCGAGATAACAATCACAATGATAATGACTATTGTCAATGTAGTGAGAAGATCATTGTCGGCTGGTGGAGTTGGCGTGGAGGTGGGAGCATGAGTAGGTATTGATGTGGGTGTAGGAGAAGGACTAGTAGGAATTGCTGTTGGTGCAGGAGTTGGAGTGGAGGATGGTGCAACGTAAACGGCCACTGTAAAGTTATAGCTATCTTCAGATACAACATAGTTGGTGGAAGTGTTGTATAGGCGTATGTTCCAATTGTAAGTTCCGTTGGAGCTAAATTTGTAGGAAATGGTATTTTCCTCGTCTGCTGTGATAGCGCTCTGGTTGTAACCTGCTAAAACTCCGTTGATAATTAGTGTGGCGCCTTCAAAAGAATCGCCGCCTATGGCGGTTGGTACGTACACGAAGCTGCAGTTTAAGTCATTGGTGACTGTGGTTCCGTTGTCGGGGGATTTGAGGCTGACAGCTACGCCGACGGGATTGGGGAGTTCAACTGTTAAGCTATAATCGTCAGGGGCATACACAGTGTTTGTGCTGTTTCGAAGACCAATATTCCAGGTACAGGTACTGTTTTCTGAAAATTTATAATAAAGGGTATTGCTTTCGTAGGGTTTCAACGCGGTGTGGTTGGATGCAGCTATGCTTCCGTTTATAATAAGGTCTGCACCGAAGAATTTGTCGGTTCCATTAATTTTAGGCTCAAAGGTAAAGCTAACATTAAAGTCATCATCTATTGTTTCGCCGTTGATTGGTGTAACCAGACTGACTGAGATGTTCTCCGGGTCTTGAACTTGCAGAGTAGAAATTGGACTGATTGCCTGTGCAGTCGCTGCTGGCTTGTCGTTTATTACAAATGGGACAAAGCAGAGGCTAACTAGTAATGTTAAGGCGATTATTGTAAAGTGGACTTGCTTGGTTATCATATGCGTAATTCAGCATATTTGGTATTTATAATTTTCTAACGGTAAATAAGGTCTTTTAGAGTAAAAGCGGCAAAATTTCGAGGCTATAGAAGCTATTGAGTTTTTTCTTGAGCATTTTACATGCTATGCTTAAATTTTAGCACAGCTTTACCGGTAAAAACAGCTAAGCACAGCCACTTTTATGTTTACTGCGTTTTTGTTGTACAGAATCAAGAATAAGGTATAAAGATATTATTTGCAGATTCGCTAGCATTATATACACAAAACACTGTATTGAGTTGTCAGATATGTGGGGGTAGAATATTAAAAATGGCAAAAAATCCTCAATCTAAAGATGAGGCTCTCGAAGCATTAGATTTCATAGTTAATGTATTGAAAGAGCATGAGCGTGACTTGGATAAACTCATAAGCGAATTAGCCACCGTAACCGAACAGATAGGCGAAACTGGAGAACTCGCAGGCAAAGTGGATAAAGTTGAAGAAAAAATCAGCAATTTGCAAAAAGAAATCGCAGGCTTAACAGGTGTTGTCTCAAATGCGCCCAAACAGCTGCCAGCAACATTTCCGCAGCCAGCTCAACCGCAAATGCCTCGACGCTACGCAGCTAATCTCCGCCTCTCCATCGGTTATGCTTAACTGCCAAAATTGGGAGGACTTCCAAAAGTTAGCTACAGGGACACAGACGGTTTCGTTTAACTACAAAGAAGACACAAAAATTTTAGAAGCCTACGCAATCCGCGGAAAACAGATAGTTCGGTTCTCCGGTCCATTGCCCAAGTTTTCAGTTGTTCTAAAATCCTATTTGTCTAAAGAGTTAGGTGTCTCAGAGCAGTGTATCCTTGAAGGATCTCTTGCATTGGGGCAGTGATTCTTTAGACAGAATCCATATTTTAGGGTTGTATTCTCTCTTCATAAACGTTATAGCTTGGTCCGCATATACGTATGGCTGGTAGTGATTGGAGAGACCAGGTTAAGGTTGAAGGCTAAACTCTTAGCTAAATCAATCTTTTCCGTTTTCGAAGCCTTCTCCTTTCTCCTCGAACAACGGGTAGTTAAGAGCGCGCCAATACACTTAACCCGTCTCCACCACTACACAAAACTTCTGAAACCGAAAACAAAAAAGCACTTCACAAACCGGAGCCTATTGTTTGGCGGTATATATTTATCAGAGAGAACTAATTTGATATGAACATTCTATGCAGGGGTCGCCAAGCCAGGTCAAAGGCGTAGGCTTCAGGAGCCTATCCCGCAGGGGTTCGTGGGTTCGAATCCCACCCCCTGCACTTCATAGATAAGTCTATCTGCAACTTTGTGTAAGTCTAAACATTTCAGCAGATAGACCTTTTATTGGTGCTCTTGGCAGAATAAGGCGGCTACTGTGTACTGAAGCTCTCGAAAACACATAGCCACTAAGGTCAGTAGTTGGATTTCCGAAGATTATGCAGCGTTTACGGTTAAGCCATCTTCTTCAAAGTTGCCGCCTCTTACTTGGAGAATTGGTCGCCACAAATTTTTCGGAGATCTGGAATTAACGCTTCTTTTCGCAGAATCCGAAGATTTTGATAAACTAAGGTTCGTTGCTATCAGAAAAATTTTTGTAGCCTATTCTTCCGATTTGAATCTTATACCTCAATGATTCCATCCTTGATTACACCTAAAATTATCTTACAACAAAAAGTTAAAGGAATTCTGCCTATCATGGAAATTTTGCAATGACCACTCCAAAGAATTTACTAACAGAACCAAAACGGAAACTAATCAAAAATATCAAAGCTAAAGTTAATGACAGAGTATATTTCGGAAAAAGCCATAACTAACAAGTAAAATACGGTATGTCCGATTTTGTACTGTTATTTTTACTTAAGTTTAAATGTAATTTTTTACCATTTAATTTACATAGAGGTTTTTTCTTGGCCGAGCCTAAAGATGTAGCACAAGAAGCGATCAGACTAAGCGAGGAACAATTTAGAAAAGCCATACAAGAAGCGCCCATTCCAACCATTATGCAGGCTGAAGATGGTCAGGTGCTTCAAATAAGCCGCTCTTGGACAGAATTAACCGGCTACAAACTTGCTGATATTCCTACATTTGATCGATGGCTAACAAGCGTTGTTTATGATGACACTCATGCTGTTAGAGATCAAATGAATGAACTTTTTAAGGGATCTAAGCGCTCAGTAAATGTAAATTTTTCTGTATGCACCCATGATAAGGGTGTTAGGGATTGGAGTTTTAGCGCCTCTTCACCGGGCACTTTGATTGATGGCAGACGCTTCATAATTGGAATGGCAGTGGACATAACTGAACGCAAGAAAGCTGAAGAAGCCTTTCTAAAATCAAAAGAGCTAATTGAGGCTCAAAGAAAACGGTTAGAAACCATCTTAGAGACTTCTCCTTCGGCGATAGTCATCCTCGAAGCACCAAACGGGAAAATCTCTTATATTAATAAACGAGCTTTGGAGCTTTATGGTTTTGACACAGTTAAATTAAATCTATTAGAACATATTGCCGCAGTTAAAGCAAGAAAACTCAATGGTTCAGAATACCCAGCTTGGGAAGTTCCTGCGGCTAAGGCATTAAAAGGTCAAGTAGTACGCAACGAAGAACTGATAATAAAGCAGGCAAATGGAAAGGAAATACCAGTAGTTGTAAGCGCAGCACCAATATACAATAAGGACAATGTGGCATCAGCGATTGCAATATTTGAAGATATTACAGAGCGCAAGAAAACTGAGCAGGTGCTTCGTAAAAGTGAGGAAAAAATCAAAGAGTATGCTAATAACCTTGAGAAGATTGTTGCAGAACGCACTAAAGAGCTCAAAGAGTCAGAAAGGTTAGCAGCCATCGGCGCCACGGCAGGCATGGTTGGGCATGATATTCGCAATCCCTTGCAGGCTATTGTTGGGGATATCTATCTTCTAAGTGATGTCTTATTGGATTTGCCCGAGGGCAAAATGAAACAAGAAGTTCGTGAGAGTTTAGAAAATATCGGCGCAAATATCAACTACATTAATAAGATTGTTGCTGACCTGCAGGACTACGCAAGACCCATAACTCCTGAAATAAAAACACTAAACCTCTACGAACTAGTTACTACTTGTTTTGGGCCAATTGAAATTCCAGATGAAATCAAGCTATACCTTGATATTGATGTTTCTTTGTGGTTAAGAACAGATGAAACACTTCTTAGACGTATAATTTCTAATCTTGTAACTAATGCTTTACAAGCTATGCCAAATGAAGGTTCACTATCAATTAAAGCAAGTCAAAGTGAAGATGTGATTTTGGTTACTATCGAAGACACGGTATGGGTATACCTGAGTCGTTTAAGTCCAAGTTGTTTACACCTATGATGACTACTAAATCTAAAGGTCAAGGGTTAGGTTTGGCAGTTGTAAAAAGACTGGTTGAGGTACTAAAAGGCACAATCAGCTTTGAGAGCCAAGAGGGTAAAGGAACAAAATTCATAATCAAACTACCTGCTTAGCAGTTCTCACTTCCACAGAATTAACTGGCGCTAAAAGCAAAAAAGCCCTCTTCTTCTCAGAAGCCCCAGTTTTCAGAGCTGTTCAAGCAATTTATCGAATCTCCAGTACTAAATAATATAGATTATTAAGTTGGGTAGAACAACAACAAGTAGAATTTTTTGGATGTTGTTGTTCTCTCACAAGCCCCAATTTTATAAGCTTTTGACGAATCGCCTCTTCCGTATATTCCCCATCAAAACTAAACGCTAAAACACCAAAATCAATTATCCCCGAACTAAACCAATCCCTGAGTTTTCACTCATTATCATAGGCCAATGTTTACCTTTCGTCAGGTCTTCTGCTCCATAAACAATCCAATTTCTGCGCCCCAATATCCTCAATAGAGGCAACGGCCAAGCATAATCCCCACCCATGCTTGCTTTAAACAGGCACGAGTAGATTTTGACTTTTTTTCGGAAGCTCTTAGAGAACCATTAACGAGACAACTGCCCAGACCAAAAAGTATGGAAAGAGGCAAAGGAATAAGCTGATAAACCATAGCACAAGATGGATCTCAGTTTATTTAAAACCAAATAAACAACACTAAGTTAGACGCTACTTTTAACGGAAGAAGCTACCTTTTGCAAGTACCTCCTCATTTCAAATTTCCTCTCTAACCCAGCAAAATTCATATAACGCACCGTACCAAACACCGCCCGCTCACCCCATGGGCGGTCATGTTTGCCAAAACACCACGCTACACCCGCATACCCATTTGGGTCCCGCCCATCAAGCTCATACCGATTGTTTAGGTAAAGCGCCACCTCAAAAGCCTCCTCAGGGGTTTTGGTCCACTCCAAGATTTTCTTGCCCCAATACATCCGCATATACCCATTCATTTTGCCTGTGTGCACCATTTCGTTTTGGGCAGCGTTCCAGTAAGGGTCATCTGTCTGGGCCTTCTCCAATTGTTCTCGAGTGTAAATGTAGGGCCTTGGATCAGCAACGTGAAATTCAAGGGTTTTTCGTGCCCAGTCCGGCAAGCAAGCAAAAGAATCATAGTTTTTGTTATAGTAAACAAAGTTGATTGCAAGTTCTCTTCGCACTATCAACTCCTCCAAAAACCTGTGCTGAACAGCTACTTTAGCCGCTAAAACTTGGGCAGCGATGTAGATGGGTGAGATTTGCCCAAAATGCAGATACGGGCTTAGTTGTGAGGCACAGTCGTTGTCGGGTGTAGGGCCGCCGCTGCCGCCGTAAACCCAAAGGTTATCCTTAAGGAATTCCTGCAGTAGGCGTTTGGCGTTCCTAGTTCCGCCATGAAACACGGGCGATTTGTCTACGGAGGGGCTGATTTTTAGCTGTGCAAGTGTTTTCTCGGGGGCATCCAAGAAAATGCTGTCCAATTTCAAGTACAGGGAAGGTTTATTGAGGGTTACTTGGGGTGGAAGCTCAAGGAAATCACAGATTTTTTTGTGCAGCTTGGGTCGCATTGTTGCGGCGGAAAATTCTTCTTTGTTTGAAGCTTCCTCAACTGGTACGACGACGTTGTCTTCAAGTTGAACCAGCTGCACTCTGAGGTGTTGGACGGCGTATTGGTACCATTCCCTGTTCACCAGCAGATAACCACGGTCAACTACGACACAAGCTGCATGTTCTGAAAGCGTCACTGCACCCTGTGCGGGATTGACTGCTCTAACCACGAATTTTACGCCCAACTTCGCCAATTCGTCAGAGACCTCGCGCAGTCCTTCGAGCATAAACCAGTAGTGCCGGTAATTCGCCTCCGGAAACTCTGGCGTCAACCCAAAGTAAACAACCAAAGGCAAATCAAGACTGTTAGCGATTTGCACTGCGTATGTTAATGCCCAGTTTTCTTGGGTACGCTGGGAGGATTGCATCCAGTAGAGCACAAACTCGCCATTCTGTGTTGGTTTTTCGTTGAGATTTTTCATTCTAGCTGGCGGTAGCATCTTTATCGCTTTTATGGTGATTTCAGCCCTTTAGTTGAGGTGACTTTGCCGAGTTTTAAAATCAAAATAGGCTGGTTAGGGGTAAAAGCAGACCAATCAACAGATTTTTCGAAGCCATGAGCACACAAAAAGTTAGGTGACAACTTGGCTTGCCCAGTTTCCTCCATCTGCTGAATAGCTTGCTTGCGTTCATCTTCGTTTGTGACTGGCTCTAAGGTTCCAGTTAGCGTCACAAATGCATATTCGCTGAAGTTGGGGGTATACGCTTCTATTTCCACACAAACAGGATTACCGCCTTCTAAGAAAGCCATTTTGTCGCCGTAATCAGTAAAGTGAAAATACAGTTGCCCACCAAAGTATGCGTACTGGAAGGGAGCGATATAGGGACTGTGTTTTCCTTGAAAGGCGATTCTGCATAGAAACTGGTTTTGGATGGTGTGTCCTATTTCTTGTTGACTCATTGAGGGCAACTTTAGTTTGTTCAACTGACGTCACCTTAGAAGTCTAGGTAACGGATTTTAGCATTTAAAGCTTAAGAAACGGATATAAACCCGGTGCTAAAGGGTGTGTCAAACCAAGCCTGACCTTCGCCGGATCAAAAGCAGATTTTTTCCGGTGGGATCGCTTCAGGGAGAGCGTGGTCGTTTACAGCCAACCAAGGCATTGGCTTGGCACACCAAACTCAGGGGACTGAACAGCACCCTTATTGGTAGCACGTTTTCTTAAAAAAGTATTACTTAAATATAAGCGTTACTTCCACAGAATAAAGTAATACCATATTGGAAGATGCCAACAATGCAAAACAACCCACCCATAACAATCAACCATAAACAAAGAAAACTACAAAGAATCTTCCAAGAAACCCAAGAAGAAATCCTCCTCCTAACAGCAACCGCAAAATTCAATCACACCACCTGCAAAACAGACGACACCCAACTCAAATTAACCCTCGCATACATAGACGACACAAAAAAACTCATCCAAGTCCTACAAAACCGCATAAACCTCATAATAGAAGCAGCAAGCTAAAACAAAAAAACACTATGGCTCCGCCCAAAAGGGCAGAACCCCAGTGGCAGGTGTTGTTGGCAGAGTTATTCTGGAGGCGACTTTTTAGCTTTTAGCTGCGCCCGTTTTCCGCGCTCATAGCCGACGAAGTAGCCGATTATGACTGCGCCGATGGCTGCTTGCACTGAGAACAGCAGACTTTCAATTTCACCACTTGGTGGCTCCCAGAAGGGGGTAATCCATGGTTCATAGCCTGAGGATTCGATTTCGTCTGCTGCGTTGCCGTCTGCGCCGCCAAATTCTGCGTGCGGCAAAATAATTAGCGGCAAAGCAAACAGAACCACCATTACAACTAGCAGGATGGCATAGTGTTTTGCATTCATTGTTCAGATGTCTCCTCGGCGGGTTTGATGCCTGGGATTTTGATGACTTTCAGCTTTGCGAGCACTGGAGCTTTGTATTTTACGAGAAAGTCAAAGACGATCACTGCGAGTATGCCTTCGCCGATTGCAATTGGTATCTGTGTCACTGCGAATATGGTTGCGAAGTTTGTGAATGCACCCATTACGCCGTTGACGTTGGGGAACACAAGTGCAAGCTGTAGTGATGTTACGACGTAGGTTGCGAGGTCTCCGAATACTGTGGCTAAGAAGATGCCTATGGGGTTTTTAAGTCCTAAGCCTCTGCAGGTCTTCCATATGGCGTATGCAACGATTGGACCGACTATGCCCATTGAGAAGACGTTTGCGCCAAGAGTAGTTATGCCTCCGTGTGCGAGTAGCATGGCTTGGAATACGAGGACGATTAAGGCAAGAACTGAAGCAACTGCTGGGCCTGCAACGACTGCGGCTAAGCCTGTTCCAGTGGGGTGAGAGGTGCTGCCTGTTACTGAGGGGAGCTTGAGTGAGGAGAGAACGAATATGAATGCGCCGAGGACTGCGAGGATTGGTATGGCTTCGCGGTTTGTTTTGGTTATTTTTGTTAGTTTGTAGATGCCATATGCGATGAAGGGGATTGAGATTATGAACCATATTTCCCACCATGGGTGGGGTAGGAATCCTTCCATTATGTGCATGTTGTTTCTTCCTTTTGTTAGGGATTGGCAAAAGCAGCATATTAAACTTCAGTTAATCAAAGTTAACTTATGGTTGATTAACTTGGGTTGAGCGCAACCACCACAAACAAAAAAGAACTAAAACGGCAGCTTAAACATCAAGGACTTCATCCATCACAGGAATACAAACATCAGTCAAGTTACCAATCCGCTCAGAAAGCAACTCTGCCTGCTCCAAATCCCCGTGAACCAAAACAGTCCGCTTAGGCTTAAGCTTAGTAATAGTCTTAACAAGCTCATTTTGGTCAGCATGCCCTGAAAGTTCGATTTGCCGAACTTCAGCGTGTACCTGCACAACTTCGTCCTCGGTCTTATAGAACC
The DNA here is from genome assembly GCA_963810275.1 of uncultured archaeon. Classification (GTDB taxonomy): domain Archaea; phylum Thermoproteota; class Bathyarchaeia; order Bathyarchaeales; family Bathycorpusculaceae; genus Bathycorpusculum. The sequence goes on from CAWENF010000018.1 coordinate 36,260, forward strand.
CCTCCTCTTTAGCTTGCTTAAGTGGACTATTTGGAGGCAAATACCCCGAAGTCAAAATAACACAGTTTCGTTTATCCTCTGCCCATTCGCCCAGCAATCTTAAGCTGGCTCCTGCGTGTCCAAACCCAGAAGTACAGATAACAACTGCAGGGTCTTGAATTTGCATGGTCCTGTAGATGTGCTTCACATGGCGATAGCGGAAGGGGTGCTTCTGGCTTTTGATGTCTTTTGAGAAAATTTGCTTGCTTTTGTCAAAGTAGCCGTTAATTCGGTGTGCCAAATTCGAGATGGTATACACGTTGTATCGGGGTAGAATGCCCAATTCGATGGCCGTGTCGATACGTTTAGCCATCTCCTGACTACGGTGAAAAGCAAACGTTGGAATCAACACGTTACCTTTGCGGTCCATAACTGTCTGCATTTGTTCCATAAACTCGTCCACCAACTGCCTGCGGGGCGGACGAACTTTTCCACCGTAAGTTGACTCCGTGATTAGTAAGTCGGGTTTTTTGGGGAGAGCTTCAAGGCGGCACCCACTTAGGATTTCGGTGTCGTGAAGACAGTAGTCACCTGTGTAGACGATGCGTTTGCCTTCGGCTTCGAGGCTGGTTATGCGTGCACCTGCAACGTGTCCAGCGGGTTGCAGGTTAATCTTTACGCCAGGCATTGCAATGGAATCGCGGTTCCACCAGCAATCACCTACGTTTTCTGCGTGGCTGTCATTGAATTCGGTGTTCCCTTTCTCGGTTTGGATTTTAACCATATCATGGAGCAAATCCACGGTTACTTCTCGGGTAATGTCTGAACCCACAATAGTGGGGTTATTATTTTTGCATAAACTCAGCAAGCTTCCAGTGTGATCTAAGTGAGCGTGGCTAATTACGACGGCGTCGAAATCTTTGGGGAGCTTTTTTGGTTGCTCATCGATTTTGGTGCCGTAGTCTAGCGCCACTTTGGCTGAGTCGGTTTCGACTGAAATACAAGAGCCGCCTACTTCTCTGGCTGCTCCTAGAACTTGAATTTTCAAATTTTATGTGCCTCAATTGTTTGTTGCCATCCAAAAATTGGTTTAGCCAACTTGCAGATGGCAATCTGTATGTTAGTATGTTTTTACCGCAAAACACCCATATGGGACAATATTAACGTATTGATTGATTAATGTAAATAGAATCATATAACGCCTTAAATCAAGTTTACAGCGTTTAAATGTAACCCACGTTTTCCATTAAGCAAGTTAGTCAAGAAGCTTCAAATTTAAGTTTGGCGCCCATCCTCAAAAAAGTGTATCAATAAAACTCGAATTATATTACTTTTGCATCTAACCTTTTGCTCTGAAAATATACTTTTTATCAGTACGGCAGGGATATCCAATAATTTTCTATCACATGCATTATTCCAATACCAAATTTACCCACATTAACAGGCTAGCTTTTGCAGCTACGAAGCACAGTAAATATGCTCTAACGACTACCAACACACGTTTGCAAACCTTTTCCGCCTTTTTTTATTTAAGCTTTAAAAGCTTACACCGCACACAGTCTCAAGCATGAACCGCACGACCAAAGTGTTAACGGCAGCAATTATCGCGTTAATTCTTGTTGCAAGCACCGAGGGAGCCCTACTCGCATCCACCAACATCAATCAAAATCAAACTCTACCAGTACGAGTAGCCTGCATAGGCGACAGCATCACTCGAGGCACCGAATACACGTTGGACTTGTGGGCTTTGATTGGAGCTGACTACGTAATTGGCGACTTTGGAGTCAGCGGAGCCACTGTATCGCTACATTCCGAAGCAGCGTACATGAACAAAACCGCCTTTACCACAGCCAAAGAATTCGAGCCCGACATTGTACTTGTGATGCTTGGCACTAACGACGCCGACTCCACCCTAAACGAAACAACCCAGGAGTTCGTTTCCGACTACATCTCCTTACTGGACGCGTTTAAGGCATCACAAAAGGAGCCGCTAATCTACATTATACAGCCGCCACCCATATTCCCTAATAACTGCACACTAAGCCAAGCTCTGCTGATCGAACGAGTTACGCCGGGTATCATGAAAGTCTCGGCTCAAACAGGCATACAAGTAATCGACGCTCTTTCGCCGCTAGAAGGCAAACCTGAACTCTTTGTTGACGGTGTGCATCCGACGGCTGAGGGAGCAAAGAAAATCGCTGAAGCCGTTTACGCTGCCGTTAGTTGGCAATAACTGCCAGAATTAACCGAGCCAGCATCTGTGGGGAGAAGTTTTATTTCACCCTCAGCACAATAAAGCAGTGAGGGTTAACTATGAAGTTAAACAAAAAATTAGCCTGCATCTGCGTAATCAGCATATTTTTAGCCTCATCCACAAGCATTGCACTAGCCGCTCCATCGATTAGTTTAAGCTGGTACAAAAACAACGGCTATGACGACTTTGGCAACAGCATAGGCGGAGAATGGACAATAACCGCAAAGGTCTCCTCCGATGTAACCCGCGTCGAATTCTACGTTGACGACGCGCTGCAGCAAAACGTAACATCGGCGCCGTTTAAGTGGACGTTTAACACCGCCAACTTCAGCTTAGGCGATCACAATATAAAAGTCATAGCCTATGACGCTGCGGGAGAAACAGCAACTGCGCAGGCTAACCGCAACTTTGTCGAATATTCAGCATCAGACACTTTATGGATGACCATTGGCATAGTTGTGATTGTGATGGTGATTATTCTTGTTGCTGCACTCTATCGTGTAAGGAAGAAATGAGCTAAAACAGAAATAAGGCTTCTAAAAAAGCCTTCCAGTCGGCTTAGATCGTTGCCACCGTTTACTCTTAAACCATCAACGTCATATAAATGCAATAAACAGAGCTACACCTAAAATTTATCGAACAATCAATCTTAACCAGTCGTCAATCAACATTTTTAAGCAATACCACTCAATCATTACCCACCCAAGGGCACGGAAATGCAGAAAAACACCAACTACACTCCAAATTTCCCAAGCCACATAATACAGGAAGGCAAAGTCCAAGTACTAGTGCCTGACCTTGACGCCTATGGTGTAACACCAAGTGACTATGCACCCAGCAAGGCACCTGTGTTCTACAACCCCGTAATGGAGTTCAACCGTGACCTCTCTGTCCTTGCAGTCACAGCGTTTCAGCGTATGGTTAACCATCCCGTCAGTATATGTGAGCCCTTAACAAGCCAAGGCATAAGGGGCATACGCTACGCCGCCGAAACCCCCCAGGTTGAGCGGGTGCTGATTAGCGATATAAGTAGCGTAGCATGTCAAGTGGCAGAACACAACATCCAACTAAACAACCTCCAAGACAAAATCACCTTAAAACACAGCGACGCCAACCGCACCTTAAGTAACAATGCGTCCCCCAAAAAACGCTTTGACATAGTGGACATAGACCCTTTTGGCACTCCAGCTCCCTACTTGGACGCTACAGTTAGGGCAGTAAAAAATCATGGGCTCGTAGCTGTAACAGCTACTGATTTGGCGCCCCTCTGCGGGGTTCATGCAAAAGCCTGTATCAGAAAATACGGCGGAAAACCGCTACGCTCTGAGTACTGCCACGAGTTGGCGGTTCGATTGCTCTGTGGAGCCGTGGCAGCGACTGCTGCAAAACATGACATTGGTGTGCGGGTGCTGCTTAGCCATAGCAGCGACCACTACATCCGCGCTTATTTGCAAATCGCGTACGGCGCCAAAAAAGCCGATGCAGCGATCAAAAATGTCGGGTATATCCTACACTGCTTTAGCTGCATGCACCGAGAAGTCATCCACCAACCGTTTAGCTGCCTAACATGCCCGGAATGCGATGCACACATGGACTGGGCTGGACCACTCTGGACAGGCAGCATACAAGAAGCAGCATTCGTTGAGTCGGTGTTAACCGAAAACCTAACCGCAAACTTAAAGCTCAACACAAAAATAAACAAGTTCCTTACGCAAATCCGAGCCGAAGCAAACTCGCCCATCACCTACTACGTTATAGACAAACTCAGCGGAAAACTCGACCTGCCAGCACCCTCCAACCACGCTTTCCTGGCCGAACTTCAAAAAGCAGGCTTCCAAGCAGTTCCTACACACTTCAACCCAAGAGGCATTAAAACGGATGCTTCGGCAAAAGCTATGGAAAAAACACTCAACCAACTCGTACACAAGTAGCAATGCCAGATTCTGCAGCAACAAAGTTTAAAAAACAAAATCAATCATCTCTAAACAAGCAGTGAACTATTATGACTCAGAAAATCACAGTAATCGGCACAGGAATGATGGGCAGTGCCATCATCAAAAGCCTTCTAAAAGGCAACGTAGAACCCGCATCAATCACGGCGGTGGACATTTTTGAGGAGAAACTCAAAGAGTTCGAAGCGCTTGGAGTTAAAACCTGCCAAGACAACGTCAAATCTGCCGCCTCTGCAGATGTAGTCTTCGTCATAGTGAAGCCCTTCGATGTAGTCAAAGCCCTAAAAGAAATCAGCAAAGAAATCAAGAACAAAATCGTCATATCAGTCGCCGCAACTGTGCCACTTAGCTTCCTAAAAAAAAATGCGCCTGACAGCAAAGTTGTGCGCATAATGCCCAACCTCTGCGCCATGGTGCAAGCCAGCTACACCGCGTATTGCTGCACCGAAAACGTCACCCTCCAAGACAAAGAAATCATCAAAACCTTACTTAATATGATGGGCACATGCGACGAAGTGGACGAGAAATACATGGACGCCCTCACAGCGATGAGCGGCAGTGGACCAGGCTATATGAGCATAATTATCGAAGCCTTAACCTACGCTGGGTTGAAAGTGGGTTTGCCGCGATACATCGCACTAAAATGTGCAGCCCAAACTACACTGGGTACAGCTAAACTTGTCACCGACATGCAAGAGGACCCTGCCAAAATCCGTGACATGACCACAACCCCTGGCGGAACAACCATCGAAGCCATATACCAAATTGAACAAAGCCAAATTCGACCCGCCATGATGCGCGCGATCGAGGAAGCTACCAAAAAAGGTCAAGCCATCCGAGAAAAACTTAACCTTGAATAGCGAACCAGAATGCTACAAGCCGCGATTTTCGACTGGGACGGCACACTTGCCGACACCCGTCGAGCCATTGTTTTATCTTTTCAGCAGGTTTTATCAGAAATCAACCTCGAAGTCCCTGTTGTAAGCATTGAGCGAAGAATCGGTATAGGCGCAGCGGATACTTTCCGTGAAATACTCAAAGCCGCTAAAAGGCCTGTTGATGAGCAAGTTGTGAAGCAGCTCGTTGAGCGCAAAAGTCAATTGCAATGTCAACGTGCCAAGGAAGTAGCGCTTTTTGAGGGTTCAAAAGAGCTTTTGGAGTCGTTGCATTGCAAGGTGAAGGTGGGTTTGGCATCTATGAACAGCCGCCAAGTTGTTATGCACCTGCTTACGCTCAACAAGTTAGTGGACTGCTTTGATGTTGTTTTAACAGTTGAGACGGTTTCTCATTCTAAACCTGACCCAGAGATTTTCTTGAAAACCGCAAAGCGGCTTGACGTTAAAGTTGAGGCTTGCGTGGTGTTTGAAGACTCCATCTTCGGCGTTAAAGCCGCTAAAGCTGCGGGCATGCGCTGTATCGCTGTAACAACAGGTGCGTACAAAGCTAATGAGCTTCAGGCGGAAAGCCCTGATTTAGTAATTAAAAACTTATCTGAACCTACAATACTCCCATTCATATTTGACTCGTAGTTGCGTGTTGTAACTTACACGCAGTCACATAGCTTTAAACACATTTCGCATAAACAATAGATTAGTTAAAAGAGAAAGGAAGAAAGCTTTTGAATCAGTTATTTGAGAAAAAGAGTAAACCCTCAACGTATCAAGTTTTACTGCTCGAAAATGGCAAAAGAAACAATGTCAAAGTGCAGGAAGCAGAGCAAGTTGATTTCGGTGCAGTCAAAGAGCACCTCAGAAACGGCGGCTCCGTCTTCATAACCAGCCGTTCAGAACAAAAAATACTGCCCCCAAAAAGACACCTGCAACACAGCTATATTCAGGCACGGCGCAACATGGGTTTCCTTTTTCGTCAGCAACTAAGATAAGCTGCTTTGTTTTGTGTAGCGTGCATCCATCAATTTCCCTTACCCCCTCTCTCTTCCCAGCGTTTCCCTTTGGGTGCACGCTACTCCCGCTAACATAAAAACAATGATACATAATCGAGTTGAGCACTTAGCGCTCCAAAACTTAAGCGTCTTTCTTTTACTCCGTCTGCCATAATTTATGCTGCTTTAGGTTTCTGCTTTTTTATTTATAATTGAACTGCTTTTAGTCATCGATTTTCTAGCAGAGAATATCTGATTGCATTTTATCACCAAAACATTACTCGTTAAACATTAGTGTCAGTATTGCTAACATCTTCACTCATCCAATTGACTAATTAATTGAGAATTAGATTCGGTCTAATTCCAAAACTTTGTTTTAGATTAACTCATGAATCTTTGCCTCAGGATAATCTTTTTTTACTTTTGTTTGCAAGAGTGTTATGGCCTAATGATACTCACAATCGCTTATATTTTTGCGTAATTCACTTTACTATAAGCATAATCAAGGACAGGAAAGTTATGTTTTTTTTAGCGAATTTAAGGTGTACAAAGGCTATTTTGTTTACTATACTACTTGTCTCATTACTTCTCCCATTTTCCAGTTTTGAGGTTACTAATGCCGCTTCAACAGCACTAACTCAGAAGTGGGTTGGCTATGTTGGTGGTGGCGGAGAGGCGCTCTTAACTTATGATGCTTTGCCTCAGTATGGCGGTGAGGAGATCTTTCATGCGGGTGGTTCTGTTGCGCCCAATTCGGGTGGACGGGTTAGTTGTCTAAACGGGAGGACTGGTTCGGTAATTTGGACCAGAACTATTGCTAATGTTGGAGATACCTGTCAGATACATTTAGTTGATATGGACAATGACGATACAATGGAGCTGGTAGTTCCACTCCAGATGCCTGCTGGTGTTTACATCTTAAACACTGAAGACGGCAGTACTGTTTTCTCTGCAACATCCCTTGGTGGCGGTCGTATCGATTCAAGTCCCGTATCTGGTGATGTAGATAATGATGGTTATCCAGATTTGTTCATCGGTGTCATGGCATATGAGGAGCAGCCATCTACTGGAAAGGTAATTCGTTATGAATGGAACCCCTCAACAAGAACAGTTGTTGAGCGAGATCGAGTTCAGGTTTGGCATCCTTGTGCTGGAGGTCTGGCACTTTGTGATACTGACAACGATGGACGTGTCGAGCTCTATATGAATGAGCGAGACGCCTATTTTGGTGATGGCAGTTGGGGCCGGGGCACTGTATCTTTTTGGGCAGACAATCTAGAAGTGCGGTGGCAACTCTATGGCTGGGGAGCTAGCAGCAACATACCCATGCTAGCAGACGTTAACAAAGATGGCATAGTAGATGTGGTTACCACCGACCTGAGCGCTGGTGTTTGTGTTTTGGATTCAGCCACTGGGCAACCTTTGACAAACGATGATGGAAAAGTTCTTTATCAAACTAGTATTCCAGGCAGACACAATCACTATCAATCATCAATATACGACTTTGATGGGGATGGAAACCTAGAAGTTTTAAGCGGTGATGGATTTGAGGGAGAATTTGATTACATTTCGGTTTTCGATTTGTGGGATTGGACTTTAGACGCATCTATTGATACCACGATTGTTGGTCCAACTTTGACCCGGTCTTGGAAAGGTCCCACTGTTGGTGAAGTTAGTGGTGATGGAGTTATGGATTTACTGGTCGTCACCTTCGATCCAAACACAGGTAACAACGGTCAACTTCAGGTCTATGATAGAAATTATAACCTCCTGTATCTGAATACTGGCTTGCGTCATAGAGCCATTGATGCTGTTGTTCAGGATGTTGACCGAAATGACGGTGGTCTAAATGAAGTGCTTGTGCTAACGCAGGGTGGGGTTATCTATTGCTTTGATTCCCCAGGAATTGCTTCTCAGCCAAGGGCTAGAAGTGAGGTACAGTTCTATAGTGAAAGTAGAAATGGTGCCTCAGAATACATCGCTTATGAGCGACAGGTTAGTTCCACGCCCCCCGTAGTTCCGCCGCCCGCGCCTAACGATGGGCCGACACAAACTCAGCCATCTCTTACTGGAAGCACAAACTCAGATAATCTTGTTGCCACCCCTCAGGGAACCTATGATGCTGATGGTGATCGAGTAATTAATGTTTTTAATTGGCAAAAGAACGGTGTATCTTTAGCTAACATCAACCTACCTTTCGAATCAAAAACCAACTCTCAAGATGAATACAGCGGGTTAGCATCCATGAGGGATTATGCGTATGGTGCTTACGGAACTGTTTTTGGAGCGACTTGGACTCCTAATGGTAAGGTTGGCGGCGCCTACTCTTTTGACGGAAATGATTTTATCAGAGTTGAGGAATCGAGCAATCGCTATGATGGTGGCGGCTCTTGGTCTGAGATGTCGCTTGAATGTTGGGTAAAAGCGAGCTCTACATCTAATGAACGGTTGATTTTGAAAACCGATCGATATGACACTAGAAACATAATCTCTTACAGACTTGATTGTCAAAATCAGGGTAGTCAACTCTTATTTACTTGGAATACAATTGGCGGAGCTCCCGCAATTACTGGCACCACATCTTTAGGAGTAAACGGTTGGCATCATGTAGTCTGTACATACAACTCTGGTGTCGGATCTAGAAATTTACATTGACGGATTGCAAGCTAATAGTGCGTTGAGTTCCACTTATACTGGCAATGTATTGAATACTGATGGCCCATTCGAGATAGCCTTTGGCAGCGGTAGCGATTTTATCGGCTCAGTTGATGAAGTTCGGCTTTATCCATTTGAGGCCTCTGCTTCTATGGTGGCCCAGAGGTTTGCTGATACAAAAGACGGACTTAGCAGCAAAAGTACAATAAATTCTGCCGATACATCAGTGGAAGATCAATGGCGATGTCAGGTCACACCCAACGACGGTAAAGTTGACGGTGCTACATCAAACACTGTAACCAGAACAATAACTACTGATAACACAGTATATCTGCTAACTACAAACATTGTGGGCTCTGGCTCAGTAATTAGAAACCCAGATGCCGCCTCGTATGTTTCGGGCGTAATAGTTGGTTTAAATGCGGTTCCTGCTTCAGGTTGGAGCTTTACTGGATGGAACGGAGATTTGACAGGTTCCACAAATCCCATTTCGATAACGATGGATTCAAACAAAGAGGTCACTGCAACATTCTCCCCAATTCCTCCATCAACCTACACTCTTACAACTAGCACCATCGGAAACGGAGCAGTAATAAAAAATCCCAACCAAAATATATACAATTCCGGTGCTGTAGTCCAATTAGCTGCTTCTGCTGAATCTGGCTATGAGTTTGCTGGTTGGAGTGGAGACTTAACAGGAACAACAAATCCAACAACAATAACTATGGATAGCAACAAAGCTGTGACCGCTACCTTCACTGAAATCTCCAGTGAAAGTCATTTTTTTGAAGATACCTTTGAATCAAACAACCTCTCCACATGGGATGGATTCGATGGTGGAGCTTCAACTTCAAGTGTAAGCCCTTATGCTGGAACCTATCATCTTAGCAGCAATTTGTATTCGGGTGCTAATAATGGCTGGAGTGGAGTATACAAGAGCATTGCAGGAACAAACCCTGTATATCTTAGTGCATCTGTACAGTTTAATGCACCACCAAACACTGACAATGAGGACCAATGGGCTTTATGTTTTAGTCAAAACACTGCGGGCAATGCCTTAGCATATGCTGGAGTTCGCCAAGTTAGCGGCACTTTGTATTGGACTATATGGTATATCTCTAGTGGTAATACTTTTAATTATCAAGTATCCACTACCACTTACAGTAGTGGGTGGCATAACCTAAAGCTTGGGATCTATCGAGGCACCTCTACTGACGGATGGGTTGAACTCTATATTGACGGTGCGTTGACTTGCTCAGTCCACAACCTAGACAATGCGGCCAGATCGCTTAATTATGTTAGGGCTGGATTTAGTTACTCTGATGCCCCCGCCTCATCTTCGACGACCCTTTACATCGATAACTTAATAGTGGACTCAACACCTACAACACCAACACCAACTGAGCATAGTCTAACAGTAAATGTGGTTGGTAGCGGCTCAGTGACCAAGAACCCAAATCAAGCCACCTATCAAGACGGGCAAACAGTTTCACTGACAGCCTCTGCTGGATCCAGCTACCAATTTACGGGCTGGAGTGGGGATTTGAGTGGAACGACCAACCCTGCCACCATAACTATGAATAATGACAAAACAGTAACAGCAACCTTTGCACCTGTTCAACCATCATCATACACTTTATCAACTAGGCATTGTAGGTAGTGGTTCGATTAACAAAAATCCCGACTTAAACGCCTATGCCTCTGGCGCCGTGGTTTATTTAACTGCGGTTCCTGCTTCAGGTTGGAGCTTTACTGGATGGAACGGAGATGCATCAGGAACCAATCCCTCAACATCTGTTACCATGACAAGCAACAAAGCTGTAACTGCAACCTTCACCTCTAATGGCGGTTCATTTTTTGACGATTTTGAGTCTGGCAATCTAGCCGCTTGGGATGGAAGCGACGGCGGAGCAACAACTTCAACTATTAGTCCTTATACGGGAAGGTATCATCTTGTTAGCAGTCTATCATCTGGCTACAATAATGGGTGGAGCGGAGTTTACAAAAGTATCTCTGGAACTAATCCTATCTATTTGAGTGCACAAGTCCAATTCAATAACCCCCAAAACACCGACAATGAAGATCAATGGGCGCTATGTCTTAGCCAAAACAATGCCGGCAATGCTTTAGCCTATGCAGGAATTCGTCAAGTAAATGGAGTACTCTACTGGACTATCTGGTACATCTCTAGCGGAAACACCTTTACTTATCAAGTATCAAGCACAACCTATTCCTCTGGTTGGCACAATCTTGAGCTTGGAGTAAATCGCGGATCATCTGGCAGCGGATGGGTTGAATTATACGTCGATGGCGTCTTAACTTGTTCAGCTCACAACTTAGATAATGGTGATAGATCTCTCAATTATGCTCGTGTTGGCTTTAGCTACTCTGATGCTCCTTCAATATCTTCCACAACGCTATACATAGATAGTGTCTTCGTTACTGATTCATCTTAGAAAGAAACTAATTTTACTCATTTTTTGAATTTGAATTCATAAAAAGCCAACTTTGCATTATTAATATATTTTACAAGAAATTAGGTTCGGCATCTAATGTTGGATAGTTGTACAGGTTATATCCAACAAAACCTAATATTTCAATCTACTCCGACTTCCTTGTCAAATATTTAGCCCTACTCAAAGCTATGTTCATCTATAAGATTTGACTATACGCTCGAGGCTGTAAAAGCAGAATCACAACTTGTGAGGCTATTTTTTTTGTCTTAGCGCCTTTGGGATATAGGCGCACCTAAGGTCTGAACCAAAAATGTCACCGGTGTAAAATAACGCCGCAGAACGACAGCCACCGCATATGTCAAGGTACTCGCAGACACCGCATTTACCTTTTAGATTTCTCTTGTCCTTTACTTTGCTAAAGAAATCCGAATTTTGCATTCGATTCCAGATTTCTTTCACTGTTTTATTTTTAATATTTCCAACGCGATATGTGTCGTTGTAGCTGCATGGTATGACATCGCCGTTTTCAGCTATGCTCATGAACTTGCCAAAAAAGCACCTTCCAAGGAAGAAGTTGTTGTACCATTCGTCGAAGTTTTGTATGCCACGTTGTTTGGCGACTCTGGCATAGAAGGGGATATAAACGTTAATGCCTGGGGTGCCGTTGTATTTTTGCGTTAAATCAAAGAGCTTGTTGCATACCCATTCGTATTGCGCAGGCGTCAAATCCGCTTTAAGACACTGGGGGTCCCCACTGTAGGGTACAAATCCGTGGAAAACCACCCACCGCGCACCGTATTTTTTGGCGAGCTCCAGCACATGCACTATGTCCTCTTCGTTTGCGTTGGTCACATCATCTCGATTGGCAAAAGTGTAAACTAAAACGTTAAGCAGACCCTCTTTAGAAAAGCGCTCAATAGCAGCGACCGCCGCATCGTATGCGCCTTCTCCCCGAATAAAATCATTGTTTTTCTTTGCACCGTCAATGCTCACAGAAATCTTGGTCTTATTCTTAATTATGTGCTCTATAGCTTTCTCGTCAAGCAATCTACCGTCGGTTATGATGCTGGTGTTTAAACCTTTACTGACTGCATAGTCCAAAACTTCAAAGAGATCTTTTCGCTGAAAAGGCTGTCCACCTGTTACACCAAAAAAGCTTGCGCCAAACTCGCTGACTTGGTCAACGATTTGCATTGCTCCTTGTGTGTCTACCTCGTCAAGGAAAGCGGCTTTACCGGCCGAAACGCAGTGGGCGCAGTTAGCCTCACAGGCAAACGTACATCGCCACGGAACAATCAATAGTGGTCCCTTACTTGTCAAGCTCGAAATCACCAGGGTATAATGCCATAAAGCATGTTTTTGGTATTTAACATTTCACAATAGAAAGGCTATTTGCATGTACTGTTGTTGATTCCGAGAATCAGAAATTTTAAATCTCAAAAGGATGCTTCCGTAGAGAGATGTGTGTGTTATGGTTAAAGGATCAGCTAAACTTGTCAAAAATCTTCAGTTAATAACAGAAAACGGCAGAGGGCATAGCGTAACCTGCGACCTACCCGAATCACAAGGCGGAACCAACACGGGCCCAACCCCGCTGGAGCTGGCCTTAATGGGGCTTGCAGGCTGCGGAGTAGCCATATATGCTGAAGTATGCAAAAACAGTAAAATAGACCCCGGCAGCATCCAAGTTGACGTGGAAGCAACAAAAACCCTCGGTTCTCCCATCATAAGCGATGTAACAATGAAAGTAAATATTAAATCAAAAGTTCGGAAAGGCTTAGTTGAGGCGGCATGGCGCAGAACTGAAGCAAGCTGTCCAGTGATCTTGATTTACAAAGAACCATTGCCAGTAAAAGTTGAAGTGGATATAAAAGCCGAGTAACCGGCTTTTCCACCACCTTGAATAAAGATACGTATTTGTTGGAGCAAAATTGCTGATCAATCAACGTGACTTTAAATTTAAAGCCCTTTATTTGAGTGAGTAGCGACTATCTTAAACCTGAACTTCTGAAGTAAACTATTTCCACTGCTCAATAGTACTTTTCCGCAATTTTTTTTGCTTCTTCATAGCTGTTTTCTTCTTTCTTTGTCGAGGTGTGGTTTTCCTCTCTTTCTGTAGTTCCTTCTTCTTTGGAGGATTTCCTCACATTTTCTCCAACTTTCTTTTTTGCCTTTTCAATATAGCTTGTGAGATCCATTTCCTTGAGTACTTTTTCAGGTAATGTTTCGGGAGCATAAAACAAGGGTAGAGTTGCCATGAACAAGAAGAAAGCTGCGAAAGAAAATACTGTTTGCTCGGAAATAAGATTATTCTGGGCTAAGAAAGTTCCCAATGAGTCTCCAGTGAAGGTTGATAATAGGTAAGGCAAGACACCTATGAGATAATATTTTTCAGCGTGATTATTTTGTGCAATATCACCCCAAAGTGTAGCTATGAAAAGCATCGTGAAAGCCCCCCAAGCGATTCCGTCTACACATACATAAAACCATGCAACACCGTAGTTTTCGGGGAAAAGACCCAAAGTTGCATAACCTATGCCTAATAGTGCAAATCCCACTAGCGCTAAGCGTTTTCTGCCTTTTTTGTCAGCTATAAAACCGAAGGCTATTGCACAAATTCCAGCTATAACATTTGAAAGAATTATGTAGTTTTGTGAAAAAAAATAAGGAAACTCTGAAAACGAGTTCTTGATAACTATTGAGGTTAACTCGTTGATAAGCGCAAACATTAGCCATGGTACAATGAAAAGTAGAAAGGTGCGATTTTGAAAAATGGATTTATAGGATATTTTTTTGTTTGGTTCAGCTTGACTTTCAGGGCCTTTATAATTTAGAAGGAACAAACCGATTAATAGCCATGTTATTAAAACAATAGGGGCAAGATATGTTTGGGAGGCGCTTATTGTAGTAAGCACCGTGACTCCTGTCACTATTAGGAGAATCAATGCCCCACCGAATTTTGCTCTGTTCTTTGGTTCAGTGCAAGCTGCGAAGAAGCCTGCAGCAATTGGCATTCCTGATCCGAAATAAGCTCCGGTTAATATACTTAGGATTAGCAGGATTGAATAATTTGAAATGAAGATTAGTACAAATAATGCTGATACTAGAAGACCTGCAAGGAGCCAGTATTTTAGCCATTTTTTCCTATTTTCAATTTTTTCTATTATGAAAGAAGCACAAAAAGCTGAAAAGATAAATGCCAAGAAGTTTAAGCCTATTAATATTTGAAAAATGTCACTGGAGATACTCATTGGTGAGGATTGCTTCCTTTAAAAAATTAAAGGCAGTTAGATACCAGACAAAGGCGTTAGCTAATAAAAAGGTGCCAACTATTGCGTTTTTTAGATTTTTTGGTATTTCTTTATTGTCACTGTCTAGCATAGCTACCGCATGCTGTTATTCTACACTCTACACGTAATTAAGATTAAAGTATTACCAAGCAGTATTACAAGTTAATATCGGCAATTAACTTGTAGATCTGTCCAACAACCGCTAACTTTTTATGCATAATTGTACTACAATAATACACAAGGAAGGATTGAGAAGGCTTGAATAACAAAAAACTAACTAGAACTTTCGGCGGCTGGTAAGCGCACTTTCTTTTGCTATATTTCCATAGATAGTGCTTTAAGTATTACTGCTGCCTCTCTTCCTTTTTCATTCTCATTCAGTAAGGGATTTTCTACTAATTCTTTCACACTCATTTCATGTAACTCAGCCTTAAGATTCTTAACTTCGATAGAGTTCAAAACTTCTCGAGTTATTGAGGATATTGTGTTCTTCGATAATTTGCCCTTTTCCACAATAGCTTGAAAGTTTGCCCTAAACTTCCTATTTTGAAATGCACAAATAACAGGGTAAGGAGGCATTTCATTGGCAAGTCTGCTTTTAAACTCATAGAAATTTTCAGTATCTAAAAACTCGTCCTTCATTGTAGCCAATAATCCTATTACTCTGCCATATCGACTTATATTTTCCAGATCAGTTTCGTCTGCACCTGCGATTATTCCTCCAATCACGCATTGAAGTTCCGCCACTGTTGCTTTATGAGTTATTACTTCCAAGTATTGATCGGGTGCAACACAGGCTTTTTTCCATAGCTGGGTTTCAGTCGCTTCGGCTTCTGCTAGTTCATACATGGATCTTGTCATCAAATTCGAAATTGAACTTCTCTGTTTTGCTTGGAAATGTTCTAATCCATTTTGAAGCAGTTCCATTCCTTGCATTAATAAAGCATCTCCAGCGAGAAGTGCAATGTTTTTTCCGTACTTGCCGACAAGGGTAAGTCGTCGGAATTTGCTTTTTGACCTGTCTATAATATCGTCATGGATGTCTCCTGACGCGGTTACTAAGAGCATGGCTGGGCCAAGCGGCTTTGTGCCTTCAGGATTTCCGCCGACTAATTCACATGAAAGGTGCATTAGTGCCGGAAAAATCGGCAAAACTCTTGGAAATATCATGCGCGCATAATAATTAAGCGCTTCAGAAATTACTCCATCTCCGTATTTGTTTTCCAAAATTTGCTTTGAGGCTTCATTAAGTGCCAATTGACCCCGTTTATCTATAATATCTATGGCCAAGGCAGTAAGCGATTCTGATTGCATATGCGATATTACATTTGAATTCGTATTTGTAATTTTAGGTTAAATAAAATGAAGGAAAATGTTCGTTGCCACTTTTTGGCTTTGTGATTTACCATCCACCGAATGTAACTGGTTTTGCTCTTTTTTTGTCCATTTTCTTCACCTCGTTATCTTAATTATTCATGCAGTAGATATCCGTAAATCCAACCAAGCACTTCAGGCGTATCTATCCTGGTATGGTAGCTGACTCCGTTGCAGTTACTACTTGAAACGAACGCATTAAGCCCAACCACAATATCATCGTAGATGACAGGTCCTCCAGAATCGCCGAAAGATACTGCGCCTTTGCCTTGGCTGGGATTAGCAGTCAACTTCAAATATTGTTCACTGCCGCAGAAATTCGAAGGCACAAATTCGACTTGCGCGCTTAATTGAGCTATTTCACCGAACCAAGATTTTTGGAGACCACTGTTTTTGGGTGTGGTTTGGGCTTGCATACCGTAGCCGATGATTGTTAGGTCGGTTTTGGCTTGGAGACTGTCAGTGAAACCTGCGGGTGGCAGCGGAGCAAACTTTGTCACTTCTTCTACGGGGCGGTCGAGGATTATTGCGCCAATGTCGCTTGTTTGGAACTCTTGGTTGCCAACTAATGTTGGGTTGTAGGGAAATTGTTCAGAAGCAGGGACCCCATTGTAGAGGGCATCATCATCTCCGTTGTAGATGATTTGGGCGTTTTTCACAGTGAAGCTTGGAGCTTGGTCGAAGCAGACGCTCACAGCTACGACACCGATTAGGCTGTGACCAGCGGTTATCATAACTGTGGGTGAGATCAGAAAGCCACTACAGTAGCCCTTGGGTATTGTTCGGTCAATGTCGGTAAATAAGGCAACTACCCCAACATATGGGGTTTGGTCGACTGTAGGATTGCCAGTTATGGCGGTTGCTGACCCCGCAAATAGTGTAATTGGAATAAGTAGGGGCAAAAGTGTTAGTACTGCTATTCTGTTAACTTTCAAGTCATGATACCCCTGCACACTACATTGTTTCGCATGTCTTAATATTTAAAGAATATGAATTTCTATTATAAATCAGTGAACTGTAGAACAAAAATGCACATTCTAAGCCAGCAAGCAAAACTCTTAATAGCCAAGCCTTAATCAGTGGGTTTCATGAGCCAAACCAAGCAAATGGAGCAGAAATGGCAAAAGCAGTGGGAATCAGCCCACATCTTCGAAGCAGACCCCGACCCAGCACGCCAAAAAAAACTCGTAACCTTCCCGTTTCCATATATGAACGGACCCCTACATGTTGGGCACACGTTCACCGCTGCCCGAGTCGACGCTTACGCTCGCTTCAAACGTATGCAGGGCTACAATGTGCTTTGGCCTTGGAGCTGGCACTGGACTGGACAACCACTTCTGGGCGCTTCCCAACGAGTGTCACGAGGTGACGAAGCATATATCAAGGTGCTTCGAGAAGTCGATGGCGTCCCCGAATCTGAACTTAAAAAATTTGTTGACCCTCTTTACATGGCTCAATACTACACTAACGAAGGTCGCAAGGCAGTCAAAAGCGTGGGATTTAGTGTCGACTGGCGACGTGAATTCACCACGGTTTGGCCAACCTTCCAGAAGTTTGTGGAGTGGCAATACAAAAACCTCAAAGAGAAAGGATACGTCACTCGAGGCACGCACCCAGTTGTTTGGTGCCCAAAAGACAAGTCACCAACAGGCGACCACGATCGCCAATCAGGCGAGGGCATAACCCCAGAGGAGTACACGCTCATAAAGTACCACCTTAGTGACGGAACCATTCTCCCGGCGGCAACTTTTCGCCCCGAAACCGTCTACGGCATCACCAACATCTGGATAAACCCAGACGCCACCTACGTCGAAGCAGACGTCAACGGCGAAACATGGATAATCAGTCAAGAAGCCGCTGAAAAACTGAAAGAACAAGAACGTAAAATCACTGTGAAACGAAACTTCAAAGGTGTCGAACTTATCGGCAAAGTTTTCACTAATCCCGTCACCAAGCTGAAATTCCCCATTTTGCCCGGTTGGTTTGTTGACCCTAAAACGGCCACGGGCGTAGTTTACAGTGTACCCGCACACGCACCTTACGACTATTTGGCTCTACGTGACCTCCAGCAGAAACCTGACGTGTTAGCTCAGTTTAGTGTGGATGCGGAGATGGTTAAGGCGATTAAGCCTGTTTCAATAATCAATGTTGAGGGCTTTGGTGAGTGCCCTGCGGGTGAAATTGTAGAGAAGATGGGTATAAAAGATCAAAATGACAGCCGAGCTGACGAAGCCACCAAGGAGCTTTACAGAAAGGAGTTCCATAGCGGCACGCTCAAAGCCAATTGCGCCCAGTACGCTGGCAAAACCATCAGGGAAGCCAAAGATGTATTGACTGCGGATTTCAAGAAGTCGGGCGTCGCCGATTCAATGTATGACCTTTCGGAGCAGGTGGTTTGCCGTTGCATGACCCAATGCCACGTCAAGGTCCTCTCGGATCAATGGTTCCTTGACTATTCTGACCCAAAATGGAAAGAACTCGCCCATCAAGTTATCTCACAACTCACCATTTACCCTGACACTGCGAAGCCATGGTTTAACACCGTCATCAACTGGTTAAGAGAGT
Organism: uncultured archaeon; assembly: GCA_963810275.1. Taxonomy (GTDB): domain Archaea; phylum Thermoproteota; class Bathyarchaeia; order Bathyarchaeales; family Bathycorpusculaceae; genus Bathycorpusculum. Next base: position 54,667 of record CAWENF010000018.1, read on the forward strand.
GGGCATGCGCCCGCACTACCGGCTTCGGAACGCCGCTGCCATGGGGAAACGGCTGGATAATCGAAACACTTAGCGACAGCACAGTTTACATGTCCTTTTACACCATAAACAAACACATACGACAAAACAAAATCAAACCCGAATCACTCACACCGGAAGTCTTTGACTACGTTTTTTATGGCAGAGGCAATGACGCCGAACTCTCAAGAGCAGTAGGAATCCCTTCGAACCTGCTCAACGCAATGCGGTCTGAGTTTCTGTACTGGTACCCGTTCGACTTACGCAACTCTGCGAAGGAACTGGTGCCAAATCATCTCAGCTTCTGCATTTTTCACCATGCCGCCCTCTTCCCGCCTGAGCACTGGCCTAAAGCCATAGGTGTCAACGGAATGCTCATGGTCGAAGGGACAAGGGATGCACAAAAGCAAGGGCAACTTTATCACGATGAAAGGTGCAGTGGAGAAGTACGGTGCAGACGCCACCCGATGCGGTTTGCTTTTAGGTGCGGAGGGCATGGATGATCCTGACTGGAGAGCCGACAACATCAATGATTTAAAATCTAAATTCGACTCCGTCATGGGCTTCGCAGGCACAATAATCACTTCAGCCAAAAAAGCAGAAGACACAGCTCTGGAACGGTGGCTTACAAGTCGCATGCAACAGCGAACCCAAGAAGTCACCACGGCATTAGAAGAGCTTAAAACACGTACAGCACTTCAGACGGCGCTTTTTGAAACCTGGAACGACCTACGCTGGTACATTCAACGAAAAGGAAACATCGAAACCATTGTCTTAAGTGAAGCAGTCAAGACTTGGCTTAAACTTTTGGCTCCGTTTGCTCCGTTTATATGCGAGGAACTTTGGAGCCAAACAGGCGAAGCAGACTTCATCAGCATCGCCAAATGGCCCGTTTTCAACTCCGCCAAAGTTGATGTTGCAGCTGAGGAGCAAGAAAAATTGGTCACAGACGTTATGAGTGACACTAATAACATCTTAAAAGCCATGAAAATAGCGCCGAACCACATAGTGTACTACTCTGCCGCCGACTGGAAATGGCAGGTATACCTCAAAGTCTTAGAAAAAACAATAGCTGGCGAAGCTAAAATCAACGAGTTAATGAAGGAATTTTCCTCCGACCCCAATCTCAAGTCACACATGAAAGACATTGCTCCCATGGTGCCTCGAGTCATCAAAGCTCTCACCAAAATATCAGTTCAACACAAGACGAACATGGCAAAAATCGGTGTAGTCAACGAAAAACAAATTCTTGACTGCACTGTAGCTTTCTACAGAGACCGCTTCAACGCAGAAATCAGCGTCTATAGCGAATCTGACGAGCAGCGCTTTGACCCCAAACGCCGAGCCGCCATGGCAATGCCATACCAACCCGCAATCTATATTGAATAAAATTCTTTTTCTTCTCACGCATTTTAGCTCCTTCTTTTACTTTATTTAGCATAAAACTGGTGGGCTCTTCGAAGATGCCCTTATATGGCAGACGGCGTATGCAAAGTTAAGTGTGCGCACATGAATTTTTGGCGTGACATCCCAACAGGGGACAACCCACCCGAACAGTTGAACATGGTAATCGAAGTTGCATCTGGCAAACGCGACAAGTACGAGTACAGCATCAAATGGGAAGCCTTCGTGCTGGACCGAATTATCCCTTCCTCAGTAGTATTCCCTGTCGAGTACGGTTTTGTACCGCAAACATGGTTTGACGATAACGACCCACTTGACATTATGGTTTTTAGCTACACACCCTTAACAACTGGATGCATCGTTAAAGTCCGGGTTATAGGTGCTTTAATTATCGAAGACGAGGAAGGTTTAGATGCTAAAATCCTCTCGGTGCTGGTTAACGATGCCCGATTTGAAGGTGTGCGGGACATACCGGACATGCATGAGCATAGGCTTGTGGAGATTCAGGAGTTCTTTGAAACCTACAAGCGCCTCGAACCACACAAATGGGTTAAGGTGCGAGAATGGAAAAACGCTAAGGACGCCAAAAAAATCGTTGAGTACTCCATGGAGAAGTATCGAGAGTTGACTGAGAAACCGCCTGCAAATCACAAGTAGACGACTTATCGTTTGCTACTAGGCGTTAAAGGTAGCAGTGGTTTTTGGCAGGACTTGTGATAACGCGGACTGTTTTTTAAGTTTAACCTGTATCAAATGGTGCAAATAACACGTTTTTTGTTACAGGTTTGTCGCAAAACTTATAATTTACGTTGTACTATGGTGTTTATTGCGGGACAGGGAGCAAGCTTTAGAAGCAATTCACCAAGCACAGAAGCGCACCAGTAAAAACAGCGAAAAACTGGTATGCGACAAAAACTTTGCTTAGGTGGGCTGAACCATTGCTTAATGTTGAATCATCGAAACCCTGATGCTCTGGCTATTAAGCAGTATAAGTAGCCTGAAGCGACCAACACAAGGTTTAGGTGGGCTGTATTCAGCAATAAGGCTCAGACCTGCCACCGCTCTCGTTAAGCATGTGGAAAAATATTGGTGCCATGACACCGTTTACTTTCCACTTTTTTTGTTATCCAAAAAACTCTTGCCTGATATTTTTGTTTTTCTGCGCTAATTTCTATTTTCTCTATGTGCATTTGGCGGAGGTTAGAAATCATAAGACAACTAAACTGGACTTTTTGACAGGTGATTTTCATGATTCTGACGGAGTGTTGCTGACCGCGTCTCACATTTCAAGCTGCATGGAAACGTAGTTATATAACGTGGAAACTTTGAGTGTGCTTTTTCTGCACAAGAGAGAATAGTAATCTAACAAAGCGCAATGTAGATCCGAAATAGCATGGTTCACTAACCAGTCAATGCATAAGAAAATATGAGCCTAAGCTGTAAACTGCCCCGCAGTTCTTTGACGCGAATACAACAACATCCTGGCCAAAACAACAGCTATATCCACCGAAATATTCTTCTTTTTGAAGAGATTTTCGAGGTGCAGCAATTTACGACTAGCTAAAGCTGGCTGTTTAGTTGGTCTTTTTGTGACTTGGCAGTTTGTCTCAAATGGTGCAAACAGCTATAATTTTGTATCCATTGTGTCGGAAAATTTATAGTTTACATCAAACTGTAGGATATATTGCGGGACAGGGAGTAAGCTTTAGAAGCAATGCACTAAGGCACAGAAGCGCACCAGTAAAAACAGCGAAAAACTGGCGTGCAACAAAGACTTTGCCTAAGTGGGCTGAAACATTGCCTAATGCTGAAACACTTAGATCCTAAAGCGGAAGGTTAAAAGCAGCGAAATAACCTGAAGCGGCAAAAAAAATGGTTTAGGTGGGCTGTGTTCAGCAATAAGGCTCAGACCTGATCCCGTTTTCTTTCATCCAACTTTAAGTAAAACCATTTCTTCCTGGCATAGTTCCAAAAGAAGCGAAAATTAAAGTTTAAACAATCTACCTAAACAAACCGCCGACTTAACTTTGAGGTTTTTTGGGCAAATCAAAGTTATGCTCACCTCTGCCTTGCACAATTCCTCAGATTGTTTTAACGGGGAAGGTTTGAAGGTTCGTGCAAACAAACAACACCGCATGCACCGCAGCGTCAGAAAGGAACTCCGCTGCTTCAGTAAGACCGTTTTCCATTTCTTGGAGTCCTCTCGATAACAATTTCCAAGTGTTCTCTTGAATAATGAATTGTAATATGTGAACCTTGTAGTGTTTATGAGAATTCTTTTTCAACCGTGCTGTTTGAGTAGGGAACAATAACGCCTAATCTTTTAATAAACAATAAAATCCTGAAGGAGAGATTTGTAATTTTAGGCTGTCCACTTCTGGGATTGCGTGTTTTGTTACAAAACCATTTTCTGAAGAGGCATCGAAGCGTTTTAAGAACAGCTACACTGAAAAGTACAAGAAAAACAATATGAGCAATCGCTAACGTTGGCTCGGTGAAGAGCAAAGATTCACTAAAGGGGTATCCGACAGTGCTGGGCAAAAGTACGGTGATTATGGGGATTATGAGTACAAGATTTGTCAGGTCAGCTCTAAAGAAGACTTTCCAATCACTCGTTTTATACATGACTACCGCAGCGCACAGAAAAAGAAGCATCTCCAAAACAATATTTACTTTATTAAAGATGTCAATGAAGGGTCCTCCTAACTCATAGAGCCCAAACTGCTGAGTCGTAAAAGGCCACAGAAGCTCAAGCTGTCCCCCCACTATGAAGTCGCCGATGAAGGAGTGTGAAATCAATGCTAAAAAGTAGGGCACAGCTTTTTTTCGGTAAACTATGAAAAACGGGATAAAAACAAGTAGTGCAAACACGATGGAGTGGGTTGGACCACGGTGGATTTCTACACCTGTTAAGAAGCCATAGATTATATCTATGTCAGGTAAAATTGAAAGAACCAGCAGCGTAGGTATGTTTATGCTTGTATGTAGAGCCTTTGAAGAGCCCTTGCCTAGAAGATAGGCGATTGACATATGACCAACAGCAAACAAAGCAGCTTTTTCCAGTTAACTTTGATTTATTCCATACAACTTTTTAAAGAATAAGTTTAGCAGATATTTTAGGTGAACGCTAGCCGCCAACAATTTTGGTTAACTGGAATAAACTAACGTGCACAAACTCTCTCGATTACAATAAAACAAACTGCGTTTAACCCATAGCAATTGCTCCCATAATCGCCGTTACAAGGAAACCTAAACCGCAACCAATTGCCAGTAAACGAAATAGACGCTTATCCATTGGAATTCGAGATGCAATGCTAGGTGAAGCATATAGCAACTCATAGGTAACTAAAAGAACAAGGGCGGTGATAGCAAGTTAAAGACCGATATCAGAAACTGAAAGGGAAAATTCACGTCATCCACCTGCATAAAAATGAAGTTTAACAGAAACCGTACTCTGAGCAAAAGTCTTCATTTCAGCAAGAACCACAGCTTTACCCGAAGATTTAGCCAATGCAGACGCAACAGCCGAAACCAAGGGGCACCCATTATGCTGGCGCTTTTGGGCTTATGTTCATTGAAGAAGCTGAAATAGATACTGCCAGAAGCTTTGAAATCTGCTCCTTGAGGAGTTAGGGTCAAATTCCTCTTAAAACAAGTTGAGATTTAAAACCGCATCAATTAGCTAAGTTTTTGGAGTTATTTAAGAGTGTGAGGATCAATTGCTCTATTTTTGATTAACATCGAGCAGGTACTTCTGTATTTTTTTCGGTTTTTTTCTGGATATCCGGTTTATTTGACATAGAAAAAAACAGCTTTTTTATAGAAAAAACGAATTTAACCGCGCCATTTAATGATCGGGATTCAATGCAATGGAATTTATTGTGGATTAATAAACATTTAAACGAATTTACGGTTTAGGTTTGGGCGTTTAATGTTTAAATCCACCTGTGCGCATACTTTTTTGGGATATTTTATGGCGTTATCTACAACTGTTAAAGAGATCTATTCCCAGCAATTCAACACCGTATTAGAAAACGAAGCAGCCTCAAGATGCCTTGAGGGATTTAAAAAAGGAATGCCGCCTGTGCTGGCGGTACTTGACGACCACGATCATTATGTAGGGATGGTTAGTCGCCGCTCAATTCTTAGAACTCGTGTGGATTTAAGCAGAATTAAGGTAAAAACTATAATGAATGTTGCACCAGAAGTTGATTTGGGCGACTCTATTAGCCGCGTTGCTAAATTGATGATTGGCAGCGGTGTACGGCAGCTTCCTGTTCTCGATAAAGGTAAAATTGTTGGTTTTGTAACTGATGAAGCAGTTATCCACACAGTTGTAGGCGACGCATGGGGAAATAACCTCGTCTCGCAGATAATGACTCGAGCTCCACAAACTATGGATTCAAACCGTAGCGTCGGCGCAGTGCTTGGATTGATGCGTGAGCACGGAATCAGCCACCTGCCAATCATGAAAAATGGCAAACTTGTCGGTTTAATTAGCATCCAAGACATACTATCGAACCTGTATTTCCCGCCAAAGCGCATGGGCAACCAAGATGTTGCAGGCGAGCAAATTGACACGTTAGGTGTAGCTGCTAAAGGCATAATGAGCCAGCCAGTAATCACGGTGAATCCAGGTATGTCTCTGCTTGAATGTGAAAAACTAATGCATAAACATGACATTTCCTGCCTCTGCGTTGTGGAGGGCGAAAACCTTGTCGGCGTTGTTACTAAACTAGACTTCTTGGAACCCATTAGCGAGATGGAGACTCCAGAGCGTCACTTTTCCGTGCAGTTCGGTGTAAAAGACATCGAAATTAACCCTGAGCAACAGCAATTTATGATGGCAGAATTTGATTCCTTTACGCATCGTTTCAAAGAGGCTTTCCAGCAGGGGTCACTGTTTGTTTACATTAAAACCCACCGTAACACTAACATGCGCGGTACTCCGATGGTGCATTGCAGACTGCAGTTTAGAACTGTTAAGGGCAGCTTCTTTAGTTCCAGTGAAGGCTGGGGCGTTGAGCCCACTTTCAAAGTTGCTTTGGACCGTTTAGAGCGTAGATTAGATAGGAGTAAAGAGTTGTTGGCTTATAATCCTAAGTATGCTAGGGATTACCTGCGTAAAATGGTACCTGAAGAAGGAATAAGTTAAGCGTTTTTTTACGCTCTTTTTTTATTGCGCTAATTAGTAGCTCCGCCCATTATTTATAATAGAAGGGATTTACGTGGTAGAGCTTCAATGATTCTGATTCTAGGTTAAGTGGTAGGCTTCTTCGCCGTGCTGGCTCAAATCCAGTCCCTCATCTTCCTCTTTTGGAGTTACACGCAATGGGGAAAACACATCCACCAGCCGTAGCAGCAGATAAGAACCTGCAAACGCGAACGCTGCAACCACCACAACGGCTAAAGCTTGAATGCCAAGTTGTGCAGGGTTGCCATCGAATAATCCAGACACTGCAGGGTTAATTGCGGCAGTAGCAAACAAACCAACCGCCACTGCACCGATTATGCCGCCCACGCCATGGCAGGCAAAAACATCAAGAGTATCATCGATTCTCGAGCGTCCTGCACGCCAGTTAGCAATCAAATTCGATATTATACCCGCCGCTAAGCCGATTATGACTGCCGCCATAAAGTTCACGTAGCCCGCTGCAGCGGTAACAGCTGCCATGCCACAAACAGCACCCACCGCTATGCCTATTGCAGATGGCTTGCCTTTTAGTACCCAATCCAGCAGCATCCAGCTAACAGCTGCAGCTGCAGCCGACAAGTTTGTGGCGATAACCGCTGAAACCGCAATGTTGTCTGCCGCCAAAGCAGAGCCGCCGTTAAAGCCAAACCACCCAAACCAAAGTAGTCCAGCGCCTAAAATGACGTAGGGTATGTTAGTGGGTTTGAACTCAGTGCCCATTGGCGGCATGGAGATTTCTGATTGTTTGTTTAAAGATTTGAGTTGGTCTTTCCAGTAAACGCAGCCTTGACGCCGCCCTACGATTAGTGCAGCCGCCAACGCTGACACGCCTGCAGCCACATGCACTACTATGCCTCCCGCGAAGTCGTAAGCGCCCAAAACATGTAGCCAACCGTCAGCGTTCCAGACCCAATGTGCAATGGGTGAGTAGATAAGCGTGGACCACAAAACAACAAAGATAAGTAGAGATTTGAAGCGGATGCGCTCAGCACATGCACCAATGATTAATGCCGGAGTGATAGCGGCAAACTTCAGCTGGAACGCAAAGAAAAGTACTTCGGGGATTGCTGGAGCATAGACTGCGTTTATGTGGTTTATCGAGAGGTTATTTAAACCCACAAGGGAGAGGTTGCCGATTAAACCGCCGATACTATCGCTAAATACGAGGCTGTAACCCCAGAAAAACCAGACTAAACTGACAACTGCAAAGATTATTATGCACTGCACAAGAGTGGATACGAGATTTTTTCTACGAACCAGGCCACCGTAGAAGAACGCCAACGCTGGGGTCATAAGCATCACCAGAGCGGTTGACATGAGAAGCCATGCTATGTCGGCTGCGTTTTCCATTGTTTCCCCTTTTAGCTGTCGATTGTTCTTTTTTTCTGTTAAAACAGGTATTTAAACTATACATATGCAACGTTTAAAAAATTAAATTTAGACAAACGTCTATTAGATTAAAAATATTCAACACGATAACACAACAAACAATAGGTTTAAAAGCTATAAATGCAAAAACGTCCAAAAATCTACTTTAAAAAAAACACATGTGACCAATACAAAACATCAAAAGACCATTTAATAAAAAAGGGGTAGAAGAATTTAGCCAGCTTAATCTAACTGGTAAGCTTCTTCGCCGTGCTCGCTTAAGTCTAAGCCAGCATCTTCATCTTTCTCGCTAACACGCAAAGGCGAAAACACGTTCACGACCTTCAGCAACACATAGGAGCCGACGAACGCAAACGGCACTACAACAGCGACCGCTTCTAGTTGCGCGATGAACTGGCCTACGTTTCCGAAGATTAAGCCGTTAACGCCTCCAATAGCCGCCGACGCAAAGATACCTGTGGCGATAGAACCCCACAAGCCGCCGACTCCGTGGCATGCAAAAACGTCTAAACTGTCGTCGATTCTACTTCTGCCAGCTCTCCAGTTTGCAACCAAGTTCGAGATAACACCTGCAGCTAACCCGATTACCATAGCTGCTGGAACACTGACAAAGCCCGCTGCTGGTGTGATAGCGACTAAGCCAACGACTGCACCGATTGCAATGCCTACCGCTGATGGTTTGCCTTTGATGACCCAGTCTGAAAGCATCCAGCTGACTGCTGCTCCCGCCGCCGCCAAGTTGGTGGTTACAAGCGCTGATACTGCAATGTCATTTGCTGCTAAGGAGCTGCCTGCGTTGAATCCAAACCAGCCAAACCACAGCAACGCTGCGCCCAGCAGGACGTAGGGGATGTTGGTGGGTTTGAATGCTGGTGGAGGGGATACGTCGAGAGCTTTCATGTAACCTTTCCAGGGGATTTCTACTCCTCCGCCTTCTTTGGTGACGGGGCAGGATTCGCCTTTGCGTCTACCGACAACAAGTGCTGCTGCCAATGCAGATATGCCTGCAGCGACGTGGACGACTATGCCTCCTGCGAAGTCGATGGCGCCGATTCCTTTTAGCCAGCCGTCTGGGTTCCAGACCCAGTGTGCAATGGGCATGTAAATCAATGTAGACCAAAGTACCATGAACACTAGAAGCGATTTGAAGCGGATGCGTTCTGCGCAGGCGCCGATGATGAGTGCGGGGGTGATTGCGGCGAATTTCAGCTGGAAAGCGAAGAACAGCAGTTCAGGTATTGCAGGCGCTAATGCGTCGTTGTAGTGAGTTATGCTCAAGTTGGCCATGCCAAGTAAGTCGGGGCTGAACCCGATTATTCCGCCGAAGGATTGGCCAAACACAAGGCTGTAGCCCCAAAGAGCCCAGACTAAGCTAATGATAGCAAAGATGATAAAGCACTGCACTATGGTTGAAAGAAGGTTTTTTTTGCGGACAAGACCTCCATAGAAGAAGCCTAATGCGGGGGTCATTAACATGACTAATGCTGTTGCTACTATTACCCAAGCTATGTCTCCTGATGCCAAATTGTTTCTCCTCTTTACATTTGTTTAGATATTTTTCTATTGTCTGCACAATTAACCCATCGCCATATTTAAGAGTATCCGTTTGGAAACAATTAAAGCTCTTTAATGGATGAATGTTTCAAAATTAAGAATAACATACAGATTGTCTAACTTTTATGGATGTATTACGGGATAAAATAAATTATCCAGACATTTGTTCAAAATTCAAAAATTTCTGATTAAAAAGACTGTTTAAATCCTTAACGTAACGTTAGTCATGGTCTTTTTGATGTGGGCGTCACTAACAAATCCTTAATTAATTCATTAAAACTCTCAAGGTATTTTAGCTTCATCAATGCAGCAGTATCAAACTCGCCAGTAATTTCGTAAACCGCAGTAACGTTAGGCATCTGAGAAAGTTCATTAGCTAAATTCCTCAGGTAATAACCCGATTTGAATACAAATAATAACAGTTAAACTTCGTAAGATTTAACTGGGTCTAGCAATGTAGCGTACCCATTAAGAAGTCACCGTCCTCCAAGTTTTTAATTCGGACAGATGCTAATGCCTAGATTTGAATTCTTTGGCTAAGTTTTTTTCTCATGTAGACCATCCATCGCGAACTCTATGGTGGGTCGGCAAACATGTAAGTTTAGATTCATAGGGCCCATAGTCTTTCTTTCTATACGATTGTGAAGTTATTGTTGTTTTCTCTACACATACATAACGCTCACTGTATTTAAAACTACCCAAATGAACAATATTTAAACTTCGAATCACACAATTGTTAAAAGTTTTCACCATATTTTCATCGAAAACCAAACACCCAACCTAAACCGCACCGGCCACAAAAACCTTATAACAACTCAGTCGCTTCTTTGCCCTCCATAGGCGAACAAAATGAAATTCGGTTCCCTAACCTTCCAACCTCAAAAACCAAAAGGATTTGACATCCACATTTACCGCGTAAAACCCGAAACAGGACTACGCTTAACCCCCCAACCCGACATGGCAAGCAACATCGCAGTCTTCGCCGACACACAAACCGGCCAAGCCCACCCAGACTGGATTTCCCAATCCCCCCTTGGACAGGCAAAGTTTGGCAACAACAACTACAATCTATACTGGAGCGTGCTTTGCCCCACTCAACCCGAATACTGCGAAGACCAACTCAAATACATCGCCGAAGTAGACCACCAATCAAAAGGTATTTGGCTAAACAGCCAGTATTTCGCTGACCATGGACATTGTACCTGTCCCCGCTGCCAAGAACTCTATCAGAAAAGTGGGTTAAGCTGGGTTAAGTGGCGACGCAAAGTTGTATCAGACTATGTCGGAGCAAATCCGTGATGTTATGAAAGGTGAGTTGGTGCTGAGTTTGCAGCCTGACCCCGTGAGTTCGCTTGAGCGATACGGCGTCAACTTTGATGATTTCGCCAAATACGCCGATGTATCTAAACGTGGTGATGTTCAGTAAAAACTATGCGACACCATGGTACTGGGAGATGCTAACACGGGGGTTCAAAAAAATTCTCAAAAAACCCATGTACGTAACGTTATACGTTTATGGTCCCGGCGACTGCACCCCAAGATGTACCCACACCCGCAGAATTGCTCACAGTTACGACTCGCTGCGCAAGAGTAGGAGGAGTTGACGGCTTTGTCTATCTAAGCGACGGCGAAAAAGAAATGCAAGATTTCCAAAAAGCCGCCCTTGAAAAAACAGATTTGCGCAAGAAACTTCGAACATTTGGCGGACAACCAGTCACTGAATTCCTTGATTGGGTTGAGGGCTGGAAAAACATTATAAAATAAGAATAAAATTTACTGCAAATGAAATTGAGGATGGACAGTGCGAAAGGTTTGCCCGCCCAACGCGCTTGGTTCCTCTACCCGTTTCTTATCCTTTTGTTCTTAGGCTAACTCAAAATGACTTCACTACAAATTGTAAGAACAAAGTTTCCTTCTTGTGACATCTTAGGGATTAAACGCACAGACATAAAGAGAAAGTAGTGATCAGGCATAGCGAATTGAAGATTACCCGCTAAGTTAGTTTATTGTCTATCCCCCAGCGGTTTAGCATAGATTGAGCATTTTAACAGCGTTTTTAAGTGTAATATTTTTATTGATGCCTACGCACTTAATGGTTCGACTAGACCCACGGTGGGGTTGTAGTCTAGATCAGGTATGACGACGGGCTCCAGAAAGCAAACACACACGGGTTTGCTGACTCCGCAAGGAGAATGACGAATCTCTGGAGCGGTCATAGAGAAACCCGTAAAGGGCGAATTTGCGTCGCTCTTGGGCAAAGGTCGTCGGTTCAAATCCGGCCAGCCCCACCAAACTTTTTGTGTTTTAGTTGGGTACTTTGTCTGTTTTGAGGAAAAAGGATATAGAATATCATTATATACCATATAGACTATGTCAGTGCAGCAAACTCAACCCGTTGATAAAGACGATTTTGATTCAGCACTATTACAACTTTACCCAAGCCTACTCATCCCGCAAAACGGCAGCAACCAACAAAGAAAACGTGCCCACCAAAGCCTGATCTGCCTAAAAACAGCTAGTTCAATGACTTGCACAGCGGAGGAGCTGGTACAAAAAACTGGGTTATCCCGCTTTCAAGTAATCAAAACAATGCAAACACTCATCACATTGGGGCTTGTCACCGCCCTAAAAACAGGCAGGAAAACGGCCTACATGATAACGACCAAAGGCACAATTGCTATGATAGCTTTTGGGGGCTTCCGCAACTGGCAGAAAATAAAATCCTCCTTGACGACATCGCAGAAGAAAAACGACCCCTTAGCTTACGCACTACTCGTAGTCGGATACAGCTCAAACAAACCCGACGCCATACATCAAACGCTCCGAAACTACGCATCACAAGGCGCAACCATCGAAAACGCCTCTTCTGAAGCCGCAGCCGAATCGCTACTGAACTTCTACCGCCAACAACTCCGAGCCCAAAGCACCCTCCCGCCCACTTACTTAAGCGTTTTTAAGGAATTCACAACCACAGGTTTCCAAGACTTCTTCAAAATGCTCCTCGTAGCCGTTAAACCCACAGCCGAAGATTACAATTGGCTGGTAGAGTTCTTCAACGAAATCTCAGAGTTTCACTTCAATCCCGCTCGCGTCGCCTTTGTCAACCTACTACCTCAAACCCTAATGCTACAACAAAAGTTAGAGAACTTCAAGAAAAACCAAGACCAACAAATCAAAAAACAAGACGGCAACCTCGAAGTCACCTTCACAATTCCCGGCTCAGGGATCTCAAAAGTAGATGCTATGCCGCCTCATTTGCGCGCCATAGGAATGCGTTTGATTCTTGAACCAGCTAAATTCGTAAACGAGACGCTGGTCGAATATTTCTGGAGCAAATAGCCTACTTTCCTATTTTCTAAACTATTTTTGGTTTTGAGGCCGCTGCTGTACTGCTTCAAGCAACTCTGCTGAGGGCGGGGTTGGAACAAATGTAATTTTTATGGTACTTGAAGCTTCGGGTTTATACGAGTAGGCGTTTTGGTATTTAGCGTCTACAAAGTTAGTTTTGAAAAGATAGTCGCTTCGACTTTTTAGGTTATTAGCGGTTTTTGTCTGCTGGTTTTTAGTCGTTGCCAATGCCGCTCGGATCTCGATAGTGCTGCTCTGTATGCTTAGGAGCGTGGGAACTACACCAAAAGCGAGGGCGGAACCTTTGATTTCACATTTCTCGTTTTTGCCATTCAAAGTTTTTGTGTAGCCAAACGTAATGTCTTTTTCTGCAAGTTCTTTGATACCTTCAATAAACGCGTTGTTTGCCTCGTTTTGCGAAGTCACCATAGCGAGCAGCAAGTCGCGAATAACATCGCTTAATGTAGCGTTTTCACTCTCAGTCATAGTATTCGCCGTTAGGTTTAGGTTCTGCTTATCACTGTTTTAGCTGAAGTTACCCACCTGGTGGAGTCCTCAAGTGTTAACTTGTAGGTTTTAGGAACCCTCACTTTGCCAGACTGTAACGTATCTTTGAGAATTGCAACTACTTGTTCAGGCTCCAGTTCGGCGAGTTTCTCTTTGGAGTCAATTTTAGATGCCACAAGCAACTCTGCCACCTGCTCATCTACCCCGTCCACACCGGCAAGGTCGCTTTTTGCCATCAATTTTGCCATGCTAATGAATTCAGCGGCTTTCTTCTGGGGTACTCCCACTTGGTTTAGCTGCTCTTTTGATGCTACTGCCAAGTCGCTTACTGTTTCGATACCGATTCCCCGCAGTCGCTCCCCAATTATGGTTCCGATGCCTTCGATAACTTCTACTGGTTTTCTGCCGATTCCAGTTGATGCCTTAACTTCCAACGGTATGGGGCGAAGAGTGAGGTTTATAGTGCTCATTAGGTTGGGATCTAATTCACCCTGTTTGGTGGGCAAAGCGAAGAGGGTTTTTTCTCCTTCCTGTGTCACGACAGCCTTGAGTTGCATGGAAAAGTCCGCTAAAACAAACGTGGTTGAGCGATTCTGAGCCATAGCGTAGTCGTGGACCCGCAACAAATCTTTTTGAATAGAGTTAATTAGGGTCGCGGAGTCAATTTTTGTGGGGAACAAAACCTTGGTTTCTACTACTTTCTTCACGTTTCCATCAATACTTGCCATATATTTTTCCAACCATTAATGCTGTTGTTTTTGTTTGAGGGTTAGTTTAATTCGGCTTTCATTTCGAAGCCCATAGAGGTTTCTGGATGTAGGCTCCGAGGAAACAAAGCTCAAATCTGAATCGTAGACCACAGTGCCTTTTATTTCAGCCTCGATTTTTGGAACAGTGAACTGGCTATCCTGGTCTTTGCTTGCTTCTGTTGCCTGCTCTAAACCTGTGTTAGCTTCCTGAATCAAGCCTGCAATGAGAGAAAAAAAGGAAAGATAGGCTGTCATGTTGATTACTATTATTAAGGTGTGCTTGACGATGACGACGAAGATGATGATTCTGCGGCTTTTGGTGTGGTGTCTTCGGTTATTTTCTCGATGGCTTTCATCAAAGGCGTCGGCGGGGGTGCTGGGGCGACTTTGATTTCTATGAAGCTTGAGGCTTCGACTGAGTATGAGTATTTGCTGGAGTACTTGGCGTCAACAGATGCCGAGAAGAATGCCCATCCGCCTTTGGCATGCATCTTGACTTCGGCTTCAGTGGTTTTCTGCATGGTAATGACCATTTTTATCTGGATGGTTCCGCTCTGGATTTGCAGTAGTGTGGGGAGTATGCCAAATGCTAGTGCATTGCCGCTAATGGTGGTTTTGGTGCTGGAGGAGTCGCCTGCTTTGGTGTAGCTAAGGTTGACGGGGGTTTCAACGAGGTCTTGTACACCGGCGATGAAAGAAGCGTTTGCGTCGTTTTGGGCCGCAACCATCGATAACAGAAGGTTTCGTATCATTTGATCGAATGGCACATTTGCTAGTTCAGTTCCTATTGAGAGGGCTGACATGTTGTTTCCTCAAAAAACACTGCCTGTATTACTATTTAAGACTTAACATAAAATGTTATTGTAGCCTAATTGTTCAACATACAGGCAAATCCCTCCAGAAAACACGTAAGCTAACGCTTAATGGCGGCTTGGCAGCCAATAACACCATTTTTCTTTTAAAATCAAGCCCATTAGTGAACAAAACAGTCAAGTATTAACAAAACTATATTATTTTTATGGACTGTTTTTTCCGTGAAAACCACCATTTTTTTGCACCATTTTACTCACACCCTTTTTCGGACGTCCTATCCCTGCGAATCTACCCAGATAACCAGCCACACAACCTAAAAATTGCCCCCTTACAAAAAGGCATAATTCTATGCTTCGATTCAGTGGAGATTGTTGGGGAAGGCGCAGGGTTTGGAGTTCCTATAGCAAGATACAGTGATGAAACCTATTTTTCAGGCACCTCAACCTTGAAGATCAACAAGACAGGCAGCGGCGTCGTTATCCAAAAAGAGTTCCTCTTTGATTTAGTGGCAAGAAACCACTTCCACGACCTAAAACTAGAAAACGGAAAACTGCAAAGACAAATCAACGCTATTAACACACTCTACCAACACAGCAAACCCATAGCACATATCACGCTCAAACTAAAACCGATTCTGAACCCTTTATGCGCCCATTCTTATTATGTCAAAGTAACTCCCCGAGGCAAAGCAGTCGCAACCTACAAGATTAAAAACGGAAAAATCCACATTAATATATGCTTCAGCCAACTGCGCCGAAGTGGTCTGCAGCAACTGGTGGTTTTAAACGAGCAGGCAGCACATTTCTTCAGAAAATACCGCGACTCAAAGGGTTTGTTGTTAAAGGATGGGGCAATTGGAGTTTGGGACCCCGTGGATGCAGCATCAGCCGTTTTTTCGGAGCCTCAAAACCGCTGTTCTTTTTGCTTAAAAGCAGTGGAGGGCGCGAAGATGAGAAGGGGAAGAGAGGCTGCTGCGGGCTATCTGGATTGGGCTGGTTTAGACTACGAACTACCCCCAAAGACTAGCGGGTTTACCTATGATATAACCGTTTCAGGATACGAACCATGACCAAAATAACCCTGATATACCCATACTTTCACCCTCGCTCCGACACCTCCATTTTCCGTTTCCCACCGCTTGGCCTAGGCTACATAGCAGCCTACCTAAAAAAACACGGCTTCCAAGCTGAAATTGTGGACTGCACCTTCCTATCCCAAACCTACGCGTTACAGAAGGCAAAGCGGTCAAAAGCACAGATAATCGGCATACAATCCATGTATTCCATGAAGAAAAAAGCTTTAGAACTAGCCGCACAGCTTCGAGGAGACTGTGATTTGCTGGTTGCTGGCGGTGCTTTGCCTACTACGGCCCCTGAAGGGTTTCTGGATGCGTTTGATTTGGCGGTGGTCGGCGAAGGGGAGCAGACAATGTTGGAAGTGGCACAAACCTTTGAGGGAAACGGTGATTACTCCAAAGTGTCCGGCGTGTTCTACAAAGACAAAGCATCGGGGCAAATCTGCCGAACGCCGCCAAGACCACTTATCTCCGACTTAGACACCCTGCCATTGCCTTTGCGCGACATGTTTGACAACCAAGCATACCGAAATTATTACCAGCGCAAATTTGGCTACAAAACCACCGCTGTTATGTCTTCGCGGGGGTGCCCTTTTAGCTGCGACTTCTGCAGTCGCCCCGTCTTTGGAAACAACTTTCGAGCGCACTCTGCAAAGAGAATTGTGAATGAAATGGAGGAGGTCGCTGCTTTGGGTTACGATCGGGTTTGGTTTGCCGATGACTGTTTCACGCTAAGCCGCCGAAACCTGTTTGCGGTCTGTGACGAAATTTTGCAACGCAACCTGCGGATTGGGTGGGAGTGTCTCTCACGCGTTGACACTTTGGATTTTGAAGTAGCACAAAAGATGAAGACGGCAGGATGCATCAGGGCATTTTTCGGGCTAGAATCCGGCAACGATGAAGTCCTAAAGTACATGAACAAGCAGATAACTACAGCCCAGGCAAGGCGGGCGGTTGAGTCGTGTAGGGCGGCAGGTATAAAAACTGGGGCTTTCTTCATTTTGGGCTACCCAGGTGAAAATGCCCAGACCATTCTTGACACTATCAGGTTTGCGTCTTCTTTGCCACTTGATTACCTCTCCTTTACCTTACCATATCCCATTCCTGGTACGCCTCTTCATGCGCGATTAAACGGACGGCTCTTGTGTGATGAGTGGGAAGAGCCCAAAAACCTTCAGATGATCAAGCATAAATTACTGTTTGATTCGCAGGTAAGCGAAGCGAAAATGCAGTTCGCCATCGTTAAGGGTATGGGGCAGTTCTACATCCGAAAGTATCTGGGTAAGGTGGGCTATGCGGTTTTGGGGAGACCCTTGGAGGCGGTTTCGGATGTTGTTTACTGCAAAATGCCCTAACTCACTAGCCAATATAGGTGTTATCTACTTACCGTACAGATGTCATTAAGGATATAATTGCGCTCGCCTTATTCTGTTACTGCAAAAATTGAGTAGGAGAGGAAAACCTATGAGTATAACTACTAAAAATAAAGCAGTAGCCTGTTTGAGGCCTCTTTTGAATCTGCGTAAAAAGAAAATTCCTCAAAGGGAGCGTGGCGGTTAATGAGTGCTATCGTTACTGAGATTGGGTTACTGGGTGCTTTTGTTTCAACGACTTCTATGTTTCCGCAATTACTAATGGGTTTGGAAGACGAAAGCTGCTAAGGACATTTCACTTGCTATGTTTCTGATTATGGTTGTTTCTGTTACGCTT
The DNA here is from genome assembly GCA_963810275.1 of uncultured archaeon. GTDB lineage: Archaea > Thermoproteota > Bathyarchaeia > Bathyarchaeales > Bathycorpusculaceae > Bathycorpusculum. The sequence continues at coordinate 72,428 of CAWENF010000018.1, forward strand.
TGGCTGACATATGGGTTGCTGTCTAAAGATTTGCCGATTGTAGCTTCAAACATTGTAGTTGTTGGTCAAGCGATTACGATGTTGACGTTTAAGTTAAGATATAGAGACATATAGATTTCGGCGGGTTTGTTTTCCGACTTGTATTTTTTTGTGTTCATTTTCTCTTTTTGGTTAAAATGGGAAAGATGCTAGCGTTAAATTACATATCAGCGTTAGCACCAATACGAGGATAGTAAAAAAACGTCCAAGTTTGGTTTTAGTATATAGTTGAGGTTAAATTGCTGATTAACCTTAGCTAAGGCGGATGGCTTTCATTTGCACTTCAACTCCGCCAAACTTCGAAAATACGCTCCCTGGCTTATGGCCATAGCCGTCAGCATAGTCCTGATCGCCTACGTGGCTGTTGAAGTCTTTGAGTCGCAGCAACCAGGCGCATCAATAACTGGCACGGTCACCTCTTGGGGGTACGGCGGCGTTTTTTCGTTGATGGTGCTTGAAGCCAGCTCAATGCCTATACCTAGCGAAATTGTGTTACCGTTTGCAGGCTACCTCGTTTCCACCGGAAACATAGAATTCACCTGCACTTTGGCTGTGGCTACCATTGGGGCGCTTGTGGGTTCCTTAATCGACTACTACATTGGGTTAAAAGGCGTTGAAACCCTCGCTAAGTACAAGCTATTGGGCAGGTCAATTTTTTCTGAGCATCAACTAAAAGTAGCTGCTAACTACTTCGACCGATACGGCTCGGCAATGGTTTTTGCAGGCAGGTTAGTGCCTGTGCTGCGGACGCTGATTTCTTTCCCGGCGGGCGCCGTCAAAATGCCGCTTGCCAAGTTCTTAGGATACACCCTGGCTGGGTGCCTTATCTGGAACAGCCTACTAATCTATGTGGGATACTATTTGGGTGGAAACTGGCATGAAGTCGCAAATTACTCTCACTACATAGTCATAGCGGTGGCGGCGTGCATTGTGGCCGTGATGGGGTATTTTTTCCATAGAAGATATAATAGAAGAAAAAGCTCAAGCCGCAATATAGTATTTTAGCTGAGCACTTCGACTTTCGGGTTTAATTCGCCTTGAAGTCCTAGCTTTTTGGCTTCGGAAGCCTGCACCATACAGTCCACCTCCGAAGCCCTGTTGAATAGTTCGACTTCGATGGCGTTTAAGAAGGCTGCGTCGATGCTCACAGCCGAATCTGAAGCAAACACGCCCACGTCCTTCTGCACTATGGCGCCGGGACCAGAGAGGCAGTCACAGCCCTCAGAAATGTCCTGGGCAAAACTCACGTAGGAAACCTTGCCTGGTTTGAAGGTTTGGAGCACGCCGTAGGCGGCAGAAGCCAGTGAGCGGCAAAGATCCTGTTTGTTGGTGAAGTGGATAGCATCCATTGGGCAGGCATCTATGCACACGGGACACCGCATGCACTTCTCGGAACGGTTATGTGCTTTACCCTCAATAATATCAGGAATTCCAAATGGACAAGCTTCTTTACATTTTCCGCAACCCACACACTTTTCCAAGTCAATTTCAATGCCAATCGCACGATGCTGTTGTAGTTTGCCCGCCGCGGAGGTACAGCCCATACCCAAGTTTTTTATGGCGCCACCAAATCCGCTTAGCTCATGCCCTTTGCAGTGAGATATTACAATCATGGCATCAGCTTCTGCGATAGACGCCCGAAACCTCGACTTCACTGAGGAAGCCTTTTGTTTTTACAGTGCGGTAATTCTCGCTTTTCAACCCGTCCGCAACTATGAACGGCGCCATGTGGAAGCCGTGCATCGAGGCGGTTTGCATGTGGTCGACCGCGTTATGACGGTTGGCAAGGTACAGTGTGTTGGAGTCTGTGATAAACGGCTTTCCGCCGCGCAAAGCAACTTGGCGGCAGATTTCGTGCACAAACACTGGCCGCACGTGGAAGGGGTTGCCAATTTCGCCGATATGAACTTTGATGGCAACTAAATCGCCTTGCTCGATGCAATCCAATGTGCCTGCAGCGTCGTATAAGAGGTTAGCTTTCTCAAGCAAGTTGAGGCTGGTGTCCCATGGTAAAAGATGAACAGACATATACAAATCCCACATAAGTAGCTAGGCTGAAAATATAAAAGCAGTATCCCAAAAAATCTATCGTGCACCTTACGATTATAGCAAAATTATTAAGAAATTCTTAGGTTTGGAGGGTTTTTGCCCACTCCAACAGCGCCTCTTTAACTTTGGCAGGATTCTCAAAAACCCGCACGTCCTCAGTAGTCATCAACTTTCGCACTTGATCAGCTTCTTCTTTACGCACACGAAGTTTCATTTCTTTGCCGTTTGGCAGCTTGGTGTAGATGATGGCTTCCTTGTAGTCCACTGGCATAATCCAGACTTGAACAAACGCTTTGAGAGCCATTAAGGCGGAGTTTGTGATTAGTGTGTCGCTTATGCTGTTGACGATTTTTGCAACGGTGTTGGATGACGCAGGCATTATTAGCATGAATTTGTATTTGCCGCTTTGCACCAGCCCCGCTAGGAACGGGGAGTTAGAGTTAGCTTCTATCCAGACTTTAGGGAAGGATTTTTTGAGTTCTCCGTCGAGGCGGTAGAATTTGAGCATGGTGTCAGCGTTTTTGGAGACGTATACGTCAAACTCCACCTTGCCTTCAAGCTGCGCTTTCACGTCTTTCATGGTTTCTATAACTTCAGCTATTTTGTCACCTGCGCCTGTTATGCCCCAAGCGACCTTGATTTTTTTAGCTTTAATTTCACTCATCACTTTCACTATCACTTTGTTTTGTTGCAGTACATGTTTAGGTACTCGTCGAAGCGTTTCACCGTTTTTTTCAAACTGCGAAAACCTTCTTCGTCGGCTTTTATGCCGTCCATTGTGTCTTTGCTCCAGAAGTTCGCACCCAAGTTTGCACCGAATGGTCCGCCTCCGACTGGTATCATGCCGTTAATGAGATAGAAAGCGTGGATTTGGAGCATTGCCATTTCTTGTCCTCCTGCGCGATCGCCGCCAGTGGTTAGTCCCATGCCGATTTTGCCTTTAAAGAAATTTATGTCTGCTGCTACGAGACTTCGTGTGCGATCCATCACTGTCTTGCATTGTGCGCTTACGCCACCATTGTAGACTGGAGTGGCAAAAATAATGCCTTGCGCTTTTGCGAGCATTGCGTAGAGGTTTTCAAGGTCGTCTTGAAATGTGCAAACCTTGTTGACTAAGCAGAAGTCGCAATGGATGCAGAATTCCATGTATTTGTTTCGTACATCCCAGAGTTGGGTTTGGTGCCCTTTAGCATTGAGCATTTCGAGGGCTTTTTCGAGAGCGTATTGGGTGGCTTGTTTTCTTGGACTACAGGATATTCCTACGATATTCATAAACAGACCAATAAAAACGATGGGGTTTTCTCAGATAAGGCTTCCCCCTAAAACGTAAATAGTCAAATATAAGATGATTACCACAAGCCGCCCTAAGTAGCAGATACGCAAACGCAAAATAGAATTGTGGCTTATTCTTGTTAAAAAAAGCTGGATCCACAGAAATAACTACAAATAAAATAATAATACAGCAAGAAACAAAGAAATAAGAGAAGAGTTGGATTACTCGTTCTCGAAGTATTCTTCCGGTTTTGGCGAGTTTGGAGGTAAGCCTCTGCGTTCCCGGATCTTCTTTACGGTTTCTGCCTGCATCTGTTCAGGAATGTAAGCCCATCTGCTAAACTGAGTAGCCCAGAAAGCTCTGCCTTGTGTGCTGCTGCGGAGTTCATCTGCTATACCAAAAGACTCTGACACTGGCATTTCTGCTTTGACGGTAATCATGTCTTCCTCGCTGGGCATATCGAGGATTTTACCTCTGCGTTTGTTAAGCAATGTGATGACTGAACTGACGAATTCACTTGGAACTTTGCATTCGAAGCTCATGATTGGCTCAAGCAGCTTAGGGTCGGACAATAAGATAACGCAATAGATTGGTCTCCAAGTCATAGGGATAGCTTGAGCAGGACCGCGGTGAACTGGGTCTTCGTGAAGCGTAATATCTTCCAAGTTGATTTTGAGACCGTAAGCTGGTTCTTTAGCGAGTGGACTGGTGTGGACTGCTTCTCGGAACCCAGTCTTTATATGGTCGATGATTTCTTCCACGTATTGACGTCCGCGAATACGGTTACAGAGGATGTTGTTTTCTTCAACTGCCACTGCGCCTTTAGCGTCGTCTGGGTCCCAGCCGAGGTTACGCAGAGTCTTTGTGCGTTCATCTTTACTTTGCAAGTCAGTGATTTTCTCTGCTTTGATAGCTTCAATGACTTCATCGCTAAGTTTTTCGATAGTAATCCAGAGTTTGTTGTGTTTGTTTGGGCTTTTACCCATAACTGCGGGACCCTTGTAATCATGGCTTATGGTTTCACGGAAGATAACGATGGGTTTGCTTAGCTTGACTTTGAGGCCGGATTCTTGCATGCGATAAGCGGTGATTTCAAGGTGCAACTCGCCCATACCCGACAGAAGGAACTCGCCGGATTCTTTGTTCATAGTAAAGTGCAGATTGGGGTCTTCAGTGGTGAGTTTATGCATCACTTTATCAAAGAGCGGTAAGTCTTTAACATCTTCAGGCTCGACAGCTACAGTGACAACTGGGTCAGACACATACTGTAAACCTTCGAAACTGTGGATTTCCATGCCTACTTCGCCGACAGTTTCACCCACGTGCAACGCTGGCAAGCCACTGATGGCACCAATGTTGCCTGCAGGGACACGATCAACAAACACACGGTCAGTTGCCATCGACATGAAGACCTGCTGAATTGTACCCTTCGAGTTTGCACTGATCAACTGGACTTCTTTGCCTTTAGTGATAGCGCCGCTAAAGATTCTACCTATAGCAACGGTGCCGCTGTGGGGGTCAACTTCAATCGTTGAGATACACATCAACAGAGGCGCTTTGGGGTCAACTTTCGCCATGCCGATACCTACTGGGCTTTCTGGATCGCCTGGCCAAATCTGTGGTTGACGATAAGGCTGCGCAACTAATGGGTTCGGAAGATGGTAACAGAACATGTCAAGGATTGGTTCCGGCAATGGCGCTTTCTTGCTGAGAGCGTCAACTTTTCTGCCCACATCTGCGGGTTCGCCGCTGTATGCGTCAATGATATCTTGAAAACTGATTTTCTTAAGTTTCATATGGTCGAGGTTTAAACCCCACTTGTGCAATGCAGAGCCGAATGCTACGCGGCTGTCTTCGATTTTTACCTGCCAGTCCTGTTTGTGTTCTGGAGGTGCATACTTCTCGATTAATGTGTTAACCCGCAGGAGAATCTTCCCGAATTTTTTCTGAATTTCTGCAGGAGTCAATTTGATTTCTTTAATTAAGCGGTCAACTTTGTTGATGAATAAAAGTGGTTTAACACGTTCACGCAGCGCCTGCATCAAGACAGTTTCAGTCTGTGTCATAGGACCCTCTACTGCATCCACGACGACAAGTGCGCCATCGACTGCTCGCAAGCTTCTTGTAACTGCGCCTGAGAAGTCAATGTGTCCTGGAGTGTCGATAAGGTTGATGAGGTAATCTTGGTTGTTGTAGGTGTGGACTAAGCTGACGTTTGAGGCGAAAACGGTCATTTGACGTTTCTGCTCAAGATCCCATGAGTCAAGGAATAATTTTTGTCCTGCGGTTTGAGTACTGATGATGCCTGCATGTGCAAGTAAGCTGTCTGAAAGAGTGGTTTTGCCGTGATCAACGTGGGCGATTATGCTCGTATTGCGGATAATGTTTGGGTTATCCATTAGTTTAACGATTTCTTCGGTTTGTCTATATCGCGCCATAACTAATTTTCTCCATTATGTATGAAATTTTACTTTGAAATGCCATCCTTTTGATTATTTGAAGCATTACTGTTATCTCTTAAACTGGTAAACTACAGGGAAATTGAGTTTGTAGCCTATTAACTTTATGGCATGATTCTTTCGAAACAATAAAAGTTGAAACAACCCAAAAAACAGCGGTAAATACACTCTAAAGCCAAAAAACTGACGCCAAAATACTCTTTTCTTAGTTATCAATTGCAGTTGTGACGAGGTAAAGGTAGATATACTTTATAAAATCGGCTAAATCCATTTCGCAAAAAGGAATATAGCTCCAGATTTTTCTCATAGAAAAAAGGGCATTAACATGAGGTAATATGCCTTAAATGACATAGTTGTCGGTTATATGCGATTCCTTTTTTACTATTATCATACCAATTGTTAGAAACTACTTCGCATCCGATTAGTTTAAATGCAACATCAGCCACTACCGTTGAAATAAATCTTAAAAGTTGCGCGAAAAACGCTGAGGGTTCCCCAATACACGATAAAACAAAAGCATTTCAGAGTCAATCGGTAAACTCTTATTCAGCAGTCGCCTTCATTTACCGTAAGGCTTTCAAGTAATAGGTTTCTTAGGTTTGGCGAGATAAATTTGGAAAAAGCCACGTCTATGCCAGTTGAAAAGGTTTTCGAGGATCTACAGACTTCCTCAGAGGGTCTTAGCAGTGAAGAAGTGAAGCTGCGCCTTAAAAAAATACGGGCAAAACAAACTTTCTGAACGAAAACAGCGCCCATTAATCTCTAAATTCATAAAACACCTCCGCGATCTCTTTGGCATTCTTCTAATTTTCGCAGCGGTCCTGTCTTTTCTCAGCGACAGCCCGTCTTTGGGCTTTATCATTTTAGCCGTTGTGTTTGTCAACATTTTTGTCAGCCTATTCCAAGAGTCCCGCGCTGAGAAAGCTATGGAAACCCTTAAGAACTGGATGCCTGAGTACGCCAAAGTTATTCGTGATGGCGAACTGACTAAAACTTCTGTTAGTGAAATTGTTCCAGGAGACATAATTGCGCTCGAAGAAGGGGACCGAGTGCCAGCAGATGCCCGCTTAATCGAAGCTTTTGACTTGTGGACTAACAACGTTCCTTTGACTGGCGAGTCAGAACCACAGCCTCGTGTTGCGGACACAGTGGAAACTGTCGAAAAAGCGTATCTTTACTCGCCTAACTTGGTTTTCATGAGCACTAGCGTCGCTAAAGGGCAAGGCAAAGCAGTAGCCTATGCCACGGGAATGGGCACCCAGTTTGGGAAAATAGCCAGCTTGACTCAAACCATCCAGGCTGAGGATAGCCCACTTCAAAAAGAAATAAGTGCCATGGCAAAAACTGACTTCATTATAGCAGTGATTGTGGGCATAGCGTTTTTCACAGCTAGTTCCTTGTATTTGCAGGTACCTACGGGAACTAGTTTTCTATTTATGATTGGTGTTATGGTTGCCTGTGTCCCTGAGGGGTTACAAGTCACCGTTTCAAGTGCGCTTGCCATTAACGTGCTCAAAATGGTTAAACAGAACGTTCTCGTTAAGCGACTCTCCGCAGTCCAGACGCTGGGAAGTGTAACAGTTATTTGCACCGATAAAACAGGCACAATTACAAAGGGCGAGATGACTGTCAACAAGCTCTGGGTCATGGACAGAGTTATCGAAGTTTCAGGTTTAGGCTACATGCCTGTAGGAGATTTCACCGTTAATAGACAGCCGCTAAAAGAAAAAGACAAAACCTCGCTTGATAAGCTACTGGAAATCTCTTCACTATGTAATGGTGCAAAAGTTGAGCCGCCCAACGACCAAAACAAAACATGGAGCGTAATTGGAGACCCAACTGACGGCGCACTTTACGTGGCTGCTTTGAAGTGGGGGCAAGTTATCGATGAGCTAGCTGAAAAGAAACCAACAGTTCACATCATGCCTTTCAGCTACGAACGTAAACGCATGAGCACTATCCACGAAGTAGACGACAAAATGCTGGTTTACACGAAAGGCGCTCCCAGAATTCTGCTTGATCTATGCAGTAAAATCTACGTGGACGGCAAAATCGAGGAATTAACTAAAGAAAAATTCGACTGGGTTGAAGCACGCATCCACGAATTCGCAAACGAAGGCTTACGCGTCATTGCCATGGGATACAAAGAGGTTCCTAAAACCCAATACAACAAAGAAGACGACTACGAAAAAGAACTTATATTTGTCGGGTTGGCAGCAATGCGTGACCCTCCACGGATGGAAGTTAAAGGTGCAGTCGAAAAAGCTAAGGAAGCAGGCATAAAAACAGTCATAATCACAGGCGACTACGGTCCAACCGCTGAAGTCATAGCAAAAGAAGTCGGCATAGTCACCAAAGAGTGCTGTCAAGTTATCCGCGGCGTAGACCTAGAGAACTTAAGCGACCAAGCCGTCGTTGACGAAGTGAAGAAAGGCGACGTAATTTTTGCCCGTGTTTCTCCTGAACAAAAACTGCGAATCGTCAAGGTGCTTAAGAAGGGCGGCGCAATCGTCGCCGTTACTGGAGACGGAGCCAACGACGCGCCATCGCTTAAAGAAGCCGACATCGGTGTCGCCATGGGCACTTCAGGGACCGATGTTGCCCGCGAAGCAGCAGACATAGTACTGTTAAACGACAGCTTCGCAAGCATAGTTCGTGCCATCGAGTCAGGACGCGCAATCTATGAGAACATTCGCAAATTCATCGTTTACGTCTTCTCCCACAACTGGGCAGAACTCATTCCCTATGTGCTGTTTGCTGTTTTATCAACCAGCGTGTTTGCTATCCCGTTACCACTGCTGGTTGTACAGGTCTTGGTCATTGACCTTGCCATAGACGTTATTCCCTCACTGGCGTTGAGTCGTGAGCCACCTGAAGCGGGAATCATGCAGGAGCCACCCCGCAGCATTAAAGAACGGCTTTTCACCCGCAAAGTTCTGCTGCGTTCAGTATTCATAGGCGCCATAATAGCGGTCTTGTCTCTATATGGCTGCTTGAACGCTTGGGCTAATGCAGGCTGGCAAATTGGTATGCCCATACCTAACGACTGGCAGTTCGGCGTTGAAGGCATAACACCTAACCCAGCTTACCTCAAAGGCGTAACAATGATGTTCGCAGGCATAGTTGTGGCACAGGCAGGCAACGTGTTAGCGTGCAGAACAAGCAAACAATCCATATTCAAAACCAGCTTGAGCAAGAACCGCTGGATTGTGTGGGGCATACTTGCCCAACTCAGCATCTTGGCTATACTGGTGTATGTGCCGATAATCCAGGAAGTGTTTGGGACAGTAGCGTTGGGTTTAATGGATTGGGCGTATCTGCTGTTATTGGCGTTGGCGGTTATTTTCGCTGAGGAAGTCCGCAAATTCATAATGCGGCATTTCTTCACAAAGAAAACTGAGGATCTAACCAAACACGACCACACCTAAACCTTTGCCCCTATTTTGGGGCATTTGGGCATTTTTCTGCGGTTCTTAAAAAAATATGCTGCGCCCACGGCAATAAAGACAGCTAAAACAACTTAGCCAATAACTACCTCTAACGTAGGGAATTCTTCAGTTAATTGGATATTGAGCTAAGACGATCATTGCCAGTACAGTCGTGAAAATTTGGAAGGCTAATTTATTTGGGCTCATTTGCTTTCTTGCCTAAGGCTTGTTTGTTGGTTTATGATGTTTTTGTCAAGTTTTCTTGACTAAGTGCAGATAAAGAAATTTTGGACTGAACAGCAATGACTTTAGTGTTGTTGAAAATCTGAACGCATTATTTAATTTTTCAAGATAGCCCTTGGTGTTCTGTTTTTACTAGTTAAGTAGTGGTATTGGTTTCTGCTCGGTTTTTTCTAAAATTGAGGGCTAAGGTGCAATAATACATTAAATCTCAACTTTCCAATCCAAACATGAACATAGATGTATCGGACTGGAACCGCAACTCTGCCTCTGCATGGCGGCAAAGCCCCAGCGTGGCTCACAGGACGCATGCGAGGTTTAGCACGACAAATAGCAAGCATAATGGTTGACGAATACGGCACCTCAGAGTTTATCCGCCGCTTAAGCGACCCTTACTGGTTCCAGGCACTGGGATGCGTGCTCGCCTACGACTGGCACAGCAGCGGCGTAACCACCGTTATAACAGGCATACTCAAAACCGCACTAATACCCAAAGAGCACGGTATAGCGGTATGTGGGGGGAAAGGTAAGACTAGCCGAAAAGCCCCAACCGACATCCAAGAAGTTGGTGAAAAGTGGGGTTTCTGCCAGCAATCCATCGACGATTTAGTTTACGCCAGCCGCATGGCAGCCAAAGTCGACAACACATGCCGTACAGGCTGGCTACCAGCTCTACCACCACGCCTTTTTAGTCACCGAGGACGGGAAGTGGGCGGTGATTCAGCAGGGACTCTGCGACTCTGAGCATTCTGCACGCCGCTACCACTGGCTAAGCGAAAACGTGCACGGTTTTGTTGAAAACCCACAGAGTGCGGTTGCATGCGACACAAAACGAGCCAAGGCGCTTAATATGACCACTAAAGCCAGCGAAGACGCTCGAAAAACCAGCTTAGACCTCGCCAAAGAGCCACCAAAGAAACTAATGGGGCTAATACAATCCGCAAACCGTCCACAGAACCAGGCGTCGATGCAAAGCTGGCTCCCAAATGTGACAGATGAACCTTCGTTTAAAACCCAAGCCTCACTAAACATGCCAAGAAACATCAACTGGGACACATTAAGCCGCCTATACGAGTTCCAACCAAGCAACTACGAGGAATTTCTAAGCGTCAGGGGCGTGGGACCCGCAACCGTGCGTGGATTGGCGCTGGTAGCTAAATTGATTTACGGTGATGATCCAAGCTGGGAAGACCCAGTAAAATTTAGTTTTGCTTACGGCGGCAAAGATGGCGTGCCATTTCCAGTAAACCGAGTTGCGATGGATGAATCCATCATGGTGCTGCGGAAGGCTGTTGAGGACGCAAAAATCGGCGAGAAAGAGCGTTTACGTTCTCTTGAAGGGTTACAGCGGTTTGTGCCGTTATAGGGAAATTCTTAAACCACCACTCGTTATACCAATACTTGACTGCTATGTTGACTCTTAGAAAGGTGGGTGCCGCCGCTGGATTAGCCGCTCCAGTCCTCGCGTTTTTCTGCATATCCGTTGCCATCCTCTCCTACCCTGCGTTTAGCTGGACAGACAACGCGCTTAGCGACTTAGGCGTAGTTGAAGGCCCAACGATGACGGTTTTCAACTTAGGGTTATCCTCAACAGGCATATTGGCGGTTGTTTTTGCTGCTGGAGTGTTCAGCTATTTTGAAGGCAACGCCTCTGGCAAAGTGGGTTCAACGGTTTTCGCCGCAGCATGCGTGGCGCTTTTATGCATCGGCATCTTCAACGAGCACTACAGCCCTACTCATTACATCGTGTCAGTGGCGTTTTTCAGTTTAGCCCCCATCGCCTTTTTCATTTTAACTGGCGCATTCTACCTAAAAGGCAAAAGGTGGCTGGCGCTCTTCTCGGTGGCACTTGGCACAGCGGCTGCTATACCGTGGATTTTGCAGTTTACAATTCACTATGTTCCAAACGTAGCAATTCCTGAAGCAATCTCAGCAGCTGCGATTGGGGCTTGGGCGGTTGCCGTCTCAGCAACAATCTTCGACACAAAAGTTAGCCAGATTTACTTGACTAAGTCAAAGGCGATTTGAGCACAGCAAAACGGCGAAAAAACCGTTCTGTATCCCTCAGCTTTAGCATACTCCACTGCTTCGAGGCTCGGAAACGCAACTGCATCCACTCCCGCCTTCAATGCAAGCACATCAATTTCTCCACGGATTTTACCCTTTGGGCGCATACATCCAAGCGTTATGGGTGTGGCGGGAAACAGTTGGCGTGCAATGGCAGCGACTTTGGCGATGTCAAGCGGAAGCGGCGGCGAAGTAGTCGCCATCGCTGTGTTTCGTAGGGGCATAAATGCTATGATAACAATGGCTGAGGGGTTCGAGTACTTTTTTATGATTTGGAGGGCTTCAAATTCGCCGCCTAATTTGCCGTCTTCTAACCCTACTATTACGTGTGGTACTATTTTGAGCCCTGCCGCATCAAGAGCCCTAAGCGAATCGGCATAGTATTGCAAGTTAACGTTTAGGTTAAAGGTCTTCTGCAAAGTTTCCTCAGAACCCACAACGTCAATTAAGGCTGCGTCGACTCCGGTTCTTTTGAGCAACAAGGCACTTTCAGGACTAATTATGCCCGTGTGGACAAAAACCGTTAGTTCCAACTCATGCTTGAGTTTTCCTAAAACTTCGCGGTAACCGTCGAATGGCACGGACCCATCAGGCAGGCATCCGCCGCTAACTAGCAGTCCCAACGCGCAGTTCTGCTTAAACTTTGAGCCCAACTCGTAGAGGCGTTCAGGCGTAGTTGCGGGATACATGGTTTTAAGCACTTGACCGCCGCAGTGACGGCAGTTCAGTGCACAGTTGTTACCAGTTATCGAGACTGTAAGGAAGGCGGGGCTTTGACCGCTAAATTGGGGGTTTTTCGGGTCTCCGAAGCTGGGTGCGTAAAAGTGGACCATGTTGTTTTTAGGTTTGATTTGCCTTGAGTTAAGCAGAGTTTGGAGTTCTTTGTTGTTTAGTTGCCAGATTTGATCAGAGATGTGTGACATTGCTTTCACAGAAAAAAATGTGTCATAGTATTTATTTTAGATCCAAATCTTTTTCGAGAAAGCATTAAAGATAAAAATGAACCTGTTTTGCGTATTCAGCAAAGGTTAGAGCTGTCCTCTGTCACATAAAATAGAGATTACTGGGCAAGCAGTGGCTCAATAAGAGTTAGTCTATTCTACCTTACTCAGCTACAATCGTTGTAGTTGCTTTGACCCTTTCCCAGTTCTGGTTTGTCCCGAAGCAAAAATAAAGTTCTTTTTTTATTGCAAAAATTCTATTTTCATGGCCAGCGGCTGGACAGGGAAAAAACGGGGCAGTTACTTTCGCCAGTTTCGGCCCTGAGACCACTTATAAAAGGTCGTTGGGGTGATTTTAATTATGGGCAGGTCACCCTCTTTCCAGCCGCCCGCTTCAGTTCGGTACTCTGGGAATTTTTCTTTGAGCAGTTCATGTGCATATTGGTATTCTTTGCCGTTCCACATGATTTCTGCTTCCCCTTGGATGCGTATGCCCTTGTAACTCGACCAGTTGTTGGGGTCGTAGTCGTCAATTACCAGTGAAACCTGAGGGTTGGCATCAATGTGCTCTAATTTGGGTGTGTCGGGGTCAGTGGCGATGTAAAAGTATACTCCATCAAAGACCGGCCAAACAGGCCGAACCACGGGCTCACAGTCCTCAGTTGCTGTTGCTAAACGTCCAATCGGTAAATCTGCAATGAATGCTCTATCGGATTTTGAAAGTTTAATACCCATACTGCTTTCAACTCAAGCGTAAATGCTAATTGTGAATACTCTATTTTTCACCCTTTTAAAACTTAATGCTTCTAAGCACATTTTCAATTATTGTCCCAGAATCTATGATTCAGGCAACTCTCTACTCATTTTTAGCCACTCAATGGTTATTGTTTGGTTCTGCTATCTATATGGTTTGACCCCTCTAACTCAAGCGTTACTAAATAAGACAAAACTAAGCCTATAACGGGCGTAAGCTTTTAGCGTAACAGAGGCAACTGTCAGCCTATGACTCGAACAACCCGAAAAGGAATTCCAACTAATTTTATGGACAAAACCCTTGGCAAAGTTGTCCTTGTGGGTTTGCAGCTGTTAATCGGTGTAATACACCTGTTCGCTGGGCTGTTTCTTTGGCTTACGAGAACTTTTCTGCTTTACCCTCTATGGCAGCCTATGATTTTTATACACTTGTGTTCGGGTTGCTAGTGATCACTTTCGCCTATGGGCTTTGGCAGGGGAGAAAGTGGGGTTGGGTAGGCACAGTTGTAGTCTCAGTTTTTGTTATCATCGCGGATTCCACAGCAGTGCTTGGTGCGCCTTTTGTTGCGGGTACTCCTCCGGGTCCAGCAGCTGTTGAAATCACGTACAGCCTAATCCTGATCAGCTACTTGCTTTTGCGTAGAGTGAGAGGACAATTTGGGTTTTGATTTTTTTATTACTATCTCTGAATAATGGAGTTTAGCATGCGTTTCGTTATATCAAGAAATTGCTTATGGCGCGGGATGGGGGATTTGAACCCACGTGGCCTTTCGACCACAGACTTAGCAGAACCCCAGATGGTCTATGTTTAGCTGAATACACAAAGTTTCTAAAAGGCAAATACAGCAAAGTTTGCAATGGAAGGTATCCAAAGGAGGTCATGTCAGCTGGCTGGAGTTTGCCCTCATCCCTCCCTTTAAGAAACAAGAACACAATAAGAAAAAGGCGCAGACAGACACTATACAGCTAAGTCTTTAGCATTTGTTATAGAATGTATAGTCTAAGCTAATCTAGGATTTTCTGAATATTTAACGCATGTTGGATATTCTATTGCTTACTTGCTTCTTTCTAACCATAAGTGCAACAGCTAGAACTGATAGCAGTAAGGGAATAACTAAGAGAAAGGGAAACTCTGGAACTGTAGGGGATGGAATAGGGGTTGCTGAGGTTGAAGGATTTGACAGGGTTAAAGTCTGAGTTTCACTCCAACCACTTGATTGCCCCACAAATATGTTGTTAGAATCATAGTAACCAATTAATGCTTCAACCTGAAAGCCTATCTCAACTGCATTTGGGTCTAAGAGTTGCATACTGCCGCCCTTAATTTCCTTAAAACCAATTGAAATCACATACCCTTCACCATAGGTATCCCATGGGTCCATACTATCATGGAAATACTTCTCTTCACTTGGAAAACTCTGCCAAGAATTATCAAGATTACTTTGCCATCTGACATTATAATAAAGTAACACACGATAACCTTCAGAATTATTATATTCCCAAAAAGGTTGCCCCCAAGTCCTAACACTTACCCATTTGTATAGCTCCTCATAACCTTCCTTAACAATCACTGCCTTTCCAGTAGCTGGGTCAACACCATAAGTTGGTGGAACATAATCTGTAAAACCACTTAATGACACATCAAATCTTGGTATAACAGGTTGAGTTACACCTGTTTGAGCATATGCAGATTCAGCCATACTCATGGTAGATAATGCAACGATTACGATTATACCAAAAGCAAATATTTTAGATACTCTAGCCATAATCAAACTTAGTATTTGTGATGTTATATAATTTACTCAATCACCATACGCTCCAAAAATAATTCTGGAGAGGTCAATAAATACAACTTAGCGCATCAGGGGTCAAAAAGCTAGTGAGAGTATTAAGATTAAATGTGTAAAAGCAGAGTGCGAAGTTTGTGGTAAAGTTTCTACTATCCTATTACTCTTTAGACGTAATAGAGACTTAGCGTATGGTAGAGCTAGACAATACATTGGAAGAGTTACTGGTAAGCCACAGTTTGAGTATCACCAGTAGACTTTGCGGCATATTCAAACTCATCTTTTGGAAGTGGGTCAACTGGGTCAAAATAGTTATAGTAATAATGTTGACCTAGAAAAGCCCAAATTAACCTCTAAAAGTGAATTAATGGCGCGGGATGTGGGATTTGAACCCCCGTGGCCTTTCGACCACAGACTTAGCAGGCCTGCCCCATACCAGGCTTGGGGAATCCCGCACAAGAAATCTCAATGCTAAGCCCGTTTCAGCCAATCCATTATGCTGTTGTCAAATTAAACCTTTCTGGCAATTAAAAGTAGCGGGGGCAACCCAATGGTTCTTTTGTTGGCTGAGTTTTTTCCTAACCGGTAAAAGTGTGTATATTACCTTTTACATGAAAAGAGTAATCCGATGGACCCAGTATTAAAATGAAAATAAATATGCTGGAGGCATAGCCGTTGCATACTGGGTGCAATTATAAAAGACAACTGGACCGTTTACGAGAA
>CAWENF010000019.1:0-219432 GCA_963810275.1 uncultured archaeon
TAAGCCTTGAAGTCAGCAAGGCTCAGGAAGTGCAGGTTGGGCGTGTCGTACCACTGGTAAGGCAGCGCAGCCGTCACAGGAACTCTGCCGCGAAGGCAAATGCTGGTGCGGGCTTTATAGAAGGCGAAGTTGGGGATTCCAACGATGGCGTTTTTCCCGACGCGCAGAGCCTCCTCAAGTGCTTGGGCGGGTTTTTTAACTTGCTGCAATGTCTGGTTAAGGATTACGTAGTCGAAGCTGTCGTCCGCGTACTCGCTAAGGCCCGTGTCTATGTCTTGCTGGTACACGCTAAGCCCCTCAGATACGCATCTGCTGACGGCTTTGATGTCCAGCTCTATGCCCTGCCCGCGAACCTCACGCTCCCTTGCGAGGAAAGAGAGCAGTTTGCCGTCTCCGCAGCCCAAATCCAGCGCCGAAGCCCTATTACTTATCCACTGGGCAAATATTCTCTGTTCAAAGTTGCTCACTGTTTTGGCCTCCTTTTCCGCTGACGCCCCTAAGGAAATCCCCAACAAGCCGCCCAAGATGCTCAGTCTCCACCAAAAACGAATCGTGCCCATATGGTGCGTCGAGTTCGCAGTAGCTGGCATCTATCTCGCTCTGCTTGCATGCCTTGACTATTTCACGCGCTTGTGTGGTGGTGTAGAGCCAGTCAGATTTGTAGGCGACCACCAGAACCTTGGCGTTTAACCCGTTGAAGAGGGCATTTGAGTTGCCGTTTGGGAGGTTGAAAGTGTCGATAGCTTTTGTGATGTAGAGGTAGCTGTTTGCGTCAAAACGCCCGACAAAGCTGTCGCCTCGGCTTCTGAGGTAGTCTTCGACTTCAAAGCCTGCACCAAACCTGGATTGCCCAGTGGCGTTGCGGGTTTTTCTGCCGAACTTTTTCTCCATAGAAGCTTCGCTCATGTATGTTATGTGCCCTATCATTCGGGCTATGGCTAAGCCTTTGGCTGGGGCTACTTTGCCGTAGTAGCTACCGCCGTTCCAATCAGGGTCAGTAATTATGGCTTGGCGTCCGACTTCATTAAAAGCGATTTGCTGAGGCGAATGCTTAAGCGTGGTTGCTATGGGCACTGCGGCTCTGATGCGGTCAGGATAGGCGTTCATCCACTGTAGGACTTGCATGCCGCCCATTGAACCGCCGACCACAGCCAGCAGTTTGCCGAGGCCGAGGTGGTCGATGAGTATGCGCTGAGCATTCACAAAATCAGCTATAGAGACAAGAGGGAAATCAACACCGTACCGTTGCCCATTTTTGGGGTTTACTGAGGAGGGCCCAGTCGAGCCTCCGCAGCCGCCCAACACGTTGCTGCAAACCACGAAATATTTGTTGGTGTCGATGGGTTTGCCTTCGCCGACTATGCTGCTCCACCAGCCTCCTTCGCCGGAGACGTGAGCGTCGCCACTTAGAGCATGGCAGACTAGGACGGCGTTGGTTTGGGTGGGGTTTAGGGTGCCGTAGGTTTCGTAGGCGACCGTGACGGATGATAGTCTTTCACTTGACTCCAACTTAAGCTCGTTTATGGTGTAGGTATGCGTTTGGGTTACCGCCATGTGTGTTTTCTCCTGCATACTGCACTGGTTACTGCTGGGAAGCTTTCAATGCTTGGTCCAAGTCTGTTATGATGTCCTCCGGGTCTTCGATACCAACCGATAGCCGAATGAAATCTGCCGTAACGCCAGTAGCCGCCTGCTCATCCGTTGTGAGTTGCTGATGCGTGGTGGAGGCTGGGTGGATTATGAGACTCTTAGTATCGCCTATGTTGGCAAGGTGTGAGAACAACTTGACGTTCTCTATCACCTTCTTGCCTGCTGCTGAGCCGCCTTTGATACCAAAACCCACAATGCCGCCGAAACCGCCCGTGAGATACTGCTTTGCCAGCTGGTGACTTGGGTGGCTAGGCAAGCCGGGGTAGTTAACCCAGTTGACCAACGGGTGACCTTGGAGAAACTCGGCTACCCTCTGGGCGTTTTCGCTGTGGCGTCGTATGCGCAGTGGCAGCGTCTCTAAACCCTGAATGAAGAGAAAGGCGTTGAAGGGGCTGAGGCATGGTCCGACGTCGCGCAAAAGCTGCACACGAGCTTTCACAGCAAAAGCGATACTCCCGAAGTTTGTGCAGTATTGGACGCCGTGGTAGGCTGGATCAGGCGCCGTGAACTCGGGATAGTTGCCATTGTTCCAGTTGAATTTGCCGCCATCCACTATGACGCCACCGATGCTGGTGCCGTGCCCTCCGATGTACTTGGTAGCTGAAAGCACAGTGATGTCTACACCGTGCTCTATTGGTGCGGTTAAGCCGATAGCAACGGTGTTGTCTACTATGAAGGGGACGCCTGCGTTTTGGGCAATTTCTGCGATGGCGCTAAAGTCGGGGATGTCAAGCTTGGGGTTGCCAATGGTTTCGGCGTAGATGGCGCGGGTTTTTTGTGTTATGGCTTGTTTGAAGGCTTCTGGGTTTTTAGAGTCAACGAACACGACTTTTCTGCCTAATTTGGGGAAGCTATAATGGAATAGTTCGTAGGTGCCTCCGTACAGGTTGTTGGCTGCAACAATCTCGCTACCTATTTCTGTTGCTGTGAGGAGCGCCAGTGATATGGCTGCTTGCCCAGATGCGGTTGCGACCGCCGCTGCTCCGCCCTCAATAGCTGCAACGCGTTTCTCGAATACATCTAAAGTTGGGTTGCCCATGCGCGTGTAGATATTTCCGAATTCTTTTAGCGCAAACAGGTTTGCGGCTTGTTCTGGAGTTTTGAATACGTATGAGGCTGTTTGGTATATTGGGACAGCTCGTGCGCCAGTCGCTGGGTCAGGTTGGTCTTGGCCGGCGTGGACGGCGAGGGTGTCAATTTTTTTGGGCACTTTTGTGTTGCTCCGTATGTTTATACAAGCAACGTTTGATAACAGCGTTATAATCGTTCTTGACAGTTAAATTCCAAAAAGAATAAATCACATAATAAATATTCCAGTTTAAATGTAGTAGTCAGGCTTCGGACCACACCCATCCGAACGCCTGCGGCGGCACAAAGACGAACACAGACGACAAAAATCAACCGCCAAAGCAGCATCCTCATCGCCAGCCGCGATTTTCTGAGCTTCCTCTTGTGCCATAAAACGGATTTTTGGCAAAAACTCCTCAACCTGCCCCGCCCCCTTAAAAGCCCGCTTCGAACTCAAATACTGAGACACGGCGGCTTGGCTGGTGCCTAGCTTTTTGGCGGCGGTGGTTTGGCTAAGGTGGTGTTTCTGGACAAGTTCTTTGGCTATCATAGCGCGGAATATTGGTAGTATGTATTTGCCGACGCTTTCGCATTGGGGCTCCATGTTTACCGTTTTGCTATAACGGGTTTATAGGTAAAAACCTTTTCAGCAGGCAGGCAAATTTTGAGTTTACGCAGAATTTGATGGTTAGTCAAAAATGGTTTATTCCAAAAGTAATATAACCACATACCGCAAATTTCTAAACCATGTTCCCAACGCTCGAAGACATCGCCAAACGCCGACGCCAACTAGGCCTCAAACAGTCCGAACTCGCCAAAGCCGCAGGCGTATCCCAATCCCTTATAGCCAAACTCGAAGCTGGAACCATCGACTCCTCCTACAACAAAGTCAAAACTATCTTCGACGTACTCGAACGCTTAGAATTTAAAACCAGAGTTCAAACCGAAAAACTTGTACACAGCGAAGTCATATCCGTCCAGAAAAGCACCCCAATTTCCGAAGTCGTCAAAGTCATGAAGACACACGAAATCAGCCAGATGCCAGTGTTTGACGGCAAGCAATCGGTTGGCAGCATCTCTGAGAAAGCGATTTTGCACCAGATTCTCTCAGGCCACGATTTGGAAGAGATTTCAAGGTTGCCGGCGGAGAAGATTATGGAGGAGGCTTTTCCGCAGATTAATGAGGAAGCGCCTTTGCCATTGATTACAAGTTTGCTGCAGACTTATTCGGCGGTTTTGGTTTCACGACGGGGCGATATAATTGGTATTATTACTAAGGCGGATTTGCTTAGGATGCTTTAATCAGGTTTTTATTTGGGTTTAGGTTTCTTTGTTTTGTTGTTTGTGGTGTTTTCAGTAAAGATTTTTATGCGCCATCCAACGACTTATAACAGTGTTATAGAGGTTGAGTGGCATGAAAATAAACCCAACAGTCCTTGAAACAGTAAGCAAGACCCCACTCATACGCCTAAACAAACTAACGGAAGGCATAGACGCAACCGTAGTGGGCAAACTTGAATCACGTAACCCCGGCGGGTCAGTCAAAGATCGCATCTGCAAAGCTATGATAGAGGACGCCGAAAAGCAAGGTGTCTTAAAACCCAGCGCTACAATCATCGAACCTACCTCAGGAAACACAGGCATTGGGCTAGCTATGGTTGCTGCCGTTAAAGGTTACAAACTTATCCTAACTATGCCCGAAACCATGAGCGTGGAACGCCGAAACCTTCTCAAAGCATACGGCGCCCAACTCGTCTTAACCCCCGGCGCAGAAGGCATGGTCGGTGCCATCAAAAAAGCTGAAGAACTCCACATCAACACGCCCGACAGCTTTATGCCGCAACAATTCAAAAACCCCGCCAATCCAAAAACCCACTTCCAAACCACAGGGCCCGAAATCTGGAAAGACACCGATGGTAAAGTCGACATAGTTGTAGCAGGAGTGGGAACAGGCGGAACCATAACAGGGTTAACCCAATACATTAAACCCAAAAAAGCCACGTTCAAAGCCATCGCAGTCGAACCCGCCTCGTCACCGGTGCTAAACGGAGGCAAAAAAGGTCCCCACAAGATACAAGGCATCGGTGCAGGCTTCAAACCCGACGTCCTTGAGATGCAATTAGTGAATGAGGTTTTCCAAGTCACCGACGAACAAGCCCTATGCACGGCGCGGCTACTTGCCCAAAAGGAAGGTCTGCTCGTGGGCATCTCTTCAGGCGCAGCGGTGTATGCTGCGTTGGAAGTAGCTAAGCGCCCCGAAAACCGCGCTAAGCTGTTGGTGGCGATTTTACCTGACACAGGCGAGCGGTACCTAAGCACCGCACTATTTCAGACCTCAGAGGCTTAAGAAAAAGGTAACAGACTGCTGACAGACGCTTTTCTTATATTCACCTCCAAACCAAATATAATAGAAAGTGAAAAGAGATGTCTTCAAACCCTAAGCAGGGAGTACCTAAAATCTGCAGTGAATGCAAAGAAAAAAACTTTGATGCCGACTGCTGGAACCCAGACCGAATGCTGGAAGCACTTATGAACGAAACCAAAGAAGTAGAGAAGGATTGGGTTATGAAGGGCTTACCCGAAGTGCTTGATCATGTAATGGAGAGCTACCACAAATACGGCGGCATGGACCACTTGGAGGGTCGCGATTTACCCAGCAAAAAAGTTGTGCTTGAAGTGTTAGACGATCTATTCATAGTTCTCTTCCCAGGCTACCTTGGTGACAGCGGAATAACTAAAGCTAATATCAAATACCACTTGGGAACCAAGCTCACAAGCGTCTATACAAGGTTAACCGAAGAGGTTGAGAAAAGCCTCAAGTATATCTGCAGAAAAATCAGCGAATGCCCACAAGACGTATGCCAAAAACGAGCGCACATCGTCGTAAGAGAACTAATAGAGAAACTGCCTAAAATCCGAGCCGAACTCAGCGGAGACATCCAAGCAGCCTACGACGGCGACCCCGCAGCAGTCAGTAACGAAGAAATCATACTAAGTTACCCCTGCGTTCTTGCGATAGCCACCTATCGCATCGCCCACGAACTCTACTTAAACGGCGTCCCAATCATTCCACGCATAATGAGTGAACGCATGCACAGCCTAACAGGCATCGACATCCACCCAGGCGCCAAAATCGGCAAAAATTTCTTCATAGACCATGGCACAGGCGTTGTCATAGGCGAAACCACGGAAATCGGCGATAACGTCAAACTCTACCAAGGCGTCACTTTGGGAGCGCTGAGTTTCCCAAAAGACGAAAAGGGCAACATTATCAAGGGCAGAAAACGCCACCCAACCATCGGCAACAACGTCATTATCTACTCAGGCGCAACTCTGTTGGGCGCGGAGACTGTTATTGGTGACAACGTAGTGGTAGGCGGCAACGTGTGGTTGACTGGGCCAGTTGCTTCTGGGACTAAAATAACAATAACAGAACCAGAGCAAAAATACAAGGTGGAAAACCATAGCCACGAAGACAAAACCTAGCCCAGAAGCAACCCAATTTTCAAGACTATCATTTAGAAGAGCCACTTCACGTTAGTGCCTTCGTATTTGAAAGTTATGATTCAAAGCTTCGTCACATCTGACTGCCTTAAGAAGAAATATTGCACCAAATAGAGTATTCTGGGAACAACAAAAATTTGGGAGCCTAAAAAAGACGTTTTAGAGTAGGCGGAAGTTTTCTTTAACTGTCGTCAATGCAACATGGGTATTGGTGCGTTCAATGTAGGGAATGGCTAGGAGTCTTTTGGTAAAGCCACCGAGGTCTTCTCTGCTTTTAAATTTTGCTATGATTATAGCGTCGGTTAACCCGGTTACGTCGTAGACTCCGCATACATTGGGGATTTTGGCTATTTCAACTTCCGTTTCCGTCAGCCTGCCTTTAGATACGGTTATTTCGGTGACCACGGTAAGTTGGTACCCGAGTTTCTCGTGGTCTAGGAGGACTGAATAACCTTTGATGAGGCCATCGTCCTCCATCTTTTTAATTCTGGACAGAACAGTGCCGACGGATACGCCGACGTTCTTGGCGATTTGGCGACTGCTGAATCTAGCATCTTCTAGGAGACCTTGAAGGATTTTTACGTCAGTGTCGTTTAATTCCACAATTATCTCTTCCTGCACGTTTTTTCAATCAAATCCAATTTTATGGGACACTCTTTTGATAATCACACGATTAAGTTTATAAAAGTTTAGTTCAAAAGGCATCAGTACCAATGCATAAAAAAGAAAACAAAGGGTAATGGAGCATTGCTTTAACAGAAAAAAGATAGCAATCTTAAATTATAGCTTAAACAGCAAAATAGCTGTGAGTCAGTCTATGCCAGCCAAAATATGACACCATACTAGTTTTGGATTTCGGAGGACAATACTGCCACCTCATCGGTAGAAGAATCAGAGAACACGGTGTCTACAGCGAAATCGTGCCCCATGATGTTTCACCCAAAGAAGTAGTCGAGCTACAAGAGAAATTTAACGTTAAAGGCTTAATATTTTCAGGCGGCCCCTCTAGCGTTTACGGTCTAAACGCACCGAAACTACACCCGCGCATCCTAGAAGTGAACTTGCCAATACTAGGATTATGTTATGGGCATCAACTGCTAGCGCAGGTTGTTAACGGAAAAGTGGAACCCGCCACATGTAAAGAGTATGGTATCACACAGGTGAATATCGACAAACCTGTGGGCATCCTTGAAGGCTTAAGTGATAAAGAACAAGTTTGGATGAGCCACGGCGACACCGTTATGGCTCCGCCCCCAAACTTCGAAACTTTGGCGCACACAGACAGCTGCCCTGTTGCGGCCTTTCGCCACAAAACAAAACCCATCTATGGGCTACAGTGGCACCCAGAAGTGATCCACACAGAACACGGCATACGCATGCTCCAAAACTTCATATTCCAAGTCTGCAAGGCACAGGCTAACTGGCAAATGGAGGATTTAATCCCAAAAATGGAGAAGGAACTCCGAGACGAAACCGCAGGTGGCAGAGCCATAATCGGCTTAAGCGGTGGCATAGACTCTAGCGTTGCAACGGCACTTGCAGCTAAGGCTTTAGGCGAAAAGTTGACAGCGGTTTACGTCGATCACGGCTTCATGCGGGAAGGCGAGACTGAAGCCATCCGCGCAACCTTCGAGAAATTCGATATAGATCTCATCGTAGCCGACACTTCAGAGCGTTTCATGAACAAGCTGCGAGGTGTGGTTGAGCCTGAAACCAAACGTAAAATCATGGGCGAAGAATTCATCCGTGTATTCGAAGAGTTTGCTAATCAGTCAGGCGCAGAATACCTGATACAGGGCACCATCTATCCAGACCGCATCGAGTCGGGTTTTCGCAAAAACAGCGACCTAATCAAGTCGCACCACAACGTCGCAGGCTTGCCAGAAAAAATCAAGTTCAAAAAAATCCTGGAGCCGCTACGTGACCTCTACAAGGACGAAGTACGAAAAGTCGCCCGCATGCTGGGTTTACCTAAGGAGATAGTGAATAGGCAACCGTTTCCGGGACCTGGCTTGGCAGTACGCATTATCGGTCCATTGACGGATGAAAAAGTCTGGATTGCCAAGCGCAGCGACAAAATCGTGCGAGAAGAAATCGAGAAATGTGACTTCGCTGAAGGACTCTGGCAGTACTTCTCTGTGGTCACTGATACAAAAGCTACTGGCGTGAAGGGCGACGCACACGCTTACGGGTTTGTGGTTGCAGTGCGTGCTATGGAGAGCCGTGAAGCCATGACTGCCAGCTTTGCCAAGCTGCCTTATCAGGTGCTGGAGCGGATTTCGACTCGCATAACAAATGAGGTCCCGCAGGTGACTAGGGTGGTTTATGATGTTACGCATAAGCCTCCGGCTACCATCGAGTGGGAATAGCACGCGTTCAATCTGAATACCCATACTGCTATATACCAAAAAACCGTGTGCCTAGTGTTAGGCATATTTAAGGTGACCCTGTGAAAGCATTGATATTAGCAGGCGGCTTCGCGACGCGACTGCGGCCGCTAAGCTGCAGTAGACCCAAAGCACTCTTTCCGCTAGTGAATAAGCCACTTTTACAGTGGACTTTTGAACGTTTAGCTAACAGCGGCGTAGATGAAGCCATATTAGCTGTAAATGCCCTAACCCAATTCTACATCCGCCAGTTCAAACCCCCCCACAGTGGTCTAAAAATCAGGTACTCGATTGATCCCCCTAAGAAACCTCTTGGAACCGGGGGACCTGTGAAGAAGGCGGAAAATCTGCTTGGACACGACGAACCGTTCATCGTGCTAAACGGCGACATATTCGCTGAAATCGACTACAAGGAGATGCTTGAAACTCACAAAAGAAACAACGCACTTATCACAATCGCGTTATGCCACGTGGAAGACCCATCTAGCTTTGGCGTAGTTGAAATAAATGGCGAAAACATCAAGAGGTTCGTCGAGAAACCCAGGCGGAGTGAATCTCCAAGCAAACTTATCAATGCAGGCGCCTACGTTTTAAGCCCCGAAATCTTCAACTATATCCCCGAAGGCAGAGCAGTATCTATGGAGCGGGAAGTATTCCCCAAAATCGCCCAGGAAAACAGGCTTTTCGGCAGCCAAATAACCGGGTTATGGATGGACGTAGGCAAGCCGCAGGAGTATTTGCAGGCGAACAAAACCATACTGGACTCCATCTCGTCCACGTTAAAAACACCTAGACCGGTAGGTAACAAAATAAAAGAACCTGTTGCCATCGCCCGAGGGGTCAGTTTCGGCAAAGGCTGCGTCATAGGACCATACGCTATCTTAGGCAAGAACGTTAAGGTCGGTAGAAACGTCACAATCACCGACACAGTTGTGTTTCCAGACGCGGAAATCGGTGACAACGTGTCCCTGCATGGCGCGATCATTGGCGAATGCGCCCGTATCGGTGAACACGCAAATCTCGGTAAAGGTTGCATTATAGCGGATCAAGTTAAGGTGAAAGATAAAGTCCACCTGTGTAATGGCACAACTATTTGTCCGGCAAAGGAGATATCTGAAAACATTTTATAGCCTAATTTCCTGTTTTACAGTTACAAAAAAACGGCATGGTTTGAGATTATGAGTACTAGAAAACTTTTCGGAACAAATGGAGTCAGAGGATTAGTTAACGTTGAACTAACACCTGAAATGGCAATTAAAGTAGGCGCATCAATCGGCACTTTTTTTGGAGCGGGAAAAAACCTGCTTCTGGGGCACGACGCAAGAATCAGCGGTCCCATGTTTAGCAATGCAGTGATGGCGGGTTTAACCTCAACTGGTGTGAATGTTTACTTTGCAGGTTTAGCTTCGACTCCTGCGTTGCAGTTTGCAGTTAAAAACCACCAGCTCGACGGCGCAGTTCTCATCACGGCGTCGCATAACCCTCCAGAATATAATGGTATCAAGGTCGTCTGGAATGACGGTATAGAAACCAGCCACGAACAGGAAGCCTCCATTGAGGAAATCTACTTTGATAACAAAATCGCCTACGCTCAGTGGGATAAACTTGGTGTTGTGCATGAGTTGCCAGATATTAACATGGAATACAAAGATGCCATCAAGAAGCATGTGGAGATAGAAAAAATTGCCTCCAAGAAGTTCCATGTTGTTGTGGATGCAGCTAATAGCGTTGGAGGTTTAGCTTGTCCGCCGCTTCTGCGTGAACTTGGATGCAAAGTTACAACCATTAACGCCAACATCGATGGTACCTTTCCAGGCAGGCTTCCCGAGCCCCGACCAGAGAACCTAGGCGACTTTTCAGCCATCATCAAAGCATTAGGCGCCGACATGGGAGTAGCGTTTGACGGTGACGCAGACCGCTCAATATTTGCCGACAAAGAGGGCAATATCTACTGGGGAGACAAAACCTTCGCGATAGTAATCAAACAGTACCTACAAAAGCACCCGGGCGCGAAAATCGTGACGCCAGTTTCCAGCTCCACGCTCATCAAAGACACAGTAGAAGCCTACGGCGGAAAACTCATTTGGACAAAGGTAGGCAGTGTAACCGTCTCGCAAACAATGAAAGCCGAGAATTCAAATCTAGGCGGTGAAGAAAATGGCGGCATATTCTACAGACCACACCAAGCTGTGCGTGACGGTGCAATGACCACAGCCCTTTTGCTAAATATTATGGCGGACACAGGCAAATCAATTGGCGAACTAGTAGCAGAAGAGCCCCAGTACTTCTTGGAAAAGGGCAAAATCGAGTGCCCCGATTACAAAAAAGCCCCCCTGCTAAAAGTAATGATTGAAATGGTGAAAGGCGAAAACATAAGCACCATTGACGGTGTCAAAATCTGGTTTAGCGACAGCAGCGCCATCTTAATTCGCCCAAGCGGCACTGAACCGGCGTTTAGGCTGTACGCAGAAGCAAAAAACCATGATAAAGCATTAAAGCTAATTGCAGACTACACTGATAAACTCGAAAAAGCCTTAGCAACAATCTAGGCACTTTCTTCCAGGCGAGGAGTAGCCCGTGCCCCCAGTCCTAAACCTAAAACCAGACGAAGTAGATTCAGAACAAAAACGCCAACGGTTCAGTGTCGCCGTCGTAGGATGCGGGCACAAAGGAATTTTTCTGGCTAATGTCTACGCAGACGCAGGATACAGTGTGGTATGCACTGATGCCAACGCTTCAGTGGTCAAGAAAGCTGCGAAGGGCAAAACCGCCTTTACCAATCAAATTGCCGAAGCTAAACTGAAAAGCCACATCACTTCCGAAAAAATCGAAGTTGTAGGTGACCTTAAAAAAGCCGCAGCGCAAAGCGACATAATATTAGTAGCTATAACCGCAAGAATTGATGAGCAGAAAAAAACCGACTGTACCGCCCTGAAAAACACTTGCAAGCAGGTTGGAGCAGCACTACACGCGGGCGCACTTGTGATTTACAGCGGCGTCGCAGGCTTAGGCTTCATGGATGGCACTTTTAGGGAACTGATGGAGAACACTTCAGGACTCAAAGCTGGCAAGGATTTCGGGTTAGCCTACTGCCCAGTAACGTCTACTGATACGCTAACAGCGAAGACGGAGTTAACTGTTTCAGCCACTGACCCAGATAGCTTGGAAGCCGCCGCCACATTGTTAAAAACAGTGAGTTCTAACCTTCAGCTTGTTCAGGACTTTAAAACCGCAGAAGTCGCGGCTCTGTTCACCATCGCCAAACAGGAGGCA
This sequence comes from uncultured archaeon, assembly GCA_963810275.1. Classification (GTDB taxonomy): domain Archaea; phylum Thermoproteota; class Bathyarchaeia; order Bathyarchaeales; family Bathycorpusculaceae; genus Bathycorpusculum. The sequence continues at coordinate 11,883 of CAWENF010000019.1, forward strand.
GAGACAGCGTTAAGCAACGAGTTGGCAGTGTTCTGCGAGGGCACAGCCATCGATTACTTCAAGGTTATTGAAATTTTAAACCTCAACAAAGCAAGCTTCAAACCTACCATAGTCAAAGAGAGCAGTCACGAAGCCTATATTCTGTTGGAAAACGCAGAAAACCTAAACATCAAACTCAAACTTCCAACTTTGGCGCGGCAAATCAACCAGGACATCGTTAAGCACACAGTGAATTTGACGCAGAACGCTCTTCGAGGCTGCGGGAAAACATTAAGGAGAGGCAGAGTAGCAGTTTTAGGTTCATCTAACCCTGCTTCAGCAACTGGCACATATGTAAGGTTGATTGAGCAAAAAGGCGCTAAGGTCACGATTTACGACCCCGCTGCCAAAATAAGCACAACAGAGGAAAAGTCGGTTAAGACGGGGCTAAGCGACGCCGTGGAGGGCGCAGACTGCATAGTTTTGCTCTCCGAGCACCATCTCAGCCATATTACCTTGAGAAAGCTAAAGACACTGATGAATTCGCCTCCCGTAATTGTGGATTTAGTGGGAAAATTCGAGCCGAGCGTTGTGGAGACAGAAGGGTTCATATACGCTGGGCTTGGAAGAGGAACTGATGGGAAATGAGTAAACTGGGCGTTGCAGTTATCGGAACTGGGCAGTGGGGCAAAAACCACGCAAGAGTCTACAAAGAACTACAATCAACAGAGCTTATAGCGGTATGCGACGTAAACAAAGAGCGCGCTAAAGATATGGCCAAGCAGTACGGCGTCAAAGCCTACAACGACAGCACAGAAATGCTTAAAGACAAACAAATCCAAGCCGTTAACATCTGCACATGGTCCACCATCCTCTACCAAGAAGCCATAAAAGCATTAAACGCAGGCAGACACGTACTCGTCGAAAAACCCATGTCAACAACACCAGACCAAGCACGCCAACTCGTCAAAACCGCAGAAGAAAACAACCTCCACCTAACCGTCGGCTTCCTGACGCGCTTCATCCCCGGCCTGCAACTCATACGCAGACACGTTGAAGACCAAAAAATCGGCGAACTCGTCTGCATCACCGCAAAACGTGTCTCCCAATGGCCCGAACGAATAGGCGACGTCGGAGTAGTAAAAGACACCGCCATACACGACATAGACGTAATGCGCTACATCTCCCAACAAGACCCAACCTCAGTCTACGCAAAAATGGGCAGCAAACGCATACAAAAATTCGAAGACTACGCCCAAATAATGCTAACATATAAAAACGGCGAAACAGCCTTTATCGAATCCAACTGGCTAACACCCTACAAAACCCGCAAACTAATCGCCACAGGCACCCAAGCAATAATGCAACTAGACTACAACACACAAGACCTCACAATAGAAGAAAAAACCCAGACCATCCAACCACGCTTACCCTTCCAAGAACCTCTAAAAGCCGAACTACAACACTTCACAGACTGCATCAACAAAACAGCAAAACCTATAGTGACAGGCGAAGATGGTGTAAAAGCACTCGAAATCGCCACAGCAGCTTTAGAATCCTCCGCCAAAAATGTAGCTGTACAGTTAAAAAATTAAGTTTATTTTAGGCTGAAGGGTTTGCCTTCGAAAACTGCTTTCTGAGGCGCCTTTTCCTTGTATTTTTTTAGAAACGGCAGGTCTTCAGATTCTTTACGGAGCTCGTCAGGTAGCATTTCTGGGATTTCGTCACGGATGGGGTACCAGCGGTTGCATTCTGGGCACACTATTAAGCCTTCTACGATTTCGTCTTTTTCTTCGAACACGTATAATTCAAGCGGGTGATGTTTATCAATTGGGCAGGCGAGGATTTCCATTAATTTACGTTTCATTTAGTCCACAGATAGGATAGGTGGCTGTTTAGGCTATTAAAACTTGCTTGGTTAACTCCGAACGTTGATGTCTATTACGGTTTGGTACCAGCGGGGTCCTGTGCTCCGGACGACGCGACAGACCGCAAAACGGTATTTTACACCTAAACCTTCAAGGGCAGCAGATACTTTGCGCTTTGTTAATTCTTTTGGGTCTTCGTATCGATCAGCGTGAACGAAGTCGTGGTAATGTATCCAGCCGCCGCACTTCTTGAGCGCCGCCAACGCCGAAGGCAAGTACTCTAAGGCTTTTTCAGGCAATGGCATCAAAACACGGTCAGCTACGCCGATAAGATGTGTTGCGATGACAACTTTGGCGTCACCCAAAATTGCAGTTACCTTGTCAGCAACATTGTTGAGTTCAACGTTTTCAACCATGCAAGCGTACGCCTCTGGGTTGATGTCGATGGAGTAAACCTTGGTGGACGGCATCTTCTTAGCAATGATTACGCTAAAGCAACCCACTCCCGCAAACATGTTAACCACCACGTCGCTTGGCGACACCAAATCGGCAATGCGCAGCCGCTCGCAACTTAACCTAGGCGAAAAATAGCATTTCTCCACATTCACCGAGAAGACACAGCCTGCCTCCCGGTACTTAGCGGTTGTTCTGTTTTCGCCTGCCAACACCTGTAGGGTACGGACGCGGTGCTTGCCTGTGATGGCACTTGTGGGGGAAAGCACTGTTTTAACACCTTTATGAATCTGCATTATTTGGCGGGCAATGGCATAGGCTACCTCTTGAGTTTCCGGGGCGATTTTAATGATAGCTATGTCACCGACTAAATCAAACGCGCTGTACACTTTTTGTAGCTGCTGGGCTGGGAGGGTGGCGGCGAGTTTGTTTTTGAGACGTCCTCTCAACTGCATATCCTCATTGTGCAAATTGTTTGGAAATGTTTAAAAGTAAAATGCTTTTCTTTATGGGAACAGGCGTTTATCCATGGAAAAGTCAGGAATCGTTTACGAATGCATGAGATGCGGCTCACGTGTACCCTCTGAAGAGTTAGATCTCCGAGGCGGAGAAACCAAATGCATTATCTGCGGCTACCGCATCTTAAAGAAAGTTAAGCCGCCAGTAGTCAAAAGGGTTCAATCAAAATAAATTTAGGAAAAACTCGTGCCTTGCACGAACTCAATATTTTGTTTGTCTACCTATTAAAAGTAGTCTTCGTCGCCAAGTTTCCGCAGCGCTTTACGTTTGAATTTAACAGGGTCATCTTTGTAGAAGTCATCGTCTAAGTCGTGTTCATATGTTTTGCGTTTAACGGTTTCTCCGCATATAGAGCCGGGAAGCATGCGTCGTTTAAAACACATAGCGTAGGTGCATTTTGCGACATTACATGGTTCCTCGCCGTCTCTGCACCAAACTGAGTCGCGTCGGAAAATAGCTGCATTTTTAGCACATTTGAAGGAACGACATGTTGAAGAACAAGGTTTTGGTTGAGCCAACAGATACACCTCAATGTTGTCAAAATACACGTGTCTTTTTTAGTTGTCCTTATTTTTGTTATTGTCATGCAGATTCAATATAAACTTTTTTCCACTAAAGGGAAAAAATTTGATTAAAGCAAAGCTGCATTGTTGGTTTTTCGGTGGCATCTAATAGCCTCAATCAATACAAACAGAACAGCAATCACGATAACCACCAGAACCGCTGAGGAAGCTGCTGGCAAGAATTAGGGCGCCTCCAACAGAAATGTATTTTTCCATTTTTATATACAACAGTGGAAGGTTCATTAACATTAAAATTGATAGCTTGGGAGGCTTCTGATGTACCTTGGGCTTGAGCGGTGATTTGCATGTCCCACCGATGATATTGTCAAATGTTGCAATACCATTACTTTGGGTTGAGGCCTATGCATTGGCAGGTTCATTTAAAGCTACGGTGACGCCTGCAATAGGTGAGCCAAATAAGTCAATCACGGACACCTGGAGTTGAATACCATAGAGGGTACAGCGGATTTGTTTAAGGGTATTGTAAAAGACTTGGAGGTTTTCTTGGCTGATTAAGACATTATTTTTGTACACTCTAACGCGGTAGTTACCAAACGTAGCGTTTGTTTGGGCGTTTCCTGAAATGTCCGTCGTTGCATAGTAAAATAACCCGGTTGAGAGCTCAACGAGTTCAATGCGGGCGCCAGGTATGGCGTTGTTGTCGTAGCCAGTTATAGAGAATATTACGTTTTCGCTGGGGCAGATGACGAACACATTGGTTGTGGGCAGTCATTTAAGCTGGTGGCAGTGTTGTTAAACTCGTTGAAAGGACGGTTGTATATAGATGCATCTATTTTGTAGGTTGCTCCCACAACGGTGGATGTGATAGTGAAGCTTCCTGAAGGGTCAGTTTGCCCTGTGAGGTTGCCGCTTTGGGAGATACTACCGCTTTGGTACTACTGGTATTTGATTGATAAATCCACAAAGGGCATGGGTGTGCCGTCGAAGGCTATAACGGTGATCTTCATGTCGGTTAGTTGACACTGCAAAGTAAAGGTTCCGTCACCAGTCACCGCTATGTTAATTGAACCTACAACAACTTCATCTAAGTAGGCGCTTAAGTCGTAGTCCCCTCTATCCATTTTAAAAGCTGCAAAACCAGAAGGATCAGCGACTGCAGCTTCGTGAGGTTTGGGTTTGGGCGTCGGTTGCTTTAACGGAGATGCCCGAGACGCCTTTACCTGAGAGGTTAGTGACTTCCACTTTCACGTTGTACCCTACTATTGCGAAGGTTTGTTGGTCGGCAAGCGACTTTATGGTACCGCCGGTTGTTGATATTTTAAGGGTTAATTCGCCTATCTGGTCGTCATTGGGGGCTACCCAGATTGTGCTGATTGCTCCGTTTTCATCACCGTAAGCTGTTTTTGTGTCAACGACTGTTGAGCCGCTGGTAACGGTTATGGTGGCTCCCTGATTAGCTTGGTACCCAACAGCGTTGATATTCACGGTTTCTCCGCGGTGATAAGAGGATGAATCTAAAATGTTAACTGTGAATTGCCCTGTTGCTAAGGATTTGTTGAAGGCTAACTCGTAAGTCCCACAGTAATCTGTCAAGCTGTCGGGGAAGCCGCTTGGGAAAGATGAAGATGAGCTCGCGGTTCCGCCCACTTTGGGCTTTCCTAAACTTATTTGGGTGCTGTAGAAGTAACCCCCAGGTTTAGTCACCGAGATGCTAGCGCCGTAGGTTGTGCCAAGTTGACCGCCTGTAATAGCCGCAGTAATAGAAGCGCTTTCGCCTTCCTGAATTATTTCGGGGGTAGCGCTGATTTGGTAACTTATTTCGAATGTGAACTTGTTGGAGTCGTTAACCGTTGATGTTTACGTCGCTCAATATCATAACGTAAGTGGCGCTAGGCAGTTCGGGCACGGTAAAGTTAGTGTCAACATAGTATCCTTCTGATTTTCCGGAGGCGACTATGGTTCTGCCGATTATCAGCTGGTAAGTGCCGTTTTGGTATAGATTGTTCCATGAACATTTCCAGTTGTCCCCGAAGACGCGCTTTGGCTGCTCGGGGTTACCTGTAGTATGCTGACACTCTTGGCACCGCCCTGTGCATTCGTCTCCAATGGAGCCAAAAAAACCGCAAATAGAATCAGAAGGAAAATGGATATACCAGCGTTTTGTAATTCACGTTAAGTGCGCTCCAACTTAAATTGCCATTGAATATAGCATGATGTTTTAACCTGAATGTGGAGTTTAAACTTTATCCCAAAAACATTACTTCGCTGGGGGGATTCTTAAAAGACAGAGTTTCTTTATCACTAAGAAAATAGGTGTATTCACTTTGGCTGAACCTGCATATTCTTCACTTCAGGCCTCCCTAAAAAAACAGAAATACCATCTAGTGGGAGCGCACTCCGCTGTGAAGAGGTGCAAGTGGCTCTACGAAGCCCTAGTTAACAACCGACCTTGCTATAAACAGAAATTCTACGGCATTCAAAGTCACAGGTGCATCCAGATGACCCCGTCGCTGTATTACTGTACGCAGGAGTGCCTGTTCTGCTGGCGGGCGCAAAGCGGCGATGTGGAGCAGGGTCATTGGGATGAAATGTGCAACCCTAGCAAAGACACCCCAGAGGAAATCGTGGAGGGCTGCTTCAAAGCGCAAGACAAAATCATATCCGGCTATAAAGGTAATGAGAAGACGGATTGGCGCAAGCTTCAGGAGGCACATCGCCCCAGTCAAGTCGCCATCAGCTTAACAGGCGAACCTACGCTTTATGAACCGCTGGGTGAGCTAATCGGCGAATTCGAAAACAGGGGCTTAACTGTGTTTTTGGTGACCAATGGCACCTTACCCATGAAGCTCAGCAAAATCAGCCATGAGCCCAGCCAACTCTATGTATCAGTGTGCGCCCCAAACGAGAAAACATACAACGAAGTCTGTCGGCCTCTATTCCCCAAAGCATGGGAAAAATTAAACGAGTCGCTGGAAATAGTGAAAAGCTTCAGCTGCCCCACGGCGTTGCGTATTACCATGGTTAAAGACCACAACATGCAAACCGTCGAAGGCTACGCTAAACTCGTCGAAAAAGCCCAACCAACTTACATAGAAGCAAAAGCGTACATGCACATCGGCTTCTCTAATTTGAGGTTAAGCTTTGACTGTATGCCCATGCATAGTGAGGTCAGGGAGTTCGCTGACCTATTGGCAGATGCGACGGGATATAAGGTTTTGAATGAGGCGCCTGAGAGCCGGGTGGTGCTTTTAAGCAAGCTGGATAAGCCAATTAAGTTAGGCAGTACCAAAAACTGAAATAAGTTGCGTAAAACGCAAAAACCCATCAGCCAAATCGTGGTTTATTTGGATAAATTTAAATAGCTAATTTCCGCCCTTAATGTTTTTAATAACAGTCAATCAAGCGGTATATAGAAATGGTTAGCGAAGGGAAAGGAAGATTATTTCGCAGAAAAGACGGTAAATACCTTGTCTATTTGCCTAAAGACCTCGCAGAAGACAGCATGTTCCCCTTTAAAGTCAGCGACACAGTTTTTGTTAAAGTCAGCTTCTCACTGGGCGACAGCAAACTTTTGATTGAAAAATGGAAAGAAAACTAAACCGCTAGTTTAAGAAACTGAAATAAATCCGCCAATGCATTCTAGTAGTTGGTGCAAGTGTTGCCTCAACTCGAAGACGTTATCCAGCAAATCAAAAAAGAGTTAATGGAAAAAAACAAAACCCGCGAAGAAACCCATGAAGCCACACGCAAAGCAACTAGTCTCGCCAAACAGTCAATCCTGCTTCTCCACCAAAAGCGACTCAGCGACTCCACAAAGATGCTGGCTGAAGCAAAAGCAATCATAACTAAACTGAAAGCTCAAGCAGACCAAAACCTTGGCGGCATGTTCAGTGCGGCGCTGCAAGAGTACACTGAAGCCAACATCCTCTTGACGTTGGTTAAGGAGGGGCGGTTTGTAACGCCAGAGGAAATCAGCGTGCCTTCGGTAGAGTATGTGTTGGGGTTAGCTGACGTGATTGGTGAGTTGCGCCGGTTGGCATTGGACTACTTGCGGGAGGATAAAGTGGAGGAAGGCAGTGAATGCTTGGATTTGATGGATCAAATCTTCATTCAGCTATTGGCTTTGGACGAGGCGTACATGTTGGTTTCGGGGTTGCGGCATAAATCCGATACTTCAAGACGCATAATCGAAGCCACTCGAGGTGACATTACTCTAGAAGTTCGGCGTAAAGCTCTTGAAGACCAATTAATAAAATGTGAAGCGGCACAGTCGAAAGCTAAACGCAAGAAAATGAAGGAAAAAAATTAGTGCGCAACCGTCCTACGCATTTTCTGTTAAAAAAGACCATCAAGCCCATGATAGCCTATCGAAACTGGTTGTGCACGAAGACCGATTGCCAAAAAAGTCAGGACTGTGGCAGGGGTTGATGCCCATTATGTGGGCGACTTGGGTATCGGCTCAGCGGTGGTTGGTGATTATGTTTCCTTGGAAATTTTAGAAAATTCAATTTGCTGTATCCCAAATGCGAATGCCGTATGTACCGACTTTGTTGTCGTTTAGGGAACTTCCACCCACAATGGCTGCCAAAAAGCGACTCAAAGTGCAGCCGAATGTATTTTTGATTGATGCTCAGGGCTTGGCTAATCCGTACCGCTGTGGCTTTGCCAGTCATCTCTGGTTGGCGTTGGGGAAGCCCTACGGTTGGAGCTGCCAAAAGCAAGCTGACGGGGAGCATCAAGAGGTAGATGGTGGAACTCTATTGTTAGATAAGGGTGAAGTCATCGGAGAAGAATTTGCCAACTGAGAAGGCATCAAACGTGTCTATGTGAGAGTCTGACATAATAGTAAGCTTGAAAACCTATGTAAAAATTGTGCAGCAACTGAGCAGAACCTGTATACCAGAACCCCTACGGCAAGCCCACAAACTCGCCCTACAGAATCGCATTGAACTGCTTGCATAGGTAAAGTAAATATCCCAAAACAAGATAATATGCGCCTTGAGCGTGAAATTGCATGGCTAAAGAAACAAAACCGCAAGAAGCCCAAGAAGAAATAACCTTTGACTACTTCATGAAAGTCGACCTCAGGGTGGGCAAAATCTTCGAGGTAGAACCAGTAGCCTGAATCTAAGAAGTTGCTCAAGATACAGGTTGACTTCGGGGAGGAGAAGCTCCAATGCATCGCTGGCTTATCCAAGTATTATAAGCCTGAAGAGTTGGTAGGTAAAAAATGCGTGTTTCTCCTTAACCTGAAACGACGCAAATTAGCGGGGCTCGAGTCGCAGGCTATGATTTTGGCAGCAGAAGACGATGCGGGAACGGTTTCGGTTTTACAGCCAGAAAAGGATCTATGGGAAGGAAGCAAAATAGGCTAAAACCAAACAAGCAATTTATCAAACAACAGGTGAACACTCACAAAGAGATAATCTGTTACATCTAAATATGTCCACATTTACTTATTCGCCAAAACAGCGCAGTGATACTTAAGAGCAAAGCGGTCTCAAGTATATTTTGAGGTGATCAGTCTATCTTAGGTGTTTATGGTGGCTGGGCAAAAACTTGTAATAATGGATGATGGTAAACAACCGAAAATAGCATATGAATATTTTACTTGCGATTCAGACTTTGAGGTGACAGCGTTATAGGTAGGGGAAAAGTACCTGAAAAAGCAGACGCTGTTTGGTTTGCCCGTAGTTCCGTCTGAAATAGTCGAAAACATTACAGTCCAGAAGAGTACCTTTCTTTGTAGCAGTATCATTCACGAAGATTAATCGGGTAAGAACAGCGGCTATGCAAGCAAGCAAAAGGATTACTACTATGTCTCGTATGTTAGCTCAAAAGTATTAGTTTGAGGAAACGTTGATATCGGAGAAAAATGCTTCATTTTTGAAAACAATACCGTGCAGTTCAAGGTGAAGGAGGGACAACGCGGTTTTGTGGTATTGAAACCATATTGGGCACCGTACCAAGATAGGCGACAACTGCTTTTATCTCGTCGCCCAAGTGACGATTTCAGGGTTCTGAGAAGTAGAAGATAATTGTTTTCATAGGCGTTAATGCTTGTTTAGCTGAAGCAGTGAAAGTGAAAGTCTCTATGGTTGAGTTGTTTGTGCGGGGGCGGTGGTTTTGAATGATACTTTTGAGGGGACTGGTTTATGTTGGGAACACTGGCTAAGGTGTTGCCCCAGAGAACAAGTTTTGATTAATTTAGAGCTAAAGAAAAGTAGCGTTATCCACGTGGCTGAGGAAAAGTTGCTTTCTGGTGTGATTGCCGTTCTGGGTCTAATTAAGCTCTTCATCATCCAGAGTGCATAAACGTTCTCAGCTGTTTAGGAAGCCGTTGGTTTCTCTACTCGTGACTTGACTAAAATCATAGGTAACCGGACCACAATCCAAAAACAAGGAGAATACAAATAATCTTTTTAGAGAAAACTTAAATTAATTATTTCAGCGGTTATTCTACCAATCACATGTGGAAGGTTATACAGTTTATGGCAGCACCCCAAGAAGTCATGTGGGTCGAGAAGTACCGCCCCAAAACACTCGAAGATGTCGTTGGCTTAAAAGACATCGTGGAAAACCTGAAGGCTTTCCTGAAAAACCCAAAATCCATGCCGCACCTTATGTTTGCAGGAGTACCTGGCACCGGAAAAACCACGTTGGCACTCGTCATCGCCCGCAAACTGTATGGCGAAAACTGGCGAAACTTCACCCTTGAACTCAATGCCTCGGATGAGCGCGGCATCGACACCGTTCGCGACCGCATTAAGGACTTTAGCCGCTACAGTCGCACTGGGTTTGGTGGTGACATACCCTTCGCACTTATCATACTTGACGAATGCGATCAGATGACAGGCCCCGCACAAACCGCCTTACGTCGCATTATGGAGGTCGGGAGTCGCACTAGCCGCTTCATTCTCATCTGTAACCAGTCAAGCAAAATTATTGAGCCAATTCAAAGCCGCTGCGCCATCTTCCGCTTTTCTCGGGTAGAACGTCAAGCTATGAAGCAACATTTAATTGACATAGCCAAAAACGAGAATTACATGCTAACTCCCGAAGCTGCAGATCGCATCGTGGACTTCTCTGAAGGTGATCTCCGCCATGCAATAAACGCCTTGCAAACCGCCTCCGCCTACAAAGAAGGCGTCATAGACGACAAAACCGTCGCATTGGTCATTGGCGAAGCCAGCCCTATGTTGGTGCAGAAGATGATTCGCAAAGCACTCTACGGCGACTTTATGGAAGCGCGCAAAACCATGTACGACATCATGGGCAGCTTCGGCTTTAGCGGCACCGAAATCATCCGGCAAATACAGCGGGAAATCTTTAAAATGTCTGATTTAAAGCCGGAGCAGAAAGCAGACATCTCCCAAGTCATAGGCGAATATGATTTTCGCCTAACCGAGGGCGCAAACAGCGACATCCAGCTCAGTGCGTTACTTGCTCAGTTCGGAAAATTTGGTAAAGTAATTGAGGAAAGCTATGCAGAAGCAGAATGAGCCGTTGCTGTGGGTTGAGAAATACAGACCCAGAAAAAGTGAGGATGTAGTGGGCAACGATGAAGCCAAAACTATGTTTTTACAGTGGCTAAAAAACAAACGTCACAACAAAAAAGCAGTATTGCTGTATGGTCCACCAGGTGTGGGTAAAACCACGTTGGTGATGGCGGCTGCAAGGGAGTCTGGTTTTAGCGTTATTGAAATGAATGCCAGCGATACTCGTAGTGAAAAAGCAATAAATGCTGTAGCTAAACCCGCAACGTCTTACACGTCACTTGACAACTTTTCGGGCTCAGGAAAACGCGGCGGCAACGTGCTATTCCTTGACGAGGTGGACGGCATCGCAGGTAACGAGGACCGAGGCGGCGTCAACGCCATCATCAAAATCGTTGAGGAATCACTTGTGCCCGTGATTATGGCGGCTAATGACCCTGATGTGGATAAGCTACGTCCGCTTAAAAAAGTGTGTCTGCTTGTGCGTTTCCAAGAGGTGCGTATTCCCCTGATTATCGCGTTGCTACAGAAAATCTGCCTTCTGGAACGTGTGAAAGCAGAGTTTGAAGCGCTGGAACGCATTGCTGTGAACTGCAAGGGCGACGTGCGCTCCGCCATCAACGACTTGCAGAGTTTGAGTGAAGAAAACCACAGCTTAACCTTGGCGGACACAGTGCTGCTTAGCAGCCGTAACAAAGACATATCCATGGAAGACACCTTGCGGAGGTTCTTTTCAACCCAATCCATAGCAGACACATCGCGTTTGCTTAGTTACTCAAACGTGGACTACGATGACTTCTTGCTTTCCGTCGCTGATAACCTGCCCCTACGTTACATTGACGCCTCCGAGCTGGCAAAAGCCTTTGACTATGTTTCCCGGGCAGATATTTTCCGGGGCAGAATCGGCACTGAACACTGGCATCTACTAAAGTATTTCTTCAACAGTCTTTCCGAAGCTTCAGCCGTTAACCCCACCAGCTATAAGCCGTTCATCTTCATCACGCCGCCGATACGCATTATAACTCTGTTTTGGACCAAAAGCAAACGCAACACCCTAAAGGGAATATGCCAAAAAATCGGCGCAAAATGCCACGTCTCCGTAGCGACCACAAGAGAAGCATACATACCATACATCAAAGGGATTTTGACAAAGAATCGTACGCATCCGTTGGTGGCATACTTCAAGTTCACCCCCGAAGAGGTGGATTTCTTGATTAAAATAGGAAGGTATTAGGAATGACGATTATTTTGAACAGTAAAGGGTTTAGATTACCTCGGATGGATCGGGAAAAATTTGTTAATCTCATGCACTTGGGGTTGGCTTACGACCGCAACACACAGCTTTTCTCGTTTGAAAATTATGACAACACTGAAAAAGTCATCGACGCCGTATCGGACATTTTACGTGATGAAGTAGTTTTTCAGCAGCAATGCGTGCGGTGCGGCAAAAACTTCTCTTGCCGAGGGTGCAACTATTTTGACGCCTGCACCAGCAAAAACATGCCGTTTAGCTGCGTGTGTCCCGAGTGCCTGCGGGACAGAAAAAACTTTGAAGACTATCTCACAAAATTTTAACGCACAAATTATGGCAAGTCTTATCTAGCCAAAACCAATTATCTTTGAGTCAAGCAAGGTCTTCTTTATGGCTGAACAAACACCTCTATCCGTAGCGTTAGCACAGCTCGAGTTAGCATCAGAGAAACTCCGTTTAGACAGCAGCTTAACCAAGATGATGAGTCATCCTAAACGAACTATATCGGTAAGCATGGATATTCGCCTTGACGACGGCAGCATAGGCGTTTTTTGCGGCATTCGTGTCCAGCACTGGGACGCACTAGGTCCCTTTAAAGGTGGAATACGCTACATGCCAAACGTATCTCCCGAAGAGGTCACTGCATTAGCGATGCTTATGACCTGGAAATGCGCCATCGCAGACATTCCGTTTGGCGGTGCCAAAGGCGGCGTATGCGTGGACTCTAAAAAACTCAGTCAACACGAACTCGAACGGCTCACACGCCGCTACATCAGCCTTATGTATGAGTACATTGGACCCCAACGCGATATACCTGCGCCCGACATGTACACTGACCAGCAGACAATGGCTTGGATAATGGACACTTACAGCCAACTCAAAGGTTACCGCGTCCCTGAATCCGTCACAGGCAAACCCGTAGAAATCGGTGGTTCATGGGGGAGAACCGAGGCGACAGGCAGAGGCGTTGTGCATTGTGTCAAGCAAGCTGCTCAGAGCAAGGGCTTGAAACTGGGCGGCGCATCGGTTGTGGTTCAGGGTTTTGGCAACGTCGGCTATCATGTAGCGGTTGCGGCGCAAGAGTTAGGCTGCAAGGTGGTTGCGGTCAGCGACTCTACAGGCGGAATCTACTGCCCCGACGGCTTAAACGTGCCGTCCGTTCTGGCACATAAAGAAGAAACCCAGTCCGTTCAGGGCTACGGCGACTGCAAAGAAATCTCAAATGAGGAGCTTCTGGAACTCGAATGCGATGTCCTAATCCCCGCTGCTTTGGAGAATCGGATAACCGACAAAAACGCGGACCACATTCATGCGGGTATGATTGCGGAAGCCGCCAACGGACCGACCACACCTGAAGCTGACAGAATTCTCTACGAGAAAGAAATCTGCTTAATCCCTGACATCCTTGCTAATAGCGGAGGCGTAACCGTCAGTTACTACGAGTGGGTGCAGAATCTAACGCGGGAACAGTGGTCTCTTAGGACGGTTAATCAGAAGTTGGAGGAGAAAATGACTAAAGCGTTTAACGATGTGGAAACAGTTGTGCTGCGAGAAGAAAGCGACATGCGCACAGGCGCCCTTATGCTGGGTGTGGGCAGAGTTGCGAATGCAATTAAGATGCTGGGGTTATGGCCTTAAAAAAGGGGGGCACCATTTCAGGTTTGGCTTCATTGATGTATTCGACTGCAATCTGGTTGTAGACGCGAGGTGGTTCTCTTTCAGTCTTTTTACGAGTTTCCTTAAATCAGCGTCTTTGTCAACGACCATTTGATTTAAGACGGCAATCCATTGGTCGCTGTGACTTTTTTGCAGTATTTTTTGGTTGTCGACTATCCATCGGTTGTTGATTTTGAAGGCGTGGGCGTTGTCAACTGGGGATTCAGTCATTAGTCATCAATAAAACTATAGCGGGACGCCTAAAACAGTTTTCTAAACTGTTGTCCATCGTAAAAATGAGAAAAATAGGCTAAAAAACAGCAAAAAAACCACTTCTCTTCTTACTCAATGATAAAGTATCGGACACCTTTTTGGCAAAAACGCTTAAAGGTAAAGGTTAAGTATCTGTTGAATCCCCAAAGTGACTTAGGGACTGGAGAGGGATAACAGCGTTGGCGGCAAACAAAATCTGCACATTAGACTTCTGCTACGAGAATTCTATGGTTAAAATCGTAGCTAACCGCAACTGTCCCGAAATCAAACTTGCAGGCTTAACTGTTGGTCCCTTCGACGAAGGCAACGAATACGAAGTCTACTTCTGGGTAGCCAAAGAACTCGCCAAAGCTGCGTACGTGCATTTCCGAGAAGACGACATGCTTGACGGCACCCAACTCAATCGAGCCCAGTGGAAGGAAGCAAGCGGCATACCTGGACAAATCAGCGTGCTATCAGGTGAGTTTTACCCAAAAGTCCGCAGGTACCTATCTGAACTAAAAGACCAAGCCACCCAAAGCCAGATGTCCGAGAAATTTCAAGAATACGATCGCGCCAAACATGTAGCCCGCGATATCGTCAATTTACGCCTAAAAAAAATCGTTGCCCTCGCAGCAGGACCCGGACAAAGCGAGCAAGTATTAAACAAATTAACTAAAGAAGAAAAAATAGTCTATAAACAACTAGTAAAAATTATCTCGAAATGGAAAGCCCAAATTTTGGAAAACGGAGTTGACCGGCAATGACTTTGGAAGCCATGGACCCCCAACAACGTTTTCAAGAGTTCTTTAAAAAAGAGAAGTACCGAGAAAGAATTGCTCAGTTAGCTATCAGCGGAAAAGGCTCTCTAACTATCGATTTTGAGGAACTTTACAACTTTGACCAGATGCTTGCAGAGTTAGTTCTAGCTAAACCTGAAGAGTACTTGAAGTATGCTGGTAAAGGCGCCCATGACCAGCTGAAAATTGAGGATTCTGAGTACGCGGAGAAACTTGAAAAAATCATTGTCCGTGTCGTTAAGCTGCTTGGTAAAGAGCAGCTGCGTAGATTGGGCGCAAGAAACATGAGCAAGCTTGTTATGGTTGAAGGCATCGTTGTGCGTGCTACGCCGGTTCGTCCGATGGTGCAAATTGGGGCCTTTAAATGCAAACGCTGCGGTACCATGAATTATATTGAGCAGACGGGGCAGTTCCTTAAAGCGCCTGGAGTGTGTTTGGCGCCTGACTGTGGCAGAGACGGACCGTTTGAGTTCAGCCAAGAAGACTCCAACTTTATCGACTCCCAAGACCTGAGGCTGCAGGAAAAACCCGAAGATTTACCGCCTGGTCAGTTGCCCCGTGTTTTGGCAGTTAAGCTAATCGGAGACGAAATCGTGGACTTAGCCAGACCCGGCGACCACGTTTCAATCGTAGGAATCGTTAGGGCGTTTGCACCTTCGCTTATGGGTATGGGCAAACTCCGCACTTTCATCCTCCAACTAGACGCCAACTCCGTCGAGCTTCTCGGCAAGGAACCTGAGAGTTCACCACCTTCACCTGAGGAAGAAGCAAAAATAATCGAACTTGCTAAGGATCCAAAGGTACACAACAAAATCATGTCCGCAATTGCACCCTCGATTTTTGGTAACGCTCACCTAAAAGAGGCGGTTATGTATCTGCTATTTGGAGGGGTTTCCAGAAGTCTCCCAGATGTTAACATCAGAGGAGAAATGAACGCACTCATCATAGGTGACCCAGGCACAGCGAAATCGCAGTTGCTTCAGTATGTTTCGCGTATTGCGCCCCGAGGGCTCTACACATCAGGTAGAGGAACCACCGCTGCGGGATTAACTGCTGCCGTGGTGCGAGAGAAGGGTGGAAGTATGAGTCTCGAAGCGGGTGCGCTTGTGTTAGCGGATAAGGGGATTGCATGCATTGACGAAATGGACAAAATGCGTCCCGAAGATCGCGTAGCCATCCACGAAGCTATGGAGCAACACACTGTCTCCGTTGCCAAAGGAGGTATCGTCGCCACGCTTAATGCTCGCACCGCGGTCCTGGCAGCCGCCAACCCTTCACTGGGCCGCTATGAACCCAACCGCACCGTAGCAGAGAACATCTCACTACCAGTTACGATCCTATCGCGTTTTGACCTCATCTTCGTGCTCCGAGACGTGCCTAACAAGGAAGCAGATGGCAAAATGTCACGCCATATCCTAGAAATGCACCGCCGTGGCTTAAGCCCAGTAGAAGGCCAAGTGGATGCAGAGTTGCTACGCAAGTACGTGAGCTACGCCAAAACCGTTAAGCCAGAACTCAGCGAAGAGGCATTGAATCGACTTAGCGATTTCTATTTGGCTATGCGTTCAGCCAGTGAAACCGAAGGTTCCCCAGTAGCCATCACTGCCCGCCAGTTGGAGTCGCTCGTGCGTATTTCTGAAGCCCGCGCTCGCGTTGCGTTGCGGCCGACTGTTACGCATGAAGATGCTGAAGCAGCTATATCAATTATGAAGCGATCTTTGGAGGAAGTGGGCATTGATTTGTCCAGCTATAAAGTGGACATTGACTTAATAATGACTGGACGTCCTAAGAGCATCCGCGACCGTCTCGGAGTCGTGATCTCAACAATTTTGGATATGGAGAAGACTACGGGTATCGTGGAGAAAGATGCTTTGGTGAATGAATTGGAGACTAAGCACAAGATTCCACGTGGAGAGACTGAGCGGATGATTAGTCAGTTACTACGGGAAGGCACTATTTATGAACCTCGTGAAGGCTCATTGAAGAAAACTTAAAACGTTGTAGCTCAAAACAACCTCTTTTTTCCTTTTGAAAGCTACCGCTGGCTTTGTTGAGAAAAACATTGAAAAAATGAAAGGGAAGAGTTTAGGAGATATAGGTAGTTTTCTTGTCTTCTTGCTTCTTGTTCTCTTCAGCGTCCAACGCCCGTTTGGCTTCGATTTGCTGAAGCTTGGTCACCATTGTCTCTGCCTTAGAGATTTCGTCGTCTAAGCCTTTGAGGTCTAAGTCAAAGTTAAACGTGCCTTTAAGTACCTCTAAAACGCTTTTTGCAGACGTAGGATCCGGAAGGTACCCTCGGGTTTCACCCAGCAGACAGAGAGCCTCCATTTTCTTGAACTTTGACAATCCGAGGATTAAGCCTGCGGTACCGACGATGGGGCTGCCTGACGTCGACAATGTTGCACCCGCCTCCATCGCTTTATGGAGCACTGTTTGGTCGGTTGCTGCGATGTAGACTTTGGGTTTCTCTTGGGGTTCGATGCGGTAGCCACCTATGGTTGCGATGGTCTTCACGCCGTACTTCTCAGAAAAATCGAGCATACAGTCGGCGATTTCGTATTGCCCCTCAATGGTTTGAGATTGACTGTCGCCAGTGAAGAGCAAGATGTCGTTGCCGTTTGGGTTCTCATAGTGGTAAAAGGTGCCTCGCAGAAGGCGGACGTTGCCTTTCTTGTTTACAAGCACAAAGTATGGAAAGTGCGGACTGTAGAGGTAGGCGATTTTTTTGGGTTTTAGCTGTTTTATGAGGTATCGTAGTGCAATTTTGCCCACCAATCCCAAGCCAGGTAAGCCTTCGATGAGGACGGGGTTGTTGGGGTGGAATTCGTGGATTTCTTTAATGTATGTTTCCTTCATTGGTTTTCTTGGCTCCTTTTCCCCGCCATACGGTACTTGAGGTACTTGTCGTCTGGCGAGAACTTTGCGGGATGCGGGATTTTAACGGGGCCTCCACATCTGGGGCATGTTTGCTTGTTTAAGGTGTATGAGTTGCAGTTTGCACATTTCCGAAGTTGATAAACCAACTATTTTTCCCTTCTAAAACTGCCTTGCCCGCCGCTTTTGATGACGTAATTAACGATATTATCGCTGGTTTTCTGCATCGCGTCTTCGGCACGTTTATAGTTTTCCGCCTGTACTTCAAGTTGATATTTTGGGGCGGCGGCGACATAAAACGTGACTTTAGCGTCTTTTATTTTTTCACTTTTGGCTTTGCGGAAGGCATCTTTAATGACTTTTACGCCGTTTGGGTTGGGAACTTTGATATATAGCTCACCATGGACTTTAACCATTTTGACGTGTATGCGTTCCTCTGCAACTTCTGTGAATGCTTCAGCGATACTTTGAGGCACGCCTATGTCGGTTAATGCTTCTACGCCTTCTACTGCTGCTTTCTCAAAAGCTTCGTATAGGTCATATTGCTCCTCGATTTTAGCTCCGGCTTGCGAGTAGACTTCATCGGGTGTAAGCGCCAATTTTTCGGCGACTTCTCGGAGGAGTGCTTCCGATTTGCGTTCTTTTTTCCAAATCATTACTTTCTCAATGCGTTCGCGTTTGGTAACGCGGCGCAGTGAGAGGTCAACGTGTCCTTTGTCGGGGTTTACGCGTAGAACTTTGAGAACGACTTTTTGGCCTTCGCGGACGAAATCGCGGATGTTTCGTATCCATGAAGAAGAAATTTCGGAGACGTGAAGTAATCCACGTTTGTCGTATTCATCTAGCTTTGCGTATGCGCCGTAGTCAGTAACAGTTTCGATGGTAGCGATGACGAGGTCGCCTACTTCAGGCCACTGCGGCTTACGCTCAGCCATTTTTAAAGACTCCTTACTCGAGGACGGTTAAGACTTCGCCGTTGATTTTCGCTCTTCCGCCAGTGGGTTCCGCCAAGAGTTCGCCGCACACGTTACAGTTGATTTTGTTAACTGTATTGCTAAAAATTAGCTGTTCGTTGCCGCATTTGGGGCACCTCACGCGTAGGAATACGCTGCGGGGTTTTGGGATGAGTTTATTCCATTCAGACATAGTTTTTTCTCCTGTTAGATTTAGACAAACGCCACTTTTCTTAGGCGGATACCATCTTTGTGGTACATGTAGCTGCATTTCTTGCATTTCAAACGCAGGGTCTGCTTCTTGGTGGTTTTGGCGAAAGTGTGCTGCAGGGGGTATTTTTGTCCGCCGTAGCCGATTTTTTCGCGTGCATGGGCCCGTTCGCCTGCTGCGAGGGCTCTGCGTTTACCTGCCTTGTAGAGGCTGACTGCATGCGCTGTGTGCGTTTTGCATTTTGGACAGTAAGTGTTGATTTCTTTGGGAACGTTCACGTTATTCACTACCAGCTTCCCAATAAGGAAACAAGCTTATTGATATACTTTATGACATATAAACAAAAAAGAGTATTCTTTTGCCGTATGTAGAAGTCAAAGCACACAATTTTGAAATGCTGTCATTACCCTATAAATTTCAACAATTCGGCAATCAAGACACCTAAACCTGACAAAGTAAGAACATCAATCAGTTTAGGAGAAGGGTGTTTACTTCTTGAATTTACACCATTTATACGCTATGTAGTTTCATTTATTGTCAATAGTCAAAGATCAGGAATTGATATCTAATTAGCAAATGTTCTACATTTTTACTTAAGACAAATAAGAAAGCTGTCTTAATGGTTGATTCAGCTGTTTTATGTGGGCAGAATCGCTTATACGTTTTTTTGCGCTACTTTCTGTTGGCGAACAGAAGCCGATCTGAATAAAACCAAGATATCGCCCGGCAGCACATTGAGCATTATAATGATTGGTTTAATGATAGATGGATTCAAAAGCACCTCAAACATGGCGCAATAACCACAACATGCCAATCAAACATGGTTATGAAGACAAAAACTCGCCTGCCACAACCAAGTCAAAACCCAAAAAGCTACAAAAACATAAATAGTCTCGAAAAATAGGAGCTTCCACAACAAAAAACAAAAAAGTTCTAGACTATCCGCCAAACATGCTCTGCAACTGTCCCAGTATCTGCAGGGGGTTAAACGCTACTCCGCCAAAGGAGAGGATAAAAATTATGAAAATCAGCCACACCATAGTGACTTCTAAGTCGCGACGATTCTGCGGGATTAGGATGTAGATGAAGTAGAAGGGCAGGTACCAGTTCTGGAAGTATGGCAGGGTGAAGCTGGGCAGCAACAGGAAAAGTGCTGAAAGAGAAAGCAAGATATTTCTTTTCAGCATGTATACTGCGTACGCCAACGTCCCCGCCAAAGTCACCAAAACAGCAATAGACTGCACCGTCCACGGAATCTGAGCGTGCGCACTAAACACGTTAATTCCGTTCATGACCAGTTCGGGGCGCGTCTGAATCAGGTACGGCAGACTAAGATACGCCGTCAAACCCGTCACCGCCAACAATCCCGACGACGCCCAAACCAACTTATTACGTAAGAACTCCAAGACGTGGTACCGCTTAAACAACCGAACCACGCCAACCGCGATGAAAGGAAACAGGAAAATCGCAGCCTGATACTTAAAAACAGAGGCCACCAACACCAACAGTACAAACCCATCGTATTTCTCTCGAAAAAACAGGGTTACTGCCAACAACCCGAACAGAAACGCGATGGAGTCAAACATGCCGTCCGCAGCGTAAATCACCAAAGTCACGTACATAATATAGAGGCCGACAAGCTTCCAGAACAGATGCAAATCATTTTTAAGAAAAACCTCCAAAAACAAAAACAGACACACATGCGCAAAAATCAAAAACACAGCGATCTCAAGCTTATACACCAACACCGCATCAACTCCCGCCTCCAGCAGGGCGCCAAATGGTAAAAATACCGCAATACTCCCAACAGGATACAAGTGAGGCATCTCGGGCCAAGTTACAAACATATAAGGCGAACTGTCGCGGCTCGCCAGCATGTCAAGCGGCTGGCTAAAAACTTCAAAGCCATCTTTTAGAAACAGGCTCGCCGTATAGGGATGGCGTGCGTGGTCAGTATACCAATTCTCAAACGTGCCCAGCGGGTTAGGGTTAATGGCTAAAAGCACGAACCAAACCGTCAGCGAAGCAGCCACCAAAATCAGCAGTCTACGACGGTTAAGTCGGCTGATTCTGGGCAGAGACTTGCGTAACGTCTAAGGTTACAGAGCGGTTAACTAAACCAGTGTTCAAGAGCACCACAAAAGCGCCGGCTAAGCTGGCGATGCAAAGGGCTCTGGCTGGTGTGCCAAGCCAACCCATCGGATGCACAATCTGGGGCTCAGTTGCGGTGACTTGAAAATCAACTTCCCCGCCGCCAGAACCGTCAGTGACGAAAACCGCTTCGTAATAGTCTGACCCCACAGAAAAACTGTAAGAAATGTCTCGGTCAGTGTAGTTTTCAAACCGAGATCCAGTGTAGGTGACAACTGAGAAATGCAGCAAGAAATTATCCTTATTGATGACCAAGATAGTTATGTTTTCTCCGCCTTGAAAAGCACCTATCCCTTGCCTGCGAACCTCATTTCCACCCATATTAAACTCGTTGCTGATTACTGTTTTAGACCGGACTTCGCCAGAATCAACAGAGAAGATGCTGGCTAAACCAAAGCAGACGGCTAAAATTAGAAAAACCAAAGCTAACCCTATAAGAACTTTAGCCCTATGTCCAAATGTAACCTAAAGCAACCCCCACTTCAACAAAAACTATTTGACTAAGTAACCAAAAAAGCGTTTCGATACTATGAACGCCAAACAGCCTTAACCGTGTAGGAGAGGAAGCTTTTGATTTCTGTCCAAGTCAACTTGGATTTGCCCTGTTTTCGGTTCACAAACAGCACAGGAGTCTCTTTCACCTGGAAAGCTCTAAGCGTCGCCTGCCGCACTGTCTCAATTTGAATCTCGTAAGTTTGGCTATGCAGGTTTCCTATGACCTCATGTAGAAACTTCGTCGAGTAGCATCGAAAGCCGGCAGTGCAGTCCTGCAATTCCAATCCTAAGGAGGAGCGAGCGATAGAGTTAGCGGTTTTGCTGATTATTTTTCTTGAAAGTGGCCAGCCCTGTATTTTTCCGCCTTTGCTGTAGCGACTGCCTATTACTATGCCACAGTCGCATTCCCGCATTGTTGTAAGCAGTTTAGGCATGTCTTGGGGGTTATGGGAGTAGTCAGCGTCCATGGTAAAAACATATTTTGGGGGGTTTAACGTCGTTTAAGAAGAATCGGAAGCCGTCGGTTATGGCTGAGCCTAATCCGGATTTTTTTGGGCGGTTACATAAGACGATATTGGTGTATGTTTTTTGTTTTTCTTTTACGATGTTAGCGGTTTCGTCTGGGCTTGAGTCATCGATTACTAATATAGTGGAGTCTAAGCTGAGGTCTTCTATGTCTTCGATTAACCTACCTATGTTTTCGGCTTCCCCATAAGTTGGCAGAATAATGCCGATCTCGTATCGTTCAGGGGATACCCCAACTAGCACATTGCCCATAAAGTTTTGACTCACCTTGATACTGGGAAGTGTGTATTAATAAACCTTAACGGATTTGCCATGCCTACATTTTTCGTTTCTGCTTATTAAGGTAATACTTTAGCGGATGAAAGATTTTTCGGCATAATTCATCTTTGTTCCTGCAAACTCCATGGGTTTGTAGTACGGAGCACTGTGGGCAAGTGTAGCGAGTGCCTGAACCGCGTTCGCCTGCAATGTGCTCGATTTGGTAGCGTGTTAAGCGTTCATTATAGTCAGAGAAAGTTTTGTACATATCCGCAATCGCCTCCGAAGACATGCCAATGTTAACCAAAAAAGAAGTTAATGTGAAGCGCCCCATGTGGGAGAGGTGGTGTGCCGCTTTGGAATCCTCGATTAGCGCTTCGATACAAGGCGGAAAAGCGTCTTGCGAGACGGTTTTTGGCATCTCTTCGATTTCTTGCCCCATAATTTCTTGAGCTTTCTGAGTCAATTGGTAGGCGGCTATATTAATTTCCTCTGGCAAGTTCTTTAAATCCGAGGCGTCTAAGCGTTTTTCTACGCGTCGCTTAATTTCCTCTTGCAGGAGGCGAACAACTTTGTCTTTGTTTAAGTAAACGGTGCCGTGGTCAAGTATTTGGTTAACCAGTTTCCATTCTCCGCCATGTAGGTGTCCTGCATTGTTGAGGTAAAAAGTGAAGCCCAATTTGTAGTCCTTGTAAGGTTTGCCGTCTGCTATATCCCAGCCGAAGTCCCTTGCTACGGCTATGATTTTTTGCGAAAGAGTCTGGGGTGACAGCAACTGTACATGAGCGGTTTTTGCCACTGCTAAAGCGTAACGTTTTTTTATCCAAACTTGTTTGGTGGCTAAAACCAGAATCATGGATGCTGCAAAAGATGCAATTTCGGTTCGTTTATCTCTTGCGACATTGCCGACATCCACGTAAACAATGGCTTTTTCCACTCGTTCTTGTGGCTCGAGCAAGAATTTGACTGTTTTCTGGCGCTACAAGAGTTTCTATGGTTAAACCTAAATCTTCAATCTGCTTGGGAGCCAATTTGAGAAAAGGATATTTGGCAAAATCTTCAGAAGATAATGCCATTTCCATCTGCAACTTTGGGTTACTCTGTTTCTATTCTAGGCGCCAAGAAGAACACAAGTTTACCTTCTTTGGTTTGCTGGAAGTCAATCCTCACTGGCATGTCCGTGGAGAATTCAAGTGTGGCGATTTCGCTGGTTGCGGAGGCTGCTTTAATTATTTCAGATAGATAGCTTAGGCTAAATGTTGCTTTTGCGTTTTCTTTAACTTCAAGGTCTAGAAGTGCGTCATTGCCTTTTTGGAGGGTGATGGTTGCGCCCATGATGTCGCCTGAGGCAGAGAGTGTTATTTTTTCGGGTTCTGCTTCGATTTTTACGTGGTCGCTAACGAGTTGGGCGTCTTCGATTGCTTGGCTTAAGCCGCTTGTGGTGGTTTTGGCTTTGACATTGAAGCTGATTTTGGGTGTGGGAACTTCTTCCTCAGATGGTTCGAGCATGCTCATAGTGAATTTGCGGGCATATTTTCCTGTGATTGTGACTAAAAGTTTGCCTGATTTATCGTCGAGTGCTAGTTCGACAGTTTCCTCTTTGCCTGCGCGTTTGAGCAGTTTGAGGAGTTCGCTAATGTTTAGGCACATTTTGCTGGGTTCAGGTGCTTCGTA
Organism: uncultured archaeon; assembly: GCA_963810275.1. GTDB lineage: Archaea > Thermoproteota > Bathyarchaeia > Bathyarchaeales > Bathycorpusculaceae > Bathycorpusculum. The sequence goes on from CAWENF010000019.1 coordinate 35,823, forward strand.
TTCTTGGAATATGGTTTTTGGCCATTCGAAGTCTATCATGGCGACACGGGAGGGATCCATAGCTCGTAATTTGAGCCCGTCGGGTTCTATTTTGAATGTTGCTTCGTCAACCAAAATTGAGATTGCGGTTGCCATATCCCGCAAGAGTTTAGCGTCAGACACCTTAAGTTTAAACATCTATCCTCTTCCTCGCCAAAGATTTCAGTATAATAGGGTATCATTACAGCTTTAGTTTATAAATTTAGTCCACCTAAACCTCTAAACGGTAACTTGTAGCGCTCTACCGTGCGGGATCTTGTTTGGGAACTAAGATATCAAAAAATGGTGATGAAAAACAAGAAAAGAAGAGATGGATTAGTCTTCTCGCCACTTAAACAGCTTCACTGCCAAAGTGAAAATTACCCCTGTAATAACTGCTAGAACAACTATGTCAACGAGCGCGCCTGAGATGTTGTTATAAACCATGACGTTGTTTAAGCCTTCAGTGACGTAGAACAGCGGCAACACATGGGCGAACATTTGGAGGTAATCGGGCATACTGCTGATTGGGAAGAATGTGCCTGCTAGGAACATCATTGGGAAGGTGACGATGTTGCCGATGACACCTGCGGTCTCTGGGTTTTTGGTGACTGTTCCAACCAACATGCCGAGTGCTGCAAAGAGCATCGGACCCAAGATTAGGAAGGGTATCAGCCAAAGCGACAGCGTCACGTGTGCACTGAAAGCGAACACGCCCACGCCGACCATCAAAAGCATACCGGCGACTGTCAACACGATATACCAGATGACTTTGCTGGTTAACCACTCCATCTTTGTCAGTGGAGTGAGCGAAAGCTGCTTGAAGAGTTTGTTTTTCTTGTATTCGCTGGATATGTTGACAAGAGAAAACATAGGACTTGTTAGGATAGAGAACCCGATTAAGCCTGGAATCAGGTAGTCGACGTATTGGGGTGACTCGGCGCTACTTAACGTAGCTGATTTTATGCCTATAATGTTTGTGCCGTTGTATCTTTGCAAATTAAAGTATCCTGCGTATCCGTTGATTATGCCGCTTACTATACCACTGGTGCTCGACGCAGGGTTTCCATACACTGTAACGTTAACTTTAATACCTGCAATGTAGTCAACGGTGAAGTTCGCTGGAATAATTAAGCCATCAGAGGTTGAATGCGCAGCTAAGAAGTCTGGGAAGTTCTCCGAAGAATTAACAGTAATAATGTTCATTGAGCTGGACTCATTTAGCGCTGTAAGAAAGCTGTCGCCGATGTTTTGCCCGAAAGCTCCCGTATCCTTGTTTTGGGCGTAGACAGTAACTGAACCTGGTGACCCGCCGCCAGAAAAGATGGCGCCAAAAATCAAAATCAAGATAACTGGAAAAATCAACCCAAAGAACAAACCGAACTTGTTCCTAAGGTAACCTACGCTGAATACTCTAAAATCTGAAAATATGCGTTTTAAACTTGCCATTTCTACCGTCTCCGTTTTTTACCTGACTGCACTTGCACAGGCTCGCCTCCATGCTCACCAAGCGGCTCATTAACCAGTTTGATGAAAACATCGTCTAAACTATCCTGGCGAGTTTGGATGTCCCCCCATTCCAGCCCCGATTGCTCCGCCGCCGCCAAAGCCGCCAACGCGTCGATGCGTTTCTCAAGAGGAACAGTTAAGATTTGTTTAGATGCGTCGTATTCAACCTGTAACTCGGTGTTGGCTTTGATATATTCTGCGAGCTGCTGGCTACCTTGTATTTCTAGGCGTTCACCTGAACCGTGCTGATCGATAATTTCCTGCGTGGTGCCCATGGCGACAATTTTGCCGTGATCCATTATGGCAACGCGGTCACTTAGCTGCTGGGCTTCGTCGAGGTAGTGGGTTGTTAAGATTATTGTTTTGCCTTTAGCTTTGAGCTTCCGGATGACTTCCCAGATGGCGCGGCGTGCATTGGGGTCTAAGCCCGTGGTGGGTTCATCAAGAAACAGCAGTTCCGGTGAGTTAACTAGCGACAATGCTAAGCCGGTTTTCTGTTTTTGACCGCCTGAAAGATTCTCGAAAACATGGTTAGCCATGTCTTCTAAGATAACTTCTTTTAGGATTTGTTCAACGTCAACTTTGACGTTGAAGAGTTTTGCATAGTAGTTTATGGCTTCCCTTGGCGTTGTTTTCTCGAAAAACGTAAAGTTCTGCGGAATGACGCCGATGCGTTTGTGGAGTGCGTAACCATTCTTCCACGGGTCAAGCCCCAAAATTTTGAGATAACCTCCGTCGCGTTCACGCAGTCCCTCCATCATTTCGATGGTAGTAGTCTTGCCTGCGCCGTTTGGCCCCAGCAACCCAAAGACTTCTCCTTGTTTAACCGTAAAGGAGATGTCGTCAACGGCTTTCAAGCTGCCATAATATTTTTTGAGCGAATTAACTTCAATAGGTAACATATGATGCTCCCCTGTTTCTGTAAATTATTTTTTGGCGTTTTGATTTAGCTATTCTGCATTCACATATAGCTTTCGTCTATAGAAACGGAACAAAACCAGGAAAAATTCAGATTTTTTATTGTAGCCCTTTTAGGATGATCTTCTTTAGCTGCCCATTAACCGCCCGTACAACAAACTCGGTAAGGTCTTCTGCGGAAAGATATAGCGGACCGCGTTCATGAAACACATGCACCTCTAAAGTGCCCCGTCCAAAAAGAAGCCGACACATAAAATAGTCAAACTTTAACGCCTGCCTGCCTGTATCGCTTTGTCGGTAGTAGCGTATGGAACAGAACAGATCCAGCGCCCTCACTTGATGAGAAGAAACGTAGTCGTGTGCTCGTTTAGCTTCGGCTTCACCTAGAAAGTTAAAGCCGTTGTCTTCTGCTAAGCCAAACTCGAAAATCACGACACCGTTTGGGATAGTGGGAATAGAAACTTCCTCGAAAGAAAGCTCATGGCGGTTAACGGCAAGTAGCTGCTGGAGGATGTTTTGTTGCAGTTGCCTGCTGGATTTGGCGATGGAGGTATAGGTTTTGATGTAGTGGATGTTTGGAGGGAAGTTGCTGTAGATGCCAAGCGCCAAGGAGCTAAGCCCTCATTTTCTTGATTTTGTCAACGCTGTTTAGCAGCTCGCTAAGTGCAATGGTAAGTTTTTGGATTTCGTCTGTATCGTCGGTTTTCTCGATTTTTGCCTGTATGTTTTCGATTTTTTTGTTTAGAGTGGCTTCGAGTTTGTCGTAGGCACCACCACTGCTTTTAGTTGGAACAGCCTGTTTTGGGGGTTCTTCGCCTTCCCTGACCACAACCACCTTCTTCTGATCCATGCCACACCAAAGCGTACCATCCTGAAGCCGCAGAAGAGGCGAATGACATACAGGGCATCCGAGGTCGGTTAAGGTGGCGCCTTGCTGCAGCAGTTCAGCCATGCGTTTTATTGGATTTCTTTCTTTGTCCTGTTGCAATATAAATCCCAAAGGTAAATACGTATAAATACATATATAATTGATTACTCTGGCAGCAATGTAAAAGGGGAACATGTATGGTCCGTAAAAAGAAAGCAGAAGAATATGAAGCTAAAATCAGGCAGGCACTGATAGTTTTAGGCGAAGTTTCCGAGGACAGCACAACTCCACGTAACATCCGCCGTTCTGCAAAGGACGCTATGAACGCTCTGCAGGGCACTGAGTACACAGCAGCGGTAAAAGCCTCCAATGCTGTTGCTTTGTTAGATGAGATTTTGCAAGATCCAAACATGCCGCCCTACACCAGAGTTAAGCTCTGGAACGTCATGAGCTTCATAGAAGCCATAAAAGATTAGAATCCGCCTTGTTTTTTAGGCAGGCTGGATTTTCCAGCTAAACTTTAACATATATTTCTTGTTTTTCAACTCTCAAAGGGTTAGCTGACTAAGTCTTCGATGCGGGGACGTCCCAGCGGCTCCTCAGGCCCGGAAACTACTTTACCGGAGGTGATATCAAATTTTGAGTCGTGATTTGGACAGGTGACGATTTTGCCTTCGAGTTTGCCCTGCGAGAGGTCGCCGGCGTAGTGGGTGCATAGGGCGTCAACTGCGTAGTAGTTGCCGTCTACGTTGGCGATTAGGATTGGTATGTTTTCTGCCTGCACCATTTTCATTTGACCCACAGTCACTTCAGAAATGTTTGCCATACGGATATAGCTGGACTCCAAACAAAACCTCAATCAAATGAGGAAACCCGCCAATAAAAGCGTTGGCATCCCCGCTTAAGTGGTTATCAAGCTTCTGTTCTACATTGCTTGTATGATGCTGCGCAGTGGCTACAGCAAAACGCTGTCTCGACATCGTCGATTTTTTCATGGTAAGCGCCTTCGTAGACTTTGCAGCCGCAATGGGCACACACGTCTAGGCTGGGTGCAATGGCTATGGAGACGAGTTCTGCGAAGCGTTTGAAGAGGCGGGTACAGAGCTGTTTGCCCTCTTCGGTTAAGAGAAAGATTTTGCGTTCTTTCTCGCCTACAGGTTCGATTTGGTGAGTGACGTAACCTTTCTCTTCGAGTTGCCCGAGGAAGGGGTAGACGAGGCTGGGGCTGATTTCTTTTTTGACTCGGCGTTTGAATTGGCTTATAATGCGGTAGCCGTGCGTAGGTCCTTCGTAGAGGATTGTTAGGATGTAGAAGCGACTAAAATCGCTGATTAGTCCTTCCATGCCCCGCGTATTTTCATCGATTGCCATGTTTGGTCATTTAGTAATGGCGGTTTTTGGTATTAAATGTTTTTTTAGATATATCTATAAAATATATATTGCGGTGACTGTTCAGTTAAGGCTTTTTGGCACTAACAAATATATCCAACCCTTTGCACTTAATTCTGGGTTCCAGAGGGAAACTTCCTTTGAAATACGACGTAATCATCGTGGGCGCAGGTCCCGCAGGCATCTTCTCAGCACTAGAACTGACAGAAAAATCAAATCTCAACATCCTAGTAATTGACCGCGGAGCGGACATAGAAAAACGAAAATGCCCCTCGCAACGCGGTTTTGAATGTGTACATTGCGAGCCATGCAACGTTCTCAACGGCTGGGGTGGAGCAGGCGCATACTCAGACGGCAAACTCACCTTATCAACCGAAGTTGGCGGTTGGCTAAACCAGTATGTTTCCACAAAAGAACTCGAGGCACTCGTCAAATATTGCGACGAATCCTACATTCGATTTGGTGCCAGCAAAGAAGTCTTCGGTGGTGACAGCGAAGAAATAGACACAATCGCCCGCAAAGCCTCACTTGCAGGACTTAAACTCATAAAACAAGAAGTCCGTCACATGGGCACCGACCGATGCCTTGAGGTTCTCAAAGAAATGCGCAAGTATTTGGATAACAAAATCACGTTCCTTCCCAAAACTGAAGTTAAGGGTCTACTCGCAGACGATCACTCTATCAAAGGCGTCGAAACAGTAGCAGGCGACAAAATCTACTCTAAATACGTCATCATTGCCCCCGGTAGAGGCGGCGCAGAATGGCTTCAAACCGAAGCACAAATACGTGGATTGAAAACCGTTAATAACCCAGTAGACATCGGTGTCCGTGTCGAATTGCTTGCGGCGGTGACAGAAAAACTTACCAAAGTCCTCTACGAGCCTAAACTGATTTACTTCTCACGTTCATTTGACGACCAAGTTCGCACTTTCTGCGTTTCTCCTCATGGTGAAGTTACAACTGAATCCTATGATGGTGTTTTGACCGTCAACGGTGGCAGTCACGCAGAAACCAAAACACTCAATACCAACTTTGCAATCTTGGTCAGCACGCAATTTACAGAGCCCTTCAAAGAGCCAATAGCGTATGGCAAATACATTGCTCGCCTAAGCAACCTCTTAAGCGGCGGAGTTATGGTTCAGCGTCTTGGTGACTTAATTCACGGCAGACGCAGCACCCCCGAAAGATTGGCACATAGTGTGTTGGTTCCTTCACTTAAAAACGCTACCCCAGGCGATCTTAGCTTCGTTTTGCCATACAGGTATCTCACAGACATTAGAGAAATGCTGGAAGCACTCGACAAAATCGCGCCCGGTGTCGCTTCACCCGAAACGCTACTCTACGGCGTCGAAGTCAAATTCTACAGCAGCCACCTGCAGTTAAACCACACACTGGAAACGAAGATTCAGAACATGTTTACAATCGGCGACGGCGCAGGCGTCACCCGCGGCTTAATCCAAGCCTCCGCCTCAGGTATCATCGTAGCAAAGGAAATTCTCAAGCGTGAAAAACTGAAGGCGTAGACTCATGGCTGTAGCTCAGAACATTCGATGCTCGCACTGCGGCGCCCCCGTCGAGTTCAAACCTGGCGAGCTTGTAGCAACATGCAAGTATTGCGGATTCACCACAGTCATCGAAACTGGGCGGGCTTTTAACTTTGAGCATTCTGTTCTGCAAAATGTTTACAGCCCCGAACAGATGGATGGATTAATCAAGGACTGGATGCGCTCTGGATTTATGAAACCCGGCGACCTTGCCAAGAAATCCAAAATCATCGAGAAAACCCTTGTTTACCTCCCATTCTGGGTTATCCAAATCGAAGCTACAACCCAGTACAAAGGCATATTTGAACGCATCGCACCACCTATAGTTAAGGAAGGCAAAATCCAAAAGGAGTACGATTGGCTTGTTCTGGCTAGACAGGCGTCGAATTTCCCAACCCGTGAATATGATGTGCCTTTGGCAGGTAAGGTGCCGTATGACTTCCGCAAAATCGAGGGCTTCGCACAGGTTTTGAACAGTGAGATGGATCGGGAACAGGCTTTGGAGACAGCTAGGCAACAGATTGATGCTCATCACCGTTTCCTGTTGCAGCAAGACATTGACCGAATCGTAGAAGAAACTACCAGTGTGGAGCTTAAGCAGATGGTGTATTTGCATGCGCCCGATTTGGTTTGTCAAGTACGAGTACAAAGGCAAACTCTACCAGATGCTAATTGACGGGGCAAACGGCATGGTTGTCAGGGGAGACATTCCCTAATGAATAGGTTTTAGTCTATTTGAACAACGTTTAAAAGCTACCCCTTTTTTAATCTGAAGTGCGAAAATACAGGGGAAAATGGAAATGAGCGAAAATAAAGATGTTTATGCCCATGCGAAAAGCCAAATGCGGCTTTCCGAGAAAATCGCCGCTGCGCTGCCTGGGTTCCGCGGGTACAAAGAAAAGGAGCTCCGCCGCGAATCAGACAAACTTTTACGCACTCATCTTTACATAAAACTAAGCAAAGCTAAAGATAACGTTAGAGATATTGCTCAGAAAATAAGCGATAAACGTTACTTCGACGTGATGGTTGAAATGGACCGCCTAGTCGCCAAAACCGATACTATTGCCGAGAAAGTAAACCACGCCACATACGGGTACTCAGGCTTTTTCGACGCGGTTAAAATCAACGAAACGAACCTTGACCGCATGATAGCCTACGACAACGGCTTAATCGATGAAGTCAACGCCCTTACAGACGCAATAGACACCCTCAAAGCGCATCTGTTGAGCGGGGATTTCAGTAACCTAAAAGACAAAATCCAAGGTATCGTTAACAAGCTTACTTTGCTTGATGAAACCTTTGATAAACGCCTAGAAGATATTGCAGGAGTGACCGCATAATGCCACAAGTACTTGAATGGACAAATGTAAAAGGAGAAGACATAGTTTACAGGCATCCAGAAGAAAACATCACATGGGGCGCCCAGCTAATTGTTAAAGAATTTGAGATTGCAGTGTTTTTCCGTGACGGAAAAGCCTACGATATATTCGGTCCTGGGCGCCACACCTTAACCACGCTCAACCTGCCCTTGCTAACTGGTTTGCTGACACGGCTGGCTGGTTTTGGCGGCAACAAACCCTTTAAAGCAACTGTCTTGTTTATCAGCACCAAAATCTTCGACGGAAAATGGGGCACAAGAGCACAAACCACCGAACTCGCACCACTACAAGTATATGGGCAGTTCTGGTTCAAAATAAAAGACACTACCCTATTCGTTAACCAAGTGGTCGGTGGACAGCAAGCCTTCACAACAAAAGGCGTCAACGACTTTCTCCGCGGTTTCCTAAACGAGAAAATCATTGACGAACTCAGCCACTACGACCTCTTAACTGTCTTCACACGCCTTGACGAAACCAGCGTAATCGTCAAAAACACCCTAATCGACTACTTTAAACGCGTCGGCATCGAACTAACTGACCTGCGTTTTGAAGGTATCGACACCACACCCGAGTATCGCGAACGACTCTTCTGGCTAAAAACAGGTCAAACTGCAGCCGGTGACGTGCTACGAATGGAAACAGTCAAATCCGCAGCTGCCAGCCTTGGACAAGGCGGAGGCGGCGCAGGAGCACTTGGAGCAGGTATGGTTCTGATCCCGCAGGTCATGAACCAGATGAGCGGGGCACCACAAGCGGCCCCCATAGCGGCACTGGTCATCTGCCCGAAATGCGGCGAAAAAGTGCCAGCCACCAGCAAGTTCTGCCCCAACTGCGGAACCAACCTCACACCCCCCAGTCAACAAGCCATGAAGTGCCCCAAATGTGGCAAATCAATCCCTGCCAACAGCAAATTCTGCCCTGAATGCGGACAAAAAATCGAGTAGGGAGGGCAAACAAGCTATGAGTGGAGAAAACAGTCGATCGCTGCTGTCAATCGGCGTGTTCTTCATCACCATAGTGGTTGCTTTGCTGCTGTATTTGGCGGCTGTTGTAACTGACTGGCTGCTGATTGTACCGTTGGTCATCATCTTCAATGGCTTGTGGTTCCTTGTGTTGGCCATTATACGCGTGGGTAGTACGGGGAAGTACGAACGCAGCCCATTCAGCACTGCCGCAATAGGCTTAGTCGCCACCGCAGTTGGGGGAGCATGGTTCCTCTTCAGCTACAATTGGATATACTCGCTCATTGTGATACTACTGGTTGTTGCTGGGTTGGCAATCGCTGCAGCAATACAACACAAATAACATTCACTTTTTTTAACATTTTTTCGAAGTTTCTGCATGCCTCACACCACATCCGCAACTTTCAACATAGGAGCTATGTTGGCGTGTGCAAGAAAATCCCGGCACACAACTTCAGATAAATAAAAACACCCTGAACACAAAAAGCAGCCCCAGACACAATCAATCTTGTGGCGCTCGAGAAACAACACACCTACATAAAGGCAAAAAACAAATAGAAAACTAACCTCTCCAAAAGTTCTCCTCAGAACATTTTTTTATCTCCCTGTAATGCTAATCTGTCAGAAGGCAATCAGCATGAGTGAAGAAATCGTCGGCATGGGCACATGGTACGACATGATGGCTAAGAAAGTCGTCGAAAGAGAGCAGTCATTAAAGAGGGATATGAGTCGAATACGCACTGAAATGGGACTAGGCGCATCTGGGTTCCCGCATATTGGCAGTTTAGGCGATGCCAGCCGCAGCTATGCTGTCACTTTGGCTCTTAAAAACTTGGATTACAACTCGGAGCTTGTTGCCTTTTGCGACGACAAAGACGGACTGCGCAAGGTTCCCGCTGGGTTACCCGTCGATATGGCACAGAAGCTGGAAAAGCACCTCGGCTACTCCGTCTCCAGTATCCCCGACCCGTTTGGTTGCCACGAAAGCTACGGCAAACACATGAGTTCCCTTCTGCTGGAGGCGCTTGACAGGTGTGGCATCCAATACCAATACTACAGCGCCAACGAGGTTTACAAGAATGGGCTACTTCTAAACGAAATCCGCACACTTCTAACTAACGCTAAACAAGTCGGCGAAATCATCAAGCAAGAAGTCGGGCAGGAAACATATGGCGAAGTACTACCATTTTTTGCGGTCTGCGAAAAATGCGGGCACCTATACACCACCCGAGCCTACAACTTCGATCCGAAAACCGACCGAGTCACTTACAAATGCGAAGGGCTAGAAATCCGCGGTAGAAGAATCTCAGGTTGCGGACACGAAGGCGAAGTCGACATCAAATCAGGCCAAGGCAAATTGACGTGGAAAAGCGAGTTCGCAGCAAGATGGCGCGCCCTTGACATCCGGTTTGAAGCCTACGGAAAAGACATCGCTGACTCAGTGCGCATAAACGACCGTATTTGCCGCGAGGTCTCAGAGTTCGAGCCGCCCAACCACGCCAAATATGAAATGTTTCTGGACAAAGGAGGCAAAAAAATATCCAAATCAGCGGGTAATGTATTCACCCCGCAGGTCTGGTTCAACTACGGCTCCCCCCAATCCCTGCTTCTGCTTATGCTGAAACGCTTCGTGGGCACCCGCAGCCTCGACGTCTCGGACATCCCCAGCTATATGAACGAGTTGGATTACCTCGAAGACGTCTACTTCGGCAAAAAACAGGTCCCCGAGAAGGAAGCTGCCAAACTTAAGGGACTTTTTCAGTACTGCTACGTCCTCAAGCCCCCCGACAAACCCAGCATCCACGTGCCCTACAATTTGATGGCGTTTCTGGTCAAGATGGCACCCAAAGACTCCGTAAAGGAATATGTTGCTGATATGCTGCAGAACTATGGCTACCTGAACAAAGGTCAGGGTATTGACGCCGGGTTGCAGCAGCGCATCGAGTATGCGTTGAATTGGGTTGAGGACTTTGAGGAAATAAAGGAATCAAAGGTCGAACTCAAAGCGGAGGAACGCAAAGCCATTACAGACCTCCTCGCTAAACTTCAGGTTGAAGATGACGCGGACAAAATCCAAAACGCAATATTCAGCAGCGCCAAAGACAACGGAATAAAACCAGCCGCGATATTCCGGCTACTCTACCAGATTCTGATGGGTGCACCCCAAGGACCTCGCTTGGGACCGTACGTGCTGGCGATGGGCAAAGACAACGTCATCGCCGCGCTGCAAAGGACTCTTAGCTCGCAAGAAACCCAAGAGGAATAACCCCCTCCCTTTTCTTTAACGCTGAGCCTGTTTGCAACCACTAATTTTAAGTTTAGGCAACGTATTTACTTCTCTGCCCTAACGTTTTCCGTTGGGCAAGGCAGGGTGGGCCTGTTGTATAGTACGGATTATTACACCGGCCTGCGGAGCCGGAGACCCTGGGTTCAAATCCCAGCGGGCCCGCCACTCTTTTTGCATTTAGAGCTTGATTCATTCTCTGGATTAGCGTTACAATATTCGGTAACGGCGTTACTATTTTCTGCAATGCTAAACCCTACACCCTGAAGCAATATCGCCGACTCGCGCATTTGAGCGCTTTTTGCAGTCATTCGGTGACGCAGCATAAACTGGTGTGCTGCTGCTTTAAACTTTTTAGAGTAATTAAAAAATTCCAATTCCAGTTCAACTTTGCTTTACACTTATTTTTACAAAGAGACAAGAAGGTGCTGGTCTACTTAATTTCCATTATAAGAATTATACAGCGCTCGCGAGGCAAAATTTGAAAAAATAAAAAAAGGAAATTTGAAAATTACTTACGGTTTCTAGAAGCATAAATTCCAAAGCCTATCAGCATAGCGACGATTACTACAACAGGGCAATAATTATCCATGTTTCAAAACTCATGCCACCATTGTTTTCTGTAGGTGTTGATGTTGGCGTTTGTGTTGGTTCAGTGGAACCTACTGGAACGAATATCGCTTGGTACGAAAACGTGGCTCCATATCCATGATTAACATTGTATGGGTTGTCAGTCGGGTTGAAATTAGCTGGTGCTGCACCGTGTCCAGTATCTACACCATAAATCGTCCAATGAGAGAATTTCCAGCCGTTGTTTGGCATCGCTGTTAAATCTAGATTTTCTGCGTTTGCCAGGGCATAAGTTCCGGCTGGAGGCATAGTTATTCCGCCAGCTGAAGGTAAAACGACGACGATAGCAGCTGTGCTCAAATCTGTTGGCAAGGTTCCTCCAGGAACTGAAGAGGGAATAATAAATACAGGGGTAATAGTGTATGTAACTCCGCCTTTTACAGTGAAAACCAATGGATTATCATACATGACCAGATCACCTGAGCCGTCACTTGGTGAAACTACCCAACTCCCAAGCACAAATCCAAGGTCTGGCATGGCATTAATTGTAACTGATGTTCCATCTGAATATGTGTTAGTTCCCGTAATATCAGTAGTTCCATCTGCAGAATCTTGTATGATAACTGTAGCATCATCTTGCGCTCTAACTGTTGTAGTGCTGATGGCTGCTGTTAATATAAGTGCAAAAGTCATAGTCAAAACTAGAATTTTCATTTTAATCATGTTAAAAATTCTCCGTTCATCCTTGCTTGATATTATTCACCGCTTACTTTATGAAAGCTTGTGGTTGTACCGCTACAAGAACAATTGTGACCGGAATATGCTTCCACTTTTTAGGTATAGGGCTAGCTAACAATAGAGAATTAAACTTCAAACACCAAAAATATCAACAATACACATCATCTGGTTTAGCAGAAACAAAACACGCAAATGATTTCCAGCAGGTACTTAGCAGTGAGCAATTGGAAAACCACTGTGGAGTATTAATTGTCTTCTAAATACCGCAAGCAACCGATAACCTCAACTTACAGACAGACCTGGAGATAGTATTTGGTGGTCCAGATAATGGTGGTAGATGGCGTGAAAAGCACAAATCTCAGCCTTCTCCAGGTCTGTCACGTCCTTGTCAATGGTTACAAACCTATCAAAGTATAGAATAAATAGAAAACCCAAATGATTCTGCCGCTTACGCGACAATCAGTCTGTTAGTTTTTTAAGTAACTCACCGTTTCCTTTTTTAGGTCCTATTCTAAGATTCATAAAACTCGCTACTCTTGTCAGTTTTTCCGCGCTAACTTTTGAGGACAACCATTTTTTAGAAACTAACAACACGAGAACCACGTTAACAGCTATCAGGTAGGTGGGGAAAGCGACTTCAGCAAACCGGATGGTAGCTGCGGCTAGAAAGCTTGTCATAGGGGCGAATAGGCCGATTACGAAAGGGCCAGATGGATTCTGTTTGTGGGCTGTGGTGGGATTTTAGTATGGTTGGCACGGCAGCTAACCCATCGCTTACAATTGCTAATATTATCGCGACATCTGGGTTGTTGGTTACATACCAGAGCACCAGCGCCACTGCTGAGAGCGCACCGCAGAGTAAATCAAAAGAGGTCTGCTTCCAGTATGCTTCTCTGCTCAGAAAGGATGAAATGAAAATTAGAAACGGACAGAATCCTGACATAAACACTGGTAACACTGCCCAACCTACACCTTCTGAAACAGCCGCTGACGTCGCTATGAACGGAGCCACGGACCACATGAACCAAGTAACACGGTTGGGTTTGGTTTCTCCGTGAAACATGCTTCGGATGTAGACTAAGGCGGCTGCTAGTGAGGCGGCGGCTGCGACAAAAACAAGGTACTCATACACTTTGGTGATCCTTCTTTTTATGGAAAAGGTTTAGTGGGAGAGCTAAAAGGTTTCGGACCACTTTTTGAAAGAAAGGAGGTGGTTGGCGGCAAAGAAAGGTGTGCAAACTGCCTTTTGCACTATAAAGTAAGATAAAAATAAAATGGTTTAGCTAAGCCATTTTAAAGGTATATCTTGGAAGGTACCGTCCGGTAGTGTTCTGCGAATCGTGATCGGCAGTATGCCAACATCTAGCTCAGTTACGGCGATGTCTATGGGGTTTGTGTTTTCTTCTGCATCAACCAAGATTGGTGCTCCCATCGAGATCTGCAATGCGCGAGCGCCGACTATGCGTGCCTTCTCGAAGCGAGTGATTTTAGGGGGTCCTACATTGACTTTTTGCTGCATGTTCTACATCATTCCTGGCATGCCACCCATACCCATTCCGCCGGGCATTCCTCCTCCTGGTGGCATTGGAGGAGCCTTCATCTTAGCAACGCTTATGACGTCATCGATCTTTAGAATCATTGATGCTGCTTCAGTTGCGGACTTTATTATTTGCTTCTTTACAGAAAGCGGCTCGTAAATGTTAATTTTGGTCATGTCAGAGACTTTGCCTTCGGCTATGTTGATTCCAGCCCAAGTTTGGCCTTTCTCATGAGCTGCACGAAGCTTAGTCAATAAATCCACAGGGTCTAAACCTGCGTTCTCCGCGATGGCGATAGCTATTTCTTCAAGCGACTCCGCATAGATGCGCACGGCAAACTGTTCTCTGCCTGAGAGTGTCTGGGCATACTTTTTGAGGACACCTGCGATTTCCATTTCGGGTGCTGCGCCGCCTGCAACTACTTTGGGTTCTTCAATGAGGTCTTTTATGACGCATAACGCGTCGTGGATGCTGCGTTCGGCTTCGGCTGTAAAGCGCTGGTTGGCGCCTCTGATTAGAAGCGTGACTGACTTTGGATTTTTGCAGCCCTCAATGTAGGTCATTTTGTCATCGCCTGTTTTGCGTTCCTCAACTAGAGCGGCTGTACCGAGGTCGTTTTTGGTGAGGGCGTCGATATTTTGCACGATTTTGCCGCCTGTAGCTTTGGAAAGCTTTTCCATATCAGATTTTTTGGCTCTGCGGATAGCAACTATGCCTTTGCGTGCCATGAAGTGCTGTGCCATGTCATCTATGCCTTTCTGGCAGATAACGACGTTTGCACCCGAAGCGGCGACTTTTTCAATCATGGCTTTAAGCATGGCTTCCTCCTGATTTAGGAAGGCTTCAATTTGGTCGGGGCTTTCAATGTTTAGTTTAGTATCAAACTCTGGTTTCTCATTTTCCAGTGAAACGTCAAGAAGCGCTATTTTGGCTTTCTCCACGCGTTTTGGCATTCCACTGTGCACGATTTCCTTGTCAAGCACAATTCCGCTTATGAGTTTGGTGTCTGCTATTGATTCGCCTGCTTTCTTCTCCACTTTCACATCGTCGACATCTGCCTTATACCCCTCCGCAGTTTTCTCTGCGACGGCAAGCATGGCTTTGACGGCTATTTCTGATAGGTACTCTTTGTGTTCAGAAACTATTTTGCTGCCCATGCTGGTTACGGCGACTTTGATTAGGTATTCTTTTTTTGTTGGGTCAATTTTTATAGCGATTTTATCAAGTGTCTCAAGGGCTTTTTGTTGCGATAGTTTGTAGCCTTCGATGATTATGATCGGATGTATGTTTCGATTTATAAGTTCCTCGGACTTTGCAAGGAGTTCTCCTGCGACTATGACGCTGCTGGTTGTGCCGTCGCCTGCTTCTTTATCCTGTGTTTTTGCGACTTCAACCATCATCTTCGCGGCTGGATGCTGAATGTCCATTTCGTCTAGGATTGTTTTTCCGTCGTTTGTGATTGTGACGTCTCCGAAGTTGTCCACGAGCATTTTATCCATGCCTTTTGGGCCTAGTGAGCTTCGGACGGATTCAGCTACAACTTTGGCGGCTGTTATGTTCCCATGTTGGGCGTCTCTTCCACGGTTGCGTTTGGTGCCTTCTTTGAGAACCATTATAGGTATTCCGCCTGCTTGTGTAGGTGCTGCTGACAAATCTTATAAACCTCCATTAATGCGAACAACAACATGACATCCTTAAGAATATAAGTATTTCTAGGAAACGCATAGCTATGTGGACAAATAGCAGGCATTTGAAGTCCAAAAACCAAGTTTTTTTGTTGTGGTGATAGAAGAGTCTGCGTGCACAACTACTTCTGGAATTTTGTGAGGCGGCTGCTTTTTGTGTTCGTTTATTTCTTTGTCTATTTTGGTATAACAGCAACTTTTTCTATTTAGATTCTTCATAGAAAACACTGATTGTTCTGTGGCATATGGCACTATGCAGAGCCTGCCTAAAAGTGAGGCTATTCGAACACCATTAATCAAAACGGGTTCTATAATTAATAGAAAAACAAACAATTAGTAAACCCTCCACTATATTTCCTAGAAACATAAAAAAAGAAAAGAGAAGTAGTCGTTTACAATCCGGCAGCTAAAAAAGCCACGGCAACAGATAATAACAAGATTTTTATGTTCAGCTCATTTTACCTCACCTATACTATGGGTGGTTGGTTTGGATGTTGACTTAAACAAAAATCAAACAAAACCAAGAAACAATTGTCTATAGAAAGAGAATCATTTCAGGCTTATTCACGGATGATTGAGCTTCTGCACTTCAAGTGATTTTTTCCAATTTGCAATGTGCTTGAGCTAAGGTTTTCTGGATTTGTTTCCAATGCGCACCTTGCCAGTAAATTTGTCCGCAGTTTGGGCACCTATAGAATTGTCTGTAGTAGCGGTAAGTTTTCGGTCGCAACTTGTCTTCTAGCGCCTCTCTGGATATAGCTTTCACGGGCGTGTTGCAGATTGGGCACCGCATATTTTTCATGTCGATTTCCAGTGGGAACCCGAATCTGGCTGAGACTTCGGCTAGGCGGCTTGACTGGGTTTTGCCCGCAACATAAAACGCCTCTAAGCCTCTTCTGAGGGCCCGGCGGTAAAGCTCTAAATCCCGTTGTCAATAGCACACGCGTTTCAGCTTTGGCCAAGCGTTGCAGCTCATCATCGCCTAACTTGGTCGAGTAGGCAACATCATGTCCCATCATGCGTAGCCAACGTGCAAGAGTACCAAGCATCGCATCCAGCAGAAACTTCAAGTTGTGCCTCCCCGCACAACTACTCCTGCTCCGCCTTTGGCGACAACTTCTCCTTCCTCGAAAACCACTGTACCGCCGACTATGGTCTTGTCGATTCTACCCCAGAGTTCCCACCCGTTGTAAGGGCTGAACTTGGCTTTGGACTTGAATTTGGATGCGTCAACCTTTACCTTGCAGTAATCCACTATAGTTAAGTCTGCAGTTTTACCTTCCTCAATTTTCCCCCGGTCGGCTAAACCAAAGATTTCCGCCGGCTTCTCTGCCAAGAGCGAGACAAGCTGCTCGATTGAGAGGTTACCTTCTTTAACCATGCTAAGCATAAGCGGCAGGGTTACTTCTAAGCCGGGGATTCCAGGTTTTATCTCCCAGATGCTCCTTGCAGTCTTCTCCTCTAATGACGTGGGGGGCATGGTCACTGCCTAAGGTATCAATTATGCCATCATGTATGCCCTGCCATAGCGATTCAACGTTTGTTCGGTCACGTAGTGGAGGCGCCACTATGGCTAAGCCGCCGTATACCGCAATACGATTGTTTGTAAGCATCAGGTGGTTTGGGGTTACTTCGCAAGTAATCGAGGCGTCGGCTTTTTTCGCTTCTGTAATTACCTCTAAGCTCTTGGCTGTAGATATGTGGAGGAAGTGCAGGTGGACATCGATTTTCTTTGAAAGTTCGAGGACGCGTTTGATGGCTTTAACTTCGGCTGCTTCATTGTGAACTCGCAGGTAGTCAGCCGCAGTGATTTTTTGAGCAGCTTTATACTGCTCCGCTCTGGCGGCGACGGCGGCGTGGTCTTCGGCATGAACCGCCAAGGGCAACCCTGTGTCACCGATGGCTTGGAGGGCTTCTTTTAGAGCTGCGTCGTCATCCACGTTTACCCCACCCATCTGAGTATCCATAAACAGTTTGAAACCCACTGAGCCTTTCTCAGCGATGGCTTTGATTTCAGGCAACGTTTTTGGCAGCTCAGAGTAGAAGCCCACGTTGACAAAAATCCGTCTCTGCGCAAGCTCAATACGATTGCTCAAAGTCTTTGCACTCATAGTGACGGGCATGTTGTTTGGCATGTCCAATACAGTAGTGAACCCCCCTGCCGCAGCCGCCGAGGTCCCCGACATGAAGTCTTCCTTGTTCGCCTTGCCTTCGTCGCGCAGATGAACGTGCTCGTCAATTAAGCCGGGTAAGACGAGAAGATTGTGAAGGTCTGTTTTTTGGTCGGCCTTCGGCATGTGGGTTTCTCTGCCGACTTTAGCTATTTTGCCGTCTTCCATGGATATGGCGCAATCCACGATTTCGCCTTTGAAGTATGCTTTTGCGTTGAGAAGCACGGAGTCAACAATCACTTTAATTCACGTCCATAGTGTAGAAAATAGTCTGTAATAAGTTTCATAGTTCCAAGCAAAAAACTTAACTGAATGCAAAGAAATATTTGCACAAGAGAAGGGATGCATATTAAAAAACAAAAAAATTAACAGGTTTTCAGAGATGTTCCTTCTCTTTATCTTGCGCCCCGTGGTTTACTCTAAATCTTCTTTTCTCGCCAAAGTAGCTTTATCCCTCTACGGGTTGATTCACAGCGTAACGGTGGTTTCCAGCAAGAGGTTCAGCGCATTAAAAAGCCTGCTGAACTACACGGCAGCCATAACACAGAAAAAGCTTGAGGCAAAAGACCAGAGATGAAGGAAGAAAAATTATTCTTCTTGTTCAAGCTCGATTCTGCATTCGTCACAGATGTTTTGCCCGTCGACTTCTAGGAGGCTATCGGAGTAGGCTTCGCAACGGTCACAGTAACCCGACATGGGACTCGCATCAACTTCCGTAATAGCACATTCGCCTTCTTCGATTCGCTGGTGCTCTTGCATAATCTCCAACAACTCAGGCATAACACCCAAGATGTCTTTACTGGTTATGATACCAACTAGGTTTCCCTTATAGGTAACGCCAAGTCTTCTAATGTCAAGCCGAGTCATTCTTCTAGCGGCGTCGCTTATAGTGGCTTCCGGCTCAATGGTGACCAGCGGAGTAGTCATAGCGTCTCTTGCTTTCACGGTATCTGGTTTGAGGTTTTTAGCAACAACCCGTTTGACGAGGTCACGTTCAGTGATTATGCCGATGGAGTTTCCGGATTTGTTCTGCACGATAACAGCACCCAAGTCTTTCATATCCATGTTTTCAGCGGCGGTGTTACTCGTTTCGTCCTCGTCAATAGTGATGACTGGACTGCTCATGATGTCTCTGACTATCATTTTAGGTCTCAAACCGAGTTCAGACATGATGTTTTACCTCGATAATTTAGTTCCGAATGAAAATAAAAAGAACGCACGATTTAAGAGTTACTAACAATTAGAAATCAACACTTTAAACAGCGAAAAGGCTTAACTTATCTCCAGAGGCCAGGGTGTAACTCTCGAAAATTTTATGAGCACATATATAAGGCACTGAAGTTCATATTTGCAACAAAAGAATCAATAGGAGAACGAAAGAATGCCATTTAAGCGAAAAAGCCGAGGAAGATCAAAAGGCAGCAAAGGAAGTAGCACACTAGTTCAATGCGTTAACTGCGGATCGATGGTGCCGCGTGATAAAGCTAAGAAATCCACACGCCGCGTCTCATTCGTCGAACCTCAACTTGCCAAGGAGCTTCGCCAAAAAGGCACATTTTTAGCTTCTTGGGTTGACACAAAGTATTACTGCATTTCATGTGCAGTGCACCGTGGCATCGTTAAGGTCAGAGCCGAGAACGAACGCCACACAAAATATAGACGTCAAAGATACTAAGCGGCAATTTACTGCTTACTTACTTTTTCTTTAGTTCCCTGTAAACATGCCACACCCTCTGCAGAACGGTAATTATCGACAACAACGCAATTAACGCCACACCAAAGCCGAGGGCAGGCAACCAGAAAAATGCAGCTATGCTGGCGGCAGCCAAAATCAACATCCGCTCCGCGCGCTCAGCAATGCCCACCGACTCCATTTTCACATCCATAACTTCGGCGCGAGCGCGGGTATAGCTGACAAGCATAGACGCAATCAAAGCCGACAAGGCAACTATAGTGCCCCAGTAAACGCTACCACTAAACGCGTAAACACATAAACCTGAAACTATTATGCCTGCATAGGAGGCTGCATCTGCGAAGCGATCAAGAACGGAGTCAAAGAAGCCGCCGAAAGCTGAGGTCTGCTGGTATGTGCGGGCGACTATGCCGTCCATGGTGTCACTGAAGCCTGAGGCTAACATGAAAAACACTGCGAGAAGCAGAAGCCAAGGCATAGACGTGGAGGCTAATGGCGTAGCACACGGCGGATGCAATGGCTAAGATGAAGCCGATTACGCTTATGATGTTTGGGGTTAACCCCATTTTATGTGCGATTTTGGCTTCGATTTGGAATATTTCTTGGATTTTCCTTTTAAATTGGGTAAGCAAATTTATGCGTCTCGAGCGGTGTTGTAGCCAACTAGGGGGTTGGCTGTAGAAAAGCCTTTCTTAACTTGTCGTTTAGCCTTTTAGGCAGCCAAAGGGTTTTTTCAATGTACTTATTAGGGAGGAATTCCAATAGATGGCAGTAACGTTCCATGCGCCTTAAAAACGCAGTTTAGCGACGTTACACAAAGATTCATAGGAAGTAAAATGATATGACTGAAAATGCAGACGTTATCTTCGTCGGAAACAAACCCCCAATGAGCTATGTTCTGGCAATTATCACAAGCCTCTCCTCGGGCAAACTCAACGAAATCACCCTCAAAGCAAGGGGCCAAGCCATAACAACCGCAGTTGATGTAGCAGAGATCGCAAGAAACCGCTTCATAAAAGACCTCAAAGTGACCAAAATCGCAATCGGAACTGCAGAGATGCCACCACGCGAGGGCGAGAACAAGTCCAGAATGGTTTCCACCATGGAGATAACCCTTACCAAAAAGTAAACTGGAACTGGACATGTATTATAACAGTTTAAAATAACAAACCCACATCTTTATTTTTTAATTTTCTTTTGGAGTTTTTCATATGGCTGCCTGATCTTCAGACTGTTTTACGCTTACAAAGAATGCGAGATTAACACCTGATTTTTTTAAACAAGTGCATATTTTGTGGGGACATCCTCCATGGCGGAAAACGGCTGTCTAGGAACACAACTTTAATAGCGCCATATGTTACTTTCAACAGCCAAAGGGGGAACACGCTTGGCTTTAGATGCAGTGCTAACCGCAATCGTAACTATCTGTATATTGGTCTTCTCAGCAAAGATACTGGGCGAAGTGTTCTCCTGGAGAAAAATTCCCTCGGTACTAGGCGAGTTGTTCGCTGGGGTGCTTCTTGGACCTTTCGCGCTTGGTTCACTTCTTGCCATCAATGGCACACAGCTTATAGAAATAAACGAAATAGTGCGAGCTTTTGGCGAAATCGGCGGCATCCTTATCCTCTTCATTGCTGGTTTAGAAATGACTTTTCGTGACTTCCGCAAAGTCGGAACCGCAGGCTTTGTAATCGGAACAGTCGGAGTAGTTGTCCCCTTCGTTATGGGTTATGGAATTACAATTTTGCTAGGCTATGACGTGATATCGGCACTAGTAATTGGTGCAGCGTTGGTCGCCACAAGCATCTCCATTACTGCCCTTGTGCTTCAGGAAATAAATCAGACTAGACGCATCGAAGCCCGAATGATGATTAGCGCAGCCGTCGTCGACGATGTGTTAGGCTTAGCGATTTTAGGCGTAATCGTCTCGTTCATATCCACCGCCACCCCCATAACACCGTTAAACGTTGTCGTAGTTATCGCCACCTCACTGGGAATTTGGCTAACCATGACCGTATTTGCCTCGCTAATTTTGCCGCGGCTAATCAATCTAACCTCAAAAGGCAAAACCGAAGGAACCGTGGAAGCCGCAGCTACTGCTTCATGCTTCGGAGCTTCAGCCTTAGCCGCAGCGCTTGGCTTGTCACCCATCGTTGGGGCATTTGCAGCTGGAATGGCAGTGGCAAGCTCAAAAGCCATAGATAAAATCCGTGACTACTCAAAAAAACTCAGTGTGGTCTTCTCGCCTGTATTCTTCGCTTTAGCGGGAGCTCAATTCGACGTAAGAGCCTTTTTGACTTCAGACTGGACATTTTACGCTTTCTTTGCGATTATAGTTATAATTGCTTTTGCAAGCAAAATGATTGGGTGCGCACTACCAGCCGCGTACTTCCTTAAGAGCAAAAGCAAGGGCTACAAAGTGGGTTACGGCATGGTTTCTAGGGGCGAAGTCGGGTTAATTGTGGCTGGAGTCGCAATATCTGCCGGCGCAATAACCCAGAGCACTTACGCAGCCATTTTGGGTATGATTATGATTACTACGGTTTTGGCTCCGGTGCTGCTTAAAAGGTCCTACGAGAAGGATCATGAGAAAGCAGAGGAAGAAACTGAACCCGAAGTTGATACTACTGCTCCTGATTACATCCCCACATACCCCTTGGACTAAAAAGAGTAAACGCCTATGCAACTTTTTTCCCTTTCCTGGTACAGCTGAATCTTATTAGTTGCTAAAACCAGAAGGTTGGCTACGGCAAAAGACAGCATAGCAGGCAAGATAATACAGTTTCGTCTGCGCAAACATTGAATCTTCTAGAACCACAAATTCCCACACAAAACCGACAAATCAGGCCAGCCAAAACATGAAAAAACAGTAATTTGTGGTTGTTCATACTCACCCTTAGTTTCATTGGAGGGGTTGGCTGGTTATTAAGCTGACGGATCCCCAAAAATAGCTAAAAGTAAACTAAGTTGAAAAGAAGGTTGGATTCTTATTCTCTGCTTGAAAGCACCAAAATGTAGTCTGCCGTGTCAGCGCACATGTCGGCTGCTTGCTCAATAAACTCGATAAAGTCATCAAAGATGACCAGTGCACCGCAGTTCATTGAGGCACCATACTTGACAAAGAGACTCTTTGAGTTGAGGTATTCCTCGTCTATGGCGTGTTCGATTTCGCCGACTTTTTTGGCTTCTTTGATGGCTTCGCCGGGGGCGATGGAGATTTTTTCGATGCTGTTGCGAAGCGTCTGGGCGGTTTCCACAAGTTTAGTTGTCATGAAAACGGTTTTTTGTCCTAGTTCCTTTGGAATTTCGGTTTCACCCAGCATTTCTAGGCAGCGCGCTGCGTCTTTGGTGTGGTCTGCCAAAGTGTCTAGGCGCTTAACAAGGTGTAGGAGGTCTTCTCGGTAATCTGAAACCAACGCGGCGCCTTTGGATAACTCCAGGAAAGTGTCCGTACGTAGGACATCAACTAATTCTTCGGCTTTGTAGAGGTTTTCAATGTACTTTTGCGCTTCGCTAAAATTTTGTTCAGAGAAAGCTTTGGTTGCTTTCTGTAACCAAGTGACTGTGTCAAACGCTTTTGTTATCTGTTCATGGGCGAGTTCTAAGCCTCTGCTTTTGCGGCGTTGCTCGAACCAGTCGTAACTTTTCTTTTCCACTACACCATCTCCAGTTATAAAGAAAATATCATATCCTTGAGATATAACCCTTGTCTATACCCGCAGGTTAAATCCATAAAGTTTGATTGATTGGCACCCATTTCTTAATTGTAACAATCGGGTATAGCATAAACCAAGTCTACGAAGTCATATCTTGTTTTTGCTTGATGTTTACTTTTTGTATTTTGTTTCAATTTTTCCCCTCGAAGAAAAATTTAGATGTGGTCAAGCACCATACAAGTTCGACTTTTGCAAGATGTTTTGTTTTTTGTTTTGCATGATACACACCACTTCAAGTAGATTTCGTTCCTATAGAGTAACCCAAATAATCTATATAGACTTAGGGAACCCTAAATTATTATATTAAAAATTTAGGCGTCCAGAACAATCTTCGCCAATGCTGTCTTATCCGCAAGCGACCGCATAACCGTATCAGCAATAATAACCTCAACTCCCAATGCTTTAACCCGAGGCGCCTCAGCAAAGTCTTTTTCATCAATCACAAACACATCCATAAAATCCGAGTAAAGCCCTGCCACACCGGCAGTGGATGCCTCAAAACCCATCGCCCTAAGCATGTGGTCTGCGGGACCCTTAATGGCTTTGCCCTCAACAATCGGACTAACCCCAACCACACGTGCAGATGTTTGCCGCAGCGCATCCCTGACTCCCTTGACAGAGAGGATAGTGCCCACGCTAACCAGAGGATTACTTGGGCAAACCACCACCAAATTTGCCTGCAAGATCGCCTCTAAAACCCCTGGCGCTGCTGTAGCCGAGTCGGCTCCGTCGAATTCGATTCCTAAAATTTCAAGTTGAAACCGGTGTTTGACGAAGTATTCTTCGAAATTCATTGTACCAATATGGGTTTTGATTTTTGTTTGGAAGTGAGTGTTGCTCATGGGTAAAATCTTGTTTTTCAAACCTAAACGGCGGCTTATTTCGGTGGTGACTTCAGCAAGGGTTTTGCCCTGCCCTAGTTGGGTGGTGCGGTAGATGTGGGTGGCTAAGTCACGGTCGCCTATGTTAAACCATGCGTCCACACCGTAGCCCTTGAGTGCTTCAAGGAAGTGGAAGGTATCGCCTTTTATTCCCCAACCTTTTGCTTCATCCACGATGCCTGCCAAGGTGTAGGTGACGATATCTACGTCTGGAGAAATGTGGAGCCCGAAGAGTTTTATGTCGTCGCCAGTGTTGGCTATCACGGTTAAGTCTGCAGGGTTTATGTGTTGTACTAAGCCGGTTAGGAATCGGGCTGCGCCTACGCCTCCTGCTAGCGCTGTGACTTTCAAAGTTTTCACTCCTCAAACGGGTTTGATAGAACAAGGAGTATGCTGCTTTGCTGGGTTAATATTTGTTTAGAATTAAAGGGAAAATAAAGGTTGGAGAAGTTATTCTACTGGAGCTTCAGCAGCTTCTTCTTCGGGCAGTGGTTCTGCTTCTTCAGGTTCTTCCTCTTCTTCTTCGAATTCCGCTTCGTCAGCGACGCCGATAGGTTGAACGGTAGATACTGGAATTTCTGCTGGAGCTTTGATAAGCTTGGATTTGCGTATGCCGACGTGACGTAGTGGAGCGACCAGTTTAGCTTGATTGTAGATATCTGAGGCGATTTTACCTAGCACCATTTCTTGCACGAACTGGTCTAGTGAGAGTGTTACAGCTTTTTGTTTGATTATTTTCTCCATCATTTCGCGGATGATTTGTTCCTGTGAGGTTTTAATGCGTGACAGAGTAAGCGCTGAGACGGATATGCGGAGTTTGAAGCCGTCTTTGGTGACTAGGTTGAATAAGCCGTCCACCTTGGTGGTTCTTCTGCGCACAAGGCTTCTCAGGTAGTCACGTGAGTATTCGTGTCCTTTGAAGAGAGTCCGTGCGGTTTTGCCTTCTATGGCGTGAATTTGGAAGAACATTTTGAGGTAGTGGTGTGAGAAGTCACCGGTGATGTCGAATAATGTTGCCTCGACTACTCTGCCTATAAGCATTTGTTCTTCTTGAGCAGGGATGCTGCCGAGCTCTATGTTGCCGAAGAACGATGGCGCGATAACCATGTACCATGTCTTTGCGCGCCACTTATCGCGTATGTGCTTTGCTGATTTCGTTTTTGCGGACAAACTTTATTTCTCCGAGACGAACCACAACATTCTCAAGCCAATATATAAAACTTTTATTGCTTAGCTGTTATTTTTTCTCTGTTACCCATGTATTTTCGTAGCACTTCAGGGATATTCACTGTGCCATCCTCGTTTTGGTTGTTCTCCAACAGCGCAACTATGGTTCTGCCAGTGGCGATGGCTGTCGAGTTTAAGGTATGCAATGGCCCAACTGGTGGGGCGCCTTCTTTTAGTCTATACTTAATGTTTAGACGACGGGCTTGATAATCGGTGCAGTTACTACAGGACACAACCTCGCGGTAATCGCCTTGTGCGGGCATCCAGGCTTCGAGGTCATATTTTTTGGCGGCTACTGTGCCGATGTCACCTGTGCAGACGTTAACGACGCGGTAGGCTAAGCCGAGTTTCTGAAGGATGTTCTCTGCGTTTGCCAATAGTTCCTCGTGTAGTGCAGGTGAGTCTTCAGGTTTGCAGAAGACGAATTGCTCGATTTTGTTGAATTGGTGGGTGCGGAAAATGCCCCGGGTGTCTTTTCCGTGGGCTCCGGCTTCCTTACGGAAACATGTGCTGACTCCAGCGTATTTGATGGGGAGGTCATCTATTTTGAGGGTTTCGTTCATGTACAGGGCAGCTATCGGATGCTCGCTGGTGGCGATTAGGTATAGGTCTTCGCCCTCGACTTTGTAGAGCACATCGGCAAAGTCCGCCAGCGAAGTAACACCCTCGTAGGCGGCTCTCGACATCAAGTAAGGCGGCACAACGGGGATATAGCCGGCTTTTGTGAGTTCATCCATTGCAAAACTCATCAGCGCCATGTCCAAACGCGCTACGTCGCCTTTGAGGTAGAAGAAGCGTGCACCAGCCACTTTGCCAGCTCGCTCCATATCCACCTGGTCCAGCGCCAATGCCAAATCAATATGGTTTTTAACTTGGAAACTGAACTGTGGCGGTTCGCCACATTTCTTAACCGTCACGTTATCCGCTGACTCTTTGCCGTAGGGCACGGTTGAGTCAAGCAGGTTTGGTAATGTGAGGAGATAGTTGCGGATTTGGGCTTCTTGCTGGCAGACTTCTTTTTCGGCCGCCTTGATTTTCTGGTCGACTTCAACGGCTTTTTGGAATTGGACATCGGCGTTTTGGCATGCTTTTTTGAGTGTAGCTATTTCGATTGTAACTTGTTTACGGTCGTGGCGCAGGTCATTTAGTTTGGTGCTGTTGGCGCGCCACACCTTGTCCAAGGCGATGAGGTCGTCTAGTATTTTGAGGCATTCAGCACTGTTGCGTTTAGCCAAGTTTTCCCTGACAATCGCCGGATTTTCTCTGATGAGCTTAATGTCTAACATGATGGGTCACGCAGGTGTGTTTTGTTACAGTGGAAAAGAGCATTTTAACTTTGCCATGCAGGCGGCTGTTGTGCCTCGGGCACTTTTGTGCTCTCTTCGATAGACGCCCTCGATTATGAAAGCAGAAGTATAGTTTTCTCTCTTAATGGATGTGTTTGGTCTTTACGCCACCACAAAGGGGCTTTAACGGCAAACTGCGTTTTGGCTCCTGCCGGTTTCTCAGCGCTTTACGTGATGTGGCAACAGAGTCTTCTTTGCACATGCGGCATGGAAACGATTGTTTGTGTGCATGGCGGCATTTTGTGTGAAACAATCTTTTTGGCAAGATAGCTTGTGCGGTGAGAATTTGCTTTAGGAAAATTTTAAAGCAGCATCTAACCAACTCTAATCAAAGGTGATATCGGTTGGGCGCTGAACGTGTAATCCACGCATCAATATTCTGCCTACTACTTGCAGGAGTGGGTGCATTGTGTTTTTGGGCAACCTCCAACTATGTGTCCTTCCAAGACAATCTCAGCCTTTTCATCGCTACTGTATCTCTCAGCTGGGGTATACTTCTGCTGGCGCTGTATCTAGTTTTCAGCAAAATGGACTGGAAATGGTGGATCTAAATCAGCGTTTGCTGAGCTCTATACCTAAAGGAGTAAAGAAAAGGAAAATTGAACATTACACTATCGCAACGTAACTTTTAGAGCCCTTTCAGCCAACCCCGCATCCACTTCAATTTTTTTCCGTTCCATTCGCGGGTACAGACATTATTTTCAATTTTTTCTAATAAGCTTCGCTCACTTAACGTGAGTTGTGAAACCCACATCAAAAGGATTGTGTGAAATGGTAAAAACAGATAACTACAGAGAAACTCGAAGCGGTTGGGCTATGTTAAACAAAAAAAGAAAAGAAAGGGATTTTTGGTTTTTGTTGGGAATTTAGTGTTTTCTGCTAAGCATAAGCATTATCGCCGCACCGATAATAACGATGACAACGATTATTGCCGCTATGCTTGGCATGAAATACTGATCAGTCACTGTTTCTTGTGGGGCGTCTGTTGGGGCTGGGGTTGCTGCTGCTGGGTCGACTGCGAAAGCTGTGGAGGCGGTTGAGCCATAGTAGGCGTTTGAGCCTGCAAAGGTAGCGATAACTGTGTATTTGCCGGTGATGTCGGGTGTCCATTGGTAGCTGTATGTTCCGCTTGCATCGCTTGTTGTTGTTCCGATTGTGCGGCAGTTTCCGTTTGCGTCTATAACTGAGAGTTCAATTTGTACGCCTGTGGCGTCTGTTGGTTTTATTGCTTGCTGGTAGACGTATTCCATCCATGTCCGTTGACTTTCATCAGAGACACATGGAACACCGTTGGGGAACCGTTTTGATTGTTCTTGTTGTGTTGTGCCTGATGCGATGTCAGTGATTGTTCCGCGGATTACTACGCTTTGACCTTCTGTGAGTGCTGCAGCGGGTGCGTCAACCGTTAGTTGAGTTGGACCTTTGCCGAGTGTGTAGATTTGCATATCGTAGATGTTTAGGAATACAAGATAGCCGTCAGCGACAATGTCGTTTTGACCAACATACATACCCGAGCCCATTCCTGTGAGTTGCCAGATTTCTTCGCCTGTAGTAGCGTTCATGCATGCGTATAAGCCGCCTTTGTAGAGTGGCTGATCAGGTGAGTGCTCTGTTGTTCCAACGTAGACTTTGCCGTCCGCAATGACGTCAATGAATACTGGGTAGTGACCATAGACCGTGTTTAAGCCGGAGTATGTGCTGTTGCCTTCTCCGCCTCTGCCGTAAGTCCATTCCAAGTCACCGGTTGTTGTGTCATAGCAGTAGACTATACCGTCGTAACCTGCAGCATATAGGTTGCCGTATGCAATGAGTGTGTCTCTTCTTAGTGTGTCCCATTCAACCACTAAAGTTTCGGCAGTCCATATGTTGTTGCCGTTCGTTAGACTGTAGCCGTTGAATTCTAGGGTTTCTTTGTCTTCTGTGATGAACACATTGGTTTCGAAGTCAACTCCAACGATAACGCGTGTTACGTTGTTTGGAGCTGGTGAATAGTGCTTTGTCCAAAGAATGTTGCCTGCTGTGTTTCCAGTTGCATCTAAGCTAACGCAAATAATGTCTGCGCCGGATCCTTCTGTTCTTGGTCCTGTTCCCATGCTGCCTTTGACAAGAAGTAATTTGTTATCAACTTGGACATCTCGATAGATAGACCAGCCTTGTCCTGTAACGGTTGGCAATGATACATTCCAGTCATACATTACCGGATCAGAGGCATCAAATGATGTTGTTGGGTACCAGTTGCCTGCTCCGATTTGGCCTGGTGAAAGTTGTTGGTATTTTGATGAGTTCCACTGCATAAGGTAGTAGCTGGGGTCTGTTGTTGTACCGAGGTTTGCAAGTTGATAAATTATGTATTCGCCTCTTGGACCTGCTGCTGATGCGCCGTTTGCTGAGTTAGCTGCTAGTGTTGCTGATGCTGCTGAACCTGAAGGAACGTTTGTTAAGTTCATTCCTGTAAGTTTGCCAGTTCGAGCATCATATGCTGCCCAACAGGGAATACCACCGACCAACCTTCCCATAAAACCGGGTGTCCCACCTACTGTGTAGGGAACAATTAAGAGGCCGTTTGGTAAAACACCGTGCTGGTTGCCGTCTTCATAACAGTATTGATAGCCAAATGTTGGTACACCTGTTTCTAGAATTTGTTCACGGTCTATACGCCAGAGTTCTTCGCCTGTAGTTAGATCTACTGCGATGTAGTCTCCGCCGCTGCCTGAGTTACCGTAGGGTTCTTGGTAGTAGAGTCTTCCGTTCATGACTATTGCATTTGCGAATCTTGGGTTGTATGAGCTGCCTGTGTAGTAGCCTTCACCTAGGTTTGTGGTTGAAGTTCCGCCGACAACACCGCCGTCTTGGATAGCTTTAGTCCACATGACGTGTGGAGTTTCAGGTCCAGCGCCGTCGGGTTGGTATCTGCCGTAACCTGCACCACCGGTAGCGGTAGCGCCACTGCGGATGTAGGGTGCGTTTAGCCAGTTAGAGGATATTTGGTACCATGCTGTGTTTGCGCCGTTTATTGGTCTTGTCCAGTATTCTGTTGGAAGAGGAGCACTGCTTAATGGGGCAGGAACTTGCTCATCTGTTACTTCGAGTACTGTCACTGCCTGCGCTGCTTTATGTACGTCGCTGTTAAAAGCGCCGCTCCAAGTATATGTTTGCTCTGGATAATCGAATGTCATTGTGTAGTTGCCTGTCATTTCGGGTGTGAAAGCGTATGCTTGGACGCCTGTTGTGTCTTCTACAACGTCCCAGGTTTCGGTTTTGTTTGTACCGTCGGGTTGAGTGATAGTTAAGCGGTAGTCATGTCTTCGAATGTCATTATTTACCCCTGCACCCGATAAGGGCAGGTCAACCCACATGTAAATGTACACTGGTTGACCAACACCTGCTGGTGTTGGAGCTACAGAAATGTAAGCGAATGATTCAATAGTCCACGATGGTGTGTGAGCGTCTGCTGTTGAAAGAGAAGCCATTGGTAAAACCATTGATATTGCTATAAATAGTGTTACAATAGCCACAGTCCTTTTAGAAAAAATATTTTTTTGTTGCATTTCCATTGTTTCCTTTTTTGTAAGTTACTAAGTTCCTTGTAAAACGCTAATAAGTCTCACTCACTTATCGTGAGCATAAAATATAGCTAATCGAGAACCATTAAACCATAAAACGGGCAAAAAACGGTGAGTACAAACGGATCCATATTCCTATCAAACACTGCGAATTATCTATGAAGTTATTTCATTCATAGTATGTCTCGTTCTTGTAAGATTCATGATTAAACCCTACCAAGTCACGAAAGAAAGCAGGTACGTGGGATTACCTCTAGGATTCGGATTTCTTGGAGCAACCTACCTTTTATCCGCAGTCATATACGCCCAGCCACAGATTTTTGGAAATTCAACAATCTACTTTCAGCTCTTCGTAAGAAACTTTGCGTTCATCTTCCTATGTGCAACATATTATTTCTCAAGAAAAAGCCCAGAAAGTACCAGATCACTATGGAACATAACGTTTGGAGGGCTTTTTATAGCTATAATAGCGCTATTTGTAATACTTAACATACCCGAAATCAGTCTACCAGCCTATCGACTTACGAGTATCTACAGCAGATGTTTTAACTTAATTTGCATCGTTTATATCTGTGCCCACACTATTAGGAGTCACTTAGAATCTTCCAATTTAGACACCCTCTGGACGCCTTTCGGATATATTTTTCTTGGAATAAGCCAATACTTGGTAATTATTTTTGCTTTAGATGGCAGCTTAGCATCGTTCTTCAGTGGCTTAGCATTCCGCTGGGTTGGATTCGCCCTGTTTCTTTACGTGTCCTTCAAATCATTTTACAGCCTTAAAAAAAAGGAGCGTAACAAATGAAAAAAGTCGCACGTAGAGACAAAATGAAGATCTACGGCGATTTACTGGCAGCTCTAGATGAAGAGGCAAAAAGCGAAAAAATTGTTCTAACAAAAGTTCAGGTTCGAATCAAAGTACCGTTTGACAGATTAAAGAACTACATTTCTGAGCTTATCATTCTCGAGTTAATAGAAGACGAGTTCTCGCTGAAGCTCACAGAGAAAGGAAAACAGTACCTAAAAGAGTATGAAAAAGTTCTCGACTTCATGAAGCGAATGGGAATAGCCTATACCCAATAAGTAAGGCTTCAAAGAATTGAAGAAAAATCCCTTAAAGGAAAAGAAAAGTATACTAGTTTATTTTGTGCGGATGATTTTGACTCTGCCAAGAACTTTCCAGTACTCTATTTCAGCACCGGCAACTAGTTTGTCTTTAAGGTCTTCTTCATCTGGGAACGGAGCATCAATGTACTCGTATGTTTCGAGGTCCATGATTTGGATGCCATTTGGGTTAACTGAGAACACTTGACCAGCGCGTTTGTCGATAATTGGGACTTCTGCACCGCCATCTACTGATTTTACGAATTGTCTTTTCTGATTATCAAAAACGCCTATTGCAACGATTCGTGCTTTAGCTGCGCCGTGTTTTCCTGGCTTAGATTTAGCTATGTCTACGATGCGGCAGGGCTCTCCATCAATCATCATGTAGCCGCCAACACGTAATTCTCCGACATCGACTGGTTTGCTCATATTTCATCACTTTTATTCTAACAAATGCATTCTCTACAACACCCATATATAGATTAAGGTGCCGTAGAGCTTATTGAAGTAGCATTTAACGCTTAAATTAAACGAGAAACGATAAAAACGTTCTGTTTTTCGGCGAACCTAAAAGCAAACACAAAACCTCAAGTCCCCTTGAGGCAATTAGCTCTGTGGGTAAGCATCTAACAAAGCTCTCTGCTAACTGCGAACGTTAATATAGACTAAAAATTACCGATATAACTGAGCGTTCAAAATGTTCAAAACCGTAGGTTTAGTCGCCCGATACGACCAGAAACCCGCGTTGGAACTAGCGGGCATGCTCGCAGATTACCTTGCCAAGAAAGGTCTCGAAGTTTACATAGAAAACACACTTTATGATTTTCTCTCAGTTAAAGCACATTTTGTTCCGCTCACAGAAATGAAAACCGACTTCATAATCACCATCGGCGGCGACGGCACAATACTACGCACAGCCATAACAATCCCCAAACCCAACACACCTCTTTTAACCGTAAACAGGGGCATAAGGGGATTTCTCACCGAAGTTGAACCCGAGTGCGCCTGTGAAGCCGTAGACCTGGTTCTCAGAGGTGAATTCAAAATCGAGAAGTCAGCCAAAATGTCAGTTACCGCAGGAAAAGAAACGCTTCCCGACGCCTTAAACGATGTAGTAATATCAACGGGTGAACCAGCTAAAATTTTGTATGCAGAAATCTGCAAGGACGACAAACCTATCCTCAAATGCCAGGCTGACGGCTTAATCGTAGCTACCCAAACTGGCGCGACAGGGTACTCGCTGTCAGCAGGCGGACCCGTCTTAGACCCTAAGGTAGACGCTTTTGTTTTAACCCCCATATGCTCTTTAACTGTGTTTCACTCGCTGGTTTTCCCCACCGACTCAACAATAACATTTAACGTGTTGCGACCTCCGAAGATGCTGGTTTTAATCGACGGCAACTTTCGCAAGCTGATAAGCACCGACAAACTCGTAGTTACCGTAACCAGGTCAAAAAACGTAACTTCGTTTATCCGCTTCGAACCCAACTTTTATGATCGTCTGCGCAATAGGCTGCTTTTCAAGGGAACCGAATGAGCACACCAAAGAAACCCCATCGTATTGTGGTTTTGGATACGTCGGCGTTTCTGGCAGGCTATGACCCCTTCTCCGCCACAGACAAGCAGATTACTGTGCCCAAAGTTGAGGAGGAGATTTTGCGTAACTCTATGGTTAAGATGCGGTTTGAAGCCGCACTGGAAAGCGGCAAAGTCAAGGTTGCTGCGCCCTCGGCTGAGGCATCGTCGGCGGCTAAGGCGGAAGCGGGCAGCTCAGGGGATTTTCACAAGCTTTCCGAAGCTGACATGCAGTTGCTTTCGCTTGCGTTGCAGCTGAAAATGGAGGGACAGAGTCCCCAGATTGTAACTGATGATTATTGCATCCAAAATGTCGCCAAACAGCTCCTAGTAGAGTTTAGGGCTTTAGCTACTTTTGGCATTAAGCGCCAACTGGAGTGGGTACGTTACTGTCCAGCATGCTACAAAAAATACCCTTCTCAGAGCAAATTAAAAGAGTGTCAAGTTTGTGGTACAGAGTTGAAGAGAAAACCCAAACGACCACCTTCCTAGAAAAGAAGAAGGAGCATAATCAGAAGCAACCCTTCCCCGCCGAAGATGGGGGCTGCTATTTTTTTGGCTTTATCTATTGCTTTATCAACGAGGTTTGAAATTGCGTCCAAACGTTCCTCGCCTATCACGCGCACTTTTGGGACGACGAATTGGATGCATCCTGCTTTGGAGTAGTCGAGCTTTTGGAGTGCTTTTTGAACGGCTTCTTTTATGCAGCCTATTAAAGCGGTGTGGTCAATGGCTTCTCCGACGGGGTGATACCCCTGTTTGCCCGTTACTATGCCGCTGACTTCATGTGTGTCAGTGGTGAAAACTTCGGCCATCGAGAAACCCACCGCCGCCAATTCGTTGAGGATTTTTTCTCTTAAGTAAGGAACCATGTTATTTCCGTCAATAACAATGTAAGCAGTCTTTTGACCTGCTACTTCAACTGTAATGGCGGTTACGCCGCCTGTACCCATGCCCTGCTTCGTCGTGAAGTTGGGGAAAACCGAGGCAGAACCAACCTTGAAGTTTTTCTTGGGCTGTGCAGCGGCGGCTTTTAGGCATTTTTTGGCGGCTTGCTCTAACTCGGCGATGTGTAGTCTTGTGTCATCCACGTCTGTTAGACAGTTATGGGCGTTCACGACGATTATGTGACTTAGACCGAGGTTTTTGGCTTCCTCTTCAACAATTCGCCCCAGTTCCTGCGGCAGGTCTTCGGTGGTGTTGGGAGCAAGCGAGAAAGAAAGCAGAGCGGTGTCTCCAAATATTTGGCAGGAGGCGATGGCCGCTCCGTCGGTTTCTCTATTGAAAGCGGAGGCTTTGTTGTGGGCTGCGTGGAATTTGGCTTTGGAGAGGACTTCGGTTATGATTCGGCGATTTTGATCCTGAGATGCCAAGTCCAGTTCATGACCCAAGATGCCCAGCGGCGTGCAAGCTGAGCAGTCATACTCGGATTCAAAGTCATGTTTAAGCATGGAGGGAAGCAGGCTGCTGCCGATATTGCTAAACGGTCCCGGATGCACCAGCGGCATGACGATTGCGGCTTGGGGTTTGGTTGAGTCAAATTTCAGAAGGTTGACTGTTATATCTGCGTCTTCACCCATAGCCTCCAAGTGCGTTTCAAGAGGCTGGTTTTGATTTATTACCCAGTTGAGTAGAAAAGCTCTAAAAAGGGACATAGACGGCAGTTTGTAAGTTTTTCCTAGACGATCAATAAAGTTTAGTAACAGATAAACCGCGGTGTATCCGATTATGGGCGAGATTACTATGAAGGGTAGAAACTGTAGCATGTTGGCAGTTAAAGTTATCCAGAAAAAGAATAGGAAAACGCCTATGCATAGAGCAGGCTGAAGCAGGATTGATAGAATTTGGCGTGGCTTCGAAGATGTCGAAGTGGAAGATACCACTATGCTGCGAAGCGTTATAACTGCAGCAAAACCCAGAAGAACAAGTTTAACCCAGAGCATCCATCCCAAAAACAAACCCAGCAATGCTCCGACTGCGGATAGGGCGATCCAGATTAGCCAGCCTACAAGCGAAATAGCTGCGGTTCTGCGCGTATTGAATATGGGGTCTCCTTTTAGGATTGCTTTTGTTACCAGCAAATCCGTCAGCGCCGTAACAGCAAAAACTGCAATACCTAAGGCTAAGCTTAGGATGTTTTGTGTTACGGCATAAGCGGTTATAGTTACGCCTATGAGGCATGTGGCCGCTACTAAGGTCAACGAGCGCCCGTAGGAGGGCAGGGAGAATAGTGAAGAGTAGTGCTTTTTGGCATTGTCCATAGAGTTGCTCAAAGAACTTTGAATTTCGGGTTGCATTGCACTCGTCTTTCACTATGAAGTCAGGGTGAACTATTAAAATTTAGCTGGGTTTGCGCTACTAGTTTTTGACATTTATAACAGGATTTTCTATAACACAAACAGCGCAACTTCATGTTTCAACAGATATGCCGCAAACCTTTCCGCAGTAAAGACGTTTTTGCTGTTTCTGCATCAGAAATCAACATGCTCAAGCGGAGATAACGTTTTAACACTTAACCGACATCATTATTGATCCCTGAAGTATAATCTATGCCCGAGCAACAATTGCCCCCATCAATATTCCAAATGCTGGAACGCAACGTGGGCAAAAGAATCAGAGCCATAATAGACCCAGCATACGGATATGAAGGCACTTTAGTAGCGGTAACGCAGCAGCCAGCAGGTTTATGGCTCGAAGAGGTAGAGGCAATTGTTTTGCGGTCCACCATTGCGCAGCCTATTCCCCAAGTTGCCAGTCGAGAAGAAAGCGGGGACCTGCTTTTGAATTTAATAACAGTTCAAAGAATCGAAGTGCTGCCCGCTACACCAACAAGAAGTAGATAAACCAAATAAACCCTAAGGGAAGAATGTTTAGAAAAAGATTTTTCCTAAAACTGAAACAACAATCAGCGTGACTGATAGGGCAACGAGAAGTTCAGGGCGGACTTTTATGCCTTCGGTTTCTTCCTCAAAGAAGCGAAGCAAACCTGCGCTGGCTGCCGGCATTGGGCTACTATCTTTCTTTTTTCGTCTCATACCCATACTATTTCATTCCTTATGGTTTCGCCTTTGCCTATGCCAACGTCAGCATATTAACCTTGTGTTGAGTATCGCTTTTTTACAAAGAATCCACAGTCAGACGGCTTGCTGGCTACGGAATCTGCGGCATTTATGTAATGACTTGGGGCAAAAAACTGCGTGTGACACGGAAACTCTTTAGTTTGGGAAACACAAATCTATGTGCGGAGCCGGGGTGGCGGAGTGGTTATCGCGCCAGCCTCGAGATCGTATTGAAGGGTGCCAGATTCAACTGGCGGGATAGCTGGTGGGCTTCGTGCTCGCAGGGGTTCGAGTCCCTTCCCCGGCGCCATCAACATACTTTTGGACAAATCCCTGGCGTGCACTGATTGTCTTCTTCTTTTAGAGAAGAAAAAGGGTCAATTTTTTCCAAGAATAGGTGTTTTTCTTCTTTCATCTACTAAATTATTCTCAAAAGGCAAACACTTTCTTATAAAAGAAGAAATCCCTGCAGCAGCCTTTTTTCTTCTATTAGACATGCTAAGGTTCAAAAGAACAACAACAATTGTAAAAAATCGCTTGTGGTTGTTGTATCATAGTTACGAGAAACAATTTTGTCGTCGCGCTCTTAGGAGGACTATACTAAAGGCTATGAAAACCTGCGGGAATGTACCAGTACAAAATGGGCGCCTTGGTTTGTTATTCCTACTATTAAAAGTGGGTTACACACGCTTTAATTGCAGATATAATTGCAAAGCGATTTTATCGCGTAAAATCAATTATCATGAAGTAGATGAGCAGAAACAAAAGGTAATTGAAGTTGCTAAAAGAAAGTCCGAATCAGATAACCAAAGACAAAGAAGTATTACCAAAAAAGATTCAGGTGCAAAAAGTTGGGTTTTAATTCAAGTAATTATTCCTTGCTCTGCTACTTTTTGATGCCCTGTCAATGGCAAAGCAAGTGCACGTTGATATCACTTTGAAGGCGGTTAGCACCATTCTGGTTGCCGTGCCCTCGAGAGTTGAGGCTGTTTTTAATCCTGTTGTTTTCATACTTGTTTTGAGACTTGGTTTCATTTTGGGTTCTACTCCATGTGTTCCATACATAGACTAATATTTAGTATAATATAAAGCTGGTTAAGATTTGTTCATAACTTTTGTGAATAACATTGCATTTGACGATTAAACATCAAACATTTTGGACATGACCTTCTTGTGTGGCTGCCGTAAAACAAAAATCGTTTTTCGGAAATATAAGGGTTAAAATCAGTTAATAAAACAACATGGCAAACTTGCAAGAAAAAACTAAACCTCACCACCAGCTACTCTGCAAACGGGTTACAGCATATCTTCTCCTTAAAAGCAGTCCGCAAACAGATGTTACCTTTGAGGGTTAAACTTTGAGAACAATCCAGTTTGTGATAGGCATTGATTTAGTCAAAACGAAGCAATTTCTAAAAACAACCTCTTCAATACATGTTGCTTAATAGAAGTAAGATAGCTATTGGCTTTAGGAGAACTTTGCTGTGGCGAAAAGAATCTACCTTGCAGGCCCTGAAGTCTTTTTACATAACGCTAAAGAAGTTGGAGAACAAAAAAAGACGCTGTGCCAAAAATACGGGTTCACTGGAGTCTTTCCCATAGATGTAGAGGTAAACGTGGAAGGAAAAACCCCACGGCAAATCGGGCTTGAAATAAGTTGTGTCAACGAGAACTTAATCAGAAGCTGCGATGCCGTAATCGCCAACCTCACGCCGTTCCGTGGTGTAAGTGCAGATGTAGGCACTGTCTTTGAGGTTGGGTTTGCACATGCGTTGAATAAAAGAGTTTTAGCCTATACCAACGTGGAGGCTAATTTCGCTGAACGCACAGCCAAAGCTTTAGGCGGAGAGGTTAAGCGTTGGGCTGATGGTAGGCTGCGAGACGGTTTGGGGCTGTTTGTCGAGGAGAATGAAATGGTGGACAACTTGATGGTGGACGGCTGCCTACATGCTAACAGCGGGATTTTGGTGGTGGAGCCCGCACCCGCAGGTGAGTTGCTCACTTTTTTAGGTGGCTTTGAGAAATGCCTCATAGAAGCGCAAAAAAAGTTAGCCGAAAATTAGTTTTATTCTTTGAAAATCGAAAAAGGCCTGCTCAATAATACAGTGAGTTCATTTAGTTTAATAAATATTTAGTAAATATTTGTAAACCAAAAGGACAACCGCTAGTTCGACAGATAGTTAGACCTAAGTCGGTTGTTTTAAAAAGCATCCAGAAAGGTGAAGCACACATAACCTCAGAATTTGGGTCTGCTGAGGCCCTGAATAAGGAGCAAGAGCAAATTGCAAAAGCTCTCTCACGAGTTTAGGGCAGATGATATCGTGAACTTAAGCCAGAGCCCCAGTTTCTCAAAGTATGAAACCATACTTCAAGACCCAAATTTTTATTGGAATTCAGAGTATATAGTTATTTCGATTATATAACCTTAAAAACAGAAAAAAGTAAAAACCCAACCCCATTTTTTTAACAATTTACGGAAATTAGAAAACAATTTAAAGGACAGCAAAAACACTAAGCAAAGGAACGCAGAGTCAAAATGAAAATCGACCAAGTCAACTCGTTAATCCTCAAAGAACTTCTAATAGACGGGCGCAAATCTTTCACGGATATCGCACAAATATGCGGCGAATCAAAAGAAGTCATTGCCAACCGGTTCAGGCAAATGAAAAACCAAGGCATCATAGTAGGAGCTACAATACAAAACAGCTGCGCCTGCTACGACAGCAACTTCGTAGCAGCATTTCAGATATACACCAGAACACGCAAAGTAGACGAGGCGTATCAGCTTCTAAAAACTTTCCCAAATATAATTGAAGTTTACCCCGCAGGAATTAATCCTAACTTAAATACAGTTTTCACAATTAAATCCATAGCTGAGTTAGAGCATACAAGACAAGCCCTAAAGGAATTACCTGGCGCTTTAGATGTGGAAACTGAAATCTGGGTTGGTATGAGAAACAATCCGAATAACCTATCAATCTTAAACGAGGGCAGGCATCTGAAAATTGAGGACCTCAAAGCCAACCCTAAGCGGGAAGACTATCCTCAAATAGATGAAATTGACAAAGCCATACTTGAAAAACTAGTTAACGATTCCAGAGTGCCCTTCAGCAAAATCGCTGCTGAACTGAGAATATCAACTGATACTGTCTCCAAACGATACGAGAGACTAAAACTAAACAATCACGTTAAACCCGTTATTCGAGTAAACCCCCTAAAAATAGGCTACAGAGCTTTTGCACTTTTTAAATTGAGTTTTTCAGAGGACAGCTTAAACAGTAGTATAGATTCCCTCTCAGTGATCCCCGATTTTAACTTTATCCATAAAATCAGCGGAAAACATGACTGCTGGGCAAGCCTCATGATTAAGGACATTGACCAATTTACTGCGGTGCAAGGACAAATTCTGGAGATGGAAAACCTCAACCACATGGAGTTTTCAGTATCTAAATTGTTCAGTGCATGGCCTCTGCCAAGAGAGTTCACCTCAAGCTTTTAAGGTATTTTCAAACACCCGAAAAGAGATTTTGCCAGAATAGTGCCGCCTGCTAATTGGCTGCCCGTTTACCGCTAAAACCTTCAAAAGATGCCAGCACACTCATGTGGGGGAAAGATTACGGGAGTGTTTTTAAGGTTTCCAAAAGAAATAAAGAGAAGTCACGGGTGGTAGCTGTAGCTGTTTTGGATTATGGTGCCGTTTTGCAGCGTGCCCTGCCACATCATAGCTGGCGTGTCCCCTGATAAGGTATAGTCCGCGTTTATTTTGTACATTGGGTTTGGCACCACTGGGTACTGCATGGTTACGTTCCATCCTGTGCTCTGGTAGTTGTAGGTTTCTGAACCTACCATCATGCCAGAGTTAATTCTGCCGCCCATCCAAGACACATCATGCATGTAAAGCATTATCTCGTTGTGGTATGCGTAAATGTATTGCAAAGTCAAATCGCGAACCTGCTCCTGAGTTAAGGTAGTGTCTAATGGGAGGGTGCAGCGTATTTCAGCTATGACTCCGTTGGTGTATGTGCCCGTCCAATTGAAGGAGCCGTCACCAGAGTACTGGATGGCCAGATTGTAAGTTGGGTTGGGAACCACAGGGTACTCGATTTTGACTTTCCAGTCGTTGCCTGTGTAAATGTAAGTCTCTGCACCCAGCAGGCCAGATTCTTCTCGGCTGCCCGTCCAGTGGAATGCGGACATCTTGGGCAAGGTTTGAGTGTGGTTTGCCGCCACATAGGTTATTGCTTGGTCACGTATATCCTCTAAGCCAAATACTACGGGGGTTTGGGGTTGATTGTTGTCTTGAGATTGGTTTGTGAGGTAACTGTAAGCGATTGCTGCCCCTGCAATTACAACAATTAAAACTACCACTGTAACTGTTAAGAAAGCTTTACGCATAGGTTGAGTCTCTACAAAAATATAGAGACAGATACATATATAGAATCTTTGTTGCGCCAATCCCAAATGGAACTGAACCGCAGATACAGTTAATTGTTTTTTCTTCCGAAAAAGCGCTGAAATAGTAAAGAAAATAAAGGCAGTTACATGCCCATCATGGACATGGGGTCACCGTGGTCGTGATCATTTTCGTTTTCTTCGGTGATGTGATGCCAAACGTGCAGCCCCAGCCCTGTTGATGCACCTGCGGCTAAGCCGATAAGCAGGTACGTTAACCAAGTGTAGCCGAACACCATGCCGACAACTGCTAAAACGTCAAAGATGATTGCCATAGCAAGATAGCCGCCGCACCAAGTTTTCATGCTCATGCCTCGAGGCTTGTTGATGCCGATGCCCCCGAGATATCCGAACATGATTATAAAGCCAACTAAAGCGAGAAGCAAGTTAATTATGTAAGGATCTAAAGCCATACGTTCTACCTCAATGGGCTAAAATTGACTTTTAAGTTAATTAGCATATCGGAATCATGCGTTGATACCCAAGATACATAGATAGTTGATGGTTTAATGCACTAGTGTTTTTTAACAGCCAAATTTAATCCATATCAACAATAAGGGTGTGGATCAAAATAGCAAACTTTGACGTTAGACACTGCCATAAATGGGCACAGCTTTTGGTTGAACGCAAAGCTAAACTTGACGAAGCCGTCGAGGGCGCAGAGAAAGGAGATTTTGACTCAGCTAAACGCTTAACAAGCCAAATCTTTAGCGGTTTCATGGCGGGCAGACAAGCCGACCCAGGAATGGCAGGTTCGCTTCTGTACCACATGGCTATGGTTACAAAGATGGAATCCGAAACCCAAGTGCTTCTGGATGAACTAAAAATCGAGGCACCCGACGTTTCGGCGCGGCTAGCCCAAATCTACGATGACTTCTACACCGACGCCCAGCAGCTAACCAAAGACGTCATGCAGCTAAAATACGACGCCAAAGTCGTAGCCGACACACACCATTTGAGCAGTGAAGAAAAAATTGCGCTGTTCAACAAACTCAAGGCCGAACAGAAACAGGTGGAGGGCATTCTCAGCCAAAAAGGCGCCTCCTCAATTGCTCAGCTTAGGAAAGTATTTGATGACTGGGCGCAGCCGGTTGCTTTAATGCGGCTTATTCAGGAGTACGAAACCATAAGAGGACTTCTGGTACTTTCTGAGTTAACAAAAACTTTGGGTTTCGACGCAGTTGAAGTTGCAATGGCAAAAGTTAAAGACTTATTTGGTCAGCAAACCGTAAACATTGCCCTTGACGTCACCCTTAAAGTTGGCATGCGTCGCGAAAAACTCCAATCCGTCATGCTGGCAGACCACTTCATCAAAATGCAAATGAGCGGAGAAAAACTTGATGGCAACATGGAGTTTCTCAACTGCCCAATCCACGGGGGACACAAATACGCCCAAGACAAATATGGTATAGACCCCAAAGTTTCTCAGCTATTTTGCCGCCACTTCTGCTTCGCCCATGCAAAAGCCATGCTGGACACAGTACTGCCGTTCCCATTCACGCTATGGCAACCCAAACTCATGGCTTCCGACGAAGTTTGTCAGTACTACCTAAAACTCGCCTACTCACCTGAGGCTAAACAGGATGAACGCTTTGTGCCGCTTGTCTTATCCTATAACGTGACACGGGAGTGCAACATGAAATGCAGCCACTGCTACATCAACGCCACCGAAAACAAACTCCCAAACGAGTTGTCCACCAAAGAAGCCAAAGAGCTTATGGATCAAATCGCTGAAGTCAGCCACCCCCTACTGATTTTAAGCGGCGGCGAGCCTCTACTGCGTGAAGACATCTATGAACTCATCAATTATGGTACCTCGAAGGGGCTGAAGATGGGTTTGGGCAGCAACGGCTACCTCATTGATGACGCAGTTGCGAAGAAACTTAAGGATGCAGGCATCGCAACGGTTTCTGTCAGCATAGATTCCAGCGTGCCTCAACAGCATGATGAGTTCCGAGGCGTCAGTGGCGCATGGCAGAAAGCAGTCTACGCATGCAAAGCACTGCGCCAAAATGGCGTGCTCGTCCAAGTCAACACCACCTTAACCCACGATAATTATGACCAAATCGACGACATAATGACTTTAGCTGAGTCGATTGGCGTGGAAAACTTCCATCTCTTCTTCCTGGTGCCAACCGGCAGAGGCAAAACGATTGACGACATATCCGCCCAAAAATATGAGGAAATGATAACCAACACGTTTGCCAAAGTCCACACACACCGCCTAAACGTGCGCCCCAGTTGTGCGCCGCAGTTCATGCGTATCGCGCAGGGCATGGGTTTGGAGATGCGGCAGTGGATACGCGGCTGTATCGCAGGCATGCATTACTGTAGGGTTTACCCCAACGGTGACATAACCCCCTGTCCCTACTTGCCGATTAAGCTGGGCAACATCCGCGAGAAGTCGTTTAAGGAAATCTGGTTCACCAGCGAAGTGTTCCAGAACCTGCGAAATCCCTGCACGCTTAAAGGGAAATGCGGTGAATGCGAATTCAAAGTTGTATGCGGCGGATGTAGAGCCCGCGCTTACGGGTTATCCAGCGACTTCATTGACTACTGCGGCGACCTTAATGTGCCCACAGAGCAGAAAAGCGACTATTTAGCCGAGGACCCATGGTGCATGTATCAGCCTAAAAAACAGCCAATTACCTCATCGGAGCAGGCAGCAGACCCAAATATTAGCCAACATCCCAAAACAACCTTAGAAACTAAAAAACACCCAATATAAGGCATTTAATAAGCCACATTTTTTACTTTTTGAGGCAGAAAACTGAGGGCCGTATACAAAAGCATCAACCAAACCCAATCACAACCACACTTTTCGTAACACCCAACCCCAAAATACAGGCCACCAAAAAACCCACTGCTTGCTTTTGAAAAAAGAGGCTCACAGCAACAATTAAAACAAAAACAGCAGGATACATAATCTATTTAAGCCAAAGCTGTCTTTCCAAAGTTCAACTGGTAGTTAATTGAGGCTTTGGCAGTTCGCACAGCTATATGTAAATGTGGACCGCCAAGGGCATAGGGGGCGCAGCAAACGAGAAATGTCCACACACCGAAAGATTCTTTTGCCGTAACAGCGGCAACCACACATATAGGCAGGCGACGCCCTCTCACTGAAACG
This sequence comes from uncultured archaeon, assembly GCA_963810275.1. Lineage (GTDB taxonomy): Archaea > Thermoproteota > Bathyarchaeia > Bathyarchaeales > Bathycorpusculaceae > Bathycorpusculum. Next base: position 79,139 of record CAWENF010000019.1, read on the forward strand.
CATAAAGCGGGAACTGCGTAGGAGGCCGCCGAGATAACTCATGCAGGCATCTCTAACAGCTTCAGTGGAATGTTCAAAGAAACCTCGGTAGCATGCCTATTTGACTTAATCAGCTTAATCCCCGGTTTCATCATCGCTCTTCAGTTGGGCATTTTTAATTTGTCGCCTTGGGCTTTGGCGCTTTATCCCGCCGTAATAAGCGTCAAAGCCGTCATCACCGGACTCCTTACGGGACGGCTGAGCACTGCATTGCACTTGGGCACCATGTATCCCCGGTTTTTCGGCAACACCAAAAGTTTCTACCGTCTAATCGCAAGCATGATTGTTTTGACGTTGGGTACTAGCGTCACCATAAGCGCATTTTCTTTTGTTTTTGGCACATTATTTTGGGGAGTCACAGTAAACGAGTTCTCTGCTATCCTCTCCGTTATGGTCGCCACACTTTCACTGGGGCTACTCGTTGCCCTGACAACAGTACAGTTAACATTTATCTCCTTTAAACGCAGCTTTGACCCCGACACAGTACTTTACCCTGCCGTCTCCACAGTCGCAAACATAGTCATGACATTCCTCTACATAGCAGTACTTCACGTTTTCTTTTCAGGAACAAACGGTAAATGGGCAATAATTTTCTTCGGCTTAATCAACGTGTTCTTGGTTCTCTTCGTTTTGCCCCTAAACATCCGCAACAAAGAGTTCCGCCAAATCCTCAAGGAATCTTTACCCACCATGGTTTTGGCGGCGTTTATTGTTAACGTCACAGGCACACTGTTCAAAGCAATAGGGGATTTCGCGGCACCTAGACGGGAAATATACACGGTTTATCCTGCTATGATTGATATGATAGGAGACGCAGGGTTGGTAGTGGGTTCTGCGGCTACAGTGAAACTGACGTTGGGCCTGCTGAAGCCGTCGCTTGGGTCTATCAAAAACCATGTTAAAAACATCCTGAGTGCATGGGCTTCAACGCTGCTGCTGTTCATGGCTATGGGCGTCATTGCGTTGGCGATTAACGGAATATTCAATATTTGGGAAGTGACGAATTTGCTGCTGATTCTGTTAGTGGCAAATGTAATTTCCTTTGTGGCGATAGTTGTGGTTTCCTATGCAATAGCCATCTTAACCTTTAAGCGTGGCTTAGACCCGGACAACTTTGTCATACCCGTCGAAAACTCCCTAGCAGACGCCATAACAACCGCCTCCTTACTCGCGGCCCTTTTGCTAATTGTTTAGAAGTCGCATAAACAAATTAAAATATCAAGGTAAGCAAGTATAGTTTCGGAGCGACCTAACAAAGTTGCGGGAATTTGAAAAAATAGAGTATAAACCTATCCCAGTCCGCCAATTACTTTTAGAAATGAAAAATCTCTCGGAGTTAATGATTGACCTCGCATACTCCTCTGCACTCTACAACGACAAAGACTTAGCAGAGGACGTGCTGGCGCTGGAGAGAAGAGTAGACAACTTATCATACCTACTGGACATGGAAGTCATGGTTGCTGCACGCGACTCCAAAGACGCAGAACAGCTAATTGGAGTTTCCACCATGGCGGCTTCAACTGACAAAATCAGCGACGCCGCAGCAGACATCGCCGCCATCGTAACCAGAAATATAGGCATCAACCCCATTGTCGGCTTCATCTTCGAAAAAGCCGAAGAACGCCTCATGAAAGTAACAGTGAAACCCAACTCAGAATTAATCAAAAAAGAAATCGAAGAACTCGACTTAGCAGCATCCATGGGAGTAGACATAATCGCCATACGCAGAAACAACGACTGGATTTTGGACCCAGGAAAAAAAGAAAGAGTTTACGAAGGCGACATCCTAATCACCCGTGGAGACAACTCAGGCGTTGAAGAATTCAAAGAAGCCGCTGAAGGCAAACTAACCACACTAACAACTGAGAAACGGGCTAAGTTCGAAGAAATTGCCTCCCGCTTTGTCGAGCTAAAAGATACCTCCGAATTGATGATGGACTTGGCGTATTCGTCGCTTCTGCTAAACAGTCAAGAGCTAGCAGAGGAAGTAGAGCAGTTAGAGGAACGCATGGATCAGTTGCACACGGATTTTGAGTTGCTAGCGTTAACTGCTGATTACCAGAACAGCGAAGCCTCCGGCATTTTAGGCTTGATTCGGCTTGGTATAGCTACAGAGAAAATCGCCGACGCCGCAGCAGATATGGCTGAAGTTGTCTTAAGAGGTATGGAGCCGCATCCGATTTTGGGGATGGCTATCGAGGAAGCGGAAGAAACTGTTATACGGGCATGCGTCACTGAGGATTCGCCGCTGGTCGGTAAGAGCCTAAAAGAGGCGCGGTTACACGATGAAACAGGCATGTGGGTTTTGGTTATTAAACGCGACGACAAGTACCTGCGTCCAAGGACTGACCCTAAAATCTGGGTGGGTGACGTATTGGTGGCAAGCGGTTACGCGGAAGGTGTTGATGCCTTGCGGGAACTGGCGTCTCCTTCGCTTAGCTGCGATGTAGAGAACGATTAGTTCGTATTTCAGATTCAATAATATAAGCTCCCAAACCTTACCGTACGTTATGTCTTATGGGGAAAAAATGCCTTCACATGCAGCAATCCAGCCTGTAAAGCCACGTTTGCCACTCCCCTGAAAACGTTGAATCTGCAGGATAACCCAGCGGACCCTACGACGCCTGCCCAGTTTGCCTCACACGTATTGAAGATGCGAACCTGAAGGTTTTGGATAAGCCCAGTCAAGTTAAGCATAAAAAGCATAAACCATCTGCGGCCGAGAAGCCTGCTGAGTGTCGCTATCACTTAGGTTACTTAGTGAGCGGGCTCAAAATGAGCAGATTCCCGAAGACTGTCTTTTATGCAAAAATATTGTTGATTGTATTCTTAAGAAGAAGCGGGACGACCAGTAATTTGGGCTGACAAACGGCGTCTACCCAAGTTGCGATAATTTAGATAAATAAAATCGGGAAAAGTAAAAATTAAGAAAAAAGAAAGCTTATTTCTTTTCCTCGGTTGCTTCGGTTTTATTGTCTTCGATTTCGGTTGTGATTTCTTCAATCGGCTTTGGCGGAGGTGTTGTTGCCATTGTCCATCCGATCCATGCACCTATGAAGAGGATTGCGACGAAGGCGATGAATACGGGTGCAGCTATAAGCCAGTATGATACAGCAGCAGTGCTTGGGAGCCATGACCAGTTCAGTATATCAACTATCCATGGATAACCAAATAATGCTACTATGTAACCTACAGCAACGATGACACAGACGGCGAGAATTGCTCCACCGATTCCTTGATCTTTGCTAACCATTTAGTGATTTCACCACTTTATTAGCCATTGTATTCGGTTAATCAATTTAAAGTTTGTCATGCTTCCAAGCGAGCCAACAATCAAGTTGTACCCATTTCCCATGAGGAAAGATACTTTTTCTGCTCATCTGTCAACTCATCAATCGCTATACCCATACTCTGCAGCTTCATCTCAGCGATTTTCTCGTCAATCTCTTTTGGCACGATGTAAACTTTGGTTTCCAGCTTGTCTGATTTGGTGATGTATTCGGCGCAGAGTGCTTGGTTGGCAAAGGACATGTCCATGACTTCGCTTGGGTGACCTTCTGCCGCTGAGAGGTTGACTAGCCTGCCTTCTGCGAGCAGATAGAGGTGTCTGTCGTCTTTTGTGGTGTACTCTTCCATGTTGGGACGCATTGTTCTGTGAGAAACCGCCATTGACTCCAGCGATGGCACGTCGATTTCTACGTTGAAGTGGCCGCTGTTGCAGATGATTGCACCGTCCTTCATTTTTTCCATGTGTTCTTTGCGGATGACGTGGATGTCTCCTGTGGCTGTTGCGAAGATGTCGCCGATTGGGGCTGCTTCAGACATGGGCATGACGCGCAATCCATTCATGACTGCTTCGAGTGCGCGGGTTGGTTGGACTTCGGTTACGATGACGTTTGCGCCTAGGCCTTGTGCGCGCATGGCGATGCCTCTGCTGCACCAGCCGTATCCGCCTACGACGAAGTTTTTGCCTGCCAGCAGTACGGATGTGGCTCTTAGGATGCCGTCAATGGTGCTTTGGCCTGTGCCGTAGCGGTTGTCAAAGAGGTATTTGGTTAGGGCTTCGTTCACGGCGACGATGGGATATTTGAGGCTGCTGTCTACTTCCATGGCTTTTAGGCGGACCACGCCAGTGGTGGTTTCTTCGGTTCCGCCTTTGATGAGTGGGATGAGGTCTTGGCGTTTGCTGTGAATCATGCCAACGACATCTGCACCGTCGTCCATGGTTATTGTGGGTTTGAATTCAAGGACTTTTTCGATGCATTTGTAGTAGTCTTCGGTGTTTTGTCCTCTCCATGCGAAAACGTGCACGCCTTCATCTGCGAGTGCTGCTGCGACGTCGTCTTGGGTTGAGAGGGGGTTGGAGCCGCAGAGGGCGACTTCTGCGCCGCCGGCTATAAGGACTTTGATGAGCACCGCGGTTTCTTTGGTTACGTGTAGGCACGCGGATAGGGTTTGCCCTTGTAGAGGCTTTTCTTTTTCGAAGCGTTCTTTGATAAGGTTTAGGACGGGCATGTGTTTTGCTGCCCATTCAATCTGTAAGTGACCTTGAGGGGCAAGGTTCATGTCTTTAACTTGGTAGTTTTGCATTGGACGGTTCCTTCTGTTAAGAAGTTGTTTGTGGTTGTCCTTATTTAGAATTTACCTACATTTCATAAGGTGTAAAGTGTGGCGAGAGTTTGTTTGGGCTGGAAAAAGTTAAAGCCCGCCACAACCTCAAGTTAAACGTAGAGGGCATTACACAGTGAAAGAACCTTTCGCCGCTTTTGTAAAAAAACACCTAAAACCTGAGACTTTGGTGGTTACATGCGGGTTGCCTGCAACCTACAAAACCGGAGTTGCAGAAGAAATCGCCAACATAAAGGTGTACCCTATTCTTCGTAGCGACCTGATTCGACTGGAAGTCCTCAAGGGTAAAGACATTTTCGACACCAAAGTCGCGGGGAACATGAACAATCGCATGGCGGTTTATGAGGAAATGTTTCGACGTGCAGAAACGTTGGCTACCAAAGGAGGGGTTATTCTGGATGCAACCTTTGTGAAAGCGGCTCTGCGTGAAAGAGCGGCAGAAATAGCTGCAGAGAAGGGGCTGGCGCTTGCCATTTTTGAAACAAGCTGCCCCCAAGAAATCGCCTTAATCCGAATAAAAAACCGAACCAAAGAAAACTACCAGTCCAACGCGCTAACCGAAGAAGCTTACTTAGCCAACAAGAAAAACTTTGAACCCGTAGACTTGGATGCTTTAAAGCAGCGGTTTCCCAGCCTTGAAGTTGCACACTACGTCGTAGATACCAGCGTGTACGGCATAGCTAACTGGACAGTAATTAGAGAAGAGCAGAGGTAAAAGTTTTGATTGATTTGCATATTCACTCCAAAGCCTCAGATGGCAAATTCAGTACCCAAGAAATCATATCGGCGGCCATAAACCGAAGCATCAAGGTCATGGCAATCACAGACCACGATAACATAAGCTGCCAAACCAAAGCCGCCGAAGAAGCAAAAAAAGCAAACATCAAGTACATAACGGGCGTAGAGTTGAACGTAACTTTCTCGTACCCAAAATACAGGGAAGGCAAACCAATCTCGCTTGATTTCTTAGGCTACCAATTCGACCCCAACAATCATGCGCTGGTTGACAAGTTGGTGTTGATGGCGAAGTATCGTATGGAGCGGGCAGAGAAGATTTTTAGTAACCTTAACGCGGAATTTGAAAAACAAAACATACCCGCCTTAACATCAGAGGATATGCGTAGAATTGAAGAAACTGTTGAAGGCTCTCTGGGCAGACCGCACATTGCGGATTACCTCGTCAAGAAGGGGATTGTTGCTAGTCGCCAAGAAGCATTTAACCAGTATTTAGTGAAATGCGATGTACCCAAATATCCCCTGCACCTGCCAGAAGCCTCAAGACTCGTCAAAGAAGCAGGAGGCAAACTAGTGATAGCACACCCAAACGACTCATACGGAACATCACTTTCGCCAATAACCAAGGATCTCTCCGAGCAGACGCAGATAATCAAAAGAACAATGCTTGACCACATTGATGGTATGGAATGTTTCCATCCAAGTCACAGCGCCGAATCGACAAGCCACTACGTTGCATTTGCCAAGGAGCAGGGTTTGTTGATGACGGGGGGCAGTGACTGCCACCAGAAGCCAGTTATAATGGGCTCGGTAGCAGTTCCCCACTGGGTTGCAGATCAATTCTAAAAAGTGGGAAGTTAGAGATTTTTTGCGTACTTGGCGGCTAGCTGCATATACGCTGAGGCTTCTTTGGTGGCGGCTACTTTTCCTTCTTGGTTAATGTTCTGGTCGTCAAGACGGAAGCTTACAACTTTGCCCCGCACGTAGGCACGGTAGCACTTGTAGAACGGCAGCAGTTTGGGTAGTTCTGTGTCTTTGGAGTATCCAATGTATTTCTCAAGGAAGTAGTCTGCTAAGTCAGAGCGGTTTTGGTAGTCAAGGTCCATGGCTAAGAATGCTACGTCGGCAGCTACGTCGCTGTAGCGGAAGCGGTCGTTGAATTCGATGGCGTCGAATATGCAGATTTTATCCGTGACAAAGATGTTGCCGCTGTGGAGGTCGCCGTGGCAATCTCGGATGCGTTTGCCTTCAAGTCGGCTCTGGAAAAGAGCCGCGTTGTCGGCTATGAAGCTGTTGATTTTTGTCTGTATTAAATCAAAATCGTCTTGGGTGACGGTTTGACCAATGTACTTTTGGGTTTGGGCAAAGTTTTCGTCCCAGTTGAATTTGACGGTGTTTATGCCGCCGATTTCAGATATCTGCTCGTTGGTCAATGCCTCAGAGTGGAATTTGGCGACGGTTTTGGCTAATTCGTCGATGGTTTCTCTGCTGATTTTGCCTTCCCACAGCAGATATGTCATGATGCATTCTTGTGGCAGCCGATTCATTTTGAGGGCGTACTCCACGGGTTCGCCGTCTCCGCCGAGCTTTAGTCCCCCGGCTTGGTTGGTTATAGGGACCACGGATAGGTAAATTTCGGGGCAGAGCCGCCTGTTCAGCGCCAACTCCTTCTCGCAGTACATCTTGCGTTTTTCCAGCGTTGAGAAATCAAGAAATCCAAAGTTAACGGGTTTTTTGATTTTGTAAACGTAGTTGTCGATTAAGAACACAAATGAGATGTGAGTTTGGATCAACTCGATTTTGTCTGTGGGTTGAGGGTAGGTTTCAGGTTTAGACATGGCTTCGACTATGGGGTTGTTTGACTGCATTCTCTGTTTGCCTCTACGGTAGTCTTTTGTTGTGCAAACCAATAAAGTTAGGGGTACCAAGCCGCCGATGAGGAAGGGTTTGGTTAACTGTATATTTAACTTTGAAGGTGTTTTGTTGATTGCGATGCAAACGGAAGAGCACAACGACTTAAAAAGAAGCATTAATGAAACGTGGTTACAGCGGCATCTTGGCTTATAAAATATTTACCCATTATCTTAATACTTACTTGAAACTTTTAACGTAAGCTAACACATTGTCTGCCTGCTCTTTTGAGATGCGTTTGTTTTGTTGTAGCGAAGCGACTACGTCGGTGATTTTTGATAGGGCATGCACTTGGTAGTCTTGTTTTTCTAGGTTTTCTTTGCCGCCGTGTTCACGGTTCACGACAACAAGCATGTGGTGAACAGTTGCGCCTAATTCTTGAAGCGGTTTTACGCCTTCAATTTTGCTGAGTCCCTCGCTGACAACGTCGTCAAAGAACAGTATATTGTCGCCCTCTGCCACGTCTACACCAGCGGTTCTACCTGTGATGCCGTAGGCTTTAGCTTCCTTGCGCACTATGACGCAGGGCAAATCCAGTTTTATAGCGATGCTAGGTGCAATTAGGGCGCCTTTGAGTTCGATGCTGGCAAGTTTGTTTATGGGGTCATAGGCTGATATTTCCCGGATTTTTAGGGCTGCAACTTCTGCGATGATGTCGAGTTGTTTGGGCGCTGCTAGCACGCGAGCTAAGTCGATGTAGTAGGGGCTGACTGCGCCTGATTTGATTTTGAAGCTGCCAAACCGGAGGCATCCAGAAAGATATAGGGCGTCTGCGATTTTGTCGGTTGTTGTGGACATGTGGTTTCCCCATTTTGAATTGACGACTGCAAATTTAACCCTTTAGCAGGCTTGTCAGGATAATAGGGGGCTTAACATGACGCCACACCACACGGCGCTTATTCAACATAGGTTCTATGGTGGCATGTGCAAGAAAACGGCGTTGCCACATGCGTCAGACAAACAAAAACAGCCCGAACCCAAAAGCAACCGTCTTAAGCGCCTATCTTGTGGTGCCCCAAAAAACCAAAACTCACATAAAGAGAGAAAACATTTTTAACAAAAAGAGAAAACGGAGTCCCAAGCAACCGCCACTAAACAACCAAATCAGCCATGTCTACACTACGCTCATAAATCTGCCGCAGAAAAGACACCGTAGACAAAACCTCAGGCAACAGATCCACAGATGATTCCTTCGCCGCCACTTCAATACGCTGGCAGTTATCATCAATCGTTAATCTCATGCCACGCACACCTTCTGCCTGCGAGATATCTCTGCTCAAAAACGATTTAAACGCTTGCTCGTTAGCGTCACAGCAGCTAACCTGCAACTCAAGCAGCAATTTACGCAAGTTCTCAGGAAGCTTATTTGACAACGTCAAAGTGTCAGATGCAATTTGCACGCAGGCATCCCCAATACCTTCTATGAAGCCTGCAGCCAAACGGTAGTCAAGACACTCAATTGGAGTGATTGCGAATTTTTCGCCAAGCCGCGGATTTTGCAGAATGGTCCTTAGGATTCTAACAAGCAGGAAATAGAATTTATTGTTCTCTACATCACGCTCAATAACGTTCTTTGCCACGTCAATATCCAAGTTAACAAAAGAGCTAGCCGCATCTCGAATCATACGAGCTGCGCTGGCGTGGTTGCGTTGCAGAATTTTGCCTGGTGAAGTGAAGGGTTGCTGCATAAGACACTGAAGCGTCATCATCGACGTTGTTTCCTCAACAATCATCAAGCCTGCCAGCAAGTTAACCGTGGATTTTACCTGGTTGCGAACGTTAGAGTCGATGCGGTCTTTAGCTTCGACGCGGATGATATCGTATCCAAGTAGGTAACGCCCGATGATTTCGCGGCTCAAGAAAGGTCCGATTTTCAGTGCGGATTCTTTAGGTTGGGGCTCAACGTCAAATTGAGTATCTATGAAAAGTTTACCATCACCTGTTACTTCCAAGTTGACTTGAGACCCTTTCTGAAGACCGTGTTCTTTAGCCCAATCTCTAGGCAGGCAAACAAAAAAAGTACCTGTGGGAGTCTGCTGGACTTTGCGAATATCACTCATAGGGTTGCACCTTGATATAACGTATCTAAACATTTGTGTGCATATATAAATTGCTTAATGCTTAATCGTTAGAAAATAAAAAAATAAATCAGAAACATCTTTTTACAGCTATCTGATTACTGGCGCAATTAAGGTAGCGAACAAAAAACAGTAAATAACTCATACACAATACTGCCTAACCATTAAAGTAACTTGATTATGGGCAGAGCGGATGAGTTCACAAGAGAAACTTAAAGCGGCAATTGAAGCAACAATAACGGCAGGTTACCAGCTAAACAGCGAAGCCTTTGAGTTCCTAATTCAAAACGCCGAAACCAGCGACCCCTTAGCAGTTATGAATTTGGCGCTAGAAAAAATTTCTGGAATTGCCGATAAGCCGATGTTTATTGAAAAAGAATTTCTTGAAGCAATTATGCAGCAAGCCACCTTAGGATCCACCCAGGTAGTGGTCGAGCAATCCAGACCAGAGGCGCCAGCCTCACTAATGGAGGAATCCATACCCACTTCTGAGGAAACAGAGCCAAGTTACCAGCGAAAAATAGAAGATCTACAGGCGAGCGAGGTGGAAAACTCTTTTTTCCCCTACGCCAAAGACATCCCTTCAGAACTAAAAATAATCGACGACTGCACAGGCAAACTAACCTCAAACGGCAGTCTCGAAGAATACGCAGGCTTATTCCAAGACCGCTTCAAACGCGTCGAAAAAATACTACGCCAAAGAATGGATGTAAAAGCCGCCACGCCACTAACTGAAGCGCTTAAATCGCAGCCTAAAACCAAACTAAAAGTCATCTGCATGCTAACTGATAGACGGGACTCAAAAAATAACACAATGCTCTCAGTGGAGGACTTGGGAGGCAGTGCAACCATACTGGTTCCACAGAAAGCACCTGAAGAAGTGAAAAAGAAGGTTCTTACCCTTTTACCTGATACGGTGTTCTGCGCTGCCGTAGTCAAAACACGCACTAACCTGCTTATGGCTGAAGATATAATTCTGCCCGAAGTAGGACGAAAAATAGTTCAGAAAGCACAGGAACCCATTTACGCCGTGTTAACCTCAGACATTCATGTTGGCAGCACAAAATTTACCAAACAAGCGTTCAGAAACTTTATCCTCTGGCTACGCGGCAAATGGGGACAGCCATGGATGCGAGAAATCGCTGGCAGAGTAAAATATCTACTCATAGCAGGGGACATCGTGGACGGAGTAGGCATCTATCCCGACCAGCAAAAAGAGCTAACCATTCGCGACGTCACCAAACAATACAATTTTGCAATAAAGTATTTAGAAAAAGTTCCAGACTACATTGAAATCGTTCTTTCCCCAGGCAATCACGATGCCGCACGTAAATCTCAGCCTCAGCCAGCGATCCCCGAAAGCTATCTTGCCGCAATAAAAGGCAAAAAAAACATTTACTCTGTTGGCAGCCCATGCTACCTCAGCTTGCATGGCATAGAAGTATTGATTTACCATGGTGTAAGTCTAAACGACATCATTGGCGTGGTGCCAGGCATGGATAGTAACTTCCCGCAGAAACCAATGAGTTTGCTTATGCAATGTCGACATTTAGCGCCAATGTATGGAGGCAAAACAATGCTTTCACCAGAAAACCGCGATTATTTGGTTATAGACAGAGTTCCTGACATTTTCCATTCAGGACACATTCACATTTTAGGCTACTGTAAGTATCGCGGCGTGCTTGTGGTAAACAGTGGGGGCTGGCAAGATCAAACTGAGTACATGGAAAAAATAGGGTTGATGCCTACACCCGGTAAAGTGCCAGTCGTTAATTTGCAGACCATGGAAATTCGAGTGCTGGATTTCATGAAGGAACATTAAGAATCTGTTTTACGCGTACCTTTAGGTGTATATGCCAGTAAGGGGGCGAAGCGTGCGTCTTCACTAAACACATCTTTTATGAGGCTGCGGCTGATTTCAAGGCGGATTTTTTTAGTTCTACCATACCTGCCCATGCTTACCACTTTGGCATTAACCAGTCCCATGGAATCCAACTCGTTAACTAACGTACCCAGTCTGCGTTGTGTAAGAAGTCCCGAGCCTGTTTCGCCACATAGTTCATTATAAATGTCATAGATTTCGCCTGTAGTAGCGCTGGACTTGTTTAGATGATAAACACTTAATAGCACAAGTTTTGACTGGAGGGTCAAGTTTTTGAGGGCGTCAATGACACGGTTGTGCTCTATGTGTTTTTCAGCTTGACGTACATGCTCTTCAGAGACCACTTTTAGTCCTTGGCGTTCGGCGACTTCACCTGCAACACGAAGCAAATCCAAGGCGCGACGTGCGTCTCCATGTTCAGCTGCGGCTAGTGCAGAAGATATGCTTAAAGCCGAGTCGGAGAGTGCACCTTCTTGAAAGGCTATTTTAGAACGTTCAAAGAGGATGTTTCTTAACTCGCCTGCATCATAAGGGCGGAAAACTAACTCTTCTTCACTCAGTGAACTAAACACACGGGGGTCGAGAAATTCTTTGAGGCGCAGGTCATTTGAGATACCTATTATTGAGACTTTGCTTTTATGTAGGGTTTCGTTGATGCGGGTGAGTTCGTACATGAAGGAGTCGCCGCGGTCTTTGATTAAGGCATCTACCTCATCAAGCACTATTATGAAAATTATGTGTGATTGGTCCAGTCCACTTCGGAACCTGTCAATTACTTCACCTACAGAGAGGCCTGTAAATGGTATAGATAAACCTACACTTTGACTTAGACTGGCAAATACGCGGTACTCAGAGCCGGTCATGCGGCAGTTTATGTAGCAGAATTTTATTTTGGCTCCATACTCTTTTGCTTTGGATTCAAGATGACTTAGAACATATTTTGTGACCGCGGTTTTTCCTGTGCCAGTTTTGCCGTATATGAATATATTTGAGCATCGTGCGTCGCGAAGCACTGGCGCAACTGTGGAGCCCAAGAGCCTTATTTGGTCTTCTCTGTGAGGTAACTTTTCAGGTAGATAATCGTGTCTTAGAACTTCACGGTCTTTGAAGACTTTGGCGCCTTTAACAAATTTGTCGAATACGTCATCTAGTACATTTGAGTTACCCATTATCCCGCTTCCATTTTTTTCAGAGGTACAACCGTTATTTCTACTGGAACAGATAAAGGCTGTAGTACAAAAAACTTGTTAAAAACAACAATATTTCTTAAAGAAGATGAAAATAACAAGCAACAACAAAGCGATGCACACACCCCAAGGTTTCGACTGGAAAAATCAGGTTAAATTAAATAAAATCCTATTATTACTCTATACAAAAACTATACTCTTTATAATAAATTAATTTTTTATATATTAATAATATCTATCCAAAAAATTAAACTGAATCACTGCAAAGTTTTTTTCTGACTTTCCTGAACTCTTTTTTGTCGCAAAATCCTCCAAAGGAAACATAGGGGTGTGCCTGTGCCATAAAAACCATTGAAAAAAGGGCTAAACTGTCCATGAACTTACTTGAACAACTAAACTACTTATCCCTCTTTGTGTAAAACATCTTGAAGCCACTTACCTTGAATTTTTTGCACTGCTTCACATTCACAAAGTTGTGAATACATGTGAAATACCAAAAAATCTGACAGCTTAAAACGGCTCTTTTCCTCCGAATTACTATTATTCTGTCACTTAACTGTGAATAAGCCACCCCTACGTTTCTACTGGAAAATCAAAACAGACGCACAGCAATTGAGCTTTTTCCATTTCCTAAATTTGTGAAGCTTGTAAAACCAAAAAATGGTTAAATTATGGTTAAAAAGCATAAATAACAATGAAATAAGCTTTTTACATTACCTTATTTCACCATCACAGTTATATCCTGTGAAACACAGAGTTTGTGAACAACCTATAGGTGAACGTATAGTGCCGGCCCGCAAAATGCGCGTGGAGCTCTTCGACAGCGATGGCAATCGATATACCATTGCGTTTGAGGGTCAAGTGACCCGTGATAAAGCTCTGCGGCTGCTTGATCTTGTTGAGCTTTTAGGCGGCACTCAAGGCGAAGTACCTACGGCAAGCGCTCCAGCAATGCAGAATCGTTCGCTGTCGCGTTTTGAAAAAGTCCAGTTAATTATTCAGAAAAATTTCCCACTAATCTGGTTTAATTCGAAAGACATCCAATCTCTGTATGAACAGGAGCTAAAAGAACCCGTTAGCTTAAGCACAATTTCCACTTACCTTTCCAGAATGGCCACTAAGGGGCTTTTGATGCGAACTGGGACATCAAACAATCTGAAATATAAAACTGCACCAAATATTCCAGTTGCCACCCTTAAACAGCGAATAAAGTAGTTCACAACACTTCAAATTTACTTCACAACTGTTCACATCAAGCCTGTTTTTGTGAAACCAAAAAAAAAGCTGAAACTACTGGGAAGCCGCCGAGTTTTCAACCCGTTGCAGCAGTGCTTCCATCTCCTTCTTGATGCTATAACGGAAAGGAATCTTGCCGGCTTCCCTTTCCAAATATCCTTCCTCATAAAGCTTCTTCATAAGCCGCGCCGTGTGCTCGCGACTAAGCTGTACCCTCTCCTTAATCTCTGGTGCAGTCTTTGAGCCCTCTTTTGAGAGCATCTCCAATACAACAATCTCCGTCTCCGTCAAAGCGGCTAGTGCTTTATCCCTCTTAATGGGTATAGGCGGCAACGCCATCTCCACCGGTGCAGTCTGCACCTGAATCTGCGGCGGGGTCGCGGCTATCTTCTCAATTTTCTCCTCATATTCCGAGATTTTGAATTTGAGAGTTTCCTGAATAACTTCAATTTCTTTGAGTTTAGCCTCTAATCCCGTTAAGCCAGAAAGCACTGTGGCGTTGTTTTGCGTGTTTTCTACTAGCTTCTCTGTGACGGTCTGTGCCATGTCTTGGTAGGATATGTTTAGGCTGCTGATTTGGCTGGTTAGGGGTTCTAATTGTTTTTCTATGGATTCATATTTTCGGTAACTCAATTCCGAGGTCGTGAAGGCGCCGTCAACTTTAGATGTCATAGAATCAAACTTTGCTGATTCTCGTTTAAGTTCACGGTCAAAACTCAGCACAATATCTTGGATGAAATCTCTAGCTTTGACATATTCTTGGTGAGCGAGGCGTATTTGCTTGTAGTATTGGTAGGCTGAAACTGCGGTTACAGCTAATAAAATGCTTAAGATTACTGGTGTGAGGTCAACCGTGATGTTCTCCCCCTGTGATTTTGCCGTGATTTAACCGTGATAACCATGTGATTCGCCGTGATTTCAACAGTTGCATCACACATCACATTATTTTCCATGAAAATATAAGGTTATCGGTCACTTAATCCAGTAATAACATGACATCACACATCACAATACTTTAACGTTTTATAAGTAGCCTAATATTAATGCTTACAGAAAGCTTGAATTAGCCTCATTTTGACTTTTAGAGCCTTTAAAAAGACGTAATTTTAGACATAATTTTCATCATAAAAAGAGGAAAAAAAGGATAGAAACCTGTGATTTGTGACGTCACAAATCCTCTTTTGAGGGGCTAGAAAGCCGTTTTAGGCTTGTTTCGAGCTCATTTCGGATGATTTCTATGACTTTTATATGATCTTTTAGTTCCTCTTCCTTGCTAGGTACATCCTGGTGAGCCTCCACATATTCGTGCAGTTTATTGGCTATTTCGAGATACGGGTCAAGAGTTGTGGTCTCAAAAACCCCCAAATAACCTAGAAGTAGCACTGTATAGATGGATTTAATGACGTTTTCACGGGACTGTTTTAAAGTCCTATTAAAGCTTCCGCGGCTTATTTTAGCCTTAGTTAGTCGTAAGGCTGCTTTTTCATCGTAATTTAGCTGTTTCCCTGATAAATTCTCCGATAAAACGTCAATAAGGAGTGTTTCTAACTGGGTTTTTGTTAGTTGGCTATTTTTAGCCAGTATTTGAACAATGGGGTCGTTTAATGCCCCGTTTAACCATGCTGTTACGCCGTCTCTTAGCTTCAAAGTGCCTTATTCCTCCATATGCAAAATGGATACAATTTTGTATACACTACTTGGGTTTTTAAATCTTTTCCGAGCGCTAAAACCATCATACCTGCTTTTAAAACACTTGAATTAACGCTATTCTCACTAAATAAACCTGGTGGTGACCTATTTGTTAGAAAGGAGCATAAATCAGTACAGTTAACATATAAACGGCTATTTCCTTGGTAATTTTTTCAACAAAAAACCCTCAACTTTACACAAAAAATGCACTATCGCAAACACTCCAAAAATCTTCACCTGACATTTTTGACATACAAAGCGAAATAACACACACTTTTCAGCACTAATTTACCATTAAGACACACTTTCAAAGCCCAAAACTCACATGTGACATCGCCAAAAACCCCGTGACCTCACCAAATCACGCCAAAATCACCGTGATTTCACCCAAATCACAGCCTTGTGATGCACCTGTGATACCAAAAAAGTAAGCAGAGTTTATATGCAAAAGTCTAAATCTGCTCAGAAAGCTCATTGAGTTTCTCATAGAGTTCAGGCCGAAGATCCCGAATAGTCGGAATAAAAGTCTCCGCAGTTTTCAAATCACCAAAATCCACGTCAGTAACCACAAAATCCTCAACATCGTACTTAGCTATGGCCAAAACATCACCTGTTGGACCCACAAGACGGCTTCCGCCCCAAAACTGCAAGCCATCTTCCATTCCGCCAAGGTTCACATAAGCCAAAAAGGCAGTGTTCTCTATTGCGCGGGCAGCGGTTAAGATTTCGAAGTAGCTTCTGCGTATGGCTGGCGACGCTGAAATGCAGATTAAGAGTTGAGCCCCCATAAGTCTGGGTAACCTGAAGACTTCTGGAAAGAATACGTCATAACAAATTGTTAAACCAATAGTCCCAAGTGAGGTCTGCAGAGCTGCAGGTTGGTAGCCGGGTCGGAAGTAGCGTTTCTCCTCGAACACGCTATGAGTTGGCAAATACATTTTGCGGTACTTCCCCACATAGCCTTCTGGGCTGACCAGCACGGCGGTGTTGTAGATAGTAGCTTGAGTTTTCTCGCTGACCTCAGGCATCCCAAAAACAACGTGCACGCCAGTAGCTTTGCTTAGTGCTTCAATTTTGTGCACGGAGGGTCCAGGGATCACCTCAGCCAGCTCATAGACTTGGTCGTGGAGAACGTAGCCTGTGAGGGACATCTCTGGGAAAATTGCCAAGTCTGCGCCCTGCTCTTTTGCCTTCCAAGTGAGTTCTTTGATTTTTTGGAAGTTAGATTGTTTGTCTTCTCTTTTTGGTGTAATTTGGCAGAGGGCGAGCTTGACCTTGTTTTTCATTGGTATTTCCTTCTAGTAGAAATGTCTGGGTAGTCTAAAATCATTTCCTACCGTTCGGAACCCCAATTTCGGCGCAAGTGGCATGCGGCGTTTGTGCTCGGTTGAGAGCCAGCGATCTTTGACTTGGCCGACGATTGCTTCTTTGATTTGCAGTTGCTCTGCAATTTCTTTTGGTTCCATGAAGCGTTCCAGCCCGAAGAGGATTAAGTCCAGAGTGTCGTATTTGATTTCAAGTTCGGCTTCTGCTAGCTGGTTTGGCCAAAGTGACGGTGTGGAGGGTTTCATGGCGAGTTCCTCTGGAACACCTAGGTGGTGGGCTAGTCTGCGGACTTGAGTTTTGTAGAGGTCAATTATGGGTGCTATGTCGGCTGCGGCGTCTCCCCACTTGGTAAAGTATCCCATCATCGTTTCAGATTTATCTGAGGTACCTGCGACGATGCATTTTTGGTGATTGGCGTAGTAGTATAGATAAATCATGCGGGTTCGGGCTTTGATGTTTCCTTTGGAAACCCTGTCCGATGGGTCAAACGGGGGAATGCCCATGTAAAAGTTTTCGAGGACGGGCGTGAGGTCACAGACTTGGGTTTGCAGCTTGAACTGCTCCGCTACTTTGTTTGAATCGTTTATGTCTTTTTGGTTGAAGGTTTCCCCTTCAGGCATTAAAAGCGCCAGGACGCGGTCGCCTCCCAACGCTTTACTTGCCAGTGCAGCTATAGTGGTGCTGTCAACTCCTCCAGACAAACCAAGCACTACGCCTTCTGCTCCCAAGTTTTCTATGTATTCTTTTATGAAACGGCAAATTCTGGTTTCTGCTTCTGCAAAATCAATATTTAAACAGGCAGGGGTTAATTTCACGCTGAATTCAGCCTCCCATTCATGGTTAGTAGGCAAGTATTTAAGGACAAGGATAAATAATAATGCAACATTATTCAAAAGAATAGAAGGATGTTTAGATGGGGCGTCGAAGGAAAAAAGTTGTTCATATTCCAAAGAAAAAGCTTCCCAAGTTCTTTTCTTGCCCCACATGCGGCAAAGAAACCGTCCGCGTAGAGATTTATCGTGAAGAAGGCGGACGTTCCGTTGCGCAATGCAGCAGTTGCGGGCTTAAAGAGGAATTTACCATAAAACCCGCACAGGGCGAAGTAGATGTTTACTGCATTTTAACGGACCGTGTTTATGGCAGCCAGAAAAGAACTCCTGCAGCTGAAGGCATTTAGAGGACCAAAGCTATGGTTGGTGCAATCGAGCGGTACTTACTAGACAAAATCAAAGTCGACGGCTCAATCCACATGACCCTAATCGACCCAGAGAATGTCACGCCAGATGAAGCCACCCACATTGCAGAAGTGTCAAAGAAATGCGGAACCGCAGCCGTCATGATTGGCGGTTCTACAGTTGCGTTACAAAGCCAACTTGACGAAGTTGTCAAAGCAATAAAAGCCAAAGTCGATATACCAACGATTCTTTTTCCTGGTAACGTTAACGGCATAAGCCGCCACGCCGACGCCATCTGGTTTATGTCTATGATTAACTCTCAGGAACCCTACTTTTTAGCAGGCGCCCAAATCCTGGGTGCACCTTACATCAAAAAGTTCGAAATTGAACCCATCCCAATGGGTTACATCATCGTAGGCGAAGGCGGCACCGTGGGCAGAGTCGGAAAAGCCAAAACCATTCCTTACAGAAACCCGCAGTTAGCCGCAGACCACGCCCTAGCTGCGCAGTATTTTGGCATGCGGTTTGTTTATCTTGAGGGAGGTTCTGGTACCACTCAACCCGTGCCACACGAAATGATTCGTCAAGTCAAAAGCGCCACCAACGTGGTCCTCATAGTGGGGGGTGGCATCCGCTCCAAAGACCAGGCGATAGCCGCAGCAGAGGCAGGGGCAGACATAATTGTTACAGGCAACTTGACCGAATCAAGCGACTGCAACGAGCGCATCCTGCAGATTATCCAAGCCATTAAACACTAAGCGTCAAAGTATTTTTAGCTGTTTTTTAGAAAGCCCAAAATACCAAGTGATGCATATACTGTGCAGTGAGCGTTTGACTTGAACATCACAAGCGGCATAAGTAAAGGATACCGAGACTACGTACAAGGCATGGAAGCAGAGCTAAGAAAGCTCTACGAAATCAGCGACGCCGCCCGCAGCCGAGGGCTAGACCCCGCATTGAAAACGGAGTGCATTGAGGCTCAGGACATAGCTGACCTCGTCGAAGGACTCGTTGGCCCTAAAGGTGTAGCTGTTAGCATCCGTGAGTTGAGTAAAACTAAGCCCCGTGAAGAAATCGCTTTTTATGCGGCCAAAGAAATCGCCGAAGGTAAATTCGCCCAAACCGACGAAGAACGTCATGAAGAAAAGCTGGCTGAACAGGCGATCCGTACTGCGCTGGCAATTTTCACTGAAGGCTTAACAGCGGCGCCCATTCAGGGCATCGCGCAGGTGAAGGTTAAGAAGAATGCTGACCAAACCCGTTATCTGGGCATCTACTTCGCTGGGCCCATTCGCAGTGCGGGCGGCACCGACCAGGCGCTGACGCTGGTGGTGGGCGACTATGTGCGCCGCGCCTTGCACCTTGACATGTACAAACCTACGGAGGAGGAGATTTCCCGCTTCATAGAGGAGTTGCGGGTTTACGAACGTAGCGTGGGGCGTTTTCAGTACCACATTCCTGATGGCGAACTCAGAAAAGCTTTAAATCTTGTCCCAGTTGAGTGCACAGGCACAGAATCCGATCCCGTTGAAGTCTCATCATACCGCAACCTTGAACGCATCGAAACCAACAGAGTCCGCGGCGGAGCCCTGCGTGTCATAAACGATGGTATCGTGGGCCGAGCCCAGAAGGTTTTCGTTATTGTGGATAAAATTGGGTTCCACGAATGGGATTGGCTTAAAAATTTTAAAAAGAAATCGGAGAAGAAGTCTGGTGGCTTTATGGACGACGTTATCGCCGGCAGACCCATCTTTGCATTTCCCTCCACCCGTGGCGGCTTTCGACTCAGATATGGCCGCTCACGCAACACAGGGCTCTCAGCCGTGGGTATCCACCCAGCCGCTATGTTTGTCGTAGAGAGCTTTCTAGCCGCGGGCACTCAGATGCGCCTTGAGTTGCCCGGTAAAGGAGGCGTCACCATGCCCGTGGACAGCATCGAGAAACCCGTGGTTCTGCTAAAAGACGGCTCCGTGGTGCGGGTGTCTCTTGAGAATTTTCCTTCAGTTAAGGATAGAATCCAGAAAATCCTCTTTTTAGGTGACATGCTTATTGACTTCGGTGATTTCCTCTACAGTAACAAGAGTCTGCCACCGTCGGGTTACGTGGAAGAGTGGTGGACAAAAGACCTTCAAGCCGCGGTTGCCTCAAGCTTTGGCGGCGACATAGGCAAAGCTGCGCAGGCATGCGAAATTCCAGATAGCCGCCTTGAAGATTTTCTACATGACCCCTTCAAAAACAAACCCGCCGCCAATGAAGCCATCTCCATAAGCCAGACGCTGGGGGTTCCTTTGGGACCAAACTGCACATTTTACTGGACAAACCTCACCGAGTCGAAGGATGTGGAGGTTCTACGCAAGTGGATAGCCAACTGTGATGTCGAGTCGGCGGATGGTTATGCCCAGAAAATAACAGGTGACGTTGATCAAGACGTAGTTAATGTGTTGCGTAAAATCTTTGCTCCTCATAAACTGGTTGAGGATAAGATTGTGATGTCAGGCGAAGATGCCGCCGCATTTGCGTTTACGCTTGGTTGGGGCACATCACGGATAGATGCGTCTGTCGAAGCGGAAACGGTGCTTGAGCTGCTTTCAAAACTGTCAGGCGTCACAGTTAAAGACAAAGCTCCCACCTACGTAGGCGGACGCATGGGCAGACCCGAAAAAGCCAAACACCGCGAAATGCGCCCCATGGTTCATGTCCTCTTCCCTGTCAGTTTAGCGGGAGGCAGTCACCGTGACCTATGTGCAGCAGCCAAAAAGAATCTCATTTCTGTTGAGATGGTGAGGCGCAAATGCCCGGAATGCAAAACTTATACAATTAAACTCAAATGTGACAATTGTAGCGCCGAAACGGTTCATGAGCAATCATGCCCGAGATGTGGCAGAACCCTAAAAGAAGGCTACTGTGGCACATGCAAAGCCGAAGGGGTTCTTTACCAGAAGCAAACTGTGAACTTTAAAAAACTGCTTGATACCGCTTGCAAAAATATAGGCTGTCCGCCGCCCAAAATGCTTCGTGGCGTCAAAGGTTTAACCAACTTCGATAAAACGCCTGAGCTGATTGAGAAGGGGCTTCTGCGCGCCAAATACGGAGTATCAACCTACAAGGACGGCACGATTCGTTTTGACGGCACAAACGCACCGCTCACGCACATCACGCCTGAGGAAATCGGGGTTTCTGTTGAGAAGATGCGCCAAATGGGTTACTTGGCTGACACTTACGGTTTACCCCTCACCAGCCCAGAGCAGATCTGTGAACTAAAAATCCAAGACGTCGTGATACCCAAGTCGGCAGGAACCTACCTTGTGCAAATTGCAGGCTTTATTGACGAACTCCTCACTAAAGTCTACAAGCTTTCTCCCTACTACAATGCCAAGAGCCCCGACGATATGGTGGGGATGCTCATCTTCGGCTTGGCACCTCACACGTGCGCCTGCATCCTTGGCAGAGTCGTCGGTTACACCGACCGCAACCTCATCTATGCCCATCCCGTCTGGCACTCAGCCAAACGCCGAGACTGCGACGGCGACGAAGACGCAATCATGCTTGCCTTAGACACCCTCATCAACTTTTCCCGCGTATTCTTGCCCAGCCAAATCGGTGGCATCATGGACGCCCCTATCCTTATGATTCCGTTTTGCAACACCAAAGAGGTGCAGCGCCAAGCCCACGATTTTGATGTCAGTCACACTTATCCTCTTGAGTTTTACCGTAAAACATGGGAGAAAGACGAATCCCGTAAAGTCAGTGCTTTCATGGACACCATTAGCCATCGTCTCAGCACAGAAGGACAGTTTGAGGGTTTCCAGTTCACCACTCCCACAACAAACATCAACTTCGGAAACGCAAATAGCAGCTACAAAGAATTCAAATCCATGAAAGAAAAACTCAACATGCAGCTTTCTTTGGCAGAGAAAATCGATGCCGTCGACGCTAAACAGGTTGCGCTAAAAGTTCTCAACTGCCATTTGATGCGTGACATCGTAGGTAATATGCGTGCGTTCTCAACTCAGGGATTCCGATGCAAAGCATGCAATGCCAAGTACCGACGTCTACCGTTGGGGGGCAAATGTATGCGCTGTGGCGGAGCGCTCACTTTGACAGTGTATCGAGGTAACATTGAGAAGTATCTTGGTGCTGCTCAGGAACTGGTGGATAAGTACGGGTTGGCTAGCTACTACACGCAGCGTATGGATCTGATTAAGGCGGAGTTGGAGCTGATGTTTGACAACAAGAAGCCTAAGCAGGCGAAGCTGTTTGATTTTGGTTAGGATAAGCTTTTCAATTTAGACAGCGCCTTAATCTGGTAGGTGGCATCCTATCAAGGAAACTTGGCATCCTAACGCTCAGCTCAAAAGCATCCGAAACGTATCGCAGCGGGCTTTCTGCTCGCTCAAAGATTTTGGTTGTGTTGGATCGGGAGCCGTTTAGCGCAACTAAAATTGCTAAACAAACCAGCCTGAAATACTATGTCGTCATGTATCATCTGCGGCTTCTCAAATCGGAATGTGTGGTGGAGCGCAGGGGGAGTCGTCGCTATGTTTGGCTACAGACAGGCATCGGGCAAACAAGGCTGACTTAGAACCTGCATTGACACGGTGACCTTTGGCATTTAGGGCATTTGTGCGGGTATTTTGATAGGGCGGCTTTTTCAAGGTCAATGTCTATGATGTTTGCCAGCGACGCCAGCCATGCAAGGACATCCGCAAACTCTTTCTCGATTGCCACGCGGTCGCTGCCTTTGAGTTCCTTGCCCAGCTCAAGGACTTCATCAAAGAGCCAGGTGTAGGTGCCATCAGCTCCGCGGACTGTGTCGCGGGGTCCGTAGAGGGTTTTCATCATTTCTTGGAATTCGCTTATCTGCATAATGGTCAATTGGAAAATGAGCGGTTGGATGCTTTTAAAGTTTCAAACTGTGTTTTGTTGATGTTTTTGTATACGGAGATCAACATGCATCTTTCATCTCGTTTTTTAGGGGCAAGTACTGGAGAACTTATACGTTCTTCTGCAAGCGCGATATAGTTAGTCAGCCATAACTTAATGCTTAACAGGAAGGTTTTAATGAAGAAAACAATCTTAATCGCCGCCGTCAATAGCCATTTTGCTATTGTTATTGCAGATGTGTACCTAAGATACACCGGAGTGCTTAATGCACCGTCAGCAACACCCATTCCCGCTCCTGAGGTTCCCACACAAGAGATAGTTAGATAATCAACCATTACTCATATAGCGACTAACCACTCGGGGTTGGCCTGTTATGGATCTGGTGAGTAGAAGTTGTATCGGATTTGGGCGAAGGAAGTAAGATGTCTTTTTTTACTGTTTGCTGAATCTTTTGCAAACAGTCTTCATTCTACACCTCATGCAGACGATAAAACAGAAACTTGGGCCCAAGCGATTGTTGTTGTCAAAAAAAGGGTTCCACAGCAATAACTAAAAAAAACCAATGCTTTTATAGTGTTGCAAACGATTACTACACACTACATGCAATATGGTCATCGAAAACCAGCAAAAAAGCCCTAAGTTAGTTTTTAAACACCATAAAGCGGCTTTTACGTTTGTGACGGCAACATTTATAACTACAATTTCTTATTGCTAAAGGCGCGAAGCGGAAGTACTATGGGACATCGAAAACATCATGCTCCAAGACATGGTTCACTAGCTTATTTACCTAGGCAACGAGCTAAAAAACCAGTGGCAAGAATAAGATACTGGCCAAACATAAAATCAGATTCACCAAAACTTCTAGGTTTCTCAGCCTACAAAGCAGGCATGACCTACATCTTCACTATCGAAGACCGAAAAAGATCACCCCACTTCGGAAAAGAAGTCATGCGAGCAGCAACCATACTAGAAACCCCGCCAATTCTGGTGTGCGGCATCAGAACTTACCAAAAAACACCATACGGACTCAAAAACGTAACAGAGGCCTGGATGAAAGAGCCACCGGCAAGCCTAAATAGACTTTTAGTTTTGCCAGAAGCGTTTGACACAGACGCTATGCTTGAGAAAATCCAGCAAAACCTCGAGCAAACAGACGTCGTTCGCGTCATAACCGCCACACATCCAAACCAAACCGCTCTCTCTAAAAAGAAACCAGAGTCAATGGAAATCCAAATCGGCGGCGGAACAATCCCACAGCAATTCGAATACGCTAAACAACTACTTGGACGAACCGTCGCACCCGAAGAAGTTTTCAAAGACGGACAATTCATCGACATCGCAGGGGTAACTGTAGGCAAAGGCTACCAAGGTCCAGTTAAACGCTGGGGAGTAACCAGACTGCAACACAAAGGCAGAAAAACCAAACGCGGCATCGCCACTTTGGGTCCATGGAATCCCCATCACATAATGTACAGCGTGGCCCGCGCTGGCCAAATGGGCTATCACCAACGCATCGAATTCAACAAACGTATTCTCAAAATCGGTAAAGATGGCAAAGAAGTCACTGTTAAAGGCGGCTTCATCCGCTACGGCGAAATCAAGGGTCCCTACATCCTCATCTCAGGCAGCATACCCGGCACCGAAAAACGTACCATCCGCCTACGCGTACCCGCACGTCCACCCACAGAAACCCCTGATCAACCACCACAAGTGACATATATCTCAGTAGAGTCACCACAAGGGAAATAGGTAGATAGACTATGGCACAGAAAACCGCAGAAATCTTTGACTTACAGGGTAAATCAACAGGCACCATAAATCTGCCTAAAGTATTCTCAACCCCTATCCGCCCAGACGTAATCAAACGCGCAGTGCTAGCCATACAAAGCAACAGGCTCCAGCCACAAGGCAGAGACCCCATGGCCGGCAAACGCACTACCGCAGAATCACGCGGCACGGGCAGCGGGATCGCAAGAGTTCCCCGCGTAAAAGGCGGCAGTGGCAAAGCAGCATTTGCCCCAAGCACAGTCAAAGGCAGACAACCACACCCCCCACGCGCAGAAAAAATCATAGTTAAAGACATACCTAAAAAAGAAGCTAAACTCGCCCTAACATCTGCCATTGCTGCAACAGCAGAAAAAGACATAGTTGTTAGACGTGGCCACAAAATCGAGGCAGTCGTTAACCTGCCGCTTGTGGTCGATAGTGCATTCGAAAACTTGGCAAAAGCCAAAGAAGTTGAGGAGGTTTTTTCTAAACTTGGTTTCGACGCAGAACTCACTCGTGTCAAAGAGAGTCGCAACATACGCGCCGGCAAAGGTAAACATAGAGGAAGAAAAATGAAACAAGCAGTCGGACCCCTTATCGTGGTGGTTGACGCAGGAAGCAGCGTTGCAAATGCAGCAGCTAACCTCCCTGGCGTGCAAGTTACGACCGTAACAAGTCTTAATACCGAAATGCTTGCCCCAGGGACACACCCAGGCAGACTCACGGTGTGGACTAACGGTGCCATCGAGAAATTATTCAGCATTTATGGAGAAACCGCATAATGAAGCCAGATGAAGTAATCAATTACCCGCTGATGACTGAATCCGCCAGCGTCATGGTTGAACGCGACAACAAACTCATATTTATCGTCAGCTACAAAGCAGGCAAAGCAGACGTCAAAAAAGCAGTTGAAGTCATGTATGAAGTTAAAGTTGATAAAGTTAACTTGCTGGTCACTCCACAAGGCGTCAAAAAAGCGTTCGTGAGGCTAAAACCCGAATACCGAGCTTCCGACGTAGCAATCAAACTAGGTATCCTCTAACCAATGAAGGCTTGAATTATGGGAAAACGCATCCGTGTACAAAGAAGAGGACGTGGCGGTCAAAACTTCCGCGCCTCAACTCACAAACGTGTAGCACCAGCAAAATATCCGACAATTGCACCAAAAGAATCATTCGAACTTGAACTCGTTGGTGTCGTAGTTGACTTACTCCACGACCCCGGACGTGGCTCACCACTATCTCTCATCGAATTTGAAGACGGCTCATCTATCTACAGCATCACACCCGAAGGAATATATATTGGACAAGAAATCACCTACGGAGGTAAAGCCTACGCTGAAATCGGCAATATCCTACCATTGGGCAAGATGCCTGAAGGAACATTAGTTTGCGACCTCGAACTTCGTCCAGGCGACGGAGGCAAAATGGCCCGCAGCTCAGGCGCATACGCAACAGTCGTCGGTCATACCCCCCAAGGCACAATGATCCGTTTGCCCTCGGGAAGAACCCGTTACGTTAATGATTACTGCCTAGCAACAGTCGGAGTTATTTCCGCTTCGGGACGGATCGAGAAGCCGTTCCTTAAAGCAGGCGAGAAATACCATCAGATGAAAGCCAAAGGCCATAAGTACCCACGCACCAGCGGTCGCAAAATGGTTCCCGCTGTTCACCCCTACGGCAGCAGCAAACGTAGCGCCCGCAGAACCACAACAACAAGTCACGGTGCACCTCCAGGACAGAAAGTAGGCTTAATCGCCGCCCGTGGCCCAGGACAGAAAAAGAAACGAGCCATTAGAGGTTAAAAAATTAAAGGAGAAATAGAATATGCCGAAAGAATTTAGTTACCGCGGACACAGCATTGAAAGTCTATCAGCAATGTCCATGGACGAATTCATTAACCTTCTTCCATCCCGCCAACGCAGAAGTCTACAACGTGGACTTACACCCGAACAACGTATCCTGCTTGAAAAGCTACGCACAGCAAAAGAAGGTAAAAAAGCCACAAAAGAAAGTGGAATCAAAACCCATGTACGCGACTTGATTATCCTCCCAGAAATGGTTGGTGTCAAGATCAGCGTGCACAACGGCAAAGACTTCGTCGCCATGGAAATACGCCCAGAGATGATCGGTCACTACCTCGGAGAATTTGCCATAACTAACAAACCGGTTAGGCATGGAACTCCTGGTATCGGTGCGTCTCGTTCTTCAATGTATGTGCCATTGAAGTAACTCGTTTCTTTTCTTTTATTTTCCTTGTTTTTGTTTAGTGCAAAATTTGTTTTTGTCTTTTGATAGTTTTAATAGTTGGTTTTCTTGCTGCTTCTTTAGTTTAAATTCTAACGTTGGCTTTTTGGCGTCTGAATCTTGGATAAGTTGCTGGCTGATTGCGGTGGTTGTTATAATCGGTTCCAAGATAGCCCAAGATTCATTATTTGGGCGCGCCGTAATTCTAAGGAATGTATTATCGGAAATTGTTATTGCCAGATGTTCGAACGTCTTTTTATAAAATCAGCATTTGAAAAATTGAGAAGAAATGAATTTGAAAACTTTGGTTTAGCGACTGTAGTCTCTGCCGGATAGTTTTGAGCTTGGAGGTTTTGCGCCTGCTTCTGGAATCTGGGGCAGTGGAATAGGCGGTGGAATGTTGAGGCTACGTGATATCAAAACTGATTCTATGAACACAACATTTGAGATGGATTGGACAATTATGGGTGCCGGCGGCTTTTTCTGTTCATAGTCTTTTAGGACTTTGTCAACATCATCTTTTTCGCCGACCACATAAGCGTTGCCTTTGAGGCTTAACTGGGCTATGGAAGGATTGTAAATTATGGATAGCACGAAAGGTACTTCCAATGATTCATCTTGTTTTTTCTCCATCCCCACCACATTGATGTTTGTGCTGATTTGTATGGGCGGAACAGGCTTGCGAATATCCCAGAAACGTTCTGCTGAAATACTGGATAACACTACATTTACTCTGAGCATGTTAGGTCAAAAAAGAAATAGTGCGGTTGAGGGATTTAAAACTGTTTATTTCTGCTTATAGCGAGTAAAACCGCAGTGGCCGCATGTGTACCTGTCGTGATGGTCTGCCATAAAGTAGCCTGGACCGCAACGTTCACAGGTTGGGCGTGCACGTGAAAGTTTTTCCCCTTCAACTTTATACATATCTTTAACACCGCTTTTTGACTCGGCTTTCTTATCTTTCTTCTCTTCGCCTTTCTTAGCTGCGTCGGGTTTGGCTCCGCCTTTTGGTGCCATTATGCAGTCGCCTCTTCCTTAGGTTTTTCTGGGTTATTCCGTTTTTGGATGTATTCGGGTTCAACTAGTTTAGCCTGAGCAACGGACTGGTAAACGTTAGCTACTCCCTGAGTTATGGTGGTTCCGGTTTTGGTACGCATACGTTTAATATATACAACGTCGTCGCCTACTTTCATTTCTACGGCAACGGCTTTCTTGGCTTCCATTCTATGTGGAGTTTTCTCTTTTGGACCATGAATAATAGTGAAGCCTACTTCTGTCCGTTTAAGAAGCGGGTTTACTTTGGATGATTCAATTTTGATTTGCATTGTCTTCACTTAAGGCGTAAATTCAAACAGTATTCTTCTTATTTAGCTTTTCGAAGATTTCATCTCGTTTAGGAAGCCTTTTACTTGCTCTTTCATTGTTTTCGTCGATTCGGCAACCACAATACCTACATATGGCTGCCCATAAACAATGAACGCTTTTTCAGGTGCGTACAAGATTGCGGGAAGTGTCAGAAGGTCTTCTTCGCCGTCAACTACTATATGTGTGTGCACACCACTCTCTAGCGCCGCTTTAACTGCGACGGCTGCCTCCTCTGTTATGGTACCCTGAGGATTTTTGACATAAACGGTTTTCTCCACCTCCGCCTGCTCTGGCATGAGCTGGTGCCGCAGGGATTTGCCGTCAAATATACTAAGCTGCGGGTCAAAGTTGAACTCGTGAAGACTCTGGCTCACTACATCGCCTACCGCCACTATCGCAAGTGGCTTTTCTTTGGTTGTTTTTTCCTGAAGTTTCCTCATAGTATCCTGTTGGGATCCCAAAATCAGTGTTCCAAAAGGTTCCTTGAAGAAGACACGTAGGCGAGGGGTTAGAGTGTACTCTACTTTCATTCGTTAAACATCAAAAATAGAAGAGGGACTGCTAAGTTAAGAAGCTATTTGCTTAGCGGACTTTGAGGGCGTATCTTCCTTTCTCTTTTATATTCATGGCTTTAGCGACGGCGCTGTGGTCAGGATCAAACATGACTACTAAACCGGCGTAGTCTTCGCTAAAACTTGTGGATTTGCATTTTGGGCACACGTTTTCTTTGGTGATGAAGTGGCAGTTTGTGCATGCTTTCTCGCTCATTTTTTCTGTCTCCTAAGCTTTGGCTGGGGCTTCAGCTGGTTTCTTTTCGCCGCTTTGGTCTTCTTTTAGCCAATCAAGTTTTCCCAAGAATGGTTGTCTTGCTGTTATACCGATTTTGCCGCTGCTGCCTGCTCTACCAAGTGAGACTGCGGTGATGCGGGCACGGATTTGGTCGCTGCTGCTGAGTTTACGTTTGGTTTCTTTGCCCAAAAGCACGCCCTGTTTTTCGTCGTAGCTAATGTAGTCGTCCATTAGTTGGCTGACGTGGAGAAGTGCGTCGACTGGCCCGATTCGGACGAATGCGCCGAAGTCTGCGATTTCCACTACGTCGCCTTCCACGACTTCCTGTATGATTGGGTAGAATGTGAGAAGGGAAAAGCTTACTTTGTGGTATGTTGCGCCGTCGCCTGGGATAATCTTCCCAATGGGGCTTACCTCTATGCCTGTAACAGCTATGACGTATCCTAATTCTTCGTCCACTATACCTTCGTATTTATGTTTAACTTGGTCTCTGCCCACTTTCTCCAGTGGGTTACCGAAGGTTTCGGGTGGAATACGGATGGTATCTTGAAGAGTAATTAATTTGAACATCTACAATATCAACCCGTCAATGTCTAACCGAGATTTTTGTCTCAGATAAATCACTGGCACACTTATATCTCTTAGCCTCCTTCGAAGAGCAATATCATTTGTTAAAACGGGGCTACCCCAGTTTTTCGCCACTCGTGCAATTACGTCATCTACTCCTTCGTCTTTAGAGTCCACAGCCACCAGCCGGCATTTTTTTGATAGACGCAAAGCAAAACTAGCTTGCCTTTGCACCTTCGGCTCATCACCCTCAGCCAACAGCTCCAACTCACGCTTAACCACAGAAAGCAGCACAAAATCAACGTTTCGAGTCAACAACCGCTTTGTTCCATCGTAAATGTCCAATTTGAACTCTAAAGGTATGAAGAATGAATTAGAATCCAAAATCACTTTAACGGGTTGAGCTGGGCGTTTCTGTGACGACACATGCAGGAGCTCCTTGTTTTTGTAACTGTGCCTGTGAGCTTAAAGGTTTTGCTAGGGCAAGGCTCCATAGGGTCTACTACTACTTTAAATATTAAGAATTAATGAATTGGTGCAGATTAGGTGACTTGTTAGTGCTCCGTGAAAAATCCTGTGGCGCAGTTATATACATTAACAATCAAGAGTTAACTCGATACCTTCTGCTTAACTATACAGGGGGTCACTGGGACTTCGTTAAAGGCAACGTTGAGCACAATGAAACAGAGAAGCAAACCGTCATTAGGGAAATGATGGAGGAAACAGGCATAACCCACGCAGAGTTCATAGGCGACTTCCGTGAATCAATAAACTACTTTTACCGCCGCCAAGGACAAAACATCAACAAAGAAGTGGTGTTCTACATAATCGAATCTCAAACCGAAGAAGTTACCATATCTTTTGAGCACATCGGCTACACTTGGCTCACATACCAGCAAGCCCTCGATAAATTAACGTTTAAAAACGCCAAAGATGTACTGCAGAAAGCCCATGATTTCTTGCAAAGAAAGGGCTTAGTGAGAGGCTAAACCGCTTTATTTTATGAGCCCATACCCGATGAGTCTCCATCGGGCAGTGATTTTTCTACTGATGGCAACTCGGCTGCCCGGTAGGGCGCAAATAGGTCTTGTTAATTTGACTTTCAGTTGGTTCTGCTTTATGTTGATAACTTTGCCCACGTTAACCGCTGCACCGATGTGTAGCAGCAACGCCTCATCAGGGTTGATTTTCTCGACCTTCTGCAACTCCTTGCTGCCTACAACGCGTTCAAGTACGAAAGTGTCCATAGTGATTTCGGTTACGGTGGGCGGCAACATGCCTGACTTGCCTGCAATGCTTCCAGTTAAGCCATCTGCTTTAGAGTAGGATGGGTCAAGCAGAGTGCCTACTCCGACGAGTCCGCCGCAGGTGGCTTCTTTGACGTTTTTCTCTCCAGCGTGTAGACTGACGATTTCGCTAACCAATGGGTCGTAAACGGTTTTGCCTTCCCGTTCCGTCATGATGCCTGGGCGAATCTCAATTTCTTCACCGACAGCAAATTTTCCCTGCACGATGGTTCCGCCGATGATGCCGCCTTCTATGTCGTCGATGGTTGTGCCTGGCTTGTTAATGTCAAAAGAGCGGATGATATACATTAACGGTGCCACGTCGGGATTGCGGTGTGGCGTTGGGATGATGGCTTGTATAGCCTCTAATAGGACATCGACGTTTATGCATCGCTGCGCCGAAATCGGAATGATGGGTGCGTTCTCCGCTACAGTCCCTTTAACGAACTCTTTAATTTCCTTGTAGTTTTCCAACGCGCGTTGGCGGTCTACGATGTCGATTTTATTTTGAACAATAATGATGTTTTTCACGCCACTGACTTCTGCCGCTGCAAGGTGCTCGCGGGTCTGAGCCTGCGGGCAGGGCTCGTCGGCTGCGATGACGAGGATGGCGCCGTCCATGATGGCTGCTCCGGAAAGCATTGTTGCCATAAGCGCTTCGTGTCCGGGTGCGTCGACGAAGCTTATTGCGCGCACAAACTCGGCGGGTGAGTTGCATTTTTCACAGACTGGTTGGATGGTGTAGTTGTTGGGTGGCGGGCACTTGGTGCATTGGAAAATGGGCATATCTGCATAGCCAAGTTTGATGGTGATGCCTCTTTTGAGTTCTTCACTGTGACGTGACGCCCAAGTGCCTGTTAACGCTTGGACAAGAGTGGTTTTGCCGTGGTCAACGTGACCGATGGTGCCTATGTTGACTTCTGGCTGCTTGGGTAGGGCTTTGGCGTTACTCATGTGGTTCTTCTCTTCTGTGAATAATTGGAAACGAGTAAAAAGAATAAGTTATGGAGTTTATAAGGGTTAAGCAGGCTTAAATAAAAAGCCTGGTCTACTGCTCACTCAGCTTTAGCTGGGGCAGTTACTTGGGCGGGTCTGTCAACAATTTTTACGTTGATTTGGACGATTTCGTCGGTAATTACTTCGCCTCGGACGGTTTTTCTTTTGCGTCCACCTTTACGGGTTGGGTTGTATCCTGCGCCACCGCTTAACACTACTGCTCTGCGGACGCCTCCGTGGACGTCGTTTCTCATTGGCACGCCGTCGCTGTCGCTACCGCCTGTAAGTTGGATTTTGTGTGCTGGCATATCAACAGCTGCGCCGTCTATGGTTTCGCCCAGTTTTTTCCCTATGAATGGGCTTGCGCGTGCTTCTTCCAGCTCTACGACTTTGGATGTTCCCGCTTGTGGGTCGGAAACTATGACTTTGAACTTTGCCATACTGATTAACTCTCCAGCGGAATATGTAAGTTGGCTGGTCTCTCTATTAAGTATTTATCCCCTGAAAATGTAATTCATCAGAAATAACAATTTACGGCTGGCAATTAGCCTAAGTTTTAATGGCTATCTATTGTCTGTGTTTTCCCGTCTCTCACAAATCGGCGGTTGCTGGTCAGTTATCTCTTTGTCTGTTTTGGGGTCATTTTGCTTTTTCATGTTTGGTGTTTTGGGGTCTCTAGGCGAGATAACGGTAAAATGGAATGTCATATAGGAAATGATGGTTTTTAAGAAGAAAATCAATACGCCGCCCAAAAGCGCCACGGAAGCGCCGACGGCAAAGGGTACGCCAAGTGTACGGTAGATTTCGCTTGTTATTATTTGGGCGTAGCCTACAAAGGCGTATCCTTGCGATTCTAAGTTGCCGGCAATGGATTTTACGATTACGACTTTGTCAATTGGAATCAGCTGTGAGAGCGCGGCAAACACGAAGAGCAGGGTGATGATTTCAAAGCACCATCCCAGAAAAGAAAATAAGATTGGTTTG
Source organism: uncultured archaeon (assembly GCA_963810275.1). Taxonomy (GTDB): domain Archaea; phylum Thermoproteota; class Bathyarchaeia; order Bathyarchaeales; family Bathycorpusculaceae; genus Bathycorpusculum. The sequence continues at coordinate 111,910 of CAWENF010000019.1, forward strand.
ATTAGCATTTGGGGTTTTTTGAGAAGTATTTTCATGCCTTCGTGGTAGTCGCCTAACGCTTTGTCCACTTTGCCTTCAAGGGTTGCAAGAGTAGCACGGTTTTTGAAGATGCGACTCAGGCTGTTAAATAAGTGTGTTACTATCTTTTTGGCTGCTACTGGTTTGAAGCTTGCTAAAAGTAGTACTGCAAGCGGTAACGTGAGAAGCAGGATTATGCTGCCTAGGCTTATAAGCAATGAAGTTTCCAATCGGTAGTTTATGATCAGCAGTGTAAGCGCGAAAATCATGCCTCCGAGGTTGAATACTGCTTCGTACATGTTTTTGGCGACTACCGATGCGACTGCTTTTCCGCTTTGTATGTTGGGGTCTTTGTTTAGCAGGTAGGCTTTGAAGAGGTCGCCTGACCAGCCTCCTGGGATTAGGTTGTCTATGAATATGCCGACCCAGTAAAGTTTGAATGCTCGAAGCAGGGTGATTTTGATTTGAAGGGCGCTAAGGAGTTGACGCCATACCATGGTGTTGAAGAATATAGAAACCATGAGGCTTAGGATAGCTAGCATGTAGAGTGATAGGTTTGTTTGCTCAACGACTCCTACCAGTTGGGGTATACCCACAACGTAGAGGAGATACAAAATCAGCGCTGTGTACCCAATTAGTGTGGTGACTATTATTAACCTCTTGATAGATGGGCTGATTGCAAAAGGTCTCGCGCCACTCTCTTCCATGGTTAAGTAGTATTTTTAACGCTATTTCAGTTTTATCCAAATATTACTTGCCTTTTTGTCTTCTCTCAGCTGGAGATTTCAAGCACAATTCTGATTTCTCAGCTAGGAAACATTTTATCTCCCTTCACTGTGGTGCTCTTGCTATGTGGCGGCTTGGCTTCTTCTTCCACGATATGGCGTTTGGGTTACTAACAGTTTTCATTCCGCTGTACGTTGTTACTTTCCAAGACACAAGCCTCCTTGGCGGACCACTTATGACTTTGGGCATAATGACATCCATAGCCATTTTCTGTTCCATTCCCACATCGTACTTTTGGGGACATCTCTGTGATAAAAAACGCCGCTACAAAGCTTTCATACTACTTAGCTTCGGCTCTATTTCCATAATCCTGTTTTTGATGTCTTTGCCTTTCGCTCAAAACCTCTTAGTATTCATAGGCCTCTACATCGTCATGCAGATGCTACACGTCGCCCACGAATCCCCCAAAAATGTGTTAGTTACCGAACACTATAGCCGCACCGACTGGGAACACTCCTTTGGGCTCTATGAGGGCGTAACCGAAATCGGGTTCATAGCTGGCTTAGCGGCAGGCATGATTATCTTTGCTTCCACAGTTGCTATCCCCACTTTGATCACTTACACCTTTTACTTGTGTTGCGGCTTAAACGTCGTCTCCTTTGTGTTGGCGGTGCGGTTAATTACTGACCCCATAATGATTTTCGAGCGGCGACTTGTAGGTCTTGAGCGGTCGCTTGAGTTGGCACACCGTGGTTTTGAGAGATCCTCCCGAATCATGGACGGACTAAAATGGCGTGGCTCACTTAAACGCGAAAGTTTCTCAAAATTCGCAGTTGCTATAGTTTTGTATTCTCTTGCCTCAAGCACATTATTTACTCCACTGCCCATTTACCTGCTTCACCTCTTCGAGGGACAGCAACAGTACGTATATTTTGCTTTCATTCTCTGCTCCATTGGAGCCGCTTTAGGTTACTTTCTTATCCGGGCTAAATCTTCACTAGATAACAAGCGCCAAATGCCCCGTTACATGTTCCTTCGCAGTTTCCTCGTTTTTATTTTGGTTGCGGTTGTCTCCTTCGCCATTTTCCCTGTGATATTAACTTGTGTTATACTCGTGGGATTGGGGTTTGTTTTCTCCATGTACTACATCATGATGCTTGCTTTGTCAATGGAGATTATTCCACAGGGCAAAGCAGGATTATTCGACGGCATGGTAAACTTGGGCCTTGCAGTAGGCGCTTTTCTCGGGCCATTCTTAGCGAGCTACTTTTCTTATTTGCCTAAGCAATTCGTTTATTTGCCTATATTCGTAATTACGGCTATATTGTTTTTAGTTGCCTACATATCCATAAAACTTGCAAGATAAAACTTGCAAAAATAGAAGAGTTGAGTTGATTTCCGCTCTGGTCTTTTGTTTATTCGGTGTGAACTCTGTATAAGTCGACGTCTTCGGCCATGGCGGGTGTCAATTCAAGGAAGTCTCGAACTGAGCGTTTAACGTCTTTGGATTGGGTGAATTATCTGCCAACGATGAGGATATATGCGCCTTTCTCAAGTGCTTCCTTTGCGGTTTCTGAAACTATGCCGCCTGCAACTGCAATGAGGATTTTATTGTTTGGGAAGGCTTCTCGGATATGTTTTATGCGTTCTAACCGCTGCTTCTTCCATTTTCTTGGTAGATGCCTCCTGTGTAGGACCACGATGTCCGGCAAATCTTTTAGGGATTTAAGTTTTGCAAGATACTCTTCTTTAGCATATCGATTACAGCGTAGCTTCCTAAGTGTCTGGCTTCCTGCACGGTTGAGTCTAAGGTTTTTGAGGGAGCTAAGCCTGCTGCTACCACTGCATCAGCAGTGTCTTCATATGCTATGTCTGTTTCGATTTTGCCTACGTCAAGTGTTTTGAGGTCTGCGATTATTAATTTGTCTTGGGGCTTTTTTCTTATGTCGTTTATGACTTTTGTGCATACCCTTTGATAAGTGGAGTTCCGACTTCAAGGACTATTCTATCACTGCCCGGCAACTGCTCAATGGCTTTTAGGGCCGCCTCAAGGTTTGGTGCATCAAGGGCGATTTGGAGGTACCGTGGACGCTATAGACGTGGAACTTTAAAGTCCATGATTGGGTGCTTCGCGCGATCTTTATTATAGTTGATTTTGTCCAGTGACGGGTACTTCTTTATAGCGCGTTGCAGAGCCATTTTTGTCGCTTCGTAGTTGTATTGGTAGCTCTTGCGATAGTCCTCTGCCTGCGGGTGAATGAACACGCTGCAGATTATGACCCTGTCGTCGACCTTGTCTTGGGGTATGACCCCTTCCTTCTGCGGCGTCAGCTATGGCTTTGGCGACTGCGGCTTGGGCTGGACCGAAGATTTTGCCTGTGTCCGCCATATTTTTTAATGTGACCTTGGGCCCTATGAGCCGTGAGGTTTTGGCGGCAGGTTAGGGCGGATAACAGCCAGCAACGTTGTGTGACCCCTGAGAGGGTGGTTAAGCCATTGGCGAATGCTTGACCAACTGGTCCTATCTTGTCGCCTATCATGAGGTCAACATGTGCAACTTATTTTTTTAGCAGAATTCAGAAATTATTTTATGAGTGTGTTGCGGCTTTCAGGCTTTTTAACGTCTGTTCCTGACATTAGGTTAGTTTAGGCGGTGTCTGTTTAACATTTCATCTATAAATAAAATCGGAAGAACTATGCTATAACTACTTTCCGATGATTTCATTACTTTAAATTATCGGGGTATTAGCGTAAGTTAGGCGATGCAGACCCAACCCATATTTTTTGGTTATAAATATTTATATTTCAAGGTCTTCTATTCAAACCTAATTCAATGGGGACCAATATGTTTCGCATAGACTGGGTACTGTTAGTTGCCTTCATTGCTGGTTTTCTGCTTTTCCTCTACGGAGCAAACCTAACCATCTGGAGCGGAGCCAATTTTAACTCTAGAATGGCAGCAGCTATCGGCTACAGCGGCATCTACCTCGCCATCGGCTCCGTCGCAATATACTTGGTTATCTACGTCTACAAGGAACTCAAACAACGACAAATCTTCTAAAAGCCGTAAAGGTCGCCGTACTTAATCGACAGATATCTGATAAACGGCGCCGAGTTTAAGCGGCTTCCCGTGACAAGCCGGATGAGTTCTTCGGGGTTGTAGCGGTTGCCTTTATTGTGTATGCTTTTTTTCAACCACTCATTTACGGCGTTGAGGTTGCCTACTGATAGCTGGCTTTTCCAGTCAGGCACATCTCTACTGATCGAGTCGTAGAGTTGTCCGTCGTAGATGTTGCCCAACGCGTAGCTGGGGAAGTACCCAAACAACCCGCTTGCCCAATGCGTATCCTGCATCACGCCTTCGCTGTCGTTTTGGACCTCCACGCCGAGGTAGTCTTGGTATTTCTGGTTCCACGCCCCTGGGAGCTCGTCGATTTTGATTTTTCCTGCGAAAAGGTCGCGTTCAAGCTCGAAGCGGATGATTATGTGGATGCTGTAGGTGACTTCGTCGGCTTCGATTCTGATTTTGGAGCGCTCCACACGGTTAATTGCCCGTATGAAGTCGTCAAGCGGCAACCCACCCAGGCTGGGCGCCACGGTTTTAACTTGAGGCAGAAAACCCATCCAGAACTCGCGGCTGCGCCCTACGATGTTTTCGTAGAAGCGCGATTGCGACTCGTGGATTCCGTAGCTGCAGGTAGCCCCAACAGGCTGATACATCCACTCTTGGTTTAGATTATGCTCGTAGATAGCGTGCCCCGACTCGTGCAGCACCGAGAAAAGGGAGCTGGCGAAGTTATTGGGGTAGTAGTGGGTGGTGATGCGGACGTCGTTGTAGCAGCCTGTGGTGAAGGGGTGCTCGGTTTCGTCTACTCGTCCGCAGGCGGCGGGCGATGCTGTGTCGTAACCCAAGGTTAGGGTGATGAGTTGGCTTATGCGGCGTTGCTCCTCTACTGGCACTGGAGTTGATAGAAGGGCGGCGTCAGGTTGGGTTTGGCAATCCTCGATTTTGGTTATGAGCGGCTTAAGCCCGCCGAGAAGTTCGGTGAATGTGGCGGTGATGGCGTCTGCGGACATGTTGGGCTCAAAGTTGTCAATTAAGGATTCGTAGGGGGTTTTGGTGCCTTTTGCTTTCATCAAAATCTCCGCTGCCTCTAGACTTAAATCGAAAAGCTTCTGCAGGTCTGCTTTGTAGAGGTTAAAGTCGCGTTTGGCTTTGGCTTTTTTCCAGTTGTTAACGGTTACGGCTTCCTGCATCGCCAAGTCGCCTACCAGCCGCTCAGGCAGCGCGATCTGTTCACGATAGGTTTTTGCTATGAGGTGAATGTTGCGTTTCTCGATTTGCCCCATTGAGTCGTAGTTGGGGCTGGTTTGGATTGTGTTTAGGAGTGCCCCGATTTCGGGGTCTATGGCGAGTTTATGGTGCAGTCGGCTAAGCAGCGCTAGCTGTTCGCCGCGTTGCTCTATTGCTTTGGGCGGCATCATCGTTTCCATATCCCAGTGGACCACTGCCTCCGCGTTGCCCAGCACCGTGGGGTCTTTGTTTTTAGCTAAAAGCTGCTTGTAAGATGATTCTACATCGCCGTTCATATGTTTCTTCTCATTCCTTTTGGTTCAATGCTGCACCAATTATTAATGTTGAGTAGAAATCAAGCAAGCGGTGGCTGCAAAAGCTTTTATTCTTATTTATCTGCCTTTTAATTGAGGAATTTTGAATTTGAGCTCAAACGTTGACTCAGGCAAGACTTTAGCGGCAATAGGGTCTTTGATGCTGTTTCTCAGCTTCGTACCTGTACTCGGCATCATAGGCATCATCTTGCTGTTCGTAGGCATGAAAAACCTCTCAGACTACTATAAAGACCCAAGCATCTATCAGCAAGCAATTAAGGGCTTAATCTTTGGCATCATCGGCGCGATAGCGGTTTCAGTACTTTCCGTAGTAAGCTTCGCAGGTATTTTCACAATCGCTACCCCCGCCAGAGCCTTAGCTACAATAGGACCCATCATAATAACCGTCGTAATCCTAATCGTTGCTTTCGCCTTCTACCTGTTAATGGCAATTAACTTCCGACGTGCATTCAATATATTGGCGGATAAGTCAGGTGAAAACGGCTTCCGAACCGCAGGCACACTACTTTTCTGGGGTGCCGTGCTAACCATAATTGCTGTGGGTCTGATTTTGATTTGGATTGCGTGGCTTATCGCTGCCTTAGCTTTCTTCTCCCTAAAACCTGCCCAAACACAACCGCCACCCTACGCTGTACCCCCCACATCTCCGCCGCCAACACAAGCAACAAGGTACTGCCCTCACTGCGGCGCACCTAACAATGAATCTGGCACCTTCTGCACTAACTGCGGACAACAACTTCCCCCATCCTAAACCCCTCTTTTCCTTTTTTGTTACTACCGCAATGCAACAGCCTATTTTTAGGAATTGAAAATACACAGTAAAGTTGGGTACGTTTAAGATGAATTGTTTCTTTTCTTTCCCAATTCTGGCTTCTCTCCCTAAAGCGCTGCATGTCCATGAAGAGCCTTCAGGCAAGATGCCGCCAAGCATGTTTGTATGTGACACCTGCGGCAAAACCTTCAAGACCCATAGTGAACTGGATCGGCATAAAGAGCACATGCATGGGCATCCAGAAAAAACCCATACAAAACCTAACCAATCACATAATGTCTAAAATTGAGTTGTAGTGCTCCGGCCGGGATTCGGACCCGGGTCGCCGACTCGAAAGGCCGGCATACTTGACCGGACTATACTACCGGAGCTTGCAATAGCCGGAAAGCACAAGCAACATACAATTTCCTATCAATAAACCTTACCCTTCCTTGGGGACGTTTTTTTGCTCTTCGGCTTATTTGCTTTGGCCCTTTTTGGGGTAAATAAATGCGCGGTTATTCGGTCCACTAGCGATTTCTGCTCTGTCAAGGTTTCCTCCAAGTTTTGGATCCGTTTCTCAAGATCACCCGAGAGAATTCTGCCTTCAATGCGGTTGGCACTTCGGAACATAAGCATCATCTTGAAAACTTCGCTGACCGCCTCATCCTGCTCCTTCGCCGACGCTGCTTTTATGCCTGCCACAACCATAAGCAAATTCACGTAGTGCTCCTTGATTTTCAACTCGGCGCTAACAGAGGGATCTTTTGGGAAAGAAATCATCAATGGCATCTGCTTGGAAAGCTCAGTGGCGGTGGGGAACCGAATGATTATGTCGCCCCGGATCCATGACGACACGAATTCGGAGACGAAGCGGCGGATTTCCTCTTTGCCGTACAGCGGCGCTGCCAATTCGGATTCGTCGGGTTTGCGTTTGATTCTTACACTGATTATATTTTTGTCTTCGGCATTGTCGTTTGGGCTTGACATTTCTTTGATTCCAGCTTTTGACTGCTCTCTAATCCCCTCTAAGCAATCACTAGTATTTAAAACGAGACATCGTTAAACTAAAAAGAGATTTTCGCAGCGGACGGAATTTTGCCCAGCACTTTTAGGGTGGCTTTCTCCACTTTGGTGCGCTCCTCCGATTCCGTGTAAACGCGAAGTATGTTCATGAAGCCTTTGAGGGTTTCAAAAATCTTTGAACTCTCGCTGAGCCGCTGCAACTTCTTTTCACCTGCGGGGTTTTTAGTAAAAACGGGGATTTCAGTTGACTCGAACAAGACAGCGTGATGGTAAGGCACCGAGGGCACCGTAGGCACGTCAATGACGACTTTCTCCATATCGACACCTGCCTCCTTAGCAATTTCGCTTCTGATCTGGTTACGGTATGATTCCTGCCCAAACAAGTTGCTTATCATCGCATCTTTCTCATAGAATGTGCGTTCGTAGGCGCATTTGAGCATGCGGCGGTTCTCGAGGTTACTGATGATTATGTTTGAGGCTTTGCATTTTTTTAGTGCCGCCCAGACAGTATAGTCGTCAAGCGCCATGTACTCTTCAGGGGTTTTAAAAGAGGTTAAGCCTAACTCCTCGTTGGCTTTGTCCATAGCTGAGGATAGCATGATTTGGGCTGCGCGACCGACACGATGGAAGTATATGCTTTTGAAGGATTCAATGCGGGCTATAACAAATGCCTCCAACGCGGATAGCGCGCCGAGTTCGACAGCTAAGTTTTCCCCGAGAAGGTCAAGCGCGTGGATGAGACGGTAAACGTCTATGAAGCCGTACTCTGCACCTGTATGATACGTGTCACGCACAATGAAGTCCTGTTTGTCCACGTCGACGGCGCTACTGATGATTTGGTCAAGGAATGCTCTGTTTTGTTTGTGGAGTCTGCCGACAGCTAAGGCGCCTACCTCTTTTGGGTTGTATCCCATTTTGTTTAGTTTTTCAGCGACTTCGCTTTTCTCAATAATCCAAGACGTGATGTCCTCATGCGTTTTGTTTAAGTCTTTGAGTAATAGGTGCTCAAATACGTGACTAAATGGGCCGTGTCCGCAGTCATGCAAAAGTGCGGAAAGGCGGCACATGTCCACTTCCTCGTAGTTTGCTACCTCAGATATGTTGGGATTAACCAGAACTTGTCCAGCCAAAAACATCACACCTAGACAGTGCTCAAAGCGGGTGTGGTTAGCGCCCGGATAAACGTACTCGCTGCCTGCAAGCTGCCGAAGTCTGCGTAGGCGCTGCATGGGGTAGCTGTCGATTATTGCTTTCTCTTGCTGAGTGATGTATACGTAACCGTGGACGGGGTCTTTGATTTCTCCCCAGTAAGTTTTTGGCATAAACAGGGTCGCCTTGGTTTGTAGGTTATTATTTATGTAACTCCCTATAATGTGTAACGCTGACTAAAACAGGCGGAAGATTATTTGACTAAAAAAGGCGTATTCATAGTTATTGAGGGATTGGACGGCAGTGGCAAGACCACCCAAGCCAGACTGCTGGCGGAGAAACTCTCTAAAACCTACCGAGTGCATCTTACATCGGAACCCAGTGGAGGCAAAATCGGTACTTTCATTCGCGATGGACTCCTCTACGAGCAGGTGCGGCTTCCAGTCGAAGCCGAAGCGCTTCTATTTGCAGCCGATCGCATCGAGCACATGTACAGCGAAATCAAACCCGCACTTGACGAGGGCAAACTGGTCATCTGTGACCGCTATGTGTACTCCACCCTCGCTTACCAAGGCAGCGCCGGCTTGAGTCTGGATTGGATTAAAACCACCAATGCACGAGCTCTGCAACCTGATTTCGCAATATTCATAGACGTGCCCCCCAAGAAGGTGCTGGAGCGGCTTCAACGCAAAAAATCCGTTATGGAAACACTTGAAACTCAACAGAAAGTGCGGGACGTCTACCTTAAGTTTGTGAAAAAGACCGAGCTTATTTCCGTAGACGGCGACAAAGAGACGTTTGTGGTTGCTGATGAGTTGTATGAGATGGTGGCTGCATTGCTTAAGCCTGTTGAGGCATACTTGCAGTAGCGCAAAGTAGCCATCTGCAATTGTTGGGCAAAAAATGTTTAACCAAACTTATGCAGTGAGGTTTATAGTTTTTCAGTTAAAAAATAGCGTTGCTCTCTGTTTCTAATCTTACATGTGTCGGAGTTTATATAAGTAGTCTCAGGGAGAGTCACGGAAGCCGATAACAATCTGGTCCCAAAGAACCCGCCAAGTTTATGTTCTAGCTTGATGCCTTTCTGTGCTGAAGCCAATGATGCATGAAGAGCCGTCTGAATTGTGAAGAATGCTAAATGGGGAATTATATTTACTGAGGCTTCAAAGAAAAACTTAAAGAACTCCCAACCTATGCGGACTTTAGTTGTGTAATCTTTATTTGACTGAACAATAAACTGTATGACTGGAGACACAGATGTCACTAGACAAGTTAAGCAATTCACTAACCGACGCCATAAAGAAGCTGTTCAAGGCAGGTGTAGTGGACGAAAGGGCAGTGAAGGAATTGGTCCGCGACATCCAGCGGGCGCTGCTTCAATCCGACGTGAACGTGCAACTTGTCTTGCAAATTAGCAAAAGCATCGAGGAACGAGCCCTAAAAGAAAAAGTACCACCCGGGGTTTCTAGACGCGAACATGTTATAAAAGTCGTTTACGAGGAACTCACGCGCTTCATCGGCGACAAACCAGTTACGCTAAAAGTTGAACCGGGTAAAAAGAAAACCATTATGCTTGTAGGTATTCAGGGCTCGGGTAAAACCACACACGCTGCTAAACTTTCAAAGTACTTCCAAAAACGCGGCATAAAAGTCGGCTTAATAGCCGCCGACACCTTCCGTCCAGGGGCATATGCACAACTCCAGCAGTTGGCAACACGCATTAACGTTCCAGTTTTTGGTGATTCTAAAGCCAAAGACCCCGTTAAGGTGGCTAAGGAAGGCTTCAAACACTTTCAGGATCGCGATCTTATACTCGTCGATACAGCAGGTCGACATAAGGAAGAAAAAGACCTCATCAAAGAGATGAAGGCCATCGAGAAGGGTATTCACCCTGACGAAATTATCCTGGTCATAGACGGCACCATTGGGCAGCAGGCGTCGGCTCAGGCTAAAACTTTCCATGAAGCAACACCCATCGGGGCTATCATAGTCACAAAACTCGACGGTTCAAGCCGTGGAGGCGGAGCACTATCCGCAGTCGCAGCAACAGGTGCACCCATCAAGTTCATAGGAACTGGCGAAAAAATCGAGGATCTGGAAGCCTTCATACCCAGCCGATTCGTCGGTAGACTCCTTGGTATGGGCGACTTGGAAACTCTGTTGGAGAAAGTTCACGACGCAGAAATCAAGGTACCACAGAAAAAGGCAAAAGAGATTCTTAGCGGTCACTTTACTTTAACCGACATGTATGAGCAGTTCGCTGCAGTCAAAAACATGGGTCCATTCAGCAAGGTCATGAAGATGCTGCCTGGTATGTCTGGGTCAAACATCCCCGATGACATGTTAAGTACCGCCGAAGGGCGACTTGACACATGGCAAGTCATCATCCAGTCAATGACGCCTGCTGAGAAAGAGAACCCCAAACTCCTCAACTCTTCTCGAGCACGGCGCATTGCTCGGGGCAGCGGTACCAGCGAAAAAGAAGTAAAAGAGCTTGTTAAGCAGTACTTCAACATGAAGAAGATGCTCAAGATGTTTAAGCGTAAAAAGAAGCTGCCTTTCGGGTTAGGTGGCAAAGGCGGCATGCCTATGGGTATGGGAATGTAGTGGGGTTAGTGCGATGGATGTTTTAGAAAAAGCTTACGAGTTACTTAGTAGATACCCGCTTTGTGACCATTGTTTGGGTAGGCAGTTTGCGCTGTTGGGTTATGGAATGGAAAACAACTTTCGCGGCAACTCGTTGAAGGTTAGTTTAACGTTGCAAGCTAACAGTTTAACGTCTGAGGATGAGGCTACAAGTACCAACCGACTCACGGTGTTGGCGACAAACGGTTTTTGCTTGACGGCGCAGAAGACGCTTGAGCACCTTAAAAAAAATGTTGCAAACCCCAGCTCAGACTTGAAGTGCTATTTGTGTGAAGAGAAATTCAAGCTTGTGGAAGACTTAACCAAAAAAACAATTGACGCTTTGAGCGAATACGAATTTAAAACTTTCCTAGTCGGTATCGAACTCCCTATATCAGTTGAGGAGCGGGAGGACGAATTCAAAGCTACCCAAGGTATCGTGTACGGTGAGAGTATGCGTCACGAATTCGGTAGACTCTTTGGAAAAGCCCTCGCCAAAACCACAGGCAAAGAAGCAGAATACCTTATTCCAGAAGTAGTCCCAGTCATAGATCCCTTTTCCGAATCCGTGAGGCTCCAAATCAACCCTACCTTCGTAGGCGGTAGATACCGCAAACTGGTCCGAGATGTCCCTCAGTCAGAGTGGTGGTGCCGCAGTTGCCACGGCAAAGGATGCCAAAAATGTGGTGGCACAGGCAAAATGTACCCTGAGTCGGTTGAGGCTTACACTTCTCGGGCGCTTTTGGAAGCAACCGGCGGGGCGGGATCGTTTTTCCATGCTGCTGGTAGAGAAGACATTGATGCTCGAATGCTCGGGGCTGGTAGACCTTACATTATAGAGATTTCGCAGCCGAAGCGGCGTTCAGTGAACCTTAAAGAAATTGAAGCGGCGGTTAACGCTGGTGCTATAGGCAAAGTAGAAGCTTCAGGATTGCATTTCGCTACCAAGGATGATGTGCGGCACCTTAAGCATGGCGAGAACGCCCAGAAAGAGTATCGTTTACTGGCAGAGTTTCAAAATGACTTGACTGGGGAGGGACTGCGATTGTTGGAAGAAAAGTTGACTGGCGCACTAATTAAGCAGCAGACGCCTCTTCGTGTTGTGCATCGCCGGGCCAACATTGTTCGGGAAAGGTACATATATAAGCTTGAAGTTAAGAAGGTGACGCTTAAGAAAGCCATCCTCTATATCAAATGTCAGGGTGGGCTTTACGTTAAAGAATTGGTGTCTGGAGATGAAGGACGTACAGTACCCAACGTGTCGGCTTTGCTTGGTAACCCAGCGAAGACGCTTAAGCTTGACGTTCTCAACATAATAATGTAATACAGGTGAAATATGGATGAGAGGTTCAAACGGCTATTACTCTGGTACACGCAGTCTTCTGCGCAAGCCAACTCGTGAAAAGGGAAAACCCAAAATCAGCAAGTTACTTCACGAATACGCACCCAACGACCAGGTAATCATAAAGATGGATTCTAGCACACAGAAGAGTATGCCTCACAAACGGTTCCACGGCAAAATAGGCTGCATAATCGAGAAACGCGGCAGAGGCTACGTTGTCAGTGTGCCACAAGGCGATATGAGAAAAACCATAATTGTCCGCTCTGAACATCTAGAGCCTTACACTGGAACTTAGGTGGAGACAAGATGAGCAAGAGAGAAGTAAGCGAAAGCCGCCTAACATTGCCGCAAGTCAAAAAGGTACTGGAAAGCATAGGGGAAGAAAACCTTGACCAGTTCCAGCGCCGCACTCTTGATTATGTCAGCAAATTCAGTAAGGTAGAGCCGGAAGTAGCTGAAGAGCTCTTGCAGAAACTTGTCAAAGACTTTGAGCTTGACGAGGCAGAGGCAGTTCAAATCATAAACTGCATGCCTGAAACAGTGGATGAGCTGCGGGTTTTTCTTGCGGGGGGACGCAAAATCATCGAAACCCAGAAACTCAGCCAAATTGTGGAGCTCTTAAACGAAAATAGGCTGCTTAAGTAACCCTTAAGTGGCTAAGTATTTTTAAGCAGAACAAGAGAATACTCTAGAAGGCACAAGAGTTGGCTGCTATGGAAAAACGTTACGAAGAGAACGCTTACGTACTAGACTTTCTCTCCCACGGTAAACCGGGAATTCGCCCAACAGGACGCGCAGGATACCGTGCGGGAGCACTTATTCAATGTGTCGGCGAAGAATTCTTCACCTTACTGGAAGCACTAGTTAAGGAGGGGTTGATGCTAAAACCAGGTGACCGCGTGTATGTGGGCAAAGACAGCCGAGAAGAAGTCACCTACATCATCGGCAGAATCAGCTACGAAGAACTCACCGCAGCAGCACGCTCAGAGCTTCCAGGTGTTATCAGCAAAATAGTGGCTAACCGCGAAAAATGGTTTGTTAACTTCTTTAACACTGCACGTGCCATAACGCCACGCATGCACGCACTGGAATTGGTGCCTGGCATAGGTAAAAAATATATGTGGCAAGTCATCAACGAACGCCAACGTAGACCTTTCGAGAGCTTTGAAGATATACAGAAACGCACGGAGCTGCCTAACCCAGTTAAGCTTATAACGAAACGCGTCTTAGAAGAGCTTGAAGGCGACAGCAAATACAGACTGTTCACTCGCACCCAGTAAGGCTTCTGAGATGAGTTTAGAGGAAATACATCAGCTACTTTTATTTTATAATTTGAGCCCCAACAAGGTGTTGGGTCAGAACTTTTTTGTTGACACCGCATTCTACCCCAAACTCGCTGACTACGCGGAGCTTTCAGAGTCGGATGTGGTTTTGGATGCAGGTGCAGGCTTTGGTTTTTTGGCAAGATTTCTTTCCAGTAAATGCAAAGGCGTGATAGCAGTTGAGAAGGACCCCCAAGTTGCTGAGGTGCTCCGCAGCAGCGTCACACATTTAGATAACGTTTCTGTGGTGGAGGGTGATGTGCTCAAAGCAGAGTTGCCCCCGTTTAACAAGGTAATAGCCCTTCCGCCCTACTATCTGTCAACACAATTGGTAACTTGGGTGCTTGAGCGCAACGTGGACTGCACCGTGCTTGTAGTGCAGCGGGAATTCGCTCAACGCTTAATCGCAGAAGTAGGCACAGAAGACTATGGCTGGTTAACCGTCGTTGCCGCCCAGAAGGCGCAAGCCAAACTGCTCGACGAAGTGCCTAAAGACTGCTTTTACCCTCCTCCTGAGGTTAACTCCACCATTCTCCGCCTAAAACCTTGGAGTAAAAAGCCATTCAAGCCCAAAAACCCCGCACTCTTCATACAGCTAACTAAGTGGCTGTTTACCGAACGCAACCGAAAACTCGCCAAAGCCGCCGCCCCCTACCTACAAAGTTACCTAAAAATGACTAAACCCCACGCCAAAGAAGCCTCAGCCAAACTTCCCTTCAGCGACATGCGACCCCGTGAGCTTACACCAAAAGAATTCGGAGAAGTAGCCGATGCCCTCAGCGACTAAACGTCTCCACCTCGGTAATTTGGTTTTCGACGTCACCGACGACGTATATGAGCCAGCAGAGGATTCCTACCTGTTTGTGGATAACCTACATGTTGGAGCCGGGGATTCGGTGTTGGATTTGGGGACTGGGAGTGGCGTTTTAGCTGTTTATGTGGCTAAGCAGGGCGCCAATGTTGTGGCTGTAGATATAAACCCTCATGCGATTAAGGCTGCGAAGGGCAACGCTAACCTAAACGGGGTCGATGACCGCATGGTCTTATTCCAGGGTGACCTGTTTTCCGCTTTCAGAAATGGGACCGCTTTTAATTTGGTGCTGTTTAATGCACCTTACTTACCTTCAGATGCAGGCGAAGAAACAAGTTGGATTGGTCGCGCTTGGGCAGGCGGAGCAAACGGTCGAATTGTGGTAGACCGCTTCATCGCCGAAGTCGCAGCTTACCTAAAGTCAGACGGGCGGGTGCTACTCATGCAATCCACCTTAACAGGCGTGGAAGAAACAATTCAGAAATTCCAACTTCAGGGCTTCAGTGCGGAGGTTATTGCTATCCAGCGCCTGCCGTTTTTTGAAACCTTAACTCTCATAGACGCCCAACGTCTATAAAGAAAAAACGTTTAAGGCAAACCTTGTTCATACATATTTTGGCGTTGAAATATGACAATTTGGTTTTACGTTAAAACAAGTGATTCACCAAACAAAGTAGGACAAGTAGTATGTGACTATAACTATGCCGAGGGGAAGCACCCTGAGGATGAATACAGTTGGATTATTGAGGGGGACACTGAAGAGCCTGATTACTGGATGATTAAAGCCAAGTACGCTGCCCTAAAAGACATGCCTGAAGTGGCTGTGGCATATCGAGTTGGCGACTCAGTGGTATTTGCTGAAATCGACAACGACTTAGCCCCCGACTTTTCAGAGCCCCTTGTCGAGCAGTATGGCCTTGACAACGTGAAGTGGCTTGTTGTTCCAAGCATGAAGTAGCGTTTCTGTAGCTCTCTGCCATAGCATTTCTTGTATATCCCTTTCTTTGGTTTAACATTCTTTTAGCAGAAACAGTCAGTGTTATGAGTTTGTTTTTATTTTGGTGGTCTGAGTGCTTGCAGCGTTACTGTTTATCGTATTTCATGACTTCTTCAGTCATGATACTCAACAATATGCCGGCTTCCCTAAACATCAATATTGTGTCTGCGTCGGCATGGTAACGTTTCTCGCAGACCACCCGCTTAATGCCTGCGTTGATTATCATCATGGCACAAGTGCGGCAAGGTGTCATCTTGCAAAATAAAGTTGAGCCTTCCAATGCTATGCCAAATCTGGCTGCCTGCAAAATGGCGTTCTGTTCCGCATGCAAGGTGCGTACACAGTGCTGGCTAACTTCGTCGTTTCCGTTGATAACTTGGCGAATGTCATGGCCTGCTTCGTCGCAGTGAGGCAACCCTGCAGGCGCCCCAACGTAGCCTGTAGTCATTATGCGTTTGTCTTTTACGATTACAGCGCCGCATTTGCCCCTGTTGCAGGTGGCGCGTGCAGCTACAGCTTCACACATGTCCAAGAAGTAGCGGTCCCAGTTAGGCCTTATCGTTTTCTCTGCGGATGCCACACAAATTTCCCCTAACTAATTGAAAAGTAGTTTGCTATACAAATTAATAAATTGTTTCCGCTGAGTTAGCGCTGTTTTTGGAGGATGTGAATTTCTCTGCCGATTTTGTGGCGTTCATCCATCTCGATTAGTGTAGGAGCTCCCATGAGGCGTCCATGGTCGGGCGCTTCCGGTGCGAACATGTCGTCAGTGAAGGCGTAAACCCGTGAGAATCCAACTTCCTTAATTTTCTCTTCCAAAGGCATAACAACAGTTTCTCTTGAGCGAGTGCGTATGAACGGCGTAGCCACCACCAGTCTGCCTCCGACATGTAAAGCCTGATACGCCTGATCAACAAAATCCAAAAACATCGGCGTAAGCTTCTCGATAATCTTTAGTGCATAGGGTCCAGTCGGCGTCTGCTTCAACGCGGGGCCCAAGTCGGGTTCTGAGACAATGCAGTCCACGCTCTCCAGTCCGACCTTCTCGGCGAGGTGCTTTACGTTGCCCTGCACCACACGGAAATCTGCCCCAACCAACCCATACTCCAACGCCACCCACTCCAAGTTCTCTTCCGCTGCTTTGACGCACCAGGAGTTGACGTCTAAGCCAACAACGGCTGCGCCTTCAAGCAAAGCTTCTTGGAGGATGGTTCCGACACCGCAAAACGCGTCCAGCAAGGTTTTCTGGTTGGTACAGGTGGACAGGTTCACCATCATCCGTGCCAATCGAGGCGGCATGCCAAATATGGCGCGTTGGTTGGGTTTATAGACGTCGCGTTTTTGAAACTCAAAAGGGTTATGCACGGCAACTGTAATAGCTATCCAGGTTTGGGTTTTGCCTATGCACACCAAGACTTCAGACTGGTTTTTTGCCAAGTCTTTTTTGAGGACTTCTACATGGCTAAGTTGGGCTTCGGAGCGATTGGGATCAGTGCTCATAAATCTGGATTTGATATTTTTGGCTGCCAATTCGGTTTTGATTGCGCTGCCTACGTAGCGTTGGATGCGTCCGCCTAAGACCTTGAGATTGTTGTTTGAGGTGTAGATGCTTACTCCGAAAAAAACTTTATCGGCTGAATTAGTCATGCCCTCTATGGTGGTTTTTCGGGCAACAGTTTGGGCCAGTTGTTTTTGGGTTGACTTGTTTTTTTCCAAGAAGGCAGTTTTTATGGTTTCCGAGGACAGGATGGTTTTGGTTTCTGCAATCTTTATGGTTCCGCCCAAGTCATCTATTACCTTTTGGTTTAGGGGTTTAGGGAAGAATAATACGAAAAACTCTTTTGAAAAGTACTCAATTTGGAAGGCGACACTTCTGGCTTTGAAGTACTGG
Organism: uncultured archaeon; assembly: GCA_963810275.1. Lineage (GTDB taxonomy): Archaea > Thermoproteota > Bathyarchaeia > Bathyarchaeales > Bathycorpusculaceae > Bathycorpusculum. The sequence goes on from CAWENF010000019.1 coordinate 129,197, forward strand.
GTTAACTCAGATAGGGACAGCTGCCAGTTCTTGCCTGAAATAAAGATGTAAGTTGGCATTTGAGAAAAGAAAGTAAACTAAGTATATAAGGTGATGAGCGCATCACTCCTTTATTTTCGTTCTTAAAGTCAACGATTATAATTAGGTTTTGGCACGGATGCATCTGGGAAGTTTTACAAATCGTTTAAATATTGCAGAGATGGTGAGTATGCTACCGAAAGTGACGTCGCATGCACGCAAAAAACTTCCGACACGTAAAGAACCGAGCCTACACCCGAAAAGAATATGCTCGCGGTTTTCCTCCACCGAAAATCGTCAAATTCAGCATGGGTGATTCTAAATCAGAGTTCCAACTTCAAGGGCAACTTATCGCTACTGAGCGAGTTCAAATACGCCACTGCGCCCTAGAAGCAGCTCGTGTCGCAGCCAACCGTATCTTAATGGATAAACTTGTCAACGATTATTACATGCAGGTACATCCCTACCCACACATCATTCTACGAGAAAACAAAATGATCTTTGGCGCTCACGCCGACCGTCTCCAACAAGGCATGAGACGCAGCTTCGGCACAGCAGTCGGCACAGCCGCCAAAGTTGAAGTGGGGCAACCCATTATAACCGTCAAAGTTAAAGCCGGTCAAGAAACCGTGGCAAAAGAATCCCTAAAACGTGGCAGCGCAAAACTCCCCATAGCCTGCAAAATTGTAATCACCAAAATTGAGGCTCCTGCAGCTGCTCTCGAGAAAGCTGAAGCGGAGACGGAGACTGCTTGAGCGGCAAAGACAAAGAGCTTGTCTTGTGGTTTGATGATTTAAGAAACACTGACGTGTCTATCGTTGGTGGTAAAAACTCCAGTCTCGGCGAAATGATTCATGCTGGGCTTCCCGTTCCATTCGGGTTTGCAGTAACCGCTTATTCTTATGAACGCTTCATTGTAGATAAGAATATTGCCGGGCAAATATATAAAATCATAAAAGACACAGTCACTAACCTGAATGACCCCAAGCAATATGATTCAGCCTCAAAAAAAATCCGTGAACTTATCGAAACGACTCCGATGCCACGGGACATAGAAGCTGCCATTCGAAACGCCTACATCGAGCTTAATAGGCGTCTTGCGCTCAACGATACTTTTGTAGCCGTTCGCTCCAGCGCAACAGCGGAAGACCTTCCTGATGCCTCGTTTGCCGGTCAACAGGAAACCTACCTAAACGTGAAAGGTCCCGACGAACTAATCGAGAAAGTCGTCAAATGCTGGAGTAGCCTCTTTACTCCAAGAGCCATTTTTTACCGTAACGAGAAAGGTTTCCCTCACGATAAAGTTTTCATAAGTGTTGGTGTTCAGAAAATGGTTAACAGCCGCGCCGCAGGCGTGATGTTCACCATAAACCCCGTCACCGGCAATCACGACGAAATAGTCATAGACGGCAACTTTGGCCTTGGCGAAACTGTTGTGTCGGGTGCTGTGAACCCTGACAACTTTGTGGTTGACAAGGCCACAGGCTCTGTTAAGGAACGCCGCATCATGCGTAAAACCGTTAAGTACATACGCGATCCAAAAACGGGCAAAACACTGCATATTGACATCCCTGAAGATGAGCAGAAAGAGGTATGCTTAACAGACACGGAAATCGCTTTTTTGGCAAATTTGGCTAAACGCATCGAGAAGCACTACGCTAAACCCATGGATATCGAGTGGGCAATTGACGGCGATTTGTCCTACCCAGAGAACATGATGCTGGTGCAGGCTCGCCCCGAAACAATCTACGGAACCAAAAATGTGGAAGGAGCAGAAATGGAACAAACCAAAGCAGAACAAGCCCTAAAAATCGTTGTTAAAGGCATCTCCGCTGGCAGAAGAGGCTACGGCGTGGGTAAAGCCAGAGTCGTCCTGAACTTTGAAGATGCAAATCGTGACATGCAAAAAGGCGACATCCTAGTCACTGGTATGACTGACCCTGACTTCGTTTCGTTCATGAAGATGGCATCAGCCATAGTTACCGACAAAGGCGGCATCACCAGCCACGCAGCCATCGTCAGCCGCGAACTCAACATCCCATGTGTCGTCGGCACCGAAAACGCCACCCAACTAATGAAGACTGGTGTAGAATACACCGTCGACTCACGCAACGGCATCATCTACGAAGGCGTCCTAAAAGAAGCTACACAACCAACTGAAAACGGCGTAGCAGTCACAGTAGCAGAATCTGCCCCAGTCACAGCAACCAAGATTTACATGAACTTAGGCACCCCCGAAATGATTGAAACATACAAGAACCTCCCATTCGAAGGCATCGGCTTAATGCGCACGGAATTCATCATGGCCTCTGCAATCGGCCAGCACCCAATGCTCTTCGTAGAAAATGGGGAAAGCCAGAAATTCATAGACATATTCGCAGACAACGTCGCAAAAGTAGCACGAGCCATCCAACCTAAACCCGTTGTGGTCCGCTTTAGTGACTTTAAGACCAACGAGTACCGCGGACTCAAAGGCGGTGAAAAATACGAAATTAACGAAGAAAACCCAATGCTTGGCTGGAGAGGATGCAGCCGCTACATCAGCAAATGGTACATCGAAGCATTCAAGCTAGAATGCAAAGCCATCAAAAAGTGCCGTGACGAATGGGGACTCAAAAACGTCTACGTCATGCTGCCCATGGTCCGCACACTCTGGGAAGCCAAAGCTGTTCTTGAAATCATGAAGAGCGAAGGCTTGGAACGAAACAAAGATTTCAAAGTCTGGTTCATGGCAGAAACCCCCAGCATAGCAATCATGGCAGACGAATTCAGCAAACTCGTAGACGGTTTTAGCGTAGGCTCAAACGATATGACACAGGGAGTACTCATGATTGACCGTGACAGCGAGCGTCTTGGTCAGATGGGCTACTTTGACGAGCGTGACCCAGCGGTTAAACGCATTATCGCACGTCTAATCAAAGTAGCACACGAAAACGGCTGCACCGTTAGCATCTGCGGCGAAGGCCCAAGTAATTTGCCTGACTTCGCAGAGTTCCTTGTTAGAGCCGGCATAGACAGCATCTCAGTTAACAACGACGCAGTCGCCGCAACTCGCAGAAACGTAGCTCAAGTCGAGCAGAAAATCGTCTTGGAACGCTTAGCCGAGCAGGCAGCATTGGCTACGGGCAACCCAATAAAGAAACCCGTTCCCGACTGGGAATGGTAAACTCCACCCTTAATTCTTTAATTTCTTTTGTCTTCTTCTGTTAGTTGATGGTATATGCCGATATTTAATTTTGAATTAGAGCATCTTAAAGACGAAATCAGACGGCTCAAAGCGAAACGTGTGGTTTTGCAGATGCCAGAGGGGCTAAAATCTGAAGCAACCCCCATCGTGCAGGCAGTTGAATCAGAAGGCGCAATCGCAATAATCTCCTCTGACCCATGTTATGGGGCATGCGACATCGCATCCGCCGACGCCGAAGCATTATACGCGGATTTGCTTGTACATTTTGGCCACTCGAAAATGGTGGCTGACGGCAAAATCCCCGTACTCTACATAGAAGCTCATTCCGACGCCTCAATAGACACAGCCATCCAACAGGCCCTTCCTCTTCTTGACTGCTTCAACAACATTGGGTTAACTACTTCAGTCCAGCATATCCACCTGCTTGATAGGGCTAAGCGGCTCCTAACGGTCGCAGGCAAAACTGTTTACATTGGCGACGCCAAACAGCTGGAGCATTCTGGGCAGGTTATTGGTTGCAACTACAGCAACGCAACCGCAATCGCAGAGCAAGTGGATGCTTTCTTGTTTGTAGGCGGTGGAATGTTCCACGCGTTGGGCATTGCACTTTGTACTTCGAAGCCAACAGTGGTTACTGACCCCTACGATAACAGAGCTTACTCAATAACAGACCAAGCGCAGAAACTGCTCAAGCAACGCTTCGCCTCAATTCAGGAGGGGCATTACGCGAAAACCGTTGGTGTGCTCGTCGGGCTTAAGCCTGGACAGTGTCACCTCGAGGATGCCCTCAAAACCAAGATGCTGGCAGATAAAACTGGGCGCCAAGCATACCTGCTGGCAGGCAGAGAAATTACTCCTGATGCCCTAATGGAGTTCCCGCAGTTTGACTGCTATGTGAACACGGCGTGCCCACGCATCTCGCTGGATGCCCCTGGCAAGTTCAGTAAACCTATTTTGACAGTTAACGAGTTTATGGTTGTCTGCGGTGAAGTCACATGGACGGATATGCTCAAAAAAGGCTTATTCGCAAACTAAACTTGGAGGTGTTTCTGGGCGGGCTTTATGCTCAGCCGAGTCCCAAGTGGCAGCTTGAGCAGTACACCACGCCTGAGGCGATTGCCGCCAACGTGCTTTACCTAGCAGCGTATGGTAATGGCGACATTGAGGGTAAGAGGGTGCTGGATTTGGGCTGCGGCACTGGGCGGCTTGGGTTAGGTGCTGCTTTTCTTGGAGCATCAGAAGTCGTCGGTGTAGAAGTTGACACTTCAGCCTTAGAAACCGCTAAACAAAACGCAGAGAAAGCAGCCCTATCAATTCAGCTAATCCACGGTGACTTAGCTACAGTCACGGGCCACTTCGACACGGTTCTGATGAATCCGCCGTTTGGTGTTCAGCACCGAGAAGCTGACCGCCCCTTCCTCGTAAAAGCCCTCGATATTGCCAATAGCGTGTATTCGTTGCATAACCACCCCGAAGTAGACGAACGTCTCACCCGAATGCTCAAATCCAGAGGCGGCATGGTGCAAGTCCAGCCCAACAAGTTCCTAGAGCGGTTCATAGCCAAACACTGCGGGCAAGTTCAGGCGGTTTACTCGATGATAATGACCATACCTAAGATGTTTGAGTTCCACAAGAAACTAAAATATGACTTCGTTATCGACCTATACGTTATCCGAAAACAGCAGAACTAACAAAAATTATGCTCTTAGCATGCCCCGAAATGCTCTTGAGCTGTAAAACGTGGGTGCGCTGTTGTGGTATACAAATACGCGGTTGTAGGCGTCGGTCGGCGAAGATGGCGCCTCCGAGTTTTCTGATGTTTTGTGGGGTTTTTTATCCAGCTTGAGGTTTTGGTATCGAATTCGCATAGTCTCTGCAGTTGGCGGTATTACTCATCATCTAACAGTTCGATGCCCTTGCGACTGCCATATCCACTGCGTTGCCTGCAGGGTGCACCCAATGCTTTTCCCGTTTCGCCTGTTCCCTCTCCGTCGTAGCAGACGTTTCGGCGGCCTTTTGGCGTCTCTGGTGAGCAGTCAACAAAAACAAATTCTCCTGCCGCCTTGTCGTAACCTGTGGCGCCTGGTTGGCCACCTGTTTTCTCGATCTCGATAAGAAACCACAATTTCCCGCTGTTGGATTCAAGTTTCACCTGAACCTTAGTCCATTCCAGACCCGCATGGCCGCTCATGTCACTTTCAAAACGGTCCTTCAAGATGCTCAGCAATCTTTGACATTCATCTTGCGAAAAACCACTTTTTGGAGCCGAAAAAAATGAATTATGCATAATTATATGTTTTTTTTGAGACTTATTAGATCTAATACAGGACGGCGTTTGCTTAGGTCTAACTTATAGGTTTCAATAATTGCTTGCAGAACCAGCCCCAACCAGACACAGCCCAAAAAAAAGGGCCTACAAAAACAGGTTGCGCTGCCAAACTCTAGACGAAGTAGTGCACAAAAAAGTGATCATCACTACTTATTGTAAAAAAGAACCAAACCCGAGTAAAATTGTTTATACATCAAAAGGTTTATTGCGGGGAATGGAAACTAAACCTATACGCTATTAATATTAAGCTTATAAAATTACATAAGGTCAGTTGAAATAGAATGGCTTTGAAAGCTCCTGAACAAAAAAGTGGACAACTCGTTATGCCTGGTGAACGCCTTGGTGTCATCGAAGAATTCATCCCCGACTCGGGAACCTACGTCAAAGACGGAGTCATATACAGCAAAATAATCGGACGAAGCTTAATTGATTTGCAAAACCGCAAAGTCCAAGTTTACCCCGTCTCCGAAGGCGCAGTTTATCCTAAAGTCGGAACAGTAGTCATCGGACAAATCGGCAACGCCCAATCAGACAATGTCCTAGTCAAAATCTTCAAAATCGGCAAAAAAGACCTCTCTGGCACCTTCGGCGGCATACTTCACGTATCTGACGTATCGGACCGCTACATTGATCAAATGAGCGACGTCTGCAAACCAGGCGACATCGTCCGAGCAAAAGTAATCTCTGCAAAAAACCAGATTTTCCACTTATCAACAAACGACAAAAACCTTGGCATAATTGACGCTTTCTGCAGCCGAGACGCTACACTGCTAGAACAGCAGCCCGAACGCTATGACCTACGATGCCCCAAATGTGGTAACATTGAACAACGAAAAATCGCCCCAGACTACGGCAAAGAACCATTATAAATGAGAGATCAGAAATGAAAGTTAAAGTCCTGAAAAAAGCTGAAAACGAGCTTAAAATCGAAATTGAAGGCAGTAGTCATGGACTCTGCAATCTAATCCAAAAAAAGCTTCTAGAGGACAAACGCGTTGACTTTGCAGGCTACGACGTGCCACACCCCTTAGCTTTAAGTCCTATCATATACGTACGAATGAAAGGCAAAGCAAAACCCGAAGACGCTCTCATAGATGCTGTGGAGAAGATTAAAAAGTCCAACGAAGCCTTCGGTAAAGAAATAGACAGCATCTAAAACCCTGACTTTTCTTTATTGCTTAACTTCTTTAGCCCCAAATGCATTCTATTTTTTAGGGTTAATTGCTTGAATGGTGCGAAGCATGTTTTGCGCGTGGTTAAAAACGAAATCCGTGTGCTAGGCGTGGATGACGGCAAATTTACTCCCAAAACTAGAGGCCGTGTTTTGGTTGTAGGCGTAGTTTTCAGAGGTGGCATTTCGATTGAGGCAGTTATGCACACCCACATAGCCATCGACGGATTAAACGCGACTGACAAACTAGCTAAAATGATTTTGAGCTCGCCGCACCACCATCAACTGCGTTTGGTAATGCTTAGCGGGTTGACTTTTGGCGGCTTCAACATAGTGGATATCCAGCACCTGTATGCTGCGACTGGCCTGCCCGTTATGGTGGTGACTTCTGATAAACCCGATTTGGAAGCTATCCGTCTGGCGCTGGCGCATTTGCCAAACAGTGCGGAGCGGTGGCGAGTTGTGCAAGCTGCAGGCGAAATCTTTGAAGTAGCAAATCTCAGCAGCAAAGTTTACGTGGAGTTAGCGGGGCTTAGCTTAGAGGAAGCTAAAGTCGTACTGGCGGCGACTTCTACACGAAGCAGTATGCCTGAACCAATACGTGTCGCACATCTGGTGGCTTCAGGTGTAACGTCTTGAACCATTGTGAAATAGAAAAAGTATAAAAGTTCCAATGCTAAGAAACCCCACAATTGGGATGTGTAAAGTCTATGGAATTTTGCCCGAAATGTGGTTCTCGCCTTGAGCCAAAAAAATATAAAAGCGGCAAAGAAGCGACCCTAGTGTTGGCGTGCCCCAAATGCGGCTATAAAAAACCTGAAGAGGGGACAGTGGAGTCTAAGGTTGCGCCGAAAATAATACAGCACAACCCTCAACAGTTTGTAGCTGTAATTGGCAAAGAAGAGCAGAAACTCAGCACATTGCCGACGGTGCGTATAGAGTGTCCAAAGTGCGGAAACAACACAGCATACGTTTGGCAAGTGCAAACAAGAGGGGCAGACGAATCTTCCACACAGTTTCTTCGCTGCACCAAATGCAACTACACCTACAGGGAATACAGCTAAACTCCCTCTTTATTCTTATTTGATTTTGTCAAAGCGTTTTTTGCGCATCGTTTTTTAAACCCAAAATTCTCATGTTATGGTGTGTTTTAGTTTGAAAAACCGCGAAGCGCCAAGACTTTCTCAATTAACCGTGGCATATTTGCTCAAGTTGTTGCCTATAGCTGCGGTTGGGGTTCCTATGGTATTGCTTTTCTTGCTCAACCCCACAGAGCCTTACAATATTTCCGTGCAGAAGTCCTTTGAGCTCATGTGGAAAGGAAGAACTTTTATGGTTTTTTTCATCTGGCTGATACTGCTCGAGTTCATCTTGGGTTGGGAAAAATTCCAAATTAACCTCCAAAACAAGACCCGGCTATCAGCCTACCTCCTCACGCTCCTCCTACCTACATTATATGTCGCTGCTGAATATTACCTGGGCTTAAACTCCGCCATAGTAGACTTTTCCCAGAACAACGCAGTCGCATGGGCGGATTCCATGCCGCTTGCCATCGAGTACCTTGTCTTCTCCTTGTTCTTTCTCTTAATTGCCTACCTGGGTTTTGGCAAAAAAGGTTTAACAGGCTTGGCGCTTCCCACACTGTTTGTCGCCTTGGTTGGGTTGTTGTACACAATCGATAACCTGTTCCCCTATGGACAATTTACCCCGTTTGCGCTGCTAGTGCCTACCACAGCTTCACTGGCTGGTGCCCTTTTGGGATGGATGGGAAACACCGTGGTTCCCGGAACAGACGTAGTCACAGGGATGCCGACGCTTGCGGTTTCGGGCCCAGCCGGTTCAGCGACGTTTGCGATTGCTTGGCCCTGCGCCGGTATCGAGAGCCTGCTGATTTTCACAGCGGTCGCATTGCTGTTCCTTAAGCCGATGTTGGTTTCTTGGAAGGCGAAACTGGGCTTCTTTGCTGTCGGTGCCGCAATAACTTACTTCATAAACGTGGTGCGCATATCGATGATTTTCACTTTGGGCATGCAGTACGGCACCAACTCGGTTGAGGTGTCGGATTTTCACTTTTACTACGGACCCCTCTATGCCATGACGTGGATAGTAACTTATCCCATAATCCTGCTTGCAGCAGTGGCGTTTTGGCACCACTTTAAGCGAAGTCAACCAAAACCGCTAAACCCTGCTTAATTAAAATCTGTGCGTTTAATGCAGGCAGCGACGCCACATCTTCTGCAGCAAAGGGACCATAAGATTTCATGTCTGCACCCATGATGGCGGGGATGGCTTTATTAAACCGAAGCGTTAAGCGCTTGTGGGTTACATGAATTACTGGTGGTTTTGTTTCAGTTTTGGGCTTTTCCTCAATTGTGGCTGATACGGTGTGACTGGGTTGAACGATGGTCACTGTGATGGGTGTCTCTTTCCCTTCAAAGAGACTTTTGGAAAACTGCTTGTATGCATTGGCAAACCCGACAAAGCTTTGACACATCTTCGTCTCCTCAGATGCCAACAGCTCTACAGGCACCTTATTCAGCTTCGTAACTATCTTGATGATTTTCCGATATCGCATATCCAAAAGCTCGTACAGCATACGCTTCACGTTCTTTGCTTCCTTCTCCAGCAAGCTAACTTTAACAGATTTCTTTTCTAAGGCGCTGCGGTCTTCGCTTATGTGCCGCTGGTACTCGGCTATTCTAACGTAAAAATCCTGAGGTAACCCGCCTAGAGTGGGGTCGTCGATTTCCCGCCGCCAAGCAGCATACAATTCCTCGTACACTTAAGGCGTTACCTCCGCTCTTTTTTTACAAATAAGCAAAACAGCGGCTGCAACTGGCAACTCAAGGGTTTGGTTCTTGTATGGACCCAACGTTTCCCCACTCATCCTAAACTCTGGCGCATCAAACACCAACACTCTCACTTTGCCCTTTTTAAAAGCTACTGCTTCACTAAAAGGATCAAAATCTTGCAGTTCCCTTGGCTCAAACTCCACTTTCTTTAACCCTGTTTTGCCGTGTAGAGTACCGTTCATGCGTATGAGTCGGTGGATGTCAGTGGTTACAACGGTGTCGATTTTGGCTGCCTGCTCCTCTTTAATGAGTTCAGCCAGATGTCGCCAGGTTGCTTCGCTGACACCTTTAACGCCTTCCCACCTGCCTTCCTTTAACACTCTTTTTATGATGGTGTCACGGCTTTCTATCAACGTCTTGTATCTAAGACCAACTTCTTTCAATGTGTCTGGCGTAGCCGAAAGCAGGAACTGTTCCATCCCCAACTTTAAGCGGCGGTTCCATCCGAAGTTATGTAGATTAAACTTGTTTCCGCCATGCTTACGCTTCGATTTCTCTTCTCGCTTATTTTCCTCAAAAATGCCCAAACCCAAACCTGTAACGTAATCCACAATCTCTTTGCGTGCCATCGCATCCAACGAACGCACAGCCTCATTTTCAAGGTGCAGGTGGTAGCCGCGGTGCCCCGAAAAAAAGACCCGAATCTCAGATTGGGCAAAGCCGAAATCATTTTCCAGCATATCCAAAAGTTTGGCGACTTCATCTCGGGCACTTTTAATGCAGAGGTCGCATGCCCAAATCTTTGTTTGGAACTTTGTGGCTTCACAGCATGGACAAACTTCTGGGGTGATTCCGCGTCCTTCAAACCCGCATTTGACGCAGCGAAACTCATCATGGATTTTATTACAGCTGGTTGGGATGTGGTCAGCGTCTATATCAAAAACTATGTCTGCGCCGCTCCAACCTTTCTTGTCCATGTCAAAGTCGGGGTTCTCATAGTAGGCAACGCTGTGATAAACGTCGCTTGGTACAGTATTGGCGAGTACAGTCCGGAACTGCTCGACGGTGTTGAAGCGGCGGTGTCGCACCATAAATTTTTCTTTGAACGTTAAGTACCCGAATTCGCGGCGTTCAGGCAGAGGTGAGGAAGGTACTGCGTTGGATGGATCGCGATAGAACTCTCTAAACCTCTGAAAAACAAATTCCCGAGAATCCACCATGCCTTTCGTGCGCTCTCCAGTTGACTGTTATCCACTATTGCATGGTTCAACAATTTAACTATTAACCGACAACAACCCCAAACCCACAGATACCCTTTTTGGCTGCAGGACGTTTATCCTTTAGAATTTGGCGGATGAGTCCCAGAGGAAATGGAAGTACTCACGGGCAAACCCCACAAGCCCCACGTGGTTGCTCCAAATCACAAGCGACGGCTTGTCTTCACCCAGAAACAGCATGGCTTCTTTGCCGTCTGCAATGACTCCGCCTCCGAACATGTGGTCGCGAATGCGTAGTTCTCCGAGTCCAACGAATTTTTTGAGGAAAATCCAGTCTTCTTTTTTGCCTGCCGCCATCAACTGCACCTTTACCGACTTCTTAAGTCCGCCGCCAAGCAGGGGTTCGGCAAGGGCGATGACGGGTTTAGCGAATTCAGGCGCTGCCACTACAATTTCAACCGAGGCTTTCTTTAGAATTTCCTCCATCTTGGTTAGAACCTGCTGTTGTCCCCTAAGGATAAGCATGTCGGGGCGCTCTACCAACTCGCGTTTCTCGTAGAGCGGCTGCAAGGTTTCGGCAACGGTGTTTTCCCACTGTACATACTTGTCTTCTAAGCGGAGTTTTATGCATCGGGCGGCTTCCAGCGGCGGCACAGGGTAGTATTTGAATGGGCGGCTTTCGCTGCTTTTTATCCAGCCCTTCTCTTTCAGATAATTTAGGACCTCGTACATTTTGCTGTATGGCACGTTGGCTTGCTGGCTGACTTCCATAGCTGTTAACTGCCCGCAGTCCAAAAGCACTATGTATGAGTCGATTTCGTAGGCGTTTAGCCCCATTTCTCGTAGCACTGCACGTGTTTCGTCGTTAACAGCCATAGTTGTCCCCTCAATCACCTTAGGAAACGTTTGGAAACCTTATTATCGAGACTTTGCTCTTAAGCACTTCGAAAGAATCGCCTACTGAACAGAAGGCACACACGTAATGAAAGATATTAAGACTACTCAAAGTATCTGCCCTGAATGCCTAAAAGCCCTCGATGCAACTATCTACGAGGATGAAGGCAAAGTTTTCATTAAAAAAACTTGTCCCGAACACGGGGAATACACTGAACTTTACTGGTCAGACTACGACCAATATGTCCGCGCCGAAAACTTCCGCAGCGAAGGAACAGGTGTGGAAAACCCAAGAACAGAAAAGAAGCAGGGCTGTCCAGCCGACTGTGGATTGTGCCCAGAACACCACTCCCACACCGCATTAGCAATCATAGATGTCACTAATCGCTGCAACCTTAAATGCCCCGTCTGTTTTGCCAACGCAAACTACGCCGGCTACGTCTACGAACCAACTATGGAGCAGGTTGTAGGTATGCTTGAGAACCTGCGTGCAACTAAACCGGTGCCTGCTCAGGCGCTTCAGTTTAGCGGCGGCGAACCAACAATCCGCAAAGAACTTCCCGAAATGGTACGCAAAGCAAAAGAACTCGGTTTTAACCACGTGGAAGTCAACACTAACGGGTTACGCATCAGCCAAGATGTGGAGTACTGCAAGGAGTTACGCGATGCTGGCGTTAGCACCATTTACCTTCAGTTTGACGGCTTAACATCTGACGTTTACAAGTACATCCGCGGTGTCGACTTACTCGACATAAAGATGAAGGCAATCGAGAACCTGCGAGCCGCCGGCTGGAACAGCTGCGTACTCGTTGTTACTCTTGTTAAAGGCGTTAACGACGGTCAGCTTGGTGACATCATCCGTTTCGCTGCCAAAAACAGCGACGTCATTCGATGCATCAACATTCAACCTGTATCGCTCTGCGGACGCTTACCAGCGGACGAACGCGAAAAAATGCGCATCACTATCCCTGACTTCATGAAAAGATGCGAGGAGCAAACCGACGGCGTTATCAAAGTCAGCGACTTCTACCCTGTCCCCGTTGTGGTGCCAGTATCAAAAGCAGTTGGCGCTATCAAAGACAAACGCTACGTCGAGTTCACCGCTCACCCACACTGCGGCATGGCAACCTTCGTGTTTGTTGAAGACGGCAAAATCACGCCCATCACCCACTATGGCAATATCGACAAGTTCGTCGCTACATTGCAAGGTGTCTACGAGGACGCGTGTAAAGGCAACAAGAGTAAAGCCAAAATCCGTCTTGCTGGGGCAAGTCGCCACATCAAATTTAGCTTCCTACGCAAATACGTGCTTAAAGTTTTGCTTAACGGCGACTACAAGTCTCTGGGTGACTTCGCACGTAACGCTGTATTGATTTCGTCTATGCACTTCATGGATCCATACAACTTTGACCTTGAACGCGTGTCACGTTGTGTGATACACTACGCTGTGCCAGATGGCAGAATAATTCCTTTCTGCACAATGAACTCAATTCACCGTGCTTCCGTGGAGAAGAAACTTGGCATCCCCATTAAAGAATGGCAAAATAAACATAAGGTTGAAATAAGCCAGACAATCTAGATGTGGAATACTAAAAAATTGGCAAGGTGAAAACATGGGTGGAAAAAAGAAGCTTGGCATAAAGCAGATGGAAAAGCAGCAAGGCGACAAAGCAGAAGAGAAATCTAAGAAGAAAGATGAAAAGAAAGGTCCGCCGCAGAAGAAAACCACAATTAGCATTCTGCCTCCAGACGCAAAAGACCAACGAGTCGTCGCTGAAGTCAAAAAGATGGGTGTTCTAACACCATACGCTATTGCGACACGATATGGCATACGCATCAGCGCAGCAAAAGATTTTCTTGAGCAGCTTGAATCCAACGGAGCAATAGATCTCGTCAGCGCAAGCCATAGCATTAAAATCTACAAGTCAGCAGCAGCCTAAAAACTGCCTTAACCTATTTTATTAATTGTTCCTATTTACTTTCGGAGCTAACAAGTTTGAACTTTCCAGAAAAAGTGTACACGAAAAAAGAAGTTAAAACCGCCCAAGAACTGGTTGATTGTGGCTACAAGCATGACCTCCAGATCAATGGGCAATCTGATTTTACTTGGAAAGTTAAAGAAGCTCTTGATCACGTCAAAACCGCGGGCTACTATGATTACTTGCGTACCTACATACGTGCTATAGTAGAAATAGATGGTATGACCCAGCTTCGACAGGCGGAAGTCTCGATTTGGGCAAACAAGTTCGCAGTAGATAACCCCATAGACGCCGCTAGCCTCTTCATACAGAAAGCTTTTAGCATGTCAGAGTACTTACAGGGCAAACTTTACTACGGCGGTACTGCCGAGAAACGCTCTATTAAGAAACGGACTGAGTTTTTAGAGGCACTCAAAGAGAAGTCTTCAGAAAAAGAAGTGAAAGAAGAGTGCCAGCGACTTCTAACACTTTGGCAAGATAATTCTGCTTAACTGGATGCCAGCACTACTTTGATGATTGAGCCACTTTTCACTTGTCTAAACAGGTCTAAGTTGGCGGTTATTTTTCCCAATACACTCACTGGACTGTAAGGCTGTGATTTACCATAAAAAACGCATAATGCACTGCCCATAGGCCAAAACGCTATGGTGCCTTCCTCAACAGTTGATTTGCCTTTTTCTTCCCCCATTTTAAGCGGAATTTCAAAGTAGACTTCTTCCTTGTAGAGTGCAGCTCTGCCTTCTATAGGTAGTTTCCGCACAATAGCATCTATACTTCTAGGCGCCAAAAAACGCGCTAGTTCACCTTCTGCTTCGCCTAACCCTGCGATAATAAATTTTATTTTAATGCGCGAAACGTTTTCTTCGTTACTCATATACATCATACCCCTTTTATAGAAAACTCCACAGTAAACAAGTTATAGAGTATATTATGAAGAGAGCCATTTAACTCTTGCACTATCATACACTGTAGTAGCCAGGAGTTAGATAAGGTTCAATGTTATTTTTGCGATTTGATCTGCATCTTCTTCGGTTACGCCTGGGTGGATGGGCAGAGAAAACACTTGTTTGGCAGCTTTCTCTGTTTCAGGCAACGCGCAAGCGCCATAATTGTCTCTGTAAAACGGCATTGTGTGCACCGGGTTGATGTAGTAGGATTCTGCGCCTATGCCTTTAGCTTTGAGGGCCTCGATAAGCTTGTTGCGTTTCTCTTCAGTTGCTTCAAGGAGGCGGGCGGTGTAGAGATACCAGCTATGCAGTCTGTCTGGGGTTTCGTAGGGTAAAACCAGCTTCTCACAAACTTTAAGCGCTTCAGTCAGGGTTTGGGCGTTTCGGCGGCGCGCTGCAACAAACACAGGCAGCTTCTTCAATTGCACATTGCCAATAGCTGCTTGCAACTCCGACATGCGGTAATTGGTGCCCAACATCTCCGAGGCGTACTTGGCTTTTTCTCCGTGCGTGCGAATCATCCGCAGTTTCTCTTCAACTTCATCACTGTCGGTTGTTACTACGCCGCCCTCGCCTGTCATAATGTTCTTGCTAGCGTAGAGACTCCAGCACGCCACATCCGAGAATTTGCCTGCGGGTTTACACATATATGTTGCTCCGTGTGCTTGAGCAGCATCCTCAACTAGTCCCAGTCCATGTTTGTTCGCGATTTCACTCAAGGGTTTCATTTCGGCGGAGAACCCATAGAGATCCACGGGCAGTATGGCTTTGGTTTTGCGTGTGATTACAGCTTCCACAGCTTGGGGTGAGAGGTTGTAAGTTTTAGGGTCAATATCTGCGAAGACTGGTTTGCCACCTGCTAACACGATAGCTTCGGCGGTTGCCACAAAAGTAAAGCTGGGCAAAATCACTTCGTCATCCCGTCTTACGCCGACTGCCATTATGGCTGCGTGCAAGGCAGCGGTGCCAGTGTTGACTGCGACAGCATGTTTTGTGCCTGCGAACGCTGCAAAGTTTTTCTCAAACTCAAGCACTTTAGGTCCAGCGCCAAGAGCGTTGGTTATTGGACCTTTACGCATGACTTCTATAACTGCTTGTACTTCTTCTTCATCCACTTGTGGCTTGTTAATAGGTATCACTATGTTTGCCTCACTTTCAGATTTAGAGGTGAGCCTCTATATTTTGATTTTCCAGAAAGTCACTCAATTGGCATCTGAAGTTGATTCTTGTAGTCTTCTATGACCGTTACGCCGTGGCTTCGAAATTGCGCGTCGAGGTCGGGATCGCCTGTATCTACCCGTAGGCTGCTTAGGTGGTCAAGTTTGCTTCTGGTGGCAATCACGGTTATGTTGTTTAAGCCGACTTGGCGTATGATTTTGTTGCTGATTTGCTGGTTACCCCGCCCGAAAATGACGCCTTGCCCGCCGATGGGTGTCACAATTATTTGTGCTTTTCTGTCCGTTATTTGTTCAAGAATCTGTTTTTCATTCACGTCTCGGGCAACAATTTTCTTGTCCCGAAATATGTCCACACCTAGCAGTGTCTTCTTTTGGTCTAAGAGGTCGGCGATGGTTCGGGTAGTTGTGCCTGGACCCACAACATAAACTGTTTCAGGTTTCATTTCATCTATGACGTAGAGGGCGATGGCTGCTTGGTTCTCTACCTCATCCACGTTGGTGGCGCTCTCCACTTTATTGCCCTGAATCAAGTGCGGCTCAAACGGGCTAAGCATGTACCCGTACAACTCAGCGGAGAGATGTCCCCCTCGGAAGGCTTCCTCGTCAATATCCATTACCTCTGCTTCCCGAAGCGGCAGCCCTTCCCAGAGGTAGCGGATGACAACTCTAGCCGCGGCTTGGGGGCTGATGGCGAAAAGTGCACTGTGCATTTTGACGCCTGTGGGCACGCCGACTGTGGGTACTTTGAGTTCGACCACTTTTTGGATGTCGCGTGTGGTTCCGTCGCCGCCGCAGTAAATAAGTAAATCTACCCCTGCTTCAACTATAGCTTGGGCTGCGGTTTTTGTGTCCTCTGGGGCGGTTTCGGGTTTGGCTTCTCCCACGACTTTAACATTGTAGCCGAGTTTTTTTGCTTCGGATTCCCCCATGTCGCCTCCCCCCACGATTAATTTAAGGTAGGGTTTTGCGGGCAAAAGCTCAGAGAGGAAGGTTTCGGCTCTCTGCGCCGCGACGGGTTTAGCTCCCAGCGCTCTGGCTTGTCTAAGGATTGCTGCTCCGTCGGTGCCCTTGAGTCCCACTGCTCCGCCCATGCCTGCGACGGGGTTGACTATTAAGCCGACGGTTTTGGTTTGCGGTTCCTTCAACGTTGGTTAACCTGCAAAGTAATATTGCGTGAGGGTTTAATAAAAAGTAAAAGTTCCGCTGTTTCATGGTTATTTTAGGAAGGAAATTAGGTGTGGAAATTGCGGTTCAAAGTTTTCAAAGTAAAAGTGGGGGTTGAGGGTTGGCTGGTTTTGGTGCGTCCTATCCAAACCGCCAGTGCGATTGCTGCGGGAATTGCACAGATTGCTGCTATCCAGATTACGATTGTAACCATGGAGCCTACGACGTAGTCCACGTTCCACGATGCGATGGCTTGCGTCCAGTTGCCATCAAGGTAGACTTTGATGGCGAATATGATGAACAGTAGCGGTGAGATTACTCTTCCAGCGTCTCTGCCCTTTGAGCGCTTGCTTTCAAGGTTGTATTGCTGTTTTTCCTGTTCGGGTATGTGTTTCCACCACTGCCAGCCGATGACTCCACCGATAGCTGCTGGGATACCTATTAGGAGGAGTTCCCAGAAGATGGCGTGCAAGATGAAGATCACAATATCCATCATCGACCACAAGCTTAGCGATGAGGGAACTAAGCCGACTGCTTGGATGTTTCCTGTGAACCAGACAAAGACGTAGATGGTCCCTGCCGCTACTAGAATAGCGGCTGAAATAAACGCCGCAAAGACCACCCAGTGGCGGCGCATGAAGAGGCGCCAGCCTGCGTCGGTTGAGATTTGATTTTGTTCGGTCATGGGTTTCACTTCTTAGACTGTTGGTTGGTCGTTTTGGGTGCCTATTTGCTGTTGACCAGCTGGGGGTGATGTGTAGCCGTTGGTTTTCCCCTGATAGGATTGGTATTCGCGGCTCTTCATACTAAAGAAGCCGATAGTTGCGAATATCCATGCGATGAATATCAGTAGTAAACCGATGCCACCAAGGATGGTCAGTATTGAGCCAATCCAGAGCAGTGTGCCTGCAGTGTTGAGTGATTGTTCGCCGGTTTTCTGTGCCAATGTTTCAAAGGTTTTTTTCAGGTTGGATGCTGCGAGCACGTAGAATATGAATGCGACGATTAAGCCCACAATGATTGTAACTATGCCTGATACGATGCCTGCAGTTAAGCCCGTGATTGTGACCGCGATTG
Organism: uncultured archaeon; assembly: GCA_963810275.1. GTDB lineage: Archaea > Thermoproteota > Bathyarchaeia > Bathyarchaeales > Bathycorpusculaceae > Bathycorpusculum. The sequence continues at coordinate 147,150 of CAWENF010000019.1, forward strand.
TGCCCTCAAATAACCCTGTGGTGGCGAAGATGATTAAGCCTGCGCCTGTGGCAACCGCGGCAGCGATTAAGGCGACCACATAATACTTTAGACCTGTTAAGGAGTTTCGGTAGATGCTTTCATCTTGATAGTAATATGAGAGTTCTTTTGTTGCTTTAAGGAGTAAGACTATGCCGACTATTGCCAAAACCCATCCTACATATGGGATTAAGCCGAGCAAAAGTAGAACTGCGCCTTCGCCGGCCAATGTTTTTGCGTAATTGAAGTTTACGTTCATTTTATTTTGCCTCCGATTTTTCGATACATCCACTATGGCTAATTTCGGATATAGCCCTAACATTTAGAAGACTGCCACTATTGTTTAGATGTGCAACTCTAAGGTTTAGAGTCGCCAAAAACCCCTTATTAAGCCGCTTTTAGGTTTGAACTATATGGTTTTTGAGGATTAGCTTTTTATTTTCTAAAAGGCTATTTAGCTCCAGGGGTTTACTGTTGGGAACAAAGTCTCGAGGCATAAACGCGGATATGCAGTCGCCGCGCACACGGTTGCTTTACTTAATTTACAGTGCACCTAACAGTCGCATCAAATCTGCCCCCGGTGCCAAAAGCAGCATCAGTTCCGCATTGGGCTACAAGTCTGATGGGCATTTCCACTACGACTGGAACTACCTTCTGGGTGCAAATATGATTGAGGAGAAAAACGGCTATTACCAAGTCACTGATACAGGCAAAAAAGAGTTTGCACTGCATTCCACCGCCGCCATGAGCAACTGGATAATGGTAGTCATGGGTATAGCCATTGTGTCTTTCACTGTGGGACTGAATTATGAGTTGTTACCAGTGTGGAGTGTGTCGTTTTTCGGTGCTGCTCTGATTCTGGTCGGAGGCATGTTTCTGCTTGTGGGCAAAAAAGCTAAACCTGACCTCTCCGTTGAAGCAAAAGAACTGCTAAAAGAACTCAATAGACGCTAAGACAAAAAGAAAGAAAAGAAAGGGTTGTGCTGCGTTTAGAGTGGTTCGCAGCCGATGTACTTCTTGGTCGCTTCGTTAAGCCAAGGATAGAGCTTGTGCAGTTTATCCATGGATTCCGCAACTCTCTCTGTGGGGTACTCGTAGGGTTGTAGTCTACCGCTGAAGTACTCCTCGTAGGCTGACATGTCAAAGAACCCGTGTCCAGTCAAAGCAAACATCAACGTCTTGGATTCGTTAGTTTCTTTGCATTGTAGGGCTCTGTCGACGACCACTTTTATAGCGTGTGCTGCTTCTGGTGCTGGAATGATGCCTTCGCTGCGGAGGAAGATTTTAGCGGCATCAAATGCCGCCACTTGGTTTACTGCAATTGTGCTGATTTTCTTTTCCTGCGCGAGCACGCTGATGGTTGGTGCAATGCCATGGTAACGTAACCCGCCTGCGTGGATGGGGGCTGGCATGAAGTCATGGCCAAGTGTGTGCATGGGCACCAGTGGGGTGAGTTTGGCGGTGTCGCCGTGGTCAAAGGTGTAGTATCCGCGGGTGACTTTAGGGCATGCGGTGGGTTCGACAGCTATGAACTTGGTTTCTTTGGGTGCTTTCTTGCTGACTTTGTCGTGGTAGAATGGCCAGAAAAGTCCGCTAAAGCTGCTGCCTCCGCCGATGCAGCCGTAGATTTCGTCAGGGTAGTCCTCTACTATGGCGAGCTGCTTTTGAGCTTCGAGTCCAGCGACGGTTTGGTGCATGCAGACGTGGTTAAATACGCTACCGATTGTGTAGTTTGCTTTTTTGCCGGTTTTTTCGCTTTCGAGGCTGTCTTCGACTGCTTCGCTGATGGCGATGCCGAGGCTGCCTTTGTTGTCTGGGTCTTCAGCAAGGATTTTTCTGCCTGCCGCTGTTTTATCGCTGGGGCTGGCGACGCATTCCGCGCCGAAAGCAGTCATCATAGCTTTGCGATAGGGCTTCTGGTCGAAGCTTGCACGGACCATGTAGACGGTTGCTTCCAAGCCAAACACGTTAGCTGCAAAAGACAGTGCACTGCCCCATTGACCTGCGCCTGTTTCAGTGGTGACACGGGTGATGCCTTCTTTCATGTTATAGTAGGCTTGGGGGACAGAGCTGTTGATTTTGTGGCTGCCTGGAGGTGAGACACCTTCATATTTATAGTAGATTTTTGCTGGAGTTTTGAGTGCCTTTTCGAGGTTGAGTGCTCGGAAGAGGGGTGATGGACGCCATATGCGGTAGACTTCTCTAACTTCGTCGGGGATGTCTATCCAGCGTTCTTGGCTGATTTCTTGTCCGATGATTGCTTTAGGGAATATGCGTGGTACGATACCGACTCCGGGTTCTCCTGTTTCCGCTTCAAGGAAGGGTGGGAGCGGGTGGGGCAGGTCGGGGGCTATGTTGTACCATTTTTTTGGTATGTCTGACTCTTTAAGTAGGATTTTTTTCTCGGGCATTTTGTTCGCCTTTTGCAGAGAACTGTTCTTGTAAGTTTTATTTAACTCTTTTCTGTACATTTATGTACGTGTGTGGGTTGGTTGCGGAAAAACGCTTAACAACACATTTATACTCAAACGCACAGAACCCTACATAAGAGATCCAAAATGTGGAGTCAAATCAGAAGCCAACTCGAAACCTACCCAGAACGCCTAAAAGTCGCCAGAGTCCTAATAGAAAACGGTCTCTCGGCACAAGACAGCAAAATATTTCTAAACCAAATAGAAATCCCCCCAATCCGGGTCGCCCGAGTTGCAGGCGTCGACCGCAGAACAGTCAACGAAACCCTCACAACCATCCACAAGAATCCCGAACTCCGCTTAATTTTTGAAGAAATCCGCCCAGCAGGAAACTCACTAAAAGAAATCGCCAAACACCTCAATTTGGGCGTAATTGAAATTATCCCAACCAGCGCCACAACCCGTGGAATTTTAGCAAACACTGCCCAAGCACTTAGCAAAGCGGGTCTGGGTATTCGGCAAGCGATAGTGGACGACCCAGAGCTGTCACCTGAACCCAAACTAACTCTGATTGTTGAGAGAAAAATTCCCGGTGAGTTAATCCCTGAACTGCTAAAGATTACGGGTGTAGCAAAAGTTTCAGTTTACTAACAATTCGTCGCCCGATGAGTCGGCAGTAGTGGGGCTGTGGCGAAGCTGTTTATCTGCTGAATTTTATTCCCGTATGATCTAAAATCTTGTAGAACAGTAGCTTTAGTGGGTCTGTTATAAGCAACTCTATGAAGATATATCCGAGGATGAAGAGGGCAAGCGGCCAACCTAGGGGCGAAGGAAATAGAACCCCATAAACAGTTATCAGCACAGCGGTGGTTTGGGAAAACAAGATTGCCAACCCTAGCTGCTTAGCCGGTCGTATCGACCAGAATGGGCCTCTTGTTCGGGCCATTAAAAGAGTCATTTGGCTTGCCAGAGAAAGCTTTAGGTATATGAAGGCTTGAAGTACAGCGGGGCTGAGCATGAAGACTTCTTTGCCGATGTAGAAAGCTCCAAAGGTTATTACAACTCCAACTGTTCCAAGCATCGTAGCCATCCCTAAGACCGTGCGCATGTTCCATTTTTCAGGAGACTTCGAGTAGTGCACGTTGTCGTAAGCAATTGTTATTATCGGCAGGTCGTTTAGCAACGCCAACAAAACAATCATCACGGCGGTAATCGGGTAGACGTTGAATAGAGAAATCGTCAGCGTTATGAAAAGGACAACTCTAATGGTTTCAGCGATTCGGTATATGGAATAATGCTGCATTCGTTGGAATATTTGCCGTGACTGTTTTACAGCATCGATAATAACGGATAACCCGGGTTTGGTGAGAGCTATATCAGCCGCCGAGCGCGCTGCATCGGTTGCCCCTGAAACAGCAATACCTGAATCGGCCTTCTTCAAAGCTGGTGCATCATTTACGCCGTCCCCAGTCATACCCACGATATGTCCATTATTCTGCAGAGTTTCCACGATGTCGTACTTGTGCTCGGGAAAAACCTCGGCAAATCCATCAGCTTCCTCAACTATTCTTTTGGCTTTTCGGTCGGGTTTATCAATGAAAGCAGAGGGGAGAACGATGTTGGTACCTAGACCGACTTCTTTTGCGATTTCTTTGCCTATAGCAATGTGGTCGCCCGTTACCATTTTTACGGCTATACCCATTTCCTCTGCAGTTTTTATAGTCTGGGCAGAATCCGTTCTGGGAGGGTCATGAAGGGCAATTAAGCCGATGTATTCCCATGTGCCTTCTCCAACTGTTTTGGCAACGCCAAGAGCCCTATATCCCTTGGAAGCAAAATCGGCAACATCTTTCCCAATTTGGTCCTTAACTTTATCGTTGCCTTTAGACAGCTCAAGGATCACTTGAGGAGCGCCCTTAGCAACCTGAAATTTTTTCCCTGCAGCGTCTTCTACAGTAGCCATCGTCCGTTTCACTACGGGGTCGAAGGGCTTAAAACCAGTCACGTTGTACTGACCGAGGTTAATGTTGACTTCTTTTATGCTGCGTGTTTTAATGATTATTGCGTCGTCAATTGGATCTTTGTCTTCTTCCCTTGACGATAGAGTTCCATAGAGAAGTATGTCTTCTTCTTTGTTTTTTGCATATGGTCGCAGTTCTGCGACGGTTAGTTTGTTTTCGGTTATAGTTCCGGTTTTATCTGCACAGAGAATGTCGATACCCGCCATTTCCTCGATGGACACCATTTTGCTGACGATTGCCTCCTTCTTTGACAGCGCAATCGCGCCAATAGCCATAGTAACTGAGAGGACTGCGGGAAGTGCAGCTGGTATGGAAGCAACGATTAAAACTAGTGCAAACTGAATCAGCGTCGAAAGGTCTTGACCTCTAAAGATGGATACCAGCATAATCACGGTGACAAGGATTACGGCAAAGAAAATCAGGTAGTCGCCGATTCTGACGACAGCTTTTTGAAAATGACTAGTGGTTCCGGATTCTTGAACCAGTTTTGTGGTTTTACCAAAATAAGTACTGGAGCCTGTGCTAACTACCAGTCCCTCCATTTCACCCATTTTGATTATAGAACTGGAGTAGGCGACATCGGCGGGATGTTTATCAACCGGGAGTGATTCGCCGGTAAGTGCAGATTCATCTGCCTGCAGATAGTCACCCTCTATGAGTTTGAGGTCTGCGGGAACTATGTCGCCCAATCGAACACGCACAACATCTCCGGGCACTAGCTCCTTTGAGGGCTTCTGAATCCATTTACTGTCTCTTAGCACACGCGCTGTGGGCGAGAGCCGCTTTTGCAGGGCTTCTATTGCGTTGCCTGCTTGCCGTTCCTCCCAGAAGCCAACTATCGCATTCATGAATAGCAACAGGAGAATTATGCCGAAAGAGGATACATCACGCAGGATGGCTGACATCACAACGGCGGCTTCGATCATGAATGGTATGGGACCCCAAAAATAACTGAGAAATTTAACTATTGGGTTGACTTTTTTTTCGGCGATGTCGTTGGGACCATATTTTTGGAGTCGCTTCGCTGCTTCCTCAGAGGAAAGACCATTTTTATTTGCTGATAGCACCTCGAATATTTTATCAGCACTGGTCTTCTTCGCTTCCTCTGTAGATATGGAAACTTCTCCCAAAAAACCAACTCTTTAAAACTGAAAAACTAGATAATGTGTCTCCTTAGAGCTTCTAAGTATATTTACTTATGTGGTTACATTGCAGCATCACTAATTACCGGAATTGAATCATTTTTGACTATCCTCTTGAAGCAGAAAGCCGATTGCTAGAAAAATTTTTAAGAGCCAAAACGAATAATAAACATTGCTTTATGGCAACAAACAGCCTTTAGCAATTTATTATTTTGAAGGAATCTTTTTGAGTAAATCCAATTCTTACATTATGTGGTTTGATGACGTCAACATAAACGACGTCCCCAAAGTCGGAGGAAAAAACGCTTCACTCGGAGAAATGATAAGGTCCATACGAAAAGAGGGCATCCGTATTCCCAACGGATTTGCCACAACCGCCAAGCTCTACTGGGACCTAGTCGACAAGAACGGCTTAAGAGTAAAAATTGAGTCTCTGCTTCAAGACCTAATCAAAGAGAAAAACCGCTAAAAGATGTCGGCGCAGCTATCCGCCAGTTGTTCCTTGACCCCCTTTCCTCCCGAGATTGAAGGGGAAATCACAAAGGCATACGATGGGTTATGTGAACGCTACGAAACAAAGGATGTGGATGTTGCGGTTAGGAGCAGCGCTACAGCAGAGGATCTTCCGGGAGCAAGTTTTGCGGGGCAGCAGGAGAGTTACCTAAACGTTAGAGGGAAACCGCAGCTTCTTTATGCCTGCAAGAAATGCTTCGCATCGCTGTTTACTGATAGAGCCATAACTTATCGTGCCGAGCAGGGGTTTGAGCACATGAAGGTGGCGCTTTCTATTGGCATAATGAAGATGGTGCGTTCAGATTTGGCAGGTAGCGGCGTCATGTTCACTTTGGACACCGAGACAGGTTTTCCTAAAACGATAATAATCAACGCAGGGTGGGGGCTGGGTGAGTATATCGTGAAAGGCGAAATTAACCCCGATCGCTATGTCGTTTTTAAGCCTCCGCTTGGTGACCTAAAGATGGTTCCGATTTTAGAGAAGGCGTTGGGTACAAAAGAGAAGAAGCTCGTATACTCTGACTACGGGGACGACTCGACCAAGAACGTTGAAACGGCGCAGCAGGAACGGGAAGCCTTCGTTCTTTCCGAGGAAGAAATTTTGTTGTTAGCGCGGTGGGGTCTGCGCATTGAAGCGCATTACAAGCGCCCAATGGATATTGAGTGGGCTAAAGATGGCGAACGTAATGAACTCTACATCGTGCAGGCGAGGCCTGAAACCGTGCAGAGTAGATTCAAAGAATCCAGCGGCTTAATGTCCTACAACCTCAAGGAAAAAGGCAAAGAACTCATAACGGGCATCAGTATCGGTCAAGCAATCGCCACAGGAAAGGTATGCAAGATTCTTGATGCAGCAAACATTGACCAATTCAAGAAGGGAGCTATCTTAGTTACCAAAATGACTGACCCAGATTGGGTCACTATCATGAAGGAGGCATCAGGCATAATAACTGACTTTGGCGGTCGCACTTCCCATGCAGCCATAGTCAGCAGAGAACTCGGGATCACCTGCCATAGTGGGCACGGAGCGAGCTACCGAGGTTCTCCAGCCCGACCAAGCAATCACTATGTCCTGTGCTGAAGGAGAAACGGGGCATGTTTATGAAGGCATTTTAAAGTTTGACAAAACAAAAGTTGACATCAAGGGAATCCCTAAAACGAAAACTCAGATTATGATGAACATGGCTAGCCCCGATGCCGCCTACCGCTGGTGGCGCTTGCCCTGTGAAGGTATAGGCTTAGCACGAATGGAGTTCATAATAAACAACCTCATTAAAATCCATCCGATGGCGCTTATCAAGTTTAGCACCCTAAAAGATGAGGAGGCAATTGCCCAAATAAACGAGTTAACAAAGGGCTACAAAGACAAAACAGAGTACTTCGTGGACAACTTAGCTAAAGGAATCGCCCGCATAGCATCCGCACAGTACCCATACCCAGTCATCGTAAGAATGAGCGACTTCAAAACAAACGAGTACGCCAACCTTATAGGTGGAAAAACCTTTGAACCAAAAGAAGACAACCCAATGCTTGGCTTTAGGGGTGCCAGCAGATACTACAGCGATAGGTACCGAGAAGGGTTCGCGTTGGAGTGCCGTGCCATTAAGCGCGCAAGAGAAGAAATCGGGTTAGCTAACGTGGTTGTGATGATTCCTTTCTGCAGAACTGTTGAAGAAGCACAGAAGGTAATCAAGGTGATGGCTGATAACGGTATAGAGCGCGGAAAAGGCGACTTTGAAGTCTATGTAATGGCGGAGATACCTTCAAACATTATCTTGGCTGACAAGTTTGCCGCTTTCTTCGATGGCTTCTCAGTGGGCTCTAACGATTTGACTCAGCTAGTACTTGGGATTGATAGGGATTCAGCCGAGCTAGCTTACTTGTTTGATGAACGCAACGAAGCAGTGAAAGACGCTATCAAATCGCTCATCGAAGTCGCCCACGCACACACACCGCGGCGAAAAGTAGGGATTTGCGGGCAAGCACCCAGCGACTACCCTGACTTCGCAGCTTTTCTAGTCCGGTTGGGCATTGATTCTATCTCAGTTAACCCTGACAGCGTTATAGACGTGAAGAAGCGTGTGGCAGAAACAGAAAAGGAGACCTCGCAGCAGAAATAGGTTAGAAACTGTTAGAGCGCAACCGCCAATCATGAGACTATACAGCGACACATAACACGTTATAATTAATGGAAACTCCAAAGCAAACGCTACCGTAACTTACTGTTGCTATACCTGCACAGTAACAAGCGTTTATTAGGTATGACCTTGTCAGTGTAGATTAGTCTTTTCGTTTTTCCATTTTTCAGGTCTCTTTTAAAAAGAGGGTGTGATTAATCGAGCCAAGAAAACGTCACCACTGAGGAATCCAAAAAAACCTCATCCGAAAAGCTCTTTGAAAAGCTTCAAAGCAAGCCAGAAGGGCTTTCTCAATCGGAAGCACAGCAAAGACTCCAAACCTATGGCTCCAACGAAATAACAGAAAAAAAAATCAGCCCCCTGAGAAAGTTCCTCGGCTACTTCTGGGGTCCGATTCCATGGATGATTGAAGCCGCCGTTGTGATGTCCGCAGTTATTCAGCATTGGCCAGACTTCGGAATCATATTGATGCTGCTACTGCTAAACGCAGTAATCGGGTTCTGGCAGGAAAACAAAGCAGACAACGCCATAGAAATGCTAAAACAGAAACTGGCGCCAAACGCAAAAGTGCTCCGGGATGGCAAATGGGTGCAGAAGCCCGCCAAGGAGCTTGTGCCAGGCGACATAGTACGAGTTCGGCTCGGAGACATAATACCCGCAGACGTGAAACTGATAAAGGGCGACTACATTCAGCTTGACGAATCCGCCTTAACCGGTGAATCTTTACCTGTAGAGAAACACGAAGAAGATGTTGGTTACTCGGGGTCTATTGCTCGACAAGGCGAAATGGATGCCCTAGTCATCACTACCGGCATGAATACCTACTTTGGAAAAACCACCAAACTTGTCGAGCAAGCTGGCACGGTAAGCCACTTCCAAAAGGCAGTCACAAAAATAGGTGACTACCTCATAGCTCTAGCGGGCGTAATCGTAGTTATAATCCTTGTTGTAAGCTTGTTTAGGGGGGAAAGCCTACTTTCAACCATCCAGTTTGCACTTGTTTTAACGGTTGCCGCAATCCCCGCAGCTCTACCCGCTGTCCTCTCAGTTACGCTGGCTTTGGGTGCAATAGCGTTATCAAAAAAAGAAGCCATTGTAAGCAAACTCGTAGCCATCGAGGAAATGGCAGGCGTTGATGTACTATGTGCGGACAAAACTGGTACCATAACCAAAAACGAGTTAACTGTAGGCAAAATCCAGCCTCTTGAAAGTTTCACAGAAAAAGACGTTTTGCTGTTTGGTTTCTTGTCCTCGCGGGAAGAGGACCAAGATCCCATAGACACCGCTATCATAACTAAAAGCAAAGAAGCAAAGGAAGTCTCAAGTGCAGTTGACTCCTATGAAATCGTCAAGTTTACGCCCTTTGACCCAGTACGGAAACGTACCGAAGCAGAAATCGAAGGCAAAGACGGAAAAACCTTTAAGGTATCCAAAGGAGCACCTCAAGTTATTCTGTCCTTAACTACTGCCAGCAAAGATTCCATCTCCAGCAAAATCAGCCAGTACGTTGACGACTTTGCCTCAAACGGCTACCGCGCTTTAGGCGTAGCGCAAAACAATGGTGACACTTGGCGCTATGTGGGTTTGATTGCACTCTATGACCCGCCTCGTGAAGATTCCGCTGAAACTCTAAAAAACGCTGCTTCCATGGGCGTCAAAGTTAAGATGGTTACAGGTGATCACGAAGCAATAGGCAAAGAAATTGCAGGTCAAGTCGGTTTAGGTCGTAACGTACTGCCTGCCTCTGTTTTCCTGGATAAAAGCGACTTGGACGCTCAAGACGTAATCGAAAAGGCAGATGGATTTGCCGAGGTTTATCCCGAGCATAAATACCGCATAGTCAAGCTGCTCCAGAGCAAAGACCATATTGTGGGAATGACGGGCGACGGCGTAAATGATGCACCAGCATTAAAAGAAGCCGATGCGGGAATAGCTGTTGCAGGTGCCACGGACGCCGCTAAATCCGCCGCAGACATCGTTCTTACCAAACCTGGTTTGTCAGTCATAATTGATGCGTTGAAGCAGAGTCGACAGATTTTCCAAAGGATGAATAATTATTCAATCTATCGTATTACTGAAACCTTCAGGGTGCTGTTTTTTATTGCCATTACGATTCTAGTTTTTCAGTTCTTCCCCGTTACCGCCCTTATGATCGTGCTATTAGCAATACTTAATGACCTGCCAATTATCACAATCGCATATGATAACGTTCTTTATTCGAATAAGCCTGAGAAGTGGAATATGCGTGTCATTGTGGGCATGGCGACTTTTCTGGGGGTTCTGGGTGTAGTGGAGTCTTTTGCTTTATTTTATATTGGGTATCAGGTGCTGGGTTTGTCGCCTGTGGTTCTGCAGTCGTTTATGTATCTGAAGCTTTCAGTCGCAGGTCACTTAACGGTGTTTATGGCTCGAACTAAAGGTCACTTCTGGTCTGTACGACCCGCCACGCCATTGCTGGTCGCGGTGATTTTAACTCAGCTTACAGCTACATTGATTACCGTCTATGGAATTTTGCTACCTGCTATGGGTTGGGCCCTGGCTGGACTTGTTTGGGGCGAAGCGCTGTTGGTTTTTGTAGTTATAGACTTCGCGAAAGTACGCTTCTATAAAGTGCTGGACCATAGCGGAGTTGACTTCAGCCATAAAACACCGCACAAAAAATAATCTGCAAAACCTTTGCCCAAATCTAACCGATATAAGTAAAAGTTGGATTTCTGTTTTGGTAGCCCGATCGCGCTGTCAAACCTTTGGTAAATTGAAGTATGCGGTAAACATTTTTTTATCCTAACTGATAACAAAGAAAAAAGCCCAAATTGAATAGGCAGAGCAAATTATGCGCAAGCATCTCGGCCCTTTTTATTCTGGGGAAGCGTTAAGTTTTTGTCGCCTGTTAAATCTTTTTCGAGGATGGCTGCGCGAGCAGCGACTTTTTTAGCTTCCGCATTAATTTCAGGATTTTCCATCTCACCCTTACGTTTCTCATTAGACTCCAAAATCAACCGCAGCATGTCCGAATCATAGTTTTTTAGTAATAGCTTAGTGTTAGGAATTAAACAGTGGCCGCCGATGACTCCAGGAAACATAATCGGCCGATCAAGACGTTGCCGGTGCGTATCTTCTAGAAAATCCAGTGAATCATTAAAGTCGGTACCGAATTTACGGCTTATACGGTGCATTTCCTGAAAGCATATAATCATCCAAGCGCGGTAAGTGGTCTCAAAAAGTTTCGCCAACTCGGTTTCGGTGCAGCCTTTGAGCACTTTAACCGTTAAGCCAAGTTTTTTAAAATGCGATTTCGCCGCTTCTGATGCTTCATTCGTTGCTCCACCTACGTATTTAGGCCAACGCTTCATCTCCCACAACATATGCTCAGCATTAATGTGTACACCGCGAGAAGGCGAATGAACAACAAAACAAAAGCTGCAATGTTCTGCGACTTTTAGTGTAGTTCCAGGCGGAACTGTGCTGTTATTTACAACCAGTTTAGGCGTATACTGTTTGGTGTAGTCAACAACAATCTGCGTAAAACGTTCAGGGTTGCCGCATGGCAGGCAAACTTGCAGAACATCCACTTGACTAGGTAAAGCATCTTTTAATTGGTTAAGCTCCATCATTTTAGCCTCATCCACATCCAAACCGTAAACCGAAAACTCCGCTAGTTTTTTCTTTGTACAGCGTGAAAAGAGTGTGTCCAATTTCGCCTAACCCAACAACCAGCACAGATTCCTTTTTTGCCAAACAGTATGCCTCCCAGACTGCAAAGAATTCAGAAGTGTTAAACTATTTAAATCTGGAGTCAACAAAAGAAAAGTATGCAAACTTCTAAACGCGGCGTCGGAATTGTACGAGGCAGAAACATCCAAGTTGGAGAAGGCTGTGCTATTTGGAACTATGTGGTTATCGGCGACAACGCCAAAATAGGAGATGGCTGCATAATTGGCAGTTTTGTGGATCTTGGTAAAGATGTGGTTTTAGGCAGAAACTGCAACATACAGGCGCACGTAACCATCTCTAACGGTTGCGTGCTTGGTGACAACGTCTTTATTGCTCCCAACAGCAGTCTTTTAAACGACAAGTACCCTAAAAGCAGCTTAATGACGCCCCCAAAAATCATGGATGGAGCAGCCATAGGCGGCGGAGTAACTATTCTGCCCAATGTTATAGTTGGGGAGAAAGCGGTCGTCGGCGGTGGAAGCGTAGTCGCTAAAAACGTGCCTGCCAGAACAGTCGTAGCGGGATGTCCAGCAAAAAAAGTTATGACGCTCGAAGAGTTTATGATAAAACGTGAAGATTTTTTAGCCGTGAAACTGCGGGAACGGCAATGAAGGTCTGGTATGATGCCTGCACGGGCAAACACACTCGCTACGGTTCAGCAATCGGCAAAAAAATCCGTGGGCTAGGACATGAATTCATCTTAACAACCCGCGAGCATCCGGATACTTTGCCGCTTATGAAAATTCTGGGTGAGAAACCAGTGGTCGTTGGAAAATACGATCCAACAACCAACACATCACGACTCAAAGAAAGTGCACAACGCATAATCGAATTTGCCGACTTATTTGCGAAAAAAGGCAAACCCGACATAGCCATAGCTCATCAATCAGTTGAGTTATGCAGAGTCGCCTTTGGGCTGAGAATACCTATCATTTTAACGGCTGACACACCACACGCTTTTGAGGTGAATAGGTTAACAATACCTTTTGCCCACACCATGGTCGTATCAGAGGGGCTGCCCAGGAGCTTCACGAAAACATATGCAGCCAAAAAAACCGTCACATTTAGGGGCATAGACGAAGCAGCATGGATACAGGGATTCAAATCAGCCAAAGTAAAATCCAAAAAACCTCTAATTGTGCTACGACAAATCGAAACCAAAGCTTCCTATGCTATAGGTAAAACTGACAGCGCAAAAACCTTAAGCGAGAAACTCGCTGAACTTGGAGAAGTGCATGTGCTGGAACGTTACAACTTGACAGGCAGAGAATTCGCTGAGAAACCAGCCTTTGAGGACTCAGCCAGCCTCATAGCCAACGCCGCCTTAGTAATAAGCTATGGCGGAACAATCTCTCGCGAAGCTGCATTACAGGGTGTACCCAGCATCGCCGTAAGCGACATGGCTAAAACCCCCGTTAATCGCTACACAGCTAAACTGGGTTTCCCTCTCTTCATAACCTCAGAACAGAGGGTAATGGAACTTGCTAAGCGGTACTTAGGAAAAAGGTTTGATGTTGCAGACAAGTTGGTAGCGATGGAAAACCCTGTAAAAGTCATTGCTGACATAGCAGATAAACTCGAAGCCTAAACAGGCACAACTTCGATATGATCACCAGAGTTCAAGCTGTATTTCTCTGCGAAGCTGCCTCGGTTAAGTGCTATCTCCAAAAAACCGCTGCTTCCAAAAAGTAACACTTCCTCTTTGATTTTGGTTTCGGAGTACGTCTTTGTTAAAGGTAATTGAAGCGAGACATCGTGAAAAGCAATCGTAACGGACGTCGCTTCGTCTAAGTCTTTTCGGGTTAGGTTTGTGATTACGTTTCCGAAGCCGTCAACGTGAAGCACTTCACCGTTTAGGATGCTGTTTTTTGTTTCTACTTTGACGAATTTGGGGGTGACGGGGTCGGTGATTTCCTCGCCGAACATGCGGGGCTCAACGTCCAAGGACAGATGGGCTGCTGCCGGAGCGAAGATATCTCTGCCGTGGAAGGTACTTGAAACATGTGGCATCATGAATTTTGGGTTCTCTAACTCGTAGATTTGCTCAATGCCTTGCGCTTGTGCTGCTAGCATCAAGACGCCATTGTCGGGACCCACAAAACATGCCCGTTTCGTCTGTACCACGATGGCTCGCCTGCTGGTTCCTACTCCCGGGTCCACCACTGCCACATGCACCACTTCATTTGGGAAATAGGGTGCAACTGAGGCAAGCATATATGCGCCCATACGTACGCTGAACTTGTCCAATTCATGAGCGATGTCGACAATTTGGGCATGAGAATTAATCGAAAGAATAACGCCCTTCATTTCGGCAACATATGGATCTTTTAACCCAAAATCGGTGGTTAACGTTATCATGGGCTTAGCCGCCATGGACTACAGGAACAAAAACAACTTCATCACCATCGCAGACCGCCGTATCGTAGCCTTCCAGTACATTGATTTCTCTGCCGTTTAGTAGCACAAGCGAGTTTGAGCGTGAGTCGTTTAGTTCAGAATCGCAGAAAGTATGTTTTAACGCTGGAATTTCGGTACCCAATGCAAAAACCACATCTTTGACCGTGAAACCTTCGACGTAGTCTACTGTTAGCTCTTTTTTGCCTGACATATGTCGCAAGGCGCCGACCAACTTGATTTTAACAACCATGCTTATCCAAAGAATAGTTAGAGAACGATGATTAAAGATATATCGTTAACGTTTGTGCCTGTTTGCCCTGTGAAAATCAAATCGCCGAGGTGCCTAAAAAAGTGATAAGCGTCATTGTCAGCAAGGTAGTATTTGCCCTCTATATCCAAGGCGGCGGCATGTTTTAGTGTGGATTCGTCCGTGATTGCTCCAGCAGCGTCTGTTGGGCCGTCCACTCCATCTGTGTCCAAAGAAGCTACCACCACTGCGCAGTCGCCTTTTCTATGAAGCTTCAACGCCGCCGATAGAACAAGCTCTTGGTTTCTTCCACCAATACCTTTGCCAGTGACCTCCACAGTTGTTTCTCCCCCAATTAGAACCGCTGCAGGTTTGGACACGGGGTTGCCTGAAGTTTGGATTTCGTTGGCGATGGATGCGAGTTGTGTGCCGATGCATTTTGCTTCACCCTCCAAAGTGCATGACAACAGAATAGAGTTAATGCCGTGTGTTTTGAGGTACTGATGCGCCGCCGAGCTTGCTGTGCGATTGTTACCCACAACGAAAGTGTAAACTTTTCTGAAAGCCTCATCGTTTAGTTTTGGAGTCTCCGCTATGTGGCCCTGCTCGCCGTCAGAAATTATTTTCTTCACTGCTTCAGACACGTGATTCCATAGCGCATACTTTGACAGTACCATATGGGCGTCACTGAAAGTCGACGAGTCGGCTAATGAGGGGCCGGAAGCAATCACATCCAGTGGATCATTCACCACATCAGATAGTATGAGGTTTAGGACTGTGGCGGGATAAGCGGTTTTAGCCAGCCAGCCGCCTTTGAAGCTGGAGAGGTGTTTGCGAACAGCGTTGACCTCGTTAATTGTTGCTCCGCTTTTGAGCAACCTTGAGGTGAGCTGTTGCTTGTCCTGAAGCGAGAGATTTTCTCTTGGGCAAACCATCAGGCTGGAGCCACCGCCGGAAATAAGGCAGATCACCAGGTCATCTGCTTCGGCTTTCTCCGCAATTTTAAGTATTTTTTTTGTGCCTTCTACACCTGACTCGTCGGGCAGCGGATGTTTTGCTTCATGAAGCTCAATTATGCGAGTGGACGCTTCTGTGCCGTAGGGAACGTTAACTGTGCCCTCTGAGATGCGGTCGCCCATAACTTGCTCTAGCGCTTCAGCCATCGCCCCCGTCGCTTTGCCGCCACCCACAACGTACACATTCTGGACCTTGGTAAGGTCAAAGACGTGGTCGCCTACTATTAACAAGTCGCCTCTTTAGGCGAGTTTTTGGGTAACGATTTTTTTGGGGTCCACGGCGTTAACTGCGTATTCAAGGCAGTCAAGGGCTAGTTGGCGTGCTTTTTGGGTTAAGGAGTTTTCTCCTTTTTCAACCAGTTCAGTTTTGTTTTTTATTGCGACCATGGAGCAAACCTGTGTTGAGATTGCTTGTCTATTTTTAGGGTTGAGTGAATAAATGATTTTGCAGAAAAGAGGAGTTAACTTTCGCTAGGATAAAATGAAAGTGAAAAAAACAGAAGTTGTAAAACTAAAATGTCGGGTGAATAAATTAGTTTAAGCTGTCGAGTTTTTCCTGTGTCAACGTTTCCACAATGTCAGTGGCAACGTTAACAATAGAATCCGCCTGCTTCATCATGACGTCTCCGTTAACTTCCTCTATCTGATTAATCTGTTGCACGATAGTTTCTACTTCCATCAGAAACTTCAAAACAGAGTCGTTAGTTTGGGGGGTTTTGGCGATTTCTTCGCGGATTAGCACTTCAATGAATGCAGGTTCACCTAAGCTATAGTAGATGGCGTTTCGAGCTTTTCGTATAGCTTCCAAAACCAGACTTGGCGCCATGTAAGGGATTTTGCGTGCAGCTTCCAGTTCGGCTTTTGCTTCACGCAGGTATCTTAACGCCCAGCCTTTTCGGTACTCGTCCATCATGTCATTTACTCGGCGATTTCTTCCTCTTCCATACCTGAACTGGTTTGAGCTAGTGCTTTGGTGCGGGTGATGTAGCCTGCGACTTTGTTGCGGACACGTGTGGTGGTGCCTCTGGTGACTTCGTCAACGGTACGTTTGTTTTCGTCGAAGTTCGTATTGAATTTGTCTGGAAAGCGTGTCATGAGGTCTTTGCCCAAGTGCTTTATCTGTTCAGTCTTTACTTTTCCCAATTTGTTTCCTCCAGTTTTAACGGGATAATTTTTCTCCGACACAAACAACGTCGAAGTAACTCAGAATAGAAGATAGGCGTAATTTAAGGTTGCGCTTCCGATATGTAAACCATTCAGGCTGCCCGTTAAAGGTGCCTAAAAAATTGGCTAGGGGAGTTTTATGTTAAAGAATGTTTCAAAGTTTTGGGCGATTTGATTAGCCGTGTTCTCCATTGACAACTTTTTGATTTCTGCTATGGCGGCAACGACGTGGTGGATGTGGGAGGGTTTGGTAAGTTGTCCGCAGTAGGGTTTTTTGTAGTATTTCACGGGACCGTCTGTTTCGGTCATTATGTTGGTTATCGGGGTTTTGTCGATTACTTCTCGTATGCCGGCGGAGTAGGTGGCGGGTGGACCTTCAGTTATGTAGTAGCCGTTATCTAATGCTTTTGCCAAAGCCTCAAGAGGGTGGCTAAACCAGTGTAGGAGCACCTTGTTGAGACGATAGCTGGGCAACATTTCGACAACTTTGTCGGTTGTCCCCCTTGAGTGGATTATAACTGGCAAGTCTAACGATTCGGCTAAGTGAAGCATTTTGTCAAAAACCATCATCTGCTGTTCCCATATCGTTGCGTACTTGTAGTCTAAGCCTATTTCACCTATGGCTTTCACGATTCCCCTTTGGGATTTGATATACTGGATAGTTTGGTCAAGTTCGTTCTCGGCGAGGTAGTTGACGTTCCATGGATGGATGCCTAGCGCGGGGTAGATTAGATCTGGGTAGTTTTTACTGATTTCGATGTCGTTTTGGCAGGTTTTGAGGTTCAAGGAGTTGGTGATCATTGCTGCAATGTCGGCTTGTTTTGCGTCTGCAACTAATTCAGGTATGTGTTCTTGGTATTCTGTGTCTGAGAAGTGGACGTGAGCGTCGATTAGTTTCATTTTTCTCGGGTTATATTTTGGGGTGGTGGTTTTAAAATTTTCTTGTCCTTGACAGACTTGAGGTGATTTGACGTAAAAAACGATAACAAAGGTTAAATATAGCTTTAATTAGAAAAAGAAGCTGAAGAGATGTCGAAATGACGGAATTAGAAATAGCTGTAGCTCCCATGCACAGATTATGCAAGAAAGCAGGCGCTGACAGAGTAAGCGAAGCAGCAGCAAAAGAACTCGCAAAGGCACTAGAAGAGATCGGCGTAAAGATCGCTAAAGAAGCACTAGACTTCGCGATGCATGCTGGAAGAAAAACTATCAAAGCGGAAGATATTGAGATAGCCGCGAAAAAAGTCATGGGAAAATAAAAAAGAAGGTTAACAAACTTCACTATTTCCCTCTTTCTTCTTTTTTAAATACGCTCTTTTTGTTTTTGTTGCATTGTAAGAATTATCTGACTTAGACCTATTTTGAGGAGGGTTTTGGTAATATATCTGGCATACGCTCCTCTATCTGTAAATCTTAGGTTTGCTCTTCAGTTGAACTGAAGTTGGAGTTTAGCGTTTTTTGTTCTTCATAAAAAATTGTCCAACATACTCCCCGACACTTTTTCCCTCTTTCTTTGCCAAACGTTTTATGGCGTCGTTTACACCTGTCGAGTACTGCACCGCCTTCTTGGGTTTGTCGGATATCGCTGTCGGAACACTCATGTCGCGGGCGACTTGCCTGAGCACCAGCTTGCGGGCAGTGTCGGATTTCTCCTCGATTTTACACCCAACCGGCAGCCCCAACGCATACTCTGCAACTTCAAAGCTGGCAAAGGGACACCGCAACTCGACATCAAAGCTTCCTGTAACCTTCAAATCCCTCTCAAGGTTACTTGCATGAATGTTCACAACGTCTTCAAACATAGTGCGTCGTGCCTTCTCCGCCCCATCCCGCAGGCACTCTACTACGTAACGCTGGTATCCTCCAAACAGTTCGTCAGCGCCTTGACCCGCTAACATCACCCTGAATTTCCCTTCTGCTGCTTTTTGAGCCGCCCAATAGAATGGTACGCCAATCGCTGCTTTCACAGGGTCCGCCTCTTCAATTAGCTCCACCACCTTTGGAAGGACGGCTTGGACATCGCTGTCCTTGAAAAGGTGAATTTCCATAGGTAAATCCAAAGCTTCTGCCGCTTCGATGGCTTCCTCAGTTTCAGGTTGGTTTTCAAGGCTCACGTGCAAAAGCTGGACTTTCACGCCTAATTTCTTAGCAATGAACGCCACAACACTGCTGTCTAGGCCGCCTGAGAATGCGACCGCTACCTCTTTTTGGTCATTAATACGGCGCTTAACAGACTCAAAAAGCGACGCCTGCAGTTCATCGGCTGCTTCAATCAAGTTGATGCGTTTGGCGGGGGTGTAGCTGAGGGTTCGGACAGGTTTAAACTTGAATCCATCCTTGTCGGCAAATCCCAGCGTGCCCGGCGGAAATGATACTGGCCCTTCTATGCCCAGACGCCACAGGGCGGTGCAGTTGGTGGCGACTGCCGCGATGTCGGTGGTTTCGCCGTAGTAGAGGGGCTGCACTCCTATTGGGTCTCTGCCTGCTGCCAGCCAGCTATCCTTTAGTATCATGAACTGGTAGTCGCCGTCTGCTTGCTCAATGATAGTTTGTAGTGCGTTTTCGCAGTGAGAGGGCTCCTTTGCGAGCTGCTCTGTGAGGGCGGCTTTGGGTACGGGCTTGTATATCCTGCCTTCCAAGAGTGCGGTGGCGTTGTCGAGTTGCAGAAAATCATACCCACTAGACATTATGGGACGCGAGCTGATGCATCCGATCATGACCGAGGAGTCGATCCCCTGCCTATTTAGTACTCCCAGACTCTTCTCCGAAATCGTTTTTTGCGACGTTGAGATGGCGAAGTGGGAAACCTGCTCATAATCAAAGCTTTGAAGCAAATCTAAAACGCGATTAACCACGTTGTCTTGGTGTTTATCGAACAATGCCAAGGAAACTTTCAAACTGTAACACGTCCTCATAAGAATGGGTTTAGGTGAGAGATTAATTTTCTGTGTAACATTCACTTCTTAAATAAAATTAGGTTGGGTTTAACGCAATGTTATAACCGAGGAACCGATACCTCAAACGGTTTAGGTACATAAAATGTTTAAACTGCAGTTGACTCCTCCCCCACAGTCAGCCAAACCTAAAAGCCACGTAAAAGTCTCAACCGTTATCCCCGTCATTATCCTAATAGTCTGTGTCGTAGGTGCACTCTATTTATCTGTGGATTCTTCAGCGACTCCGGCATAAACCCTAACAATGAAATCACAGACGGCGGGAACAACGGCATTCTAACTCCAACAAGAGACATTGAAGGCACGTGGACAAGCACCTTTGTAACTCAGTTTAAAATCGCAACCGATTACCAAAACTTTGGAACATTAGAAGATGTGGGCTCAGAACTCCGTACTATGACTTGGAAAATATACTCAACTACAGACGAAAATCGAGTTCTTGTAGACATTACCTTCACTTACTCCAACCGAACCCTGATTTCTGAGTCAGGCTACACCCCTGATGTCACATTCAAACAACTTACAGGCATAATCAACGGCACCCAAATTACCCTCCTACAAGGTGACCAAGGACCAATCGAGCAATACGGCTCAGTGGGCGAATTCACTTTCACCACCAGCCAGATACAGGGCACCTGGCATGACCACTGGGAAGGAGTGTACGAACAAAACGTCTATACAGCAGTTAACGGCTTGAAGCTGATGAAGCAGTAGCCGAATTTGCGGTTCCTTCTTTTCTTCACAAAACATTAATCTTTAGTTGCCGATACCTTCTGCTTGAGGAACCAGACACTTGCCAATCTTACCAATAGATACAGGCAGATACGGAACGCCTGAAATGCTCTCGATTTTCCAGGAAGAGAACCGCGTACAGAAACTCTTAGATGTCGAAGCAGCACTTGCTTTGGCGCATGCGGAAGTCGGTAACATCTCACTAAAAGACGCCGAGGCAATCGCTGAGAAAGCCTCCACCAAGTACGTCAAGGTTGAACGTGTTAAATCGATCGAGAAGGAAATCAAGCACGACATCGCCAGTCTTGTCCGCGCCCTCAGCGAGCAGTGCGGCGAAAGCGGCGCATACGTTCATCTGGGCGCAACCAGCTACGATATCGTGGACACGGCAAACGCTCTGCAGCTAAAAGACGCTATTGCCGTTCTGGAGAGCCGCCTTAAAGAATTCAAATGTATATTGCAAAAACAGGCGGACACCCATAAAGCCACCGTTATGATTGGCAGAACCCACGGTCAACATGCCCTTCCCATCACGCTCGGTTTTAAGTTCGCTGTTTGGGGTTACGAAGTCAATCGCCACATAGAGCGGCTGGACGAATGTAAAAAACGTGTGGTTGCAGGCAAAGTCAGCGGCGCCGTCGGAACACAGGCGGGTCTAGGCGAACACTCAACCGAAATTCAGCTTCTGGTTATGAAGCGGTTGGGCATCCCCGCAGCAGAAATCTCTACGCAAATCGTGCAGAGAGACCGCTACGCCGAGTTAATTTCCATTTACGCTATGCTTGCATCGTCGCTAGAGAACTTCGCAACCGAAATCAGAGAGCTTCAGCGCCCCGAAATCGCCGAAGTCTTCGAATCCTTCGAGGCAAAAAAACAGGTTGGCAGTTCAACTATGCCACACAAGCAGAACCCCGAAACCTGCGAGCGTGTTTGTGGTTTAGCCCGAATCGTCCGCAGTCTCAGTACTCCAGCTTTGGAGGACATGGTGACTTGGCACGAACGCGACTTAACCCAATCGTCAGCCGAACGTTTTATTCTACCTGAATCCTCAATCACACTCGACTACATCCTGAGCCTCATGGTAAATATAGTTGCCAACCTAAGAGTCGACAAAGAGCGAATGCTTCGCAACATGTCCGCCACTAAAGGTCGTGCAATGTCGGAATCCGTTATGATGACGCTAGTTAAGAAGGGCGTGAACCGACAGGAAGCCCACGAGCTGCTCAGGCAACTCACAATCAAGAGTGCTGTTGAGAAGAAGTCGTTTAAGCAGACGCTGCAGGAAGACAAACTTGTGGCAAAGACTCTGTCGGAAGCTGAAGTTGACGCGGCGCTTAACCCAGAGAACTACTTGGGCACCGCCGTCGCTCAGGCGGAACGCTTCGCAAAGGGTGCTTAGAAGTCGAATAAGCCCCTCTGCTGGGTCTCGGGTTCTTTGGCAGCGGTTTTAAGTGCTTCCCATTCGTCTTTTTTGACGTAGCCGCCCACTTGTTCCTTAATTTTTTTCGCCAATCTTGGACCTACAGACGGTAGGTTTGTGAGTTCTTCTATTGAAGCGTGTTTTAGGTCTTCTACGGTTTGGTAGCCCGCGTTAAAGATTATGCGTCCGCGGACTCTGCCGACGCCCTCCAACGCCACAATTGGCATCAACTCCCGCTTAATGCCCTTGCCAACCCGCTCTACCAACTCCAAACTCATAGTGGTAATATCCTTGTTTTTAGCTACTACAGGCGACAGCTCCTCAGTTGCATGCAGTAGCCACTTTGCGTTCTCAATGGTGCGGTACAGGTCGCCGGGCTGCACATTGAAGCGCTCCATCAGCTTGTCTTCGGGTACTTCCTCAATCCAACTGTTAAGCACCATCGCCGTCTTGACTTCGCCAAGGAACTCTGCGTAGCCGATGTAGTCGCTTTGTTCTGGTGCCTCAATGAAAAACTCTTCTATATGACCTTCGAGTTCGATGGAGAGTTTATCGACTTCGCGCTGGTAGGGGCGCATGGTTGGTCCCATGTCTGGGGTATGAGCGATTAAATGCAGCAGGCTAAACTCTGTTAGCATCGGCGGGTTATTTTGCAATGCATCGCGGATAATCACGCCTGAGAGGGGGTCAATGTATAGTTCGCTTATCCGCTTCCCAAACGGTGTCGCACGAATGTCATCTGCTCCGATCACATAAATCATTTTTTCATCGTGGAGGAATCGGAGGATTTTTTTGATGACGGCTTCGATGGCTTTAACGTCGTATTGGTACGCATAGAATGTTTTGGCGAAAAACTCGTAGATACCCCTCTCAGTGTGGGCATAGTCCGAAGCTATAGTTGATAGGACGTGGGTGCGGATGATTTTCTCTACGGCAAGCCTTGACCAGATGCGTTCGGGCTTGGCGAGTACGTAGTTTTCCATGAGGAAATCCATTTCGTCCGCTGTTTTGGCCACTAACACGGATTCACCGAACTTGTCGTATTTCGGTCTCCCCGCTCTGCCCGCCATCTGCTTATAGTCAAGGACGGGGATGGGATAGTTACCCAAGCCTGCCTCGAAGCGGCGATAGTCCTGGATTATGACGGTGCGTGCGGGTAGGTTGACTCCCCAAGCCAATGTCGGCGTCGCAGTCAAAACCTTGATTTTGCGCTCTTTGAAGGCATCTTCGATGATTTTTCGGTGCACCCCCGACAGCCCCGCATGGTGGTAAGCCACACCGTTGCTGACAAGCTCGGCAAGTTCATCACTAAGCTGTGTGTGTTCGCCTGCATTACGGATCTTTTCCGCCTCTGCGTCGAGCACCTCCCGGTTTCGGGCTTCGGTGCTTTTCTTAACCAGCTTGCTGCCGCTTTTAGGGACCAGAATCTTGTCCATGTGACTGGCAACAAGTTTCGCTGCTGAAACGGAGTTCTTTCTTGTAGATGCAAAAATCAATGCCTGACCTCCACCTCGCAATGTGTTTAGCACCATGTTGACGACAGTTAAGCGGGTTTCTTGCTCGATTTTGCGGGATTCCCCGTTTTTGTACTGGATTTCGTCCTGCAAGATGACGCCCTCTTTCAAATTGATGGGGCGCCAGGTTGTCACTATATGACGTGCATTTAGCCATCCAGCGATTTCATCCACGTTGTTGATGTTGCGGATAATGCGAGGATTTGGATTTGGGGATTACACTGCATGAGCCGCGCCAAGACGATTTCGAGGGTAGGTCCGCGGGCAGCCTCATTTAATAGGTGTACCTCGTCGGCTATGACGGCTCCGATGTTGTCCATCCATTTCGCTCGGTGTCGGAGAAGCGAGTCGGCTTTCTCGTTTGTAGTGATTATAACGTCATGGCGGGCGAGCCAATTGTCGGCGGTGTCGAAGTCGCCTGTGCTGATTCCGACACTCACCTTGCTGCCGTCGGGTTTGGTGATGGCGGTGTATTTCTGGAACTCCTCAAACTTCTCTGACAGCCAAAGCACGTAAGGGTGAAAGATAGATGACTTTTCCGCCTCCCTCCAGCACGTGCTTCATTGCGCAGAGCTCCGCTATGAGGGTTTTACCTGAGGCTGTGGGGCTTGCCAACAACAATATTGTGAGCCTCCGAGCACTCCTGCTCCGTATGCATTCCTCCTGAGGTGGAAACAGCTCGCAAATGCCGCAGCCCAGTGAGGATTTGTTTAACTGAATCTGCGATGGGCAGCTCTGCAATTTTCAGGTTAATCGCCGAAATAAGTTATGATGTCGGTAAGTATGATTCGGTGGGTTATTAGGGTTTTTAACGTTTTGTTCTGCGCACTTTTTTCGGGTTGAGTAAGCTTTGTAGTTTAAATCACAAGTCATTACGTTATTTTTCCGTGATTTTAAATTCGACCCGTTTTATATTTGAAAATACGTTTTGGCGGTTAGGTTTTTTTAGTTGAAACCCCACTACACAAGGTGACGAGTTATCTATCCAACAAAAACTTATGGTAGGATACTGTATGGTTGAAAACGTCAAAGAACTTCTCAAACTCCACGAAGGCATAACCCACGAAGTCTACCTAGACAACGAAAACAGCAGCATCGTCCCCCAAGAAGTCGTAGACGCAATGCTCCCGTACTACAACAAAAAAGCCTACGGTAACCCCACTCTAACCCACAAACCCGGCTGGGAAGCATTCGAAACAGTAATGGGGTGCTTTCAAAAAATTAGCCGAACCTTAGGTGCAAAACTTGAAGAAGTCACCTTCACCCCCGGAGAAACCGAAGCCAACAACCTCGCAATCATAGCCGGCTGCTTCGCCCAAAAAGGCAAAGGCAAAAAAATAGTCATCTCAGAAATCGAACCCATAAACGTCCTGCAAGTAGCAGAAATGATGAGCAAATTCGGCTACGTAACCCAGAAAGTCCCCGTGGACCGAGAAGGCTTCATCAACTTAGAAAAACTCAAAGCAGCAGTCGACAAAGACACTGTCCTAGTCAGCCTCCACTCAGTGAACAACGAAGTCGGCACCATCCAACCCATAAAAGAAGCTGTCGATATAGCCAAAACCCAAAACCCAAACGTACTTTTTCACACCGACGCCTCAGACGCCTACGGCAGAATACCCCTAAATGTCTCTGACCTCAAAGTCGACTTGGCAACATTTAGCAGCTTCAAAATCCAAGGACCCAGAGGCATGGGCGCCCTCTACGTTAAGGAAGGCGTAACCCTCGAACGCATCATCGAAGGTCCTATTGGCACGCAGAAGCTGTGGCCAGGTGTCGAAAACACTCCCCTTATCGTTGGATTTACCAAAGCCTCCGAGTTGGCATTCGCAGATTTCGAAAGTAACGTTGCGAGACTCCGAAGTTTACGCGACAAACTAGTAGATGGAATATTTAGCGAACTCACTGACCTGCGGTTTAACGGGCCTGAAGGCGACAAACGCAGCCCCGACAACGCCAACATCAGCATTTTGCGAGCCGAAGGTGAAGCCCTAACAATAGAACTCAGCTTGAGCGGTGTCTATGTTTCCAGCGGAAGTGCATGCAGCCGCCGCCTCTTGCAACCCAGCCATGTCTTAATCGCCATCGGACGCGTTTACGAAGAAGCCCACGGCAGTATTCTTATGAAAGTTACGCGCAGCCACACAGAAGATGATATTAGTTACGTTTTAGAAGTTCTACCTAAAGCAGTGAACCGTATCAGAGGGATAGTTGGCTCAACAGGAGTGCACTAAAATGTCACGTATACCATTACCATACAACCCTAAAGTTATGGATTTGTTCCGTAACCCCAAAAACCTGGGCAAAATGGAGGACGCAACCGTCATCGCAATCGCAGGTAACCCTGCATGCGGAGACATGATAACCTTCTACATGAAAATCAAGGAGCAGACCCAGGTTATCGAGAAGGCTCAGTTTGAAAGCTACGGCTGCGCAGCCAACATCGCAACCAGCAGCATAGTAACGGAGATGGTCAAAGGCTTAACATTGGAAAATGCCTGGAAAAACATCACCTGGCAGAAGGTCACCGAGGAAATCGGCGGCCTGCCCAGTGTTAAATTCCACTGCGGAGTCCTAGCCGTCGGCGCACTTAAACGTGCAGTTAGGCTTTACTTTGAACAGAAAAAAATCCCAACCCCCGACTGGCTTCCAGCAGAACACACATTCGAGGAAAAGCAAGCGCTTGAAGAAGAGGAATTGGCAAAGACTCTCTCTAAGAGGATGAAGCCTGAGGCAGAAAAGAAACAGTGAACATCCAAGCTATACGCCGGGACTTCCCCATAATAGAGAGGACAATCAACGGCAAACCTCTCATTTACTTTGATAACGCAGCAACCACCCAGAAACCTCGCCAGGTCATCGAAGCAATAGTCGACTTTTACAATAATCACAACGCGAACGTGCATCGCGGCGTACATACGCTGAGCATGGAAGCCACAGAAATGCACGAGCAAGCACGCGAACGGATCGCCGAATTTATTAATGCTAAGTCGGAGCGTGAAATCGTTTTTGTTAGGGGTACAACCGAAGCCATCAACCTCGTTGCGCATTCGTTGGGCTGCAGCAGCCTAGGCATAGGGGATGAAGTGCTGGTTTCGCTTATGGAGCATCACAGCGACATCGTGCCTTGGGAAATCCTTGCTCAGTGTAAGGGCTTTAAAATTAAATATGCAAATGTATTTGACAACGGTACTCTTGACTACGAGGATTTTGAAGCTAAAATCAACAAGAACACACGAATATGCTGCCTAAGCCAAGTCAGCAACGTAACAGGTGTCATAAACGACGTTAAACGAATAACTAAAGCCGCCCACGACAGCGGTTCTCTGATGCTTGTTGACGGCGCCCAATCCGTACCTCACATGCCAGTGGATGTGCAGGACATCGGCATAGATTTCTTGGCGTTTTCGGGACACAAAATGCTCGGACCCACAGGAATCGGCGTTCTTTACGGCAGAGACGATGTGCTCAAAAAGATGACTCCTTTCCAAGGTGGCGGAGAAATGATAAAAGAAGTCTCAATGCAACATGGGCACTGCACAATTTCTTGGAATGAGCTACCATGGAAGTTTGAGGCAGGCACCCCAAACATTGAAGGTGCAATAGGGTTTGGTGCCGCCGTTAAATACCTCCAAAACCTGGGCATGCAAAGCGTGTTTAGCCATGAAAAAAAACTGACAGAGTACGCTTACAGCCGCCTACGAAATTTAAGTAATATACACCTCTACGGCACAACTGATGTGTCCAAAAAATGTGGCATCATACCTTTTGGTATAGAAGGCTTCAGTTCGCATGAAACTGCAGCGCTGTTTGATGAGTTTGGCGTTGCACTGCGTAGTGGCTACCACTGCGCACAGCCGCTGCACGAAATCTTAAAACTAAACTCTACAGCGCGGGCAAGCTTCTACATATACAACACTAAAGAAGAAATAGACCGTTTTATTGAAGTCTTAGGGGAGATAGATAATGTCTACAGTCGCTGATTATGTCTCGCGTATCGAGGGCACTTGTGGCGCAGAAAGCGACGTCATAGTTAACTTCAAATACGAAAAAAAAGACGAAGCCATCGCTAACATAATGAAAAAAGCTACGTTAAAAAACACCATCGCAGGAATAATTTTCGAGTTAACGTTTGACGGGCGCTCTTTTCGACTTTACACAAGCGGTAAAGCTATCTTCCGAGGATTCAAAACTAAAACCGAACTAGTGAATTATCTTGGCTAAACTTCTGCTCTAACCGCACGAACCATTTTTATAGATTCACATATAAATAGAACCAAAAGCTAAAGATGTTCAATCCAGTGAGAACTTGGCTAAAACTGAGGAAAAGCGATATATTACTACAACAGAAAAGTAGAAAGCCGAGTGTTTCAATCATAATCCCCACCTACAAACGTGGGCACCTGCTAAAGCATCTTTTAAATGCATTAACAAATCAGACCAGCAGCGATTTCGAAGTCTTAATTGTAGTAAAACCAAGCGGAGATGAAACCGAAGATGTTGTCAGAGCGTATAGTGACAAACTGAGAACAAACCTGATCATACAAACTCAAGGTTTTGTTGTTGATGCACTAAATCTTGGGTTAGAAAGTGCCGAGGGTAAAATCATCCTTTTTCTTGACGATGATGCCATCCCCTTCCCAAACTTAGTACACTTATACATCATTTCATATGAACAACAAAAAATAGGTGGCGTCGCAGGGGACGTCATACCCATAACTCTTAGAGACGGCGAGATATGTCCCTTCGAGGGAACTCCCTCAGAGATAGTGCCTGCAGATCATTCTTGTCAGGCTTCTATTTCTGCAAAATTTTGTAATCTTCCAATAAAGGGACAAGATGATTACATGATCTACCTATCTAAAGCAGGATTCGTCTCGGTGAATTTTGCGGTTGCAAATCGTGCGCTGGCTCACACGAGGCATTCTCTTCTCGCCAAAGGAGCAAATATGTCCATCTTAGCAAAAGCCGCTGAAGGATTCAAGTTCCCAACTTCATGGATCTTTGGCTTAACCTTCGAGCAGTACTTAGGTTGGTACTTATGGAAAAAGGGCTACATTGTTCTTTTTAACCCGAAAATCAAGGCTTACCATATCCATCACGGACAATCATTATCACGCAATATAAGAAATGCAAAAAAAGAAGCGGTCCTCTACACAGAGTCCAGATTGCTATTCTTCAGACTCTACGGCATCGAACCTGAGCTTTCATTAATGCATAGGCTTGTATTTCTATTGATGGAAACGGCTATTGACATTAAAAGTATTTGCCTACACAAAGAAACCTTCCGAATAAGTAGATTTAGGAACAAGTTTTATGCAGAGTTGCTGGGTTTGAGGTGGCTTATTTACAAAAGGGCAGGGTCGAATTATTCGCCGCTCGAAGATTTGAAGAAAATTCTACAATAGATTTTCATGAATAGTTATATTTCAAAACCTTTAGATAACTAAAGAAGTGTGCCCTCTATGCAGAACCTTTCAGTACTCACCAAAACTGTACTTATCTTGGATGTCGAGGAGTTATGAAAGTCTGCATGATTTCAGGTCTGGCTAAGTTTTCTGGGGGGCTCGAAAATGTTGTTGAAGCAATAAGCAAATCCCTTGTTGTTCGCGATATTGCAGTGGATATTTTTGGCAAAAGCAACCGCGATTTTGTTGAATACCATAATAAGTGTAGAATAATCGGGGTTCGCCCATATTCTCTGGTCCCTCATTTGCGGGGAATCCCAAGATATGGCAAATATCAATACAACCTTAGAGTTTATATGAAAAGTAAAACCTATGGACCTTATGACTTGATTCATGGGCACGGAGACAACTGCTTTTTCTCCTCACTATTCAGAGAAAAAACTCCTTTCCTAATGACATTTCACGGGACAATGGCAAAGATTTTGGATGATGTTTCAGATCCACGGCTCAAACCAGTTCTTTATCCTGAAAGAGTTGCAGTCAACCGATGTGATGTCGCCGTTGCTTGTTCGAGAGCTGTGAAAAACGAGTTAACTTACTATTATGGAACCTCGGCTGGAAAGATCAAAGTAATCTATAACGGAATTGATGTGAAAAAGTTTGCGCCAATGGATAAAAAGGCAGCTCGAAGAAAACTTGGCATGCCTGAAAGCGGTAAATATGCGCTTTGGGTGGGTAGCAATCCCACTCGGAAAAGGCTGAAGACAGCGGTTAAAGCCGTTGAAAAATCAAAATGCTCGAAGTTGCTGGTAGTTGGAATGACTGGAGAAAACATGAGAAAAACCGTTTTTCTTGGGAAGCTTCCTGAGGCAGCTCTGATTGCTGCTTACAGCGCCGCAGATGTGCTAATTTTTCCAACAGCCTATGAGGGCTTTCCAATAGTTCCATTAGAAGCCCTTTCATGTGGTCTACCCGTAATAGCATCCGAGGAGTCGAATATAGGTGAAATAATCGAAGAGAGTAAGCATGGTTTCATTGTTAAAGACGGCAACCCGAACTGTTATCAGCGAAAAATCGACCAAATCATAAACGACGATTCTGCACTGAATCAAATATCCATAAATTGTCGTGAACTGGCTTTGGATTACAGCTGGCAAAAGCAGGCGAATAAGTACTGGTTAATCTACCGGAGTCTCCTAAGAAATAGGTAAGCTCCCGTCAGGGAAACAACTGACTTTTTTCAACTATTTACCTCCTTGCAAAAACCCCTCTACATTAGCCCAAATTTGTTCCTCAAACTTTTCAGGTTTTAGTACCGAAATCTTCTCACGTAGCGGCTTTTTCCTTATATTCCAGATTTCAAAACCATACCTTGACTCAGATAATCTGACGATTTTTTCTTTAAGGTCTTCTAATGTGTTCCAGCGATACTCTTTTGGGATGAAGTCTCCGCTGCCGCCACTATTATGGACCAGTGTTATGCAGCCGCTTGCCAATGCTTCCATGGGTGCAATGCCGAAATGTTCGCCTTCCATAAGATGGCAGTAAATGGTTGAATCCTTTAGTAGAGTGATTAACTCTTTTTCAGGCAAGTTTGGCTTAACTGTGTAGTTAGTTGGAAGGGTCTTCGAGAAGTCCTCAAACCATGCTTGCTCTGTATCTCTAAGCAAGCCGACGCTCACAAACTGTAACTGGGGAAAATAAACCGCTAGCTGTTTTAGTATTTCATGCCTTTTTGATGGAACAAACCTCGCTGTATAGACTACTCGGTTAACTCGTCCTGCAAGGGGTTTTTCAGACCAGAAAGGCGTCTCAACAGGCGGATAGGCAACAATGGGGTTTACGATGCCAAATTTGCCCCAATATTTTTGGATAGCTGTTTTGGTGTATTTGCTGTTGCAAAATACTAACCCCAATTGGTTTATGTGGCGTTCAAGCTGAGTCTTGTAAAGCCACCAATACATCTTCTTAGTTGTCTTGCAATGGGCGTAGTAGTCAGGAATTTCTGGAAAGTGCACGTAAGCGATGTTTTTTCTGCTTTTCTTAAAGAGCTCAGTTTCAAAGGCCGATATAGTTTGGGTGCTAAACATGTAATCGTACTTTGCACTGGCTTTGTATTTTTTTAGTAGCTTGACTATGTTTCGGCGTCTTTTATACATAGACAGCGGCGGGTTAGCTTCCATAGTATTTCGGTTGCCCAGCATATGAACTAAAACACCACGGGGTATTCCTTCGCCTATTATTTCTCGATAATGCTTCTCTTCAAAATCAAAAGATAGCAGCTCCACCTGCTGACCACGCAGTGAGAAGGGCTTTGATGATGTGGTGACAGACACGTTCCCCGCCTCCGTAGATATCTAAGTTTGGGTGTACAACAAGATATTTTGGCATACCACAACATCAACTTAGGTAGCTATTATTTTTTTGAGTTAATCAAGATTTCTCAATGCCTATTTTGTCTGTTTTCTGAGCGCTAATTTTGCTTTAGCCTTTGTTCGACTAACCCAGTTCACAGCAGGAAGTAACGGATACTTTACGGAGTCAGGCAGGGCATCTTTAAGTTCTCTATGTAACCCCAGCTTGATAGCGAATTTACCTTTTCGGTAATAGGCACGTAATAACGCGTTATTGGAAATTTTGCGAAACCATTGTTTTCTTTGAATTTATCCAGTGAGGGATGATTCCCAATTCGGCCATACATCAGCCACTTTTCACCCTTCCCAGTGCAGACCTCGACTGCTTTGGCTATGAGTGCGTTGTTGACGGATTTATCAAAGTACTTCTGCATCGAAAGAATATTTGAGAGTATGGCAATGTTATCGCCGTGCAGTATCTGGATAAAACCAGCTAACTCATCGGCAAAGTATGCAGCGATAAATGTCGAGTTTTTCTCTGAATACATATTCGCTGAAACATTCTCAATGGATTCGCCGTAATGTGGAAAAGCGCGACCCTGCCTAATGGGCGTCTCGTTATAAATTTTCCATATACCTTCAGCCAATTCGTCACTTTGAGACGCAACTGAAACTTTTATGTCGTCCTTTTCGGCTTTTCGGACCATGTTTCTGGTTTTTTTACCAATGGTGCTCCACCAAGCTTGGTAGTCTTTTATCTCCAGTAACCCAATATTATCGTCGGTTTTAACCCAGGTGCTTGGTGGATTGATAATTGGGCAGCACCATTTTCGGTCAATAAACGTAAAGATGTCTGCTCCTCTGAGTTGGAGTTTACACAAGAAATCCTCTGTTGGGTTGACGTTTTTGTAGTATTCTCTAAAGTCTCGAGCGATCTTAACTGTTAATGTATTGCGCATGCTGACTGTATCAAGGTCGGCATCAACTTCCAGCATGGTCTTTAGCGTATCGTAAAAGGGACCCCTCTGAGTTTTATTTGTAGTCTGAAAAAGCCACTCTGGATGCATCGACATAACTTTCCCCTGCTCAATCCACTCCTGTGTTTCTTTAACCGCAGTTTCGAAACCGCGCAAATAGCGCTCTCTATCTAGACTCATAGTTTGCAAATCATGAAAAGAAGTCAAGGCAAAATCTTTTGGAATGCTGGCTTGTGTTTGGCTAAGATTTCGGCCCCAGAGTATCTGAGCTAAAAGTCTTTGGGTTCCGTGGATTGTGTAGTATTTAATGACACGGTTTGTTTTAGCTTCTAGGCTTTTCCATTCTTCTTTAGGTCTATTTGCAACATGAAGCGCTACCTCATGCTTATCAGGGCTTAATAGGTCAAGCAATCGTTTGTCGGGGATAGTGTAAGGAGTAAAAAACCAGTATGCATTCACGGATTTGGATGATTCATTAACCATCTTTGCGATGATACATGCGTTTCTTAGGTAATCTTTGCCTTTTCCAGTTTTACGTCGAAACGCTATGTTTAGGAAACTTTTGGTCCTTGAAGGATAAGGGTAATCTACATCGATTCTTAGTTTAATCATTGCTGCCTCAGTTGCCAAGTTTAGTGAGCCCCAATTTTAGTTATAAACCCTTCTAAGTTACTGAACTCGAATTAAAATCAACCCGCAGCATAATAGTAAAAAAATGTGCTCACAACCTGAGTGTTATTAGCTATGTTGTATTGCATATTTTGCGGCGCCTAAAATTAGACCATTTGTGTGTATGCTGATTCCCCCGGGTAACTTCTTTCCAGATTCGTCGATTCCATTGTGGTAGCCGAAATATGAAACGGGAAAGGCTTCCTCTAAATGCATTACCATGTTTTTGAAAAAGCTGTATTATTTAAAGCAAGAAAACAGAATGCAGTTTTAATGTATGTTACTGGTGTCATTTCAATAGTAGTCCGATCTACTGTTTTTATGACCCATAATTCGGTCGCCATACACTACCCATTCATAAATCCAATCACCAAAAGAAGGGCCTTCACCGAAGGCACGATATACACCTGTTTGATTGTAGAATGTTTCATGTGCTGAATAGACTTCTTGGACAAGAGTTTCAATTTTTTCAGGACTGTTTAAGTCAAAAAGCGCTCCAAATAGAGGTTCGGTTAAAATCCGACCTTTATGTAAAGTTATATTTCCATAAGGAATTGTTTGTGAGGATAATATGTTTATCCAAAACTGTTTCTGGGGCATTTGCCATTTCTTGCGGCCAAAAACTTGCGAAACCCGAGGCGTAAAAATATGTATAGATGCTATTAGATGATTGGCACTCCGCTTTTATACCTGGTACTAAAACAGCATAGTTAGATCTGTTTCCATAAGTCGCTGTTTCCATATTTGTTATATACAAAATTGTCTATTCTCGTTTCTAAGTTAGTGTCAAAGTTTTTAAGATTATTGAGGGCAACAAATAATCGTCCCGTATCAACTACATCTACCCATGGTGCGTTATCCGAGTTTTCCTCGTAATTTTCTCCTTTACTTGTGTAAAACCAGAATGGGTAATGTGTGGTTTCATTGAGGTCCCGTGTTTCCAAAAAAGTCAGAACTTTCTCTGTACGAGCGGTAGAACCTGAGGTTCCGTTTTTGTCTATTATACCTATTGTTTGTGCATCAATAATAGCCTGAATATAAACACCTAAATCCCAATCTGTAAATGATGAAAACTCTCCGCTTGAACCGGGTAGACCTGTCTCGGGGTCGACTTGTTTCTCGAAGTAGTTCCATGCGTAGGCAGCAATTTTTTTCCAGGTAGTGCTGTTTATGTTTTGGGAGTTTTTAACTATCATATAGCTATCGTCAGTAACTGCATCTGCTATTGTATCGATAATCTGCTCAATTATGTTAGGCGATGGGTTTGGTGTTGCAGTTGGAGTTACTGTTGAGTTACTAATGGGGGCTGCGTCGGGCTCTGCGGTGGATGGATGCGGGATATCAGGGACAGTATTGTTTTCTCGGGGATAAAAAGCAAAACAGGAAACTAAAATCGCAATCGCTAATGTCGCTCCTAGTATTACTTTTCCTCTCTTGCCAAGTTTAAAACTTCGTTTTGGCGTAGATTCTTTGGGCTGCATTACCGGGGGGACTTTAGGGTTAGTAAATATTGATGAAAACAAACTGTGATGCCCGTGCGGATTTACCAAGTGTTATTCCCCATCTAATGGGGACAGCTTAACATAAATAACTATTATAAAATTTCCCGTCCTCATCTACTTTGTGTGATGATGCTTAGAGATCTTTTTAATTTAAATTTATTGAAAAATGAAGCGCTAACTCGAAATGGAACGCTTTTTTATTTTTATTATCCTCTATCTCTTTAGTGCTATTTTTTATGTTCTGTAGTTTTTAGGATTTTATATCCTTTCTTTATGTGGAGCAAGATTTCTGTTTAGATGTTCT
Source organism: uncultured archaeon (assembly GCA_963810275.1). GTDB lineage: Archaea > Thermoproteota > Bathyarchaeia > Bathyarchaeales > Bathycorpusculaceae > Bathycorpusculum. The sequence continues at coordinate 181,765 of CAWENF010000019.1, forward strand.
ACTGAGCTTTTAGCGTTGACTTTGTAGGGTTGCTATTTCTCCAAGAAATATGTTAACTTCATAAATACAGATACATTGCCTGTTACTAAATTTAAAAAAATTCACTTAACCTATCTTTCTTTTATCAGGTCTTCCACGTAAGTCCAAATCTGCTTCTCAAAGCCATCCGGAGTTAAAACCCCGATTTTCTCCCAGAGTTCGCGGCGTCTGATTTCCCAAACGTTATGCGCCTCCATGTTTTTGACGATTTTTTCTTTGAGGTCTTCGATGCTTCTCCAGCGGTACTCTTCGGGAATGAACTCACGCATACCGCCACTGTCATGCACCAAGGTAACGCAGCCGCTGGCTAAGCCTTCGACTGGTGCGATGCCAAAGTGTTCGCCTTCCATAAGATGAACATAGACTCGACTGTCATGGAGCAGTTTGAGGAGTTCGGGTCCGGGAAGATTAGTTTTGAGTGCGTAGTTTTTGGGCATATCTTTTGATAAGGTTTCGAACCATTGCTTCTCTGCTTCAATTAAGCCCCCAACACTTACAAACTCGAACTGGGGCAAATCAGTTGCCAACCGCTTCATAATCTCGTGGCGTTTAACGGGGATGAAGCGGGCAACATACACTACTCGCTTTTTGCGCTGCGCTAATGGTTTGTCGTTCCAGAATTTCCCCAAGTTCACAGGGGGATATACGACAATGGGTTTTTTTGCGCCTTGACTGCTCCATAGCCGCATCATGTTTTCCTTGGTGTAGTTGCTGTTGCAGAAAATCAAGTCCAGTTTGCCTATGCCCTGCTCAACCCATCTTTTGAATAGCCACAGGTATAGTCTGCGTTTTTTGGTGCCGCGCTCGTAATCGAAGTGGATTTCGGGGAAATGTACGTAGGCGATGTTTTTTTTGGCTTTGTTTAGAAAAGTGGGTTCAAAGGGTGAAGATGATTGGGTGCTAAAGAGGTAGTCGTAGGTGAGTTTTTCCCGAAATTTTTTGAGTAGCCCAACGTAGTTGTGGTGACGCTTGTAAATGGTAAACGGCGGGCTTTCTTTTGTGCGTTTGCCCAGCGAGTGCACCTTAACCTGTTTTGGGAACTCTTCGCCTACGATGTTGCGGTACCGTGTCGCGTCAAATTCGAAGGTGAGCAGTTCCACTTCTTGGTTGTGGTTAACTAGGGTTTTGATAACGTTGTGGCAGACGCGTTCTCCGCCTCCGTATATGTCAAGGTAGGGGTGCACTACTAGGAACTTCGCCAAGCCAATTAGCCTCCAGTATTGTGGGGGATTGAAATAACCAATCTTTGCTGTAGCTAAATAAGTTTACCTCCACTTCTGCTAGGGTAGTGTGCCTCCACACAAAATATATACAGTGCCGCATGAAGTGGATGATAGCAGGAAGGCATTAAGGTGAACGAAGCAACCGTCACAGTTATGAAGCCGCTTAAAGTTGTTTTTGCTGACCCTCCATTCGGGCGGGAAAGTAAAGGTGAAGCCGTCACGGAATCCCCTAACCTTGGCATTCTCTATATCATCGGCTACGCTCGCCCGCGTTTGACAAATATTGAATTTACCTACTTGGAACCATTTCTGTCTATTGAGGAGCATCTGGCTAAAGTTAAGGAACTTCAACCTGACGTTTACTGCTTCTCGTTCACCACTCCGCGCCGCGACCTCTCTTTTGAGACGCTTCGCAAAGTCAAGGGGTTGGGGTTGAACATGCTAATGGTGGCCGGAGGTGCACACCCAACCATAGACCCCAAAGACGTCCTAGAAAACACTCCAGTGGAAGTCTGCATATTGGGCGAAGGGGAAGAAACCACCGTCGAGCTATTACAGAAAATTCAAGCAGACGAAACATACACAAACGTCGTGGGAACTGTGAACAAGCAGAAAAACAACGGCGCCCGTCCCCTCCTCGAGAACATCAACTTCTTCCCCGCATGGGACATAATCGACTTCGAAAACTATGAAGTTGCTGTAGCCAAAAAGAAACGCGTGGCGTACCTGTTGCCGATTCGGGGCTGTCCCAACTACTGCACTTACTGTAGCAACCCAGTGTGGAAGCTTCAGAAGCCTTGGATTCGGATGCGTTCACCCAAAAACATCGCAGAGGAAGTCAACTATCTCTACGGAAGGGGAATCAGAGAGATTTACATTCGAAGTGACACTTTTAACGTAAACTTTGAATGGTGCATGGAGACTCTGGATGAAATCGAAAAGCTCGACTTGAGAGGTATGGCATTTCAGTGTAATCTGCGGGCAGATAAACTAAATGACCAGCTGGCAAAGAAGCTGCATGACGTCAACGTTTGGCTTGCCCACATCGGTTTAGAATCAGCCAACGACCGTGTCCTAAAGGGCATCGGCAAAAATGCGTCGCAAGCCGATAACATCCGCACACTGGAAATCCTTCGGGAACACAAAATCAAAGTCTACGGTTTCTTGATGCTCTACAATGCTTGGGAAATCAACGGCAAACTTGAGTACGAAACTCCTGAGGAAGTCAACAACACCCTCGAATTTGCCAAGATGTGTCTGCGCGACAACCTCATCGAGTATATTTCTTGGTCAATCACAAATCCCATCATCGGCTCTAAACTCTACCAAATAGCCAAAAAACACGGTATCGCAGCCAACAACGTCAAAATCGGCAACTGCATGAACCTTCCCGGCGTTACCGAACAACAAATGGTAGAACACGTCAAACAAGGAATGGTGCTACAACTGCTAAACGGCATACAGAAGGGCATGATTACAAAAAAAAGCCAGAAAAGAGCCTCACAGAAAGCAGCAAAAATACTAAACATGTAAATTGAGTTTTTCGTGTCTATTTTGGCTCCATGTTGGTGTAGGCAATAAACTCTGCTAACCTCGTTTTTGTGTATCGAAAAATCATAACACCAAAAAAGCAGCCGTTTCCTATTTATTATCTTCTGGTTCAGTAGGAACCGTTACAAACTTTAGCAAGAATCTATATCTTTTAGTTTTTGACAAGGTTTTTATTTTCGACGCAAAACATATTCGGTTATGCCAGGTTGCCCCGACAAAGACTTCAAAGTAGATTTCGTTGTGCCCAGCCGCGACGAGGCTAACCCGACGCTGCTGCGCCAGATAAGTGAGATGCCATGTGCGGGGCAAATAATTAACACCCATGAGAAGCCGCTTAGCATCGCCCGAAAACACGGGGTTTTAGCAGCCCATACTGAGTGGGTTGCGATGGTTGACGACGACATGCTCCTCCCCCAAGACTGGCTTAAAAAAGTCTCAGCAGAAATCGCACCTGATGTGGGCGCAATCGGAACCGTAGCCGTCCACAAAAATCCTCACGCTGCCTCCTACGAACGTATCGTCGGTACAGTCTATAACTTAAGCAAGCTTGATACTAACCCGCATATTAACAACATCCTCATTCGCCGAAAACTCATGGAGGGTTATAATCCGCCTAAACTGTTCTTTGGCGAAGACCAAGTTTTCAAACGCTACGTGAAAACGACAGGCTACAAATGGAAGGTCTTGCCTTTTTTGGGTGCTACTCACTTGGGCACCTCCAAAAATTATGTCACTATCGGTATCTCTTACCGTCGCTATGGGCACTTTCGGCTTTTACAAACTTGCACGGCGCATGGCTGCAAGGTTTTTATTCACTCCTTTCGCTGCACTCTCCACCATGAGCTTCGGCACTTTCTGTTATCTTACTCGAATTAACCTGGAGTTCATAGCAGGTTTCGTTAAGGAACTAATAACTGAAAAACTCTGAAATTGACTTTCTAAAACTAGCAAGCAAATAATTAAGTAGAAAAGAAGAAAGTTGGCTACTACTTCACGATTTCTCGTTTCTTCCAGCGCAGATTCTTGTTCTTGCATTTTCTGCATTTCAACGCTGATGCAGCGTTGCGTGCTCCGCAGTCTCTGCAAATCTTCATGTACAGACGGTGCTTCTGCGCTATGGCTTTCTTAACTGGATCTAATATCGGCATGTGATGTGTTCCTTCTGTTTAGGGTTACATTTTGATGTTTACGTCTCTGATATACCTTTTGTCTAAACCCGCCCAGTATATCCCCGTCTTGCTACTTGATTACTAAATCGTGATGTAGCTTCTGGTGTCCTCTATGCCATCTATTGTGTAGAGGTTTTTTAGGATTTCATAAAGATTCTCCCCCCACAATAATTAACGCATCAACTTCCCCTGCAATATGGAAAGCTCGAAATCTGCACACTCCTGTAGCTCGTTGTAAACTTGAATACGTTTGATAGGCGAAATCCTGAGCAGAATAAACGCTAGCTAGTGGAGACCCTATAGATGGCTAAGCCTTTTTAGGTTAGGTCTATGAAGCCTATGCGAATGTAGCCGCTGTTTTTTGAGTTTGCGGAGGTGTTCATTAAGCGCCTGGCGGCTTACACCAAGTTGGCTTGAGAGTGTATCTTGTTTTATCCGAAAAGTGTAGGTGTTGGTGGGTTTTCCTTTTTCGAAGGGATTTTTCAATAGTTGGATTGAGTGTTTAGTTAAAGGCTGTAAAAGCGTCACGTATGTTAATGTTTAATGAGTTAAACATTTACAGTAGTCGGTTGCTTAGGAATCTATGTTTAACTTGCATTTGGTACTGTGGCAAAAGCGATTTTTTGACTTATTGAGTGCTATTTAGCCATATAGAATCTTTTTGGTTGGAACATATTGTATATACCACAACATATTTATGCAGAAAAAAAGGTAAAGAAGCCAACTAAAAGTAAACTAGGAGTGAAGCGGAATCGTGACGGAAGCCACAGCCAGCGCAGTCTTAATTGGCAAGAAACCAATCATGAACTACGTCCTCGCTTGCATCACCTTCTTTCACGGCGGCGCCAAAGACGTCAGCATCAAAGCACGCGGAAGATCAATAAGCAGAGCCATAGACGTCGCTGAAGTGGTTAGGCACAGATTCCTCCCTGACGTGAAAATCAAAGCCATCACAATTGGTACAGACCAGTTCCTCTCCATGGACCAAGAAGAGGAAAACAACAGTCAGGGTGGCACAAACGTGAGTACAATCGAAATCACGTTAACCCGCTAATTCACGAAGAAGCCTCGCTCCTCCTTTGCAGGAAAACCGACTCTCAATGAAAACCGAACTTTGCAGTTTCTGCCTGAAAAGCGGCATATTATGCCAGAAGTGTTCAGCTAAAGTGAAGGCTGGCGAAATCAGTGACTTAGACCTGAAAATCGCCCGTTTACTGCTCAACTTAGAAGAGAAGTATCCTTCCCTGCAAAACGTCTGCTTCTATAAAGCAGTTGACGTTGAAAGAACATTAGCCATCCTCGTCGGCCACGGTGATGTACCTAAACTTTTAGGGTACGGGGGCAAAATCGTGAAAGCCATTGGTGACGAAACCCGCAAAAATGTGCGCGTACTCGAATACGGGGTTGATGATCGCAAATTCCTCGAAGACCTTTTTGTGCCGTTTAACATCTTAACCATAAACACAATTTGGCTCCCAGACGGAACAACCGAGACCCGAGTCATCTTAAGACGTAAACGCGGAGCACAACTGCCAATGGACCTTAAAGCGCTTAAGGAAATTGCAAATAAAACACGTAACATGTCTTTACGTGTGGAAATTGCGGACTAAAACAGGGTGGCAAGCAGAATGAACTTGGACTCTATCGGCGACTGGGTTAGAAGTAATTACACTAACCAAGTTTCCCCTGACCTTGACGGCAAAGAAGTCACACTCTTTGGCTGGGTTCAAGAAGTCCGCGACTTAGGCGGTTTACGCTTCATAATTCTCCAGGACCGCGAGGGAACAGTCCAAATCACCATCCCCAAAAAAAGTGTCTCCCCCGAAGTTTTAGCCAAATCCGATTTACTTCAGAAACGCTTCAGCTTCGCCGTCCGCGGCACCGTTAAAAAAACTAACATGACTAAACGCGGCGTCGAAGTTATCCCAATAGAAATCAAGGTTTTTAGCACTGCAACCGAGCAGCTGCCAATCGACATCACTGGCAAAACCCCAGCAAACATCGAAATCCGCTTAGACGCACGCCCACTCGACCTCACATTAGAAACCAGTTTGGCAGCGTTTAAAATCCAGCATGTCGCCCTGCAAGCAATCCGCAGCTTCTTCTATGACAAAGGCTTCATGGAAGCCCACAGCCCACGCATCATCGCCTCCGCAACAGAGGGCGGCGCCGAACTATTCTGCGTTGACTACTTCGGACAAAAAGCCTACCTCGCCCAGAGCCCACAACTCTACAAAGAAGAATTAACCCTTAGCTTTGAGAACGTGTTTGAAGTCGGACCCTTCTTCCGAGCTGAAGAATCCCACACACGACGTCATCTAAGCGAATTTACCTCAGTAGACATCGAAATGGCATTCGAAGATGCTAACCGCGTCATGGAAGTGCTTGAGCAAGTCATAAACCACACCTTCAAAGTGGTAGCTGAGAAGTGCCAAGCTGACCTCGCACTCTTAGGCCATACCCTTGAAGTGCCCGCGCTTCCATTCAAACGCTTCACCTACACTCAGGTGCTTGAAGAACTCAAAGCACACGGCGTAGAAATCCCCTGGGGCGAAGACATCTCAACCGACGCCTTCCGCACACTGGGCGAAATCCACCCGTACTTCTACTTCGTCACTGACTGGCCAACCCACGCTAAAGCGTTTTACATCAAACCCTCCGAGGCTGACCCTAAAATCAGCGAGGGTTTCGACTTGATGTTTGGCTACATAGAGTTGACTTCGGGCGGCACTCGTATCTGTGACAAAAACCAGCTAATCGAACGCCTACAGGAAAAGGGCTTAAACCCGGACTCGTTTAAGATGCACCTGCAAGCCTTCGACTACGGTATGCCTCCGCACGCAGGCTGGGCAATCGGCTTAGAGCGGCTGACGATGATTTTGACGGGTATCAAGAACATCCGTGAAGTCACGTTGTATCCCAGAGACCGCGTCAGATTAACACCATAATCCAAGCGGCCTCTCAACGGGGACTACTCCTTTATTTTCTTAGCAGCCGTCTTTTTACTTGGGTGCTTGTTAGTTTCCTATGTCTTTGTACGCTAAGGCGTAGAGGTCAGCTGATACATACACGTGTCCATATGCAGCTATGGGCTGAAGAAGCGAGTGGTCAAAGTGATCCGTTTTGATAGTTGATAGATTTGTTCTATTCACGACCCATACGTCGTTTTTTATCGTTAAAAATACCGTGTTTTTAAGAATTGCCACTCCTAAAATGGGGTTGTTTTGAGTGAGCAACCCCCCTTCACCGGTTCCTCGAACCTGTGTTTTTGTTAGGTTTTGTCCTGTTTCTAAATCCATTCTATATAGTGTGCCCTCATAAGTGAAGTTGCTTGTTGACCCGATTTGGCTTGTTGTGCCCGCTGCCCAGTATATCTCTTTATTTTCTGTATCAACTACGACGGGTGAAACCCCTGTTTCTGAAGGGAAGCCATTGTTTAGCTGCGTTTGCCAAGCCAAGGTGCCGTTTGAAATGTTAAGCGCATAAAAGTATCCGTTTTTTGCCGCAAACAGCAATTGGTCACCGACTATAAGCGGTTCATAGATTGTTGCCCCGAGGTTAAAACTCCAAGCTTTAACGCCTGAGGAAATAGTTAAGGCAATTATTCTCTCCTGTGGTTGATTTCTACCCCCGAAATTCGATAGAATAACTTTGTTTTGATAGGTCAACGGTGCATTGTGGGTGTCGCCTTCGATACCCCACTGAACTGTTCCCTTGTCAGGGTCAACGCAGTAAATACCCATTTTTACTCCATCTCCGCTGTAATATATCCCTCTGCCCAAGGTCAGTTTACCTTCAAAAGACCAAATATGTTCAGTGTATGGTATGTTAACGGGGTTTAACATCGACGGTGGGTTTGATTTCCAAAGCTCTTCTCCAGATGCGATGTAATATGCGTTACACCCATCCTGTTCAATGAATATCCGTCTGTCCGCTACAGAAAACGCTTGAGGCGGACCTTTCCAGCTGGTACTGAGCAATCCAGCATATTGCAGCATCAATTCCCCTGTGGATTCATCAAGCGCTTGTATTAAGCTACGACCGATACCTACGTAGACGACTCCGTCCTTAACCAGGATGCCGCCAGACCGCCAGCCTCCCACAATGGTTTGCCATACTACTTTGCCGTTTTGGGCATCAAAACATGTCAAGTTGCCGTAATCATCAAGAACAAAAAATTTTCCTCGTCAACTTCAATGGTGTTAGCGAACTGTTCCAGGTCAAGTTTGAATAATTCTTCAGTTGCTGTGGTGCTGTCCTGTTCTTGCAGTGGCTTGTAAGCGTTTATCAAAAAAGCTGCCAGCAATACCGCCACTTTCAAAGCAGTGGTGACTAGTATGGCTTTTTTTGGGTACGGGGCTTTTTGGCTTGTGTTTAGCCATGGATGAGGTTTGAGCCTTATGGGTTATAACATTTACTTATAGCGATAAACTTGCCCATCTCTATTGGTGCTGTGTTCGCCTTTCTATCATGCACAAGAGGCTGCTGCGTGTTTTTGGGCGCTATATCTTTCTTTTGCTCGCTGATAGAAAAGTCACCTGTAACGTTTTATAATTTTTAGCGTCAGGTTTGTTAAACTTCATTTACTTATTGCACCAGTAACCTAAAACCCTGCTATTCCCTTAACTAATTTATCCACACACTAATTCTATTGGCGATCGGTTACGCCGCCATTACCAGTATCCACTTTACTGAGCCGCATGTTCGGCAGGGCGGGAACGTTTCCGTTTTTGAGAGTGGGATGCGTGCGTTTTCTCCTTTGTCTTTGCAGAAATGCTCATACAACCCGGATTCGGGACATTTTTCGCCTGTGCTGAACTTTTTGGGTTGTTTCTTTTTGGTAGCCTTCGCCTTGGGAGCGGTTTTAGTTTTTAGAGACGCTGTTTTAGCTTTGGCAACAACAACTTTTTTAGCTACTTTAGGTTTAGCCACAGCTTTCACAGCCTTTTTAGCTTTAGCTGGTTTTGCAGCTTTGGATTTAGGCGCAGCCTTCTTAACGGGTTTCTTTTCTGGCATTTAAATCAAACATTGATTTGGACAAGTTATGGGTAATAAGCTTTCATAACATTAACAGATATACGTAGACGACAATCCACCGCTAAAACAGCTTTTTTCCCAAAAATAACAATGTCCCCACCTTTTCGGCTGTTTGGGCAATGTACAACCAACTTCAACCAGTAAGAACGCCGCAACAACGCCCGAATACAAAACGCAAACACCCACTCAAAGGCTATAAGAAGATGTGTGAAGCAGTCTCCTTCACCTCATCTTCTATTTCAAAAAAACCAAAAACTTGCTAAAGCACTTTAGTTAAGGTTTCCATATTAAAAATCGTGTTAGCACAACCGTTCTTAATCAGCGGAATAGCCTGACCCCGAACATCCAAAACCGGCAGCATATTACCCATCAGCTTCATCTCTTCTCCACAGGCAACGCCAACCACGCCTTCATAACTATTGTTTTTTAGGATCTTAGGAATACAGGACCCGCCAGGAACAATATACACATCATAACCTTTGCCCTGAGCAAAACGAGTAGCCTTATTCACAATACAATCCTCACTGCACTGCGCACAAACATACGTTGGAATACTAGGCTCAAAAGTCGCTTTACACCGACTATCCATAAACTTGCGACTACAATGCGGCAGAAAAACCGCCCGTTTCTGGGTCTCCAAAAAACCTTTACGCTCTTTTAGGTTAATCGCCTGTAAATCAATAAGGTCCTCAAGTAAAAGCACTGCATCCGAGAGATTAAGTCCTGTTGCTTCTTGGATTTTAAATTTTATAATTAACTCTTGGGCAGTTTCCAGCAGTCTCTTGTGCATGCCCTTTTGGTAACTAAGCAATGTCAACTCTGTGAAAAAGAACCTAGGCACCTCAGACAAGTCAAACGTAAACTTATAGGGCATGAGCTAGCAATGCCATAACGGGCTTAAAAAAATAACTGTGTCACACATATTTTTTGTCAGGGTTTTTCCTTTCTAGATCCATCCCTAAAATCTCTTTGATGTCTCTGAGTTCTTCACGTAGCCCCATAACTTCAACCTCTAATTCTTCCGCTTTCAATTCCACATCGGATTTGATTTTGCCCAGCGACTCACTCTCAATCAATGTGATACTATCGTTCAGGTTAGATGTAACCTCCCTTAACTGTTTCCGAATCTGCTTCAGTATGGTTACAGCTTCGTGCAACTGCAACTTCTGGTACTCTTTACCCTCAAACTTAGCCAGAAACCTGCACCAACAAAAAAAGGAAAAAGGTTTTAGATGCTTATCTGGAACATCAAGCGGTCAACAAGTTCCTTGTAGCGGTTACGAATCGTAACTTCAGTGACCTGAGCAATCTCTGCTATTTCCCGCTGTGTCTTACGCTCACCCGTCAAAACCGACGCCACGTAACTTGCTGCTGCAGCTATTCCCGTAGGCCCCCTGCCAGAAGTCAACTTGAGTTCTTTTGCAGCCGCCAAAATCTTGTGTGCAATTTCCTCCACTTTCCCCTGCATCGTCAGCTGATTGGAGAACTTGGTGATGTACTGGCTTGGGCGCAACGGCGGAATCGAATAATTAAGTTCTCGAATTAGGAATCTGTAGCTTCTGCCCACTTCTTTCTTGTTAACTGTAGATGCCTGCGAAATTTCGTCAAGCGTACGAGGCAACCCGCATTGCCTACATGCAAGGTACAGGGCAGCGGAGGTGACACCTTGAATTGAGCGCCCCCTGATTAATCGTTCCTTGACGGCTTTGCGGTAAATCACCGAAGCCGTTTCCAAAATGTTTTTGGGCAAATTGAGGTTGTTAGAAATCTTTGTGATTTCAGAGAGTGCAAACGCCAAGTTCCGCTCGGTTGCATCGGAAACTCTGATGCGACGTTGCCATTTGCGCAAGCGATAAACTTGTGCTTTCTGTCCTGGAGAGAGGCTTTTGCCATAGATGTCTCGGTCATGCCAGTCGATGGTGGTTGAAAGGCCTTTATCGTGTATGGTGTATGTTAGGGGTGCACCGACACGGGTGCGTTTGGATCTTTGCTCGTCATCGAATGCACGCCATTCTGGTCCGCGGTCGGCGAGTTTCTGCTGAACAACCATGCCGCACTCCATGCAAACTATCTCAGCTGCTTCAGAATCGTGCATAAGACGTTGACTTCCGCATTCAGGGCAAACCCGAGCCTTGTAAGGTTCGCTTTTAGCTGCGGATGCATCTTCTACTTCTAACTTGCTATTTCTGATCATTGTCTCTTTTGCTCCGTTTCGTCTTCGAGAGAAGCAAGTACACCTGTTTATTCTGTAGTTTAGCAGGTTCTCTGACTGATGGTTTAATTACTGCATAAGGTGCTGAGACTGGGCCAATTACGTCAAAAATACGCCCAATGACTGTTAAGTTCTCGTCGACAACTTGGGAGCCGATTTGTGGAGTGTTGTTAGCTTTAACTATGGCGTTTCCTGAAGGAGATACATTTGTTATTCTGCCCAGTTTTTGCAAACGTGTTTCCCCTCTCGAAAACCATGTAGGTAGCCGTAGCTCGGCTTTTAAACGTTTCTGGACCTTGCTTGCTGCGAAGGCGCTATATGCGTCTTTGCGTAGAAAGCTTATTAAATAAGCAGTGTGAGTAAGACTGTGCCTTAACAAAAGGGTGAGGCTAAGAAATATGTCAAAACCATTCTATGTAAAGTATGAAGTCCCAAAAGAACTCGTAGATGCAGCCTATGAAGCCCTAACAATTGCTTCAAAATCAGGATCTGTTAGGAAAGGAACCAACGAAGCCACCAAAGCAGTGGAACGAAACCAAGCAAAACTCGTTATCATCGCCGAAGATGTTGACCCCCCAGAAGTCATCGCTCACTTACCGCTACTCTGTGATGAACGCAAAATTCCATATGTCTTTGTGCCAAGCAAAGAGCAACTCGGCAAATCCATCGGTATCGACGTTCCATGCGCAGCAGCATGCATCATGAGAGAAGGCGAAGCCGCAGGTCTAATAAAAGAAATCGTGACACGTATCGATCAGGTTAAACGAGGCACTCAGTAATATGAGTAGCAAAGATATGTTGGAAGAGCAAGTTCCCGCGGAAGTAATTCAAATCATCGGTCGCACTGGCGTTACTGGCGAAATCACACAGGTCAGAGTTCGCATTATGGAAGGCAAAGACAAAGGCAGAATCATTACTCGCAACGTTAAAGGACCCGTCCGCGTACAAGATATATTGATGCTTCGAGAAACTGAACGTGAAGCAAAGAAACTCACAAGATAACCTGACATGGAGACTTTGTCATGCCAAAACCGAGAAAATGTTCATTCTGTGGTGCTGAATTCCCAGCTGGCACAGGCATGATGTACGTTAAAAATGACGGCTCAATTCTCTGGTATGATTCCAGTAAATGTAAAAAGAGCAGTCTATCGTTCAAACGTGACGCACGCAAGCTGAAGTGGACTCAGTACTTTGGTAAAGAAGAGAAAGGCAAAGGGTAATCCCGCCTTTTTTCTGTGATTCCTACTATTTAGTTTTTTTAGTTATCTGTCTAAGCTGGTTTGGTTTTATCTCTTTTGTTAGTGTATTGGTTCATAGCCACCCTGAACGACTTATGTCTGTGTTTGCTTTCTGGGTTCGAGCTGTTTCTGTACGCTTGACGTGTGGCAGTGGCGTTTTCTACCCCAAGAATACTCGAACATACTGAACAGCGTGATTTACGTGTGTGCCATGTTATCTTTTTGTACTAACGGCGTCTAAGGCGCTAATTTTTGTTTTTGAATAAAAAAGAGGTGCAATTATTCTGTGGTTTCTCGGGCTTGTTAGACTGCTGATTTGGGGGTCTGTGTTTAGGGTGCGTTGCCTACTGGTTGTGTCAAGTGGTATTTTGTTTTTTGACCTAATGCTTATCTTCTGCTACACTTTACTGAACTTAGGATACCTATGCCGATGTTTCTAGCTAAGCGGGAAGTATTCGATTGGTTGCTGTCGGGCAAAAAAACTGTTGACGTGCGTAAGGGTGGTCCGATTGGGGGAAGTACTGCTGTTTTTTTGTGTGGTCCACGGCGATTAACACTTCGAGTGGTTAGCAGGCAGTCGGGTTTGTTGGGTGAGGTTATGCATGAAGGGAATTTTAGGCAGGTGATTCCTTCTGCTGGATGCTTGGATGAGGCGTTAGCTTATTTTTGTAGGTTGTATAGGGTTTGTGATGGGGTTTTTACGGCGTATTACGTTGTGCCTTGAACGGTTTTTGGCGATTTTTTGCGGAAAGGGCTGGCTTGTTTGTTTTCTGTATTTTATTCAGATAGTATATTTTACGTTTTTCGTAAAAATAGTGTGTAAAACGTTATGCTTAAATATGCTGTCGCGTATCTGTTTGGGTTGACTCTTAGAAGGAATCAAATTTGGTCACATTCAACGGTTGCTACACTGCACTAATAACTCCCATGAACCGTAATCGTGAAATCGATTACGAAGGATTACAGCAAATAGTAGAGTTCCAAGTTAAAGGCGGTGTCGCAGGTATCCTAGGCGTCGGCACCACAGGCGAAAGCCCCACCCTTGACTGGAGAGACCACAGCAAAGTTATCGAGAAAATCCATGAGTACTCAACCGGAAAAAGCACAACTATTGCCGGCACAGGAAGCAACAGCACCCAAGAAACCATGGCTGGTACCCAAGACGCCTACAACGTTGGCGTACGCGCCGTGCTACTGGTTGACCCGTACTACAATGGACCCAGCTCCATCGAAATCCGCAAAGAATACGTGGAGCCCATAGCAAAGCGGTTCCCCGAAGTTCAAGTCATACCCTACATCATCCCCGGCAGAACCGGTACCCAAATGTACCCACAAGACCTCGCAATCCTACACGAAAAGTATCCTAACGTACGTTGCGTAAAGGAAGCAACAGGCGACCTCAAGAACATGGAGTTAACCCGCAAACTCTGCGGAGAGGATTTTGACATTTTAAGCGGTGACGATAGCAAAACCCTCATCATGATGGTTTCGCCTGACATCCGCGCAAACGGCGCCATCTCGGTTGTCTCAAATATAGCCCCAGCAGCAGTATCAACCATGCTCCATTACATTATTGACGGTAACGAGGAAGCCGCCAACACAATAGCGCAAGCACTCCAGCCTCTATTCGACATAATAACAGTGAAAACCCAAGAGCAAACCCATTACGGACCCGTCCTATGTAGAGCAAGAAACCCCGTTGGCTACAAGACACTGATGAACGTTATGGGCTTACCCGCTGGACCATGCAGGCAACCTCTGGGCAAAATGACACGCGCAGGCATCGAAGTGGTTGTGGCAGCTGCACGCAAAGTTTACGAGACTAACCCGCAGATTCTTGAACCCGCCGCCGAATTCTTCGACGTAGATCTAAGTGAACGACTCTACAATGAGAAGTACATAGAAGGCTTCTACTATGCTTAAGCTCTGCGTTGCAGGCGCTTCGGGCAGGATGGGTCAAGCCATCATTAACGAAGCCATCGCCAAAGGGCACCAAGTTGTCGGGGCAATTGAAGCTCCCTGTTCACCAGCTGTTGGAAAAACTCTTCAAGAACTCGGCATGAACTCTGGCGCAGCCATTCTAAGTGCCGAAAAACTTAGCCAAGCACTCAGTGACGCTGACACATTCATCTCCTTCACGGTGCCAGCAGCAGACTTAATCAACGTACCCATCGCAGCCGATATGGGGAAACGCGTCATTTTGGGCACAACAGGATTCACAGCTGATCAAAATCGACAAGTCACAGCGGCAATGTCGGGCATAGTCCCCGCCGTGTTCTCACCAAACTACAGCGTCGGAGTCAACATCCTATTCAAAATTGCCGAGCAACTCAAAGCATTCCCAGCAGGCTTCGACGTAAGTCTAAGCGAAATCCACCACACGGGTAAAAAAGACGCCCCCAGCGGTACGGCAAAGAAGCTTGAGCAAATCGTCTTGAAAGCCCGTGGCTACACAAAAACCGTGTACGGGCGTGAAGGATTAAGCCCACGCCAACCAGCTGAACTTGAGTCCGTTGCGATGCGGGCAGGTGGAGTTCCTGGTATCCACGACATCATAGTTGCAGGACCTAACGAGATGCTGCGAATCGAGCATTTAGCGTTTACTCGAAATGTGTTCGCACAGGGCGCAGTGTTAGCCGCTGAATGGCTAAGCAAGCAAACTGAGCCAAAAATGTACACGATGTCTGATGTGCTGGGATTAGCTTAACTAGAAAAATCCAACCATTAACTTTTTTATCAAGAACCTCGATAAAACAAACTGCAACAGGAAGAAACTGAAATGTCAAACAAGCGTAAAGTCGCCATTTTAGGCGCTACAGGCGCCGTTGGTCAACGGTACATTCAACTCCTGCAGGGGCACCCTTGGTTTGAGGTTTCCGTGCTCGCTGCTTCTGAGCGGAGCGCAGGCAAAAAATACAAAGATGCATGCACATGGCTCATGGAAACGGAGATGCCCAAAGAAATAGCGGCTATGCCAATCGCCAACATAGATGTTAAGTCAGCGGAGCGGACAGGCGACTTCGACTTGGTATTCACCTCACTACCCGGTGACCTAGCAGGTCCCGTGGAGAATGAATTCGGTGCGCGCTACCCGGTGTTTAGCAAAGCCAGTGCACATCGCATGGATAGAGACGTTCCTCTTATTGTGCCAGAAATCAACCCCGACCACATCGAACTAGTCAAAACCCAGAAGAAACTACGCGGCTGGAAGGGATTCATAACAACTGATCCTAACTGCAGTACTATTGGCTTAGCAATCACACTCGCCCCCCTTTCCAAGTTTGGCATCCAGCAGGTTATGGTTACAACTATGCAGGCCCTAAGTGGGGCAGGCTACCCTGGCGTCTCATCTCTTGATATAATAGATAACGTGGTACCGTTTATTTCGGGCGAAGAGGATAAGATGGAGGTTGAGGCCCGCAAAATTTTGGGCACAATAAAAGGCGCAGAAATCAAGTACGCTGACTTCAAAATGAGTGCAAGCTGCAACCGAGTCAACGTCAAAGACGGTCACCTCGAATCAGTGTTCATAAAGTTTGCGTCTGAGCCCTCGCTTGAAGAGGTTGAGGAGGCGTTCACAGGCTTCCAAGGAGAACCACAGCGGCTCAAGTTGCCTTCTGCCCCAGCACAGCCAATCATTGTGCGCCACGAAAAGAACCGCCCTCAACCTAGATTAGACCGAAACGCGGGATGCGGCCAAAGTGTTGTGGTTGGCAGACTAAGAAAAGACCCTATCATGTCAATCAAGTACATGTGCCTTAGTCATAACACGGTTCGGGGCGCTGCAGGCGGCGGCATCTTAAGCGCCGAGTTATACGTCGCTAAAGGCTTAGCCTAAACACGTTTACTGGTGACTTTGAATGGTTAAGAAAAAACTTCGTGACCCCTTAGAAGACCGCAAGGGAACCCTCTACTTTGACGGCTACTCTACAGTTGAGTTAGCAAAAGAATACGACACTCCCCTCTACCTGCTTAGTGAGAAACGCATACGAGACAACTACGATCGTCTCTACGGCACACTCGTTAACAACTACAAGTACGTGCGCATCTACTACGCCGCCAAAGCCAACACCAACCTAAACGTGCTACGCATCATGCACCAGCAAGGTGCATACTTGGACACAGTGAGCCCAGGCGAAGTCTTCCTTGCCCTGAGCGCAGGCTTCACACCCGACCGACTTCTATTTACGGGTACAAGCGTCCGAAATGACGAACTAAAAATGCTCGCTGACGCAAACATCACCATAAACGTTGACTCTCAAAGCGAAATGGACCGACTTCTCAAGATCTCTGTTCCCCAAATCCTATCCGTCCGAGTAAATCCAGAAGTCGGCGCAGGACACCACAGCCATTGCATCACCGCAGGTCCCGACTCCAAGTTCGGTCTCTGGGAAGAAGAAGTCATACAAGCTTACGCTATTGCTCAGCGCGCCCGTGTGGGCCGCTTCGGTATTCACATGCATATTGGCTCAGGTGTTCTGGAACCTGAGCCCTATGCGGCAGCAGTGGAGAAACTGCTGAAAATCGCCAAACGTGTCCACGAAGAAGTGGGCATTGACTTTGAGTTCATCGACATCGGCGGCGGACTGGGTATCCCCTACAACCCAGAAGAGAAGGATCTTGACCTCTCTGAGTTCTCAAGCAAAGTTGTCTCCATGTTTAAAGCTAAAGTCAAAGAGTATGGTTTAGGCAAGCCGTTCCTGTTCGTGGAACCGGGTAGGTACCTTGTCGGCGACGCCAGCATTCTCTTAACCTCGGTGAATACGGTGAAGGTTACACCCAGCCACAAGTACGTCGGCGTAGACGCAGGTTTCCACACGCTGCTGCGTCCAGCAATGTACGGCAGCTACCACCCTATTCTTGTCGCCAACAAGCTTGACGCGACCGACAAAGATATCTTTGATGTAGCGGGCCCGATCTGCGAGTCAGGTGACTTGCTCGCTAAAGACCGAGAGCTTCCTCTGGTAGCTGAAGGTGACTTGTTAGCTGTTTTAAATGCAGGGGCTTACGGATACAGCATGAGCAGTCAATACAACAGCCGCCCAAGAGCAGCCGAAGTCATGATAAAAGCTGGTAAACCCGTCGTTGTCCGAGAACGTGAACAGCTAAAAGACTTAATGACTAATCAGCGGATGTAGAGTGACCCCTGATGCGTTTCTGGAAAATGCACGGATTAGGAAACGACTACGTTGTCATCGATAATCGAGACCATAAAATCAGCGACCAGCAAGCGCCACAAATCGCAAAGAAGCTGTGCGACCGTCGCTTCTCCATCGGCGCTGACGGTCTGCTTCTCGTATTCCCCTCCGAGGTTGCAGACGTAAAGATGCGGATTTTCAACTCCGACGGAAGCGAAGCCGAGATGTGCGGCAACGGAATCCGATGCTTCAGCAAGTACTGCTACGAAAATCACATCGTCCAAGAAACAGAGTTCCCGATCGAAACATTAGCGGGCATAAAGTACATCGAATTAACCCTAAACGGCGACGAAGTTTCCTCCGTCAAAGTAGACATGGGCGGTCCGAACTGGCAACGCAGCTCACTACCCATGCTGGGCCAAGGCGAAGCCATAAACATAACTCTGAAAATGGACGGTAAACACTACCAAGTCACCTGCCTCTCCATGGGCAACCCCCACTGCGTAACATTCGTCGAAGACGCTGACAAATTCCCAGTCGACTATGTCGGACCCACCATAGAACACGACCCTGCCTTCCCAAGAAGAGTCAACGTCGGCTTCGCCCAAGTCATTAGCCGCGACGAGATGAAAGTGCGGGTTTGGGAGCGGGGCTGCGGAGAAACACTCGCTTGCGGCACAGGTATCTGTGCCGCCGTCGCAGCCGCCAACAAGCTGGGCAAAGTCGACGGAAACGTCTTAGTCCACGCACTCGGCGGAGACCTAACTGTCCAAGTCGCAGACACAATTTACCTCTGCGGCGCCGCCGAAAAAGTCTATGAAGGCACACTATTCAAGGAGCCATAAACCACATGTTTGAGTATGCAGAACGAATCAAACGGTTACCACCGTACCTATTTGCCGAAATCGAGAAACTTCAAAAAGAAAAGAAAGCCCAAGGCATCGACTTAATCTCTTTGAGCATAGGCGACCCTGATTTGCCGCCGCCTCAATTCGTCGTCGACGCGCTCGCCAAGGAAGCTGCTGGACTTAAAAACCACAACTACAGCTTCAGCCAAGGCGAACCTGACTTCCGCGCCGCCGTCACCGCTTGGTACAAAACCCGCTTCGGTGTCGATTTAGCAAGCGACCAAGTCGTCGCCCTGCTGGGCTCAAAAGAAGGCATAGCAAACATCGCCCGAGCATTCATAGACCCCGGCGATTACGTGCTCTGCCCCGACCCAGCCTACCCAGTCTACGCCAACGGCAGCACCATACTCTGCGACGGCCAAGCCATGCCATTACCATTACTTGAAGAAAACCATTTCTTACCCGACTTTGAAGAATTGGATGCAAGGCGCGTTAAAATGATGTTTATCAATTACCCCAACAACCCCACCGCCGCAACCGCAACTATCAAGAGCTTGAAAGAAGCCGTCGAATTTGCCAAAGACAATAACATCATCCTCTGCTACGACAACGCATACTCAGAAATAACCTACGAAGGTCACAAAGCCCCCAGTATTCTCGAAGTCGACGGTGCACTCGACGTGGCAGTAGAGTTCAACTCGTTGTCTAAGACGTTTAACATGACGGGTGACCGCATCGGCTTCGCTGTAGGTAACAAACAGCTGATTGCTGGCTTGGCGAAGGTTAAGTCGCAGATTGATTCAGGTCCGCCGGTTTACACTCAGAAAGTAGCCATCACAGCTCTGGGCAGCTACAAGAGCTCCCAGCAACCAGAGTTTCTCAAAAAGAACAACCTGATTATGCAAGAACGCCGTGATCTACTTGTCGACACGCTAACCAAGCTCGGCTACTTGTGCGAGAAGCCAAAAGCAACCTTCTATGTATGGGTAAACTGCAACGGTGATTCCATGAAGTTTGCCTCTAAACTACTTGACGTTGGCGTAGTAGTTACTCCAGGAGTTGGTTTCGGAAAACACGGCGAGAACTATGTACGCATAACCTTCACCCAGCCAAAGGAACGCATAGCTGAAGCCTGCAAACGCATAGAATCAGTTCTCTAATTTTTCTTTATTTTTATTTTTCCATTCTTCACGAAGCTTCTCTGCGAGGTTGCCATCTTCAAGGATGAACGAGCCTCGATACCCACAGTTTTTGCAGTCCCAAATTGACCAGAATTGAGGCATACCTTGCGCCCAGTAAATATTAGTTGAGCCGCATTTAGGGCAGAATTTTGCTGCAAACGCTTTTTTCTTATTTTTTGTCTTGAATAATCCCAATTTTGTCCCTCAATTTAGGTAAATCAGACTTTGTTTTTTTTAAGAATTATTTAAATTAGAAAAAGTAAGCTCCTGTTAAAAGAAAATGGCCTTCAGGCAAGTTAAGTCCAAATCCGGAGCCTACAGTAGTTATGATGAACAACACGTATATAGTCAGCAGCACGGCACCTTCTTTCCATGCAATCTTTCTTCTGGAAAGGAAGTACCAGAAGAACGTGTTGATGATAATCGAGAACAATATCAGGTTAAGATAAACCGACATCACTAAGTTGCTGACACTGTTACCCAGAAGTGTGGGCACAAACAATGCCACACCTAAAATAAGCGTAGTATTGAAAAAGGCTGCGCCGATGATGTTGCCCAACGCCAAGTTTGCGTGTCCTTTTAGTATTGCTTTGACGCCTATTGTTAACTCGGGAAGGCTGGTGCCCAACGCAACTATGGTGGCTCCTATAACTTCCTGTGAGACGCCTGCGCCTGTAGCTATGGTTATGGCTGACTCCACCATGAAGTTAGCACTCACTACCACACCCAAAGCGCCCAGAATCGTGAAGACTACAAATTGTTTGAGTTTGCCTTTGTCTCCTGGCTCTATTTCGACTTCTTCTTCGTCAGTGGTTATTCGTACCTTAGACAGCCTGTAGATGTATATTCCAAACACTGTAAGCAGAATTAATCCCACAAACCATGCAAATTCCTGAGGAATGTAGAGTAGTATAAGCGGCACTACGGAAGCTACGAATAAGCCAAACTCAATATTGCTCATTTCTGACTCGAGAAAGTTAGGCAAAATGTTGTTGTTGCTGACTGAGAGGGGTTTTTTTCTTTTGCATTTAACAAATATGTTTGCCCCCAAGAGTAAGGCGCCAATGCCGAGTATTGCGGATATGTTGAATATGTTTGAGCCTATGGCGTTACCGATGGATAATGCCGCACCACCAGATACAGCTGCGGACAATGCAACTGTCAACTCTGGCAGCGTTGTGGACAGCGAAATCAAGGTGAAGCCAACAGACGTCTTGCCCAGTTTAGATAGGGCTGCAATTTTGGTTGCGTATTTGATGACGACATCGCTTGTCAGGTTTAGGAAAACGATGGAAACCGCTATTATAGCGATGTTTATGAGGAAATCCGTGCTCAAGAAGTCCAATGCTCTAACCAGCATAGCCTTTAGATTTGCTTTGAGGCTGAAACGGGTTTATTCATTTAAGTTTTGCTCTGCATGAACATCTGAAAGCAGATGCAGCAACCATGCCTTTTTAATAATCAATTAAAACCAAAGATAACCTTGGAATTGCTAAATTATAAATATACGGACTCCTTCTTTGAGAACGGTTCCTATGCTATATGAAAAGATCTTAGTTGCAGTAGACGGCTCTGGACAGTCTAATCGAGCGTTAAAAGAAGCCCTTCGAATCGCACAATTCGCTAACAGCAAAATAACCCTTATTCATGTTTATCCCCAAGACCCATCATCTTCTACTTTGATTTCCGCAAATCAACAATTTTACAAAATTTTGAAAGACAGCGGCAAGACGGTGCTTGGGGAAGCACAAAAAGTGGTTGCTGCGGAGTGCGAAGTTGTAAACGTGGAGGCTTTGGAGCTTGAAGGAGATGCGGCAGAGCAAATTGTTCAAACCGCAAAAGACAGCAAATACAATTTGATTGTGCTGGGCGCAAGGGGAGTTAATAAGCTGTCGGGGTTGATTCTGGGAAGTGTAAGCCAAGGCGTCATTAAAAACGCACCCTGTCCCGTTCTAATTGTAAAATAACACTAATCTTTTTTGAGGTAGACCGTGCTTGTTGGGAACGCCATTTCTATTCCTTCCTTCTCAAAGTTTTCTTTAATTGCGAAATTGATTCTCTCTTGCACTTTGAGGTATTCGCCCCAATCAGCCGACTCCACGTAGTAAATAATCAAGAATTTCAGGGCGAAGTCAGCAAACTCTGTGAAATGCACTCGGTCAACTGTGGCTATCTCCATGCTTTGGATTATGTCAGTGACTATGCCTGGGATTTTCTTAAGCTTCTCAGAAGGAGTATCGTATGTCACTCCTATGTTAACTACTATGCGCCGTCTTTCAAGTTTACGGAAGTTCCTCACATTAGAACCTGTTAATTGCTGATTGGGCAAGACCAACTCTTCACCCTGTAGAAGCTTTACTCTTGTGGATCGTATACCGATGGCTGTAACTGTACCTGCTTGGTCGCCAACTATAATGAAGTCTCCTATTTCGAAGGGACGGTCAAAATATATGGCGAATGCACTGAAGAAGTCGCTTAATGTGCTTTGGAGGGCAAATGCTATGGCGATGCCTCCTACTCCTAACCCGACAACTGCGCCTGTTAGGTTAACTTGGAAAACGTAGAGGATTATGAGTATTGCTGCTACGAAGACGACTATCTGTATGATTTTTTTTAGAAGGAAAAGCAGGTGAGGACTGTTTTTAGTTTCAAGTTCTTTTCTTGCGACATACCAGTCTGCAACAATGTTTGCTATACGGGCGACTGCGAATGCTCCCAGTAGGATTTCTATTACAGTGAATGCTTGGTTGAGTGTTTCTTGGTAGGGTGCCAAAATTGATAGCGGCTGCAGGGCGCCTTCGATTCCGAAGATGACTATCATGATAATTATTATGAGTTTTACGGCGGCGATAATTTGGTCGTCGAGGTCGGTTTGAGTTTTCTTTGCCCATCTGCAAAAGTACTTGTTGAAAATAAAATAAGACCCCCACCCAACGCAGGCAACGATGGCAAAGATGATTATGGAAGTTATGATTTCGCCGTTTGCTAAGCTGGTGTTGAATAATTGCTTTAAGATTTCGGGAAGAGTAGCCATCTTGGAGTCTTTTTAATCTGTCAAGCTATTTTAAGTTTCTTGGATACCCTGCAAAGAAGCCATAGGTTTCTGTGTTAACCAGAACTTTGTAAAAAGGATAAAAAAGAAAAGTTTGAAGCAGCTTATTTGGCGGCTGCTTTTGCAAGCTTCTTAAGAATGGCTTCTTTAGCGATAGTGTATGCGATTTCGTAATCAAAGAGTCCCTGCGGCTCAGCGGTGGCACGTTTAATCATTTCTACTTCAGTTTTGATTTTGAGTTTGCCGATGGCTAATGCTCCGATGCCAAAAACGCCTGGCTTGAGTTCTATACCGTCATCGTTGGGTCCTAAACCTTCAACTCCTAAGGGTTTGATAGCGTTGATGTCTCCGACGATTTTGCAGTTTGGTGAAGCATCGAGGTCTGATTTGGTTAACAATTGGATTCCGCCTGCGCCTGCGGCAAGGATAATTTCAGCGTTCTTAACTGCTGCGGCTGTCTGCTCTGGCTTGGCTACTTCCACAACTTTGACACGTTGTGCGCCGCATTCAGCGTTGATTTTGTCGGCGACTGCCTGACCCTTAGCTAATGAGCGGCTGCTGATTGTTACGTCTGCCTCTTCGGATGCGTAAATGCGTGCTGCGGTTTGACCAACGGGACCAGTGCCTGCTAACACAGTGACTTTTTTGCCTTTCAAGTCACCTAAGTTTTTCTCTTTGGCTGCGCCAAACGTTTTGGCGACTGCGGCTGCTGCGGTGCTGTATCCACCTCTTGGGTCGACTATGATGCTGTTGCTCCATGGTGCGGACTTCATAGCTTTTTGAGTGGCTGCGACAACTTTTTCGACTTCCTCAAAGTTGCTGCCGTTAATGAAGACTTTAGTGTGGGCTGCGCCTGCTGGTCCACGTGGGAAAAGCAGGTCAAACACGATTTTTGGCGCATCTTCGCCAGTGACGTTTTCAAACTTAAATATCATTGAGTCTGGGAAAGCGTCGATGGCGACAAGCATGTCAAATGGGCTGCAATATTTGTCTGTGTCTAAGAAAACGAAAACTGTTTTGAATTGGGGTTGTGCCAATTTTAATTACACCTTAACTTGTTTGTGAATGCAGTTTAATGATTTAAGAATATCCACTTATTTTTTTTTCAATCTAATGATAATTCGTTAACTGTTTTGTTCGTTTGCTCTATGAGGAATTCGAGACAACTAAATGCTACTCCCAAACTCCAAAAACCTGAATTGTCAATAAATAATGCTTGGGTCTGCTTAGAGCAAGTAACCGTGTACGTTTTAGATTCGTTTGATGGCTCGATTAGTTTGGGAAAAATCTTATATCACCAATCGTGAACTAAAAGCTATGGCTCCTAGAAATAAAGCACTTCGAAAGAAAGCCCGAGTTCCACCGCCTCCACCTAAACGCAAATTCAACCGCTCAGTGATAATAGCAGTTGCCATAATCGCTGTCATAGTTGTCATTTTCGGCGTAGTCGTCGCTACAGGGCAACTTAACCAGCCAACTCCTACTTCAACTGACCCTTACGCGGATACTCAGGAGGTGCTGTTGCAGACTAGCATGGGAAACATCACTATAGCATTACGTAACGATAAGCCCATTACGACTGAGAACTTCGTAAACTTGGCAAATGAAGGAATATACGACAACACAATCTTTCATCGTGTCATCGCTGGTTTCATGATTCAGGGCGGCGACCCAACCGGAACCGGATTCGGAGACTCTTCTATCCCAAACATCCAAGATGAAGCCGACGTCGGAGTGGACAACCACAACTTCAACGGCACCATCGCCATGGCTAATACAGGTGCAGCTAACAGCGCAAGCAGCCAATTCTTCATTAACGTAGCAGACAACAACAACCGCTATGCAAGTTTTGACAGCAGCTACACAGTATTCGGAAAAGTCGTATCCGGAATGGATATAGTAATGCAGATTTCCCAAGTAGCAACAAACTCCGACGATAAACCACTGGAAGACGTAACTCTAATTAGAGCAACAGTGCTTCCATAAGAAAATCCCTCTTTCTGTTTTAACAGTTAACTGCAAATCAATAGGCATATAGCTTCCTTTCCAAATTGCATATAGCGGTGTAAAATTATGGTTGACGAATACAGCAACGGAGTAAAAGTTCTCCTTCGCACCATCATGGGAGATATAACTATCCAGCTAAGAAACGACATGCCCGTCACAACGGGTAACTTCAAAAATCTCGTAGAAAAAGGTACCTTCAACGGAACCATCTTTCATCGTGTCATACGCGACTTTATGATTCAGGGTGGCGACCCTACTGGCACTGGGTACGGCGACCACTCAATTCCTGATATTAAAGACGAGTTTACAAGAAAAAACTTCAATGACCGAGGTACCATCGCTATGGCAAACGCTGGACCCAACACAGGCAGCAGTCAGTTCTTCATAAACCTAGTTGACAACAACTACTTGGATAGTAAGCATCCGCAGTTTGGCAAAGTCATAGAGGGCATGGATGTGGTGGATAAAATCGGTAAGGTACGAACTAACCAGGTGGATAAGCCGCTCAAGGAAGTTATAATCGAGTCTGCCACAATAGTGCCGTAAGAAACAAAAAATTAGGAAAAAACTATTTTACTTTTTCTTTTCTTCAGCTTTGGGCTTAGAGCCTATTTCTACGGCTTGAATGCTGATTTGGTATTTTTTGCCCGCAGCAACCATTTTGCCCGTGCCGTAGAAGCCTCTGCTACCGGTTTTGAAGTCTTTTTTATCCAAGATGAAGTTCTGTTTATCGCCGTTAAGCTGGATATTTGCCATATTCACGTTTTCATTGCTCATTTGCTTTCACCTTAGGTTTAATTTGTGTCTGTTGCTTTTCAACCTTTAGGCTAAAAGCGTCTTAACGGGTTTTTTTTGGGAGGTTATCTTTCGTAAAGCAAAAAAGCTGACTAAGTGGACTGGGTTTTGGTGCGGCTTTTTGGCTACTTTGCTTTGACTTGCGGAGATAAGACTTGCCACGTTTGGCTTGGATTTGCTTAAGGACAAGGGGGCTTGTTAGCAGTACATACCGAATCCATAAACGGTGTAGCCCTCGAGATTATGTCTTCTTTTGTGTGTGGGTGTGTTGCCTTTTGCTCTCCACACCACACTCTGGGTTGTGTGTTTGGTTGCTTTTTTGTTTTGGGCTGTTATCCTGTTGCGGTTTTAGTGTGGGAAGTTGTCTTTGCCCACACTGCCTATGTTGAAAGTATGTTGAGATGTGTGGAAAAGAGTGTGGGAGTATGTTGGAAGCGCAATTTCCAGTGTCATGAAGGGCTGAGATGACTAGCCTTAACGTGACGCCATGCTTGATGCTGGTATGCGTCGACGGGAGTTGTTTGAGGCAAATTGCTTGGGGCACGGTTCTTTTATTCTGCTGTTTTGGGAACTGGGTGGGTTTTTAAGCCGTAGTAGAGCGTGATTACTATCAGCGAAATAAAAACTACCTCGACTGCCACGATTATCAGAGTTGTGGTTTGTTGTTGCTGGATCTGTTCGGCGGTGGGAAGTGATAAGTTGTCTCCTGTTTGCATGCCTGAAGGGTTTTGAGGGATAATGTTGTTGTCCAAGCCATTTCCTGGTTGCACTATAAGGATCACAATGGGTAAAATGATGGCGATAACCATAAACACAACTGCCGACGCAAAAAACACTTTGTGAACCAAAAACTCACCCATCATACACAGAGTTTATTGTGGTAATATATGTTACGTGCTGCCTGATGGCACCCACAAGCAGATGTTCGTGGTCAAATCTTTAGTTGTCGTTGCCTGCTAGAAAACTCAGCAGAGCCCCAACATCTTTTGGCTTCATAAAAAAGGCAGGGACTTTTTTGCGGTAGCCTCGGTAGGATTCTCCGAAGCGCTCAATCAACTCTTTTTCTTCCACGAAGTAAACGTGGATATAGAAGCCGATGAGGAAAACCGCAAATGCAGCAAACGAGAGCAGAGTAAAAGTGAAGAGGGTGCCTCCCAAGCATATCAGGATTGCGCCTGTGTATGTAGGATGGCGAAGTACAGAGTAGATATTCGTTCTTCTGCACTTTGCTTTCATTTGGGAAGTAGAGGTAGAGGACAACCATGTAGTCTAATCCGAATACCTGAAGTGCCCTTAGCGGACATCAACAAGCCCGTGGCCAGCAAAATTATTGCAAGGAGCTCTTTTATGATGAAGATAAATGTAGCTGCTGCTACAAAGAAGGCTTCCAGAGGAGTTGCCAAGATTTGCAGCGGAGAGATCGCCCAGAATGTTGGCGCCAGTATGTAGAAGGGGATGTACTGGTTGATGGCTACTGTTAATATCCATACTATGCCTCCGAAACCGAAAAGAAACACTTGTTGGTAAGCTCTGTTGCCATATTTTGCCTTTAGCTTTTCGCGTTGAAACCACATTTGCCATACTAGCAGCAATCCGGCAACTTCGACAACCAGCACGCCAAACAATGGAAACAGCGAAAGCAACACACCATCGGCGACTAAAACATCGGGCAGGGAATCGAAGACAAAAAAGACGGCAAATGCCAACGCAGCCATGCAGACCATGTAGATTGGCAAAAGTGCGATTTTTTTGCCTGAAAGGGCGGGTAGTTTCTCTCTGAATTTTTCAATTCCTTTAACTGGCAAGCATGTAAGCTCCGCATTGGTTTAGGCAGGGTTATGTTATAACAAATTATCGCTTCAAATGTGAAAGGTAAACAAAGAAACTGGCTGAGTTGGAAGTTGTGGTGCGGTCGCCGGGATTTGAACCCGGGATCATTAGCTTGGAAGGCTAAAGTCCTAAACCAGACTAGACGACAACCGCGCAGATTAGTCCATATCTGCTGGGAAATTTAAGTCTATCTAGAAATCTGCAAAGATAATAATTTCTAACAAGAAAATTTGGTTAGGAATGGAATAATATATCTTTATGTACCAACCATACCATTGTGGTTTGCATGAGTTCGGATAAACCGCGAAAATCCCTCCAAAAAGTCGGCGTTGGTCGAATGAAAATCTTGACCAAAGACGCAAAACAAATGGTTAACGGACCCTACTACTGCCCCAAATGCCGCAAAGAGTTACTGCAGGTTTACTGCGACCCCAAAAACAAAAAAGCATACGCGGTTTGCAAGTGCAGTTTAGAGTGGGAGCTGGCTTATGCTCCAGTTTTTCAGGGCGTTGACTACTATAACAAGTTCCGAGACGCATGGAAAAAGCAAAGTTACGGCATTATCAAGCAAAAGTAGATTTCTGGTCTGTCGGCTCAGCGTTCTCATAAAATAGATTTGGGGGAAGTTTTAAACATGAGACATTCTTCAACGTAATCTGAATGGATATATGAACCCGCCAAAACCAGGTCACTTAACATTCAAGCTTCTCTTAATTGCAGCTTTAAGTCTGCTTCTTATAGTTCCCGCTTTTTCATTCCACCCCGCAACTGCCCAAATCACCCAGACAAACTCGTATTACGAGAAGACCTTTGATTGGGACTACAACGGTAAGCACTGGACATGGAACCTAAGCATTCCCCAAGTTCTCTATGACGCGTACAAATCTGTCCCCGTCTACAGCCGTACACACAATGGACCCAGCGGCTATGGGTTTTTAACCACCACGCAAGACAGCTACATCCGCAGCTTAGCCATAAAACTAAACGAAACCGCAAACAGCCAAGGTTATGGCTCCTACGACAAAGTCAGCTTCGCCCTAGCGTTTGTGCAGAGTTTGCAATACACGTCTGATAACGTGACTGAAGGCTACAACGAGTACCCCCGCTTCCCTATTGAAACATTGGTGGATGAAGGTGGCGACTGCGAAGACACTTCTGTGCTGTTTGCTAGTATAACTTTGGTCATGGGGTACGGGACGGTTTACATTAGTCCGCCTAATCACTACGCAGTAGGTATTTTGGGTAACGGATTGCAGGGTGCGTCGTGGACTTATCCGCAGGACTCCAACCAAACCTATTATTACTGTGAGACCACGGGCAGTGGATTCAAAATTGGGCAGCTACCTGACGAGTTCAGGGGAGAAAGCGCCTATATTTATTCCATCGATGAAAACCGGCAATATGTGCCTACCGTGGTAGTCGTCCCGTCGCCAACGGATTTGCCTGTAACTGGCTCAAGCACTCCGCCGCCTCCTGTCACTAATCCCGACGTTCAAGAGGCGAAGCCATTTTCCTTAAATCTGCTAATAGAAAACCCTTCGTTGTCGGTGACTGTTGTTTTTTTGATTGTGTTTTCCGTTTCGATGGCGATTTGGTCAGTGCGCAGAACAAAAAATCAGCCGATCCTGTCAGAAGAATCAAACCAGATTTTTGAGTCCGATAGGGATAAATTTTGTATTTACTGTGGGGAAAACAACAAGGGTCATGCTGTTTATTGCGAGAAATGCGGTAAACAGATAGGTCAATCAAACTGAGATAGAAACTCCTTTGTAAATCTGTTAAAAGCTTTTTTGCCCAGATGTAGACTACGGCTTTGGTAGGATATGACTGGATTGTTTGTGTCTGAGTTTTCCCTATCGGTCTTAGGTTTCCTTCAATCGACTAAAACGCGGGGTTTGTAGCGGGAATTCGGCGTGATTTTTTAGTTAAGCGATAACGCTGAATTCAACTTCTAGATTCTGTTGGATAGTCAGCGGTTGCTTTTTTCCAAAGCGATTACCCCTATTCATTAGAGTGTACGGGATTATTCTGGTTTGTTATCCGTTAAGCGGCTTCGGCTCTGAGGTTTGCCCTTCATGCCCCGAATCTTATGGGGTGCCCTTCGTTGCCGCTCCAAATTTTTGATACGTGCATATAGCCTTGACGCTTTGGTATTCGAGGGTACTTTGCTACGTGGAGGACGCACGGGCACGGGTGTGAAGGGCTGGATGATTTCTTGTTTCTTCTTTTTAGATTTGCGGGGTAAGCTGCGGACTTTTTTGAAGGTCACGGTGCCTTCTTTGAAGTTTACGCCTTGTACTTCCCAGCCGGCGTTTAGCCACGCTTTGGCATGCTCGCTGGTTGATGTGTTGCTCCAGTAGAGGGGGTCGCGGTAAGCGGTTATGGGTAGATTTGTGCCGATTAAGCCGTCGATGCGGGCGAACTTCAGCGTAACGGAGTCGGTGAAGGATGCTCGGAACTTGAGGTGGCTCTCCAGTCCAGCCCATTTGCTGAAGGTGCGGGGTGCGACGATTTTTCTTGCGCAATGCAGGCATAACATCGCCATAGGGTCGCCGGTCGCTACATCGGGGGTCATGCAGTCGCGGCAGAACATTTTCTTACAGCGTGTACACTGCTTCATATAGGTGGTGCGCATGACTCTGCCGCATATTCCGCATTCATCTTTCACTAAGATGCCTTCAATAAAGAAATAGAAAGGTAGAAGAGAAAAAGTTTAGCCTTTAACAACTGCTAATGGTACTAAACGTGCGACTTTGGTGGCTATCCCAATTTTGTCGCTGACATCGGCTACTACATCCACATTCTTGTATGCTAGGTCGGCTTCCTCCGCCAGTACCTGTGCGCTCGCTGCACGCACAGATATGCCGCGCTTTTCCAGAGCGGTTTTGATTTCTCCGCCCCAGAACTGTCGTTTCGCAGCTGCCCTGCTCATCATTCTGCCAGCGCCGTGTGCAGTTGATCCAAAAGTGAGCTCCATTGCTTTTTGTGTGCCCACCAGAACCCAACTGCTTGTACCCATGCTTCCCGGGATCAAAACAGGCTGGCCTTCACTTCTGTAATCTTCAGGAACTGCATCGTGCCCAGCTGGGAACGCCCTTGTGGCTCCTTTGCGGTGCACCCAAACCTTCTTTTGTACTCCGCCGCCGACATCGTGGGTCTCTACCTTGGCAATGTTGTGTGCCACATCATAGACAAGATTTAAGCCAAACTTTTCAGGGTCTTGACCGTACACCTGCTGGAAGCTTTGCCGTACCCAGTGCATGATAGCTTGACGGTTGCAAAATGCATAGTTGACGGCGCACGCCATGGCTTCATAGTAGTCTTTTGCTTCGGGGCTGCTGCCGGGGGCGCATGCGAGTTCACGATCTGGCAGGTTGATTTTGTACTTTTGTGTTGCATGCTCCATAACTCGGAGATAGTCGCTACAGACTTGGTGCCCGTAG
The DNA here is from genome assembly GCA_963810275.1 of uncultured archaeon. Lineage (GTDB taxonomy): Archaea > Thermoproteota > Bathyarchaeia > Bathyarchaeales > Bathycorpusculaceae > Bathycorpusculum. The sequence continues at coordinate 212,528 of CAWENF010000019.1, forward strand.
CCTCGGCTGCCACAATGTATCATGACGGTAACTTGCCCTTCATGAGTTAACCCAAAGGCTTTGGCCGTTTTCTCGTTAAAGATTTTGTCGACTTTTTGGATTTCGAGGAAGTGGTTGCCGCTGCCCAATGTGCCCAACTGACTTAACCCACGCTTTTTGGCAGTGTTAGATACCTTGTCAGGGTTGGCGTTTGCCATTTGCCCGTATTCTTCGCAGTGCTTTGCGTCTTCTGCCCAGCCCAAACCGCGGTCGATTAGCCAATGTACGCCTTCGACTGCGAGGGTTTCGAGGTCATGGTTGCTTATGGTGAAGTCTTTTCTTCTGCTGCCCAACCCAGAGGGTACATTACGGAATATTGATTCTGTGAGTGAGGGGAGTTTTGGGCAAATGTCCTTGTCGGTTATGTCAGTTGAAAGTAGGCGGACGCCGCAGTTGATATCATAGCCGACCCCTCCGGGGCTAATCACACCTGTCTCGTAGTCGGTTGCTGCTACACCGCCGATTGGGAACCCGTAGCCCTCATGCCCGTCGGGAAGTGTGATTGCGTGCTTGTAGATACCTGGCAGATGGGCGACGTTGCTGCACTGCCACAAGGTGCGGTCAGTCTGCATCTTCTCCAGCAACGCCTGATTCGCAAAAATCATGCCTGGAACCTGCATTCCAGACTTATATTTGGGAATGCGCCACATGTAATCGTTAACTTTCTCAAGAGGAACCCGCTCAAGGTCGGCTCTGCTTGTGTTTTGACCCAAAACCATTTTCACCTGTACAGTAGAAAAAAGCCGTTGGGAAGTTATAAAATGTTTATGGCTACTGCTTGGATTGTTTAGCTTTGGCGTATTCGATGAATCCGAGTACGCAGTTTTCCAAGACGGTTTTTCTGTAGATTTGATGGCCGCGGATGTAGTCTTGGATTTTGTTCATGGTGGGATCTGCTTTGATTATGTCGTCTCGGATTTCCTCAAGCGAATTACCCGTTTTCACACCTTCCTCAGCTACGTCAGCCCACAACTGTAGTTGCGTTTTGTAGGCTTTGAGGCGGTTCACTGCGTCGTCTGCCACGCCGAAATGGCTAAAGTACAGCCACTTGGGCTCAAGCGCAATCAGCTTTTCAAGCGAAGCCAAAGCCGCCTCCAAGTGGAACGGCGGAGGAGTCGTCGGAACCACCACCCCGCATTCGGGCAAATACGTGCCTGCTGCGTCCCCGGGAAACACGCCCTGATTGAAGCTCTCACAGAAACTCAGGTTGTGCGACGCATGTCCAAGCGTCTCCGTGATTGAGAGGGTGCCCCCGTCTCCTAAATCGTAGGTTCCTTCGGTTTGCGCGATTAGGCGGCTTTGGGGAACGGGTTCGGGTTTGCCGAAGATTTCGCTGATGTAGCCTAGCACTTTCTGGCTGGAGGGCCACAGGCGATCGGGGTCAGCCATGTGCGGAGCGCCTCTGGGGTGCACTACTACTTTGGCGTTTGGCAAGCTCTTGAGTAGTGTGCCTGCGCCGCCTCCGTGGTCAAGGTGAATGTGCGTGACAAAAACGTGCTTAACTGCTTCCCGCTTGATGCCCAACTCGTCCAGCGCTGCGAGGAGGTTAGGGACGGAGTTTGTGGGTCCAGACTCGACTAAGGCGGGTTTTGGGCTTGCGATGATGTAGCTGCATATGAGTTGTTTGAAGCCGCCTGTGTTTAGTTCGACTTGATAGAGGTTTCTGCCTATTTTTTTGGTGTGCATTTAGAACGCCTGATGTATGTTTCAAGGTTGGGCATAGAGCATAAACTTTTCCGAATAAAGTGCGTTTTTCTGTCTTTGCATAAGTTTGGTAAGCATTCAAGCGTTGAAGATTATATGCCAAAGAAAAAAAGAGGGTTCTATTTCAAACCAACCTGTCTGCAAAGAAGTAGTGAAAAGGAAGGCACCCCCCTAAGAGGTGCTAAGAAAGTAACTAAAAAAGTAATTCATTAGAAAGCCGCCTAAACCAAAATATAATATTCTCATTCAAAATTTTTTGCAACCAAGAGCGGGTTGGCTATGCTGTTTTGTTTAGGTTTGGCATAAACGCTGCCGCAATGGCGAGTATTGGTCCGACTATTAGCCCAGCCCAAGCAAACAATGCCACAACCCCCAAAATCACTAGGTATATGCGTTTTTTTGCAGTGACTTCATGGCTGTTTTTTAAAGCTACTCTTAGTGTAAGGAACCCCAAAATCAACGGCGCCAATATAAAGATGCCTGTTAGTATGGCTTCCCAGTTTACGGGGACTACTGTGGCGTCCCAGATCAACTGGTAAGATGTGGACACAGCGGTTCCTACAAAGGTTAAGCCAGCTATTGCTGCAAGCCACGCTGACACGTTTTTGAGGCTGCAGCTATTGCGTAAGTTCAAAGCAACAATCACGATGCCGATCGCTAACGTTGCAATCATCGGCGCAAGTACCACTAGCAGGCTTTGTCCTTGCCACTGGTAGATACTGATTAGGCTATAGGGTATGAGTATCCAGTCCTGTATTGTGTAGGTTTCACGGTAGCCGATTGCTAAGCCGTAGTTGCCGCCTGCAGGCTCGTCGGATTCCTCAAAAACTGCCAAGTAGTATTGTCCAGGCGTTGGGTTATTTATTATGACTTCTGCTAGGTTTATGTAGGTGCCCGGCGAGAAGGGTTCAAAAGTTGGGGTGGCCTCAGTTTGCTTAACTAACTGCGCGTTTAGTCCTTGCGGTACCGTTATCTTCGCTGGAATATCGTCCGTTTCCGTGACATCTGGTCCTATCAAGACGAGTTTGGGGTTGAAGTCGGCGTCTTGATCTCTGGTAGACTTGTAGATTGATACTTTGATTGTTTCCTCAGAGTCGATTATTTTGAAGGTGTAGTATTGGGCGTCTCCGTCGCTGCTAAGCGACGAGTACAGCGCCCAAGACTTTGTTGGGTCTGGTACGTAGGTGGCGGTTTGGATTGATTCGTTGCCTTGTGTGTCAAGGGGTGAGTGAGCGACAACTGTCGTGGCTGAAACAATGAAAAGTACCAAAAACAGTGCTGTGGAAAACACCTTGAAGTTTTTCAAGTTTTTTGCTTCCCCTTGCATTAAATGTTTTTATTTAGATAAATAAACTTCGTTCTTTCAAGAATTAACAGTCTAGGCGGAGCTTTTAAAGATAAATTTGCGAATAGTCAGCAAATTAACCTTAGATAAATTTGGCGGGCCCGCTGGGATTTGAACCCAGGATTCCCGGCTCCGGAGGCCGATGCCTTAATCCGTGCTAGACTACGAGCCCTCCCCGCAGAGCGAATATGTACTTTCCAACTTTTCGGCTTGGGTAAAATAACGCAATCGTCTAATGCAAATGGCAGATATTCAGGAACAGGTTGAAAATCTTGCCAAAGTTTCTTTAGGCCCTAAACGAAACCCAAAGGCAAGAACTTGAAAACAGACTCTGGGGCTCCAATACATAACTGCTTAATTTGCCAAAATTGGGAGAAGAAAAGTAAGTATAACAGGAACTATCCGTCATATTCATCAGTCTTTGATAGTCCAATTTGCGATCATTTTGCCCGCGTTTGTGAGCCGAATCATTAGAATTCTGGTGTCGATTCTCTTGACAATTTTTCCGTGATGAAGCTTTTCCTTCTCAAAACCTCTCTGAGTAGTCACTAATCCTTTCGTTTCAAGCTCTTTAATATGGTGCCTTAGTTTTTGGGCACTCATATTCAACTCATTGCGAAGAATTCGGCTAGACGTTTTTCCATCATGCTGATTGATCCTTCTCAAAATGTTATTTTGAGTATCATGAAGATTTGCTAGCTCCAGGTACTTTGGGAATGGGAAGTTCCACTACTTGATTTTCGAGTTGTGAACCTTCGGGAAGCTTTTTTTGATCAAGAACATAATATGCTTGTATGCTTGTGCGCCAATGAAAAATGAAGCTGAACAGTCAGCTCCAGCCATAAGATTAGTTCCGCCCGTAATGTTTACATAAATTGTAGCGGTTTTTTCCCTTTCTGCAATTTTCATAATTGATCCAATTATGCTGTTCATATCAAATGGTTAGACAAATGATCGAGAAAATGGGAATCGAGCATTCGGGTGAAGTCCTCATAACAGATAACCCTGACGTTAAAAATAATGCCTTCGTAAACTTATACACAAAAAAAATAACGATCTCAGAATCATGGGTTTCAAAATACGTTCATAGAACCGAGGCCCTTGCAACCATAGGTCATGAGCTGGGTCACCTTAGAAGGCAAAAAAGGTTTATCGGGGAAATGATGGCTGTAATGGGTGGAACAGTAGGATTTGTGTTCCTTTTCAGTGTTGTTGCAATAAGTTTTGGATTGCCAGTTATTCCAATCTTCGTACAAATAACAACTGTCACTCTAATGTTCCTGCTGCTAAGTCTTGTTCTTTGGCGTAATGAGTATGCAGCTGATTTGGAAGGCACCCGAGCTACAAGTCCAGAAGCAATGATTTCAGTGCTAGAAATAATACAAGGAAACAAAAAGAAAGCAAGCAAAAAGGACTATGGGTCAGAAACCCGCCTACTCACTCAAGAATCGAAAGGCTGAAACGTTTGCTGAACTAGCCCCAATGAACGCCCCTTTTTCTTTTTCTATTACTTTACTTTTTAGAAAACGGTTTAGAAGTTACTGGTGATTCGGCTTTTTAGGACTCTTTCGCATGAGAGTAGTGTTAGCTAATATCTGATTAACCCCTTCTTTCATACGCTTGTTGTATTCCGCCCTTGCCTTCATCTCTTCGGAGTCGGAAAGTACTTTTCGACCGCAACTCTTGCACTCGAGAATATATTTGGAATAGTCTGTTGATCTTTCAACTATTCGCCCCTCTTCATCACAATTAGGGCAAATAACTATGGTATTTTTCTTGTATGGTTGAAACATGCATCATTGCCTCAACGAGCATAGATTTGGTTAAGTAAATTAATGAACTATTTATTAACTATTACTATTTAATACAACGCTGGGCTTAGGGAATGATCGACTTTAACAGCAATTTTACGGAAATCATCTTCTTCGATCTTGAGTGTTATGTTCCACCAGAAGATAGAACAAAACAAGGCAAGAGTTCGCTGATATATAACGCTGCATACCCCAACCACTTCATACTCGGAGGAGTATTCCGTCGCCTGTATCCCATGAAGAGCTTATTGGAGCCAACATGGCAAATCTGGAACTTTGAAAGGAACAATGAAAAAGCAACAGTAAGTCAAATTTATGATTATTTTAACGAATCTTGGAAAAAGATAGATGCAAGAAACAGAAAAAATCATCCAGACCTAATTCTCATGGGCACAGGTATTTCAAGACTCGATATTCCAGCACTCTATGTTCGTTCTCAACGATATGGAATTGAGTCTGATGAGGCCCTTTATGAGACATACTTCAAGGCCAAAGTAATAGACTTAGGAGATGTCGGAATTCCTTTATTCAGAAAGAACCCGAGAGTCTATCCGCTATACCCCAAGACTACTAATGACTTGATTCGTGAACTGAATATTCAAAGTCAAAAGCAGTCTGGGAAAAGAGTTTGGGATCTTTATGATTCAGGAGATTTTGAAGCTATTAAAAAGAGAACAGCCGTAGAGGTCGAAGATGCCGTAGAAATTGCAAACAAAATTATTGGTCGATGCAAATGATTCGCAGGTACCCGCACGTGAACTGGAAAGTAAGTGCGAGTAAAAAAGGATTACTTGTTGAGCATAGAGCATATTAAATCTGAATCTCATAGAGCAAGCCAAGGGCTACTTGGGAAGAATAAAGGATGAGTCATGATCTATAAGTTTGGAACTTGAAAGACAATCCTTTCGAGTTGCTTCCATTCATTGAGGCTTGGCCGGAATAACGACAAGTGGCTTTCCAGACGTTAACGTAAAATAAAATAAGTTATAGCTGGTTCTGAGGTGTTGTTGGGTCATCTTGAGAACTTGCTAAACAGTAATAATGAGAAGGCACCGCCTGGGAGACCAAAAGCCATCAAAAAGTTGAGTAATGAAAGGGTAGCTAATGAAAGATTGCTTTTTATTCATCTACTTTAGTGTTGAAGCATCTTGAGTCTTACAGTTGTAAGCATGGTGATAATTCAAAGCAGGATGCGATAAGGCGCATTATTCGTGAAGCCCTGTTGGCAGATGGCTTTACTCTTTAGGATTCCACGTACTTTCCGTCTCAATTTGCCCTTTTGCTTTTTTGTTACTGAATGTTCCTGAAATTTGGTATATCTGTGAACGCTCTTATGAGTTATAAACAAGAGATAGTTACTACCCTAAGTTATATATCTTAAATATATCCTATAGGATAGTTATAAGATAGATAACGAGGGCAATAAGATGAAAAAAATTCTTGTCAGTTTGCCTGATGGGGTATTCAAAACCGTTAGGGATTTAAAAGGTGAAATGGGCGAAAGTGATAGTGAAGTAGTCCGCAACATCGTAGTAGCATACCTTTCAGAACAGGGTTATTTTAGCAGGATAACAGTAATGGGAATGGCAAGCACTAAGAATGAAAAATCCAGTTAGTAATGCAAAAGGTGAACTCGAAAGATCTCAGGATTTACTTGACCATGTGGCTTTAATTATCAATCGGACAAAAAACACCACAATTCTCTCCACAAGTCACTATTTCTCTTATATATTTTCGAATGCATTTACCGCCTTTTTTTGAGTAAGCCTGTTTAGCTAAATCGTATTTGTCAGTATGCTGAAAACTTGTTATGTTGGGGGTAAGCATCCTGGCAATGCAGTTTTTCTTTAAGCAAAGGACTGACAAGAACTGGGGCTTCTTGGTAAATTTCCTTATGTTTTTCTATCTTTATCTTCTCACCATTGACTAAAATGAGACCGACATTCTCGGTTTTCCAATTCTTGACTTTTTTTTCTGTTGCGACGTAAGCGTAATCTACAAAGTCT
>CAWENF010000020.1:0-133969 GCA_963810275.1 uncultured archaeon
TGGCCAGTTGAATCCCTGAGAGCTTTAAAAAGTGCATAATCATCAAGCCAATTTTGGTTTATGAAACAAAATTCTTCAAAACTACTTTTTCTAGAAAGGAGTTTTGGGGGTTCTCAAGGAAGTTTAAACGGGCTCTCTTTTCCATCAATCCTTTCTTTACTGTTACAAGCTTAAATTCAACCTTACCCGTTGGAACCCTAAGCTCTTTAAGATTTTCTTCAGACAACAAGCCATCTTTGAATAGTTGTACTGGACTTATGAGCAATGTATTTCCAGCAAAGGCAGAAGTCGGTTGATATGGAGAGTTGCCGTATTCTTCAGATGTTGGCATAAGAGGAAGAATACTCCAATAATGCTGGTTTGCGAGACTAAGCAAGTCCACAAAATGATAGCTTTCAGGACCTAAATCACCGATTCCGAAATCGGATGGCAAAGAACTAACATGAAGAAGAATACCACTAGCCCTTTGCACGTTACTCATTAAGAGCGCCATCCTCTATTAACAGTGCAAACGGGAAAGATTGGAATAGTTCTTCAATGTAAAAGCCCTCTTTTCCATTACTTCGTTGTGAAATCACGGATTTTTCAGAGAAAACGTCAAAACAATCCTTTGAAAAGTTGCTAGGTAGACAGACAAAAGTATCCTTCCAAACTTCACCTAAAGGAAAATTGTCCATACCAGTAATTTTCGCAGAAAAACGTGGACACACTGTTATTGCAAATTCATCGTTTAGCTTTCTGCAAAATGCAATCACACAATCCCCAAGTTCACCTTCGACTTTTAAGGGAATAAACGCTCCATCTTGGAAAAGGATTCTTTTTTGCTTCCGTATTTTTAGTGCTCTACTAATGACAAACAACTTTATTTTTCCGGTATCAAAACTTTCTAAGAGCTCAGGGAAGTCTGCTATCTTTAGATCCTGAATTTCCTTAAGATATTTTCGTCTTTTTATATAATCAATGGGACGTCGATTGTCCGGATCAACAAGATTCAAATCCCAAAGTTCGCATCCCTGATAAAAGTCGGGAACTCCAGGACTTGTTACCTTGATAAGGGTTTGTGAAAGAGAATTTGTAGCACCGCATAACGCGATTTTCTTGTGGAAAGACAAAAATTCCTGAAGAAAAATGTTAGATTTATCGGGGTAAAGACACAGGGAAACATAACTCGACAGAGCCTGCTCGTAATCGACGTTAGGTGAAATCCAAGTGCTGTTCTTCTTAGCTTCTCTCACCATTTTTGTCATGTGAAATTCCATTCTTTTTCCAAATTCCGGCAGTTGTTGAATTTCGAATGGAAAAGCGCCAATTATGCTTTGATAAAAGTAATACTCCTCATTTGAACTTGGAACAAGTTTACTTTTCAACTTTTTCTTTTTATGGAAATTTAGATTTGCCCATTTTTCAACCTGTTCTGAAAACATGGAAGGAATCTCACTCAACACGTTTAGTCTTGCACGAGAATCTTCTCCTCTTTTGGTATCATGAGTACTTGTAGCGTTAAGCGAAAAAGGCCAGAAGTCTTGCCTCGAATCCACAAAGGACTCAAACTTCTCTTTTGTAACTCCAAATTCCTCAAGGTTACCGCCTACCTCACAAAGAGACAGTAACCGATTGTAAGTGTAAAAAACAGTATCTTCAAGACCTTTAGCCATAACTGCTCCACTGAATTGTTGAAGTCTCATAAACAGCCGTAAAGAATCCTCTGAGTTAGAGCTATCTTTCAGCAACAGCTCAATCGCTTCAAAAACTTCAATGCTTTTTTTATTTCTAATTTTTGCTATTTGTAAAGCTTTTTCAAATTTTTCTCTGTTTAAATCCCGAGGGCTTAGATAGGTTCTATAAACATCAAAAGAGGAAAGTAACTCGACTAATGCAGCTTTTAAAAAATTTTTTTTGTAATTTTTACCAAATTTTTCTTTTAAGACTTGTTGAAATAGTCTTGTCAAGTTTTTGATGTCCCCTCCAAAATATGTGCGGATTATAGATTTTTTTGCGGCACTTAGAATTTTGTCGAGAGATTGCTTTGTTTTGCTAAATTGGCTGTAGAGCCTAGAGAATTCAGCTTGATTTTTTTCTTCCACGAAGAGTCCATTAACTTTATTTAGAAAATCGTAGCCCGTTGAACCCTGAATTGGCCACGATGCCGGAAGCTTCTCTTCGCCAAGCAAAATTTTTTCCACAATAATATAGGCGTTTGGGGCTGCCTTTCGGAGTCTATTAAGATACTTTCCAGGATCAAATAATCCATCAATATGATCTACCCTAACCCCCGCAAACTCATTTTCAGATAAATAGTGAATTATTAACTCATGCGTTGTTTCAAAGGCATTGTCTTGTTCCATCCGTAGGCAAATTAAGTCTATTATGTCAAAAAAACGTCTGTAGTTAATTTCTTTGAAGGCGCTCTGCCACCTCGCCAAGACGAAGTTTTGCTCAGATATCAATTCTTCCAAAAGACTGTCAGTTGTATTGTATTGTTTCAATATATAAGATAAGTCACTCCGTAATATTGGATCAGAATCAAAGTTCGATTGCAGTTTTGCCTGAATATTTTTTTTGTCCTTAAATAAAGGCTCGAAAAACTTCGAGTTCTCCAAGATTCTTTTGTACGAACCGATTTTTACGGGAAATTGCAGGTTGCCATACTCTATTTTGAAACCATTGCTATAGGAGAGTCTAATTTTCCTTTGTCGCATACTTTGTTTAAGGTTTTCCGTTAAAAAAGGCGCCAAAACTTTTCCGCGTAGCTTTGGTGAGGGATAATTCCAGTCTACATCCAAGAAATTACGATAAATTGAGTCTGAACCAAGTGATAGTGTATTCGAAATTAATGGATTGTCTGGAGAGTATGCAACATGGTTAGGAACAATATCTTGAATCCACCCTAGCCCCAAAGAAGTAGCCTCCCTCATTAAAACATCAAACGCTGCGGAGCCGCCTAATTCTTCATTGATTTGATTTGAATCTAATATATCATAACCGTGGGTGCTTCCGGGGCGTGCTTTAAAGATAGGGGATGAGTAAACATGGGAGATCCCAAGATTTTCCAAAAAAGGGAGCACATTTTTAAGTTTTTCAAAACCAAATCCACTGTTAAGTTGGATCCGATAAGTAGCAGTAGGAATCAATCTTAATCCAGCCTTATTCCGATTAAGTTGCATAATTTCCGATAAGCCAAAACCCAAGATTTAGAAAAATCATCCTGTTTATCGCTAAGCGTTTTATATTTATTTTCAGTAATGTTAAAAGCTATGTTTTGTATTTGCCAAAGCTCCAGAGTAAGGGGCAGCTCTTTCAAAGCTACCAAAAAATCTTCAATTTTTTCAATTTGGCGGATATCCGGCGGATTAACGCTCACATTGTGCAATTCCTTAACTATTTTTTTGCTTGCTTCGTAAGCTATTTGATTTAAATCCAAGGTTATATCGAAGCGTTTAGATTCTTCCACAATGCCATGAAATGCCTCTGTATTTATTTCTGGGCTTAAAAGCAATTTTTTTATTTGATCATTTATGGCGATTTCTGCAGCAACTTCAAATGGTTTAGGTGAGGGAATGTTGATTTCATTTAAGAAATGCAGTAGCGCAGAGTTGTCACGATAAATGATTTCATATAATTTTGTAGCATTTTCTAATGCTTCTTGAAAAATTGAGTTTACAATTCGTATTTGTTCATCTCGAAAAACATCCTTAAGCGAGTAAGTGTTCTCGAAATATTTTGGCAATAAAAGAATAGTTTCATTAATTTCTCCTTTGTCAAAGCTTGATAAGAGTTCATCTGTAATCAACTTAAATTTTTCTTCATTGAACAAGGGTTTTACTCCGCATGAAACGTTATGGTCCCCAAGCCATATTGCAACACAGGCAAAGGTTGCTTCATCTAAGGTTATTTGTGATGTTGTAGTCGTCTGACTAATAACTAACCTAAATTTTCCAGCATCATGTTTTTTTATTTCCTTGTCAGCGATAATGAAGCAACAGCCATATCGCTGTTTGGTTTGAGAGTCTGGGCCTTGTTTTGAAAACAGGCTTAGAATTGTGCCTTGCGCCGTTATTTTTTCAAGATCCGCAACATTTTTTTTAACCAAAAGATTGTAAATAAAGGCGCCGTTTTTAAAATCAGGAATGTTGCTTGGTGCATCCTCAAGAAATTTAAGGTATCCATCCTCAAGCTCCAAACCCAGAACTTGTTTTGCAAGCTGCATTGCCCTGGCAGCGTACTTCATTACTTGAACTGTCTCTATGCCGGATATTTCATCGAAAAACCAACCACAACTAGTAAACATTAACATTGCTTGTCTTTGCATCTCAAGAAGCTTTATAACTCGTTTTTTTTCATCTTCGGTCAATTCTTTCCGCATATGATCAGCTAAAAAATATTCAACATTTTCTCGCGATCTATCAAGAACCACATAAATGTAATCGTTCCGTGCCAACCAAGAATCTTTAAGATATTTTACGATTTCAGTTTCGAAAATTGGAGCTATCCCATCTCGCAGCCAATCCATTCCTGCCCTGAGGGGTTTTCTCCAAGGTTGTTTCCAGCCAGGATGGCCGGTATTATCTCCACAGTCATTTCTCCACCTTTCGATTCCATGAGAACAACTCCATGACGTATTTTCCTGAATCTCAACCTCGAATTCAGGAAGATGTCCTTCAAGAAACTCGCCATAATTTGTTATTTTAGCTAAATTTCGGGACTCAATATAATATAGTCCATACGCTAAGGTCATATCGCCATGAGGATGGTGGTGACCATAAATTTCTCCATCCGTCGCCAAGCTAACTAGTTCATCAACCTCCTTATTAGAATCTTTAAAAGCCTCAATTATTTTACTTGCAAAAAATTCACCGTTTGACAAGAGATTTCCAAACGCTGCAGAAGAAGAAAGAAACTTGTCAAAGAAAAACAGGTTAATACTTTTTCCAGAAGGAAACTTTAATAAATATGGTCGTCTTGGGTCAATTTTCCCTCCTTTTACATCTATCCAATCTGTTTCACCAATGTGTCTTATTCTCGATGCTTGATGTGGTGCCAGGATAGTGAATTTTATTTTGTTCTCAGCCAAAATTTCAAGAGTCTCGAGGTCAACAGCTGTTTCAGGCAGCCACATTCCCTCGGGATAGCGTCTAAAACGGTTTTCGAAGTCTCTAATTCCCCAAACAACCTGCGTCTGCTTGTCCCGTTTATTAGCCAAGGGCATTATCATGTGGTTGTAGACTTGGGCAATCGCCGAACCATGTCCTGAAAATTTTTTTGCACTTTCTATGTCGGCATGTAAAATCGATTCATAAATCTTGGGATCCTGTTTCTCAAGCCAATAAAGAAGCGTAGGACCAAAATTGAAGCTGATTTTCGAATAATTGTTAACCTCAGCAATTATTCTCCAGTCGGGATCCATTATTCGAGAAAACGAATTAGGCGCGTAACATTCAGCGGTAACCCGCGCATTCCAATCATGATAAGGTTGTGCTGAATTTTGAAATTCAACTTCCTCAATCCAAGGATTTTCTCTCGGCGGTTGATAAAAATGACCATGAATACAAACATATTTTTCAGGCATAACTTTTCTTCCTTGATGCTTCATAAACCGCAATACTAAAAGGGCAGATAACATGAGCTTCCCCCTGCTTTGTGTTTTCAGGCAAAAACGATCCCGGACCAGCCCAATCAGTTTCTGCAGAATCCAAAATTTTCACATAACCCTCCCCCTTGCATGGAAAAGAGTATTTTTGGCTACTTTTGCTAAAATTAACGATAACAATAATTGCAACTGCACTAAATTCTCTTTGAAAAATCAATAGAGATTTGGCTTTCATAACAAAAAACTTTGATCTCTTCTTGTCAAAATCCCCTTTGCAGCATTCACTCCGTAAAAGTATAAGCTTTTGATAATAAGCCAACACCTTTTTTCCAACAAACGAAGTCCTTTTTTGCCAATGAAGTTTTGAATCGGAAAATGTCGACATTTCTTGTGGATCACGTGTATTTTTTTTCCAACCATTTTGCCTGAGTTCCTTTTTCCTTCCTGCAAATACCTCCTTCTTCAACTGTTCATCTGTGTAGTCTGTAAAAAAAAGAAAAGGTGAATCCTCTCCATATTCTTCGCCCATAAAAAGTAGGGGAGTGAATGGAGAGAGCAAAGAAAGTCCAGCAGCAAGTTTTGCTGCTTCAAGACCCGCCAGAACGATTAACCGCTTGCCCAAAGGTCTGTTACCGATTTGATCATGATTTTGTGAAAAAACCACCAATTTACTTGAATTTAAACAATGTTGCTTTAAATTTTTTGATAATTCTTTAGTTGCCTCTGTATTGATGACGCAATTTACTCTTAGAGACTGAACAACACCATTGATGTCACCAAATGAAGAATAATACCAGTTTGTATCACCAGTTAAAATCGAATGAATTGAATGATGAAAATCATCATGCCAAACTGCATCTAAACCATAGCCACCTTTGCTTCGGCGCCTAAGTAACTTAGCTTCGACCCGATCATTTTCTGCAATAAGAACATATTTCCGCGAATTTGACTCAGAAAGAGTCTCCACTTTTTCAGAAAGTTCTTTCAAGAAATGTTTGGAGCTTCTATCAATTATGGCAAAAACCGCATCTAACCTTAATCCATCAAAATGATATTTCTCAAGCCAGTAGAGTGCATTTTCAATAAAATAATTCCTAACTTGAGCGCTGAATTTTTCATCAAAATTTACTGATGCCCCCCAAGGGGTTAACCTATTCGGAAGAGAATAAGGACCATACTCATTCAGAAAATTTCCTTCGGGTCCAAAATGGTTATAGACGACGTCAAGAATCACAGCAATTTTTTTTGAATGAAATTCTTTTACTAGTTTCTTTAATTCGTCAGGTCCCCCATATGTATTTTGAACTGCAAAAGGGAAAGCAATGTCATAGCCCCAATTTCTTGAACCTGAAAATTGTGAAACAGGCATTAATTCGACAGCGTTAACCCCAATTTCAGCCAAATCAGAGGCTCTTTTTGCGGCTCCAGCAAAAGTACCTTCTTCACTAAAAGTGCCCACATGCAACTCGTACATGATCATATCTTGGAGCTTAATATTTTGCCTAATACTATCTTCCTCCCACTCAAACGAGGAATTGGTCTACCACCGATGAATACCCGAAAACCCCCTGCGGTTGAATATGCGAAGCTGGATCTGGCAATAAATGGTCTTTGAGACGAAACATGTATTTCGTATCAGGTTTAACACCATCTACAGATAATCGCCAGTATCCAGATTCCTCCATATTCATCTTTAGGTCTTGATTTTCTTCGGGTAAAACTAAACTAAGTTGAGTTTGATTTGGAGCCCACACTACAAATTCGGTTTTATCTTTAGAAAAATAGGGACCAAATGTCATGTTCTCACAAAAATTTTAACTCAGATATCCAAAGCTAAGCTCTTGGCTTTCCTTTTTCGAAATATCTTAAAAGTTGGACAAACATTATTTACTTGAATTCAGAGATATTAATTTGTTTCTCTCTTTATTCAAATGCCTTTTGAGGTTTTTTTATGCTTAGAGTAGAAAAGCTACGAAAAATCAACATTGACGATTACATCCCCATAGTTGGAGAGGATATTGTCAACTCAGTGAAAGCCTTAGCCGAAAAACTGAAAGGAAAATCGGTTACTCATGTAAATTCAACGCCAGCAGGGGGCGGGGTTGCTGAGCTACTTGAAAACTTGGTTCCAATAATGAGAGACATTGGGATAGATGTCCATTGGGAAGTAATCAATGGGTCGTTTGATTTTTTTAATGTAACAAAAAAAATTCACAATGCCCTGCAAGGGATGCCTTTAGAGTTAACTGAGGATGACATCCGCATCTATTTAGAATACAATAGAATGAATAGTGAATCAACAATTTTAAACACTGATTTTGTAGTAATACACGACAACCAACCAGCAGCAATGATCAAGTTTCTCCCAGTAAAAAACGAAAAATGGATATGGCGATGCCACGTCGATCTTTCAACTCCAAATCTAACGGTTTGGAACTTTCTTGAACCCTACATCAGCCAATACGACGCAACAATTTTCACCTGTGAAAAATATGTTATGCCGAGTCTTAAAGTCCCCAAAGTATACGTAAGAGCTCCTTCAATTGACCCTTTAAGCGACAAAAATAAAGAACTCACACAAGACCAAGTTCTCGAAGTTTTAAACAGATACGGCGTAAACCCGGAAAAACCAATTATAACACAGGTTGCGCGTTTCGACCCTTGGAAAGACCCTCTAGGCGCAATTGATGTCTATAGGCTTGTTAAAAAAACGGTTCCTGAGGTTCAGTTGCTTTTGATAGCTGGAATGGCTAAAGATGATCCTGAAGGTTGGATATATTTTGAAAAAACCGCAAGGCACGCTGGAGATGACAAAGACATCCACTTGTTAACCGATTTTAAAGGCGTCCGAGACTTTGAAGTTAACGCTTTTCAAAGAGCCTCCAATGTGATGCTACAAATGTCAACTCGAGAAGGTTTCGGCCTAACCGTTACAGAATCACTTTGGAAAGGAGTACCTGTAATTGGCCGAAACGTGGGAGGGATTCCACTCCAAGTGGTTAATGACGAAAATGGTTACCTTGTCAATGAAGTTGACGAGGCAGCAGAAAAAACAACCTACCTGTTAAACCACCCAGAAAAAGTAAAAGAGATGGGACTAAAAGGAAAAGAGCGCATTAAAGGTAATTTTCTAATAGTTAACGACTTGAAAGACTACCTAAAAATTTTCAACGAAATCTAAAGATAAGACTAGCACACGTATTCTTATCAAGATATAGATAAGATAGCTGAATCGTATAAGGTAGCTTTGAAGGCAAGATTACCAAGTGGAAAATATTCAGCGATGTTTTTGAATAATTTCTATAGATTACGATATGGAAGACTTAATCATCGTATCTTTTTAGATAAAGTGACCCCTCATGTTTTTTCTTAACAGAACGGACGGATGTTTTATCAGTTACCTGTTCTTCGTCGATTGAGCGCTCGGCAGAATCACTTCTAGAGTTCTCTGTAATGGGATATCCCCCCAATTTAATGGAGGAAAAATGTATTTCTGTATTTGTGGTATTTCTAATGAAACAACAAAAAACTCTACGATTGTAAGCAGCTTGACTCTTAGGTTAGTTCTCAACGTATTCTCTAGCATATTTTCGCATGTTAGAAGCCTGAGAAACGTTAACGCTTACACGTTAACATAGTTTCCCAGACATTGCCGTCTGAGTAACTCTGAGTTTTCATCCCGCTAAGTCAATTTAATGCCTTCTCATCATCCGGCAACAACTAACAGTGTAAGCAAAAATAAAAGCATGATCCATTCAAACGTCACTTCAACACGAGATATGCTTTTATTTTCCGCAAAACAATTTAGGGGTAAGGAGTGGAACTCTATGGATTTTAATGGAAGTCAAACCGAAAAGAATCTCCTCGCTGCATTCGCAGGAGAATCACAAGCACGTAATCGCTACACATTCTTTGCATCTGCTGCCAAAAAAGAGGGCTACGAACAAATCGCAGCAATCTTCGAGGAGACAGCTGGAAACGAGAAAGAACACGCAGAGCTGTTTTTTAAGCACTTAAAAGGAGGCATGGTTGAAATCACCGCCGCATACCCAGCAGGTGTGATCTCCACAACAGCAGACAACCTCAAAGCTGCAGCGGAAGGCGAAAAACTAGAGTGGGGCACGCTGTACCCTGATTTTGGTGACGTCGCCGAAAAAGAGGGGTTCAAAGACGTGGCCGCTACGTTCCGCATGGTTGCCAAAGTGGAGGTGTACCATGAACGCCGCTACAACAAACTACTGGAAAACGTCAAGGCAGAAAAAGTTTTCAAAAAAGACCAACCGACTAAATGGAAATGTAGAAACTGTGGCTACGTTTTTGAGGGCCAAAACGTGCCTGACAAGTGCCCAGTATGCGCTCACCCGAAGGCATACTTTGAGGTTTGGATGGAAAACTACTAACTCCATCCTTTTATTACTTAAAAACAGGCTTTGGGCAGTTTCTTGTTACCCAACCAGCAACACCTATTATTTATGTTAAAAGAAATAGATTTACGACAACAGTTTACTCGTCGCCGTAGCCATGCTCCAATCTACCATGAGTCTTCTCGTAGTTCTGTTTATGAGCAGCCGAGTTTGTGCCAAACGCATCCATATGCCGCTTCAAGTCAGCCTCAGTAAAAAACAGAGCCGGACAGTGGCTGCAGCGTATGTAGCGATTATTGTCGTTTTGCTGCTCTGTCATATCGTTCGCCTCAGTGGATATTTATCTGGATTTTTTTGCCATCCAGCTCGGACTGATGCCAATCTGCCTCAACCTCACCGCATTTATCATGCAAGTAGACTTTACGTGCTCGAACCAAGCCAGCCATCTCCTCAAGGTACGGCTCCAACAAGCCCATGCTTTCATCATCCAAATCGGCGATGTGCACAGACTCCAAGGTTTCGGTAGGCACAAAACCCATCTCTTTACGCAACGCCTGTACACGGCGAGCCAAATCACGCATGATGCCTTCACCTAAGAGTTTATCGTCACGCTGTCCACTAACAAACACAGTCATTTCCTCTTCTTGGCTACTCACCCAGTTCTCACCGCCCACATACTCAGGCACAGACTCAGCGTACTCAACGGATTTAATGTTGGTCTGCTCCAAAAGAAGTGATTCAAGCGATTTTAACGCATCCAATGTAGCTTTTGAGGCGACCACAATAATTTTTGCAAGTGGCCAACGGCGTTTAAGCTTACCTGCTTGGCGAGCCGCAAAAGAGTTTGAAACGGCTTTGAGGAGGATTTCGAATTGTCCCTCGATTTGCTTGTTGCGTGTCTGTGGGTTGAGCATTGGCCAAGCCGCCAAGTTAACAGTTTCAGGCAAGTCAGGTTCGAGTTTGCGGTAAATCTTCTGATACAAAGCCTCTGCGAGAAACGGTGTAATAGGGTTGAAAAGCAATGTTACAGTTTTAAGAGCATGATGAAGCAATGAATATATTGTTTGGCGCCGCTCTGCCGCGTCTGGGTCGTCGTTCCAGAGTTCCTTGCGAATCATCGGCACATACAGCCGCGATAAGGTTTCGATTACGAAGTCGTCAAGCACTGCCAATGCAGCGTTAAACTCACAGCGCTCCAATTTAGCTGTGTAGTCTTCTATTCTTTTCTGAAGCACTGAGAGCATCCAGATGTCTGCGGCTTGCAGTTTGCCGGCTTTCAGCGCCCAGCTAAAGCTGTACTTAGTAGGAGAGAACTGATCAAAGGTCGCGTTTTCCATGAAAAAGCGGCTAAGGTGGTAAAGTGTAGAGAGAACTTGGTAGCTTCGACGGGTAAGTTCCTGCATGTCAAAGCTCATGAAGTCAGTTGGGCTGCATTTGCGGGTCATATAGAACCGGCATAGATCAGCGCTGATTTTGGCAAGCAACTCGTTGGTTTGGATGACGTTCCCTAGGCTTTTACTCATCTTGCGTCCTTTGGCGTCTTGCGTCAAGCCTTGAAATAGGAAGGCTTTGTAGGGTGCTTGAGCTTTGCCCTTATAAATGACGTATTCAAGTAGTAGCGAATTTGCCCAGCCTCTAGTCTGGTCAATCCCTTCAGTAAGCCAAATTGTAGGAACATATTTTGCTTCCTCATCATCGGTGAAGCGAGCGTGTGGAGAAGCGCCGCTGTTATGCCAAGTATCCAAAACAAAATCTTCACGACGCATGACGCCCTCGCATTTACTGCATTTTATGGTAATTCGGTCAACCCACGGCTTATGCAACTCAAAATCCGCAGGAATATCTTCTTGAGCAGCTTCAAGCAACTCAGCTCTACCGCCCACAAGTCTTTTTTCCCCGCATGCCTCGCAGGCCCATATCGGAAGCGGCGTGCCCCAGATGCGTTCACGGCTAATACACCATGGTTTGCCCTCTTTTAGGAAGCCAATAAAACGGTTTTTGGGTTCTTCATAGAAATATTCGACAGTATTTGCCGCTTCTAATACTTTCTTGTTGATTTTGTCTGTGCGCAAAAAGTATTCTTTGCGAGCAAGCCAGACGAGTTTGTGGTGGCTTCTCCAACAGGTCGGATACTCATGTTTGAGCCGCTTAATTTTAACAAAGCTGTTGCGATTGCGAAGCTCCTCAACGACAACCATGTCAGCGTCTCTGGCGAAAACTCCAACGAATTGGCCTGCGTCTTTGGTGAATTTAACTTCGTCATCGAAGGGAGCATATATTGGGACGCCTCTGCGCTGTGCTGCCCAGAAGTCATCTTCACCGTTCCCAGGTGATAGGTGCACGATTCCTGTGGCGGTTTCAACATCCACAAAATCTTCGCCGATAACATGATGCACTAAAGGATGCTTTGTCTCTAGCTCCGCCTGTTGAGGAATTATGTCTTTCAGAGGATAATCGTAACCTTTGCCCTCCAGCGTTTCACCAAGCAAGGTTTCGAGGATTTCGTAACTTTTTATGTCCAATTCCGCCATCAACGACTCGACACGGGGGCGCACCATAATCCAGACTTCATCACCCACCTTGACTTTGGCATACTCGGCTTTAGGCTGAACCGCCAACATTGTATCAGTGATAACCGTAAAAGGCATAGTGGTCCAAACAAGGAAGTACTCGTTTTCTGTGCCCAAAACACGGAATTTGAAATACATTGAGGGGTCTTCTACTTCTTTATAGCTTCCCTCATACCCTACTTCAGCGCTGCTCAAACTGGTTTGGCACCCAGGGCAGTACGCCACCACGTAGTGACCTTCTTCAAGCAACTGCTGGTCCCAAGCCCTTTTTAGGATTTGCCATTCCCGCTCGATGTAACTGTCCTTATAGGTCCAGTAAGCTTTATCCTGATTAATAGCGATACCGAGTTTACTATCAGCCTCCAGCCACATAGCGTGATAACGCATAATCGCCTTTTTGCATTCCTCTATAAAGCGCTCCATACCATACTTTTCGATGGATTCACGCTTGTTTCGGGCACCCAATAGCTTTTCGACTTCGAGCTCGACTGGTAAGCCTTGGCAGTCCCAACCAGCCCAAAACGGCATATAGTAGCCCTCCATGGTTTTCCATCGGTAGCGAATATCTTTCATGATTCTGCCGCGGGCATGCCCAATGTGAGGGATACCGTTTAGCGTCGGTGGACCCTCCACATAACCAAGGTTACCTTTGATGTTTGGCGAGTTTTGGAGGGCTTCGAGTTTTTCGCGGATTTGTCTTTTTGCCCAGAATTCACGGATCTCTTTTTCGAGTTCAAGCGGTGTATAGTTTTGTGGCAGATTTTGGTTTTGGTCAGCTGGGTTTTGGGCTATCAAATTAATTACCGTAACGCAGAATACGCATAGAGAGTATATAAAGTATAAACTGGCCAAAAATCCGGAGGTTATGCGGGTTTTTAAGAAGTCAACGGCAATAGTCAAAAAGTTTAAGGCTATAAAAAAAGTAAGTTTACTGCGTTGATGTTTTTTCGACGCGTTTATTTACACCAACCAAGAATGCAACTATGGCGATACCGCATAAGCAAGGCTAACAGGGATCCTTAGAAAAACGAAGCCAAAACCAAGCAGACCTTATATCACAACACAACTAACTATGGTGTTAAAGTGCATTCACTATGGACAAAACTTGCTTAGCAGTCCTAAACACCCAGCCACCCCACCGGTACTTCGGCGGTGTAGAACGACGGATACTGGAAACTGCAAAGCGCCTCCAAACCGATATGGACATAACCATCTATAGCGGCACCAAAGCTGGTTTCAAAACCCAGACCACTGTAGACGGCGCAACAATTGTGCCAGTTCACTCCACCGACAAAATCTACCCCTTAGACAACTGGAGTTTTAGCAGAAACCTAACTAAACAACAAATACAAGCCGACATATACGAAGCACACGCAGTCAGCGGGTACAGCTTCCTCAAAAAAACCCGCATACAGCAACCGAAAAAACCTTTTATCCACACTATCCACGGAGTCTTAGCCGACGAGTACCAACAAAACAAAACAAGCGGCTCCACGTCTTTGCGGGATAGAGCAGCTAACATAATCATGAAGTATCTTGCACGGCTTGAACAAGAAATGGCACAACAAGCCACAGCCATAGTGACAATTAGCAATTACTCACTAAATAAACTCGAAGAACACTACAATATCGACCCAGACAAAGTGTGTATTATTCCAAACGGGGTGGACACGGAAATCTTTAAGCCCATAAACAACTCTGAAAGGGCAAAGCGGCAATTCGGTCTAGGAAAGGGACATATTGTCCTGTTTGTGGGCAGCTTAATTGCGCGGAAGGGAGCGTGTTTTCTGATGGATACGGCAAAAAAGGTTGTTAAGCAGCAAGCCGACGCCAAATTCGTCATTGTGGGAGAAGGTCCGCTTAAAGCTAGTTTAACTGAGTCAATCCACAGAGAAGGATTAGAGAAAAACTTCACTTTCCTCGGAAACATAGACGAAACTCAATTACCGCTTATTTATACCGCATCTGATGTTTTTATTTTGCCCTCTGTACAGGAAGGACAGGGAATTGTCCTTCTCGAAGCTCAGGCGTGCGGTAAACCTGTAGTAGCTTTTAATGTTGGCGGCGTGAGCGAAGCTGTTGAAAACAAAAAGACAGGCATCTTAGTTGAACGCGGCGACATTGAAGGTTTGGCGGATGCTTTGCTTGACCTTTTGAACGGATGAGGCTTTGAGATATAAGATGGGTGAAAACGGAAGGGGGTATGTTAAAGCTAACTTTACATGGGACATCTGCGCTGGTCGAATGCTCAAAGTCTACTCAAACTACTTAGACACTGTACATACCTAATGTTTTTTGGTTCTACTTTTCGGTTGAACATTCAAACCCAATATTGTGAATAAGTCTATCCAAGTCGTTTACGCTCATCCACTCAGTTTTAAGGTAAACAAGTATTCGCTGCTCAGCTAGCCCCACCCTCTTAGCTTCCTTGACGCAGTATCGATAAGCTTCAATTTCTGTTGGTCGATCCACATAGCTAAAGTTAGGATCGAAAAGTTCTCTCCCATCCATAAACTGCTTGACGTGGCATAGTTCGTGGATTAAATCAAGGTAAATATCGATTTTGTCGCCTCTGTTTATGTAAGATTTGCTTATAACAAGATGTCCATCTGCACCATCCACGTACATGTAGCCACTTACCCAAGTGAACTCCACATTTAGGCGACTTAGAACCTCGGTGGTTTTCTTTCCGAAAATTCCTTGCACTGCTTCAATCTCGTCAAAGCCCTTGAAGTATTCAAGAAAGGTACCATGTTGGTTGCCTACACTAAACGGGTTAAAAGGAAACCCACCGAGCACACGTTTAAGTTTAAATAGTACATGCTCAATGCCGGCCAACCATTATTCGCCTACTTAAAAGCTGAAAGGTACTCAAGTTTCATCCCACTCCGAACTAAACTATGCAGATCTTGAATACAGCCTATACTGGCATCAACGTTGTGATGGACTGGATGGCTCCATAACCTGTCTGGGGCAAGGTTAAACTGCAATGGCACCTTAACATTAAGACTATATTTCTTTTGTAAATCCTTAAGTAGTTTACCTTCTTCGCAAGCGGTGCGGACATTAGCAAAGCTTTGCAGCAGCTGTGAGGAGCCGGTTGCGCCCACTGCATGCCAGAGGCTTGCGTCTTCAGGCGAGGCCAGAGAATATAGAAAGAACTGGGGCGAAGAAGGGGTCTGGCAGTAGCTGTAATCGGAGAGTTGAGAGCCAGGTACTGTCAATTTGTCTTCGCAGACCGCTAATGATACGTCTTCTGGGTCAACGTCGTTGGGGTATAGCGGGGTAGTTTTGTAGGTAACCGTAGCGTTTAGAAAACGGTTGTTTTCGAAGTGGAGTTTGCCTCTTGCTGCACGTTTGGAGCCGAAACCCCTCTTTGAGTGTGGAACAGTGAGCAAAGTGGTTCGTTTGTTCATACTGCGCCCCATACAAGTGTAAGCAGCTTCCACCGAGTTGTAGTCATGGTTGCTTTCGCTTATAATGTAGTGAAGCACTCCGCTTTTATCCTCTGATTCCAAAGTCGAAAGGGGCATACGCAGTGAGTAAAGCGACAAATCCATACAAACAAATTTGGAAAGCTCTATCATTTGCATGTACTTGATTGTATCCACAAAGTTAAGATAGCTACCATTGCTTTCCGATAGAACCTCAGTTATTAAAGCGCATTCTTTTTGGGAAATCAATGCACCAGCGTACTTTTTAACGAAGGCATCATCAATTTTCAGATTGTCAGTTTTAACGTTGTTAACTGGGTAAGCGCTTTGCCCTGAGTCAACGATTGATTTACGCAGCGGATTCATAGAGTACCGATCAGCTTCCACGTCATCGGTGTTTAGCAGAAAAGGCACAATATAGCCGCAGGGCGGCTTCTTTAGCAGCTCGCACAGCCCAGAAACATCACTGGGAGTTAATTCATGCAAACCGACTTCCAAGAAGTAGTTAGCACAAGTCTCAAGAAGGCGGGTCGCAAATATACCCTGCACTTCTTCCACCGTCAAATGTGGGTTAGTATACTCAACGGAGCTGCGCAGATAGAAACGTTCATCCTCAAAGGGAACGGCAACTTTTCTGCCGTTGACATACTGGAAAAGGTTGACTTTTCTCTTCGGCATCTGACCCCGTGCTTTGGAGGCACCTTCAACAAGCGCTTTAACAGATTCAAATGAGTTAGCTAAGAAATCTTCAAGCAGAAATTTACAGTAGTCTTCCATAATTATCCTCTTTCAAGCGACTCAGCAATATATACACAATCTTGAGCAGCGGCTTTGCCTAAAAACATTCTTGAAACAGAAAACTCTTTTGCAAAACCTAAACCTGAAAAAATATCAAAAAGTACGTGTTCTTTTTCAGATACCACCACGTAAATGCCTTTGCCATGCACACACGCTAACACCGACTGCACCAAAAAACCAGTGTCATCAATTCGGCTTTGTTGGCAAACTAGGGGTCCAACCCACACGGTATCGGCTGCTATGGTTGCGGCAACATAACCAACTACACTTTTATCCTCAAATAGAACGCAGCTGAAGTTGTCTTTGTCTTCGATAATTGAGCGCAGCAGCCGTGTTCTGTCGCCACCAAAGCATTTCTCATCGAACTCTGCGACTTGGGGGAACTCTTTTTTCCCTATGGCAAGCAAAGTTTTTGCGGGAATCTTAGGTAGCTTTTCGATGTGCATTAAAGAAAAATTGCAATCCGCCTTAAAACCCAGTTTTCCATAGAAGTCTACTAGGTGATGGTAAGCGTATAACCCCACGGTTTCCACGCCCCGCCCAAGCAGGTACTGTATAGCGTGTGAGACTATGGCACTACCCGCGCCTTTTCTCCGACTTGATGGCTCAACGATAAGGTTTCCAAACCAGCCTACTTTGCCGTAACTTAGACATGTTGCGATGCCTAAACGGCGTGTGCCATCTTTTAGTAAAAAACAACCGTTTGGTTCAAGCTTCAACGCAAATTCAAAGTCAGCTTTCGCCATATGCCAGTTCATAGCATTAGTCAGGTTAATAGCAAAAGAAAAGTCGCTTCTGGATAGTGTTTCGATTTCAAACATTACAATATACCTAAGGTTGTTGGAGCAATTAAGTGTGTTCACACCAAACTCTGTTGCTCCATACAGAAACAGCATACAAATTTATTCTCTCTTAGACATAATAAAATTGGCTACCGACCATATTTTTTCAGATATGACAAATGAGGGCTTAAACACATTAGCAACAACTACGCCGCTTAACGATGATGGAGAAAGCTTTAAAGTGGATTATCTGAATAACAACTAAAATGTTACTTGCCCGAAGATAACGCTTCTGAAAAGTTATTGCTACTATTCTGGATGTATCTGGTTATTCTTGAAAAAACTCATTTTAATAAATAAAAAAAAGAAAAAACTTTTTTGTTTTCGTTAGGACGTTTAGTATCTTGGCCTGTAGCCGCCGCCACCGCGTCGATCGCCACTACGACCGCCACTATAGCCGCCACCGCCGCCACGTCGGTCTCTCCCGCCGTAGCCGCCACCACCACCGAATCCTCGTCCGCCGCCTCTTCCGCCACGGAATGGTCGGCGTTCTTGTTCGTATGTTTTGCTTGAAACGTTATTTTCCGTGTTAACTTCCGCTTCAAGAGGTGCTTCTGCGACATCTAGTTTCCCGTATTTACCGATGTTAAGGCGTATGTTTCCTTTAAAGAGAGTGACATAGCCATTTTCGATGCGGACGGTTTCGCCATCGTTAACTTTCTCGATGTTATCGTCCCAAAGTGTTAAGTAGACTACACCTGTTTCGTCGCCGATGAGTGCATCGCTGACTTTGTGTGGTGAGCCGTCTCTGCCCATTGGGATTTCGCGTATTTCAGTTTTGGATACTACCTTTGCCGTGACATTAACTGCTTTTGATTGTGGGGTTAAGTCTCCGACTTTGGCTTCTACTGGTTCCTTTTTGTTTTCGAAAAAACCTTCTACAGCCAATTGATTTCAACACCTATTTTGTAGTCTGGGAAACATGTTAGATTTTCTGTACACTTAAGTGTTTCGCTTAAACCAAAAGGGGGTTTTTGCGGTGTGCATATTAAGCTGGGCGTCGTTTTTGGTTTTGTATGAATAAAATAGGCACAATCGCCGTTTTGCTTGCTGTGATAATTGGCTTGTCTGGTATTGCCGTATATGTTTTGGTTAATCAGCCAGCGCCAACTCAATTGCCTATATACTACACCTACCGAGTTCTAAACACCTATTCCCACGACACCGCTGCTTACACTGAAGGCTTGGTTTTTAGCGGCGGAGAACTCTTTGAGAGCACAGGACAAGTGGGCACATCGAGCCTGCGCCGAGTTGACCCCCAATCTGGACGGGTTTTGCAGCAATATAAACTGGAGGGCGACCTATACGGAGAGGGCTTAGCAGCTGTTGACGACACGCTTGTGCAGTTGACATGGAGAAATCATGTTGGTTTTGTGTATCAGAAACAAAGTCTCGCTGTGGAGGCCAACTTTTCGGTAGCTACAGAGGGTTGGGGATTAACATATAACGGTACAAGCTTAATTCTAAGTGACGGCACATCTACGCTGTATTTTCTTGACCCCCTTTCACATGATGTGACTGGGCAGGTAACTGTGCGAAACGGCGACGATGTGGTAACGGAAATTAATGAACTAGAATACATAAAAGGGGACGTGTACGCCAACGTCTGGAAAACAACCAACATTGCCATAATCAACCCCCAGACTGGGCAGGTTAAGGGCTGGGTGGACCTAAGCGGGTTGCATCAGCCCACAGGCATAGACGACGTGCTAAATGGCATTGCCTACAATCCGGACACGGGAAACCTGTTTGTAACTGGAAAAAACTGGCCAAGCCTCTATCAAATCGAGTTAGTTCCTAAAAGTTAGAAGAGCATTTGCGCTTTGCCGAGGTAAAACTCGCTCTAAAGGCAAGGTTGTTCAAAACGCTCGGTTTATAGTTCTTTAATGATTTGAGGTGTATCATTATTGTTTGGACGCTACAACAAACTGTTAATTGCCTTACTCTTCAATTCTTGACGTAGGAGAAAAAAATTGATATCAAAAAAGTTCTCTCTATTTTTTATTGAATTATTGCTAATGGTGCCACAAGGGTAGTTTTGGATTAGCGTAGAATTCAGATGTACAAGATTTTACCGGATATAGTTCTATCTTTCGAGGTGGGGATTTACAAAGAATCAATGAGTATTCCTGGTCCCGAGATTTCATTTGAGAAAGGAGTTCCAGTAAGTATTACCCTGATAAGCACTGGTGGTACACTCCACGATTTTTTTGTTGATTATAATGGTAATGGAGTAATAGATAACGATGAACCGCATACAATAGCCTTTGCTTCAACCACTATGTTTCAATTTACGCCTGACAGAACGGCGCAATTTACGTACTATTGCAGTTTTCATCCTTCAACTATGAATGGAAATACGCAAATTATTCCTGAATTAACACCCGCCATTTTGGCAGTTCTTATAGTCGTTCTAGCAGTCATTGGAATACTTTTTAAAATTAATAAACAACCCAAAAAAACAAGTGAATTTGCGCAACTTTGTTAAACTACACGATTTCATTATTGAAACTGCAACCTAAAGCCAAATTCTAAACACGAAGTATGACCCCTTATTGGACAAAGCTACGTTCAACCTATCCATTCAATCTTGAATATCTGGAGTTAAATTACAATTTGTAGCCTTTGACAGAGACGTTTAGAAGCCCTGATTTGCATATAGAGTCAACTCTTGGTTCAACCCATGCTTTTGATCCTGAATGAGGAGTTTATGTGGGGATTGCCCCGAATATGTAAGCAAGCAAACCTATGAGGAACAGGTAGAGGACGATTTTTTTGATTTTGCGTGCGTTTTCCCGAGTTGGGTTAAGCAGAAGAAGTATTGAGCAGGCGATTAAGCCCACATCGGTTACAAGCACGAAAGGAATAAACCAGAAACCAACCAACCCCAGAATCCACGTGACCGGTGTTAAAGCCACCGCCAAAATGTAAAACACCACCGCAACCGCCGCTGCCGAGCGCTCACCGAAACGCACCGCTAAAGTTTTAACGTGTTCAGCTTTGTCCCCTTTGACATCCACGACGCCCTTAGTAATCTCCCGTCCCGTGTTGGATAGAAAAGCCATTGAGGCGAACAGCAAAACGTTAGGGCCGACGTTGCCAAGTGCGGTTACGCTACCGAATATGAACGGGATTGCTACACATGCGCTGACAAGAAAGTTTCCGGGAAGCCCGCTGCGTTTGCCCACGGTGAGGTAAGTTGCGGTTAATGCCAGTGAGGCGAGCGCGACCAAGAAGCATAACAGCCTATAGGGAGAGATGAGTAGCGAACATATGGAGCCCAAAACTATTAGCACCGACATGAACACTAAGGCTTCTTTGGGTTTAATCAATCCACTTGGGATAGGACGCTGGGGCTCGTTTATTAGGTCTATTTTTCGGTCGTAGTAATCGTTTACGACCATAGCAGCAGCACAGAACGTAAAGCCAGTAAGGAAACCTAATAAGATGTTTACCCAGTTAAGGCTGCCCAATTGGTTTGGCGCCAAAGCCAGGACTGCACCCACCAGCACTGCAAAGCCCATCATTACGCAGTTAACTGGACGCATCAGATGTACGTAACCGCCGAATTTGTTCATAACAATGACCGCTTAGAAGTTATGTTGGTCGAGGAAGGTAATAAAAATTCCATTCACCATGCTTATTTGTATTGGGAGCCGCTTTCTCTGAAGGTCGGCGTCCCAGCCCTATAGGGAGAAGTAATTGATCACTTGGATGCTGTATCACATCGTTACACTTTCTGTCAAAGTCGATTTCAGAGTTAGTTCTACGAGCGAAAAACTAACATCCAAACAGATGCTACAACTTCCCATAGCAGTTGGTTAATAGATTTCAAGTTCTCTCTGTAATATACTTCTGAATTTTTAATCTTACCTAAATACTCATGCTTGCGCATAAGCACTAAAATAGTTTGTAAATAGGAAAAATATTGAAATGCACGCACTAAATTTTTTATTTACCCACACGATTGGATAGGTAAACATGTCAAGTAAGCAGTTCAAAGTCAGCGGTCCGAAAACAAAAAAACAAAGGATAGTACGATGGCTGCTGCTGACTGCCGGCACAGTTTGCCTTGTACTTGGCGCAATCGGCATAATCCTGCCTATCCTGCCCACTACACCTTTTCTGCTACTATCTGCCGCTTGTTACATTCGGAGTTCAGAGCAGATGCATAAGTGGCTTTTGGGCAATCGCTGGTTTGGCGAATACATTAAAAATTATCAGGCGGGACGTGGCATCCCAATGAAGAGCAAAGTGTTGGCGTTGACGATTTTGTGGGCTACGATCTTGTACTCCACGTTTTTTATAGTTGACGAGATTCTTGTGGCTCAGGTGGCGCTTTTCATCGTAGCCGCAGGGGTAACAGTGCACCTAATGAGGGTACCCACTTACCGAAAGCAAACTTAAAACTAACGACAAGCCAACATTTGGACGGCATATGATAAACATTAAATGTGTTAAATGTCCATTTCCTAATGAAGTTAAGGTAGATGCTGCGTGAGCGACTGTTATGCACCTTTAGTAGGCGACAATTATTCACCTGATAAAATCCGAGTTATAATACCTGTGGGCGGAAAAGCCACTCGGCTGCTTCCGTTGACGGCAGAAACCAGCAAAGCCTGCCTTCGTTTACTAAACCGTCCCTTGGTGGAGTTTTCGCTGCTCTCACTTGCAAATCAGGGCATCCGAAACTTCATATTCGGCGTAAAAGGCTACACCAACTACCGCGACCTATACGATTACTTCCAGTCTGGCGCAGGATTTGCAACGCGCTATAACATAAAACCATCCATCCACATAAAATACCAGCCCAACGTGCCTGACCTAGGAAGCGCCGATTCAGCGCATATAAACATGGATTACTATGAACTTAAAAACCCAGTTTTTGCAGTGCAGGGCGACAACATCTTTGACATGAAAGTCAAAAAACTCATCAATTTCCATAAAGAAAAAAATGCCGCCCTAACTATAGTGCTGCGTGAGGTAGACAACGTAGAAGGTTTAGGCATAGCTGACATCGACAATGACGGACGCATCAACAAATTCGTAGAGAAACCTTTACCTAAAGATGCTCCAAGCAATCTCGCCAACACTGGGCTTTACATGATTTCTCCTGAAGTGCGCAAAATCTTCAAAGAAAAAGGCGTTCAGCAAATCATCAAAGAAAAAGGTCGCTTGGATTTTGGTTATGACTTCATCCCCTACGTCATATCTACAGGTCGCCCCGTCTATCGGCTACACGCTCAAGGGCAGCTGGTTTGATGTCGGAACTCCTAAGAATTATTTGGAAGCTATGAAAAACCTGCTGCATGGAGGATTCTCCTCTCTCAAAGACTTTGGTGGCAGGTTAAGTCCAGACTCAACGGTTTGGGTACAAGGAGACAGCTGCGATTCAGAGAAGCGTCGCCAAAGCATCATTCAAAAGATTAAGCAGAAGAAAATCAAAATTGAGGGCGCCGTGTTGATTGGGCGGCACTGCGAAATCGGAGACGGCGCCCGCATCGTTAATAGCTGCATCGACAATTTTACACGAATAGGTAAAAACGCTGTAATCGTGAACTCAGCAGTCATGGACCGCGTTATCATCGGAGACAACGCTGAAGTCTACGACAGCATAATAGGCAGACACGTCGCAATCAACTCCAGCAGCGCTAAGCCCACAAAGGTCACAGCTGTCAGCGTTATAGCCGATGACGTAGCACTTGAAGAAGGGTGCTCACTATCCGCATCAAAAGTTTATCCGCATCAGCAGATCAGAGGGGAATTCCAAAACCAAACAATAATCGCTAACTAAGCCTTAAACCACTTAAACATCAAATAATCAATGCGAGTTGACACCAAATCCGGCACAGCAATTATGAAACGTTTACGCACTGTAGTCGCTAACCTTCCGTTCTTGACGATTTCAGTAGCAGAAATATCTGAACCCGCCCTCTTCACAGTCACCATATAAGGCGCATGCTCCACCCCAGGTCCGTATTTATACACTGCGAAGTCGCAACCAAACTTTATCCCAGGCATCACAATCAAGTTACAATTACGCAAATCCTTGTAGACAGCGTATTTCTCCTCGAACTCGTCATAAAGCATCTTGGCTTTCTGACGTAGAACGTTGAGATCCACCTGGTTTTTACTAGGCTTTTCGTAAATCTCGATCTGCTCCGTCTCAGCCAAATACAAACCCTCCATGAGATCTAAAACTAAGGGCACATCGAACTCGGGAATTTTGGGTTTGGGGATGCCGATTGGTTTGCCATAATAAGCTGATTTGTAAAGTTTTGAGCCTTCAGTAGTGTCCCACACTACTAGGAAGTTTTCGATAAGCTCAACTTTTGTTTTAGCCAAGTCGGGTCACATTATAAACGAGATCAGTCTGGCTGCATCTGCGGCATCTTCGGCCTTGTCGGCGCTATTCTCAAGCATTTGTAAAACGTCACGGAGCAACATGAGTGCGGGGAGATCAATTTTGCTTGATAAGACTTTTATGGTCAAGGCTCGGTACTGATCGTCTACAATGCGCTCAGCAATTTCGACATCTTTGGCGCGCTCCAGTGTTTTTTGGCTGCCGTAGTTAAGGACCATCATGGTTTCGCGTAGCTTAAGCGTGGAGTCCAAAACCGCCAAAGAGAGTTTTAGAAGATCTTTTTTGATCTCTGGGGGTATAACCCAGTTATGTTCCATAATTTCGACGAGGTAGTATCCTATGCCCTCACTGAAGTCAGCGATTTCGCTTGAAAGATTAGTGAAGCGATGGAAATCCTCTCGAGCATAAAGAACTGCGCCAATTTCAGCTAGCTCTTGGCTAACCATACGTCTTGCTTTGATGACTTCTTCTTCGCCTGCCTTAATTTCGCTAAAGAGTCTGCGCACGTTGTCTTTGTCTCCGCTGGCGAAGTACTCCACGAGTTGCGGGATTTTCCTTGAAATATCCACGACCTTTCGCAGATTGTCTTGGCATGCGTTGAGTGCCCTGCGCTTCACGCGCTCTTCTGTTTCTGATGGTAGTACCATACTGTTATCCCCCGCTATAGATATCCCTGATTTTCCATTATTTTTATGTCACTCAACTATTAAAAAAGGTAGCTGCTTAAGTTTTGATTTGTGTCCCTAACTGTTCAAAGTTTATCTTGGATTCGAAGTATTTGTGCAAAAGCTGAGGCAACTCTGAGATTGGGACGCGGACTTGTTTCCAACTATCGCGGTCGCGAATAGTTACTGTGTCTTTTTCGAGGGTATCGTAGTCAACCGTTATGCCGAGCTGAACGCCTGCTTCGTCTGCTCTCGCGTAGCGTCTGCCTATACTGCCTGTCTCGTCCAGATCCGTCAGGAAGCCTTCTGCCGCCAAAGTTTTTTGGATTTCACATGCTTTGGTGCCCATGCCGTCTTTGCTCATCAAGGGGTAGATCCCCACCTGAATCGGCGCAATAGACCGCGGGAAACTCATTACAACGCGGTCAACTTTTAAGCCATAAGCGTACTCTAATGCGACATAAAAGAGACGGTCGCAGCCAAAACTAGGCTCTACCACATGCGGGACAAAACGCTTGCCCCGTACAATGGTTTTTTGTTTGCCAATTTCGACTTGCTCTTTAAATATTTGGTAGCCATCCACTAGAATGCTGCCGTCTTTCTCCATTGCATCCACAACCTGTTGCACCGGAAGCTTCGCCAACGCTGCAGCTGCTTTGGCTGCTTCGCCCTTGTATACAGGACCCAGCTTAGCCAAGAGTGGCTTAACGGCGAGTTCCTCGGTTTCCAAGGGATTTGGGAACTCCTTGTATACTGACATATCTACGCCACTTGCTTTCATGTGGCAGTTTAAGTCGAAGTCAGTTCTATAAGCATGACCTGAAACCTCTATCCAGCCCCAGCGGTCCACGAGGACTTCCTGATCAAAGCTCTGTGTACTGTAGTGAGCTTTTTCCCAGGTAAGTTTTTCCAAGAAACGTTGGTTCCGCTCTGGCACACCCAACTCA
This sequence comes from uncultured archaeon, assembly GCA_963810275.1. Classification (GTDB taxonomy): domain Archaea; phylum Thermoproteota; class Bathyarchaeia; order Bathyarchaeales; family Bathycorpusculaceae; genus Bathycorpusculum. The sequence continues at coordinate 25,572 of CAWENF010000020.1, forward strand.
ACGAGTAAACGTTTGGCTTGAGCCATAAAAAATGCTTGCCACTCATTCTTGATTACGCCATTATCGAGTGCTTCGCGCACGGTAAAGTTGGTTACATCTTCGCATTCCTTGAGACGAGTATCACAAAGAAGAATTGGAAGCACCTCGTTTTCAACTTCGCAGATGCGGCTGCATGCTGCTTCCTCTGGATCAAAGAAAAACTCCAAGTCCGCGATGGTAAACTCACGCAAGCGGATTAAGCCTTGACGCGGAGATATCTCGTTTCGCAGAGCCTTACCGATGTTTATGCAGCCAAACGGCAATTTTTCACGAGCGACATTGAAGAGGCGATTGAATTCGACAAAGATATTTTGTGCGGCTTCGGGTCTGCCAAAGCCCACTGACCCTGCATAGGGACCGATAGTGGTTTCGAACATGGTTAGGTAGCGTATTGGTTCGCCAAATTCACCGTCGCAGTCTGGGCATACAATCTCGTGGCGCACCAGCTCCTCTTTGATGTCGTCAAGAGTCATTCTTTCTGCTTCAGCACTACTAATTCCCTTATCCTCTAAGAGGTGGTCAGCGCGGAACCGTGTGTGGCATTTCTGGCACTCAACCATTGGCTCCTTAAAATGCGCCACGTGTCCAGATGCCTCAAACACTTTAGCGGGCGTGATGACTGAAGACTCCATCTCAAAGATGCCGTTACGTTTAACCATTAGATCCCTAAGAAGCGCCTCAACATTCTGCTTCAAGCGAGCGCCCAGCGGGCCGTAAGTAACAAAGCCGCCGCTTCCACCATAAATTTCAAAGCTGCTCCAAAAGAAGCCGCGGCGCTTAGCGAGTTCGTTAACTGCAACGAACTTGTCGCATTGCGATTTCTGGCATTTTACGTCGCTATTCAAAGTCGATTACCTGTTTCAGTGTGTTAGGATGAATTGACAATTAAAATGTTGTGTGCCAGAATTGTTACTCATTGCTTGTTTTGTGTTTTGGGTTCAGCTTCTGAGATACCCATGTATCTAGTGGATATTCATCAAGCAGGTTAATTTTAATCAAACATTTAACCCGAAAACGATGTTTGAAACATTAAAAAAAGAGATTAGTGGAGACTTTACTTTTTACCCGCTTTTTTAGCGCAGGCACTGCTGCAATATTTCGATTTAGCATCAAATGTGGTGTAGGTTTTCTTGCAGATTGAGCATTTTTTCTCCATAGGAATCCCATTGATATAATGATTTTCTATGTTAATAGTTTTCTTATATAGGTTGAAGCATGATAGAGTCGTTAGAGCTGTTTAAAGATACTAACAAATTGATTATCTTTTAATCAGCCTATGAATTCTATTACGAATATTCTTCTTGGATTCTGCCCAAAAGTTGCGTCACTGCTGATATGTGTAAAGTTACCCGAATCATAGAGGTCTCTATAAATCTGTTGCAAAGTCAATGTGGTATTGAAGTAGGGTACTGTGGCGCCGTATTCGTAGGTGAACACGTACTGCACGTTGTTTTCTTTGCATTGCTCCATGAATTCTGTTAGGTTAAAGGCTGGGGTGTAGGTGTCTGCGGGTTTATCGGGGTATTGATGTACCTGTGTGGTTGGGTCACCGTTTTTGATGAGGTAGAAGCGCACCATGTCGGCGCTGAAGTAATCGAAAGCGCAAAGTACCATGATAGAGCGGTTTTGAGTGAGGTTTTGAATTGCGTATGTTGTGGCTGCTTCGGTTGGGATGTTTATGTTGAAGTAGCTGTTAATGGTGTAGGCGTCATAGACGCTGTATGCGCAGGCGCAGGCGACAAAGGTGATTAGTACTATTGAGGCGGCTTTGGCCGTTTTTGTTTTGTCAGGACGGATTTTTCTAATTTCGTCAAGCTTGCCCAGCAGGTGCGTGATTAGCGTGGCGGCTGCCATTGCCAAAGCAGGGAACAAGCCAATGACGTAACGCCACTCCTTGTTAGCGATAAGGCTGAAAAACACGAAGATAACTAAGAACCAGAATAGCACAATTTTGTCGCTGCGTCTGTGCCGCCAAACCATAAAACCCAACCCCACTAAGCAGAGGGCATAGATGAAGATGGATATGGGGTGGAAGACTTCGTAGGGCCAAAATACATCAATCAAGTAAAAGATGGGTGCTGGATAACGGACGCTGTAGACGGCTTTATCGGGGTTGCCGATTTGTACGGCGTAGAGCCAGTTTACGATTAGTTTGTCGCCGTAGACAAAAGCCACCACAAGCCAGGGCACAACAACTGCGGCTGCACCCACAACCAAAAGCCCAAACCGTAGAAACGCATGCTTAAGGCGCCCGCGTTCAAGAAACATGATGCTAAATAGCACGATTGCACCTATGATGATTGCTTGGTATTTGCTTAGGATGCCCAAGCCGATAGTTGCGCCGCAGAGCAGCATGTAGAGGTCTTTTCTTGTTTTAACCCATTTTATGAAAAGAAGCAGTCCTAAGACTATGAAGAAAACCAGCGTCATCTCGATTAGGGCAAGGCGGCTTAGCCAGAAGTACCCTGGCATCAATCCCAACAGCAAGGAAGAGAGGAAAGCGGTTTTCCCATCAAACATGCTGCGGGCTAACTCGAAGGTTACCCAAAGCGCCAAAACAGAAAACACGAGAGTGGCAAGCCGTGCGCTAAACAAGCTGATGCCAAAAACGTTAAAGGAAGCTGCGACTGCGCTGTCAAAAAGCGGAGGATAAAATGCTGCGCTTAGGTAGCGGTCGATGTCACCGCCGTTGATGTACAGTGCGGCGTTTAGGTGAACGATTTCATCCCAGTTCAGGGGCAGAACCATAAGCGTTAGGAGTAGAGCTAAGGCATATGCTAAGGCGTAGAACAGAAAGGCCAATCGCCACCGGTCAAAGTAGGCGCTGAATCGGTTTAAAGGCGCATTTTGGCTCTTGATGCCCGTCATGATCTCAACATTTAGTGCCTAATTGCCTTCATCTTATGCAATCTGTTCAGATATAAAATCTTGCCAAACCAAGCGCAGAGGTCAGCTAAAGTCTATTTGGGATTTAAGACCATAAAAACTCGAAGCTAATGTGAAATAGGGTGCCGAAGCCTTGAAACTAAAATTCCCAGTCCCTGCCTAAAGCCAATTGTGCAGAATTGAGCAGGGCGTAGCCTAAGTCAACGTCGGATTAAACTTGGAACTATAAACAATCAAGCCCCGAAAAGTAATTGGTATAAGCAAAAAACAATAAAACACAGCACAACCAACATATTAGCAGGGGCAAACTTATGGCTTATAACGAACTAAGAAAAGACTACTTGCTAAACCGCTGGGTAGTAATAGCTACGGAACGTAGCCGCAGACCCTCCGATCTGGTCAAACCCCACCCTAAAACCGCACAAACAGCCACGTGTCCACTTTGTGCAGGTAACGAAGCCATGACGCCCCCGGCACTACTCATTTACCAAAAAAACGGCGAACACACAACCGACCCCATCAAGGGTGAACGCGTAAAAAACTGGCTTGTGCGGGTCATTCCAAACTTGTATCCAGCTTTCACGCCGCCCAAGCAACCGCAAGACACTGCGTTGATCTTCCGCGGCGAATGCTTCGGCAACGCTATTGGACACCATGAGATTGTTGTTGAATCCGCATTGCATGACGAAGGTCCCGCTGATGCAGATTTGCCCCAACTCGAACTCGCCTTAAATGCCTATATTGACCGTTTCAAAGAACTGAGCAACAAGCCCTACGTGAAGTATGTCTCGATTTTCCGCAACTACGGCTTAGAAGCGGGAGCTTCGCTTTCGCATGCACACAGCCAAATCATCGCCACCCCGATGGTTCCCGCCGTGATCGGGGAAGAGGAGCAAGCGGCGCGCATGTATCGTCAGAAAACAGGCAGATGCGTGTTCTGTGACATTATCCGCCGAGAACGAAGCGGACCTCGTCAAATAATGGATAGCGGTGAGTTTGTTGTGTTTGCTCCCTACGCAGCCATAAATCCACTGGAGTTCTGGATTTTCCCCACGCGGCACACATCAAACATCGCCGACCTCACCCCCACCGAAGTCAAAGGTCTTGCAACGATACTCAAAGATACGCTCACAGCGCTTAAAACGGTGCTCAGCGACCCACCCTACAACTACGGCATCCACCAAACCCAAACACAGGATGGCAGCTACCACTGGCACCTTGAAGTGTACCCTAAAGTAGCGACTTGGGCGGGATTTGAGAAAAGCACAGGCATCTACATCAACACAGTTTCGCCCGAGGCATCAGCCGAGAGCTTAAAAGCAGCATCAAAAAACCCAGCCTAACTGTTCTTTAGCTACAGCACCCAACTTCGTTTTTGGGCAAAGACGCCGCAAACGTTATATCAAAAAACATGCCTTCAAACCCAAAAGCAGTGACAACAAATGGCTCAAACTGAACCAGAAAAATACGCTTTTCTCACCAAACTCGCCCTCGAACAAGGCACAGCAGATGCAAAAATCATTCCGGCAAACCAAATCGTGATTGAGGACCGAGTGGTGCTCAAATGTAAAGTAGGCTGTAACCACTACGGCGAAACGCTGGCCTGCCCACCCTACACACCCACCGCCGAGCAGTTCAGAAAAATAGTTGCTGAATACGGCTATGCCATGTTTATGAAATTCACCACCTCAGCATCCTGCGAGCCAGAAGTCTATAAATACCTCATGACATACCAAACCGACTCCACCGTACCCAAAGATATGAAAGAGAAAGCATCAGCATTCTGGCAAGGCTGGAAAGACAGCAAAATAAGCATGCTCCAAACTGTCGTGGACTTGGAAAAAGCCGCTATGAAACAGGGCTACACATTGGCTATGTCATTTATTTCGGGACACTGTCAACTCTGTGATAAATGTAACACGGAAACAAAAATCTGCCGCCACCCCGAATTAATGCGTATGTCAGAGGACGCAATAGGAGTAAACGTCTCGAAAACCGCCAAAAACGCAGGTATTCATTATCAGTTTCCTTTCAACAAGAAGGCTGATTCCTTTGCTTTGCTCTTAATCGAGTAACCGTGTTTGGGGAAAACATAAAAGATTCTCCACCCCAAAAAAGAGTATGAAGCTTTTACTTGACGAAATGTATGCTGGACTCAAAGAGTACTTCGAGACGCTCGGCTACGAAGTGCAGACAGCGCAGGAAGCGGGTTTGAAGTCAGCGAAAGATAGAGAAGTCGTCGAATACGCACAGAAACACTGCCAAGTTTTAGTCACTCAGGACCAAAAACCCGCCGAACTCGCCGAATTGCTAGGAGTAAAATACATATTCATATCCAGCCTTACAATTGCCCAACTTGTGGACCAGAAAATCAAAGCCACCTACAAGCCGTAGCTATACACAGATGTGGCGAAGGTATTTGTTCCAGAGATAAGCCGCCGCATAGCCAGATGCTACCCCAACCGCTGGCCCCATAAATATTACGAGTGCAGTCAATATTGGGCTGGGCTGAATGAACAAACTGAAATATGATAAGCCTTGCGTGTAGAAGAACTGAGGTAAATAAGCAAAAGCAGAATAGCTAAAAATCCCTATAAGGAATGTTGCAGCTGCCATCGCAGCAATTAAGCGGTTTCGGTTTACCCCTTCTCTTGTAGCTTTAACTTTGAAGGCGAAGAAAAAAACATCCACGAAAACTCCAAAGAGAAAAGCAAAAAAGAACGTAAACGGTCCCAGTGAGGACCACGCCAGCGCTGTTAGTAGGCCCCCGATCGCACCCACGTACATGGCGCCAACTTTTTTGATGAAAAGTGAACTGAGAGCAAGGAGGACGGCTTGGACTGCCATCATGAGATAATTAAAGGGTGCAGGCAGGAAAACGTTTCCGACGAAGATTATGGCGCCGAACAATGCGATTATGAAGAGTCTTTGAAGCCGCTGCATCACTTGTACCCCCAAGATGAAATATAGACATTCCAAACTCGTTTATTAAACCTTAATCCCACGAATAGCTGCGAAACCAAAATATACAATTAAGCTTTATCGTGACCGAGGCTCCTATCATGAAATGTGAGAAATGTGAATTAGAACTCTCAGTAGTTGAAGCAAACACTTACCAAGGCAAAACTCTATGTGAAGACTGCATGTTTAATTTGATTAATCCTCCAAAGACCTGTGATCCTATCGCGGTACATTCCACATTGACCCTTCGCAAGCAACTTGGACAAACAGAAACCGATGGCTTAAACGAGACACAAAAGGAAATCTACAATTTAGTCGTATCCAAAGGCCTAATCAGCCGCGACGATATACTCCAAACGCTGTCCCTATCTATGGTGGATTTAGAACGCGAGTTTGCGGTTTTGCGTCACTGTGAATTACTTCGAGGCTTCAAAAAAGACGGTGCGCTTTACTTCACTAAATTCTAGCCGTTTCACTCGCTTATTTTCGGGTTTGCGGCTCCGACAATATTTTTAACGGAAAGTTATAAATTTCAAGATGTACTATTAAGTTCAATAATAGTATTTGACGCATAAATGTAAATTTGGAGAGAAGAGGCAAGTTGAGCACTCACGCAGAAGACTTAAAATTACGTTTAATGACAATCGAACTTTTACGAACAGCAAAATACAAACGCAACATAACCTACCGCGAGTTAGCCTCCAAAACGGGCTTACCCGTCACCGTGCTAAGCCGCTACGCCAAAGGCCACGTCCTCCCCAACACCACCCGCGCCAAACAACTCTGGCGAGTCCTCACGAAATTAGTTGGCTTAGAAGCCGAACTTCGCAGCCGCATCAAATTTGACGACCTTGGCTACTTCGACAACACCGAAATTGTCGGCGACTACAACATCCTCCAACAAGCCGCCAACCATGCCCTCGCTAATTTCGCAGGCAAACGCGTCACAAAAATCTTAACAGCCGCAACAGATGGCATTCCGCTAGCCACTATGGTCGCCAACGCACTTGGCGTAAACTTAATTGTAGCAAAACGCAACAAAGAAGTCGGCGTTAAAACATTCCTCGAAGAGACATACATTCTTGGGAGAGACAGCGGTGTCACAGTCACGCTGTACATACCCAAAGAATCCATCAAAAAACGCGATAGCGTTCTAGTGGTGGATGACATGATTAAGAGCGGCGAAACCCAAGAGGCGCTTGTTAACCTCGTTAAAAAGTCCAAGGCGGAGGTTTCAGGCATATTCTCGCTTATTGCAGTCGGCGAGGAATGGAAGAAACGACTAAAAAGTGGTCAGGATAGTCCTGTTGAAGTGGTAACACACCTCAAATCTCCCTTTGACAATTCAAGCTAAACCGTAACAGTTTTTATTTCCCTTTTCTATTGTTAATTGATGAAGTTTCTAGTTATTTTTGCTATTTTTCTTTTGCTCATGCCGATTTCTCTTGCTCAAGCTGCGCCAGATACAGTTGAATTGGAAATCTCAAGCACCACATGGAATAAGTCAACACTAAACATCTTAATAATCGAAGCCTCCAACGAGAGTTGGTGGCAACCAGAATTCTTAAACGCAACCATATACGCAATTGAAAACTGGAAAGCCGCCATAGACTTCTTCGCAGACAAATACCCAGATTTCGCATACCTATCTAGATTAACCTTTGAATTCAAAGTTGACCAGCAAACATCAGAAGGATATGACGTTTACTTCAACTACGCAGAAACAATCCCCCAGCAAAACAAACTCGTACTGGGCCAAACCACAACATACCCATCTACAGCAGACCACATAGATCATTGTACTGTCACATTAGCAACGTCCTCACAAACACTATCATTCAACCCCGATGGAATGATGAACGTTGCAACACACGAATTTGGACATGTTCTTGGCTTAGGCCACAGCAACAGCACCAACGACCTAATGTACCCCTCAAATGACCTGATATTTTCAGAAAACTCAGTGTCAACCTTAGATTTATACGGCGTTGCAATCCAGTTCAACTGGTTAAACCTGGGTTCACCACTACCACTCCAAACGGGCGAAATTAGCTTGCCATCGAGCATCCCCTTTGAATACGCACCAAAAGAACACCAGTCTTCCACACCTCAAAGCTATGCAATCAATTTCTTGGATGCGGCAGCATCTTTTGTCGAGCAAAATATCGTTGCCATTCTAGTTCTTTTGGCTGCCGTTTGCTTTCTTGTTGCATTAGCAATCATTTTAAGGTCAAAACTGTCAAACCGAGAAGGCTAAATTACCGGACAACTGCAAGCTTAATGGTGCATCAAAATCTTTAACACACCCATACCACAACTAAGCTCAATAAGGAGGCAAAACTTATGCGGATGATTAAATGGCAAAACGGCACTGTAATAACCCCAGACCAAACCAAGCTTCCACTCCAAGAAGTCACCTTAGAAATCAAAAAAGTCGAGCAAATGGCAGAAGCCATCAAAATGCTCCGAGTTCGAGGCGCACCCCTACTGGGAGCAGCTGGAGGCTTCGGAGTAGCCATAGCTGCGTACAACTCAACAGCCAAAATCCCAGCGCAGTTCTACAAGGAAATCGAAACCGCAGGCAACTTCATAAAGCGCCAGCGCCCAACCGCAGTTAACTTATTCTGGGGCGTAGACCGCGTCCTATCCAAAGCTAAAGTCACAGGCGGCAGCGTTGAGAAGCTAAAAGCCACAGTCATTGCTGAAGCGCAAGCAATTGCCAACGAAGACGCCGCACAAAACCACACCATAGGCAAACACGGTGCCACCCTCATCAGAGACGGCGACACCATCCTAACCCACTGTAACGCCGGGGAACTGGCAACTGTCGAGTACGGTACCGCACTAGGAGTAATCAGAGCGGCATGGGAAGAAGGCAAAAAAATTCAAGTGTACGCAGACGAAACCCGCCCACTGCTACAAGGCGCACGCCTCACAACGTATGAGCTTAAACGCGACGGCATCCCAGTCACACTTATCACCGACAACATGGCGGCACATGTCATGAGCAAAGGCTTAATCCAAAAAGTCGTCGTCGGAGCCGACCGGATCGTGCAAGACGCAATTTTCAATAAAATTGGAACCTACGGAGTCGCTGTATTGGCGCATGAGCACGGCATCCCCTTCTATGTGGCGGCACCTAAATCCACCTTTGACCTGACACGCAAAGCCGCCGACGTCGAAATTGAGGAACGCAAACCAGAAGAAGTCACCCATGTGGGCTGCCAACAAACCGCACCCGACGGCGTAGCAGTATATAACCCAGCGTTTGACGCTACACCACTCAAATACGTCGCAGGCATTATAACAGAGGATGGCATCTACACCAGAAAGGACTTCGCCAAGTTCGACAAGTTTCCGCTCTAATTCTTTTCTGCAAAGACGCCTTATGTCTCTGAATTCTCGCTTAAAGGGTGACTCTTAAGTTTTTAAAAATTTTTTTAACCATAAAACCACACTCAAATAGGAGCGCCGTCAACTCTTTTATGCTAAGAGGCGAGGGTAAATTCTGGTTACAGCTGTGTTGCCATCTTCAGATAGAATTGTTGCCACACGGTTTTGGTGTAGTCATATATAGATAATTATTGGCGATTTCTATGTAGGGATAGGACTTCAAAAACCATCGCCCACAGAAACAGCGATGTGAGTGGCTTCTTGGACGTAAAAGTCATTTCGCTATGAAGTCTAATTTACCAAATTAGGCTGAAAAAAAGCAGCACAACGTTAAAGAGCATACAAAACCAAATCAAGCCATAACGGTTGCATAAGTGATGAGCGAACCCAAAAAAGCAGCTCCAATAGAATTCCGAACAAGCGGTGTCTTAAATGAAAAAGGCGTAATTGTGACCGAGCAAAGCAGCATTGACCAACTTACCAGTCGCGGCTATGGCACACAAGAAGACAAAGTATTCACATTAGCTTTTTTTGAGTCGCTCTACCTCCAAGACAAAGAAATGCTCGACGTAAAAACAAAAACAGGCAAATCCATCGACTTCCAAACACTGCTGAACTGCTATGAAGCAAAAGACGAAAATGCATGGGCAAACTACCTCGTCTACCGCGACCTACGAAGCCGAGGCTACGTAGTGCGAGAAGGCTTCGGCGAAAACATCGACTTCCGAATCTACGAACGTGGCTCATACGGCAAAGACACTGCGCCCTATCTCATTTTGGGCACACAAGAAGGTAAGCCGCTCCCCATTAACGACTTGGCGGTGGCGTTGCAGAAGTGCCAAACTCAAAAGAAAGAGTTGATTTTAGCAGTTATGAACCGCAGAGGCGAAATCGTCTACTACAGCGTGGGCGAACTGCATTTCCCAGTGACCTAAATCAGGCTATTTGCAACATTTGTTTTTTGAGGGTTAGGCTCGTTTTTTGGTGCTCACGATCGAGATTACGTCTCGGTCTTTTAGCACTGCGTCTTCTCCGATTCTGCGTTTGTCCCTTGCATCCACGGCGAAAAGAAAGTTATCGCCTAGTTCGGTGTGTATGACATAGGCAAATTGATGTGCTGTTGTTCCTTTTGGCACGAGGTATGTGTCAGGTAGGACACGGCCGTTGTGGTCGGTTAGGTGTTCAACGTCTTCGACGGGGTAGACGGCTATCATGTCCAGTAGCTTGAGGTAGGCATTGTTTATGGCTTGTTGTATGCCTGTGGCGCCGTTTGGTTTTAGGATTTTTTCGCGGATACTCTCCAGCGCAGCTTTTTGTCCAGCGGAGAGTTTTTCTGGCTGAAGAATCTTGAAGTCAGGATCGCCGGGTTTGTAGCTTATTAATTCTTTCTCGGCGGCTCTGCGTAGGCCGAGTTCGGCTTCGGCGCTGGCTGGAACCACAATGTAGTCCAACTTCTTTAGTTGCTCCAAGTTGGCTTCAGCAGCGGGCAAATCCATCTTGTTAGCCACAATCAGCATGGGCTTTGAGAGCCGCCGCAACTGGTCCACGAAGCGGTAAAAGTCTTCGTCGCTCCATGTGGCGGGTTTGTCGATGTTTAAGCCTGCCTGCCTTATGGCTTCGTTCACGTATGCTTTTTTTATGCCTAAGCCTGAGAGGCGGTCTTCGAAGTGGTGTGCGATGCCTTTTTTATCCTGCTCGGCTGTTCGGGATATACGCGGCCAATCTTTCTTAAGAATCGTTACCATCCACATGGTGATTTCTTTTTCGAGAAACTGCACATCCTCGAGCGGATCATGTTCCCCGGGTTTGCAGCTTTTACCCTCACAGTCAGTGCCGCCTGAAGCGTCTACAATGTGAATCAGGGCGTCTGCGCGGCGGATTTCGTCTAGGAACTGGTTGCCCAAGCCTTTGCCTTCCCATGCGCCGGGCACGATGCCTGCGATGTCTATGAGCTCCACGGGCACCAGGCGAGCCCCGTCAAGGCATAGACTGTTTTTGGGGTTGTCCTGCATTCCAAACTCGGGGTGGACACATTGGGTTCGGACGTAGCCGACACCACGGTTTGGTTTTATGGTGGTGAACGGGTAGTTTGCTATATCCGCCGCTGCTAATGTGGCGGCTGAGAAGAAGGTTGATTTGCCGGTGTTGGGTTTTCCGACGACTCCAAGCAAGCGAGAGTAGGAACGCTGCATTAAATTCACCTGAATAAGTTGCGGCGCTTGAGCTATATTTTTTATGCTTCCAAAACAAGTATAAAAAATGGCGCTACGGGATTGTTTTGATTTGGGAACAGGTCTTAGTATACACTTTGGCGGCGGCTGCTTTGGCGGTTGGATAAAAAAAATAAAAAAGAAAAAATTACTTTGTTTTATCAGCGGCTTCCGAATTCTCAGAGCTTTCTGCTGATGGTTCAGCGGCGATTTTGTTGTCATCTTTGACACGCTGCAGGCGTTTGATTGGGTTGTACCAGTTCCATTTTCCAAAGGTTGACATCACTGCAGGCACAATGTATGTTCGCACAATCAAGGCGTCAATGAGGATGCTAAAGGCGAAGGCAAAACCCATTTCCGCCAGCATCAGATTGCTAGACAGCATTAGCGCACCCAATGAGCCAGCGAGGATGATTGCTGCTGCAGTGATGATACCGCCTGTCTGTTGAATCGCGTTTACGATGGCATCGTTTTGGTGCTGGCCTTTTGCGGCTTCTTCGCGGATGCGGGTTAGGATGAAGATGTTATAGTCCATGCCCAAGCCCAGAAGCAGCACGAACAGTATCAGCGGCGTGATAAAGAGCAAGCCAAAGCCATATGCAGCATTAAACACCAGTATGGTAACCGCTAAAGTCCAAACGATGCTCATAAGCACTGACAGGATTGCAAACACAGGCAATATTAGTGATCCTAATACAAAGAAGAGCACTATACCAACACCGACTGCTACGATAGGGAGAATCTGGTTGAACTGGTTCTCGAAGCTTATTCTGGTGTCAAGACTGCCGCCTGTTGTGCCCCCAAGATATATTGCTGAGACACCGTCTGAGTTGTCATATTCTTGATGAAGTTGGTTTCGGATGTCACTTGCGTAGTCCATGGCTTGGGTTGAGTAGGGGTCAACGCTGAATTTGACCGTTATAAGTGCTGAGCTGTTGTCCTCACCGATGGCGCTTAACATGCTATTGTAAGTAGCGGGGTCAGTGTCGTTAGTAATTTTCATATAATCTACAGGATCGCCATACGGCATAGTGGGTCCAGTGACTTCCTGCAAACCAGCTTGATTAGCAATAGTTTGGGAAATCTGCTGCAACGTCGTCATCTCAGCGTCGTTGAAGCTTCCGTTAGTATACAGAATAGGCTGTGTAAACGTCACCACAACGTAGGTGGGCATTAGTCTTCCGCCACCAAACGAGTCAGTCATTGTGTTTGATGCAGCAATAGATTCTATATCGTTTGAGGCAGCGCCCAGCATGTCATAGGTCGGCGTTGTGGTTGCGTAGACGTAGAAAGCCGGCAAAGTGATCAGTACAGCAAGCAAAATAATGGCTTTACCATGCTTTACTGAGAAAGCGCCGCTTCTGGCGAAGTAACCTCCTCGGCGTTGGTTCTTTGCAGAGATTGTTTTTGCGTAGCGTTCAAAACGCTCGCCAGAGTTTGGCCAGAAAATTCTGTCACCTAAGATCGCTGTTAAAGCGGGTGCAAACGTGAGTGAAGCTAACAGCGTGACGAGCACGCCTAAACCGACTATGATGCCCATGGACTGCATCAAAATCATCGACGTACCTGCCAGGGCAAAGAAGGATATTATGACGGTTGCGCCACTGGTAACGATGGATTCGCCTGCCCAGGTGATGGATTTCTTGATGGCTTCAAACAAGGGCAGACCATTGATACGTTCTTCTCTGTGACGCGCTATAATAAATATGCTGTAGTCTGTGCCTACGCCGATTAAAACAGTCAAGAGCACGGTTGAGACCGTGTAGTCCACGGGGTTGATGTAGGTGCTGATGAGATAGGGGAATATCTGTGAAACACCTAAACCCACACCGATTGTACCTAAAGTGATAATGGGGGTGACAATTGAGCGGAAGAACAACCCCGTAGCACCGACCAACAACACAATGGTGATGGGTAGGATAATGTCTAAGTCTTCGTTTGTGGATTGCCCAAAGTCGTAGTTTAATGCGTCTGTGCCAGTGACTTGCGCAGAGTTAACATCCCCGGGGGTTTTTTCCATTAAGTCTGCTATGATACCTCGAATTACTGGGACGTTGTCGTCGTTGGATTCTACAAACGTGATTGAAATTAATGTTACATTTTTTGAGGGAGAAACAAAGCTATCGATTAACTGGTTGAATTGTTCACTAACGTTATAGACGGCAGGGTTAGAAACAATTTGCGAAGCAAGAATCTGCAGTTCAGTGTTGGTTGCGTTTTCGCCCATGCTCCAAACCGCAGTCACCAACTCTTTTGAGAGCCCAGACTGGTTAGCGACGTAGTTTATGGTTACGGCTTGGACCTTTCTATTGCTTTCAGAGGTGTTAGCGTCAAGGTAATCCTGGAGTTTGAGTGTGGAGGCGATTTGCTCAGCGAAGTCTTGACCGTCGCTCAGGTATTCGGGGATGAACTGGGCATTTGCGATGTCAGCTGCAGTGGAGGCGGTGTGGTTAACCCAGCCTATCGCTGGATAAGGCGAGTTTGGTACACGACTAATCCAGGCATCGTCGAAGTACTCCAGCATGTGCGAGGTGTAGTCGTTGTATGCATCTTGGTCTATGTCTTTTAGGATGTCTTTTGTGGTGTCATAGGCGATTTTGTTAAAGATAGGAATTAACTTGTCCATGCCGTAGAGTTCGGAATACCAAATGATGTTGTCCGCTAATTCGGATATAGAGCCTTGATAGGGGTATCTGCCTAGATGGTAAGCTGCTTCCACAAAGGAAACTGCCGCATCGGACTGGTTAGCTACGTATTGGATAGCGAAATCTGCAATTTGCTCGTTGTTTTGTTCTTGGCTTTTAAACAGGAAAGTCTCCAGCGAGAAAGTATCGGTTAAGCCATTCATGAAATCCTGCATGGTTTGATTGTTTGCAAACGCTGTTTGGATGTACTGCTGGTTGGTCATGTCGGCGGCAAGCGAAGCTCGAGTGGTGGAGTTAAAGTAGGCTGTCTGGGGGTTTTGGAAACTCATCACCCAAGACATGTTAAATGCATATAGCAGCTGGGATGTGTACTGGGCGTAGGCGTCGGGGTCGGCGGCTTGAAGCATGGCTTGGGTTTGAGCGTAGGCGGCGTTGTTGAGCGCTGTGATGGTGTAAGCGTCTAGGTTGTAGTAGCTTTCTGGCGCCGTAATGTAGGAGGAGGCAGAGGTATCCTTTGGAGGTTGTGAAGCAATGAATTCAATGGCGAAGTCTGCTAAAGCGACGTTATTGGCGGTTTGGTTTGCAGCGTTGTTTAAGTAATCCTGCAAAGTGAGAGTGTCGGTTAGGGCGGTTACAAACGTTTGCGCTGTGGCGTTGCCAGCCAAAAAATTGTTGATATAGATTTGATTGGTCTGGTCCGACGCAAATACCGCACGCTCAACAGGTGTCCAAACTGAAGTTGAGGAATCAGAGAAACTTTGCGCCCAAGTGCTATAGAAAACTTGTAGAAGCTGTGAAGTGTAAAGTTGGTAGGCTTCGGGGTCTGCTGCGTAAAGAGTTTCTGCAGTGGTCTGGTTAGCGATGATGTTGGATTGAGCTACGTCACCTGAAGTACCAGCCATCGCTCTCTGCCAAGCTTGGAGATAAATCGCAGGCGTACTGTAAAGCAGGTTGTAAGTTAAGTTGGCATTGTTAAGTGTAATGTACGCGCCTGCCCATATACCAGAGTATGCTGCAGGCACACTATAAAGCAAATAGTAAGTCATGTTGGCGTTGTCAGCGGTTAAGTAAATCCCCTGCGCAGTCTGGTTTAAGCCAGGCATTAGCTGCCCCTCTTTGGTCTCGTTATAGGCTTGGTACCAAACATTGGAGTATATGGTTGGGACGCTGTAGAGCAGGTTATAGGTTAAGTTTCCGCCTTCATAGGCTTCATAAACGCCTTCGTTTGTTGCATTCAACGCGGGTATAAGAATTGAGTAAACGGTTGTTATGTTTTCTAAGCCTTTGATGGCGCTGCTTTGAGTAAGTTTCTCGTTTAAATCGTCCATAAAACGTTGCGTTGCTAAGGATGAAGCGTCGTCCGTCGAGATGATGACAACCAGTGAATCGTTGGATACCGAGCCTTGGAACTGTGCTTTGATGATGGCATCAGCCCGTGCCGATTCTGAGTCGCTTTCTGAGGAGTTGTTTAGCGTCAGCGAAGTCACGCCGGTAGCAGTTAAAACCACAGGTAGGATGATTGCCAAAAGCAGCATCCAAGCAGCAATGATTGAGAACTTGCGCTTCGTAATTAAGCGTCCAAGTTTACCAAAGGAGTTCACTTTTCCGTTTGACACGATATAACACCGTCTTTTCTTGTTGATAGGCGATCCTATGTTAATTTTAATCTTTGAATGGATGTTGAGGCGGCTCTTTAAGGTTGTACCGAATATACTCGGGTCCCAACAAGCATATATGATAAAAACAGGCATTGTATGATATGCGACGGGTAATCTTGGAACTCTCTGAAAAGGAACTTATCAAAGCAGGCATAGAGTTACCTCCACTAAAAAAAATCAAGTCCCTAGAGCTCTTATATTTTCTTAGGCAAGACGACCAAGAATTCGCCGCCATCTCCAAAGTAGAATTCACAGACCCCAAAATTAACGTACAAGAGCTCCTTAAAGGTGGCTTACTCTTAGAAGCGCAGGTAATCGAGAAAGAAAAAAACGGTGCTTACATACTGTTCATACGCAGCGGCTCCCCAACCCTTTCCTCCGCTCTGAACTACATCGGCTTAGAAGGCGGCTATTTATTTCCTCCCTTAGGCATAGAAGAGGGCAAGGTGAAGTTCTCTTTTTTGGGTAGTGAACCTCAAATTAAAGATTTCATGGAAAAACTTGACGCCATCGGCATCCACTACCGCGTGGTGCTGCTAACAGACGCCAACTTTTCACCCATCTCGCCGCTTAGCCAGCTAACGGAGAAGCAGCAAGAAGTGCTGTTGGCGGCGTATAAAATGGGATACTATGATATCCCACGCCGAGTTAACACAGAAGAGTTAGCCGCCAAGCTTGGGCTTGTGGATTCCACGGTGGTTGAGCATCTACGCAAAGCCGAACAACGCATTTTTAGGCACATAATGGAAAACAAAATGCACTAGCAGATTAGCCTTCTTTTATTTCGACAGCTTGCCTGGGACACACTGCTGCGCATACTCCGCAACCGTGGCAGAGCCGCATATCCACCACTGCGGGTTCATCGTCGCCAATGCGGAAAACCGCTTTGATGGGACACTCTTTAGCGACGAGACATTTTTTACACATCTGGCATTTGGTGGCGTCGATAATCGCTTTCACAATAAGCACTCTTAGATTTCATAGAGTGATGTTACTTAATCAACATTTTCCATAGAAAAATGCGAAGTGATGGCGTTTAGGTGTCTTTTTTAGCATATTCTTTTAGCAGTTGCCTAAGAGTCTTGTGACAGCCACTGCACTCAAACATATGTGTGCCACAGCTTGGGCACCGCAGCTCCTCTTTTTCAAGCCGCTCAAGCAACTCCATCAACTCAAGCTTATTCTGCAAGTCCCCCTCCGACTCAGCAGCCTGAGTAGGCTGCTCCTCGACGGGTTTAGGAGGTTTTTCTTCTCGCACAATCTCCTGATAAACATGAGAAATACTGGTTTTCCCATCCCGCAACGCCTGCTTCTCATCCTCACTGGCTTTCTCCAAGATTTTTTTTCCCCGCTCAAGTGTGCGTGTGGAAACACCGGCTTTTTTAGCCACAACCTCAGCTGCTTTAGCTTTGAGAAGCGGCTCAAGTTCTGACTCAGCGTCATCTGACGCTAACCCCAACTGTGCTTCGCGACCGTTTTTACCACCTTCTTTTTGCCGTTGCTTTGCAAGAGCTTTTTCGACTTCCAGTAGCGGAACCGCCAACTCGACAAGCTGGAAGTTATTAAGATGTCGGCGTCTTAGGTTGGCTTCGATGACGAATTTTTTCTCAAGAAGTTTATCCTCGAACCGTTTAACTTCAAAATCGGGTTCAATATCCAGTTCGATGCATGCGCGGTAGCGGTGGTGACCATCTAAAACCACAAGGTCCTCGTTTACTATAATGGGGTAGTGTTGCCCTTCGGTACGTATGGATTCTTTTAGCTGAGCGAATTCTTCATCGGACATGCGAGGTAGGAGGCGGTCATATTCGGGTTTTAGGTTTAGGCTCATTTGGAAGTCGCTCTTTTCTTTTGTTGTTTTTATTATTTAAGGTGACGGGTTAACCCTCAAAAAAGGGTGTTTTAGCCATGTACTTACTTGTAGGTACCCGCCAATACAAGCTACATTCTGTCGTTTGTTTAACACCACAAGTATTATTAGATGGGTCGCCACTAAATTTCTAATTAGTCAAATTAAATCTCATCATTGTAGGTATTAACCTACAAAGTGCGATTAACATCAATCAAAAATAATAAATAATTTACAGGAGAGTCACACTTACGGGAACATCCCAAACCTTTACGATAAAGTACGTTGTACACGCTAAATTTGATATTGAAGGAGTAGTTGAAAAACCCGACGTCATAGGGGCAGTTTTCGGGCAAACGGAAGGTCTTTTCGGACCCGATTTGGATCTGCGCGAACTGCAGAAAACTGGACGCATCGGCAGAATCGAAATTGATTTGCATTCTAAAAACGACCGCACACACGGCGCTATCACTATACCCACCAGCCTTGACCGCGTATCAACAGCACTCATCGCAGCGAGTGTAGAGAGCATAAATCGCGTCGGACCCTGCAGCGCCAGAGTCATTCTCGAACGCATCGAAGACATCCGCGAAGCCCGCCGAAAAATCATCATCGACCGCGCCAAAGAAATCCTTCATAAATGGAACATCGAATCCATGCCAAGCGTCGATGAAGTCTACAAAGAAATCAGTGAAACAATGAAAGTCGGCAAAGTCGAAAAATACGGACCTGAAGACCTCCCTGCAGGTCCTGGCTTAGAAGGCTCCAAAGAAATATTCGTTGTTGAAGGACGCGCAGACATCATAAACCTCATGCGCTGCGGCATTTTTAACACGGTTGCGTTGGAAGGCGCAAAAGTCCCAGACTCAATCCGCAAAATCACCAAAGAACGCCTCGCCACGGCACTCTTAGACGGCGACAGAGGCGGCGACCTAATCCAAAAAGAACTCCTCCAAGTCACCAACGTCAAATTCGTCGGCCGCGCACCACGAGGCAAAGAAATTGAGGAATGCAATTGTAAAGAAATCCAGGAAGCCATCGATGGCAAACTTTCTGTTGCCGAGCTAAAAGAAGGCGGCGGCAAACCGCAGCTGGCATCCCCTCCGCAGCCGCCGGCACCCAAAAAGGTGACTGCCCCAGAGCGCCCCAAAATCGAGGTCCCAGACAGCGTCATCCAAGCAGCCAAAGCACTTGTTGGCACACTCGAAGCGGTGCTGTTAAACGACAAACTTGAACTCATTGAGCGCCTACCAGTAAGTCAGCTTGCAGAGAAACTCCAGCAAATCTCAGACGTCAACACAGTTGTGTTTGACGGCATCATCACCCAGCGCATTGTAGACATAGCGGGGGAAAAAGCCATAAAACGAATTGTCGCTTCCCGTGTGTCTGAAGCAGTCAAACCCGCAACAAACGTGGAACTCCTAACTTTCCAAAAAATTATACCCCCCAGTTAGAAGTAGTCTGTTAGGCTCTTTTCCTCTGCTTTTTTTGTTTCTTTTCTATGCAGTTCATTTTGGGATACTTTGAAGAACGAGAGTATCCGTGCTGCGACGGGCAGTATTTGGTTAGTTACATAGTAGTCCACGTCCACATCAACCAAATCAGCAAAGATATAAGGTCTCACGCGGCTATACAACCTGCCTTTACCTGACAAAATCACGTATCCTACTTTGTCACCTGCTCCCAGCTGCCAGCCTCGCTCGATTAGCTGCTTTGCCGCTTCAACGTGGGGTGCTTTGATTGCGTACTGTTGCGGCGGCTTAGTCAAAGTTTTCCAAATAATCAAATTCGCTATGGACACTTTACGGTTGCGCAAGCTAGTTACAACTTTGTGGACATACTCCATGGCTTTTTCCGGCGATTGCTCCCGCAGGATTATCTCCAAGACATGCTCTTGGACTTGTTTAGCAACCTCAGCCCAATCGCCCCGAATAACCTCTAACCCAACGAAATCCAGGCTGCCGTCCACCCGCAGTCCTGCGTAGCGTTTTTTGGCTTCAGTAAAGAAGATGCGTTTGTATACTGCACCGACTTCAACGTCCAATTTGAGTTCAGCTTTAATCTTTTCTTGAAGTTTATGGGCTTTGGCGGGTTCGTATTTTATGAATAAACTGTCGGTGTCACCATAAATCACCTCGACGCCATCGTCTTTTGCCATCTGCGCCGCCGAAAGGATTATGTGGCGTCCCCAAGCGGAGGCTGCTTCAGCCACGGGCTTGAGGTACCAGCGTGCGCCCACCCAGCCGGCGTAGCCGTAGGCGGCGTTGGTTAGGATTTTTACTGCTTTCTGCCGTGCATCCAGAACTCGAAACTCCACGCCTCTGTTACTTAGTTGCTTCATTTTGCGTCGAACTTCATCGCGCACCTCGATTAGGTAGCTAAGCGCCTGTTTGAAGAATCCATCCGGAGCTTTACGAAATTTGTATCCAACTTCGGGCGCAACGTAGACTCCGCCTTCTGGTTCTGGGCTGCCCGGCTGCACATAAGTGTCGGGGGAAAGGTTGTAGGTTATCATGATGTTTGGGTACATTGATTTGAAGTCCAACACCGCAATATTGTCGTGTAAGCCTGGGGTGGGTGTGAGCACTAATCCGCCTGTGTATGTCTGGTAGATTTGCTCCATTCGCCGGGGAATCAACTCACCTGTTTTTTGCGCTCGACTAATTAGGTACCATTCAACTCGGAAGCCAAAAGCTGCAGTCATAACGTGGTCCAATGGCAGACTGGTCAGCACAGAGAGTTGCATCGCCAAATCCATAAGCAGCCACGCAACCGCAAGGGTTTCCCGTGCCGAATCCAACCCGAACTCAAGCAACTCAGGGCGTTTTTCAGGGTTATCCCACCAATCCGCAAAATGCAAGTCCTCGACAGGCGGGTTTTTCGCACTTACTTCAAGGTAGGCGGCGAGATTTGGGAGAGTTTTGACTTTGACTTCGGGAAACAAGTCAGCGAAATCAGCTAAGTCCAAGTTTGTGATTCCTGTTGTGGAGATATGTCCGTAGACGCTGGTGTGAGGCTCCGAAGCATTGCGGTCAAAGTCGAGTTTGAGTTTGTGGATGTGGCAACGCTTTTTAAGGTAATTCCAGTCTGACGTATTGGCGCCGTAGGCAACGATGACATCGGGGTCGTACTCTTTAATGTAAATGGTAAAGGCTTCAAGCAGCTCCCTGTCGTTTCCGTAGTCGCCGAGCATGAACTGTTTTTCTTCCCCGCTGTCCGTTACTGTAGAGATAACCATGACGGGATTTCGGTCTGGTTGGGGGGTGCCTTCGTGGCTGTAACCCATCAAATGAAACGTCAGCACTCGAAGCGGCGGCGCAACCTCTTCCTCAACTGTGCGTTTCGGCGGCGACTCTGCACTGTACATTCCATCCACCCGCGCCGCTCCAGCGTCGACTACCTCTGCGGCTTCGATTGCTACCCAGCTGCAAGGGGCTATGCCGTTGTCGATGAGGTACCGCATAGAGGGGCGAATGTCGTCTTCGAGACAGTCGTCCACGCCATCTATTTTTCGGATGAGTTTAGCCAGTTTAGATGCTGCTTGGGGGTCTTTGACGGTTATTTTTATGGCTGAGACGGGTTTACCGAAGAATCTACGAGAAACAGTCTCCGTCGACGCAACCAAATCATAATGCCCAGAGAGGATTTCTTGGGCGACTTTGTTTGGGTCTGCACCTCCATGAAGTACCGCATAGAAGTATGCGGTAAAGCCTCGGTCCACAATAAGCACTCGGCTACCTGAGTGAGTTATACCCCAGAGTTGTAGCTCAAAAGCGCCATCGTCTGCTTTGTGGTTGACGTCAAGGAGCCAAAAAACAAGATTCACAGCTCATACCATTTAATCAATGGGCAGAGGTGACTTTTAACCTTTAATTGGATGTCAGCGGGTGAGTTACATTTTTTTATTTTGCACCGGCAAGCAGCCCGCAAAACCCAGCCAGACGCCAAAATAAAATTGTCGGTTATTCTCGAGTTATAGGAATATAATAGAGGAGGATTCTTGTCTTCTTAAACTAAAAAAATAAAAATGGGTTGGAGAACAACAGTTATCTGATTGCCTAAATGAGAGGTACCTCGGCTATTTGCGACAGGCCGCTTAAGCTATTTAGTTTTACTTCGCCTGCCGAAACAGTGTAAAGCACATTGCCGATGTATAACGATCGAGTTACCCAGTTGTTTATTGTCGAGTAGTAGTCTTCGGTGTTCTTCAAGTTGCCGTCGCTACCAAGCAATGCGGGGTCAAGGTGGCTAATTCTGTCCTGTAAAGTGAATCCACCATCAACGCTCAAGCTGTAAACATATACCCCCTGCCAAACTGTCTGCCCATAAGCTGATGCACCGTACTGTCGGCTTTGCTCAGGCACTAACGCCAAGCTCAAGGGCACCACCAGTAGGTTTCTTGATTTGTCAAAAAGAAACGCATGCGGATCAGTGAGCGCCAAGGAATCGGAACCGCGGTCGCCGATAGTCACGTTAGCAAGCTGTATGGGGTTGCTCACGTCTCCCACGTCAAATAGTGACAGCTTCAAACCCTGATACCACGCAAAGTCGCCTTCTTCAGCCTCTAAGGCCTCTTTGCCCAAGCCGATTAGGTGGGTTTCGTCGTATGGATGCAGATAGTCGGAGTAACCGGGGATTTTAAGTTCGCCAAGCACGGTGGGGTTTCTGGGTTGGCTAAGGTCAATTACGAATAACGGGTCAGTTTTCTGATAGGTGACGAGGTAGCATTTGTCTCCCATGAACCGTACCGCGTGGAGGTTCTCGTTTTGCGCCAACCCTTCCAGTTTACCCACAACAGAGAGGTCCAAGTTAAGAGCATAAACGTTGTTAACTTGTCCCCCTTCAATGCTGTACCAGTTGGTAGCCACCCGGAGGACACCGTTGTACTCGTCCATTGAGTATTGGTTTATGGTGTTGCCGGGCACGCTGCCTTCCGCTTCAAAAAGCAGCTGTAAACCATCAATGGCTACACGGTAAATCGAAGTGTAGGAGCCACTATCTGGTTCCCAGTTTGGGTAAGTAATATACATGTTGTCAGCGGAAACGTACATTGTGGATGCACCTCCCATCATTACTGTCATGTTAGTCGCTGCAACATTGTCGTTTGCCAGATCTAACCCGTAGAAACTTGTGAAGCTAAAGCTGCTGTCGTTCATATCAGCGTAATAGATGCTGCTGGGCGCCGCGGAATAGCTGTTTTTGTTTTCGTAAACTGTGGGCAGCGAAACCACGCCGTTGTACACCCAAGCAGTTTGGCTTACAACAGCATATATGTCGTCTCCGATCATGCGACTGTTGAAGTAGCTACCCGATGCAGTAAAGTTACGAGTTAAAACAGGGGCTATCTTATCTGACACATCGTAAATGTTGATATACGTGTAGACGTCGGCTTGGTAGTAAGGCATAATCAAAGGGTCCTCCCCGCCCATCAAGCTAGCGCCGTTATTGGCGAATTGATATTTGGATGCAATTACCGCGAGTTTGTTGCCGTCGCTGCTAAGGTATAATCCTGCGGGCTGCGTGTCGTTACCCATCTCAATCTTTGAAACAACATGAGCATTCTGGGGGTCAGCGTCTACTATGTATACGACATTTAGGTTTTGGGCTTGTGAAGTGGAGTAGTAAAAGATGCTGTTTGGGACTGTGTTGGAGATGGTGTATAGGTAGTGACCGTCGGTTTTTACGGTGTCGGCTTCGTCAACGCCGGCAACTTGAATGTTGGTACCTGAATAATCCGAAGCATCACTTTGCTGGGAAGTATAGCTACTAGTTTCACCTAAACCAAGGAAGCCTTCAATCCCTGAAGTCACCTGTGCAGGAACAGGGGCAGGTCCGCTGCCAAAAAACTTGCTATCCAGTGGTCCCCTGCTTGCGCCGTAACCCTGCTGGTTAGCGGTGAGGTAATCTATGATTTGCTGGTTAGACGAAAAAGTTTTCATCCCCCCAACTGTAGGAGATTGAGAAGGCGGAAAAACCGTGGGGACTGCACCAAAAACGTAAATCACACTTACAAGCATAACGGCACTTAGTACCGCTGCAATTGCATACTTGCCTGTTTTGTTTTTAACTTCACGTTGAACCATACACCTTTTCTCCAATCTACCTAATGCACACTTTTTTATTTGATGCTAAGCCCACGAACACATTGTTCTACTTTTTAGAATGGCCTCATACCCCAAATACGGTAAGCCTCATACCAGAAAACCGCGCATACGATACCACCAAACAAGATTATGAAAAGATTATCTCGAGTAAAACTGTGAACCATAATCGCCAAGTATAACCCGTAAAATACCGACGAGAACAACGCGTAGAAGAAGAACCGGGGGAAAAGCAACTTACCCAGCTTTACGTAATGTCTAAGCACGCCGATTTTCACTTCCCCAACCAACGCATAATGCCCACCTACCTCTTGCTTCTCTACCAAACCTAACTCACGAAGCTGCTCAAGATGGTGAAAAGCTATGCTTGGACTGCTAAAGTGCAGGGAACGTTGGACTTCTCTGACGCCGACGGGATTGCCGTTTTTGAGTAGGAACCAGTACACTTTCCAAGCCTTGCCGCGCAAAGCGTATTCTAAGTCTGTTTCGCTGTTTGGGGTCAACGGATGGGGCTCTCCGTATCAATATCAGGTCATGGAACATATAAGTCCAGTCATTAGAACAGCCGTCAGTCAAACGGAGAACAAAAAAGGCTGGCTAGTGTCCGCTGTGAGTAAACAGAATCTTCATCCCACATTTTGGGCATTGATGGTAAATCAGTCTGCCCTCTTTGTCATACACAGGTTTCATATCCTCGTAGCAATCAGGGCATAATCGAGGCTCATTCATAGTTAATCACAAAAACATACTATTGCGCTCCAAATAACCATTACGAAAACCCACAGTTTAAAGGACATCTATATGCCACAGTCTCTATAAGTTAAATCGATTTAGAGTCATCAGGTAACATATTTCTTTTTTGCGAGGTTTACTTTTGCAAGCGATTTTTAACTAAAAAAACGTAGATTAACTCTAAAAAATGTTTAATTTTTACAGGCAACCTTGCTTTTACTTTCCAGTCTCACCATGGTTTTGAATCAAAACTGCGTTAAAGCCGACAATGTACTGTTTTTTCCGATAATTTCTTCAAATCAGGCAACATCAACGTATGGCAAACCAAATCTCCTAGTTCATGCGTCACAGCCTCAGTCAGTCCAAAACTGTCTACAATGGCGCCTACGCATTTAAGGTGGCAACGGCTAAAGGTGCAGGCAAAAGCAAAATATGCCTCTAAAAAGACTTGGGTACAGTCTACAGTTCCCTCAACGCAATAATCTACATCAAACTAAGCGCTCAACCGAAAGTAGACGATAATTTAGAAGTTTTAGGGTTCACCGCGGAGGATGGCTGACAAAACGCTCGCTTAATCTCCCCGACTACAGCGCCCAGGTCAAACAAGTTATAGTTTGGATGGTGAACTTGGTTTGACAGGGTTAAGCTGGGTTTGGATTGATTCAAGTTTCATGGCTGCGTCGACGGTGCCTTGCTGGCTCTATTCGAGAAAACCGCTGTTAAGATTTAAGCAAGGTTAAATTCGATAAAAAGAAGAAAGAAAAGGTTTTAAGTTTGGGTTTTGTCTGCTGCTCCTGGCATTCCGGGGGGAAGGTCAGGGAAGTTAGCGCTTACGCGTTGTTCTGCGACTGTGGCTGCTTCAGCAAGGATTTTTGATGCATCTTCGTTTACATTGTCAAAGTTTAGTGACATGCCACTGCTCGCGCCTGCTTCAAACATCAGTCCACTTAACATGTTGCCGATGTCCCCTAGTTCACCTTCTGCTTCAGGCATAACACCGCCTAACCCTGAGCTTATACTTCGCAGTACACCGATGCATGGACCCAAAGTTGTGACGATATCACCCAGTTCAGAGACTGTTTTAATTCTAAGTGCAACTTGGTCAAGAGCTAGGCGTGCATTCATAATCAGTTTGTTCATTTTGCGGATTTCTGAAAGTTCAGTAGCGTATATGTTTGCTCGGGCTTGGTCATGATGTGTGTAAGTATCAACTAGTTTAGCAAAAAGAGCTTTGTCTTTTTGGGTGAAGCGTTCACTAGCTTGGTCTAGTCTGCTGATTTGGAAGTCCAGTTTACGGGTGGCTGCTTCCAATTGGGGCTTTAGCGGCACTGGTGCCTGAATCGCGCTTTTAACACTTGCGATGAAGGAGTCACCTTCTTTTTTTGGTTCCCATTTCTTTGCAAAACGTTCTGACATAGTGTTAACATCCTAATATGGAACCGTTACATAGAGGACGCTTTTAATTGTATCTAACATGTAGATATACATGTAGAATAAGCTGTTTTTAGTTGGAATACGAAACTTGCCCTAACTCGCTGTTTACACGTTTTGGGGATAAATGAATTAGTGGGGTATTTCGCTGCTTTCCTCGCGGTTCCTAAGTTTTTCCTCAAGCAAAACCAGCAATTCCTGAGGCTTAACAGGCTTAACAAGGTATGCATCGGCACCTTCATCAAGCGCCTTAACGCCTGTTTCTAGCGATGGAAACCCAGTAATCATAATCTTCACGGTGTGTTGAAGTTGCTTTTTGAGTTTAGCAAGTAAATCTGTGCCGTCCATGTCAGGCAACCTGATGTCCACTAGTGCTAAATCGTAATGACTGGTACCCGCTTTATCTATGGCTTCTTTTCCTGTTTCGGCAGTTTCAATTTCGTAGCCGCTTTTCTGTAGAATACGTGTGAATGTACGAAGAATTGATTTATCATCATCGACAACGAGGATCGTTTTTTTGGTTATTTCCATTTCAAACATCCCTTCCCATATTAAATATGCAATTAGATTTGCCTTGACCCTACCGTGATGTTTTCTGTTTTATCTAACCGATATCCACACTGATTGATAAAACTTAGAAACCTACACAGTTTACTGGTTTTAACTATATTTTTCGAGATTAATAAACGCTGTTACCTCTGTGGCCCCATACATTTCTATTGCAATAAAGATATAAAAGTCGCGAACGTTGGTTCTGGTAGGCTTTTAGGCAGTAAAATTGATGTCAACTGTTTTTTCGGCTTTTACGTACAGGATTACACCTGAGGTTCCTTTTAGCTTCTTTGGAAAACTATTCGATTTCATATACGTCGAGTATCTTCTGCCCCAAAAAGACCGCTTCATAGATATATATAGAGAATCTTCTATCCAAGGCGAAAAAGTCACGTACACAGTAATTGACTCCGATGATAACCGAAGGCTAAATGTGGAAATAAAAAGCGGCCCCCAACTTGAATTAACCATAACCCCTCTGGCTCCTTTGATATCAAAGGCCGATGCTGAAGAAGCAAAACAAGACATCTTAATTGCCATACAAATTTTTAGTCAAAACGCCCGCGAAGCTACCATTTACTTTGCGTGGCGACAAGGCGAAAAAGTCGTTCCCGAAATTTTCAATAAACCAAAAAAATCCTTCAATAGGCTATTTATAGAAACTCAAGTTCTTTTCTTTCTGATTTTCATAGTTTTCGGCACATTCATCTTCATTGCGATATCGGCTGTTTCACCCGCCGAGTTCTGGATTGCTCCCCTTGTTTTAATCGGTATTCAGTTTACTTTCATTTCTTTCTCCAACCGCTTCATAGCCCGTATCGCAGATTGGCACATCACCAAATCTAACCCCACTCTACATTTTTTAGAGTTCTACTTTCCTACGGCTGAAAACTTGAATATTGAAGCAGTTTGCCCGAAAGAAACTTTACTTTCAATCAAAGGAGAAATTTACAGTGAAATAATAGCTAAAAAAGGTGAAGTAGACATTGAATCTGCTCAGCAGGTATTCAAAAAACACGGCATTTCTTGCGAATTATTAAATCTCAAAGTTAAGACGGTCAACGTTTACGAGCTGGTTAAAGACATAGCGGATCGCTTTCATTTTCCTATACCAAAAATCGTGGTTTCAAACACCACGACACCCAACGCCGCCGCCTCGGGAACAAGCCCCAAACGCAGCTTAGTTTTGCTTACCTCAGGCATACTGGCGCAGCTTAGCAAAGAAGAGTTGCGCAGTGTCCTGGGACACGAATTTGGGCACCTTCGTGGCAGAGACCCTTTGATTCTCTATGGGTTGGTTTCTGCTGAATTTCTTCTAAGATTTTACGTTTTATTCCCGCTTTTTCCGCTTGTTTTCTCGTCAATCCTGTTTTTTGCTTATTTCTGGGCAATTATGATCGTCATTTTTTTTGTAGCAAAGTTTTTTGAGGCTAGGGCCGACTTGGTCTCAGCCATGGTGGTAGGTAACCCTGAAGTTTTAGCGGGTTCGCTTGAGAAAATCGGCTATCAACGACTGCTCTTCGAGCGTAAGTTCTCATATCGTTTACAGGAGTGGCTGGGTCTTGACCCACATCCGCCCATATACTTTCGAGTCAATCGCCTCCAAAAAATGGGTTCACAACATTTTGCACACCCACTTATCCAATCCATAAAAGACGTAACGAAGGGGTTTGTCGCTACTCTTCGAAATTAAGTAGAGAACCGTGTTAGAAACCCTTATTTCAATAACGGCTCTTAGTATGTTTATCTGAACTTTTTAGAGGCTTTCTACATGAGCTATTATGTTGAGTTAACATCCATAAAAGAAAAAAACCAACTATTTCAAACTTACAAGTCTCAGTTGCTTCTACATTTGTAAATCCAAATTTACGGTCGTTGCATTAAACTCTTAATCGACGCCTACCAAACCAAAGACATTTGGGAAGACAACTTATACTCTGCAGAAGAAAACATTCGCTCACATGGTCGCCTAATCGTTATCTCGCAGTCTTATAAAACTCCAACCGTGAAATATAATCATTATACTAAAACTGCTTTTCTCATCAATGTTAATTACTATGGCTGGGTTAAAAGCATCAACTTGGCAGTTCCCGGCGACGTTTTAGATTATGAACACCGAATCCATTCTTTCCGCGGCGAAACCACAGACATAGGCGGTGTTGGTGTCTTTATCATTGTCCCAAAAAGCACAGGAAAAACCGCCCACTACTTGGGATTAATGCGCCTTCACAACACACGAATAGTCAGTGACGACTGGTACTATGTGCGGCTTAGCACTCGGAAACATTTGGAGTTGGGGTCAGAAAAAAACATTCGCATCCAAGCTGGTATAGGAAAAATCTGGAACGAATATGAAAGCATTGTAGATAAAGCGCGATTTGATTCGCTTGGCAGAGCTGTTGTGAATGTGCGCTGGATTGTGGACAGCGGCGGCGTAATTTCTTTATCTACTTTGCAAAAAATTATATTGCTAAAACGCGACCAGAACGGCCCCACGCATTGTAACCCAATTAACCTACGATGACGCCATACAATATTTAATTGCATACAACTTCTGCAACCTCCACCAGCTTGTGAGCGACGACCGCAAACTTGCACTTAGAACAGACTTATTCAATGGGTTCTTTGAAAAAACAGAAGTATATATAATGAATACAACCGCCTCGCCCCAAGAATCCCAGCAAGTAATTAGTACACTTTTATCCTTAAATCAGTAATTGAATATGAAAAAAATAATAAAGCATGTGAGATAGCCATAGGTTTGAGAGGTACCAGGATTTGAAACTACTCTTTGTCGCTATAGACGGTATGGGCGACCTACCGATATACGCACTCGGCAATAAAACACCCCTTGAAGCAGCACAAACCCCAAACATGGACACTTTGGCAAGAAACGGCCAAACTGGCGTCATGTACACTGTGGGAAAAGGAGTTGCTCCAGAAAGCGACGTGGCAGTCATTTCGCTACTGGGTTATGACCCCTTCAAGTACAGCACAGGTAGAGGAGTTATCGAAGCTGCAGGCTCCGGGCTAAAAATGAAAGACGGGGACTTGGCGTTAAGATGCAACTTTGCCACATTGGGCGAGGGCAAAAACATTCTTGACCGCAGAGTCGGCAGAACCCTTTCAACCGAGGAAGCAACTGTTCTTACAGAAGCCGCTAACAAAGACATAGCATTAACCTCTTACCCCGCCACGTTTGAATTCAAAAACACTCTTGGCCACCGAGCCGTTTTGCTTATTAGAAGCAAAGCAAAGCCACTATCAAGCCATATAACTAACAGTGACCCCGCATACGCAATCATAAACGGCTTAGGCGTCGCAAAAGCTAATCCTGAGATGGTGCTTAAAACCTGTGAAGCTATGGATGACACAGAAGCTGCCAGAGTTTCCGCGGGATTAGTTAATGAATTTATCAAGAAGACACATTCACTTTGGGAAAATCATCCCACCAATGTTGCGCGGGCAAAGCGTGGTGAACTCAAAGCCAACGTTGTCTTAACCCGCGACGCAGGGCATTTATTACCTAAATTCTTCAACATAAACAGACACTACAACGTCAACTTCGCCTGCCTAGCTGACATGCATACAGAACGCGGCATCGCCCAGTTGGCAGGCATGGAGGCGTCACTGCTTCCTCCACCTTCAGGCGATCTTAAAGCCGACATGGAAGTCAGAGTCAAAACACTCATTGAAGCGCTCCCTAAACATGACTGCTTCTATATCCACCTAAAAGGCCCCGATGAGCCTGGACACGACGGCAATTATAGGCTTAAAACCAAAATTATCTCTGCCATTGATCAGTACTTCTTTGGTCCATTGCTAGAGCAGATTTCGCAGAAGGACACCATTATCTGCGTCACCTCCGACCACGCTACACCCTGTGAGCTAAAAGTGCATAGTGACACTCCAGTTGCATTGATAATTAGTGGTGGAAAAGTAGGCGGCGACGGAGCAGTTAGCAACTTCTCTGAGCGAGAATGCGCAAAAGGGAGTTTAGGCACTCTTGCTCATGGCTACGAGTTAATGCCGAAGTTAATGGAGCTTCTCAAAAACAGCAGTCAATAGCTACAAGCTTTTTACTTTTCATTTTTTTGGACTGCTTATACAAGTGAAAAACCGCTCGCGCCTTATAGGGTATCTTGAGAAAAGTTACAATTTTACAGTTATATTGGTCAGGGAGAGGCGTACAGAGCAATAGCACTCCAGATTATAAGGGCAATAAATAATTGGGAAGAAAAACGAGCGAAGATGTTAATTCAAACCTAAAATTTAGTATATGTCGGGCTTGCTTGCGTTGTTTAGGACCTGCTTTGCCAAGTCAAGGCGGATTTTAATAACGTTTTTTTGACATTCAAAAGGCTTACCTTTTAAGTGTTTTTTGTGAATTTTAACATGACATTCAATCGCTTGATTCATGGCTTTGAGGGTTGGTATCATAAGGATACGATCGCCACATTGGGGACATTTTATATATCCTCTTTTTTGATAGCTGTCGTTTGGTTGAGTTACAACTCTTTGATACATTTCTTCTATGTTTTGTTGGAATGATTCTTTTATGAGAGTTTCAGCCATTTAGTCCCCACATCAACAATCTTGTTTCTTATATCTCAAATAGCACTAAATTTTATAAAACTCTTCATATTATGCCCATATACATCTAAGCCTTAAACAGCCAAAAAACAAAACTAATAATTCAATAAAAAAGCTCAATTGACACATAAAAAACCAGTCAGTTTAAGCATAAACATGTAAACCCGATAAAGTGTGTTGAAGGGGAAATTCATCAAGCAAATCGTTAAGCTGTACAAACAAATCCAAAAACCGAAAGCCCTTCTTAGTCATTACATACTTATTTACATTCCTGGCCAACAACCCCTGAGCCAACAAAGCATCCAGATGACCCTTTAACTGAGAATAATTAAGATTAGTGTTTACATAAAGCTGTTTTGTTTTCTGCTGTTTACAGTACGCAAAAATCTCAGCAATAATATCAATCTTCCCCGTCTTGACCCTTTAGCTCCGCTGCGTTCCCGCTTATAATTAAGCAAGGAAAACGGCAACTGAACAGAATTCAACCTCGACAACCCAGAATTACTCATCAAAAAAACTTCTCCGCCATCTTGCCACAACACATCTATGGGCCCTTAAACGCATGTGACTGATACTGCACAGTAACGACCAACCAAAGCATAGTTTCACTTTAACGCTTTAAATAATCAACTTCCCAATTTGAGTTAGTGAGACTTTATGACTCAGAAGATTCGGCTTTACTCCGACGGCGGTTCAAGAGGCAACCCAGGACAGGCAGCCAGCGCTTTCATCGCCACATCATCGTCGGGGGAAACCCTAAAAGTGGACGCTAAATTTGTGGGCAAACGTACCAACAACCAAGCCGAATACGAAGCGCTTATTATGGCACTCAGATACGCTGTGGAGCAGAAAGCAGAAGAAGTCACATGCTACCTTGACAGCGAACTAGTCGCCAAACAATTAACTGGACAATACCAGGTGAGAAATGCGGAGCTCCAACTGCTTAACCACCAGTCCAAAACTCTTCTTGCCAACTTTAAAAAAGTCAATCTAATAAGCGTGCCTCGAGAACACCCCAAAATAAGCAGAGTGGACGCACTAGTCAACCAAACACTCGACCACCAAATACACATCCCAGAAAAAACCCAGAGTCCTCTAAGCGGTACTTTTGCGCATACATGCATCCGCACATCAAATTTGCAGCGTAGCATAAACTTTTATCAGCGGTTTTTCGGCTTAATCGTAGTAGCCAAACACAACTACAAAGCCGCAGATGCAGAACTCACTTTCATGCGTGATCCACTGGGGAAAGGATGTCTACTTGAACTCATGTTCTACCGAAAACAGAGAGCTGATGTGCAGCCGTCTCCCGAGCAGCGGTTGGTTGACCATTTGGCTTTTGAAGTTCCAGACATCTACAATACTATCGCAGAAATGAAAAAGGAAGGAATAAAAATTGTTGAGAACCCTGAGAAATTCAATGATGCTACTTTGGTTGCTCTCGCGGAGGATCCTGATGGCGTTTTCGTTGAGCTTATAGAGCGAAGATAGTTATTCCGCCACACAGGTCAACGAGAAATTGTCGTTTCGTTTGCTTAACTATTGCTGGTTAATAATGAAATAATCAAAGTTTTTCCCCATTTTTTTGTGAAAAAAACTTCACTTAGTCATCACTTGATTAATATGTATCCAAAACGAAAATTCGTATGGGCAACTGTCCGGTAAAAATATGATACAGATTCTTTGCCCTTAAAAGAGCAACTGGAAGGTTTCTTTTTTAGCAGGTGGAAAAAGACTGAGTTTAGTTGGATAGCATGAACATCAAATTTCGGCGGTTACGCCTCTACAACTGAATAGGCAACTTTGTAGAGCTATTAATTCCAAGTGTAACTGTCAAAAAAGTCGCCCGCATAGCCCTCTCCCCAAAAAGACATAAAAAACGACACTGGTGTTACCGCCGCCACCGTTATCGACTCTCGCTTAATCACAACAGCCACGTATTCAGGCGGGTTTCTAATTGGGTTTATACTGCTACTATTTACCCATCAACTGCCAATGTACCTTATGCACCCGTAGCGGTAGTTGTGGCAGCTACATCCACTATTATAGCGACTGTTCTTCTTGTTGCTTTCAAAGCCTCGGCAGTATAGTCCAAAAGGTCGTACACGCCTCCATGTAGGTAGTTAAACACATAATCAAAATCTCCAAAAACAGCAAGTGATACAGGAAAAACTTGAACAACTATCAGCCTTTACTGAGCAAGGTATAACACATCAAAAAAAAACCAACTACCCCCCCCCAAAACCCCACCCACCTCTTCTCCCTACTGTAACTGGGAATTTGCCACTCATAAGCTGGAAGTAAGCGCCTCAGTAGGTATAAATCCGCTGGGCATTTGCATCGTTTTCGCTTTCTATTAGCGGTTTCTAAGCCATATTTAGCGCCATTGATTCATCAGAAGCTTTTTATTACTGGAGGACAGATGTGTTAACGAATTTCAAAATTAAAGTGAAATTAATAGAAGGAAATGAACATGAGCAAAAGTGAAAAACCCCACCTAAACATCATCATCATGGGGCACGTTGACAACGGCAAATCCACCACCACTGGACACTTACTATACCTAGCAGGCGTTATCGACCAAAGAACCATCGATGCATATCAAGCAGAGGCAGAATCAATGGGCAAAGGCACCTTCCACTTCGCGTGGGTTCTTGACAACCTAAAGGAAGAACGCGAACGTGGTGTCACTATTGATCTTCGATTCCTCCAGTTCCCAACCAAAAAGTACAACATGACCGTTATCGACGCGCCCGGCCACAGAGACTTTATCAAAAACATGATCACCGGCGCAAGCCAAGCCGACGCAGCAGTTCTCTTCAGCTCAGCCAAGAAAGGTGAGTTCGAAGCAGGCATTGGCCCTGGCGGTCAAACACGTGAACACGCATTCTTAGCCTTCACTTTGGGCATTCGCCAACTAATTGTTGCCATCAACAAGATGGATGACGCCCAAGTTAACTGGGGCCAAGAAAGATACGACGAAATGAAGAATGAAATCGGCAGAATGCTAAGAACTATTGGCTACAAGATTGACAAAATCCACTTCATTCCAGTTTCAGGCTGGACAGGCGACAACTTGCTCAAAAAGAGCGAAAAAATGCCATGGTACAATGGTCCAACATTGATGGAAGCATTCGACCTCCTTGAACTCCCACCAAAACCAACCAACAAACCTCTTCGCGTTCCAGTCCAAGATGTCTACACAATCACCGGCATCGGCACTGTCCCAGTCGGCAGAGTCGAAACAGGTATCCTAAAACCAGGCACAAGCATAGTCTTCATGCCATCTAACAAGACCGCTGAAGTCAAATCAATCGAAATGCACCACACTTCCATCCCAATGGCAGAACCAGGAGATAACATAGGCATGAACGTCAGAGGCATCGCAAAGAACGATGTCCATCGCGGAGACGTAGCAGGTCCAGTTGACAACCCACCAACCGTAGCAAAAGAATTCATCGGACAAATCATCGTTATCTACCACCCAACCGCAATCGCAGCAGGCTACACACCAGTTCTTCACTACCACACAGGTCAAATCGCAGTCAGATTCACTGAACTGATCAAGAAAATTGACCCCCGCACAGGCCAAGTCAGCGAAGAACACCCAGGCTTCCTCAAAACAGGAGATGCCGCTTGGGTACGCATGGAACCACTGCACCCCATCGCAATCGAAGCATTCACTGAATTCCAAGAACTCGGCAGATTCGCAATCCGAGACATGGGCACCACTGTCGCAGCAGGCGCAGTAAAAGAAATCACCAAAAAGGGTCCATAAACCCTTTAAATTTATTTTTTGTCAAATAAATTTTCAGTTCTTCTTCAGTCAATTTCTGTTCAGGGCTTTTTTAGTGTAGTATTACAGTCGTTACGATCACAAGTTCATATAAAGTACCCCATTGAATTAAAAGAAAAGTGTTGCAAGCAACTTGTACCAACAGAAAAATTTGTGCCCAAAAAGCCATGATCTATTTTTGGTTTTCCTAAAGGGTGTGCAGCTTGATGTTCGAAGGCAAGAAGCCGAAAGAATGGATAAGTCTGACCATTGTTAATACAGACTCAGACGGTAAATTCATAGCCGTATGGAAAACAGACGTTACAGGCAACTACCTAACCAAAGCAATGGTTGAAGCCTCACCAAACATGAACGCCGCTAGCACAATCATAAATCTGACTCTGACACCTGATTCAAACGATCAACGCAACGTCTTTACATTAACTTCAAACTCGACTATCACCCAGTTCAGCTTCAACACCGATGACGAAGAACTCAGCTTCGTCACTTCAGGCCCAACAAACACCTATGGCTACGTTGACATTTATATACCAAAAAACCATCCTCAGGGATATTTCAATGCTCAAAGCCTATATTGACGGAGACGAAGTCAACTACACAAGCTAATCCCTATCCGATTCATGGCTCATATCTTTTATATTCGCACAGCACCACACCATAATAATGTCTCTTGCCTGTGGAGTTCAGCCTGAATCCGCAATACCCGCTCTGCTACTGGTTGCTGTTGCAGCAGTTTTAGTAGCGGTTGTAGCGAATCCATTGGTTGCTACGAGACGTAGAAACAAAATTCCCCCGCCTCCATAGCGGGTTTACAATTCTTTTGGGTTTTTTGATTTTTTATTTTGGTTACCTTCTTTTTGTACTAACAGAAAAAAAAATTAACCGCCTCAGCGTACGCCAAGGTAGTGACAAGTAAAATGTCTGGGTCAGACACCCTCATTCCATTTATAAAAGAAAAGAAAAACCGCGATGAAGAACCCACTATAATAATGGACAGTCGCGAAGCTAGCAGCGCCAAAAAAATTGCGTCAGGATTAGTAGAGCGCGGCGCCACTGTGAAGACGCAAATGCTGGAGAAAGGCGACTATATTTTAAGTGACCAGTGTGCGGTGGAGCGTAAAACCGTCAACGACTTCGTCTACACCTTGACTCGACGCTATTTGTTTGAGCAGCTTTTCAGATTAAAAGACGTCTACCCAAAGTCCTTGATTGTTTTAGAGGGATATATGCCGGTGATTTACAAGTACAGAGGTATCCAGCCCGCTTCAGTTTGGGGCGCCATGTTTAATCTTGCCAAAAATGGCATCCCCATCGTCAACACCGCAAACCAAAAAGAAACTGTAGACTTCCTCTACACTGCGGCACGCCAAGAACAAATTGTGGAAAAGCGTAGTGCAGTCGTCCATGCGTTTAAAAAATGTGATACTCTTTCGGATGCGCAGGTGTATTTTGTAGCGTCGCTGCCCAGCATAGGGCGGGAAAAGGCGACTGCTATTTTGCAGTCTTATCAGACTCCGATTAATGCACTCATAAATGTGGATGATTGGCCTAAAGCTGTGGATGGCTTGGGTCCCGTGATTACTAATCGGGTTAAAGATGTGATTAATACGCCGTATCAGGATAACAAAAAAGAACCAGAAAAAGACAGCACCCAAAAGGAACAAAATAGCTTGTAGGAATTAAGCAAATGTGGCCGAAGCTAAATGTAGCATAACCCAAGGTTGAAAACTAATGTAACGTGCAATGGAAAAACCAACAAGCAACTTACCCCGACTAGGAAAATCTTTCCTACTTCTGTTAAAAAACAAAATTTTCCCTCTGCCTGACTGTATGGCAAGCAGGAAAAATAGCCGAAGCAATCCAGCTTCACCACACCGAAACCTACCGCTTCCTACGTGATGTCGAAAAGGAAAAGCACCGTATTTAGCATTTTCGAGAAACCACGCAAAAGTTCACATAGGTACCGCTGGATAAAGCCATAGCAGTTTTTTTCCAAAAGTAATTTATAGTCAAACATCAACAGCAAAGCTATCGAACAGTTTTTGGTTTCAGCGATTAGTATATATTCAATAGTGGATTGTATTAATAGTTAATATCGGCTTGTCTGGGGTTAAATTTGGAAAGAAAAATTATGTCTTTAGGCAAATCATCTCTCGTAGTTTCCCTTCCTAAAGAGTGGATGCAACTAAATGACCTCAAAAAAGGTGAAACCATCTCCTTTAACATCCAACCAAACCGCTCACTAGTCATCTACCCAAGTGCACTAAAAAAAATGGAGCAAAGGGAAATCACGCTCATCATCGGACAGAATGAGGAGGAGATTCTCATCACACAAAAAATCCTTGGTGCATTCTTAAACGGTTATGGCGGCATAATGCTTTCCTCAAAGAGTATCTTCACGATCCCGCAAACTAAGGCTATTCGAAATATGTCTGCCCGCCTCTACATGAGAGTCATGGAAGCCGACGCAAAAAATGTTTACATCCAAAGTCTTATGGACGAAACCAAAGCTTCGCTTGAGCAAGCCATTCAGCGTATGCACCTCATTTCGCGCTCCATGTGTGAGGGTGCATTTGAATCCCTAAAAAACAGAGATGTTGCATTAGCTAAATCCTCTTATTCTCTCGACGACGACGTAGACCACTTCGCGTTTTTCATCATCCGTATGCTGCGAAACGCCGCTCAAAACCTTCACTTAGCCAACGAGTTGCACATTGACCCTGTGGACGGTATGGATTACCAAATGTTAGTTACTCACGTTGAGCATGCTTCCGACTATGCAGCTGATATAACGCGGCATATAATCATGCTTAACGGAGCCAAACAAACCATACCCGATGATGTATTGGCGTTGATGGTTACTGCGGGCAATGAAGTTACAGAACTATACGTGAAAGCGATGGAGGCTTTCGTTAACAAAGACGTCAACGCAGCCGTAGCCATAATGAAGTACCGCCAGAAGATGGAGAAAATTGATGTTGAAATAACTTCACGTTCGTTTACAGGTCCTCAGAAAAGCGCCGAGCTGGTCTGCGGGATTTGCAGCATACGTGACAATATAAAACGCATTGCGCACTGTACGTTTAATATTGCTGAGGCGGCTGTGAACCGAGCTTTCAAAGAAGCAGAGACAATATATAACACAAAAAATAGCTAAAATCAAATTAAAAATGAAAAGGTAACCCCGTTGGGGGTTAGGGTTACTGTTTGGGCTTTTTATTCTGCAGGTATTCGTGAATGGCTTTTGCTGCGGTTTTGCCTGTGCCCATTGCGCTGATGACGGTTGCTTCGCCTGTTGCGATGTCGCCACCGACATAAACGCCTTCAAGGCTGGTTTTAAATTTTTCGTCGCTTGCAATGATACCGCCCCGCTGAGTCCTAAGCCCAGGAGTGGTGCCTTGTAAGATTGGGTTGGGGGTACGTCCGATTGCCACTATAACTGTGTCGACTTCAATGGTTGTCTGCGATCCCTCTATAGGTGCTACTTGGCGTCTCCCAGTGTCGTCTTCATCGCAGAGGCGCATCGAAATGGTCTCCATGGCTTTAACGTTGCCTTTGTCGTCGCCGAAGAACTTGAGGGGTGCCGTGAGGAACTTGAAGACTATGCCTTCTTCTTCTGCGTTCTCGATTTCCTCGAGTCGTGCAGGCATTTCGTCTCTGGAGCGGCGATATATCAGTGAAACAGTATCTGCCCCTAAGCGGAGTGCGCATCTGGCTGAGTCTAATGCGACGTTGCCGCCGCCGATGACCACAACTTTTTTGCCTACTCTGATGGGGGTTTTACTTTCTGGGAAGTTGTAGCTCTTCATCAGGTTTACGCGGATAAGGAATTCGTTTGCGCTGTAGATGCCGTTTAAGTTTTCACCGGGAACGTTTAGGAATTTAGGTAAACCTGCTCCAGTGCCGATAAAGACTGCTTCGTAGCCGTTTGCGAATAGTTCCTCGACTGTGAAGATTCTGCCGATGAGGTTATCAGGCTTGAATTCAGCACCGAGTTTAGTGATGTAGTCAATTTCAGCTTGCACGATACGTTTTGGTAAACGGAATTCTGGAATGCCGTAAACCAAGACACCTCCGCCAGTGTGGAGCGCCTCGAAAATTGTAACTTTGTAGCCGAGTTTCGCCAAGTCCGCGGCAACTGTCAAGCCTGCGGGCCCTGCACCTACAACAGCCACTTTTCTGCCGTTACCCGACGCCACATCTGGAACGGCAATGCCCTTTTGTTGCTCTTTGTCGGCAACGAAACGTTCAAGTCGTCCAATGCTGACTGGCTCGCCGCGTCTGCCTATGACACAGTTTTTCTGGCATTGCTCTTCTTGAGGGCAAACCCTACCGCAGATAGCTGGAAGACTGTTTTTTTCCTTGATCTTCTTGATGGATTCATCATATTTTTTTTCTTTGATTAAGCCGATGAAGCCGGGAATATCTACGCCGACGGGGCAACCTTCCACGCAGGCGGGTTTGGGGCAGCTTAGGCACCGATTAGCTTCAGCTTGGGCTTCCTCTTCGGTGTAGCCTAAAACTACTTCTTTGAAGTTTTTACTTCGTTCGGCGGGTTCTTGTTTTTGGACTTCGACTGCCTTAAAGCGATCTTGGCGTTTAGATTCTTTTACTGGCTGTGACATTTGCATGTTCCTCCTTGGTGTGAGAGTGAGGGGTGCTTTTCTTCATCGCAGTAGCATTTGAGCCTCTGAATTAGTTCTTTAAAGTTGACTTGATGAGCGTCAAATTCTGGTCCGTCCACACAGGCAAACTTTGTTTTGTCACCGATAGAGACACGGCAGGCGCCACACATGCCCATACCGTCAACCATAATTGGGTTGAGGCTTGCTATAGTTTTAATGCCGTAGGGGCGGGTTAAGTCCGCAATTACGCTCATCATGATGGGGGGACCAATAGCAAAAACTATATCAAAGTTATAGTGTTTTGCGATAAGTGTTTTTAGAACATCACTTACAAAGCCTTTCTGTCCTTTGGTGCCGTCGTCAGAAGCAAAGAAAACTTCGTCTGAAACCTCCGCCATCTCTTTTTCGAGGATGAAGAGTTCAACGTTTCGTGCACCGATAATTGAAACCACTTTGTTTCCGGCTTCTTTTAGGGCTTTAGCCACGGGGTATGCAACTGCAGTGCCTAAGCCGCCGCAAACAACTGCTGCGTTGCCGAATTTTTTGATTTCACTGGGGTTGCCCAAGGGGCCTGCGACGTTAGAGAGTTTTTCGCCGACTTTAAGTGCACCCAGTTCTTTGGTAGAGTAGCCGACTTCTTGGAAGAAGTGTGTGATGGTTCCTTCTTTTTTGCTCCACGCAGACAGTGTAAGGGGTATGCGTTCGCTGTCTTCGTGGACTTTGAAGATTACAAATTGCCCAGCAGCTGCCTTTGCGGCTATGTCGGGGGCGTAAACTGTTATTTTTTTGGTTACGGAGTTTAGTTGTTGTATATCCATTACTTGGTTAACTTGCGGTGCGGTTTGATCCATTTTTCTAATTCTCCATTTTTAACAACAAGCTCAACACGAGACGGTGGGTATATACAATATATATGCTATAAAAGGCTTGCTGGTTACAAAACGCCGCCGCAACATCAAAAAAGCAACCCCAAAACGTCCCATAGCACTAACCTTAAGTGTTCAGAAGCCCAAAATACAGCACGGAGACCCGCCGAAATGACCCCTCTAAGCTACCGATTCAAGCTCTGGATGATAAACGACAAAAACGAAGCAGTTTTTGGCGACGGCATCGCACGCCTACTTGAAGAAATCCAAGAATACCACTCCATACTGGAAGCTGCCAAACACTTAGGAATGTCATACCGCTATGCCCTCCACAGAATAAACATATCAGAAGAGCGCTTGGGCGAGTCACTGGTTACGAGGGTTAGGGGGGGCGCTAAAGGTGGAGGCTCAAGCGAAGTGACGCCGTATGGGAAGAAGATAGTTTTACAGTTCCGAAAAATGCAAGAAAAAATTGACGATACCGCCAAATGAAGAAGGGAAAAGATGAAGGTTCTTGTTTGCGGCAAGGGCGGCAGCGGCAAAAGCACTTTGACAGCGCTTTTAGCCAAAAACCTGCACGCTAAAGGCTGGCAAGTTTTGGTGGTGGACGCGGACGAATCGAACTTCGGGTTAAGCCCCCAACTCGGAATACCAGCACCAACAGAGCTGATGGAATACATCGGAGGCAAACGGGCAGTCCAGAGCAAAATGGGCAAAGTGCAGGGTGACGGACACAAAGCACCCGTATTTAGCGACTTCTGGACTTTCGGCGACATTCCAAAACAAGCTATTTCTGGCGGCGAAGGCGTGTTTTTGGTTCAAGTTGGCAAAGTGAAGCATTACGGGGAAGGCTGCGCGTGCCCCATGGGAGTGCTTGCCAAGGACTTCCTAAACCACCTCAAACTAAACGCAGGCGACATAGCCATTGTTGATACCGAGGCGGGCGTGGAGCATTTGGGCAGAGGCTTAGCAGGCGCCGCAGACTTGATTTTCGCGGTTATTGACCCCTCCTATGAGTCTATTCGGCTCTCAGAGAAAATCGCGGATATGGCAAAAGAAAGCCAAAAGCCCTTGCGGTTTGTTCTAAACAGGGTGGAGGGGGATTTTGCTGATAAAATCACAGCTAAAGTTGGTAAAGACAGTATTGTTGCTGAGTTGCCCTTTAGCAAGACGATTCAGGAGAAAGGATTGATGGGTGAACCGTTGGACATTGATGTGCCAAGCGTGGAAGCCATCGCAACCTTAGTGCTAAACGCTAAAGAAGAAAAACAGGCTTAGCTGCTATTTGCAAAATCTACCGTCGTCTTTTGCGTTTGGGAGCTTGTGGAGTTTACTGCTAAACCAGCCAACTCGGGTTGGCTGGCGACAGTCAAATTCGGGCACAAACGGCTTGACATCAAGCACAGGCGTCCCATCAAGCAGGTCAAGTTCCTCAACTCGGAGGATGTTACCTGCTACGGCAGTTAGTTTTAGAACTGAGAGACCAATTTTGTTTGGTCTTGCAGGCGCTCGTGTAGCAAAAATGCCATGCGTTTGGTCGTCCAGAAAAGGCTTAACGGTCAGGTGAGTCACGGTTACTTTATGGAAATGATAAAGCAGAATAATATACGAGAAGCCTTCCAAATCGCGTAATCCTTCGTCGTATTGGGTATAGATTTCTATTGTACCCTCAGACTGTTTTGAGGCGGCGGCTTGGATGGGAACGTTTTTGGGTTCTTTAAACTGGGAGTGGACGACACCTATGGGTTTGTAGGTTATGGTATTCACTGTTTTTTGCTCCTTTATTTCTTAGGGTAAACTGTGATTTAATTTGTGCTATTTGTGGCGGGTTTAGTTGGCGTTTTCTTCAAACACATTCAACGCTTCGGGGCTAAAGTTGGCGTTTACTTTGTCGCCTATGCTTAGCCCTAAAACCTTAAGCGTTCTAAGCGAAGCACGGGCTTTTAAGAG
This sequence comes from uncultured archaeon, assembly GCA_963810275.1. Lineage (GTDB taxonomy): Archaea > Thermoproteota > Bathyarchaeia > Bathyarchaeales > Bathycorpusculaceae > Bathycorpusculum. The sequence goes on from CAWENF010000020.1 coordinate 67,859, forward strand.
GAACCCTACGTCGACTGTGACTTGGGCGGAGGAACGCATGTGCGTCATCTCGACCACTGTGCCCGCTACGGAATTGCCTGTGTTGCTTTTGGGTTTGGTGTTTTGTTGGTTTGACAAGGAAATATCTTCAGGTTTTAGAGTAGCGACAATATTGTGTCCCACCAAATTGTGCGAAGTTGAAGATAACAAGCAAACGCCGTCAACGTTAACTTCCAACAAGCCGCCCTGACCTCCGACTGCTTTGGCGTCAAACACGTTAAGCCCAAAAAACTTGGCGACATAGCTTGATTTTGGTTTATCGAAGAGCTCGTTACTTGTACCGATTTGCTGGACACAACCGTTACCCATCAATGCAACTCTGTCAGACATGACAAATGCTTCGGAGAGGTTATGCGTAACATAGATAACAGTGATTTCAAGACTTCGCAGATAACTCTTCAATTGCAGCCTGAAGGATTCTTTTAGTTGAGGGTCAACCGCCGAAACAGGTTCATCAAGCAACAACACGCGCGGCTCAGTAGCCAGTGAACGCGCAAGCGCCGCCCGCTGCTTTTGTCCCCCGCTAAGCTGATGGGGATAGTACTCGGCATATTCGCCGAGTTCTACAAACTCCAGCAGTTTTAGGGTGCGGGTCTTCACTTCCTGCTGGGATAGGTTCATGGATTTTAAGCCGAAAGCGATGTTGCCTTGGATTTTCATATGGGGAAACAGGGAGATTGTTTGGAAAACGTAGCCGACTTTGCGTTCAGAAGGCGTAAGGTGAACGGTTTTTTTTGCACAGGTGCCAAATGCCAAATCCCCATCTATGTATACGCTGCCTGAGTCAGGTCGAGATAGCCCAGCTAAAACGTTTAGCAGGGTGGTTTTTCCGCAGCCGTTAGGACCAAGCAGGGTGAGGATCTCTTTAGCGCCTACGTGCAAGTTTAGGTCTTTTAGAACATATTTTTCCCCGTAAGCTTTGTTTATTGATTGAAGGCGTATCATTTTTTGGCTCCGAACCGTTTCTTTTCAAGCACCTTTATGAGAATAAGTATGGAGAAAGATATGGCAATTAAAACTGTTGACAGCATAACGCCTGCTAATGGGTCTGAGCTCATCAACACATAAATTGCAAGGGGCGTAGTTTGGGTGACACCTGGAATGTTGCCTGCAAACATGATAGTGGCGCCGAATTCCCCCATCGCACGAGCCCAAGTCATCATAACACCAGAAATAATAACGCTGCCGGCAAGGGGCAATGTGACTGTGAAGAACACACGCAGACGCGAGTCGCATAGAACGCGGGCGCTATTTACGACATCTTGATTGATGCTTTCGAAGCCCGCTTTGGCTGAACGTAGAATAAACGGTGATGAAACAAATATTTGTGCTAAAATCACAGCTAGGGTTGTACCGGGTACCTGTAGCCCCACGCTTTCAAAAATAGGACCTAAGATGCCTCTTGGCGCAAACGCTAAAAGCAAGGCTACACCCGCAACGGCAGGAGGCAAAACTATGGGTAAATCGATCAGGGTATCTAGGACGGATTTGCCAGGGAACTTGCGGGTCACCATAAAGTAAGCTGTTGGAACAGTAAGAGCAATAGAGATAAGGGTTGATATGGCAGAGGTGAAAAGGCTGAGTTGTATGGCCTCTATAATTGCTGTGTTTTGCAGTTGTGCACCGACTTGGCTGGGGTCGATGCGTAGAAACACTGCCAGAAGGGGCAGTGTGATAAAAAACAGGTAGGTTAAGACGACTAGAATCATAATGGTGAGGACTATTTTGTTTGTAAAGCGTGAGAGCTTATTGGAAGGTCGGGATCGGTTTTGGTTCAAGCCGTTAACACCATCAGTTGAGGTTTAAAAAAGGTTTGAGGGATATATTTTGTGTATCTCTAAGTGCCAAACCCGAATTCTTGTAGGAGCGCTTGTCCTTCGTTGCTGGTCCAGAAATCCACGTATTTCTGGGCTAACGCCGGGTTTTTCACACTGTCTACGATTCCGATGCCGTAGGTACCCACCGTATTTACTGAATCGGGGATTTCAATGAAATCTTAGCTCTGAACCAACCATAGTAGCGTATGTAGCGTCTGAAACAAAACCAACGCCAGCATCTACTGTACCCAAGCCCAGTGAGACTTTTCCAACTACATCTTCCACGGTTACTTCGTAGGACACGACGTTATTTAGGAATCTACTGCGGTAGTTTTCCCACTCTGAACCCTTATATTCTGGGCTACTTGGGTTGCCCCAAGTGGCGTCTATTTTGGTTAAGGTTTTGTTGGTGTAGGAGCCTACTGGGACGGCGAAGTCTGCAATAACGATTTTTACGCCGGGTCTTACAAGGTCAAGCAGAGAGGTTATTTGTTGGGGGTTGTCTTGGGGTACGAGTACTACAATTTTGTTTCTGGTAAAGTTTTGATAACCGTTATAGAGAAGGTCAGCTTCGTTTAGTTTTTTGGTCCATTTTTGGTCTGCTGCCATGTATACGTCGCAGGGTGAGCCTGAAGTGATTTGCTGGTAGAGGGTATTTGACCCTGCGAAGTTAAGAATAATGTTACAGTGATTTTGGGTGTTGAATTCGTTGGTCATGCTGGCGGTAACTTTTGTGAGGCTAGCAGCTATGAAAACGCGAAGTTCTTCTTGGGGTTTGCTGTCTGTTTGGGTTGAGTTGTAGAAGTAGTATCCGCCTGCTGTAGCGACCGCTATTATTATGATTAGGAGTATTGCAATGGTGGTGTTCATACAGACCCACTCGATGTTACCACCCAGTAACTTCGATATAATTAAAGGTTTTTATTAACATTTAAGAACAAAACAGCAAAACACCTAATGACCGCCGCCCTCAATCATCCCATAAACATGCAAAACCCCAGGCAACAAAGCACTAAGCGACTCTGCCACACCCTTCGCACTCCCTGGCAAATTAACAACCACCGATTTACCACGCACACCACACACGCCACGTGATAGCATCGCAAACGGCGTCCTTCGCTGCCCATACGCCCGGATAACCTCAGACACACCCTTGATTTCCTTTTCCAAAACCTTCATGGTTGCATCAACGGTTACGTCTCGGGGTCCCAAGCCAGTTCCACCGCTGGTAACAACCAAATCCATTTTTGATTCATCGCAGAGGCATTTTAGTGTGATTTCGATTAGATCTGCTTCATCAGGAACAACAATATAATCGTCCACAGAGAACCCGTATGACTTGAGTTTGTCAATTGCAAGTTTACCTGATCTATCATCGCGCTCGCCTCGACTAGTAGAATCACTAACAACCACTACAGCGGCTTTCAGTGTGCGGTCGTATTTAGTTGCAAAACTCTTTAAGCCGCCGCTCTTACCCAACAACTTCACACTCCCAATGGAGAGTTCCTCATCAACTGGCTTTAACATGTCATAAATCGTTAATGCGGCTACGGAGGCGGCTGCCATGGCTTCCATTTCCACACCAGTCTTCCAGACCGTTTTAACTTCGGTATCCACAATTATGGAAGCTTCCTTTAGGGTTACGTCGATTTTGATGTAGTCTATTGGGATGGGGTGGCAGTATGGGATGATGTCGGCGGTGTGTTTAGCTACCATGGTTCCAGCGTACCGTGCAGCCTCAATGATGTCGCCTTTAGGGGATTTGCCCTCAAGAATCAGCTTAATGGTTTCCGGGTTAACGTTTACGATTGCCTGCGCCCACGCCTGTCGCAGCGTATCAGGTTTCTCCGATACATCAAACATGCCCATTCTCATTGTCCTCCAACATTACGCCTTCTATCCATCTGGAGCCTGAATTAGATATTTCTTTCTTCCAAATAGGAGCTGCAGTCTTAATCGTGTCAATTGCGTATCGTGCGGCTTCGAAGGCTTCGGCGCGGTGCGCGGCGGATGCGGCTACTGCCACTATGATTTCGCCCACTTTGAGGTTACCTATACGGTGCACAGCAGCAAATTTGCTTAGGTTCCACCGTTTGAGGGCATACTGCTCTATACGTTGCATGGCTTCCTGTGCCATCTCTACGTATCCTTCAAAGTAGATTTCGGAAACTGTGCCTTCGTCGCTGTTGTTTCGCACGGTACCCAAAAACAGCACCACTCCGCCTGCTGCATCGTCCTCAACGTTTTGCAAGACTTTGGGTACATCTATTGGGTCTGTGGTTACTGAAATCATTTTTTTACCCTCCTGAAACCAGCGGCATAATCGCCACTTCATCACTGGATGTAACTTGTGAAGTGTCTAGTGCAACGTGACGATTCACTGTGACAATAAAATATGCCTTAGTTAAAGCCAACTGCGGGTAAGTAACTTTTAGCTTGTTTCGCAGGTCAGCTACAGACGCAACGTCGCCATTGAGGGTTACTGTGACGTTTTTTTCACCCAATGCCTCACGGAACAGCCCGAAAACCTTCACTTCAACATCAAATTGGTTTTTAGCCAACCTGTTTAGCCTCCAATAGTGTTCATCACGTTTAGGCACGGGTTCAAGCGTCCATTTCGGATTATGCCCACGACGCCTTCAGGTTTTTTCCGGTAACTCTCGATTAGGAACGTTTCGATTTCAGCGTCGGATTTGCTGCCTCTAAGCAAGCTCTTAACGTCATTAGTAGGGTTTTCAAACAGGCAAGTTAGGAATTTGCCATCCGAAGTTAAACGCACCCTGTTGCAGAAAGCACAGAAGGGTTCACTTATCGAGGAAATAAAGCCCAAGGTTGCTTTGTCACCTAAGCTATAAAGCCGTGCAGGCTCGGAGGAGTCGTTGTTTAGGGGTTGTAATTTAAATCCGCTCTGGCTTAGCTGCTCAAACATTTCAGTTTTTGGGACGACTAAGCTTTGGTTCCATATGTGGGAACCGTCAAGCGGCATAAACTCAATGAATCGCACACTGACACCTTCATCAGCTGCAAACTGGGCGAACTGGGGGATTTCTTTGTCGTTCCACCCACGAATGACAACCATATTGACTTTGACTTCCATGCCTTCATCACGGGAAGCCCGTATTGAGTGCACAACTTTAGGCAGACCCTCAATACCAGTAATGGTTTTGAATTGATTCGGCACCATGGAATCTAAGCTTATGTTTACGCTACTCAATCCTGCCTCTTTTAGTACGGAGATTTTGTCGGCTAGTAAAACGCCGTTAGTTGTTAAACCGAGACTTTTGATGCCTTGGATATTCTGCAGTTTCGCAACGAGTTTTTCAAGTTGCGGGCGCACAAGAGGTTCACCGCCTGTTAGACGGATTTTTTCAACGCCCAACCGCGCAAAAATCCCCGCTAAACGGGTAATTTCCTCGTATGAGAGAACTTCTTCGCGAGGAAACCAAGAGAATTTTTTGGAGGGCATGCAGTACATGCAGCGCATGTTGCATCTGTCGGTGACTGATACGCGTAGTTTTTTGGGGATTCTGGCATAGTGGTCAACCATCAAGCACTGTGTCACGTATAAGCGCCTCCTGAGGTGGGTCTTAGCATGTGAACTTCTATGGTTTGGTTTTGTTTTAGTTGTGTTTTGTTTTCGGTGATTATGACTGCGTCTGAGTCTGTGAGGGTTGAAAGCAAGCTCGCTGCTGCCGCAGATATAGGTTCCGCAAGATAGCTTACGTTTCCGTTTTTGTCTTTTTCTGTTTTGATTTTTACTCTGACAAAGTTCCGAAATGATTCGTTGAGTTTGACGTCGGCGGTTAGCTTTGCAAGCAATTTAGGCTCAGGCAACCCAGACGTCTGAAGCATTTTGTAGAGTAGAGGTTTGCCAAATGTGAAAAACGCAAAGTATGCTGCAACAGGGTATCCCGGGCAGTTTAGGACAGGTCTGTCCTCAATCAGTGAAAGCCCAGTTGGAGAACCTGGACGCATAGCGACGCCGTGCACTAAAACGCCGGGTTTACCCATGGAATTTATAACTTTGGGGGCGTAGTCTTTTTCGCCCACTGAAGAGCCCCCTGACATCACAGTCATATCGTACTTCAATGCCTTTTCTAAGGCAGCTTTAATATGGACTTCGTCGTCCACGCAAATGCCTAAATCTACAGCTTCACCGCCTAATTCGCTAATTAAAGCAGAAAGCATGTAGCGATTACTGTCAAAAATCACTGCACCCAGGGATAAATCTGTACCGACTTCAACGAGTTCGCTACCAGTTGAAAAAACAGCCACTTTTGGTTTACAGAAAACCTTGACAGTTGAGACCCCGACGGATGCAACTAAGCCTACATCCTGTGCGCGCAGCCATGTTCCTTTTTTTAACAGGATTTTTCCTTTCTGGATGTCTTCGCCTATTGGGGACACGTGCTTGCCTTTTGGCACTTCAGTGAAAATCTTAACGAATTTACCATCAGACTCCGCGTATTCTATCATGATCACTGCGTCTGAGCCTTTTGGAAAACGTGCGCCTGTGGCAACTGCAACTGCCATACCTCCTGAAACTGTATATTGGGTGCAGTCACCGGCAGATAGTGTTCCTGCAAGTTGGAGGGTAACGGGCGTGTTTTGGGTTGCACCTTTGGTGTCTGCAGCAACAACTGCGTAGCCATCCATGGCGACGCGGGGGAATGGGGGCACGTCTATGGGGCTGAAAAAATCTTCGGCTATAACGCGGTTTGCGGCTTCTTTGAGGTTTATGGTTTCTGTTTTTAGCTGTGTTTGGGTTGCGGCGAGGAACTGTTGCAGGGCTTGGTCTACTGGCGTGTAGTTTTTGAAGCCTTTGTTTTTGTGTTCATGTGGAGATATTTTTGTCTACCTCTTTTAGGAAGCAGCTCGATATTACTCTTTAATAATATCAACCGAGTAGGAGAACTAATAAACGTTCTTGAACGTATCCAAAAATTTTTTCCCAAAAAAGTAAACCCATAAAGGGGAACCTGAAATAAATGTGGTTTGTTCAGGGGGTAAAAGTGGGAATAGAAGGGTTACTTGCCGATTAACACCTCAGTGGACTTCACGATTGCCACAACTTCTTCGCCTTCTTTTAGATCTAATTCTTCAACGGAGTCTTTAGTTATCACAGATGTCACGATGACAGGCATGGTGACTTCTATTTTCACTCTTGCAGTTATGACACCTTTTTCTATTTCGACAATTTTTCCTTTAAACTGGTTTTTTGCACTCAACTTCAACATTGTACATCTCCAAAAAACTTTGCCGAGTAATAACATAGACGAGTTTCATACTTATTTATTGAGTAATCAATTGGCAAATCTCACTATCACTACTGTTCATAAACTGCTGCATACAACACAAAGAAAACATAAAAAAACCCAGACGCAACTTGCCTTGTGGCACAATAGGAATTTCATCATAGCACAAGACAAAACTGGAGATTACTCTGCAACAAGTCAGCCATTACCTAATCAGCAACAAAAAATAGACGCCGAAACTAAACCCCAATTAAGGTCGAGGCCGCCAACCGCTTCATTGCATTAGAAAAACAGAAGTCTAAAAGCGAAAGTCACATCTAACATCTGCTAATCTTGCTTCTAAAAGCATTTATGTATGGAAATACGTTAAAAAGTACGAAGATGCTGTATGTCTGAAAAAATGAGAGCTTTCATAGCTTTTGACCTTGCAAACGACAGTGTCGTGAACAGAATTGCCGCGGCACAGAAAATGATTATACAAACAAACGCCGACGTAAAACTCGTTGAGCCAAAAAACATCCACGTAACAGTTCGGTTTTTAGGCGAAATCGCCCCTGACATGGCAGACAAAGTCTATGAAGCCATGAAAAACATCAAGTATACACCTTTTAACATCCAGCTAACAGGCATGGGGGTTTTTCCCAACCGTCAACTACCCCCGCGTTGTCTGGGCAGGCATAACTGATGGTGCCCAGCAGCTCACAAGCATTTTTGAGCAACTTGAAATACAACTACATGACCTCGGATTCAAACCTGAACCCGAAGGTTTCAAACCTCACCTAACCATCGCACGAGTCCGTAGTGGCGCCAACAAACAACGTCTCGTTGATCTAGTGCAACGTCAAGACAACTATGACTTCGGAAACATCAGAGGGGACTGTCTAAGGCTCAAAAAAAGCGTCCTTTCCCCAAAAGGACCAACCTATACTACCCTTAAAGAATACTGTCCATAGGCTGATTGGCTATGAACCAAGACGTGTTAACAAAATGGGTGCTTGCTAAAACTACTCCTACAGCAGAGCAACAAACAGCAGTTGACGCGTTAGTAAAAAAACTTGAAGTACAGATCGCAGACATAGCCAAAACCCAAGGTGTAACCGCTAAAATCCGAGTGGAAGGCTCCGTTGCAAAAGGTACATGGCTCGCAGAAGACCCTGACATTGACATTTTCATGCAGCTCCCAACGTCTATCCCAAGAAACAAGCTCGGCGAAGTTGGCTTAGGAATCGCTAAACAAGCCGCAACCGACGCTGAACAGTTGGAGCGCTTCGCTGAGCACCCATACCTAGAAGTTTTCTTGGACGGTTACCGAGTAGACATCGTGCCCTGCTACGACGCAGCCCCAGGCGAGTGGATTAGCGCAACCGACCGCACCCCCTACCACACGGATTACATTAAAACACACTTAACACCGAAATTGCAAGCCGAAGTGCGCCTGCTAAAACGATTTCTAAAAGGCATCGGCGTCTACGGCGCAGAAATCAAAATCGGCGGATTTAGCGGCTACCTATGCGAGCTACTAGTAATACACTTTGGTTCTTTTGCCAAAGTAATCGAAGCCTTCGCCGCCTACAGCAAACACATCGTAATCGACATCGAGGGCTTCTATACTGAACGGATGCGAGAAATAGAGTTGCTTTTCCCCGAGCCGCTGGTCGTCGTTGACCCCGTTGATAAGGGCAGAAACGTGGCTTCAGCGGTTCAGACACAGAGGCTCTACGAATTCATAGCTGCCACACGCGCATTTCGAAATGTCCCGTCAGAAACGTATTTTTATCCGCCGTCCACCCATGCTGTTGCGCCTAACCTTGTGGAGAGCCACCTCTCAGGTGAGAACACTGCTCACCTCTACGTGGTCGTTAACGATATACATGCGGTCCCCGACGTATTGTGGGGGCAACTATATCGCACCAAACGTTCCCTGCGCAGGTTGCTAGAGACCAACGGTTTCCAAGTGCTTCGGGATGCCGCCTGGAGTAACGAGAGCAGCTTAAACATTCTGGTTTTCGAGTTGGAACAGCAGGTTTTGTCTAATGTTAGGAAGCATTTGGGTCCGCAGCTTGAACGTCCGGGTGACTGCGAAAAGTTTCTTCAAAAATATGCGACGGAAGAAGCGGTATTGATTGGTCCATATATTGAGGATGGTCGATGGGCAGTTGAAGTGCACCGCAGATATACAGATGCAGCCAAACTTCTGCTGGATAAACTCTCCGAAAACCCAAAAAACGTAGGCGTCTCAGATCTCATCGCCAAAGCTGTCAGTAGAGAATTCAAAGTTTTAGTGGATGTGCAGATACTTAAAGTCTATACGGAACACTCGGACTTCGCTGTTTTCTTAACAAAGTTTCTCTCTGGCAAGCCGTTTTGGCTAATGTCCCATTAAGCCAAGTGCCAGCATAACTGCGCCTATGGCGAAGCAGTAGATTGAGAATAAGTAGAATTTTTTTGCTGCCAACGATTTTTCTAGGATTTTTAGTGCTGCAAAACTTACAGAGACTGTAATTACCAGTGCGGCTGCAAGTTCTAGCGAGTTTATGCCTGCGGCTGCGAGGGCACCTTGTTCTTGGTAGAGGGTTAACCCTGCTGCGGCGATGATTGATGGTATGGCAAGAAGAAATGAAAACTTGAACGCTATATCTCTTTTTACACCTAAGAGCAACAGCGCAACTATGGTGAAACCACTCCTTGATGCGCTGGGTATTATGGATAACCCCTGCATTACACCTACTATGAGGGCAGTGGAGAGGGAGATTTGGTCGGTGCGTTCTGTGGAGAATCGTGTGGTTAGGAGCATAGTACCGCTTATGATGAACCAAATTCCGAGCCAAAACGGTGTGCTAAAATAACCGTCTAGTTGGTCGCCTATTGTGAGAGCGATTATGCCGGTTGCAATGGAGCCGACGATTATGGGTAAGATGAGGTTACCATTTGCTGAGTGAAAGTCTCTGTGCCAAAGCGATACTAGTACACCTTTGATTGATTTGCGGAAATAAATTAGTATGACTAGCAGTGTTCCTGCATGTAAAAGCACGTCAAAAACCAGCGGAACCGATAAACCGAAAAACTGCTCAGCAACCCGCAGGTGCCCTGTGCTGCTGACTGGCAGCCACTCGGTTGTGCCTTGAATGAACCCTAACGTGATTGCTTGCAGTAAATCCATGTGTGGTCGCTTCTACTGCTTTTAACTGTGATGATATTTAAGGACGCGCTTACTGGGTGACGCTGTGGTACCAACTTATGATATATTCAGGTAGATTCAAGCCGTTTTCACCCAATCTCTCTGCCAGTTTAACGGGCAAGGGGCTGAGTACGAATGCTGCTCTTGTGTAGAAGCATCTAGGGAAACTGGGAAATCAGCAACAAGTACTGCACTGGATGCGGTTTGACTTCTTCGAGCAATATGATTTTTAAGTCTGCTTTTTGGGAAAGCGTGGAGTCTTCGTTTCTTGTTATGGCAAAGACTGTGCCTGAGAATTTTTTTAGAACATCCGCCCAGAGGATTACGGGGCGAGTTTCGCCTGAGCATGAAAGAAGAATTTCGAGGTCACCTGCACGGGGGTGAGGGTGTTGACTCCTCGGGTTATATAGACGTTGTCGCCTAGGAAACTTTTGATGTGGAAAAGCCGTACACCGGTCATTTTGGCGATTTCGTTTGCCTTTCCTCTGCCGCCTAAAAAGAGGTTTGTGCGTTTTTCAAGTAGATCAACGAGTTTTGTATGGGTGTTTGAGTTGACGTTGACGTCGATCATTTCAGCGACTCGTTTAAACTCTTCAGTACATAACTGGAAGACTTCGTTGACTTCTACGTTACTGTAGATAGCTTCAATTATATTGTTCAGCAATTCTAAGGTGCCGAGTCCAAATATGTCGCCAATCATGCCCGTTTCAGCGTATTCGAAGCTGGGTTTTAGTTTGCCTCTGCCTTTGAGTTGAACGACGTGTCAATACTGAGCGGCAATTTCTGCCATCGGGGACTCCTTTGCTTAAGTGAACAGGCCTATAGAGAATTGGATAGATTTTATTTCTTCTATGTACTTGTCTAAGTCTTGCGCCATGACCAATGGATCGTCGCTGTAGCCGCTGCCTGAATTCATTAGCAGAAGCGTCTTTTTGTACCGTCGTTCTAGGTCAGGCGCAGCGTCATACATGCTTTTACCAGGGAAACCGGGTCGTCTGGTGTTAAAACCACTTTTGTTGCGCCAACCAGCTGTAGCCAACGCTATTTGGCTAATGGCGGCGTTAAGCGAGTAAAGTGAGCGACCTGAGCCACCGCAGATAACGAAGTCTGCGCTTTTTGAGCTCCTCATAGAGGGGTGCTAAATCTTTTTTCTTGGATGGATAAAATGTTTTCCTGTATTCTGTTTACGTATCCGAAACTGCAGTTTTGGGCGTTCATAGTTAGGGCACGTATATTTTAAAATGATTCAGGATTGAATATTATTCTTGTGCTTGCAACACATGTCTTAACTTGATTCTAATTTACTGCTAAAGCTGAAACGCCGCTTCAGAGAGCCGAGAGAGGTGTTGCTCGACCCGATAGCCGCCTCCAAAGTTATATACTAGGCGGAAATCTTTGGGAACATATGTTTTGTTTTTTATGTGGGTGTGGACGCATGTACTCGACTACACTTTCTGCAAAAGAATTCAATAGCTATCAACATTTTTATCCATGCTGTTAAGCGAACTCTCGCCGCGGTTGCTGAATTTACCAAGATACCCAAAAGGATAAGAAAATAAGAAGATCTCAACCACTCCAAGAACAATTGAGAACTCTAAACCGAAAACTGTCCGTATCAAGAGGTTTATTGTCAAAAAAAATAACAACAAGAAAAAGCCGTTGAGCCAGAAACCTATCTGCCAGCCTTGGCAGCGATACAAACGATGAATTAGGATAATGTTCAAAACGCCCAGAATTATGGGTTGGATACAAAACATCGCTAGTACAAACAAGGCGAACCCTATCGGCGGCATATAGAGCAAAAACACGTTTTGGCATAAATCCAGAAATAGTTGAATGCCAACAAGTGCAGTTGTTATTACTAAACCGTGGATGAAAATTGGTTTTGACAGTTTAAGCATTTTGGGCAATCCATTCACCTACTTTTTGTTCAGCTAATCTTCCACGTATGCCATAATGGTTATCGGCGTCGTTCCAGTATACAATCCAGCAGCCTCTAATGTCCATACCTCTAAAAAGATTCAAACCTTTAATGATGAAACTGCACTGAGCGGCGTCATCGCTTGTTGACATTCCAAACTCAGAAATAACCACTTCTTTATTGGTTATTTTTTGGAGATACTGAATCATATTGGGCGAAACGGTTAGAAAAGAATCCATAAAGACATCAAATCCAACAAAGTCCAGTTTTTCACTGAATTTTATTGGAAGGTTAGTTCGAGCGACGAAGGCTGGTGAGAAATTGGTGTAGAGTTGGGCAGGAAGCTGATGCTGCTCAACTGCTATGTAAATGTCTTCGAATTTGGAGCCTGCTTCGTCGTCTGTAAATAAGGCACCCATCTCCCATGACGAGGCCACGTCGGGCTCATTAAGGATCTGAATATAGGCTAGGTCACTACCCCACCTGTCAAGATAGAAGTTTATGTCACTCAAACTTGAGTGTCCATTGATAATTACAGCAACTTTCACGCCAAGTTCACGAATGGCGCTAAAAAACACGTCGGAAAGAGTATTCAAGTAAGAAGTGAGGATAGTTGAATCGCAGACGAGGTTGACCCGTATTACGGTGAACCCTAATTCTTTAAGGTGAGCTACTTCGCTGAAAATTTGCTCCACACTATCCCGTTCATAAACGTAGGTAACGCCTACCTCGAATGAATTCGAGTTTCCATTGGATGAAGCTGAATAGAAAATGTATGGAAAGAAAAACTGAACAAAAACTAAGACGAAACATAAGCAAATTATCGATAATGTCCATACAAGTTTGTTCTGCGTAATTGCAACAAGGCGTTTTTTCTTCAGAAAACTCTTCATATCGACCTTTCTGAATTCAGAGAGGCGTTGCCTTTTTAAGTACAGCATAAAACTGACGCTGGCAGCAATAATTATCGCTACACCTGCAAAAAATATTTCACTTGGGAAACGCTCCGTTACTGTGAAAAGAACTGCATCTGATATGCCAACTATTCTTGCAGAATTGATTGCGCTGACAGTAATGTTGTGAGTTCCGGCAGATAATTTTGACAGGGTTGTGTTTCCAGTTATTACTACTTCTTGCTGGCCATCAAGAATGTAGCTGAGCGAAACGGTTTTTTCATTTACTGTAAATGTTAGGGGGATGTCGTTTATGTCATATGTTTCGCTCTGTGGACTAGATATGCTAACTGTTGGTGCCTGAGAGGTGACTTGGGGCGAGAATTTTATTATGAATGAGTTTTCTAATGTTGTTCCCGCAAGAGCGTATCCGCCATCCCCTGTTGAGATTAGACATGTAGCAGGGTAACCGCGCACTTCTGTTATTGATGGAAATCCCAACTGTGTTTGCCAGATTTCGCTACCTGACGAATCAGCACCCATAAGAGTTGCAGCTCTAGGTCTAACAACAAGATACCCGTTATTAGCGGTCTGTATAACTGAACTAAAACTGTCATCAGGATATTGAGCGTAAGGTAGATTCCACTGTTCATAACCTTGGGAATTTATTTTAATAATCCACGGAATCATGCCGCCGCTAGATTGCCACATTCCAGTTCCTGAAAGAATAAAGCCGCCATCGTTGGTTCTATCCAAAGAGTAAACGAAATGGGGATTCAAGGGGTCGCCGTAAACATAGTTCTGGCTCCACTGCTGATTACCGTTTGAATCGAGCCGCGTCAGCCAAAAGTTATTCTTCCAATTGCCAGCCATCACGCAACCACGATCAACAGTGTTCGCAATTGTGGAAATACGAAAACCGCCAGTATAATTGAGGTCCCAAACGATGTTTCCTTGAGGGTCAAATTTGCGTAGCCACACATAGGTCTCTGAAAAACGCCAGTCGCCGTTACCAGTAACTATGAAGTCGCCATCAGCAGATAGGATTCCCTGCTGGATACCTTTCGCATCAACTGAGAATGTTGAAAGAATATTTCCCTGAGAATCTATGCTGGTTACGTCGCCATTTGCGCAGAATAAGACATAGGTAAGGTCACTGGTTTCTGCTATTGAAACGATGTTGCCAAGGTTCTTCTGCCATTGTATGTTCCCTGTTAAATCGCATTTGATGAATGAAGCCACGTTAGAAGATGATGCAGTTCCAGCTATGGCGTAGCCTCCGTCTGAGGTTTGTATGATAGAGGTAGCTTGCAGCCCAGAGTAGGTTTGATGCCATTCAATTGGAGGCGGATCAGCGGCGGGGGATTGTGGAATTGAAAAAAGGACTAAAACAACTAAAATCATGAGAAATCCGTTTGCTATTATTTTTAGGTGGGCTAGTTGATAGCGCTTCAAGTATATTATCCACTACTTTGCTTAAATCACAAGCCACTTACCGTTTATTAATTATTGCTAAAAAACACTGAAAGCTCGCGAGTTTATACCTACAAGTGTAAAACTATTTCTTCTGCTTTACTTCGCTGCTCTGCTTAAGCAAGGCAATACTGTTTGCAGGTAAATCCCGTTCAACCATAAAGTTAGCCCCGACCCATGTGTTCGCCCCAACCCTTACACCGGGCATGAATAAGGCTTTGATTCCTGTTTTTACATTATCGCCTAGTACTGCACCGAGTTTGCGCCTACCTGAATCGACGACTTTTCCTTTGATTTCCATTTTGACCTTGCCCTCGTCGAAGCGCAGGTTAGCCGTTATAGTACCTGCTCCGAAGTTGCATTTCTCGCCAAGCACACTATCGCCGACGTAGCTTAAGTGCCCAACATGAGTTCCATCCATAATGACGCTGTTTTTGATTTCGCAGCTGTTACCCACCCGCGTGTGCTTGCCGAGGCTAGTGCCACTTCGTATGTAGCAGTTCGGACCCACATCAGCCTCTTCATCTATGAAAACTGGACCTTCAATATAGGCACCGCTACGTATCCGCGCAGTCTCTGCAACTGTAACTGGACCAAAAAGGTGCGCGCCCTTCTCCACTTTGCCTAGCACCTTGTGTTCCATTTGGTTAAGAGCCCAAACGTTAGCGTCAAGCAGGTCCCATGGTCTACCTACGTCGAACCAGTCGCCTTTGCCTAATTCCGCGGTTAGCACGGTTTTTCCTGACTCGGCGAGCATTGTGACGGCGTCGGTGAGTTCCCATTCGCCCCGCAATGAGGGTTTAGTTTGGCGGATTTTGTCAAAGACGTCTTTTCCAAAGCAGTAAACACCTGCATTAACGAGGTTCGACTTGACTTTGCCTGCGGGGGGTTTCTCTAAGATGCGTTTGACTTTGCCCTCAGCGGTCTGCTCGATGACTCCGTAGCTTTCTGGATGGTCAACAGGCACAACGCCCATGACAGCAGCGGTTTCTACTACCTTGAATTTAGAGATAACCGTTTTTATCGCGTCAAGTCCAAAAAGCAAGTCACCGTAAATCAGCATAAAGTCGCCGTCAATGTACGGTTCAGCTATGCCGGCAGCGTTGCCTGTACCCAAAATCTCAGGCTGCTCAATATAGGTGATTTTTAAGCCGAGATTTGCACCATCGCAGAAGTAACTGCGAATCGCTTCGCCCATATAATGTGTAATCACGATTGCCTCTTCGATGCCAGCGTGTTTAACTGCTTCAAGACAGAACTGCAAAATAGGTTTTCCCGCAACCTTTAGCAGGTGTTTGGGTCTTGTCGCCGTTAATGGCTGGAGCCTTTCGCCTTTGCCTGCCGCTAAAATAACCGCCTTCATATTTGAGCCTCAATTTGTAGTTGTATTAGTGCTGATGCTTTTTGGGTTATATCTTTTGCCGCTTGCTCGGATTCACCTTCGACTGTTAAGCGGATAATAGGCTCTGTGCCTGAGGCTCTGACAAGTAACCAACCGTTTTTGAGTACCAGCCGTGCGCCGTCGACGACGGAGAAGTCTGTGTAGTTGAGGAAGGATGCTTTTAGCTGCTCGGTCAACTGGTCTATGAGGGTGTATTTTTCGTCGTTTTTGCAGGCGAAATTCACACGCATCGTTATGTACTCTGGGACTTCACCTACAAACTCCGAAACTGTTTTGCGCTCAGACTCCAACGCCAACAAGAACAAAGCAGCAGATAATGGTCCATCAGGGCACAAATGCAGTTTAGGCTGAATCCATGCGCCGCAAGGTTCGCCGCCAAAAACTGCCTCTTGACGGTTGATTACTTCGGAAACGTATACGTCCCCAACTTTTGTCCTAATGACTTTTCCAGCATACTTATGAGCCATGGTCTCCACAGCCATAGACGCCTCAATCGTAGTCACAACCACACCTCCGCCAACACTTTTGAGCATATACGACCCATAAGCGGCGAGGGAACGATCAAAATTCACGAAAGAACCCTTCTCATCCACAAAGGCCACGCGGTCAGCGTCGCCGTCAAATGCAACTCCTATGTCTGCGCCAAGAGCCTTAACCGCCGCCGACAGGTCTCGAAGGGTTTCCCCATTAGGTTCGGATTTACGGGCTGGAAAATGCCCGTCAGGCTGAGCGTTTAGCGCCGTTACTTTGCAGCCTAACATTTTGAGCAATTGTGGTCCGAGATTAAAAGCAGCGCCGCATCCGGGGTCAACAACGACATGCCAGTGTTTTTTGAGTTGCACGGCTTGTTGTACCATTTTTAGGTAAATTGAGGTGGAATCTACCTGTTTGGTGGTTCCAATCTTACTCCAGTGAGCTAAGGTGAATTTGCCCTCCGCCACAATTTTTTCCACGGCGTCTTGGTCAGTGTCCACGTAGGATAGGCCGTCTTGGTTGAAGACTTTGATGCCGTTGTATTGTGGCGGGTTATGTGAGGCGGTGAGCATAAAACCAACATCTGCGCCAAGGGCTTTGGTGGCATATGCGCAGACGGGGGTGGGCACCATTCCAGCTTGCAGCACTTCTGCACCACAGCCTTGCAGCCCCGAAACCAACGCGGCTTCAATCATGCCCCCCGAAACCCTCGTGTCCCTTGCGACTACGACTTTCTTGGCTTTAGAATAAGTCGCCACCGCAGAAGCCACCTTGCACGCCAACGTCGGAGTTAAAACCACGTTTACTAATCCGCGAACTCCTGAGCTGCCAAACAATTTACCCATCATACTCACCATTTTCTCTGCATGGTAAAGGCTGGTGTGCCCTAAAAAATCTTAGCGTACAGTCTAAGGGTTGCTTCAAACCATTTTGGTGAAGCAGCAAATCTAAACCGTCTAAGATACAAAAAATGTAGACATCGGATGCAGCGCACGCAGCCAACCTTTAAAATTTTTTTCACTGGCTCTGAAGGAAATCTGCCAACTGTGTCCTTGTAGGGTGCAATCCGTCGGGGTTTTGGAGGTAGCATGCTGCAACTGCGTTAGCTAAGGTTAGGCGGCACTCGTCGGGCAAGTTGTAGTGACTGGCGTAGATGTTGCCTGCGCACCATGCGTCTCCTGCGCCTGTCGCCCGAAGCGGTTGGACTTTGAAGGACGCAACCTTTGCTTCGCGCTTCCCATATATGGAGGCTGCGAAGTTTGTGGTATGTAAATCGATTCTCGCAGAAAACTGTTTTGAGAGAATTCGGGCGGCTTCCAAAGCTTTTTCAGCAAAGGGCAACTTCCGATTTTTTGCTTCGAAGTCAATGGTTAGGTGACTGGCGTAGGTGACTGCTTCATTTTCGTTTAAACTCAAAACATCCACCAATCTCCCGCCCAGAACTCTTCGGGTTAACCCGGGAATGCCTTTTGCGTTTGGTGTGGGGTCAGCCGTGTCGTAGTAGGTTTTACATTTGCCGCCTTTTCTTGCCGCAGAAAAAACCGCCTCCGCCAATTTTGTGCCGTGATGCAGTGTACCCACCCAGTTGAACAGACACACAAAATTAGCTGCCTCAATCATTTCGAAGTCGCTTTTTGCTAGGTTCTTTGGACCAAAATCGGCTAGTGCACCTAAATCGCGAAGCATAACGTTTGATTTGTTGTTTTCTTTTTGGAACTCCATGGCGGTCGTTACAGATGCCTTCCCGAGGGTTTTAATATACTCATAGTTGAGCGGGCGGTTTCTGAAGTGGTACTTGATTTGTTCAAGACCGTAGTGGCTTGTGCAGACAATCGGCGTAACCTCCGCTCCGAGGCTGTTTAGAGCGCTGGCTACGTTTACGGCGTTTCCTCCAGCCATGTCCACCTGCGAGACTCCATCTAGGCTGCCGCCTTTACGTTCTGCCACATCCGCCATTTTAGCCGCAAACTCAACGGGTGTCCACTGCAAGTTTACGAGGCGGTCTAAGAAGAAGTCGGGTAACACCACTACTTTGCAGGGTTTCTTGAGTGGTTGGGTGAGGAATTCAAGCAGGGTTTCCATGTGTTGCTCATTGGACATGTGGGGTTCATTTATTGTATCCGCCAAAAAGCTAAAATAACCTTTTGTTAACATCTGGTAGCTTATAGGTTTCAAAATACGGGGAGAATCAGGATTATGAAGTTCAAAGTAGAAGTTACATTGTTGGTTTTAGCAATAGCATTGTTCATTGCGGCGACCTTCTTTTATTCCTATCAGTCCGCAACTGGCGCCTTAACGCTTAGCATAAGCGAAAGCATAACGTACCCCTACCGCACCTTAGCACTTGCGTTTGTCGGCGTCGGCTCACTTTCCATGATTTGCGCCTCCATCTCTTACCAGAAAAAAACCAAACACCTCATCGCCCAAACGGCTTAAGCGCCCACAACGGTTCGCACCAGAAGCCAAACCAAATCGCCCCCAAACACCGCCACCACTAACCCTAAAGTGACGAAAATCAACATGGGCAACCCTGGAGTAGCCCAGACGTAGTTATCGATTTTGCCTTGATCCACCGCGTCTGAGAGGCGCTGGACGATTTGGTCTCTCCCCTCATCTTTTGGCACCACTACCAGATTACGATGTAAATCCACATCGGTGTCGTTGGCGTCTTCCAAGGGGAAAATATGCCACTTCGCCTTAACTTTGTCAATACTCATTTTGTATCCAGTAATGAGCACTAAGAGTTTTTTACTCCAAGACTCGCTTGCTAGTAAACCCGTAAACAGCTGGGTTTTGGTTTTTTGGCGCCAAACTAGGTTGCGCAGAAGCATGTATATACAACTAGCAGCAGCGAATAACACTGAGTTACCAAAGATGGTTATGGGGAAAATTATCTGCGATGTTGGTGAAGTAGGCGTAATCAGCGGCTGTACCAAGCCAAGGGGGGCAAAAGGCAAAGCAAGGGCGATGCACATGAGGGCTTTTGAGTCTGCGCCTCCAAAGCCACCTGCATAAAATAATAGTAGCGCCAAGCCAAAGGTAACCCCGACGGCTATACCGAAAAACATCAGGTTCGCCTGGTTTATAGAGTAGTAGCTGAGGCATTGTTAACGCCAAAGCGATTGGTGCCCAGATAACCCAGACCTTGTTGCTGACTTCTCGACTCTGATAATCCTTCCAGGAAGCATAACCTAGTATGCCTATGGAGACAACTATTGAACTTGCAATTAGTATTTCTTGCAAAGCTGCATGGATATCCTTTATAGCGGTTGGTTTTATGTGTTTATCGGATTTATAAGATATGTTAATTTGTGCGTCATTAAAAACAACAAAATAGAATGGACGGGACCTTAAACAGTATCGAAACATCGAAACGGAGATGTTTTGTCCATACTTTACTTATTTGGTAACATATAACAAAATGTTTTAGCAGATAAGCAGAATCTGCATTGTGTCTAAATGTATTGTATTAGCAATGTGTTCGAGGTTCAGACTATACATACTAATCATATACCAAGCTAAATCAGTGCCATGTAAGGAAATAATTTTTAAACTCCTCTTCTATCCACTTAAAACAACACACTAACGGAAGAATCAAAGTGAAGCAAACTTCAAAAATAATCAATCAAGCTAAAAAAGAAAATAGAAAAGCTCTTTTAGAGCCTGAAGCTAAAACCATCTGTGCTGAATATGGCATTTCAGTAAACAACTTTAACGTGGCAAAAACCGCAAAAGAAGCTGCTGAACAAGCAGAAAAAATCGGCTACCCAATAGTCATGAAAATCGTTTCACAGGATATCATCCACAAATCCGATGCTGGAGGCGTACTTGTTAACCTTAAATCTGCTACCGAAGTTGAAGCCGGCTTCAAGAAAATTATGGATAATTCCAAAAAATACAAGGAAGACGCAAGAATAGAGGGCATACTAGTTCAGGAGATGGCGCCTCAGGGTACCGAAGTCATAGTGGGAGCAATAAAAGACCCTCAATTTGGGCAGACAGTAATGTTTGGGCTCGGTGGCATCTTTGTAGAGCTCTTAAAAGACGTAAACTTCCGTGTTGCACCCCTCACCGTCCAAGACGCAAAAGAAATGATAACCAACCTCAAGGCATTTCCACTGCTAAACGGGTATCGTGGCTCAAAACCCGCTGACATTGAGGCATTAACAACAATTCTGGTCAACGTTTCAAAGATGGTTATGGAGCAATCTGACATCAAAGAACTTGACTTAAACCCCGTAATGGCTTACCCTGTCGGCGCCAAAACAGTTGACGCCAGAATAATCCTCGAATAAACCGCAATGATTCCAGCCCACTTGGGGTTTTTATTTTTTTTTATCTGGGTATCGCTATTACCTCGGCGTCAAGAGGACGGGCATACATTCTTAATTGCTTTTTTTGTATGGGCTATGCTTCTTTGTCTAACGGTGGCATCAAGTATTACAGCATACGCCATCTATACAATCTATATAGTGGGAAAAACACGAACAAGATAAGTAAGGAAAAATGGCGCCCAGGCCGGGATTTGGACCCGGGTCCTACGGGCGACAGCCGCATATACTAGACCTAACTATACTACCTGGGCAAACTATAGCGCCGCAACAATACACTAATCTTCCCTAATTAAGCTTTTCTTGAAAAATAATGCTAAGCTTTTGCCAGAGAAAGCTATAAACTGCCTTGAATGGGCAACAGGCTTAATATTACCACGCCCAAAATAAACCAGAAACCCACTGGAAGCAGAATAAATGCACCAAACCCTTAGCGCTCTCGAAAAATACTGGCTAAGTATAGTATTTGCGCTACTGGTTTTGGCTTCAGCGGCGTCTAGTTATCTTGCGGTGGCTGCGGCTTTAGTTTTCACTTTTCTGGTGCCAGGCTTAATCGCATACCGTTTCTTTCACCTAAACGGTGTCGAGAAATACGCATTTGTTCCCGTGTTTAGCGTGGTGGTTTCTGTACAGCTGATTTACTGGTTATCTATTTTGGTGGGGTACTCACGCTGGAGCATTCTACTTGGGTTCACATTCTTGACAGCGCTGTACACAACTATTGTCTACTTTAAAGGTGAAACCATAAAGCCCCTAAGCTTGCTGCAGTTGGGAAAAATCCGAAAAACAAACATACTGCTCTTCGCGCTAATCTTCATAATTTCGCTTTCGGTGTTGGCGGTGAGTGTGTGGCGGGGCAACGACTACGGAATCGTCTTGACGGGGTCCAACTGGCAGGACACTCCAATGCACTACGAAATCATTGAAAGCATAAATAACGGCAACTTCCCGCCACAGACCCCCAGCTACGCTGGTACACCCCTGACCTATCATTACTTTGTGGACTTTCACACCTCCATCGTTGAAGCCATGTATGGCTATTTACCCACTGCTCTGCCGGTTTTAAACGCAATATTCATTCTGGTATTTTCCGTCGTGATGTATGCTTTGGTCCGGGATTATGGGAGCAAGGCGGCGTTTTTCGCGGCAATCGTAGGCGTGTTTGGCTGGGGCTTTAGCTATTTTGGCTTGTTCCAAGCATTAA
Organism: uncultured archaeon; assembly: GCA_963810275.1. Lineage (GTDB taxonomy): Archaea > Thermoproteota > Bathyarchaeia > Bathyarchaeales > Bathycorpusculaceae > Bathycorpusculum. The sequence goes on from CAWENF010000020.1 coordinate 89,846, forward strand.
TTGACGGTACATTTACGGCTTCGACAAATTACATCTATCAGTTTAGCGGACTCTTTGGGTTGCCATCCCCATTTGACAATTTGCTGCAGCAACGCCCACTCCTCATTGGGCTACCAGTGTTTGCCCTTGTTCTCCTTTTGCTACGTAACATGAAAGACCAAAACCGCCTGCTCCTCGCCGGAGTGCTCACTGGCCTAGTTTTTCCGTTCCATAGCGTAGCATTCTTTTGCTGCTACGTGGTGTTTGCTGCAGCAGTCATCTTTAACCTTAGAAAAATCAACCTAGGCTACCTCTACTTCCTGCTGCCAAGCATCTGCGCCTTACCATTCATATTCTCTGGTGGTCCACCGATGTCCTTTAGCGTAAGCGCTGCGTTTTTTGGAGACTTCGTATTAAACAACAGCCCCTTACTTTACTACTTTGCAAACCTAGGCATCCCCTTAGTATTAGCCCTAATTTCTTTTGTCAAGCCGGGCCACGAATACGTCAAGCTAAGTTTCCTTGCACTTTTTATGATTCCCAACATCCTGCTTTTGACACCTTGGTCTTGGGACATGTACAAATTCTTCATATTCGCTTGGGTTCCAATTGTGCTATTAGCAAGCATTTTACTGGCAAAGGTTTCTAAAAGGGTGGTTTGCGCCGTGATTCTGCTCTCCGTCATAACAGCATCAAGTGTAATTATCTATAACGTCGGAACCGACTACACTGCCTTGACCTGGAGCGAATACGATGCTGCACTTTGGATTAAGGACAACACACCACAAAACTCTGTTTTCCTAACATACTATAGCATTCAGTGCCCCGTCACAATGGTTGCCGGCAGATTGAGGGTGGATGCATACGTTTACTGGTCTTACGGGCATGGGGAGCCACTAGATGAAGTCTATGGGCGCCAAAACGCTATCGACAACGCGTATGGCGGAAACCAAAGTGAGCTTGCCGAATTAGTGGGGCAGTACAACGTAAGCTACGTGTATGTCGGGGGCGAAGAGCAACGTCAATACTCTGGTTGCGTGGCGCATATGGATTCCATCGGGTGGCTCAAGCAAGTTTATTCGCAGAACAGCCTCTACGTTTACCAAGTGGACACTGCTCAAATGAATACTTCGGTACCAACAACTTAATGCATCTACGCTGTTTTGAGCAATGGCTGATGCTTCTTCCCCGACATGCCGTTAATGTCGATTCTGCCAATCGTCACCTTCAACACCTTCTCCGGATTTAGTCGGGAGAGTTTAGCTTCGGGGTTAGGTGCAACCTGGAGTATCAACACCTTTAAACCATGCCACTTTTCCTCAGCATCCTCAACAAGCGTCATGGCACCGTTGAAATGTACACTAGTATAAGCATAATCACACTCCTCTGTCACGCCAAAATCCAGCACCGCTTGTCCCCAAACGTTGGGGTTGACATCAGCGTAAACCAGTTTTTTACCTTCCCTTGCACAGTGAAAATACAGGCAGTTACGCTCTTTATCATAGCCATGACTCAAAGCTACAAGGTAAGGCTTGTTGTCTTTGCAAAGCGCAACCGTGACGTATTTGGTTTGGGCTAAAACCCGTTTCATCTCAGCAGAGTCGGTGATTTCCCGCTCTTTACGTCTAACGTGAAAGGACATACTCAAAAAGAGGGAGGCTTTGGCTTTTAAGTCTTGATGCCACTGCGGATTTTGCTTTGCAGGAAGCTTACGATAGTGGGCGTGAAAATGGAGAACACCGCTATCAAGTAATTTAGAGGGTAGACCATGGGATACTCGAATAGGTTGCCACCGTAGGTGCCCACTATGTTCTGCAAATTACCCCACAACTGGAAAAGCGACCAGAGGGTCACCCAAAGCATAGCACCCGCCAAGCGGTTAATGTATAATCTGCGTCTTCTCGGCTGTTTATTAGGCGTCTTGTATTGGAAATACACTTCAGCTGCTACGGCTCCAGCGGCGCCGGGGAAAACCATGTTAACCAAAATTTTCTCCACCAAGTTGCCTGGAATCCAGTGCCCAATCCAAGGCGTCTCCAAAAGACTCAACAATGGAAGCGCAACATTACCTGTCGCAAGGCGTATAATTACGGGTATAGCATATACGCCTGCACCTGCGAGTTGCCAAATCCAAAACCGCCTCGAACGCAGAGTCAGTTTTGCTGCTGTCCAACTCATTTCTTTTTCTTTCCAGCCGCCTCAACTTGTTTTGCTAAAACAGCGACAAACTGGCTGATCCGGTCGCGGCTTCTGCCAAAATCCGCCATCGCCGTGATTGTAGTGACTGGCGTCTCAGCTGTAAGGGTCATGCGGCAAGTGTTCTCATCTACCGCCTCTACTTCAAGATTGATGACACTGCCATAGGATAGGAAGGCTCCTTTGGTTTTGAGTTTCGCTTTGTGTTTTTGGTCATCGATTTCTTGTATCTTCCACTCAAGCAACTCTACCGTTTTGGGAATCATCGCCCATATTTTCTCAAGCGGATAGTCGATTTCGAGTTTTTCTTGCTCGTCGCGCAGATAAGCCATGTTTACTCACTTGATGCATGTTGGGGGGCCTACTTAACTCTTACAGAAATACATCTCAAACAATTTGGGGAATCGCAAAAGTTGGTCACCTAAAGGGATTCTTTGAGTGCCGCAAAATACGACATAACCTGAGCCATCTGCTCTCGAGACATCATTAAAACAGCACGGACTGCATCCCTCTGTGTAAGCGTAGCAGAAGCTGACAACGTTTTGATTGCATAGTCAAGGTTGTTGAAAAGCTGTTCCCATGGAATGTTAACCCGTTGCCCCTTAAGGTTGTAGAGTGCAAGGACATAGGCACTGGCACGACTGAGACTATCTTTGAAGGCTTGCATGCTAGTGCCGATGGTCATTGGCTCGTAGTCGGTGCCCGCAACGAAACTGGCTAAGACCTTATAGTTCTCTTCGAGACCTTGAATTTCGACCATTATGTCTTGTTTTATTTTGGCTTCTGCTTCGGTCATTGTACATCGCTTTTGAGTAAGATATAAACAAGTATTTTAGGCTTTAATGGAAATATCACCCGCAAAAAATTCTTTTTTTTCGGAAGGCTAAACCCATAACAATTTAACTATATAAGGATTCAAACCACTTAGACACAAAGGGATTTCTCCAAGAATTGACAAGACGGAAAACACCGTTATCCAGAGTTCCAAGAGCCACTAACTTATCAGAGTAACTGGTGCGCTGAATCAACGCCGGGCAGCAAAGTCTACCAGATGCCACTCATATGCTATAAATAATCTTCATGGACAGTACCAATTTTCACTCGGCTTTAAAATCGTGCAAACGAAGCGAAGCGACCCACGCATGTACTTGTTAATATTAACAGGAAACTGCAGATTTTATCCAAGGATAAGGATGACGCGGAGTATTAAGGCTTGGAGTAAATGTTTTTATGCTAACTTGCTTGATTAACAGTGATGCGACAAAATTACAAAGAAGACGAATCAGATGCAATTTTTAAGAAACTGCCCAAGCATGGCTATACTAAAAAAGCCTCAGACGCCATATATGAATGGTACCATAGATGAATAATTAAAAGGCTAAGAGTAAAGTAGATAAGACTTTTTTTGACCTGCCTATCCATACCCGAATATGTCTGTATTAACTTGGGAGCATTCGTTTTAGGCTACTTCTGAGCCTGTTTCTAGCCAACCAATTAAGCCCCGACAACCCAACGGCGAATCCTAAAAGCTGCACAAACAATAACGGACTACTAGCAGTCAGCGGATTGGAGACAAAAAAGCTGTAACCCACATCAGCGGCGGGCTGCACACGAAAAATCATAAACTCAGCTCCCGATAGCAAATTCACGTATCGCATATTATACACCAAAGCATCTGCTGTCAAAAACAACCCCACCCCACACAAAACCCGAAGCCCCCACTTTCTAAGCTTACTTTTACCTACAGAACCAATCGCTGCCATACTCTTTGGCACCAGCGAAGCTGCGAGCAGGGCGAAGTAGGGGAGGGCTTGGTAGCAATATTTGACTGCATTCTGGTAGGGCGCTTTTAAGTCGAAGGTGGCGCCAAGAGCTGTATCCACGCCAATAACAGCTAAAATGGTTGCTAAACAGATTGCGTCCACGATGAGCAGGCTGCGGTTGTCTCTCCAAAAAACTAAACCCGCCAATAATGCTAAAGCCGTTGCGAAAACGAATATCCAGCCTACCCCATAGTTGAGGACAAAGTTAGCGGCAAAAAAGTAGCTAGGAACCACACCAGCGGCGTTGTGGGTAGCAAAGTCACTGTGCAAAACAATGGATGACATGTTAATTCCAGCAATTGTCTCATACCACAGAAACGAAGCAATCAACGTTGGCAACCCAAACGCCGCCAACCAACCCACGGCATGCAGAAGTCTTTTGGGGCGGTGGAAAAGGAAAAACATCAAAATAGGAATCAATGCAAACACCGCGTAGAGTTTGGTGTTAAACGCAACGGCAAAAATTATGCCTGACGCCAAAAACAGCCCAAAAGACCTCCTGCGAAACGCATATACTGCTACAGCCAGACTTAGCAGGCTAAATAACAGGCATTGCACGTCGATTAAGTATGCTCGAGAGAGGATGAGGTGCCAAGGGCTAAACGCCATAAGAGCCGCTGCCAAAACGCCTGTGACACGGCCGTAAAGTGCCGCCCCGATAACGTAGACTAAGTATAAGCATACCAGACCCATTAAGGCGGTGAAAACTGTCCCTTCTTGGATTGACAAACCAAATATATTTGCCCATGCCGCCTGCAGGAAAAAGCCGATGGGTGGCTGGTCGATGAGGTAGTGTCCGTTGGCGTAGGGCAATCCATTATTTAACACCCCTGAGGTTGCGTCAAGCTCCCATGCGGTGTCGCCGTTTGTGAAGGGCCCAAGCGAAGACACTACCAATAGAAACCCAGCCAGAACAGCTAGAAGGGGGTAGTAATCGTTTATTAGCCTCTTCAATCGGGCTCCCCCATTATGTTTTGCTGACCCTGTTTTCTCCATGACGGTTACCCCAAAATTCTCCTTAGATATGACACCTTCTTAAGCGGCACAAGGATAGCTAAACAAATCAGCAACGTTACAGCCGTCACAAGCGGAATTTCCACCACAGGGTAAAAAGTGGTTACGCTCAGTTGGAAACCTAGATATCCATTTTCCAATGTTTCCAGCACAATCACGTGGAACAAGTAGATGGGCAGAGTGTTTTGGCTAATAACGGATAGTACACGGCTGGTTTTTTTGTGTTTTTCCATAGCTGAGTTAGGTGTGGAGGTTATCAACAGAAAAAGCCCAATCGAAGCGGGTATTGCGGTTATGCTTGAAGAAGTTAAAAAGGCCACCGCATAGTTTTCTCCCAACGTCCCTACCGTGGCATACGTACCTAACATCATGAAAACTGTGCTCAATAGGTACATGCTAAAAAGTGTTCGACGGCGCCACTGCAATCTGCTGATGTATGCACCCAAAATGTAGTAGCCCACTAGCCCTGTTAAAAGAAAGAGGCTTTGCTGAAACCAGAACGCTGGGTTTTTAAGGTCTGAGTATAACCCGATTAGTGGCACCACGGCTGATCCTACAAGCCAAAGCACCATAAAGTACTTGATTATTTTCCAGTCCGCGTAGGAGACAATGACCCGTAGAAGAGGCGTAATCAGGTAAAGCCCGATTAGGATGTAGATAAACCAGAAATGGAAGTATGGTCCAGTCAATATGCCTCTGAAAATAAAGTCGGCTGTGACCGTCTGGTCTCGGACTAGGAACTGCCAAACAAAGTAGATGGCACCCCAAAAGATGACTGGGATGCCGATTCTTTTCCAACGCTTCTTAAAAAACAACCTTAGGGGCTCATCGGTTTTTTCTGGACGCAGAAGCAAAATACCCGTCAACATGACAAAAAGCGGCACGCAAGGAATTGCGATGGAACGATAAGCGGTTTGGGTCCACCAGAACGTCACGCCCTCTGGCGACATGAAATCCAGCGAGAGGTTAGGTTCGATGGATGCATGAAGTAAAATGACCAGCACTATCGCAACAGTGCGTACTAGGTCTACTGGCAGATTAATACCCTGAGTTTTTGGGTAAGATTCCAACCAATCGCCAATTACTTGTTATGAACGGTTTTCCTCTTATAATATTTTGCATTTTGCCCGTTAAAAAGACAGATTTTGCTATCTACACAGTTAATTCGCCGTAATCGTGGATGTCGGTTACAGCGTGACAAAGCGTCGAAGCAATAAGTTTTGCTCCGTCATCAGTTGGGTGGATTCCATCCATGAAGTAGTCTGAGCGGTTACCAAACGTAGCGTACAAGTCCACGGTGGGTAAGTCGTAAATATCTGCAACATACTCGATTTGGGGAAAAATCTCAGTAGTCAAATAGGTGTTGTTGTAAGGGGAGGGGGCAGAAACAAACATCGGTGGCGAATTTACAATAACCACTTGCGGCTTGCTCTCCAACTCCAAAAAACCATTGACTATTTCGGTGTAGTCTGCTTCAAAGGTGTTTTCGTTATATATCACCTCAGGGTTCGCATCGTTTGTCCCGAGCAGAATCAAAACAATGTCGGGCTGGAAATCTTTGGCTTTCTCGAACTGCCGCTGCTCAAGATAGGGCAATTGGGAGTCTCTTGTAACCGTCGAGCCAGAGAGACCAAAATTCTTAACACTGTAGTATGCGCCAAGCATCACTTGAAGCTTCTCTGGGTAGGTACTTGCCATTGTAATGCTGTCGCCGACACATGCCACCCGAGTCATGTGGATTTTTCGGTCGTATTCAAGGCAGCCAATCATGGTTAAGCCAGAGAACGCCATTACAGCAATGATACTCAGTGCAAATGCAGTTTTCGTTGTCCTCTCCAGCTTATTCATAGAGCAACACGTTTTTCGAGTCTAAATATAAGGGTATAGTTTTATTTTATGGTGAAAAAACTCGTTTTAAACGGTATTTCTCATAAGAAACATATCATTTAAAAGCTGTGGCAATAGCTTGATGGACTGTTTTTGCGATAACTTCTGCACCTGACCCGTTTGGGTGCACTCCATCGGAGAAAAACTGTGGACTTCTAAGCGCAGTGTACACATCAATTAGGTTAGTGACAGGTTGATTGCAGTATTTTTGATCGCGGGCAATACCTCTTTTATGAGTAAACGTGCACTTAAACCTGAGGTGTGACCAAAAATCGGCGGTGGCAAAGCAACCCATATTCTGGGCTTTGTGGGTAAAGACTGTAAACTTTTGATTAGCATCTCGAAGTCTTGGCTTAAGACGTCGCTGCCTCGCTGGAGGGTCAAGTCGGCATCGTTTGTTCCAAGCATAACTACTGCGACTTCAGGTTTGGATTGGGCGGCGCAGGTGTATGCCTCGCTGTACTTGTAGGGATACGGTGATCTAAGCTTATCGTGGTGCCGCATGCACCAAAGTTGCCTACTTCATAGTTGTCGCCTAAAAGGCGTTGGAGGTTGTAGGGGTATTTTGTTAGTTCGGTTATGCTGTCGCCTATGCATGATATGCGTTTTTTTGATTGGGGGCTACTTCGGCTTGTTTGCATGTGATGTATTGATATTTATGGTGATTTGAGTATTGTGTTTGGCTTGTTCACTGCACATTGGATAATTATCTTAGCTGCATGATTATTCTCAGTTGCTAAAACGCAGGCAATCAGCAATAGCCGCAATTGCAACCGCTTGAAAGTGCACCTACACTTACGACGGACGATATCCGTAAAGATATCCAAGACCAATACCCAAGTCAAGCAGTCTTGCGGGTGAAAGCAGTTACAATGTCAAAATACATCATGTTGAACTGGCAACGGTTTGGCTGTAATAAAACCAGCATGAAAGAAAACTAATAGGTAATAGCTATTTTTTGTCGATAATTGATAATACTGGGTAAAGTTCGTTTATACTCTTTGATACCTCGGCCATTATTCCTTTGAGGATGTATCCGAAGTCTTCTGGTCGCCTCTGGATTACTTTGCTGACTAGGTATCTGTGTCCGGTCAATGAGGTTCCCTCAAGTTGTTGGGTTTCTTTTATTGCATTTTCTAAGGCAAGTTTGGTACTTCCATACATTGTTAGCGCCCATTGAAGAGATCTGAACGTTCCTTATGTGATAATGCCAGAAGGTGTCACAAAGGCAATATCCTGTGGCTTTGCTGCTAAGAGATTCCAACTCCCCAGCTAAAGCGCCGCTTAATATTAATTCATAATATTTTACCCTATACTGATACGCCGAAACCCCAAAGTTCAAACCTATTCGAACATCAATGGGAGTAAAAGATACACCTATATGTGCCCTTTCGACGTGGGCTTTTTTATCCGAGGCATCAAGCCCCACGAAAGGAATCCAAATTCCACCAGTGTTAGGACAAAAACTCGAAATTCGTGCGCTCTTAAGTGGCACTGTTAGTTTCTTTTCTATTTCCCGCTGAATAAACGGGGACTTCGTGTATAACCTGTCAAGGTTATCAAAGTCTGATTCTTCGATTTCGCATTTTACATCGATCAAAGATTGCGTTGAGCGATGGTAGAAGTCAAACATGGCTGTTTTCCTTTTCTGCTTGTTTGGCTAATTCGGGTTTTGGCTGATTTAGAGGTTTTGGAGAACCAGGGTTTGCTTGGTATGCGAAATACTTTTGGAAAGAAAGCGAATAGTAATTCTCAATTTGCCAATCCAATTGTGCATAACCTCAGGAAAAAACCTGTAAACTTAAGCTAAAGGTTTTTAGGTAATAGTTGCTTACACAACCTTCATTAAACTTTGCATTATTTGTTTTTATATAGCCTTTGACCTCATAAACGTAGGCGGATTAGTTGTATGTCTGAGATAATAACTGTTAAAGATCTTGTTTTGGTTTACGCTGACGGTACTAAAGCCGTTGACAACATTTCGTTTAGCGTAGCAAAAGGGGAGTTTTTTGGTTTTCTGGGGCCAAATGGGGCGGGAAAAAGCACCACCATTAAAATCCTCACTACATTACTCAAAAAAACCAGCGGCAAGTCACGGTGGCAGGTTATGATATGGATAGTAATGCTTCGGATATCCGCAGGTTAATCGGCGTTCAGAGCCAAGACACGACAGTGGATGGAGATTTGACGGGTAGAGAAAACCTTACGTTGCAGGGGCATTTCCAGCAAATGTCGGGTCCCGCATTAAAGAGCCGAGTTGATGAGTTGCTACAGTTAGTGGGGCTTGAATCCGCTGCGAATAAACGTACAAAAAACTATTCGGGTGGGATGAAAAAACGTCTGGATTTGGCGACGGCATTAGTGCATAAGCCGCAACTAGTTTTCCTTGACGAACCCACGACAGGTCTGGACCCTCAGTCACGCAATGCAATTTGGGATTATCTTGAGAAATTAAATAGAGAGGGTATAACTATTTTTTTGACCACACAGTATCTCGAAGAAGCCGACAGATTATGCAAACGTTTGGCAATTATTGATTTTGGCAAAATCGTTACTTCAGGATCGCCTACGCAGTTGAAGCAAGAAATAGGCGCAGACTCTATCAAGGTGTCTATGGAGAATTGTGAGAGAGATAAGTCTCGGGCAAAGGAGCTTCTAAAGAGTCTTGTAGGGGTGACGGAGGTTGTGGATGCGGGTAGCGAAGATTGTTTAAACGTTTTTGCTAAAAAGGCGGGGCCTTTGGTGGCGGATATTGTTAGAGCCTTTGACAGCAGCGACATCAGACTAACCTCAGTCACTTTCTCGTCTCCCTCGCTCGATGACGTTTTTCTACGTCACACAGGCAGAAGCATACGCGCTGGAAGACATGGCGAAGTCGCGGGGCAAAAAGTTTGGTGGAGGCAAACGCTAAATGGGCTTAGTTTCGGACACTTGGTATCTCTTTGTGCGTTACCTAAAAAAACTAATACGCAACCCCATCTTGCTGTTTTTCTCGCTTTTCCAACCCATCATTTTCCTTTTGCTGTTCACGCAGTTGCTGGGCAGATTCTCAAGCATACCGGGCTTCACCGAAGCTACAGGCGCCGCAAGCTACGCTATATTCGCAACCGCAGGAATTCTGCTGCAAAACGCGTTTGGCAGTGCCTTGCAGTCGGGCAACTCTATAGTCGCCGACATAGACTCAGGTTACTTGCAAAAGATGCTGGTCACCCCCGTTAACCGCTACGCCATCCTTTTGGGTCGTCTGCTAAGCGACGCTTTTCGTGTGGTCATTCAATCCATAATCATCATTGCCCTGTCGTTTCTGCCGTTTATCGGTGTCTCTTACGTCACAGGTGTTCCAGGAATAATTCTGATTCTGTTCACAATATCGTTTTTTGGGCTATCGTGGTCAGGCATCTCGCTGGCTATAGGCATGAAAACCCGCAGCTCAGAAACCGTGTTTGCAATCGGAGGTTTCATAACTTTTCCGTTGCTGTTTCTTAGCACGGCGCTTGTGCCACTTAGTTTTCAGCCTCAATGGATCCAGACGATTTCGATGTTTAACCCCATAAGCTACGCGGTTGACGCCGTCCGGGTGCTTATGATTACTGGATACGATTGGAGCACGATTCTTCAAGCGTTTGGTGTAATAGCGTTGGTTGGGGCAGTGACATTAAGCGCAACTGTGTACCAGTTCCGAAAAGTCGTCAAATAACAGGTTTAGCTAAACGCTTTTTAGGGTAGGCGTATGCTATACAACCAAAAAAGGGTTCCAACACATTGGATACAGCTAAGCTTGTTGTGGGTTTAGGAGGCATGCCCGGTTCAGGGAAATCCCTAGTTGTGGAAGTCGCCAACGATTTGGGCTACAGTGTAGTCACCATGGGGGACGTCGTCAGGGAACAGACGCTGCTACGAGGCTTGGAGCCAACGCCGCAGAACGTGGGTAAAGTCATGCTGGAGCTGCGTGCACAGGAAGGCAACTATGTCATAGCAAAGAAGTGCATCCCAAAAATTTTGGGCCTACCCACAAACCGAGTTCTCATCGATGGACTACGCAGCCTCTACGAAGCAGAAATTTTCAAGGAGAACTTTTCAAAGTTTGTTTTGGTTGCAGTATATGCACCGCCTCAGACTCGTTTTGAGCGGCTTAAGCGCCGAGGCAGAAGCGACGACCCCCAAACCTATGACCTTTTCCACCAACGTGACATGCGCGAGTTAGGCGTTGGCCTTGGCGGCGTTATTGGTTTGGCGGAAAAAATTCTTGTTAATGACGGCGACATAGAAGGCTTCAAAGAGTCTGTTAGGGAGAACATGAAAAGGATTGAAACGCAATGGTTGAAGTAGAAATCACCGTAGAAACAGAAATCAACCCCACAGAGTCAGAGGATAAAGTTCGCCTTGCAGTGAGCCACGTTTTGGGAAACGCTGAAATCATAGTTAAATCTGCGGGAAAAATTTCATTGCTAACCGCCCACGCAAAAGAGCAAGATGCACTGATAAAACTCCGAAACGTCATGCGCAGTGACCGCATCCGAGATGCCGCACGCCGCAGCCTTCACAAAGCCACCCGCAGCAATACAATAAGCTTCTGCTTAAACAAGCAAGTCGCCTTCGCCGGACATGTCTCATTTTGCGAGGAAACAGCCGAATCCCCCTTGGGCCCCATCCGCTTCACAATAAAGACCGATAACAGCCAGCAGTTAATCGAGTGGCTGGCAGAGAAAACCAGTCGCGAAGGAAAGAAGGTTGGCTGAGCGGGCGCAAGTTACAAAAACCGGTGCTGTTCTTTTAGGTGACAACGTCGCCTGCGACGCCTACGATCCCAACCGCCCCATCCGCGTCGTGACGCACGCCCACGCAGACCACCTCTATGGCCTGCGAAGGAGTATCAAATGTTGCGAAAAAGTAATCATGACCAAAGCCACCCGTGACCTCTGCGAAACCCTAAACGGCACAATCAAACTCCAAGGCGAGAACATCAAAACTTTGGAGTACAACAAAGTCTTCAGTTACGGCGATGAAAAAATCACGCTGCTTAGAGCCGACCACATATTGGGTGCCTCGCAGGTATTGGTAGAGGACACTGGCGGCATCCGAATTGCTTGGTCTGGCGACTTCCGGCTGGAAGGAACTGATGCGGTGGACTGCGATGTGCTGGTAGTGGAAGCCACGTATGGGACACCATCGTGTCGCCGCAACTTTGACGTTGATGTGAGGTCGCTTTTGGTGGATATGTTGGAGAAGCGACTCAGGGGCGGTACAGTGTATGTGTTTGGCTACCACGGGAAGTTGCAGGAGGTTATGCAGCTTCTACGGGATAACCATGTTCAGGTGCCCTTTGTTATGCCCGAACGGGTTTACGAGGTTACAAAGGTTTGCCGAAAGCATGGCATGAAGCTTGACCCAATCTCGCTTTCGTCAGACAAGGAGGGGCATGATTTGTTGGATCAGAACTTGCCCTGCGTTGCCTTCTATCACATGAACCAGCGCCAACACGTAGGACTAAGAAACGCCCGAATATGTGTAAGCGGATGGGAGTTCCAAAAGCCCTGCCGACAAATCGGCGACCGAGAACACCTCATCGCACTCAGCGACCACAGCGACTTTGACGGCTTAATCGAGTACGTCCGCCGCTCAAAAGCCAAACAGGTCATAACCGACAACTACCGTAGCAACGGCGACACACTGGCAAAAGAAATCTGCAAGCGCTTAGGCGTTTCTGCTGTTGCGATGCCTATAAGCAGTGGACAGCGCACCCTCTGAGCGGTTTTAGTTTAGGTTAAGGTTTATAGGCTAAAAATCAGTCTGTCAATGCAGCGTGAAAAGTATGGCTAAATCATCAGTTATTTCAGGCTTCTACAAACTTTCACCCAAGGACAGATTGGAACTTATTGCTGATTTTGCAGATTTAACCGTCGAGGAATCAGCGCTTTTGCAGCAATCGTGCTCACTTCCGCTTAATGTGGCGGACCACATGGTGGAGAACCTCATCGGCATCTTCCCCGAACCCATGGGCGTCGCTGTAAACTTCCAAATCAACGACAAAGACTACATCATTCCAATGGCGACGGAGGAGCCTAGCGTTATTGCCGCAGCTAGCTACGCGGCCAAGATGATCAGAGACGGGGGCGGATTCACAACCAGCAGCACGGCGCCTGTGATGATTGGGCAAATCCAAGTCGCCAAGCTTGAGGATGCGGAGAAAGCCAAACAAGTCATACTTGACGCCAAATTAGACTTACTCCAAAAAGCTAACGAGCAAGACCCAATCCTAAACAAGTTTGGAGGCGGAGCCAAAGACCTCGATGCCAGAGTCATCGATACCTCGATGGGCAAAATGGTCATCGTGCATCTATATGTGGATTGCCGAGACGCCATGGGTGCCAACGCCGTGAATACTATGTGCGAAGCCATTGCACCCATAGTTGAAACTTTGAGCGGTGGACATGTTTACCTAAGAATCATCTCAAACTTGGCGGTTAGACGCCTTGCCAAAGCCACCTGCACGGTCCCCAAAAAAGCCGTCGGAGGTGAAGCCGTCGTTGAAGGCATCGCATACGCCTCAGCGTTTGCAGAAACAGATCCCTACCGAGCGGCGACACACAACAAGGGCGCCATGAACGGCATAATCGCCGTCGTACTCGCAACGGGCAACGACCACCGCGCGATCGAAGCGGGTGGACACGCCTACGCCGCACTCAACGGCAGCTATTCAAGCTTCTCCAGATGGAAAAAAAATGAGAACGGTGACTTGGAGGGCGAAATCGAGCTTCCAATGGCAGTCGGCTTAATTGGCGGCGCAGTTAAAACCCACCCAGTCGCCAAAGTAGCTATGAAAATCCTAAACGTAAAAAGCGCAAACGAATTCGCAGAGGTATTAGCTGCAGTCGGACTTGCGCAGAACCTTGCAGCGCTTAGGGCGCTTTCAAGTGAGGGCATCCAGCGCGGTCACATGTCACTACACGCAAGAAACATCGCTATTAACGCAGGTGCTAGGAACGACCAAATCGAGCAGGTCGCGGCTCAGATGGTTAAAGAGCGCAAAGTCAGGGTCGACCGTGCAAAGGAAATTCTTGACGAACTAAACAAAAAATAATTCCCAATCATTTGCTGCTTTTTTTATCTGGGTATAATTTATTATCTCCCCTCTCCCTTCTTGTTTCTATCTGGAGCGTGCAAAATTCGGTTTTAATAGTTGCAGCTATCGGCTTTAGCGGCTCAGGAAAAACAACCACCATAGAATACCTCATCGAGCACTTTACTGCACTCGGGTACCGTGTCGGCGCTGTTAAGCACATCCATCATCTAGGATTCACAATAGACACGCAAGGCAAAAACACATGGCGCTTCTCACAGGCAGGCGCCAGAGTAGTCGTGGCAGTGTCCCCCCAAGAAGTAGCAGTTATCAAAAAAACAGGGCAGGAAATAGCTGATCTTGACAAAATTATTAGCATGCTAAAAGACGAAGAGTTAGATATTGTCTTCGTAGAAGGCCTGCACTGGTTGATAGCTAAAAACACAGATATTACAAAAATTGTGGTTGCAAAAGACCATAAAGGCCTCAAAGACACTTTGGAGGAAACAGTTGAGCCGATTATTGGAGTCACAGGGTTAGTTACGAAAAACGCAAATGCCTACGACTTTGAGGGGCTGCCGTTTGTTAAGATCCCGGAGGAAGGCGAAAAAATTATCACACAAATACTCCACCTTATGCAGAAAAAGAAGGACACCTGAGGCAGAAATCATGGGTAAGTGGGCCGCGTTAGTTTTAGCGGGCGGAGAAGCATCAAGGTTCCAAATGGAGGGGCAGCCGTGGATTGACAAAGCACTTGTCGCTGCGGATGGTAAACCGCTGCTTGCACGAGTCGTTTTAGGGTTAAGAGAGGTTTTGGATGACGTTGTGGTTTGCGTCAACAACACCGAGCGCAAAGACAGATACCGCCAAGCCCTGATGGAACATGGAGTGGAAAACGTCAAATTCGTTATTGACCAAGACAGCCCAGTTCAGGGTCCACTTTTGGCGGTTACCTCTGGCCTGCACTCCGTTTACGCCGACTACTGCTTAACCGTGCCCACCGACATGCCTTATCTGAAACCAGAAATCGCACGCTACCTCTTCTCTGCCGCCGAAGGCTACGACGTGTCGGTTCCCCTTTGGCCAAACGGCACACTCGAAACCCTCCTAATGACACTAAAACGCGAAGTTGCAATGGAAGTTGCGGGTACAGTACTATTAGCGGGCAGAGCCAACGCTGACGCCATAGCCCGAGCCTGTGGCAAACTGCTCCTACTCTCGCCCTTGGGAAAAATTGTAGAGCTTGACCCTCAGCTTAAGAGTTTCATAAACATCAACTCAGCACTAGACTTGAATGAACCCAAAACACGCAGCACACAAGGCGAGACCCGAGAAAACCTCATCTTTGATCGCAACGAATTGGATATTTCTATGCTGAAAAAATTTAGGCAGGGATTAAAGCGGCTATCAGAATGTAAAGCTGGAGAAGCTCGAAAAATCTTTTCGGAATACACAGAGTTCTCTGAGGGGGAGGGTCACTTGTTTTGGGCTGGGCTATCTGCAGAGAAGCTAGCGCAAACCACTGTAAATTGCAGAGAAGCGTTTCTGCGTGCGGCGAAAAACTATCATGCAGAAGCACAACAATACCGTGAAAAAGGCTGCCTTGTTTTGGCTTGCCGTGCAGACGCGGATGCGGCGTGGTGCCAGAAGCAAGTAGATTAGAGTACTACTCTGTAAGGGCAGGTATAGACATTCATGCGTTTACCCCGCACAAACCCAACTACACTGATATGTGCTTTTTCGGCGCTGGCAACGCCTGAGTTGAGCACTGCAGCAACTGACGCTAAGATGGGTAAACCGACTTTTGCTGCTTTGTAAATCATATCCCCAGGCACCCTACCCGTAATAACCATGAAGCACTCGCCGAAGTTTAGGCGTTTTAGGAGGGCTTCGCCAATGACTTTATCCACAGTATTATGCCGCCCAACATCCTCAGAGAACGCCATCATTGTGCAGTCGACTTTGAAGATGCCGCTATCATGCAAGCCACCGGTTTCTCTGAATCCCCGTGCTTTCTCGTTCATCTGAGCAATCGCATCTAATATGACTTGAGCTTTAACAACCAACTCGGATTCGACTACGGCAATTTTAGCGTCTTTATGATACGCTGCGTTGCTGGCTTTCAAAAGTGGCACGATACGGGCGCCTCTTCGGCGGTGTTTCATGCGTTCGTCAATGTCGATTTCTGATTTAAACTGGACGTGGCAGACGTTTTTTGATGCGTTCCTCCTCTATAGATTTGACGTCATCAATTGAATGCAAAATATTCTCGGCATATAAGTGCCCCACTGCGAGTTCTTTGAATTGCATAGGGGAGCACCAGATTACAAACGTATAGGCGCTGTTTACGATGACCTTAAGCGGCACTTCCTCAGCAACTAAGTCCTTCATTTTAGTGGCTGTTCCCGTGGATAAGTCGAGGCGTATCATGTCAACTTGACGCATAAAGCATTCACCGAACAGATTCATAAAATTAAACGGAGCTGATAAGTTATTCGGATAACAAACATTAAGCTAACATAAAAACAAAAGGTTTAGGGCAAAAAGCCCGAGGGTTTAGAGGTATTTTTCGTAGAACTTCATGGCTGGGTTGGCTGCTTTGTTAGCAAAGATTTTGCCTGTGCCATGCTCAGATAAGTCACCTAAAAATACGTAGAAGGGACCCGCTACGCTGGTTTCTTTGTCCACTTTGACTTTAGGTTTGATGTTGTCAATGGTGAACGAGGGGAGCACTTCAAGGTTGCCTCCTACGACGATTTTTCCGCCGGTCATGCATGCACCTGTGCGCACATCGCATCCGTTCTCAACATAGATTGCTCCGTCGGACATATGGTAACCGAGAAATCTGCCTGCTGCACCTTTGATTTTGATGACGCCACCTTTTATGTAGCACCCTACATCGGTGCCGACGTTACCGTCAACTGTGATTAAACCGCCTTTCATGCCTGCATCACATCCTCTCGAGGGAGAAGCAAGGTAGTCGCCGCCGTCACCGTGAATTTCGATGATACCTTTCTTCATTTCGCTGCCAGTCCAGCCACCTGCATTGCCATTAACGATAATTTTGCCGCCAGCCATCATTTCACCTGTGTGCATGCCGATGTTGCCATTACATACGATTTCGCCTGTTGTCATACGTTGCCCTACGCGTTTGACTTTGCTAAAGTCCCCGTTAAGGGTGATTTCGGGGGTGGCTTGTTTGGATTC
Source organism: uncultured archaeon (assembly GCA_963810275.1). Taxonomy (GTDB): domain Archaea; phylum Thermoproteota; class Bathyarchaeia; order Bathyarchaeales; family Bathycorpusculaceae; genus Bathycorpusculum. The sequence goes on from CAWENF010000020.1 coordinate 107,012, forward strand.
TTCGATTTTGAAGAGGTCGCCTAAGGTTACGTTGCGGTTGCCTTCGGTGGCAGGCAGCTTTTTGATTTCAGCCACGGTTTTGCCTACGAAAGTGTCTGGTGTTATGCAAGGAGCTTGGATGGGGACGTCGAATGCTTTTAGTGGAGTTAGGGTTATCATTTTTACACACTTGCCTTTACGGTAATTTTATTCTGAACCTTGACATAGTGGTCTGTAACGGGGTAATTTTCGTACTCGATGGTCCAGTATTCTTTGAATTTACGTTTCATGTCATCGTCTATTCTGCAGGGGTCTTTAGTCTGAGCATCCACCCAGATTGTTCTACCTGGAACTTGGCTGTTAACTACTTGACCATCTTTTGAAACGATGATGCCTTGCTTGATGGTGTAGGCTGCGTCTGTGAGTGCTCTTCGGGCAGTACGGAATTTCTGGGCTATGTCCATGGTTTCTAAGTTAAGGTTAAAGATTGCGACATCTGCATCTGCACCTACGCCTAAGTGACCCTTGTTAGGTAAGCCCAGCGCTTTGGCGGTGCCTGCACGTGTCATGATAGCGATTTCGTAGAGGCTTAATTCGCGGTCAATCGAAGGCAATAGACTCTTTCTGCGGGCGCTCTTGTGGCATTTCTTAAGCGTTGCTTCGCGTGCTTTCTTGCTGTAGAGCCAAGCCAACACTTTGGGGTAATCGTAGAAGGGTCCGCCGTTGGGGTGGTCAGTTGTCATGAAGATTTTCCAAGGATCCTTAATCAGCAAAGCGATTTCTAAACCTATTGACCATTGTAAAGCATTGACGGGACTATTTTTCTTGTAATGGAAGGGGATGATGCCGCCGCTACTCTCTGTTTCGACGTCGCTGTTAACCCACTTGTTGTGGCCGCCTAGCTCGTACAGACTGAACTCAAACGGTCCGTCAGCGGTCATGGTTGTAGTATCTGCGAAAGTAACTTGTCCCATGTCGAGGGTTATATGGGTATGGGCGTTCATGTAGTTGGCGATTTCTTCTGCGCCAGACTTGAATTTAGCCCAGCTGTCACCTTTGAAGCTGGCAAACTGTATGTGGGTTATGTGCGCTACGGGCTTGTTGCCTACTTGAAGGTCTTCAAGCGCCTTCATGCTTTCAAGGGTGGTCATATAATTGCCGGGGACGCCGAGATTGTTGGTGTGAAGGTGAATTGTGTGGGGCAAGTTGAGTTTCTGGTTAACCTTAACCAAACCGCGCATAATTTCTCTGGGAGTAATGCAGAAGTTGGGTACTTCATCGTCTATGCTATGTACGTTGTGTCCAAAACCCCAAGATTCTAAGCCACCTGGATTGACTACTTTTATTGCATAACCCTTTGAAGCTTGTAACAGCCAAGCTACTAGGCGAGCGCATTCGTCGATATCTCCTTTAGCGAGGTTTTCAAGAACCAGCCACCAGTCGCCCATTAAGACGTATGTGCCTTTATCCAGCAGGGGTATGTCGTTTAGTTCTTCGTGGCAATGTTTAGCCTTTAGCGGCGCAATAGAGCCGTTAAAAATGGAAGTGTAGCCCATAGTTGAGTAGCGATAACCGGTTACGAAGGTTGAGGGGATGGAGTAGCCTGTGCCTGCGCGTGTAATAGCGGTTTTCTTCACGACATCTTTGTAGTGGTCTTCTGGGCGAATCATTCGACCCATGTTGACTTCTGCGCCTGCAACATGACTGTGGATGTCTACGCCGCCTGCCATGATGGTCATTCCGGTAGCGTCGATGACTTTGGCTTTGCTGCTGACTTTCTTGACGATTTTGTCGTCTTTGATTGCTATATCCATCTTTTCATAGTTAATTTTCTGCAGGGGGTCAATTACAAAGCCATTTTTAATGAGTATTTCAGTCATTTAGACAGCCACCTTTTTCTTTTTCACAGGTTTTTTAGGTTTAGCTTCCTTAGCGGGAATCTTGCACGCTTTGGCCTCCGCAGACTCTTCTTTGTGAGCAACCTTTGCTTCAGGCTGCCCCACCATTTCGCCGCGTTTAGTTTTAATAGCGCGCACCTCTGCAAGTATGCGAGTTAAGAGTTCCTCGTCAGTTAAGACGCCCTTAGGTGCTTCAACCACTTTCTTTAGCGTAATCGGAACTGAATCCATGCGGTAGGCGGTGCCTTCGTATTCGATGCCGCACCACTGGGTTGGGAACACAACGTCACCAAGACGGCTGATGGCGTTCCAATCGGGGTTGATGGTGATTAATGGTTTTTTCATCATGTTCTGCATAGCTGATTTGGGGAAGTGAGCACCTGGGTCAGCAGATATGACCATAGTTGCATCGTTATCGCCGCGTCTTAACACATCGATGATGGTGTTTTCGCCGGGGTTGTACTGTGGGTAACCCTGTGAGAAGTCGATTGCATAAGGGTAACCTGTTTGCCAAGCAAACACTGTGTTGGCGCCTGTAACGTTGAAGTGTCCACGCATTGGTGAGATAATAAATTTGGTTTTACGATTAAGGTCACGTGCTAACGCGATGGCGATTTCGATGTTTCTAAATCTGCCCAGACTCTGAGTCATGCCAAGTCCAAAGTAGATAACACCAAACTCGCATGCCATCATTGCATCTGCAACGTCACGTAGGTAATCCACTGGAATACCACCGACTTTGTCCACGTCAATTTCTTGGTCCTGCACCATGCACCGCAACGCTTCAATAACATCATAGTCGCGGTTTGGTTCAATCTGAAGGAAGTAATCTGCTGCTTCGGCAGTCATGGTTTTGCGCACATCTACCACGATTAGTTTACGCCCGTTCTTCTGTAGCGTCTGAGGTGGAGGTCCAGTGAAGCATACTTTGGGGTGGATTTTAGGTTCAGAACGAGTGATGCGTTTTGAGGCAATCTCCATCTTTTTGCGGGATGCACCTGCTTTCATTTTCTGTAAGAAATCTTTCCACTCACTGCCTTCGAAGCGGCCTTCAGTGAAAGCTGTATAGCGTTCTACGTGGCGGGGGTGGCTTGTCCAGGGGTTGCATGCCCAGTAAACAATTAAGTCTGCGCGGTGACGGATTTGTCCAAGGGTTGCGGCGGGGATGCCGATTTCCTGAGTAGCCATAACTGAGGGGCCATGGCACACGCTGCAGCAGTTGTCCAGTGCTGAACCGAGTTCTTCAGCTAATTCCACACCGATGCGTTGGGCTTCTCCGACTGTGCTACTCCAGCCAAATAATATTGGGTATTTGGCATCTGTTAGGATTTGGGCGGCTTTCTTGATAGCCTCATCCATTGAGACAGGCACGAGTTCACCGTCTTTACGGATGTGGGGTTTTAGGATGCGTTCTTCACTTTTGTATCCGTGCACCATTTTTGCTTCGCACTGGGCACATCCGTTTTTCATTTTGACGATTTCGTTGTTTTCCACAGTTACTTCTAAGTCGTCGCAAAGGCAACCGCAGATGGGACAGACTACATTATCAATTACTTTACTCAATGGCTATTCCCTTCTTTCCATATTCTTTGAATAGGTACTCTTCTAAGGTCAAGATCTTCTCATTTGGAGCTGCTTCGATTTCGACAGGAAAGCCTTTGAAGATTGGCATACCCATGCTGTAGGTGTCGTCGCCTGTGATGGCGTTTGCCCAGAGTCCGCAGGGTATGAAAACCATCCCAGGCATGGTTCCCCATGGATACCGTTGAGCCTTCACGATTACGTCACCCCATTTGGAGGAAACTTTTACAATTGAGCCGTTTTTGATGCCGAGTTTAATCATGTCAGATTTATCAAAGAAGCAAACTGCAGAGCTGTCATAATATTCAATGGAGCCTTTCCCCATTTCTTTCCCTACGCCTTGTTCAATAGTTCTGCCAGTAATTAGAGTTGCCCGTAGTTTTTCCTCTACCATGGTCTACGACCTTAACCAATAGAATCTATAAGAGTTATATTTAAGAGTAAGTTTAAAAGTTGCTAAAAAACCACAATTAACTCATAGTAATTTTGCTTTATTACATATGAAGTCCCGCGCTTGTTGGGCTACTTTGTTTTTGCTTGAGTAGCGGTAAAGACGGCGTTGTATGTTCGTTTATGAGTTTTCTCGTTTTCGCTGTATGTAACTTTTCCTTCGAACCGCACTCCCCGCAGACGACGCAAGTCTTTAGCCATGTCGGGTTCAGAATCATCAAACCAGCATAACACATAATGGTCACTTTTGCCGTCCTCGGAGGAGATGTAGTCTGTATCACCCATAAGTGTGAAGAAATCTTCAATTTCTCCACTGTACTTGTTTTCGCCCTCTTCGGTCAGGGTTATTTGACGCGCTCGAATCACAACAAAAGGGTCGGATTCGCGGTTAACGCTTGTACGTTCCCTGAAAATACAAATAACAGGTTTATTCCAGACCATTGCTGACAAACTTGGTTCCTCAACTAATCATGCCCTTTTGGGTTATTTAAATATTAAAAATCCAGCGTTAAGCTGGTTTAAAGGAAACTTGAAACGTTGAGGGACCACCTGGTGGAACCAAGAAGAACACTGTGTAGCTCTGCTGATCAGCTTCGCCAAATGAAGCTGCATAAGGTTGATTCAGCTTGATTGCATAGTCTACAGATTCCACATTACTCAGTATGGGGTAGATGTCGCCTGAGTTACAGATGTGATCTGCGCCTTGGTCCCATAAACCATTGTAGATGTAGATGTCGGTCCAGCCGTTGGCGCCACCGGGCATTTGTGTGCAGTTAACTGTTAACTCGCCGGTTTGTCCCGCCGCAACTGTGAACGGGACATATATGACAGGGACGGAGCTGTTGAGGAAACGAAGGCAACTGCTTTGGCTGGAGACCGCGAAGCTAAATGCCTCGCTGGGTTTATGGGTGTTCTGCGGAACTGCTGTTAGCGACATGGTTGCATAGGCGACCATAGCACATGCAACTAATATGGTTATTGTTATACCGAAAATTAGGTGCTTGTTCATTTTTTACCTTCCAAACTGCAATGGGAATTGTATGAGATTACTTTTGTACTTTACGCAAAAAACCCCGAAGCCCTTCGTTTAAGAAATCAAGGTTTATCGAAAAACTAAAAAACCCATCAAAAGCAATTCTACGGTATGAAGTATTCCTTTAGGATAGGCTCCGTTTGGGGAATACCCGTAGAGTTGCATTTCACTTTTCTACTGCTAATCTTAGCAGTTTTCGGCCTATCCCTGTTTAACCTCCAATACGTCACTCCCTTCTACGCGTTCTATACCTACATACTGGTGCTTTTTCTATTTGTCTTCGTGTTCTTCCATGAACTCGCCCACTCAGTAGTAGCAAGGCGTTACGGTATCAAAGTCCGAAAAATAGTGCTCTACCCCATCGGTGGCGTCTCCGAAATCGAAGAAATCCCCAACAACCCAGCGCAAGAATGGCGCATGGCATTTGCAGGTCCACTTACTAGCCTCGTTTTGGGTTTTTCTCTTTTAGCTATTTCGCTTATTGTTTCGCCACAACTCGCCCCCTCCGCCCTGCGGCTCTCAGCAACCACCTATAACATAGCCTTTGACATAGCCATCCTAAACATTCTGTTGGGGCTTTTCAATTTAATTCCAGCTTTTCCCATGGATGGCGGCAGAGTCTTCCGAGCCATCTTGGCGGAACGCATGAAATTCTCCGACGCCACTCGCTATGCAGTGACACTTGGTAAAATTTTGGGAGTAGCCATGATCGTGTTTGGGTTCATCTTTATCGACTACTTTTTGATTATCCTGGTGGGCTTTTTTGTTTACATCGGTGCAAGCGAGGAAGGTGAACAAACTATAATTAGCACAAACCTGGCGGGCGTGCGGGTGCGAGACGTAATGCAGAAAGAAGTCAATTGGGCTAACCCCAATCAGTCCCTCACTGAAGCCTTAGAAATTATGTTTAAAAGCCGCTACCATGACCTGCTGGTGGAGAAAGACGGCGAATTCATGGGTACAGTCACATGGAGCGAACTTATGAAAATAGATCCTGAGCAGCGTGGAAGCTTACGTGTGGAGCAGATGCCCCTTAAAAAAGTCACCATTGGTGACGATGAGTCCATCTTGGAAGCAAACAAGCTGCTGCTGCGGGAAAAAATCGATTTGCTTCCCGTAGTGCATAGAAGTAACTCTTCCAAGGTTATCGGGGTTTTGACAAGTGGAGCAATTGCAGGTGCGTACACGCATGCCAGAGATCGCTAAAAAAGCAAATAGCCATTTTAACTTCCCGAAGAGCTTCGGTCGACGGAAGTTCTTGATTGCCTAATAAGGTCTTGCTGGAAGACACGAAATCTATATGGTAAATGGCGATGCATCAAAAAAATTAGATCAAGATTAACTCGGCGAAACAAAAGATCCAGCAATACAAGTTTGCAGAGGAAGAGCGCGAGGCGGTTCGCACAGCATTTCGAATGTAAACTATCTCTTAAGGCGATAATCAGCGTTAGCATCAAACTGGTTGAGCTATTGGGTGTCTTCTAGTCTGCTGTCACAGGTAAGTTACAATAAAGTATGTGATAAATATAGTTATAGCGTAGATAAGCAAGGAGAGGTGCATCATGGGAAGCGCTTTCATAGCGGCCTGTGGCGTTTTGCCTTTGAGGATTATGCTGTTTAGCAAAATTATTAGTGTCCAACTGACAGCAAAACCCACCGCTGCATACACAAAGCCCATCGCGTAGAGGAAAATTCCCGCCGTCGCAAAGTGTGTCACGCTAAAACCCAGTATCCAGTAGGCAGTTGCTTTCTGTCCGTAGAGCGTTGTGGGCGTGATTAGTTTTTTGGCTTGGTCGTTTGCTACATCGGCTAAGTCATTTATTCCAAGGTGCGCCAGTGCCAACGGGTAGAAGAAAGCGAAAAGCACCAGTGCGTTTAAGTCAAAAGTGCCGACAACAAGGTAACCAGCGACCAAAAACAATGCGAAATCGATGCGTCCAACAACTTGGGCTATGGGGAAGGGCGCGTTTCGTTTTGCAATTTGGTAAAATGCTTCTAATGCATAGCAGACAAACATCAGAGTCAAAACATAGAGTGAATGCGGGTAAGGCAGCAAAGCGGCTAGTGCTACGGTTGCAGCTACTAAAACTGCGAATATGGCTATAGCTTTTTGTTTTGTTATTAAGCCTTCGGAGATTGGACGCCTGCCAAATGGCCGCCAGTATTTTGTCAGGGCTTTGTCGTTAGCAAGTTCTTTTTTGTCAAGTTCGGCGTCTATGAAATCGTTAAGTATTAAACCAGCTTCAAAACCCAGAAACGCAATTAGAATCGATTGCAGAACCAGCAACAATGATAACTCGATTCCGTTTACTATACTGCTAAAGAATAATCCTGCACAGAACAACACAGGCCAAACAAAAAAGAAATGTAATCTAAACAAATCGATGTACGCTTTTAGATTTCCCACTTGATGATACCCAGCCTTTTGTTTTTATTGCTACTTAGATAAATAAGCTATTGTTTATAGACACATGGAAGGAGCCAAAAATATGCGCAACCGCAGTGCGCAGTTGAAATTGCTTGGAGTGATTAGGGAACATATCGTGGTTGGCGGCATCCTAGCTTTCACAGTGGGCATCCTGCTGGGGGTTGCAGATGGTGGAACATTCAATCTTGCAGTCGCAAGTATGTTTTACTTTATAGTTTTCCTCGGTGACCTATCTACGCATTTTAGTAACGACTATTTTGACGCTGAAATGGACAAGACAACAGATAAAAATAAGTTTTTTTCGGACAGAAGAATTCTAGTCAAACATCCTCAATTGCGCCCTAAAGCCCGCACAGTTGCAGTTACCTTGATGGCGGCGTCAGTGATTTTGGCTGTGGTTACTGTTTCAGTTGGGCTTGCGCCGCCAGTGGCGCTTCTCATAGCAGTTCTAGCAAACTTATTAGGCTGGTTTTACTCGGCGCCACCTCTACAGCTGTGTTCCAAAGGCTTAGGTGAAGCAGCAATTGCGTTTTGTGTAGGTTTTGCGATTCCCGCATTTGGATACTTTGCTGTTAGGGGTCAATTGGACATGTTATTTTGGGTTTTTGCGGTTCCGTTTGTACTGTATGCTTTCATGCTTGCGTTAAGCCTCGAAGCCCCCGACATCGAAGTTGATCGGCGTTACCGAAAAAGCATCGGTGTCCGCATGGGCAAACCTGCCGTGTTCGGGTTCATATTCGCTTCGGCTTTCTTCGCTTTTGCATGTTTTACTTTTTACGCTGTCTTTTTAGGAAGATATTGCGTAAATTTTGTGGCTACAGCAGTATTCGCTGTGGTCCCGTTGGCAACGGGCGCTGTAGGGTTGGTTTGTGTGTTTCTTAAGCGATATGAAGACACTTGTGTAACGGCAGATGTTTTGTCACTTTTTGCGTTTAACGTTTTAATAATTGGGTACCTATCTTGCGTTCCGATATGCCCATGAAAATATAAGAATTGACAATTAACATTACTAATGGTTTATTTTTCCCTAAAAAAGTAGACTAAACCCAGCAGAGAGCCGATAGTGAGCGGGGATGGTCAGTTGGTAAACGCTAACTTGACTTTATACACATCAATCCCGCTCTATGTTAAAACAGTCTTAAGCTTTATAGAGCCATAGCATGCATCAAAAAGCATTTAGAGTCCCCAACTCTGCGTGATAGACTCATGGTCTGGCTCTTTTTTGTTTTTCTTCTTCTTCGTGTGTTCTTTAAACCGGTTAACTTTGATGGTTAAGCCTTCGATAGTGAGGTAGTGGGTCGTGTTAAGAGAACGGTGGTAGATGAATTTCTTCACGGCGTGATGCAAATCCGACATCGAAACCGCTGCAGAATCTACGGCGAGGTTATCTTTTTCTTGTGTTACTTCGACTTTTAAATGCCGCTCAAGGTAGGCGGTAAGGTTTTGTTTTTCGTTTTGCAAGTCGCCGAGGTCAACTTGATGTTTGTTAGGGTCAGATCTACTCCAAAACGGCAAGAGCTATCCCGTCTATGAGAAATTTGATCATATTAAAGTTTTAAGAAAAGGGCGGATTGCGTGCGTCTGCAAATAGTCGCTATAAGAAGCTCTGGAAACCAATATTAGAAGGCATCACCCCATTTCTTCTGGTGGTGCGGTTGGAGTTTAAGGCAACTGGTTTTGGAGAAGTCAAGCTATTGGGCAAAAAATATGACTACGACGTTATAGTGCATGTGGACGGAAGTGTGTCTAAGCGTAAAAAGAAGAAGTCCAAAGATCTAAAACCGCAATATGGGCATACCCCACTCTCCGAGAGGGAACTGGATTTTTTAGCAGACGAAAAGCCCGAAGTGGTCTACGTCGGGTTAGGTTACGACGGCGACTTGCCAGTTACTGAAGAAGCAAAGAAAATTCTAAGCAGCTACCCAGCATTTGTGGAAAAGACCCCAGAAGTAATCGCTAAGCTATCAAAGGAAGAAAGGGATTACGTCGCAGTAATACATGTGACCTGCTAGAGGTCAAGTGGTGATTACACACTAAGCCCCTTTTTTGATAAATACTTAATATAATATAGCTAACGAGTCATTTTTCAACGGACACTATACTTCCGGGTTAGTTTCTTTAAAATTCATAGTCTCTAAAGTCAGCAGTGACACTAATAGGGCTATGTAAGCGAAAAAATCTAATCTCATTGTACATCAACAAAGCAGAATCATGCCTTATATAGTCACTCATTAATTAATTACTTGTTAGTAGGGTAAACTACCCGTGCAACTTTGAAAATATACCTGCAATCTTCACAAGTATAATATTTAACTGAAAAGTAATCACACTCATTTGTTCGGAAAATACGGGTATGCTCTTTTCTGCATCTGGGACACTTCACCATCATTATTTCACAAACGATCACTAATGGGGATTTAATAAAAAAGTTACGTTAAAAAAACACATATTTTCCCTTCATTTGAAGTAAATACAAAACACATAAGCCCTAAATGGCTACTTAATTACCCTAATGTTGGTTTCTTGGACGCCCGGAACTGCCACCAGAGATAGTTTGGGATTGAAAAGGCCATGCGGCACTTTAGTATCCACCATATCAAGTGTGTCATAGTCTGCGCCGGCACTGACATGCTGGTTGAGACCGTTGCGGATTTTGTCGGCTATGGTTTGGTCGTAAATCTCCGCTTCATATAGCAAACTTCGGCTAGCCGCATCTTAACTACACTTGGTAACTTTTCCTGTGGCATTCTCTGCAGTGATGTGCTCGATATAAACTGGAGCATTAACAACTTTCAGCAAAAACCGCAAGCTCATCAGGCGTGTAAACGTTAAAGTTACGAGACAGCCCAGCAGCCACGGCGGCATAAGAAAGAGAAACAAAAGGAGACGCAATAAAACGGGGCTTGTGTTTACGTTTGTGCATTGGATGCCTCCTTTGGCTGTTTGCCTCTGGAACGGAATGAGGAACATGACTCACTTGAAGCTATGCGCCCAACCGACCTTCTGCCGAACAACGATGGCTCACTACAGCGCCCACACTAAAAAACACAATCCATACAAAGAAAAACTTTAGACTCTGAACTCTTAGCTCCTGACGTAGAACTTACTAAATTTTCGTAAAAATAAGAGAAAAATGAAAAAAATAGTACTTTCTCGAACATATGATGGTGGGGCTTCCCGGATTTGAACCGGGGTCTATAACGCCCGAGGCTACAAGCCTAGACCATGCTAGCCGAAAGCCCCACTTGTGGTTTCTGCGCTATTTTTCTTCGCCAGCCAGCAAAATAAAGATTGCCTTTGACGGGGCGTTTTGCTTTATTTGGGAACCTTTATCGAGTCTTTTTTTAGCAGCTCAACCAATATAGTACACATCAGAAATGAACAGACGCATAAAAATACGTCGCTGCCAAGCCAACTGATTGTTGTTGGAAAAAGAACCTACGACAAAAATAAAATCAAAAAACAAATCAGCACCGCGGGTTAGGCATTTAAGCAGCAACTACATAAGCAAACCCGTACAGGTGCAGAGCAGTGCCATATGACCGTGATGAACTCGAGAAATTCCACTTATCAGGCAAAATCCTACGAGAGACCCGCGAAGAAATGCGCGGTTACGTACAGGAAAACATGAAAGTAATCGAGGTATGCGAAAAAGCCGAAGGGTTGATCCAACAGAAAGGGGGCAAGCCTGCGTTCCCTGTTAACGTATCCATAAACGAGATTGCAGCGCACTACACCGCCTTGCCAGGGGACATTTCAATCATCCCGCCGGGCTCAACGGTTAAAGTGGACTTGGGTGTGCAGGTGGACGGATACGTCACCGACACCGCCTTCACCGCAGCATTTAACCCGGAAGGCAAAGCCATGAAAGCCGCCTCCGAAGCCGCTCTTGATGCGGTCATAGGAGCCATACATGGCGATATGCAACTTGGCGACATCGGCAAAATTGCCGAGACAACGATCAAAAACCGCGGGTACAAGCCGATTAGCAACCTAACGGGACACAGTGTCGGTAGATATATTGTGCACGCCGGAACATCCATCCCTTCAGTTAGCGGATACAACCCAGTCAAGGTACGCACAGGCGAAATCTACGCAATTGAACCCTTCACCACACAGATCGACGCAATCGCAAGAGTCGAAGACAGCCCCCAATCCACGATTTTTCGTTTCCTAAAATCCAAATCAGCCAAAACCAACCCCGCAAAAAAGCTAATTAAATATATCGAAAAAACCTACCACACCCTCCCATTCGCCGAACGCTGGCTAACAGGCGTCTTGCCCGTAGAGCAGCATAAAACCGCCTTCAAAGATCTTCAAAAAGCAAAAGCCATTATGAAATACCCTGTTTTCGTGGAAGCAAGCAAAAAGCCAGTAGCGCAAGCTGAGCATACATTGCTAATTAAAGAAGATGGCTGCGAAATCCTAACATAAACAAAAATTAAAAATAACAGAAAAATTTGGATTGCCTAGCCGTTTAGACGGCATAGGTCTTCTCTTTATCTTTAACTTCCTTATAGATGGCGCTTATCATCTGTTTGCCGCCGCATTTGCCGCAGGAAACATCTGTATCTTTAAACACGTAGTCGCCGCGTTGGAAGTCCCGCACAGTTTTGTTTCCGCAGCCCTTGTTTTGGCATTCGATTGTTGTCATCACTTTAGGGACGTCGATTTTTACTTCTGCCGCCTGCTTACGTGATTGATAGAGTAAGAACAAGCACATCGATAGGGCGATTACGCCTATGCCGGCGAAAATCAATGCGGTTAGCTGCCCATTGGCTGTTTGATCCGTGAAATAGGTTTCGACAGCCACGAACAACGCCACTATTGATAGTGCCAGTACAATAAACACTATAGCCATTAGGTAAGTGCTTATTTTGCCAGTGACAGAGGAGGAAGACCGGGGCTGCTGTGTCATACTTAATCGCATCATTGACCAACTCCTATGCTGTTGCCTACACCGATAATTAGCACGGTGTCGCCCTCCTTGGTGCGTTCTTTTACTACGTCGCGGACACGTTCTATTACTTTGTCGGCGGCATCGTGGATTTCTTTCCGCATAGGCGAAACTGCATCGCCAACATCCTCTTTGACGATGACTGCATATAGAGGTAGATTGTATTTGGTGACTTTCTCCTCAATCTTAAATGCATCCACACCTGGACCGCCGATTGCTGCGCCGATACCTTCGGAAACTTCGCCAACCATCTCTCCCTCCAGTTTGAGGCCAGCGTCGATCATGATGACCATTCCGAATTTTCCTTGCTGCTCTTCGATGACGGTTTCGATAGCTTGGCCGGGTTTGCCGACGTTACCGCCTGGACCTTCAGCTTTAAGCACAAGTGCGGTGCGACCTTCGAATGGAACTGTGCTGACTACACAGTCGGTTGGGATTTGGCGGACTTCGTAGCCATGCATCAGCTTAGATGCGACTAGCGGGCCTACGCCGTCTCCGATGGGTTGCCCGTACGCAAACGCTTTAAGCGCTGAAGCATACGCTTCGGCTTCCTTCATAACCATGGGCAGAATCATCTGCAATTGCATGATTACGTAGAGGCTCAAAGTTTTCTTGCCCTGTATGTAGTAGTGACGTACAACTTTGTAGATGAAGTTAAGCGCCATAGCTGCTTCAAGGGTGTTTTCAAGGTTGTAGACTTGTACTTTGTCACCCGCCGCTTGGGGAGCCATGAGTTTCACTTCTTCTTTTAGTCGTTCGTCTCGTATGTCCAGTATGTGGTCAAGTTTGCTCACTACACCCGCTGGATCCATAGATTGGGGACCAATAGTAAAGTAATCTAAGTACCGGTCGACGCGGGCAGTGGGGTCAAGGGTTGGTTTGCCGATTTCTTTTATTACATCTATTGCGGTTTTTCGCCCCTCTTCCTTTATGACTTTTAGTTTATGTAAACTGTTTTCGACTTCTCGGATCATCACGTACATCTGTATACGTTGTCCATAGAAGATGAACACTATAAAGAACACGTACATGCCTAAGCTAAGTATCTGTAAGATTGGTGAATCGCTTCCTGGAATCAAACTCAATGTTAAGCACCACTTCTCCAAAAACTATTAGCGGTCATTTATAAGTATATGCTAAATCTATTCGGGTTTGAGTTAAAAAATTTGAATGAAAAGATGTTGCCAGCTTTCCCAGGTTCACGTGGCCGAAGACCACACTACAGCTGGAAACGGAACACGGTTTAACTTCTGAGTTCGGAACGGGATCAGGTGGAACCCGCGCCCTATGACCGGCAAACATAGCTGTTAACGTCGTCTTCGCCTTATATACGTTTAGTTTCTGCGCACAGCGTTAATGTAAAACTTTCGTACGATAATTGAGGGTTTGAATGTATGAGATTTGTTGTTCCAAAAAGATGCAACAAACTCTTTTATTTGTACTTTCATATTAAATTTTCAAAAAAGTTGATAATGTATGGTTCATTGTTGCAACTGCGGCAAACAACTAATGGTGCCTGATAGGAAAATTGAGAATTCTGTGTTTTGCATAGAACTCTATAGGTGTCCAAATTGCGGGGAAATCTTCAAACAAATAATTTAGACGGATCTCGAAGAAAATTTTGCTCAAATTGCCTCAAATTCAATGCATAAACAGGATTATCGTTAACTGAAAAACTACGAATAGGAACTCTCAAGGAAATCTAACAATTCACCCCCGTTGATATTTGTAAAAAAACGCACTTAGTATGAAAAAACTCGACAGAATGGTAAAGTGACAAGGGACATCTCTTTGGACACGCCCAAAATAGAAACAGACAACTTGGTTACTTGGTGTTTTTTTGGCGAATAAATAAACAACAGAACACAATCAATACTAGACCGCGTAGAAATCGAAGCAACCGCTCAACATTCACTTTATAAAATCATCCTCAAAGTGCAAGACAACGGCTCAGGTGTCTTAGAAGAAAAACAGAAAAAACTTTAACCCGTTTCTCACAACTAAAGACATAAGACAGGGCTGATTTTTGATGACCATGAGGGCAGAGGGATAATCTTCACTACAGATGCACAAATATACAAGCAATAGCTACTACTCTCCTTCGCTTTACCTGTTTCTATGGACACCGTCGAAAAAAGCATATATGCCAAAACTCCGTTTCACACTCTAAAGGCTCGGTGAAATAGGCACGGCTCAACCAGACACAGAATCTAACAACGACGAAATGGTAGTTACACCTTGGGAAGTCAAGGGTAAAGTAGACTACGAACGGCTCATAAAGGACTTTGGCACTCAGCCCCTTACACCAGAATTATTGGGTAAAATGCAGAAGCATACCGACAAACTACACCTACAGTTGGAACGGAAAATTTTTTTCAGCCACCGCGACCTCAACACCGTACTGGATCTCTATGATAAAGGCACAAAGTTTGTGTTGTATACTGGCCGCGGTCCCAGCGGACCCGTCCACATCGGACATCTTGTACCATGGATTTTTACCCTGCATATCCAGCAGAAATTCAAGACACGCTTATACTTCCAAATCACCGACGATGAAAAATATCTCATTAACGACGATCGCGACCTAAAAGAAACCTCAAAGTGGAGCTATGAAAACGCATTAGACCTTATCGCTCTTGGATTTAAGCCTGATGATACATTCATCATTTATGATACAAAAGACATTGACTTGCTATATGATATCACCCTCGAAGTTGCAAGACGTATAACCTACAGCACCGCCCGCAGCACTTTTGGGTTCCAGGACAGCACGAACATCGGTTGGGTCTACTGGCCAGCCATACAAGCAGCGCCCTGCTTCATACACAAAAAACTCACAGGCGAAAACGTCCCCGCCCTAATCCCTGCAGCCATCGACCAAGACCCCTACTGGCGTGTCACCCGTGACGTCGCCCAACGGCTAGGCTACTACAAACCTGCCCAGATTCACTGTAGATTCCTCCCTGGCTTAGGCGCAGGCGGAAAGATGTCGGCGTCCATGCCCGAAACCAGTGTATTCACCATGGACCCACCGGATTTGGTTAAGAAAAAGATTTGGAACGCGTTCACCGGCGGCAGAGGTACCGCGGCGGAGCAGCGGAAACTTGGCGCTAACCCCACGGCTTGCAGCATATTCCAGTACTACTATTTCCTCTTTGAAGAAGACTCTTCGAAACTAAAAGAGCGGGAACGACGATGTAGCGGCGGCGAAATGCTGTGTGGCGAATGCAAAAAAGACATAGCTGAGAAAGCTCAACAGGTTCCTTGAGCAGCACCGAGAACGCCGAGAGAAAGCTAAAGACACAATCGAGCAGTACCACATCAAACGGTAAGCCCACTTTTGCTATCTGCCCCGTGCTTAGGGTTTGCTCCTAAAAAACTTGATTAACCTTGAAACGTCATTTTTTTAGAATTTTTGGATGTGTGTTTGTGTTAGGAGGCATTTTGGTTAGAGATGTTATGACTCGAAACGTTCAGGTTGTGCGCAATGGCAAAATTTGCATGAGGTTATTGCGACTCGGGATAGTTTTGACATTAACGCCCTGATTGTCATTGAAGGTTCAAAGCCTGTGGGAATTTAACAACAAAAGATGCTTTGGTTCGAGGTTACGAGAATATTTTGTCTGTAGAGGCGGTAACTGCTATAATGGTGGCTTCTTCGCCCCTTGTAACCATTGATGAGGAAGCGGCGGTCGAGAAGGCAGTAGAGTTAATGAAGCGTCATCAAATCAAGCATCTTCCAGGGGTCAGCGGTGGCAAACTGGTGGGCATAGTGTCGGATAGTGATATTACGTTTGCCGTATTAGCGTTGCTCTCCGTTATAGAAGAGGTTTGTAACCGTCAAAGGCTACCTGCAGAGGTTTCCCAGACAACGAGATAATGAAAACAAAAAAGAAAATAGTAACTTAAAGAAAGAAGCTTATGTGTGGGGACGTTTTTTGGCACAGTAAAAGTTTCCGTTGAGACGTACGAATGCTGGACATTTTCCATCGTCACAGTGATTTAGCCACTTACATGGCGACTGGACTTCATGGATGCGGGGCATATAATGGTGAGCATCAACAAACTCTCGGGTTGATTGGTCTCTTTTAGAAATCTGTTTCATTAAAGTTTCCATATTAAAGCACCATTTTTTGTTGACTGAATTTGATATGCTTATCCACTGTGAAGTTAATTAAAAAATGTGGCTAACGTTGTACAACAACAAAAACATATAAGCCGTTGCTTGCCAAAGACGCGGTTAAGCGGTGTATGGCAAAAACCTTTTGTCGGGTGCTTTTGCTTGTGTGAACTCCCCTTCCATATAAATAGATCAAAGAGCTGGCTGAACTCATCCTCGATTGTTATGTTCATATACTGCGCAGCATATTACGGCGGCATTCCATGTTGTTAAAACATCTCTCTTTTGTGGATCGAGTTGGAGAAGCAGCTTTCGCAGTGCTCATGGTTATAATCATCAACGGCATTTAACCCTCTCTAACTTGAACACTCGTTTTCTCAATATTGTTGTCGTTAACATAGGCTACTGCCTAAGTTGGGGAATCATCGACGGCTTAATCTATACCATCTCCAGTTCAATGGAGCACAACTCCTTACCCGAAAAAAGCTAATCTAACTTAAGGATACCTCAAAAATACAAGAAACAACAGAGATTGCTAAAAAAACCTTGACGGAGCCTTTTTGTTTGGTTTCATGAAGAAAACACACCCTAAAAACATTGGCTCGCCGCACAAAACTATTTAAGCGTAAGCGTTCCAGCCACTCGGAGCTTGGCTCCCTCCAAGTACATGAGTACCGCTGAGTCCCCAGCACGGTACACCAGCGGCTTATCCAACGCCAACGTCAAAGTGGGCTTGCGGAAGTCCCCATCTTCGGTGGCTTCTTCGACTTTAGCGGTTAAAAACTGTGCCCAGTGCCCTACATGCATCACCATGCCTGGCTTGATGGGGGTCTGCCAGTACTTCACTAATGAGGCGTTTACCTGCAGCTTGATATCGGTTTTAACTGACGGGTCGTTTGTAAGTACAGTACCGCGGTCAAGGTCGTCGACATCAACGTTTTTAAGAGCAAAACCCACACGGTCACCTGCGACAGCTTCTTCAAATTCATCATCGTGCTTCTGGATTGAGCGCACAACCGCCGTCTTCTGGCCAGGAAGCACTTTTAGGCTTGCGTGTTTGGCCACGTCACCGTATACCACAATGCCTAAGATAACAACACCCACACCTTTCACGTTGAACGCATGGTCCACGGGAATTGCACTGACCTGAGTTACTGGGTCTTTTTGAATTTGGCTGGCTTCTGCGAGAAGTTTCTCACGTATAAGATTGGGGGCATCAACTACAAACTCAAAGCCTTCAAGCGTAGTACCTTTGATTAGGGGCATGATTTTGTCAGGCTGGATATAGTTTCGCAGTACAAATATGCCGCTTTTTATGCCGCTGCACTGCAACATCACCAGTTGTTCGCCAAGCGACGCTGACAGCTCGTCTACCACGACGAGGGCTTTGGTGGCTAGGGCACAGGCGTAGAACAATGGGGCGAGGCGTTCGGGGTAACGGGTTGGCTCGATTAAGGTGACTGTGGCTTCGCCTTTCTTAACGTCATAGAGGCTGATGTCGGTGGAAGTGCCTTTCTTGCCGATTTGGCCGGCGTATTCCTGCGCGCCCAAGACGGCGACCGTGATGTTTCCCATACTACATAACCTTTTGGTATTTGGCAGTGTTGATGGATGCCATAAAGATAAGCATTATGAAAACAGAGAAGCAGTTTTGAATTAAGAAATCTACTGCTGTGACAACCAGCAAGCAAAACCTTCAATTCTAACGCCAAAAAGCATCATTATCTTTTTACCTAGAAGATTTGTTCACAGAAAATAAAACTATTTCAACTAACAGAAATCAGCTAATATGCCTTCCAAAAAAGCCAGCAAACCCAAACCACAAACAACACGGCAACCGCTGCCTCCAAAATATCGTCGCTTACTGCATGTACGAAAGGTTCTTAAGGTATATGGTATTCTTCTACACGGCAAGAAATCGGCATGAGCTCATGCCATTCAGGTAACAGCCAGCTTTTGCAAGGCAGAGGCGGGTTTGACCGACATAAAAGTTAAAATAGTCCGATGAAGAGGTGAAAATGTATGGAAAACATTTACGCAGCAATGCTCCTTCACAAGGCAGGTAAAGAAATCAACGAAGAATCCGTCACAAAAGTTCTTGAAGCAGCAGGCTTAACAGTTGACGCAGTTCAAGTTAAAGCCCTCGTAGCTTCACTTAGTGAAGTCAACATCGACGAAGCAATCAAAGCAGCCCCAACCATGATGGCAGCCGCTCCCACCGCAGCTCCAGCAGCTGAATCTAAACCAGCTTCCCCAGCAGAAGACAAGAAGAAAGCAGCAGAAGACGAAAAAGCCAAAGAAGAAGCAGCACTAGAAGGATTAGGCGCCCTATTCGGGTAAAACGCCTCTTTTTCATTTTTAACTATTTTCCCAAACCTCTTTTCCCCACATTCAACAATCTTAGCGGATACGCTAAATCCTAGAATTAGATTTGAAAAAAGAAACAAAAGTCAGTGCATTGGCGGCGAAGGCTCATTCGGCGCTTCCACAACAGGCACAGACTCAGCAGGAGGTTGGGCAGCAGCCTTTTTTGTAGTTAACAACTTGTAGGCTACTACTGGAATCCAGCCGCTGATAATCATCAATGTTCCAGGGAAACCACCAATTTCGCGGCCCACGATGGGGTCCAAGAAACGGAGAATATCACCTAGAAAAGCCTCCCAGATTCCAAATGCTACAGCCATGCTAACAGCGGAGATCAACGCTGTTTTTCTGCCGAATTTGTTGTAGGTTTGCACTGCTAAGATGCCTGCAAAGAAGAAGTCACCTAAGCCTAAGCCACGGTTTAGCAGTATACCCTCTGGCGAGTAGATGAAGGGTATGTTTGGAACGTACACCAGAACAGGTAAGCCTAAGCCTGTGAATTGGCGGGCAGCCGTCACCATGGTACCTGTACCTATAACCAAGAATATGTCCACTAATGTTAAGAGAACAGCGAAGATGGTAACGGTTTTCCAGTTGAACAACGAAGACAAGTACAGAATAATCAAAATGGCAAATGTGAAGCCAAATATATCCATTAAGATTGGGAACCAAAGCGAAGTTGTCCCGCCATAGAGGAAGTTAAAGAACACGAATAGAAGCACAAACAGGGCAGGTGGCTGAGCGGCGATGTGCCAGCGTGCTCTAGTGAGGTTTCTTGTTTGTTCGTAGACGGCTGCACCAAAGCAGCACACAGAAAGAATGAGAAAAGCGGCTGCACGGTAAACCATTATTGAATCGGAAATTGGTCCAAGGAAGCTTGCCAGTCCTGCGACTAAGCTAATGAAACCAAAACCAAGCGAAATAACCTGTGCTTTTACTTTGTTTATGTTTGTGAACACATAGGAGAACGTGAACAGAAGCATAGTGTAGGAGGACATGAAGAGTACAAGCAGGATGTTTGAGGTTAAGCCGCCGGGGTTAATGATTGAGGTGTAGGCGATGACAGAAACCATCACCAAGATAAAAACGCCAAGCAATAGGACATCACGGGTTTTGAATTGTTTCTGCTCAACGGTCGTCATCAGCTTGTCCCCAATACGCCTGTTTAGCAATAGGGCAACTGTTACAACAAGGAAAAGCGCGGTTGGCATCGCTAAGTCAAGAGTGGGCATAATCCACCATTTAAACAGAAGCAGAATTTATCTGTTTACCAAAAACAACAACCGAAAACGTGGACTAAAACGTGGATTAAACCATAAAAGTCACATTGAAAACAGCCAAGGTCGCCAACAAAGCCTCTTCAGCACGAACCGTTACAGTGCCCTGATTGGGCACAGTGTTGATGACAAAGTCCGAAACGGCGTTGAGCTGGATATTTTCATCGGCAACAATTTCATGTAACCCACGCGTAGGTGCGCCAAACGCCACCAAGACATGGCTACTGCCTGCCCAGCGTTGCCCCAACTGTTTTTGGACTTCCAAAAAACCGTTGCCTATGCGTGCAGTCGAGATTTTCAGATCAAAATCAGATGACCGAATGATTTGTCCTAAGCCGCGTTTCTCAACTTTCACCATATACCCCCAATACTGCGGCACCTCATCGCGACTCACAGGCTGCACCTCCACTTTTTCGCCTATGTTGATTACCTGACTTGTTAACCGTTCCCCTATACGGTACTGTTTTTGGCGAATCAGGGCAGGTTGCTGTACCCCTATGTCCACTGATAAGCCGTCTTTGCATTCCGAAAGCACTATCGCTTCGCGGT
The DNA here is from genome assembly GCA_963810275.1 of uncultured archaeon. Taxonomy (GTDB): domain Archaea; phylum Thermoproteota; class Bathyarchaeia; order Bathyarchaeales; family Bathycorpusculaceae; genus Bathycorpusculum. Next base: position 127,648 of record CAWENF010000020.1, read on the forward strand.
ACTCACCGACTTTAAGGTGCTTGGTTTTTCCGCTTAGTGGATGGTGAGGGGTGCGCAATGGCGGTAGGATGCCTGCGTATTGGAGGTCAGGTTCAATTTTGAAGAGCGCTTTTCTGAGGTACTGCGGCGTTTCTAAATAGTTGAGTATAAGCGCTATGAAGTCTATGTCGCGGCGTTGGTTTTGTTTTATGTTGTCAGGATAGACTATGATTTCATCCACGCGAAAAATTGCAGCGGACCTTGCGATTGAGCCGATTTTAGAGGTTTTCTCCCGCAAGTGAGGTGTGTCGGATATGACTGATGCGGGGATAGCGATTGAGAGTTTTCTTTTGCCCATGTTTGTTCCTTTACCCTATATTTGGCTGCGTTGTGCTTAAAAGGGTGTGTTGAGATATAAAACTGCGGGTTCATGGAGGTTTATGTTTTGAATACACCCCTTTTAGATAACATTGGTAATATTCGTGCAGTGGATAAAAGCGGAATGATTGACTTTTGCATTGAAGCGCCCAAACATTACAGATTAGCTGCGGCTATGGCTGAAGAAATTAAAGCATCGTATCCAGTTCCGGACAACATTATTGTGACGGGAATGGGTGGCTCAGCCATCGGCGGCGAGTTACTAAAGGACTGGGCAAGAAATAAACTAATTGTACCTGTTGAAGTTAGCCGAGAGTACTACCTACCCGAGTATGCTGACCATAAAACGCTTGTGTTTGTTTCAAGTTACAGCGGGGACACAGAGGAGTCTTTGAGCTCGTTTTTGGACGCGATCAAAAGGGGATGCATGATTTTTTGCATTAGCAGCGGCGGTGAACTCATTAAAGCTGCAAAAAAACACAATATACCTTACCTGCAGGTTCCCTCTGGGATGCCGCCCCGCGCAGCATTGCCCTATATGCTTGTTCCGCTGTTTGTGTACATGGAAAAAGCAGGGTTAGCTATAGGCGTAAAAGAGGAATTGGACGAAGCCTTCAGGGTTATTGAAAAAATAGTTGAAGAAAACGGTCCAGAGACACGTTTGAGCGAAAACCTTGCTAAAAGTACGGCGCACTTTATGTGGGAGGCAACTCCAGTCGTTTACGGGCATGGGTTTTACCGCAGCGTTGCACAACGTTTCAAACAACAATTCAACGAAAACAGCAAATCTCCTGCCAAATGGGAGTACTTCTCTGAGTTGGACCATAACGAAATTGTAGGGTGGTCAGGCAAAGGCGAACAGTGCAAGTGGTTTAGCGTTATTTTTATACGTGACGCTGATGAAACCGGAGAAATCGAGAGCCGAATCGACATTACCAAAGCCATAATTGAAAGCACAGGCATAGTAACCTTTGAGCTTAATGTGCAGGGAAAAAGCATCATAGCCAAAATGCTCTCAACCATTGTGGTCGGCGATTTTATGAGTGTTTACTTGGCAGTTGAACGTAACGCTGATCCTTCACCGGTTAAGGTCATTGATTTGCTTAAGAACAAGTTGCAGGAAAACGGGGTACGCGACGAAGTCGTTCGTCAGCTAGAAAAATTTTAGCAACCTAATTTTTTCTTTTTAATAAAAAAAGAGGGATATGGAAATTGGGGAAGTTAGGAAATGAATTTTTCAAACTCCATCTCTGCCATTTCAAGGGGCAACATCTTTGGCGGATGCTTGAACCCATAAGCGCATATGGCCTCGATTGCGCCGCCTAAATCTTTGGTTTTCGCAAGCTTCACTGCGCGCACCACATCAAGCAACACTGAGCCTGCGTTAGGGGCATCTATGGTTTGGAATTTAAGGTCGATTTTCAGGGGGGTGTTGCAAAAGTACACGCCGCTTATGAAGAAGTAGCTGTCACGCTTATTTTGTAAGAAGTCAACGTAATCGGTTGAGCCTGCAACAATTTCTGTTTTATAGGGCAGGGCAGAGGCGACGGATTGGGTTTTAATGTTGCGTTTTGCGTCTCGGCTGCGGTCCATAGTGTCCACGGATTCTGTTCCGCCGCCAACGTCAAGCTGGTAGGTTTCGTTTATGTGCACTCCGCTTTCGGAAAGTAGTTTTAATAGAGTTTTATGCAGTGCAGTTGAGCCGATTTGGTCAACAAGGTCGTCGCCTACGAGAGGTAGGTTTGCGTCCTCGAATTGCGCCGCCAGCGAGGGCTCAGATGCAACAAAGTTTGGAGTGGCGTTTATGAATGCACAGTTGGCCGCTATAGTTTGTACTGCGTAGAACTGGGTGGCGTTTGTTGCGCCGCTTGGAAGCAGGTTTATGACGATTTCTGCCCCTGCTTTTAGAAGTACGGAAGCTACGTTTGCGTCTGGTTCTTTGCTGACTTCTATTAGCGCCTTGGTGGATTCGCCTATGCCATCAAGCAGCGGACCTTTGGAGACTTTAACGCCGCTTGGGGGGATGTCGCAAACTTTTGGGGCGTTGTTTGGTTTAGCGAAAATCGCTTCTGAGAGGTCTAATCCAACTTTGCGGGCGTCAATGTCAAACGCCGCTACGACTTCGATGTCGGCGGGTGTTAAACCTGCAAGTAGGGGGTTGCGTAGTCCAAGGGTGTCTTCGGGTTTTGAAGTGTTAGAGTAGTATTGGATGCCTTGGATGAAAGAGGAGGCGCAGTTTCCTACGCCTATTAATGCTACTTTGGTTTTGTCCATTGTTTTAGGCTCCTTGCTTGGCATGGTATTGGGGTGTTGCCGTATAAAAAGCTACGTAGTCGGGTTCAGGTGGGTTTTTGTTAAGTTTTGGTTGTGAAGAAACGTACTACCACTTCTCTAATGGGGTTGGTTGTGCAGACTGTTTTTGCTTCTGCTTCTGCGTTTAATTGCTTGCCGATTGCCACAAAAGCTGTTTACTGGCAAACGTATTTTGGCTACTTATCTTCCGCGTTTCCAAGCGGAGTAGACTCTTAAATCCCAATTTCTGCTGCACATAAGAAATGCTTATTAAACGAGTTGGGATAGAATTCAGAAGCCAGGCAAAAAATGGGCGAGTAGATCAGCCTGGTATGATCGCCACGTTGGCATCGTGGAGGTCGCGGGTTCAAATCCCGCCTCGTCCACCAAACAATTTTACTCCATTACTGCCTTGCAGGCGACTTATAGCCAATTTAAGGGCGTTTTCACAGATTTTAGGCGCATTTAACCCCATTTCATAGGCTAAATTCGCTAATTCGGGGTTTAATTCAATTGTTGAACTAATTTGAGTTTGCACCACAATGACCTCCACGAATCACACGTGTCCGTTGTCCGGATGCGCCTTAAGTTCTTGCCCACCGATTTTTCAGATATTGTTTGTATGCCACTTTGGTAGCATTTAGTTTTTTCTTCTTCTGTAAGTTTGAAAATGTTATCAATAATTTCCACTACTTCAGGTGATGTGTGTTCCGTTCCATTGTTCGGTAATTTGGGTAAAGTTAGAATTATAAATTGGTAGTCGGGGATTTGCATAGATATTAGCTGAAGAAGTTTAAATATAAAATTTTGGAGGTTTAGAAACATGATGAAGAAACTTGTTTTTATTTTTTTGCTTGCTTCCCAATCTTGCTACCTTTAATCAGCGCAGTTGTTTCTGCTAAATAGATTGGCATTCCTTCGGCATCGTACTTTTTAGTCCTCGAAATTCGAATTGGCACTAATTTTAGTTTTATGCTGAAAGCATCGTCAATTTGATATTCATTCCACTTTTGTTGTATAACCTTCGAAACATCTACATCTTCTTCATCGATAGAATTTGCAAGGTCTTCTTTTGTATAATTCTCGGAAGGTTTGCCTCTTAAATAATCTGGCGAAAATACGCCGAGGACATTTTGACTTTGTATAGACGCCTTAAAACCATCTCCACTTTGTTTCTTAAGTACATTTGTAATAACAATTTTAGCCCTGAGAATTGAGCCATCTTTAAGCTCAAAGATATTCCAAGGTTCCTCGATGATTTTGTATTCTGCTAATAGGATTTCGTTTACATGTGTGTTATCTTCTAATCCTGCGATACTATCCGATACCATTACTCCTCTCCTCCAACTTTTGCAACCTCATATTGAGCAGCGGAAGCCTTTCCAGGTAATCTTTTACGAATGGGTTTGCTCGTTTGAATCATAGGCATTGATGAATTAACTGTGAAGGATGCATTTGAATAATCAAACGTAATATCAGTAATATCAGTAATATCGGTTTGATATTTCCCTGATGTATCATACATTGATTGAATAGGGTGTGGTGGTTTTAATGAATCTATGATATTTTTCCATAAATTATCCCCAAATTTTGTTACGCAGTAATATGAAAATTTGTCATTTCCAAGTTGATGCTTGAATTTATGTTCAACCAAAGCACTTTCAGTAAGTTTTCTTAAATGAAATTGCATTTTTGCTTTTTCATCCTTCATACCGATTTTTTCTCCCAGCTCTGAGAATGAAAGCTCCTCATGATTCCTCAAAGTGAGAAAAATGGCTAAACGTATATCGTCATCTAAACCTCTTAATGCCTTCTTTAGCTCAATAGGGACGTTCTTAGCTTCATCTAACAAAATGTTCAAGCCTCAAATATCAGGTTAATTTAATTTAACCTATTAAATATTTCTTAACCAAAATCCACTAATTAAAAAACATTTAAGTAAAGGTTGAAATGAGCAGTCCGGATACCGATTTCTTTAAGCAATTCGAGGAAAAAGAAAAAAATCAAAATATTGATACTGGGACCCTATTCACCGGTAGGGTATAGTGATAAGATGGTTGATATAAAGAACGACCTGGCATCAAAAGGTTACCGAAATGCGAAGCTCGTTAAAGATTTTCCTGATAACCCTGCGTTTCATGATGATAAGACTGTTCACATTATTGAAAAAAGCCAATACTACATCAAATATTGGGCTGACGCACTGGTTTTTGTATTTTTTAAAAACGCATCCAATGAAGGAGTATCGATAGAATTTGAATTCTGCTGCATGAAAGTGAATGAGAAGTTAAGTTACTCAATTGTTTTCTCTGAATACGAACTTCATCTATCTTCCCTAATTTTAGGTTCAGTTAGATTACATGAGATTAGATCTGAAACTTTTAGTAACCAACAAGAGCTCTGTGACAAGGCATCGGGATATCTGACTAACTTTATTCATAGACTATATTGGTACATTTAGTGAAATCCTTTTTGATCTTATGATTTTCAATCTTTACCGGTTTATTCAATACGATCTTTCTTTGCAAGATTATGTCTTGCACATAATAATTGTATGTTCTCTGCGACAAGCGATGAACCGCCCTTTGAGTAAGGTATTATCTGGTCGAAATGCAGGTTGTCTTTGCTTCCGCATTTTACGCATTGGCCTTGGTCTCGAATCCATACTGTGTTTTTTATTGCAGAGGGTATCATGCGGTTGTGATCTAATTGAGAGAGGTCTATCTGGGGTGTTTCGTCAGTTAATTCTAATGTGAATTTGAACACTTTTCTTGATCTTGGATTATTTGGGTCAGCAGGCTTTTGAAAGGCGTCGGTGAGCTTAAAAATGCCGTTGTATGTCCATAAGCCAGCTCTTAATTTTTCATAGACCTTTACTAATTCAGGTTTTTCACCTTTCTTGAATCTGACTGCTGCATGGTCAAATTGACCATTCTGAGTCAATGATCTATTGTCGTTAATCATTGGTTGATCTACAGCTTTTGGGTCAGGGCCGCCACGTCTATTCTGGGCATCATGTCCCTGGTCTATTAGAACTCTGCCGTTCTCCCTCACTTCATCAGCATAAGGTGCGTCTGGTCGTAAACTCATTAAGATAACGCTTAGTCCATTGTGGTGACGGTAGTTCATGCCTCTTTGCATGCTACTTCCTTCTTCGAGACACATTTGGTTATATGATATTACGTCGCCAACGGTCATCATTCCCCGAACCTTCTTAGCGGTACTTAATGTAAGCTTTATTTTATAGGCTTTTCATAAGGCACGCCATTTATGTCTACCTTTGGCATCTCTAAGTTCCCAGGGTTTGCCATTTTCATCAAATACTGCAACACACTTCCCCCTTCTTCAGGTTCATCACAACCATTCGGTCGTTATCGTAAACCCTAACGTCTTTTCCGTTTATGTGAAAAAACCCCTTGATGCCTGCGCTGACATCAAGTTTTTGCTTTGCATGGGGGAGTATATCTTGACCAAACGCTAACCTTCCTGTCTGTCTGGGGTTTTTTTAAAAGGCTTTCAGACATTGCTTCGACTATTCTTTTCGCCATAAAAATTTCTTTAACCTGCTCCTCACGCTTTTTTCTTTACTGTTTGCAAGGGCTTTAACTAAGTTTGTGAGTATACGTTCTGGGGTATAGAAATGTCCTGGTGATATTTGTTCAATATTATCGAA
>CAWENF010000021.1:0-295451 GCA_963810275.1 uncultured archaeon
GGTTCGAATCCTGCCCGTAGCACTTCTGACCTATTTTTTGAAGCAGCCGGCAAACTGCCATAAAGCGTTATCAACTGGGGCGACTTTGCAGTGATTGCTGCAAAAAAAGCAACCTCGAAAGAACAACAACAAACAAAATATTTTCTCTGTTGTTGTTCTACCCAAAAGCTGCTTGTTTAGGAAAGAAGAAAACAATAATTTCTGTGGGTTCGATGGGATTTAGCCCTCATATGAGGTCGAAACCATATTTGAAGAGTCAATCAGAAATCGAGTTGAAAGATCCCTGTCAAGCATCTTTTTCAACACGTTATTTGTCTGGATATTTGACATTGGGTTTGAACTTTTTTATTGGCGCAGAGTTGATTCGTACGATACAGATAGGACTTATGAAGAATTTATTTTACTTATCTTAGTTATCTTTAGTCGAGGTCTTTTACTTTAATTTTACATTTAGAAGAGCGATGGCATGGTGAGCATGATACAGAATAATTATTGTCAAACCTTTTTGGTATTGGCCTAGCAATGGGGCTCGCAACCTTTAGGGTCGTTCAAAGGTTACCCGATTAAAGTTCTTATAACCGGCACTTTCTTGCATGCCAGCACAATTCCCAAGCTAATAAACAGCGACAGAGCAGTTAGCAGGGGAATTTCTATAGGCGCTGGAATTTCAGTTAAGCTGATTTTGAGGCCTAAAAGTCCTTGATTGAATGTTTCGATAATGATTACATGCATGAAATAGATCGGTAGGGTGTTGGTGCTAATCGCTTTGATTACTCTGGCGATTTTGGGGTGACTACTTTGGGCCCAATTTACAGTATATCTACTCAAATAAAGGTAGAGCCCCGCTGAGCTCACCACGACTCCTACGGCGGTGTAGACTGTGAAGAAAAAGTATTCACCAAAACCAGTGAGCACAAAGCACATTGTGTATAAGCCGGCAAGCGTCATGAGAAAACCAGCAGCGAGAGCAATTTTTGCAGTTTTTGTTGAAATCTTTGTGCCCATTAGATAGGTACCCAGAATAAAGTAACCGAGGAAGCCGCCGAAAACGAAAAAATCTACTGAAATCTGTAGCCCTGTCAGCAGGTGTAGCAGCGGCACCAAGGCAACTCCCACAAACCACAAAATTGCCATGTATCTCAGAATACGTCGATCAGCATGCGCCACTAGCACACGAAGAATCGGTGTGATGAGGTAGAGTCCTATGATTAGGTAAATGAACCAGAACTGTTTATAGGCACCCCCATTAAGCAGTTCTTCGAGGATGCCGTAGGGGGTTAGCGCTACGTGATTAATGAAGGCATTCCAGGCGAAGTAGATGACACTCCAGAATACAAATGCAACTGCGATACGACTAAGGCGTTTTTTTAAGAACACGATGATGGGTTCATGTGTCTTCTCGGGTCGCAGAAGTAATGCTCCGCTTAACATCACAAACAGCGGCACACCCATCACCGCTAGTGAGAGAAAGGTAGCGTTGCTCCACCAGTAAACAAAGTACTGTGTGCCTGTCATAGTTTGTGTGGCGGGTTCGTTGACGACATGGTAGAGCAGCACAAGAGTTATAGCTACAGTTCTTATGAGATCCACTGGTAGCGGGAACTTGCCGTTTGATGAGTTTTGGGTTGTTTGGATAGTGCCAGCCTCTGGGTTAGGGCTAAGCATGATTTTTGATGATGCCTATAATCTTTACTAAAAAAACCCTTTGCTTCACCAAGAAGTAAACCAATTGGAATAGAAGAACAAGTGAGATCCTGGATTGATTTCTGGTATATGTGGACACTTTCGTTTAGTTTTTCCACATTTGCATTCGCATGCTCAACTACTATTTGCTTTTGCTAATTCCGGGGCGAATGGCTAACATTGGATGCTTGCAATCTTTTGTGTGGAAATACGTACAGTTTCCTCAACTTAGGGAGGCTAATGGTTCGGTTGGCTGGGTTTTAACGGACTTAACGGTTTTAATGCTTCTCAAAACACCCGGGCAGTTACTTCAATAGCGTAACAAAATCCTCAACAGCTCTAATCGACCTGCAGTTCATAACGTCCCGAGTATTTTGCACCGTCTTGAAGTCTTTTAGCATCCAAAAAACGTGTTCCCGCACCTCCTGCGCGGAACCTCTATTCTCAAATTCTCGATACAACTGGATAAAACGTAAAATCTGACGCCTTATGCCCTCGTTGCCCATCTGAGATTTTGTGGCATCAAAAATCCATGGGCGATCCCTTGCGCCTCTACCGATCATAGCAAATTCGCAGCCGGTGCGCTCCAACATGCGGACAGCTTCGGGGTAGCTTGTGATGTCGCCGTTAGCCATAACTGGAATGTTGATTTTTTCTTTTATCTGCTTCATGATGGTCCAGTTTACTTTTTTTGCGAGTTTCTGCTCGACTGTTCTGCCGTGGATGGCTAATGCAGAGGCGCCTGCGGTTTCCAGAAGTTGAGCGACTTTGACGGCGTTTATTTGCTGTGCATCCATACCTATCCGGATTTTAGCTGTAACGGGTTTGTCGGTTGTTTCTACCATTTTTCGCACGAGACGCTCCAGAAGGGGAAGGTCGGACAATAGATGGGCACCAATGCGTTGCTCTAAGATTTCTTTTTCGCTGCAGCCAACGTTTAGATCGATTACGTCGGCGAACTCCTCAATGGCTTCAATGCTTTTGACGAGTGAGACTTCGTTGTTGCCGATTAGCTGCACACTAACAGGTCGCTCACAATCTTGGATGTTAAGCAGCTCTGCCACTTCGCGATGATTTTTGCTTTCCAGAACTGTTACGTCTATCATTTGAGTGTAGATCAGGCTGGCTTTATTTTCCTTGCAAAGCATCCTAAACGCGGTGCAGTTTACTGCAGCCATAGGAGCAAGAACAAAACGTCCAGATATGTCGAGATTCCCGATTTTCATGGTATTTTTAGTATTGGTTTAAAGGTAGCCTTTAACTCTTCTGTTCAATCATTGGGTGAAATTTTATTACAGCCAAGAAACATTATGCTGCTGCTTTGCTTGGTGGCATGGTTGGCTAAGTTATTCCTAACAGACGAAGAGAGGAGACGCCTAAAAGCGGTGGCTCTTGAGCTAAAAGCAATCCGCAAACTCATAGACTCTCTCGCTGAAGCCACTGTTAACCTAAGCGACAAAGAATTCCTTAAGGCGTTTAGCCAAATGCAGGAAGTTGACTTGACCGAAAGCGAACTGGAACACCATGAAGAGAAAATGCAAAGGCACCTATACAACGCTAAAAAAGCGTTTAAACTGTAGCTTTAATATAAAAGCAAATAATGCACACGCAGCCATAGATTAATTTGCTTTGTTATGCACAACAAAGTTAATACATTACCACCTACGTTAGCGTATGAGACAAGTAAGCTGTTTCTATATAGTTGACAGACAACTACAATCAAACACTTAATTGGATACTATAAACTACAATATTTAGGAGGAAAACAAATGGAAAACATGAACACAGCATCGATACTGTTCCATTGCCCACAATGCAAAGAGAACTTTGAATTCGACGCAATCGGAAAAAATGAATTCGTTCCTTGCCCAGTCTGTGGAACACAATACGTAACCGTTCAAGCAGGCAGCAAGTTAAAGCTTGAAGCAATAGAGCAAACATTGATGTATTAAAAAGCCAGCATAGGGCCAAAACCTACTGTCTGATGCTCCACCATTTTTTGTACTTTAATCAATATTATTTTTTAGAAATAAATAGAAACTAACCAAACTTAGCTTTGGCTCTAATGTCAGGAAACATGTAGCTTAACGTCTTTGATGCGTTGTACATCAACACTTCAGAGGCACACATCCGCGCAGGCGCGTCGAATCTGAGCAATCTCCTCGCTAGAAGGCAAATCAATCCCTCGAATCTATGCGAAGATAGCAGCGTCATTCACAACGCAGACCCCTAAACGCTTAGCGATTCTAACGACTTCCACCAGATGCTCCGAATGCACAGAAAATAAATCTGAACAAACGAAACTGCACGCCCTGAATCTGCAAATAAAAAACTAACGACCACAAACGTACTCTCCAACAAAAACAAATACCCTCGAAAAATAGCAAAATACAAAATAACACAGGAACCCAAACATAACATGAGACAAACCAAAATGGCAACTCAAGTAACATGGAACCTAACCGAGCTCTACCAAAAAATAGACGACCCCAAAATCCAGCAAGCCCTTACAGAAACTACCCAACTAGCCGACCAATTCGAACAAAAATACCGAGGAAAAATCACCAAACTAAACCCTAAAGGCTTACAAAAATGCCTCCAAGACATCGAAGCCTTCAACCTAAAAACTTCCGACTTGGGACTCTACTCCAGCCTCACCTTCTCAGCTGACATGACAAACACTAAGATACAGACACTTCACGATAAAGTCGATAAACTCGACGTCAAAGTCGGCAAGCAACTTGCATTTTACTCACTTGAACTGGGCAAATTAATCAAACAACAGCCCCAAATCATCGACTATCCAGAATTGGCGAATTACCGGCACATGCTTCAACGGGTATTGCGGCGTGTCGAACACCAACTAAGCGAGGTGGAGGAACAGCTTATCATCGAAAAAGACCAGTTCGGCGTTAACGCATGGGAAGAGTTGCAAAGTAAATGGCTAAACACTCGCTTTTTTGAAGTCACTGTTTTAGGTGAGAAGAAATCGCTTAGTTACTGTGAAGCTAATGGTTTGCTGCCTCACCCTGACCGTGCCACCCGTGAATCCGCCTATCGAACAATCTATGGGGGGCTTGGCAAAGACGGTGAAGTGTTCTCGGCAGCCTTACGCAGTATCTGCAACGACTGGGTGAACGTTTCGAAACGAAGAAAATACGCGTCGCCTATGGAGTCGAGCTTGCTAAACAACGATACACAACTAAACATCATCAGCAATCTACTTCTATCCGTGGAAGAAGGTGCGGCGTCTTATCGGCGTTACCTCACTATTAAAGCCCGGCTTATGGGTTTGCCAAAGCTGGGTAACCATGACATTATAGCGCCCTTGCCCGACGCGCCAGAGCAGAAGTACACTTACGAGCAGGCACAGGAAATAATAACAGAGGCTTACAGCCGCTTCAGTCCCGATTACGCAAAAGCCGTCAAAGAAATGTTTATGAAAAAACACATTGACGCGGCACCGAGGTTTGGGAAACGAAACGGAGCCTTCTGTGCTAGCCACTACAAAGGCAAATCCGCCTATATTCTGCAAAGCTTTAACGGCACCCTAACAGACGTATTCACATTGGCGCACGAGTTGGGTCACGCAACCCACGACTGGTACATGGCTCGCAGCCAAACCCTTCTCAACACTAATGTACCTTCGGCGGTTGCTGAAACTGCATCGATTTTCAGTGAGTTATTGCTCACTGATTTGATGCTAAGCAGGGCAAACTCCGATGCGGAACGCAAGGTGCTACTTTGTTCGGTTTTGGATGAGGCTGGGATGACTGCGTTTCAGGTGACAGCTCGCGTTTGGTTTGAACAGTCGCTCTACGACGCCATCGAAAAAGGCGAATATCTTGATTACCAAACGATTTGCAAGCTCTGGACTGAGGCGCGCAAACGCATTTATGGGGACGCAGTAGAGTGGCTGCCGGAGATGGAGGCCGAGTGGGCTATGAAACCACATTATTTTATGGCGAATTACCGCTTCTACAATTACCCTTACGTATATGCGCAGATGTTTGTTTATAGTTTGTATGAGCGATACCTTGTTGAGGGAACGAGTTTTGTTTCAAAATTGGTTGCCTTATTGTCGGCTGGGAGTAGCAAGTCGCCTTTGGAGTTGGCAGCGGATATTGGCTTTGATTTGGCTGCATCCGATTTTTGGAGGGGTGGGGTAAAGGTTTTTGAACGGTTTGTTGGTGATGTTGAGGGCGTTCTCTGACAGCAAATCAAAAGGCGTTAGTTTATTTTGAAAATTCAAAATTCTATTTATGTGAAGCCATCGATCAGGCATAAGCAGCCCGGTGTAGACTAAAAACAAGCAATTTGAAAAAGTTAAATTTTGGTTATCCAAGATGAATACGGAAAACCCTGCCACCGGTTTATAATAAAATTAAAATGCTTTGTTTGAAACAAAAATGAGAGACAAAGCAGACAAAAACAATAGAGGCTTAAAGTAAAACAAAATTGGGCTAAAAAACGCCCGAGTTTATTTTTTCTCGTTCTTTTCTTCTTTTTCTTGGAAGAGTTTCTTAATAGCGCTAATTCTGGCTTTCTGCGCTAGTGTATCACTTGTCACGATGGTTAAGGCTTCTTCGGGGCACCATTTGACACATTGAGGCCCCTCAGGGTTTTCCTTGCATAAGTCGCAGACGTAGACCACTTTAGTTTCTGGGTGCAGCATCATAGCGCCGTAATCGCATGCTTCGATACACCAACCACAGCCGTTGCATTTGTCTGGGTCTAAGACTATGTTGCCAGTATCTTCAGCTTGTGAGAGAGCATTGCGCGGGCAGGCCGCTACACAGGCAGGATCTTCGCATAGACGACAGGTGACGGCCATGTTGGCCAACTGATTAACACGAACCAAGCGGATGCGGGATTTGAGAGGGTTGAAGGCTTTTTCTTTGTTCATGGAGCAAGCGTATTCGCAGATTTGGCAGCCGACACATTTCTCAGGGTCGGCAGATATGAATTTTCTTTGGTGAATCTTTACCATTGCATTACGCCTCTTCTTTTACTATATCTTTGAATTCTCCGAGCCCGAGTTGGTCGAGTTTTTTAGCTGGAGGTTTTCCTTCGACAGTCCATCCGCGGGCCTGATAATAGTCGTCAATCATGAGGTCAAGTTCGTCTTGGGTAACAACTGCACCTTTAACTGGTCCGTCGTCAGGTATGGGTGTGTTCATGACTTTCCAGGGCAGAGTATCGTCGTTTCTACCTAAGCCTTCGCGGAGGTTGATGAGTTTAGCTAAATTAATTATCCTTTCGGCGGCAACTGCGAGTTCTGCTGGAGTTACTTCAAGTCCTGTGACGGCCCCATAGAGTTTAGCCATATCTTCAAGTTCATGGTAGAATGTGGATCGAGCATTCTTGCACACAATAAGCGAATCGATCAATGCAAATATGTCTTCATTTTCTTTAACCAACTGACCTCTACCGCGCTCGGCTTTTAATCGGTCAACTTTGCCCTTAAGGTCCAAGGCGTAAGCGCCACTGCGGTTGTGATCTGCGCCACGGAAGGAAACCGCTGCAGCCAAGGCTGCAGTCTTTAAGGAACGCAAGTCGTAACCGGTAACTTCTAAGCCCTTAATGTGCTGGGCATACTTTGCGGAGTCTTTGTCAATCTTTTCAGCGGCTATTTTAACCCCGTCTGCGAGTGTCTCGCCGATGCCTTCACGCTTACCAATTTTCTCAATCAACTGTATAACTGCGTCAGCGTTTCCAAAATGTGCATCTACGCCATTGAGTTGCTCGTGGCTCAGCAAGCCCTGTTCATGGCAGTCCATCAAGAATGCTATGGCAACGCCTGTACTTTGTGCATCCAGCCCGTAGAAGTTACAGAGTTCAGCAGCCTTAATTATGTAGTCGGGTTTGTCAACTCCGACATTAGGACCAAATGCCCACAGATTGTCGTATTCGATGCGAGCCATGGTTCCTTTGAAGGGCCCTTCTTTGACGAGTGCTTCGTGTTCGCAACGCATAGCGCATGAGTTGCAGGCAATAATTTTTTGGATGAAACGTTCGTTTATTTCTTCGGCGCTGATTTTTGGTGCATCATCGAAATGTGAGGTGGCGTAGTTACGGGTTGGCATGCAGGAGAGATCGTTATTAATGTTTAAGTTCTCAACTGTGCCCATTGTGCGGTACTTCTGAGAGGCGGGTCCCTTCATGCGTTCATGGAATTCTTTAACCATATCCATAAACACGTCGGGTTTAGCGACGACGATGTCGTGTGTACCTCTGACTGCGATGGCTTTTAGATTTTTGCTGCCCATAACAGCTCCTAAGCCTGTCCTTCCGGCTGCACGAGTTTTATCGTTAATTATACATGCAATTTTAGATTGCTTCTCGCCTGCCAAGCCGATAGATGCAACTCTAACGTAGTAATCGCCGATTTCGTCTTTAATGGCATCCTCGGTTTCCCAGGGTGACCTACCCCAGATGCTTTCTGCGTCCAGAAGCTGAACAGAGTTGTCGTCTATCCAGAGGTAAACGGGTTTCTCTGCTTTGCCGGTGAAGACCACGGCGTCGTAGCCTGCGCGTTTTAGTTCTGCGCCGAATGTGCCGTGGCTAACTGCCTCACCTACACCGCCTGTTGCGGGCGATTTTGAAATGAAGGCGTGTCCGTTCCCGCCGGTTGGGAACATGGTTCCTGAAACGGGCCCCAAAGCGAGTATAAGCGGGTTTTCTGGGCTTAGCGGGTCTACGCCTGCCTTTGAGTTGGATAAGTAGAGCTTCATTCCCAGACCGATTCCGCCAATGTATTTCTTTGCGGTTTCTTCGGTCAGTTTCTCAGTGCGGGTTTTGCCGTTGGTTAAATCTACATACAATATTGTTCCTGCGTAACCGAGCAACCATGTCTCCCTCTGATAATGGTAGGATAGTTATTTCAGGTGAATAGTATATTAAGCTAATGGGTTAAGGTTAGAATAATTCACGTGATTGAATTCTCTTCCATCTAACTCGGCAATACATCAAAGTAAACATCGATTTAGATGCAACAACTAACCTGCTTTGAAAAATTGACAGAAGAAGAGGGATTATTATGTTCCGGCATTGTCCTGGAACAGTTTCTTTATGGCGTTAAGCCTTGCTTTCTGAGCTAAAACGTCACTTGTCACAACAGTAATAGCTTCTTCGGGGCACCATTTTACGCATTGTGGACCATCAGGCTTAAACTGGCACAGATCACACACATACACTGTTTTGGTTTCAGGATGCATCATCATACAACCGTAGCTGCAAGCCTCGATACACCAGCCACATCCGTTACATTGCTCTTTGTCGACAATGATATTTCCTGTTTCAGGTGACTGCGAAAGCGCATCTCGGGGGCAAGCTGCGACGCATGCGGGATCTTGGCATTTTCTGCATGTTAAAGCAAGGTTTTTGGTTTGTTTGGATCTGATAACGCGTATACGGGATTTGACTGCATTGAAGGTTTTTTCGTGGGTGTAGCTGCAGGCGTACTCGCAGGTTTGGCAGCCGACGCATTTGTCTGAGTCAACAGAGATGAATTTTCGGTTATGAATAGATACCATGCTTTTAGTTCTCCTTTGCGTATTGTTCTAAACCTAACTCTTTGACGGTAGCTTTTGTGGGAACACCCTGTTTGTCCCAGCCACGGGCTTCATAGTAGTCATCAAGCATTAAATCAAGCTCTTCTTGGGTGATAAAGGCACCTTTAGAGGAGCCATCGTCAGGAACGGGTATGTTCATTACTTTCCACGGAAGGGTGTCGTCTTTGCGGCTGAACCCGGCTTTGAGGCTAAATAGCTTGGCCAAGGTCTGGATCCTGTTGCCTGCCTTTTGCATCTCCTGTGGTGTAACCTCAAAGCCCGTCACAGCAGTGTAGAGCTTTGCTAAGTCAACGAAATCTTCATCAAAAGTGGTTTTAGCGTTTTTGCAAACTATTAACGAATCAAGCAGATTGCATATGTCTTCATGATCGCGGACGAGTTTGCCTCTGCCTTTCTCAGCTTTGAGACGGTCAACTGTACCCTTGATGTCAAGTGAATAAACGCCGCTTCTGCTATGGTCTGCACCACGGAACGAGACTGCTGCGGCTAATGCGGTGGTTTTTAGGCTGCGCAGGTCAAAACCTGTGGCTTCTAAGCCTTTGATTTGTACAGCGAACTGCTCACTCTTTTTGCCGATTTTCTCTGCAGCCGCTTTAACTCCATCTGCCAGCGTTTCGCCTATGCCTTCCCGTTTGCCAATTTTCTCTATTAACTGGATTACTGCGTTTGCGTTGCCGAAGTGGGCTTCTATTCCATCGAGGTCTTCTTTGGTTAGGATGCCTTTTTCGTAGCAGTCCATTACAAACGCTACGACAACACCTGTACTCATTGCGTCCAGCCCGAAGTAGTTACAGCGTTCTGCAGCTTTAATGATGAAATTGGGTTGGTCAACGCCTACATTTGGTCCAAAAGCCCAAAGATTGTCGTACTCGAGGCGTGCCATGGTACCTTTGTAGTAACCTTCCTTGATTACTGCTGTGTGTTCGCAACGCATGGCACACGAGTTGCAAGCAATAATTTTTTGGATAAAATGCTCGTTTAGGAGTTCGGCGCTGATTTTGTCCGCAGTCATGAAATGCGAATATTCAAAGTTCTTTGTGGGAAGTGCTGATAGGTCGTTGTTTATCATGAGGTTTTGGACTGTGCCCAGTGTTCTGTGTTTCTGGGCTGCAGGTCCTTTCATTCGTTCATGGAAGTCCCTGATCATATCGAAGAACTCGTCTGGTTTAGCTATGTCAACATCGTGTGTGCCTCGGACGGCTATGGCTTTGAGATTCTTGCTACCCATAACAGCACCTAAACCGGTTCTGCCTGCCGCACGGGTCTGGTCGTTTATGATGCATGCGATTTTAGATTGCTTCTCGCCTGCCAAGCCGATTGCAGCGACACGAATGTAGTAGTCACCGATTTCCTCTTTGATTGCGTCCTCGGTTTCTCCCGGAGAGCGCCCCCAGAGGACATCTGCGTTTTTTAGTTGAACTGAGTCGTCGTCTATCCACAGGTAAACGGGTTTTTTGGCTTTGCCAGAAATTATGACTGCGTCATAGCCTGACCGTTTAAGTTCGGTTCCAAATGTTCCGTGGCTAACTGCTTCTGCGACACCTCCTGTCTGCGGAGACTTCGAGATGAAGGCGTGCCCGTTCCCACCTGTAGGGAACATGGTACCCGAGAGAGGCCCAAGTGCGAGTACAAGCGGGTTTTGGGGGCTAAGGGGAGCCACATTTGATTTCGAGTTGGACAAGTATAAGTGAAGACCTAAGCCGACTCCGCCGATGAATTTTTTGGCGGTTTCCTGCGGCAGTTTTTCCGTCTTGGTTTTGCCGGTGTTTAAATCGACATACAAGATTTTTCCTGCGTAGCCGAACAAACGTTCAATCTCCAGAGTTGATAAAAGAATATGGAACAAGTTGGAAAGTATATTAAGCTAATGGACTTCTACGATAAAAATTCATGTTTTTTCCGCCTAAAAATTACGGAAAAAGCACAAACAGCAACCTTAGAAGTGCTTTGCAGTAGCCTATGTCCAGTTTACGAACCAACATACATTATCTTACCCATATGGGTGCGGGGGAAAAGTTTAACCAAAGGCAACCATACCAATCCTCAAGTGAGCCCCTTGAGTAGAGTTGACAAACTAAAACTGTTAGCCTCAAAACAGGGCAAACCTCAAACAGTTGCAGTCTTTAACCAATACAATATAGTCTACCTCACCAACTTCTTAGGCGCAAGCGCGTTGCTTATCCCCCAGGATGGTGAACCAATCCTTTATGTTTCGGGTACTAACTATCAGCAGGCAAAAGCAGAAGTTAAGGGTTTTAACATCGAGTTGATAAAACGGGGGGAGAGTGTCATGCAAAAAATTGCAGCCCAAACCCTAAGGGGCAAACTCGCAATTGACACGTTGCCCATTGAAAGTTGGCGTGTTTTGGCTTTGGCGGTTGGCGTTGAAGATAGACTGGAAGCCTCAAGTAGCCTATTCAGAGAGCTACGCATTATTAAAGACACAGAAGAAATCAAGCTAATCCGCGAAGCATGCAACATGGCAGACTTAGGCGTGGCTGCGGCAGCGCAGACTATACGGGCAGGCGTAACCCAAACCGAAATCGCCGCGGAAGCCGAATACGCTATGCGTAAAGCAGGCTCCGATGGACCCGCGTTTGAGACCATTGTTTCTGCGGGAATCCATTGCGCTTACCCGCATGGAACAACAGCGGAATACACCCTCAGGGAAGGCGACTTTGTCACAGTAGATTTGGGTGCAACTAACCAGTTCTATCGTTCCGACATCACTAGAACATTCATTGTGGGCAAACCAACCGAAAAACAGGCCCGAATCTACCAAGCGGTGCAAAATGCGCATCAGCGTGGATACGAAAAAATCGTTGCCGGTGTGGCAGCATGCAAAGTGGATTGGGCTGCTTGGTGCGTCATCGAGAAAGCAGGGTTTGGCAACTACTTCGTACACAATCTAGGTCATGGGGTTGGGCTGGAGGTGCATGAAGCACCCGTTTTGTCCCCTGACAGCAAGGATGTTTTGGCGGCGGGAATGGTAGTAACCGATGAACCTGGAATATACATCCCCGCTTTTGGCGGTGTACGCATCGAAGACACAATACTCGTAACCGAAAAAGGCGCTATGAAATTAACGAACGCCCCGGTCTTTGAGCCGTAACACAGAAAAGCCTTCGCATCCCACCGGTATATGGAGTAGATATTTTTTGATTGTTAGGCCAGCGGTAATTCTTGTGGATGTTCAAAACGACTTTTTCACGGGTCATCTAAAAATTAAACGTGCCAAAAAAATCATTCAGCCACTCCAGCGTTTAGTCATGGCAGCACGTAAAAACGATGTACCAGTCATCTACAGCGTCGATGCGCATTATCCGCAGGATGTGGAGGTTGTTGAGAAGTGGGGTGTGCATGGCATCAAAGGCACCCCAGGTGCGGATGTTATTGCAGAGTTAGAGCCTGACCCATCCCGTGATTATGTTGTCGAGAAGCGCACGTATAGCGGTTTTTATGAGACGGGTTTGGACCCGCTACTAAGGAGTCTATATGGGGGTGACGGTGTTAAAACGGTGATTCTAGGTGGGTTGCATACGAATATGTGTATTCGACATACTTCGGCAGACGCATTCTTCCGGGGTTACCGCATAATCATCGCCGAGAACGGCGTGGAGGCATTCACGGGGAAAGATCACAAGGCGGGTCTTGAATACCTTAGCTACGTTTACAATGCCAAAATTATGGGAGTTAATGATGTAATTAGAGACTTTGTTAAGTAGAGCGTAAAAAAAACATTTTTTTCTACAGGTTATTTGCTGTTTTCTTGCGCCGCAACCCAACCAACAAAAACGCCTAAACCAAAAGTAAAGGCTGCTATAGCGAGGGTTTCATGATGCAAATCCTCTATTTGGAACCATAAACCAAAAGTCAGTTTCTGATGAAGCAAAATAAAAAAAGTAACCAAAAAGAAGAAAGTGGCTATTATTGCCAGAATCCAGTTGTTACCCACAAAAAACACAGCTATATAGCAGGAATGTTGCCATCGCTTAAAACAATGACTCCTTTGGGAGTGTTCTCTGCGAGAACAACTTTTCTGTTCTGAGCAACTTATATTTACCCGAATGTATGGGAAAGCGGTGGAAAACCAAATGAAAATCGGAAAAAAACCGGCCTATAAAGGATCGTCGCGATAGTGGAAGAAAAACTGAATAATCGCTCAGCTTAAGCTATCAAAGTCATATTCTCAGTGCACAAAACAGGTACATTTGAACGCTTATAAACTTCTTCTGCCTCTGCCCTGTTCTGTTCCCAAAACCAAAATGGCTTAACTAACCGGGCAACATCTGATTTTATCATCACAGAATTTTCAAACGTTTTCGACAACTCGTCAGGACGCATAACAAGTGATTCATATTTAATGTTGTATCGTTTAAGCCAAGCTTCAGTTAAGTCGCGCATGCTTTCGGGTCGCATAGTAACGATTGCCTTGAGTGGGTATGTTGGGATAAGTAGTGGCTCTGCTTTCGACACATATTTTAGGTACTTTTCAGGGTCATTCTGAATGTGAGTTGGGCATCTAAAACATAATACTCCCTCTAAACTCGATACAACATCTCCCCAGCTCCAAGTTGCGGTAAGTATGTTCCACTCGAAAATGTTAGGTTCCTGTTTAACTGCGAAGGCATAATCAACTATGCCTTTCGATTGGGGAACCACAAATAACGACGCTTTTTCCACCTTTACGTTGGGATAAGCAGCTTCAATTCGTTTGGCAGCGGAACCAATTTGTTTGCCCATACCTACGCTGTCTTCCACAACAAGCACTTTTTTGATTTCTTGAGGCATCGGAGCGTCATGGCTAAACCAAATTTCGCCTCTCAAAAAATTGTCGGGTGTACTTAAGGGGCGACCTAGTTTGCATGCAAGTATGTTTGCATACATAAGTCCAGATCTGGGGACACCAATTATTACATCGTATATATTGGGAATTTGGTGTGCCCATTTGTTACATGCCTGGAAGCAGTCATCTATGTTGAAAAACTGAGGTTTCTTGGGGGAATGCAGTTTGGAGTATACATATTCAGTTATTGAGAGCACTAATGGATGTGTAGATAGACGCTTAGAATTAATTTTATTTCATCCCCCTGAGAAGCTGTTTCTTTAACGTAAAACAGGTAACTTGTGTGCTTAAATGTAAGGGGCTTGGTTAAGTATAAAAAAGTATTGTTATAGCAACCTTAAGAAACATAGAGCACCTAGGAGATATAGTGCCTAATTGGTATGAACGGAGCCATTAGGTGATGTTTTCTGTGGGGCCCATACAAATAGAGGAAGAAAGAAAACTACGAAGACTGGAAACTATCAAAGTAAATAGACAAATAATTCTGATCATATTCTAAGTAGACCGCAGTAAAAAAGAAAAATTAACTGTTAATAGCCAGTAACGAAATCGCACACTTATGCAGTTATCATTTTTTAGTGGCTTAAAGTTTGCACAAAGACATCTCTTCGGAATAAGAAGAGACTAAGAATAAGTGATCGACCTATTGCTTACCCCTCTCTTGAGGTTCTCACATGCTAACCTTGAATGTTTTTAATTATGACCGCACACAAGAAATAATATCGAGAATAAAAAACAGAAACTTTCGTTGAAATTATAAAATCTACTTGATTAACCATTTTAGTTCTTCTTTCATTCGTATATTTTGTCCATTCAACAAAGCCAACAATATTTAGAATCAGGTTTTTGCTTTCGAAGTTGTCGCTATTGTCTCTGAGTTCGATTCAAGGCTTTGAAAGTTAGGCGATTGATAGCATGCCTGAGCTTCAAATTGTAATGAAAGAACAACAAAAATAGGGTTAGAAGGTAAATAGTCGAATACTATTTTTCGAGTATTTCATTCCTCCGAATGGGACTATAAGCAACCATATATGGTTGCCCCTAAGAGAGGTGAAATCCCAAAAAAATAGGAAAATGTTTTGAATGATTGGCCAGCCAAATGTTGCAATAGTCACGCCTATTATTAGCGCTATAATAAATGCCGCAACTATCTGAATTGTCACTGCAACAACGTCAATTATGAAAGCCTTTGTCCAACCACAATCAAAGAAATGCCTAATCAAGAACAGATATAGAACAAAATAAATTATCGCACCGATCCATCCTGATACAAAAAAGCCAATTTATATGACAACAGCATTAAGAATCACAATCCAAAGCGCATAAGTAAATCTAGCTTTTTGGCCTCCTACAAATAGTCTTCCAGCAATCCAAACAAACAAGCTATTAATCGCGACAGTAATTATGATGCTAATCAAAAGTGCAGTAACATAAATGATATCAAACTACATAAAAATCAGATCTAATAATCTCGAAAGAAAGCTGTATTTAAATAAGCATGTATTAATCATTCATTCACTTGAGATTCAAACATTTCTTCATACAATAACGGCAAGTTCCCCACATTATCAATTAAAGTTTTTAAATTGAACCGAACAACTTTATTGTAATGAAAATTTCAGCCAAAGCAGGAAATATTGCTTTCTATGCTATGATGCCCACATTTGTCTTCTTTCTGTTTAGCATGTTGACGTGGAGGGGTTTTTACATTGTTGAGACTCAATACCCCTACGTTCAGTTTATGACTGCAGAAGAGTACACTAGGAAGATAGTGCCGATTTATTGGGAAAATTACATTCTCTTGGCATTTACCGTTGCTTGTCTTATAATTTTTATTTCAAGCGTATTTGTCTATATTTATTCAGATGCAGAATTAAATTAGATTGTCGGTCTATTGTTTTTTATTTCTCCTTTTTTGTCTCGCTATGGCTGTTTGGGTTCAAAAACAACTATCCAAACTCAAATAGGTGCATTTATATAATAATTCTAACTGGAAACGCTAACGAGTGCATCAACACTTTTGTTCTAACCTTGGCTAAAATCATGAATGCTCCTACACAGCAAGCCTGTAAGAGCAATATCGGTTAATTTGCACATAAACAAAACGGGATAACGAAATTGAATCTATCTATTAGTGGTAAAACTATGATAGAGTTGGTGGGCCCGGTCGGATTTGAACCAACGACCAACAGATTATGAGTCTGGCGCTCTACCTAGCTGAGCTACGGGCCCAACAGCTACATAGGTTTTGTTGCTGGTTATGAGCAGATTTGAACATGCCAATACCTTGAGATATTGGTATTTAATTCTGTTAGCAGCAACATTCCTTAATTCTCCTTTATTACAGCCAGCCTACTAAAAGGTTTTTTCCCCGATTCCAAAACGCTTTGTCGCAAAACTTAGCGTTTAACAGGTCTTCTTAGAGCTCAAAGTCTCCATAGGAACGATAAAACATATACTTTCTTAATATAAAAAGATGGACGGGTACACCCATACTAGAAAAAGAGTCTAATTAATTAAGGGTTTAACAACACGCTAATTATAAGCTATTTTCGGGTGCTTAGTTAGAGAGATCACCGCTAAACTAAACAGATAAGGGTAAACAGATAGGTATTTTCAGAAATTGCATACCTAATAAAGTTAATACCAAAAGGTGTATAATTGCGATAACGAATAATGATACAGGTTTCGAAAGCATTCTTTTAATCGTAAAAATGCTAAAACAGATATTTTTGGTGCAAAGTCATGAATAGAAGAGGTTGGATTTGGGTCCGACTCATAGGATGGTTCGTACTTTTGCTGTGGTACATTATTTATTTAACCAACGCGATAATACCTAATTTAACCAATCAAATAATCGCAATAAGTCATGGCATTACAGGTGTTATTGGAACTATTCTTATCGTCCTTGGATATTATTATCTCGAGAAATTCCAAAGACAAAAGCCTCCAAAAGATAGCTGCCAAACTTAGATAATACTCTAAAAAACTATTTTGATAAAGCCAAATTATAATTCAGGTAAATACGCGATAAATTAATAAGAAAATAAAGTTATTTCTCGGTCTTCACTTGATTTAAAAAAACTAAATTAAATAAATAGAATTTCATTTGTAATAAAAAAAGAAAATAATGAAAATTACAGAAACAAAAAACATCATCAAAATTGAAAAAGAATTATCCTTATTGAAATCTGCTTAAAAAAATGGAGTCTTAGCGTTATCTTCTAGCCTCCAATCACAAAAAGCAGCAACACACCCAAAATGAACCCAAAAGAGATAGCAAAATCCTCCGCGTGCCCAGTGGATTCTCGATAAGCTCTGGAAATAAGTTCCCCCGCAACAAAAACAATCAGAGTTCCTGCAGCAAACCCCAGCAGCGTAGCGATGAAGTCTTGAATCACATTTATGGCAAGAAAATAACCAATCGGAGCAGCTGCAGCGACTATACCAAAATCAATCAGCCAATCCCGAAAAATCACTTTTTTAGGCAATCCTTGTTTCAACATTATTTTTGCCCCTTCCAGTGTCGTTGCAAGGTTACCTAAGAAAATCACACTTTCAGCAGCATATAAGCCAGGTTCTTTGAGAGCAATTATGACCCCTATGAATATACTTTCAGGGACGCTGTCTAGGATAGTCCCTATAATCGATAATCTGCCCTTGTGTTTAATGACTCTTCCTTTCAAGGTCCGTTCGTTATTTGATTGGTCATGCTTAAAGTAGTGCTGGGCAATACCAAAGGTTAAAGCACCAAAGCTGAAACCCAGAATCAAATCCAAAAAGTTGCCTATGCGCAGGGTTTCTTGAACAAGAAGCATTGTTGCTGCAAGGAATATTCCTGCGCCAAAAGCTGCAAAAAGCGCTTTTTCCCTTGTCGAGTAAGGCACAAAAAGGGCTATGATTGCCCCTATAGGAAATGCCGAAGCAACAATAATACCAGAAAGGACGGCTTCATATATTACGAGAGTCATTCGGAGACTATTGAACTAAACAAAAGTCAAAAGGAATTATGTAAATCTATATTAGTAGCTCAGTTTTGATGCTAAAGGTTTTCAATGTACAAATCGGGCAGTTAGCAACCCATTTACCGTTATCAGATCTTTGGGTAAAAGATCACCAAATAACCCGTATATGATCAATATTCACTACTTTTCATGTTTATTAAACCATTCTTTTGCCTTTTCCATCTACCAAACCTTATCAAGCGAAAACAAAAACGACGTAACCTCAGTCCTAATATTACATTCATCGCACTTAAAATGTCAACAGGGCACCCCAATAACAGCTTTAATGCCCCCCACATCAAATAACTATCGTGCTAAAACTATTCGAATCATACTCAATTTTGTCTCCATGACCGCTACGAATATAATCATCAGTCTTTCCCAAAGCATAGATTTTCAATCCATTAAAGAATGGAATTATATACAAATTTAAGTTAAAAAACAATGAAAAAGTGTTATTACATTTATATTTATATTCGGTTTGTCAAAAGTTCAATTAATTTTTAATGTGTTCGTGCTTGTCTTTTTCTAATTAAGCCCAAAAATCCATTGCCACTTTATCATTTTGAGCGTCATTTTTCTTTTTACTTTTCCAGTGGTTGAGAACTCAATAAAGTATTATGTATTTTAGAGTAACTTATTCAGGGACCAAACGATTTTTCTATAACCAAACATTTTCCGCCCCCCTCAAAAAGGTGTTTGTATAGACAATTATTTAACGTGAAAAGGCATGTCCTTTAATGTGAAAACTATGAAGAATCTCGCATTAACTGTTCTGACAGCAGCCATCGTACTATGCTTTTTAACTTCTTCCTTCGCCTCTGCGCAAAATGAAAACTCATCGCAGGCACCTTTGAACTCGACCCAACCAGAGATTATTGCCGCAATCGGAGCCGCAGCTACCCTATTGTTTTTTGTTTTGCTTTACAAAATGAAGAAAAAAGATTCAGAAAACCATGTAGCTAAGTAGCTTCAGGAAAGAAGAAAAAATCCAAGAAAACTCGCAGGAATTCAGGTATTTTCCTTTCTACCCCAAGAATTCAACATCAGAATCACCCTTGCATGGCTCAAACTTTAATTATATCCCATGGACCTTTTTGAGTTAAGCACGTCTACATGTGCCAATCTCGTTAGTTTCAAGGTGTGTACTCTAAGTGACCGAGGCAACATCTCAGGGTAAGAAGCAACCCATCAAAGCTTCTGAAATAGAACCAACTTTTAAGTATCAACTCCAGAAAATCCACGGAGCTGAAAAAATTCTCAAATGCTTTCAATGTGGCACCTGCACAAGCGATTGCCCTGTCGCCCGCTTCAGCGACAGCTACCGCCCACGGACGCTCATTCACATGGCTCAACTTGGTTTAAAGGACAGGGTCTTAAACAGCGACACACTTTGGCTTTGTGCCGCATGTTTCACTTGCACAGACCGTTGCCCCCAAGACGTCGAAGTCGCAGCCGTTATCCGAGCCTTCCGCAACCTCGCCGCTGAGCAGGGCTGCGTCCCACAAGTCTTCAAAGACCAAGCCAAAAGCCTAATTGAAACAGGCTACGCCTACAAAATCCCCGAACTCAGAGTTAAAAAACGTGAACAACAAGGATTGCCGCCGCTGCCAAAAGGCAACGCTGAAGCAGCCAAAAAAATACTCAAAGGCATAAAATTCTTTGACAGAGTGCAAAAACCAAAAGAGGAAAAACAAAATGTCCAGCAATAAGTGGCTAATCTATTTGGGCTGCGCAGTGCCATACCGTGTCTCCTCATACGAAATCAGCGCACGCAAAGTTCTCGCTAAGCTAGGTGTAGAATTAGTGGAGATGCCAGAGTTTAACTGCTGCGGTTTGCCTTTTGATGCAGTAAGCCATGAGACTATGCTGATTTTGGCTGCAAAAAACCTGGCGTTAGCGGAGCAGCAGGGTTTAAACATTCTTGCTTTGTGCCCTGGATGTGCTGGGACACTTAAGAAAGTTAATAAAATCCTAAAAGCCGACCCTAATCAGCGAGACGAAGTTAACGGTCACTTAAAAGAGGAAGGTTTGGAGTATAAGGGCACCGTGGAGACAAAACACTTACTCCAATTTCTAAAAGAAGATGTTGGCGTAGAGAAAATCAAAGCAGCCATCACCCGACCTTTAACTGAGCTCAAAGTGGCGGAGCACAACGGCTGCCACCTGCTGCGCCCAAAAGAGTATATCGGTTTTGACGATCCTGAAGATCCAGAAATACTAAAAATGCTAATCGAAGCCACAGGTGCCACGTGTCTTGACTACATTGACGAGACCGAATGCTGTGGAGCACCTAGCGTGGGGGTAAACGACAAAGTTGCGTTGGCACTAGCGAGGGATAAGCTCACGCACATTAAAGCGGTGAATGCCCAGGCTTTAATCACCATATGTCCATTCTGCCATATTATGTACGATACAAATGAACTAAGAATAGAGAAAACTTTTAACGAGGTCTATGGCATTCCAGTTCTCCATTACCCGCAACTACTGGGGTTAGCCATGGGGTTAACGCCTGAAGAGTTAGCCTTCGGCGAACTGCGAGTAAACCCGCAAAAAATAACAAAACAATTCAGCAAGGAGCGAACTAACTGTGACCGAGAAGAAAAGTAAGCTGAAAATAGCCTTTTACTGGGCTGCAAGCTGCGGCGGATGCGAAATCGCCGTTTTAGACTTAAACGAGAAAATCCTCCAAGTCGTTGAATTAGCTGACATCGTGTTCTGGCCTGTTGCAATGGACGTCAAGTACAAAGACGTCGAGGGCATGCCTGACAAATACATCGACATCACATTTTTCAATGGTTCCATACGCAATAGCGAACAGGAACACATGGCAAAACTCTTGCGAGCAAAAAGTAAAACGCTGGTCGCTTTTGGCAGCTGTGCACACGAAGGCTGCATCCCCGGATTAGCAAACTTAACTGACAAACAAGGCATATTCGAAAAAGTCTACATTCAAGAACCAACCAACGTTAACCCCGACAAAACGGTGCCTAAACCAGAAAGCCAGGTCAAAGAAGGGACACTTAAAATCCCTGAATTCTATGACACCGTAAAAACCCTGAACCAAACCGTTGACGTAGACTACTACCTCCCCGGCTGTCCTCCCCCCGTGCAGCTAATTTCAGCAGCAGTCGACGCCATTGCATCAAACAACTTGCCGCCCAAAGGCTCAGTGCTTGCACCGCCCAAACCCGTCTGTGACGAATGCCCCAGAAAACGCGACAACAAAAAAATCGACAAAATATATCGAGTCTACGAAAAAGAACCCGAACCTGAAAAATGCCTCCTTGAGCAAGGCATACTCTGCATGGGTATCGCAACCCGAAGCGGATGTGGTGCGCAATGCTTAAAGGTCGATATGCCTTGTACTGGATGTGGCGGAAAAGCCCCTAATGTGCCCGAGCAGGGAGCCGCCATGATTACGGCTTTAGCTTCTATTTTGGGCTACGACGGCGTGGAAGGCAAAACCAAGTACACGCAGAAAGAGATTGAGGATTTGATAAACCAAATCAAGGATCCAACTGGCACTTTCTATATGTATAGTCTGCCAGCTTCAATTCTAAAACGTAAGGTGAACAAGAAATGAGTGCCACAAAAGAAATAATTATTGACCCAATAACACGCCTAGAAGGACACGGCAACGTATCCATATTCCTTAACGCAAAGGGTGAAGTAGACAATGCTTATCTAAAAATCCCCGAGTTGCGTGGATTTGAGAAATTCTGTATTGGCAGACGCGCTGAACTTATGCCACAACTTACTAGCCGCATATGTGGAGTCTGCCCCGTGGCTCACCACTTCGCGGCAGCCAAAGCGCTTGATCAAGCGTTCAATGTTGAACCGCCCTCTGCGGCTAAGAAGCTGCGCGAACTCATGTACGCAGCCTACATCATTTATGACCACACCTTGCACTTCTATTTCTTAGGGGGACCAGACTTTATCGTGGGCATCGATGCACCTCCAGAAAAACGCAACATCCTCGGAGTCATCGAGAAGGCAGGTTTAGATGTGGCCAAAGACGTCATAAAGCATCGAGCTTATGGACAGAAAATCACCGAAATCTTAGGTGGCAAAGCAACCCACCCTGTCTGCGGACTCCCGGGCGGCATCTCCAAAGCGCTGTCTGAAGAGAACCGTGTGGAAATCGAAAAGATGGCAACCTCGTGTGTTGACTTCGCCCAGTTTTCACTCAAACTATTCCACGATGTCGTCTTAAACAACGCCAAATACCTGGGCTTAATCAAGAGTCAAGCGTACAGCACCCCAACCTACTACATGGGCACCGTGGACGAACACAACAAAGTCAACTTCTACGATGGCAAAGTCCGTGTAGTTGACCCCAAAGGCGACGAATTCATTAAATTTGAAGCCAAAGATTATCTTGATCACGTTAGCGAACACGTCGAGGAATGGACATACAGCAAATTCCCCTACCTAAAATCAGTCGGCTGGAAAGGTTTAACCGCAGGCCAAGACAGCGGAATCTACCGCGTCGGACCGCTCGCACGCCTAAATGTCTCCGACGGCATGGCAACCCCATTAGCAGACGCAGAATACCAAGAAATGAAGAAAGCACTTGGCAAACCAGTTCACAATACATTAGCATTCCATTGGGCAAGACTAATCGAACTTATGTATGCCACTGAACGTGCTGTTGAACTCGTTAAAGATCCTGAAATCACAAGCACCAATATACGCAACAGACCCGGCGAACCAGGCGAAGGCGTAGGCATCGTCGAAGCAGCCAGAGGCACCCTTATCCACCACTACCAACTTGACAAAGACGCCATGATAAAAGACGTCAACCTAGTTGTCGCAACAACCAACAACTACCCAGCGATTTGCATGAGCATCCGCGACGCTGCTAAAGGGTTAATCCACAACGACAAAGTCGACCAAGGCATCCTCAACATGGTTGAAATGGCTTTCAGAGCTTATGACCCCTGCTTTGGCTGTGCTACACACACCGCAGTTGGTCAAATGCCGTTGACCGTCAACGTTTACGACAGCCAGAAGCAGCTTGTTGACTCTGTTAGCAGATAAACCAAGCCTGCCTTTTTTGGCTTATCACTTTTTTGTCTTGTAATCTTTAAGTTCAATTAGGCGTGCTTTTTAATTGGTGCTTTAATGTCTGGCAAAGGCGAAGATTCTCTGCGTGAATGGTTAATCGGGGCAGAACATGTTGTTGTTGCAGGCATCGGCAATCCAGAGCGCACAGACGACTATGTCGGACTCAAAGTTGTGCAGGCACTCAAGGGCAAGGTGCGCTGTGGCGTTCTACTTTTGGAATGTGAAACTGTGCCGGAGAGTTACCTGCTTGACATTGAAGAGTACCAGCCTACGCATGTATTGTTAGTCGATGCATCCAAAATCGGGCTAAAACCCGGAGATACGCGCTTGATAGATGCGAATGATTTAGCTTCTTTTAGCCCTATCTCATCTCATTCGTTGCCGCTTTATGTGTTTTGTGAGTATCTAAAAAAGACGGTTGGCTCAAAAATTGCTTTGCTTTTGGTTGAGCCACAAAGTTTGGAGTATAGCGAGGACTTGACGCCCGCGGTTTCGGCTTCATCGGAGCGTTTAGTGGCTATCTTGACTGAGCTGCTTGGATGAAGTTTTGCGTTTAAACACGTAGTCCACCGTTAAAACCACCTTTTCCAGTTGACGGTGTATTTCTCTTAGATCGATTTGGTTTTTGTTTGCCCAGTACACGCGGATTTGCTCTGTTTGGTCTTGGTCCTCAAAAGTACCCTG
Organism: uncultured archaeon; assembly: GCA_963810275.1. GTDB lineage: Archaea > Thermoproteota > Bathyarchaeia > Bathyarchaeales > Bathycorpusculaceae > Bathycorpusculum. The sequence goes on from CAWENF010000021.1 coordinate 23,862, forward strand.
CCAGTATAACTGCAAAGTTTTGGGGTCAACCCATTTACCGACGTGATCACGGAATTCGCCATCGCTGCTGACACTGAAGAGATGTACCTCGTTTTTATCAGGATCGTAACTCCAGATACTATTTTCGTAGTAGTCCTCGAAACCTTCGATTTTGGTTTCTATCTCCGAATTTATACCTGTCTCGATTTCCAAGGCGGTCATGTCTCCACAACCATAGAAGATTTTGTCTTCCGATTTTTTAAGTGCAATGCCCACGCTCCACTCCCCGACTAGTTGTCTAAGCAATTCTGTGGAATTTGTTTGCTGTTGAATCATAAATCCACGCCTTAACTTGGAGTGTGCTTGGATAATAAATTATTGGGTTGCATGCCTGCACCAACAAGGCTTTGTGGGTTACGTTTTTTAGCAGCCCCAGCATTTAAGCTAGCTGTGAGTTTGTTATGGCAGGCAAAACAGTTATTATCATGGGTTCCGAACGGGATTTAGATTTTAGCCGAGAAATCGCCAAGTACCTAAAACTCCTCGGCGTCACCTATGAGTTCCGCGTGGCTTCTGCCCACAAAACCCCATTGACAGTTCTTGAAATCCTCAAAGAATTCGAACAAGAAAAGGTCGTGTACATCACGATTGCGGGACGATCCAACGCATTAAGCGCATTCATTGATGGTAACACCGTAAAACCCGTGATCGCCTGTCCACCTTACAGCGAGAAATACGGCGGCGCAGACATTTACTCGTCACTTCGGGTGCCAAGCGGTATCGGCAGCGTAGTCACAATCGAAACCGAAGGCGCAGCAATCGCTGCCGCAAAGATTTTAGCGTTGGATGACTCTGAAATTTTGGGCATGGTTGCATCTTATCAGGCTAATAAGAAGGCTGTGCTTGAGAAAGCTAACGAATCTATAAGAATGCTCAAGTAGTCATGCCATGGGCTTTTTTAGCCCAAATTTTCTTTGTTTTCTATAGGTTGGGCTCTTTTTCTGCGTCGTGTTCTTTGTCTCGGTCCATTAAGCCAGTTTTCTTTATCCATATCCACATCAACAAGCTACCTATGATCGTTGTCCCAATCATAAGCAGCAGATACTGCGGCAAAAAATCAGGCCCCAGGACCCAAACCGAGTTACCAAGCACAGTGGCGATAGTGTTGGGAATCAATATTGCTGTGCCGATGATAGTTAGGTAAGCGATAATTTTGGAGAGACGATTGTTTAGCAGCGATAGCTTGTTGTTGGATATCGTAAGCTGATTATTTGCTACAGTTAATTGGTTATTGTAGATTGACTGTGTCGCCTCAATGCCAGATGCGAGGACTTCAGACATATGTTCGGAGAGTGCGATTTGGCTCTTCACTTGCTCCACCATTCCTGTAAACATGTTAACCAGTTTTGGGTCGTCGGTTAACAGTTCAGCATCTCCGTAGCGGATACCTTGCAGCACATCAACGCTTTCCCAGAGTGCATTCATATAAATTATGAGTGCATGTTTCATTTCGTAGATTTTGGGACCTAACGTGGATTTATCCACATCTCTGTCCATTAGATCCTTGTTGAGTTCGTCTCCGAATTCTTCAATCATTCGTAAATGGCGGAAGTTGCTGTCATTGTTTGCCTCCAAGATGCGGGAGAGTAGAATTGTGAGCCTGTCTGCGGGGTTTATATCAAGCGGAATTTTCTTTAGAAAAGTCTCGGAATATCTCCGCAGCCTAAGGAAGCGTTTGTCTACAAGGCGCACGTGAAACGTCAAAATCAAGTTTTGACGCATAAGCAAGAGAAGCTGGTGAGGTTTAACGTCGTTTCCCCTAATTTGAATGGTGGGAAATGCGAGCCACATTTCCGTGTCAAAATCCGAGTAGTTGAGTTGGTCACAGCTTGCTAAATTAGCTATGAAGGCTTCACTAAACCCCATCTGGGCAGCCACCATAGGCAAATCGCGGGCTGGGTCATCAGTTATATAATCCACCCAAGTAATGACGGAGCGGTTAGCTATTTCTAAAAAGTTGGTGGACGACTCAGCTTCGAGCTTAAATGTTCTACCTGAAGATTCTAAGCCTGCACAAAACCAACGTTTAGGCAGAAGCTCCAGAGGAGTGGATGTTGAAGCGGTAAACCTCGTCTGCGCAGTAGGCGCCTGTTCCTGAACACCCATTTTTAATCGCCACCTCATTCATGTTATGAGTATAATAAGCCATTCCACTTTGTTGGAGATAAAAACGTTTGCTTACCTCTATCGTTGTTGAAGCTTTTTTTAACTAGATAAAGTGATATAGAGGCAAAAACAGAATATGACAGACTGAGGCAAACAGAATGGGCAGCGTAAAAGACTTACAGACCATCCAGAAACCCACCAAAACCGCCATGGGAACAGGCAGGTTCCTCTTCAGCGACCGATACAGCGTTTTTGACTGGGGTGAAATGCCCGACCAAATCGAAGGTAAAGGCGCAGCGCTCTGTCTTATGGGTGCATACTGCTTTGAAGAACTCGAGAAGATTGGCGTAAAAACACATTACCGTGGACTAGTCAATAAAGAGGGCAAAGCCGTCAGGCTCGCTAGCCTCAAAGAGCCCTCCAGCATCATGGAAGTGGCATTAGTTAACGTTTACCGGCCCCAAACAAGCGTCACAAATGGAAAGATAGTACATGATTACAGCGCCTACAACTCAGCGCTGAAAAACTGCCTCATACCACTCGAAGTTATCTACCGAAATGGCTTACCTGAAGGCTCTAGCGTTTTTAAGCGCCTTGCACAGAGCAAAGTAACCCTGGCAGATTTGGGCTTAGATCACCAGCCCCAACCCGGCGAAACCCTCGAAAAACCAATTTTTGATGTTTCTACCAAGCTTGAGGAAACAGACCGCTACATCACGTGGGCCGAAGCCCAAAAAATTTCGGGGTTAACCGACTTAGAATTAGCTGACATTAAGGACGTCTTGCTAAAGGCGGACGAAAACATAACCAAAGCCGCTGCCAACGCGGGGCTAAAAAACGAGGATGGTAAAATCGAGTTAGCGTTTGATGACCAACGTAAACTCATGCTCGTCGACGTCTTGGGGACACTGGACGAATGCCGCTTTACATATGGCGGCGTACATGTAAGCAAAGAGGTCGCTCGCCAGTTCTACAAGGAAACCCAGTGGTACAGCGATTGCGAACGGGCAAAGAAAGAGGCCGAAACAAAAGGCGTGCAAGACTGGAGGTCTCTTTGCAAGTCTCAGCCTCTACGGCTTGACCCGCAACTTAAAAAGATAATCAGCCAAATGTACATGTCTGTCGCTAACGCAATGTCGGGCAAACAACTCTTCATTTCGCCCCCAATTAAGCAAGTCATCGGCGACTACAAACAGTTTATGGGTGAAAAACAGTGAGCATGCAAGAAAAAATCAAGCAGGTAACAGAGAGCTATAACCCGGAGAAAATCCGAATTGGAGTTTTAGGCAGCCACTCAGCGCTTGAAATCGCTTCAGGCGCGAAACAGGAAGGCTTTGAAACCGTCGTGGTCTGCCAGAACGGACGTGAAAAAACTTACGCCCGCTACTACAGAGAAGTGTTTGACAAATTCATCTTCCTCGACAAATTCTCAGACATAACCAGCTCCGAAACTGTGACGGAACTCCAAAAACTAAACGTCATTTTCGTGCCCAACCGCAGCTTCAGCGTTTATGCAGGCTACGAAGCGATTGAGAACAAATTCGCCGTGCCCCTCATGGGCAACAGGTGGCTTCTAAAAACTGAAGAGCGGACAGCACCGAAAAACCAGTTGTGGCTGCTAAAAGAGGCAGGCATTCAGCTTCCCATGGGGTTTAAGTCGCCTAAAGACATTGACCGCCCCGTAATCGTAAAAGTCGCCGAGAAAGGCAGGATCATAGAACGCGCATTTTTCTACGCTTCCAGCCCGGAGGAGTATGAACGGGAAGCTGAAAAACGAATCAAAGCAGGCATTATAACCCGAGAAGCGCTTGAGGAATCAGTAATCGAAGAATATGTTTTAGGCGCCAAATTCAACGCCAACTACTTTTATTCACCCCTATCTGACGATATAGACCTGCTAGGTTTCGACCGCCGCATCCAAACCGACCTAGACGGCGTTTTGGACTTGCCTGCAAAAGAGCAGCTTGAACTAAACATTGCCACACAGAACATCGAAATCGGCCATATGGGCGTTACCATGCGAGAAAGCCAACTTGAAAAGGTGTTTGACGCAGGTGAAAAATGGGTGCAGGTTTGCCGTAAGGAGTTCCCGCCCGGAATGATTGGGCTTTTTGCCTTGCAAGGCGCAATCACCAAAGACCTGCAGTTCCGTATCTTTGACGTTTCTCCCCGTGTGCCAGGCTGCCCATGCGTTGAGCCCACATCGCCCTATATGAAGTACAAGTACGGTATCGAAGTGGGACCAGGCAAACGCGTCGCTATGGAGATTAAACGAGCAATCCGCAAAAAGCGCCTCTCTGAAGTGGTTACCTAAAATGATTGACAGCACAGACATTCAAAAAATAACAGAAAAATACGACCAAAGTAAACTCGCCATCGGCACCCTTGGCAGTCACAGTTCACTAAACATCTTCAAAGGCGCCAGAGAAGAGGGACTGAGGACGGTGTGTATCTGTAAAGAAAAAGACGCCATCATGTACCAAAAGTTCCCGCTTGTTGATGAATTAATAGTTGTCAAAGACTTTACCGAATTGCTTAACCCATATATGCAGGAGCGGTTGCGTAGCCTAAACGTAGTTTTGATTCCGCACGGCAGCTTCACAGCGTACCTTAGCACTGAGCAGCTCACAGACAACTTGCATGTTCCAATGATGGGCAACCGCCAACTGCTCCACTGGGAAGCCAATCGCAAGTCTCAAGAGGAATGGCTTCGCCAAGCGGGACTGCGTTTGCCGGCGGTTTTCGGCTCACCAGACGACATCGACCGCCTCGTCATCGCCAAGCTGCAGGGCGCCAAAGGCGGCAGAGGCTACTTCCTGGCCAACTCGCCAGCTGGCTTCTACAAAAAAGCCGACGAAATGTTAAAACGCGGCATGTTAACCAAACAGGACCTAGAAACCGTGCATCTCCAAGAATACGCTTTGGGGGTCAACGTTTATCCAAGCTATTTTAGCAGCATTATAAACGACGATGTTGAACTGCTTGCAATGGATCGCCGCTATGAATCCGCTGTAGACAGTATAGGAAAAATTCCCGCCAGCCAACAACTGGAAATCGACATAAACCCAACCTACACTGTAGTCGGAAACTTCCCTATTGTGCTGCGCGAGTCACTTCTTCCTGAGGTGATGCGGATGGGTGACAATGTTCACAAAAAAGCCAAAGAACTTGCGCCACCGGGTATCATCGGTCCATTCTGCCTTGAAACAGTAATCACCGACGAAGCAAAAATTTACACGTTCGAAATATCTGCTCGCATAGTGGCAGGCACAAACGTAGGCATCGGCACATCGCCATACGCTTATTTGCGCTACGGTGAAAACATGTATATGGGTAGACGTATCGCAATTGAACTAAAAGAGGCGATAAAACAGAAGCGGCTAAACGAAGTAGTCGCCTAAATTTTTCTAATTTATTTTATTAGTACGACACTGGGCAAAAGTTGTTGTTGTTCTGCTTATGGTTTGCTCCACAACCAGTCTGCGTCCAAACCCAAACGAAGATTGCCATAAAATTTTTGCCTTCTTCATAAGAAAAGTAGTGCCAGAAAACAACCACCATTAAAAATAGTTAAAAAATACAAAAAACTCGACAAAAGGCGTTAACCTAATTTAGGCACAGCCGTTTAAGCGTATCAAAGCTCTGTCTGTTTCTGTTTCTCCTATAATTCTTCAACACATCCACAAGTCGCTCTCTGTCTATTTCTCCTATAGTTTGAGCTATAGCTCTGCATGTCTGGCTTTGCCCCAAAAATAAATATTGACACACCGATGTCACATTAGACGCATTGCGACAAGTGCTTGCCGTCTCGAAATCCACAATAAAGGGCTTACCCTGAGCGTTTAAAAGCAAGTGTTTTGGGGCCTTACTCAGTTCGCCATGGTCTAGACCTATTTCATCAAGCCGCCAGCACTGTTCCAAAATATCCCTTACGACCAGTTGGACTTCGTTTCTGCCTGTATGGATTAGTAGCCACTCCTCAAGCAAGCCGCCGTCCACGAGTTCCATGAGCAGGAAATGCTTGGTTGAGGCGAAGTATTTTGGTCCAACCCCAACAGTGTTAGCTAGTTGTAGTAGTTCGGCTTCCTGCAATAGGTTTTCACGACCGGAGTCAACACGCTGCATCTTTAAAGCGTACTTTCTGACGCCAATATCTGCCTTCACAACTATTCCAACATAGCCCTTCCCTAGAACAGGAATCGAAAACGCAGAGGCTTTCCCGTCAAACTCAATCCTTTCGATTCCAAGCCGTCGTAGTTCCAAAAACCGTTCCTCCATCTCCAAAGCGGAAGCCCTTGGGTAACAGACAATCGACGCATATGGCTCAGCGTTTAGCTCATCAACAAATAAAATTGCAGGCGGCTTCATGTCGAGGTTTCCTTTTTTATGCTGAAAAGCGGCGTCATAAACATAATAAGGGTTTCTTAACCTGGTATTTTGAAGTTATAGATTTAATAGTGTTTTATGATTCAACAATACCTGAACAGTTATGCCTCGAATCAAGCAGCTTCCCAAAATCCAAGCTCTCATGACGTGCAAGGAGCACATTCGAAATATAGGCATAATTGCGCATATAGACCACGGCAAAACCACGTTAGCTGATTCACTGCTGGCGGGCGCAGGGCTGCTTTCACCTCAGATGGCGGGCATTGCAAGGGTGCTGGATTACCTTGAGGAGGAGCAGAAACGCAAAATCACTATAAAAACCGCCAACACGAGCCTGCTTTACCGCTCTGGAGGAGAGGTTTATCTTGTTAACTTGGTGGATACGCCTGGACACGTGGACTTCACAGGCAAAGTAACCCGTGCCTTAAGGGTTATCGACGGAGCAGTTGTGGTGGTGGATGCAGTGGAGGAAATCATGGCGCAAACCGAAATTCTAACCCGCCAAGCACTGGAGGAACGCGTTAAACCCGTCCTTTTTATAAACAAAATTGACCGTTTAATCAATGAGCTACATTTAAGCGAAGACCAAATTCAGCGTAAACTTGATCGCTTAATCGGAGCATTTAACGATTTAGTGGAGCTTTATGCTGAACCAAAGTTTTGTAGCCAATGTAAAATCAGCCCAGCACAGGGTAATGTGGCTTTTGGTGCTGCACTGCAAGGCTGGGGCTTCACGCTAGACATGGCTAAAGCTGCTGGGGTCAAATTCTCTGAAGTTATCGCAGCATGCAAAACAGGCACTTCCGCTGCTCTTGCCAAAAAGCTACCTTTGTACAACGCCATATTCAACATGGCAATCCATGCATTGCCAGACCCCAAAACAGCCCAGAGATATCGGATAGGCAAGATCTGGAGCGGAAAAACGGATTCGGCAACTGGAAAAGTGCTTATGGATTGCAGTGACAAAGCAGTGAGCGTTATGTTTGTCACTAACGTCCAAGCCATGCCTGAAGGGGATTCGATGTGCACAGGTAGAGTGTTTTCTGGCAAGATCCAAAAAGGCATGCCCTTGCACCTTATAGAGGCGCTAGTGGATGTCGAAACAAAAACCGTCTATCTTGACATGGGGGCGTTACGGGAGGAAGTCGATGAAGTCCCAGCAGGTAACCTAACAACATTGCTGTTATCTGGCAGGGTTAGGGCTGGCGAAACCCTTGTTGACGTAGATCATAAAGACATTTTGCCGTTTAAGGGAATTACGTATGTTTCTGAGCCTGTGGTGACGTTGGCGGTTGAACCTAAAAACCCATCACAAATCGCTATGTTGAATTCTGGGTTGGAGAAGTTAACGGTGGAAGACCCTAATCTCAGAGCCACCATAGACGAGCAGACAGGAGAGTACTTGCTAAGCGGAATGGGTGAGTTGCATCTGGAGATAGCGGCTAATCAACTGCGGGGTTTGGGGGTGGAAGTTTCTGTTTCGTCACCTCGGGTTGTTTATAGTGAGTCAGTGTCTAAGGTAGGTATATTGGCCTTGGCAAGAGGCCCTGATAAGCGGAGTAGCTTCTGTGTTCAGATTGAACCCCAACAGGACCAACCCAGCCCAGGTGTTGTGCTTTGCATTGACAATAACCAGAACAGCCTGATAGACTTCAAAGCTAAGACCGCCTCTCTCTCAGAGGAATTCCAAGAAGCAATTAGAGCCGGCTTCAAATACGCCTGCAAAGGGGGTCCACTTTGTGGGGAACCTATGCGCCATGTCAGAGCCAATCTAATTGACCTCGAAGTCGCAGCTGGGGCAGGCGGCTCTGAAGTCATGCACGGGATCGGCAAAGCTATTTTTGGCAGCTTCTTAACTGCGGAACCCGCTCTTCAGGAACCAATATACAAAATCGAAGTTACAGTCACCTCAGAGTTGGCAGGCGAATCCAACCGCATGCTTAAAACTCGGCGAGGGAAAGTCTCTCAGTTTCTCCAAAAGGGACAGCTAACCCATATTACAGGTTACATTCCCGTCGCCGAAACTTTTGGGTTCTCTAAGGAGCTGCGTTCCGCTACGTCGGGGCGGGCGGTTTGGCAATCGTTTTTTGACCACTGGCAAAAGCTTCCAAATAGGCTTTCCGCTGAAGTTATTTTTGAACTGCGCAACCGCAAAGGTTTAGCATCGGATGTGCCTAAGCCTGAAAAGTTCATGGAGTAACGGCTATGAGACTATCTGTTTCTTTTAACTTAGATTTTTCGCTTTGCTGCGGTCAGGTATTCCGCTGGAAGAAGATTGATGGCTGGTGGTATGGGGTCGTCGGCGATAAAGTGGTTAAAATTCGCCAGTGCGGCAAGGAATTAGAGTTTGTAGGTGCAGATGAGGATTTTGTGCGGAGCTACTTTGGATTAGACGATGATTTAGAAGCAATCAGCATGAGCGTTAACAAAGATTCCTATATTGCGGCAGCGTTAGAGAGGTTTAGGGGACTTAGGCTGGTGCGTCAAGACCCATGGGCTTGCCTTGTCGGTTTTATTTGTTCCACTAACAAAAATATCGCCGCCATAGAGGATATGCTGCGTAAAATGTCTATACGTTACGGCGAGAAACGTTGCTTTAGCGGTAAAACATTTTACCTGTTCCCTACTGCTGAAGCGTTGGCTAAGGTTTCTGAGTCGGAGTTGTTGGGGTGCAGTTTAGGTTATCGCGCTAAATTCGTCCATCAAACCGCCAGAAAGGTTGTTGAAGAAAAAATCAATCTTAATGCTCTAAAAACTGCGGCATATCTTGAGGCACGCGAAAAGCTACTGGAGTTCTGCGGCGTGGGGCCTAAAGTGGCGGATTGTGTTTTGCTATTTTCTCTGGGTAAAACTGAAGCGTTCCCTGTAGACGTATGGGTTAAACGCGTCATCCTCAACCACTATGCGGACAAGTTTTCAACTGAATCCGTACGCAAGATGCAGAGCCACAACTCACTCTCAAATGGTGAGTACCAGAAAATCGGAGACTTTGCACGTACCTATTTTGGGAAATACGCTGGCTACGCACAAGAATACCTCTATCACTATGAGCGAACGCAAACTTAAAATGGCGTCGTCCAGCAATACCTGACGGTGGTTAAGTTGATGAGTGAAGGGAAAATTGACGAGTTAATCAGGCATAAACGGGTGTTTCTTCGGCAATCCAAGCCGGATTACGCTGCTGGTGGCGGCGACATGCTTGACGATTTGGAGGCAATGTTGATGGATGCAAAAAATGAGTTGTTGCACAATTTGGAGCTTGCTAGTTGCCTGAAAGAGGAAAACGAAGAGACTTACCAAAAAGAATGCTCATCCATGTATGCGGTTTGGTTTGAGAAGTGGTTTGGTAAAGTTTGACCGCTTTTTTGTTTTCTATTTAGGAAGAAGAGGAACGTTGCCGTGCACTTCAGCTTCTCTGTATTTAAGAAAAGCTTCTTAGTTTCCGCGCTTGCTAATCGTTGAGTGCATATTGAGGCAGCTTCTACACAAGCAAAACTGCTATTCCCGCGTTTAACATTGTCATACATGAGTTTTTGATAGGTTGCTTTTAAAGTCCGCACCAGAACAGCCTTGTCAATATTTCTATACTAAGAACATAAATGTAAGTCAAGAAAGTTTGACAAAAAATCTTTTAAACAAAAATCAATCCCACAAAAGTTTGATGACAAAATGAAAAAAGCCATCCTCCTATTTACTTTACTGGTGCTCTTGACCACTGCCCTGCTTTTGCTTATCTCATCGGTTTTATCTTCCTGCAATACTCCATCGCCGTTTCTGATAGCAGCCACCATAGTCTCCGTCGTAGCATTGTCCGGTGCGTTTTTCTCACTCTATACTGAGCATAGAGTAAAAAATAGGATAGATTAGGCTCTAACTAAAAATAGGAAAAAGAGTTTATTTACTCTTTGCACGTTTTCAGATTACGCAGCTCTTCAAGTGTATGGTTTAGGATGGCGGTATCACTGATGGTTTTAACGTCACCGACGGGCAAGCACACGACAACTTTTCCAAGATACGGGTGCTTAAAGCCCAAAGCGTTTGTGGCTTCCTCGCTTAAAGTGATAAACAGGCTTGTAACCTGCCAAGTATCCATGTTGAGGTCGGCGCTGTGGATTTCTCCCAGCAAGAAATTGTCTGAGGTGTAGGCTTTTTTCCAGAAAAGACGGGTGATTTCAACCATAAAGTAACCTTCTATATGAAAAGATGCGGGCGGGTTCTTATATCTGTTTTTTTGTCTTTGCTGTTTTTTTCTCTATCTGACGAATTCTTCGGCACCGTAAGATTGATTACTTCTGCAAACTGCTCTTTAGGATTCAGACTGCTTTTCCCGATAAGGTGTAGGTGCAGAGTTTTCTTGCACAAATTAACATGACCTCACTGCAGATTAGATGATGTTGTTTTTAGAAGCCTTTTTTATACTCAAGCAACATTGTTTCAATGGTGCATTTTTTGTCTGCTTCTCAAAGCCAAAATCCAAAACTAACCCCTGAAGAAGAAAAAGTAATCATACATAAAGGCACTGAGATACCCTTTACAGGCAAATACTACGCTTTCTGGGATAAGGGCACCTACGTTTGTAGGCGATGTGGCGCCAAACTCTACAGATCCGAGAACAAGTTTGATGCGGGCTGTGGCTGGCCGAGTTTTGATGACGAAATTCCAGGCGCAGTCAAGCGCATTCCGGACGCTGACGGTGTTCGCACGGAAATTCAGTGTACTAACTGCGGCGCCCACCTAGGACACGTCTTTACAGGCGAGCGTTTCACAGAGAAAAATACGAGGCACTGCGTAAACTCGATCTCTATGCAATTCATCCCTGATATGTAAGGGGCAAGTAATTAGCACATTCAACCCAATAAATCGCTGTGATGAGTATGTCAAAAAATAATGTTAGTTTATTATCAAACGCCGCTAGCCTCTCAGAACTGGTTGCGTATCAGGAGGACTCAGTGGTCAGCCGCACCCTCATAGACAAAAACGCAGGCTCCGTTACGCTGTTTGCGTTTGATGCGGGTCAAGGACTTAGCGAACACACTGCACCCTACGACGCCATGGTCTACATATTTGATGGAGAGGCACAGGTTACGATCGCAGGAACACCCCTCAATCTCAAAGCAGGCGACGCCACCATCATGCCCGCAAACAAGCCTCACGCACTAACAGCAAAGAACCGTTTCAAAATGCTGCTGATTATGATAAAATCAGCCTAAACCGCTACCCCAACCGTCAAAGTAACAGAAGTCTTCTAAAGTTTTTTTCTTTGGAGGATGCGGCTTCTCAGCAGCGTAACCCAACACTACAAACGCCTGCGGCTCCACTCCCTTGGGTATTTTTAAGTTTTCGCGGACGACTTCTTTGCAGAAGCAAGGGGCCGCATACCAACAGCCGCCTAACCCTATCTCTGTTGCCATTAAAAACAGGTTTTCCAATGCGGCCCCCAAGCTCTGCACTGCCAAATCCCGCACGCAACTTCGGCGCCGCTCGTCGGGATAGATGGGTAAGCCTTCGACGGGTGTAGTGCAAGCCAGGATGAGGACGGGTGCTTTTGCGAAGCGACCGGCACGTTCTTTGCGTGTTTCTGGGGTGACAGTTTTGCCGTCGCTTTCTATGTCTGCAGCCCATGCTTGCGCCATTTCGTGTGCAAGCTGCTGCTTAACCGCAGGGTTTTCCAATATTATGAATCTGTAAGATTGGGCGTTGTGGGCAGATGGAGCTTGTCCCGCCGCCTCCAAAACCGCCAAAACCATTTCTCTGGAGACATGTTTAGACTTGTATTTGCGGATGCTGCGACGCTGACGTATCGCTTCCTTTAAACTGGCCATATTCATAGAAAAGAAAAGTATTGTTTTAAATTATTCGGGGTTGGGCTGCAAAATCACTTTGAGGCTGTTGCCTGCTTCCGTCATCAACCTGAATCCTTCCTGCGCTTGCCTAAGAGGCAATCGATGTGTAATCATGTCCGAGACATTGATTTTATCCGTTGTCAAAATTTGCAGGGAGTCTTTAATGTCGTTGGGCGCGGCGCCATAGCTTGTGCGCATCGTGATTTCGTTTCGCCAGAACTGGTTAATTGGCACCTGAAGTTTGACTGATGGATCGGGCACAGCAAAGAACAAAATCGTGCCACCGCTTTCTACGCAATCCATTGACACCATTGCTGCTGAGATTGCGCCCGTGCACACGATAACTTGATCTGCAAGATGCCCGTCGAGGGCTTCTTTTAGTTTGGTTGGCAGGTTATCACGAGCGTCAAGCGCGCATGTTGCACCGAATTTCTTTGCCAGGTCCAAACGGTAGGGGTTGATGTCTGCCACAACAATGTTTTCAACGCCTTTATACTTGGCAAGCTGCACGTGCAAAATGCCGCTAATACCGCCGCCAATGATAAACACACTGTCATCTTTTTTTATCCCAGAAAGACGTTGCCCACGTGAAACGCACGCCAACGGCTCAATAAACGTGCCCTCCTCAAAGCTCATAGAGTCGGGGAGCGTGTAGATGCCGGACTGTACGTTAATTTTTGGCACCAAGACATATTGTGCAAAACCTCCTGGATAGTAGTTGGTTGTATGAAGGGTATGGCAGGCGGTTTGGTTGGCTCGCTGGCAGTGGCGACACTCGAAGCAGGGGACGTGGTGGCTGACAAATACGCGGTCGCCCACTTTGTAATCCTTGACTTTGTCGCCGACTTGCGTGATAACACCTGTGGCTTCGTGCCCAAGCACACGCGGGGCTTTGGGCACTCGGTACCATTCAATTACGTCGCTGCCGCATATTCCGCTCGCCATTACCTTAAGCAGAACTTCTTCCTCGCCTGCCCTCGGAATGGGAAGTTCCTCAACTCGAATGTCGTGGTTATTGTAGTAAAAAGCAGCTAACATAAAAAAGCTCCAAAAAATGGTGGGCTTAGGCTTTGCCCGCAATTACCTCGTTGTAAAGGTCTTCTGCTTCCGCCGCCGTGTAGCCGTCGTGGATTATGGCTCTTATGGCTCGGATAGAAGCGACGGGGTACTCGGTTTGCCAGATGTTTCTGCCCAAGTTAACGCCTGCAGCGCCCTTCTGCATACCGTCATAGACGAAGTCGAAAACTTCTCGCTGCGTATCGGCGCGAGGTCCACCAGCGATGACAATGGGGACGGGGCAGCCGTTGACGACTTTCTCAAAATTTTCTTTACAATAGTAGGTTTTGACGACACGAGCACCGATTTCAGCTGCTATTCGGGCGGACAATGCTAGGTAGCGGGCTTCACGTTTTTCAAGTTCTTTGCCTACTGCGCAGACTGCCATGACCGGGACGCCGTAGTCTTCACATTCGTCAATTAATGTGGAAAGGTTGGTAAGGGATTTGTTTTCGTATTTGCTGCCGACAAACACAGACATTGAAACAGCGGAGGCGTTTAATCGGACGATTTCTTTGATCGAAGTGACTAAAGATTCGTTTGCCAAATCCTCACCCACAACCGAAACAGCACCAGAGACCCGCATTATAATAGGCTTCTCAATCGCTGGGTCAACACAGTTCCGCAAAACCCCACGGGTCAGCATGACTGCGTCAGCGTACTGGTAAATCTGTTTGATGGTTTCTCCAGGTTTCTCAAGGCATCGAGTGGGTCCTTGGAAGTAGCCATGGTCAATAGGTAAAAAGAGGGCTTTTCCATCTTTTTGGAAAAGCCTGTTTAGGCGGTTTTTCATTCCCCAATCCATAAGTGTTTCCTCGCATGTGCTGTTGGTTTAGGGTGTAAATAACTTTATCCTATCAGACTGAGAAAAGCTATGCAACGATAATAGAGCGCAGAGTAGAAAGACCCTCAATGAAGTGAACGTCCATCCATTTTTTATGATTTATTATGAGCGTATCACAACCAAATTTATATTGTATCAATCACTAATATAGCAAAACAACCAAAAAGTGAAAACATGCATAAATGTTCAGAATGTAAAACCCAGATGGAATTTAAGGGCGAAATCAGCCATGAGGATGGTCTCTTTTTCTATCAATGTCCCAACTGTAAAAATGTCGAGTTACGGGAAAGGCAATACGAAGGCGACCTAAAAATGAGCTACCACTAACCGGGCAAGGTAACCACACCAATGAGCAACACGTTTTAGGGCTAAATTTTTTGTTTTAAACCCTACAGCGGTAAAACAAGCCCATTTTAAATATGCATATTCCGCTGTTGCATACAAGGTATAATCAAGTTAGAAATCTGTTGATTGCCTACTTTTAAGTGGGTTAAAAATACCGGCCTATGGAATATACTCATCGGGACTAATAACACTGCAAAAAACCATTCCCTTAGGTAATAAGCTCAAAGTTGATTTCGCTTAATCCGAAGATGTCTAAACTATTTTTTGCGTGAAAGTAACGCAGCGGCTATTATACCCAAGCCTAAGCCAGTCATCAGTGACCCGACGAAGTATAGAGTCGATAGAGGTAGGAGAAAGAATCCCACGCCTAAGCCAACTACTACGCCACCGCCAATGGCCCATGTGCTTCTATCTTCTTTTTTAAAGGTCATAGGAATTAAATCACTTTTTTACTATTTAAATTTATATTTCTTCAAAAATATACTAAATAGAGACGTTAGATATATTAAATTTGAATAATAAATACACTAATTAAACAAATAATAAACCAGTGAAATCAAGGTATGAATAACTATAGAAGAACCGCAATAATAGTTGGAATATTATTTATCATAGGCACCATTGTACTAATCTCCAGCGGAGTCTTCTCAGAATCCATCCACGCCCCAGACTACCTAAACACTGTAGCGGCAAACCAAAACAGCATAAAAACCGCTGTGTTAATCGAGTTAATTTCCGCCGCGGCCATAGTAGGAATCCCCATCGCACTGTACCCTATTCTAAAGAAGTACAGCCAAACCTTAGCCGTTGGATACCTAACGGCAAGAATATTTGAAGTTATCTTTTTAGTTGCAGGAACAGTCATCCTATTAACAATCTTATCCTTAAGCCAGGAATACATTGTAACAACTAGCACATCCACTTTTTACAGTGGAGCCGGCGTATTGCTACTAGCAGCCAGAGACTGGTGCGGCATACTCTTAGATTTCCCCTTCGCTATAGGCGCAGTAATCTTGAACTATGTCTTCTACAAGACACTGCTTATACCAAAGTGGTTCTCCGTTTGGGGCATCTTCGGAGGTGCATTATGGTTAGCCATAGCGCCCCTTCGGTTATTCGGAGTAGATAACATTATGATTGAGGTTTTAGCGCTTCCCATAGCAGCTCAAGAAATGGCGCTTGCCGTTTGGCTAATAGTAAAAGGATTTAGGACAGTGACAAACCATGAACCCAGTACTTGAAGCAATAAACAACCGAAAGTCCGTCAGGGCTTACGAATCAACTCCAATCCCCCATGAGGTAGTAGAAAAAATAATAGAAGCAGCCAACCAAGCACCATATACTTCAATGACGCGTTCGCAACCGTGGCGTTTCGCAGTAGTAGAAGACAAAGAGTTCAAGCAGAAACTACTCCAAACCGCTATGCCGTTTTGGAAACAAATGATTGAACCCATGAAAGACAACGTACCAGAAATGTACAAGATGGCTACTTGCATCTACGACGCCATAGACGAACCCAAAGACGTAATCTACTACAACGCACCAACCATCCTATTCGTAGTCGGACCCGCAGACAACCCGTTTAGCAGCGTTCTTGCATGCGAAAACGCCATGATAGCGGCGGAATCGCTAGGGCTTGGGAGCTGCTACGTTGGCTTTGGTGGAATGGTGAAAGGCAACCCCGAAGTCGTCGCAGCCTTGGAACTAAAAGACAACGAAGCAATATTCGGACCTATACTGCTTGGCTACCCCAAAAAAGATCCTACGCCTAAATTGGCTGAAGCCCTAGCCTCAATTAAACCAATAAAAAAACAACCAGTCACAAAATGGATCTAGTATGTCACAAATTAGCACAGCCGGCAAGGCACTTATTACTGTTCTGCTGTTTCGCTTGCTTTTCGGCGGATACATAGCAGGCATGGATCAGTACAGCTTTTATGACACAACAAGCGCTTTAACAGTTCTTTTTATTTATGGGCTACTAGGCGTTTTCGCTATCGTTTTCTTGTTAGGCTCCAGAGTTGGTTTGCTGGGTATAATCGGCTTAGATAGTGTGTTTTTGGTTTTGCAGGTGGCGTTTATGATGATTTCGCTTGGTCAAATTGCTGACGCTGGACCTCATAGCCCTGCTAGCAACATTGAAGCAACAATTTTAATGGTGACTTTTAGCATCTTAACGTTGGCACTCGCCGTAAAAACGTACAAGAAAGAAAAGCAACTAAAAACTTAAATTAGCCCTAAGAAAATAGAATGGGTTGAATCCTCTCAACGTCCTCTTTTGCTTGGGCGTTTAGCGGGTTCAGCTTTATTTCTCCTGCAGATCTGACGCCGAACCCTAACTCCGCAGCTTTTTTAATTTGGTCCTGCTCAAAGACCGGTTCAGACCCCACTTTTCCTTTTGCGCCATACATTTTGAGTATGGCTACGCCTACTGCGTCTATTGCTACGCGGTCGCGGCTGGCTAAAAGCAGGTTCGGCTCAACAATTTCGCCCTTTTCAGGTCCTTCTGATATGAAAGCTTTAATGCCGTCCATTAACACTGCGTCTGAGTTGTAGTTGGCGTTGATTTCAGCTATCATCTGGCGCTGGTAAGGCGATCCATGCAGCTCCCACATATAATCATAAATACCGCCAGGTACTTTTTTCGCAACCATACCTACAGAGTTTTTCATGGATAATGTGAAGTGACCGCCGAAACGGTGGGTTTTTAGGCAGCAGGTGTTGATGACTTTGTCGGCGTCTTGGAACACCCTTGAGAGGTAAAAGCCTCGTATCCAGTGGCTGCCTTTGTGTTCGAATTTTAACCAGTCGTCTTTTGGGACCTCATTTAAAACTACAACCTTAAAGCCCAACTCTTCGGATAACGATAAAACGCCCATTTGTTCCAGCACTTCACGGGTATTGCCCATACCGCTGCGTTCAGCCATAATAATTTCGGATGCTCCTGCAGTTTTTATGGTTTCCACAATTGCTCGAAGTGTGTCTAGGTGTGTGGATGCGGGGAAGGGGTCAGCGCTGTTGTAATTGGCTTTCAGAGCCACGGTTTTAGCGGAGAAATCCTGTATATCGAATTGTTTTAGCAGTTGGGGGATTCCTGTTTTTCGGTCGGTTGTTCTGAGTAGGTAGACTTCGCTTGTTGGATTTGTCAAAGAATTCGCCATAGAAAGTTAGGTTTGGGATGTTATTAGGTTTGTTTGCTACAAGCTGAAGCTACAAAGCAATACGTTTGTTTCGGCAACTGGTAGAAAGCATTTTTGGAGACATAGGGTGATGGATAGCAAACATTAGCGGCTGAAACCGCAATCTCTATATTTGCCAATGAAACCTTAAAAAAGGCGCATGGGCCCGTGGCTCAGTCAGGCTAGAGCGGAGGACTCTTAATCCTTAGGTCGCGGGTTCAATTCCCGTCGGGCCCGCCATACCAGTCACACACAAAACAAAATCAATAGCTGGGTCAAATTCGATTTCCTCACCGTCCTAGACACAATTAACGACCAACAGCTAAGTTCAATTTCTGTCGCTCTAACTAAGCTATTCACAAACCTCGTTCTATAGTAATGGAATAAACGTATTATCAAAAAGAGGTGTCAAATCTATAATTGCCGATATTTTTTGAATAAGCATAGATATTAAATGTTTTATGGTTTAGGATCGTTATGAGATCGATTACTATGGATTAACTTAAAATTACGCATTTAGAAAAAGTCTAACTTTTTGAATTAGCTAAAACAAATACACCAGTCACACACACAGTGTATCGTTGTAGTAGTAACCATACAATCACAAAACTGTAAATTGTTACAAACGCTAATTCATATTAATTGTTCATAAACAATTTCTATAGAATGTGTTTCTATAGAGGTTAACGATATATAGTAGTGATTGGCTATATGGGTAAAACAAGCCAAATTGGAGAGAAAACAAAAATGTCAAAACACGTTTGCCTTAATGTAAGTGCAACAGGACGAGCGGCATTAGAACAATCAGTTGAGCGTCTAATATCGCAGAACAAAAAAGTTTTTGACAATCTAGCTAAAAGTTAAAAGCTCAACATCTCACTCTTTTATATATGGAAATATCGCTAACCGAAGAATGGCTCAAGCAGCTTTACGGTGTATTAGTCAATTTTTATAGGCGTAGTGAAGACCCAGTAAAGTCAGCCTATCCTTTCCCTGACTTTAATGACGCTATGCTAAACGTTTGTGTTAAAAGACCGCAAACCAAAGTTTTTGGGCATGTAATATACCCTCATCCACTTCAGAGAGCAGCGGTTATTATGCATTCTATCGTAAATTTCCATCCGTTTGTTGATGGCAATAAAAGAATGGCTCTGTTAGCAACATACTACTACTTAATTTGGAACGGTTATACCTTCAATATACCTCGCGATGCTGATGATTTTACGATTATGGTTGCTAAAGATAAGTTGGGGCTAAATGAGGTGCTTCAATGGCTTGTTAAAAATACTAGCCGCAGTTGGTCAAATGTTGTGAGACAATGGATGTGCCGTCTTAGTGTTGGTAAAGATGGTGCAGTTCCCACTTCTGATATTTTCGCTGGTGAAGCAACAATAATAATTTTCATGCCACTAACTGGTTTTGCTTTCTTTAGGTGGAAGCTTGAAGAACATAAGCGGCGAAAGGCTCAAGGTTCAACTGTTGAAAAAGCAATTCATAAAGTCTAAGTGGCAAGCTGATAATTTAGCTAGTTCTGATTCTAACAACTTCCAGATTTTACTTAGATATCCAGAAAAACATTTCCGTAGAAAGTCACCTCTTTCAATATAATGCGTTCTGTATTCTCAAGCGTTGCTTTGAAAGTAACTTGACCAATGTGATATGTTCCATGCTCAACATTATCAAAATCAGGTAATGCTGATATACTCAGCGGAACGCTGAAGTTCAACTTGTTCAAGCCAGAAATAACTGGTTGATCATGAAATTTGCGATCAGAATTAAATGCATTATTAAATTCTACAAATGTTCCTTTTTTGAAAAGAGGTTCGTTATCCAGTACAAATGTTTCTGTGTCTATTCTTGCAGTTCCAAAATATGGCGTAAATATTATTAGTTCACAATTGAAATCTCCTGAATATACAATTGGGTTGCTTGTATCGCCACTCGCATGATCTTGATCGCTTTTTAAAGAAATGTAATCAGGTATTGGAATAATATTAGGTGAATAATCGGATAACTTGTTCTGTAATTCCAGACTTTTCTGTGCTATTGTATTTGCTTGACTATAATAATAGAAGCCAATACCCGCAACAAGTATGCTTACAATCAAGCTTACAACGCTTATCATGAGTGCAAGATCCACTGTTTTCGCCTCAGTCATGAAGCATTATCTATCTTATTTTCTATATTTAATTTTTTAATTTTTTGATAATGGGCATTTAAAATCTAATCTAAAAGTCATAATTCTTTAAAATCATAGTTTATCCATTTTGAAAGCCAAGTAATTGTATCTATATCACCTTGGATTATCTCGGCTCGTCCGCTCAGAACTACTAGAGCTTCAGTTATGGAATTGAGTTGAACTTGCTGTCTATAGGGCAAAGACCCCGTAGATTTAGAAAGCAACTCTTCATAAACACGCAACTGACGAAGCAAATGCTCAGGACAAATCACCTGTTTGGGTTTTCTAACGACAGAAAACTTCACACCTTCGATTGCATCAGCCCTTCCAGAATCAATCGCGTCCATTACAATTTGAGTAGTTGAAACTGAATGACTAAAACTAAAAGGCAAAAGCCTAGACAAAAACCCAGTACCCTTCCATGCCCGATTGAACTCTTCAAAATTAGAATTAGTAGTAGCCGTAATCAATCCAGCCTTAACAGGTTTTTCAGATTTAAACTCCAAATGATAAGATGAAAGATCAACAACGCCTTCCTCAGTCATACTTCTCAAAACCGCTATCAGCGTATTTCTTGTGTTTTTGCCATGACTCATGCAATTAGTAAAATCAGGAACAACCAAAAACTTCTTTTCACTATTCGTAACCTTGCCTAAAAAATCAACCAAATATTTAGGAGTAATATCATTAACATAACTCACTTCCTTAAGCTTAGCTAATGGGGAAAGTAAACGTGTTTTGCCAATGCCAGCTTGCCCAATCAAAAGAAGAGAAAGCGGTTTAGGGCAAGACTTCAAAAAAGCTGTCTGAACAACCAAATTTTCAATTAACAAAATGGGGTAATCAGAGTGGGTCACTTGCCCAAAAAAGGTACTCTGCATATCAGGGTTACTTTTAGAGGTAAGTGGGTCACTCTGGCACTTTACGATACCCTTTCTCTGTTTTTTCATTGTAAATCCTTCCGACTGTAGATGTATCTGAGCCTCACGCTGGGTTCTTCAAACAGTTTATTCCACTCAGAAAGGTGGGAATCTATTCTTGCACGATTAAACTCAACACGCCGACAATCATCCCCCAAAAGCCACTGTAAAAAGTTAGCCGCTTTCGCTTCTATTGATTGGTTGAGTTCAATGTAGAAGTGTTGCCCTTTGTTTTTGCTGTTGCAGACTTGGATCGTTTCAACGGTTAGATTGAGCTTCTTGCATGAATGTAGTATTGTTTGGATGTATTGTTTTATCCAGCTTTGGCTTGCCATACAATCTCTATCGATCTTTAGAAGTTTAGTTTTTGAATTTACGTTTCTTCTTTGCATAAGTTAGCACCTTTGAAGGAAGCTCATAGGCTTTCCATCGACTGCGTTTTCCTACACCTTCCATTTGTCTTGCTTCTATACTGATTAATTCCTGTGTCTTCTCTGCATTTTGTTCGCGTTCAAAAGCTATTCTGATTCTTCCTTTAGGTATCCAGCGTTTGAATTTACGATAGACCGTCTGCTGAAAATGAACCACACACCGCTTAGCTAAGTATTTACGTACATCTCTAATAGCACCTTTTTGTGCCACTTTATAGTGCATTTCATACTCTTTCACCCCACTTGCACAACCGTCATACCACACACTTGCAATGGTCATGCGATAAACTCTAACAGGCGCTTTTAGAGAAAAAGAAGGTGGCTGAGCCACTATTTGGTGACTCATGTTGGTATCTCCTTTGATTTGGTTGGTTGTGCGTAGAGTACGGTTCTTTGTTCGCCTTTGACATTTTCTGTGCGTTTTTGTATCTTGACTGTTTTCCCTATCCAGTCATCGCCGTTGGAGCCAAAAGTAGTTACTAGTCTATCGTTGGAAGTGCTGTTTAATGTCCATCGGTAAGCCTTGCCGTCATGTTTTAGTTTAACTACAATCTGTGTTTGTTCTTTGCCAAATTTGCTTTCTTCTGCCGCTATAATTGAAGGTTGTTCAGTGATTATCGCTGTCTCTTCTTCTTTTATTTCCGCAGAGTTCAAGAAAGGCTGCTTTATTCTAATGGGAATATTCAAAATATTTCGCCTCCCATTAGCTGAACGAAACTGGTCAAGGATTTGGAAATCGATTTTCTTTTAAAATCTATTTTGTTTTTGTTTTTTGCTGACATTTTTGTCACACGATAAGGATAGACTTTGAATAATTTCACGAGTTTGTGGCAAAAAAACTCAGAATATCTATGTGGAGTTGAGAGTAACTCTCAGTCTTAAAATGAATTTTACCATACTATTGAGAGCAACTCTCAAAAGCTAACAGTTCATAACATTGTGTGAAGGTGGCGAATTGAGCGAGCAAAAAGATATGTCTGATTTAATTAAAGCAGCTCTCGATGAAGGAACAAAGGATTCAGCTGAACTCGAGAAAAAGACCGAGGAAATGTGGCTTAAATTCAAGAAATCGCCTTTTCCATCCTCAACTTATTACCGTCACCTTAACAATCTCCAAAAAATTCATGAAATAAAAAAAACCAAAATTATTCGTTATGAACTTGTTATAGACAATATAGACTCAAAGATTGAAGATTGTATAAGAGCAATTAATAGTTCCAAGAATGAGGAAATATTATCATCGCGACTGTCACAACTTGAAGGTTTGCTGATTAATAAAAAAATTTCAATGTATCCAGATGTGCTGACTTGTTTAAGCTCGTCTATTGATAATAAATTAATAACAGAAAATTTGGAAACCTTCAAAGTTCTCGTAGATATTTTGTCTCATAAACTGTATTCTACATCAGAACCTCTGAATTCCAACGAAGATTACAAAATAAGAGACAATATTTCGCTAAAACTAATTAATTTATTAAAAGACAAATCCTTGGAATATCTGCGTTATTCCCTTACCCTGTTAGGTTACACTACCAAGAAAGAGGCTGTAGATTTAATATTTCAAAAAATAAACAGCGACCCCTTGAAAGCACTTAACGGTGTTAGCGATTCTCTTTCATCAGGTTACGCCAGAGCCTTAGCAAAACTTGAAGATTCGAATAATAGGCTTATACAGCAAGGATTTGACCAATTAATAAATTCAGGCGAAGAAACTAAAATCAAGGTTGGAAAGTTACTAAGAAAACGAGTGGCAAATGAGGATTTATTTTAACTCACTGGATTAATTTAGATGCAACAGTTTGATAAACTTTGAAGGGTCGATTGGTTTTAGCGTTTTTACGTAAATAATGCAATGTACTTTTCCCTATGCCTAATTCTTTTGCTTGACTTTGACTTAATCCTATTATTCGCTTTCTTAAATCCTTATTATCTGTTCTATGTAGGTTTGGTTTTGGCTCGTTAAAATCTAACTTTTTAGTTTTGCCTGATAAGTAACGTGCCAATTCTTGTGTTTTGCGAAGAATAATTGTATCCCATTTGCAGGTTATGCCTTTGTAATTGGTTCCAATGTTGAAGCGTTCTTGGAAGAGTTTTAGAAAGCTTCTTTTTGCTTCCTGATCTATGTGGTAGCGGTAATCGTTGCCTAAGAAATAGAAATCCTGCAAATCTAAAACTCCCGATTCAAACGCCTCTAAAACAGTAACATCAGCTAACCACCTAAAAGGTTCCTGCAAATCATAAACCAGTGACTGCTTAGTCTGGTAGTTACTATATTCATGCAAAAAGCCTATTGAAGGCTCTAATCCTACTGTGTTTATAGCTTTTCTACAGTAGCCTTCCAGCACACCGTAAGCATAGTTTAGTGTTAGGTTGATGGGGTCGGTTGCATTGCTGTTGTGGCTGCCTGTTGTTCTGCCTTGAAAATCAAAACACTCAGGAATGACTGATTTTATTGCTTGCCAGTATCTTAGGGTTACTCTGCCTTCTACTGTTCGTATTTGGCTAACTGTTTTAGCTTGAAGCAGTCTTAGTTGTTCGGTTTTTGCTATTTTTAGGTGCTTGGTTATGTCGTATTTTTCTGCTATCCAGTTTAGAACTTGGATGTTTCGCTGTATTTTTGCTTCTATGAAGACTTTTGCTATTTGGGTTTGTTTTTCTTTGTTTAGTGAGGCTTGGATTTGTGATAGTTTGGTATCGACTTTTACGGGTGTAGGTGGCAGAATGCTTGAAATTATTGTTCCATCAAAATCTAGAATAAAGGTTGGTATGTTGTTTTTTGAGAGCCAGTGAAAGGCTTGAAGTGAAATGTATCCGCTGTGTCCGTCTATTATTATTGTGTCGTAGGGGATTTTTCTTGGTGTAAAGGTGTAGGTTTCGGTTTTTGTTTTGGGTGTATCTTTTCCGTTTGTTATGGTTAGTTCTGATCTGTTTTTGAGGTTGTCTGTTTTTATTTTTATGCCGTATCCGTTTAGTTGTAGCAGATTCACTTAACGCACCTTTTTGATACCAATATGGTATAATGATAACGCTAATATTAAGGTAGCTATTTTATACTTTTTAGGTATCAAAATGGTTAAGGCAATGTCTCTGAGGCTTCCTGATGAAATAGACAATAAACTTGAAACCGCAATCAAAAAAGGAAATGCAATAACTAAAACCGAACTAATAAGAAGAGCAATTTCCGAATTTATCGAAAAACATCCAGAAACCTTCTCCTAAAAAAGAAATAAGCGAACATGCATTATTCGATTTTCTGCATGTTTTTCGGTTGTTTTATTCTGATTTTTTGCTTGTTAGTGATTTTTTCAATTGCTTTTCTTGTTCTTTTTGCATGGATTCTTGTTGTTTTATTGTCTTTATGCTCTTTACGGTTGTTAAACATTAAGTTGTTTTTTCTTTGTTTTCTTATTTATTTTTGTTCGGTTGATTGTTTCTTGTTCTTTTATGAATTTTGAGATCTGTAACCAATTTTTGGGTTAATGCCTTCCTTCAATCTGTCAAGTGCCTTTATGCAAGCAGATTTGATTACATGTCACTTTTTAATTGGTGACAATCTATCTCCTTATGTTTGGAGTTTATGCAACTGCACTCATTTCTTTAACATTGAATAAGGAATTTGAACTAATAAAGAAAACAGTTGATATCTAATTCGTAACATTTTTTTATTTAAAGGTGATTTCTTTGAAATATACGAATTATCATTTTTCACTTTTTCAACTTTTTTGTTTTATATGGGCTGATATTCCATCCAACTTTATTATAATCTCATTTATTTTACATTCAACAATATCCAGTTTTTCTCCATAATTTATATGAAAGAAATATTTTTCATAGGATGATAGATTTCTTATTTGACTTCCCAAATCTCTAAGATTTTCAAAATTAAGAAAATGCCACATATCAGCCGCGTAGCCAAACTTATAAAAAATATATCCGAAACGCCTTAGGAAATGTTGCACTTTTGCAAACTCACTTCGTTTAAGATAATTTTGAGAAATCATCCATTCATCTTTGAAAGAGGAGATTGCTTCCAAGGTGATATGTGAAAATGCTACCTCACTCATGACAGGTGGGTCTTTCTTTATTTGTTCGAAAATTTTCTGAGATAACATAGCTGATTTTTGAAGTTTGCTTCCGAGTTCATCTGCACATTCTTGTCCCATGTTCAAGTCAATTAATTGAACATCTTCCAAGCTATTTCTAAGATTGAGCAAAACTCTCTCTATCCCTAACTTCTTTGCGTATCCGCTATTAACTAGACTCAATATCTTTTCGCTTGTACCCATTACGTCATATTTTAGTTGGTTCCAGTCGGATTGCTCGAGATGATCTGCATAATCAGAGTAAAATAGTTGTGTGTCACTCAGTTGCGCAATAAGATTTAATGCAGATTGCATATTTTTGTTAATTGTCTCATCATTTTGTTGATTTGAAAAGTTTCGAGTGTAAAGCCGATATAATTGTTCTATCTCATGCGGTTCAAGTTTTCGAGTGATGCTTTGATCACGTGTATATGCTCTAAAATCTTGGTAATAAACTGGTTCCTCACCTTTTGGGACATCAATTCTAACTACAGTTTTTGAGCCAATACCGATAAAAGTTACTTTCACACGTATTGCTGGCTTGACTTTGTTTCGAGAAATGTTGACAATTTCACGCATGTATTTGTCTTTTTGTATTCCATCAGATAAGTTGTCTAACCCATTGATTCGTCTGTTCTGGTCAATGCCAATGTAAATTCGACCGTTATTTGAGGTAGCAAACCCAGCAATTGCCTCTGCAATTTCGCTATTAGAGGTAGCTTTTTTCTTAAATTCGATTTCTTGGCATTCCCAGCTATCCATGTCCCTTTTAAGCTGATGAACATACCTAGAATTTTCTTCAGTGGTTGACGTAAATCATGCCCTAACTAACTTTAGATTAGTTATCCTTTATAATGGTGATTATCAGCTGCGTTTCATTTTTCCATATGATAGCTCGTTTGCCCCTTTTACTAATAAAGGACGTATATTGGGTTTTTGGCTTAGAAATTTATTCCAAGGACGTGTGTGTGTGCCCGCCACACCAGTCACGAATTTATCTTGCTTCTACCCATCTTTTTTCCTTTCCCAAACCAAAGACAAGTTAACCTTAGCTTGGTTACAGCCAAAACCTTCGAAAAAAATTTTCTTCTGTATGGGCTGCGTCTTGGTGCGGTCGTTGTAGTGAACCATCCTTGTCTGGTAGAAGATCGGTTGGACGGATAGCTTCAAGCGAGGCATGTTCCTCATTCCGCCCAAGAGGCAAACAGACAAAGGAGGGATTCAATGAATAAACCTAAGCATAGGCGCCGCGGTTTATTGCGTCTGCTTCTTTTTCTCTTCCTTGTACCGCTGTGGCTGCTGGCCTGGATAATTTACTATTTGGGAGAGGGCTCGAGACGCACTCGCTGCGAGCCTGAGGAGTTCTCATAGGAGCGGTTTTTTTTTGGCAGGGCCATCTGATAGAAGTCAAAATTTTGGCGTTTCAAAGTCCAAAGTCAAATTTGACTTCTCCAAAGTACGCTCCTGCGTCATCCCAATCCTCAAGGGCATAGAGGTCAAAATGTATCCTGCAAAGATAGGCCGAACCCGTGGATGGAGCAAACAACATGTCGATTACTATGTAAAGAAGCTGGAAAAGGCAGGTTTGATCCGACGGTTGAAGCGGAGCAACTTTGTCGATTATGAGTTGACTGAGCGAGGTCAAAACTTTCTCATATCATGTGAGGGCGTTATCTTTAGCAGTGGCGTCTTTCGGTTGCATCGGTGTTTTTTCAAGTTTCCTGTGTTGCGTGAGGGGGTTTATCCTTCGGGTGACTTCAGGCGGATTGAGATGCAGAATTGGACTGCGTTTTTAGGTTTGGAGCAGGGTGTTAAGGTTAGGCATACCACTTCCAGCTGGATTGTTCATGTTGAGACGCTGTATGGTCGCAGTCCCGGGGAGCTTATGACTTTGGCTAAGAACTTGGCTGACCGAGTTGCCAAGGGCTTATCCAATAAGTATGGCTGCGTTTTGGGTGAGGGGCAGATTAACAAACGTCATGAGCTTGGCGTCGACGACCCAGTTGCAAATCTTTTGAACCGGTACTTTACCGTGAGTACTCCAAAGCGGGTTATTGATGATAGCCCAGGAGAAGATGAGGGCGAGCTCGATCATCTTGGGCGAGATGCTGCAGTTGAATATTTGTTGATGCCTGAGCGCTTCAAAAAGCTGGAAGGGCAAATAAGCAATGTCCTGTACGATTTGGAGAAGATCTCTGGCAGCCTAACCAAGCTGGACAAAATGGGCTATGATTTAGCCAGAGTTGCAGAGGTCCTTTGCAAGCTTGCAGATTCTGAAGGCAGTCAAGACGTGGCGATGGCTTCATCTGATGGAGGTAACAGCTATGTCTCTTAGATTTACTATGCGGGAGGGGCTAAATTGGCGTTAACTGAACGTGAGCGGGAGATTTTGAGGTTACATACTGAGGGCTTTAGTGATTATGGGATTGCACGTAAGCTAAAAATTGTGACGCCCAATGTGACACAGTCTCGATAGAACGCGTTTAAGAAAATTGAACGAGCTGCAGCTGATTTAGAGTTTATCGGTAAACTAAAAATCGGCAAGAAGCTCTCTTGAAAGTCCATTTACCGTTTAGCACTTGGGGGGGGGAGGGGGCAAACGCACCGTAAAAGTTGTGCCCTTGCCAACTTGGCTTTCAAAAGTCACTTCGCCGCCTAATGCTTCTGTCATTCGTTTAACTACTGGTAAGCCAAAGCCTTGACCTTTAGCCCTCGTCGTGAATAACGGTGTAAAAATTTTTATTTTATTTTCAGGTGGGATGCCAAAACCGGTATCTTGCGCAGTTATCACTGTATCGCCTTCTTGTTTGAATGCATGCAGAATAAGTTTACCTCCCTTGGGCATAGCATTAACTGCATTAGATACCAAATTTGTTAGAATACGCTTGAGTAAGTCAGGATCGCTCATTAGGGTTTTAGCTTGACTATCAACTATGTAGGTAGCATCTATTTTTTCATAGATACCGTTATTGAACAAGACATCATTAAAAAGAGGTTCCAAATCTGTTTCTTTAACAACTGGGGTGAGTACTCTAGAGTAGTCCTGCAAATCTGCAACTATCTTGTTGATGTACTCAACGTTCTTCTCGATTTCGGATAGACCTTCCAGTGCACTTTCCTTCTCCTTGCAAGTTGACAACTTTTCCAAATCAGACCGTGCAAGAAAAATGTCGCTAATTATCGATTGCAGAGGATTACGAATATCGTGCCCAACCATACCAGCGGTAGCACCAATCGCTGCTAAACGCTCTGAATCCTTTAGCTGCTTTGTGCGTTCCTCAACAAGCTTCTCCAAGTTTTTGTTAATTTCCTCAAGTTCTTTTTCCACTTTAACCTTGGCTGTGTTGTCCTCAACGAAAGAAAATACTGATTCCATCTTGCCCTCAGTGTCAAGCAAAACCGAATTATACCATGTGCAATAAATGACTCTTCCATCTTTTGTTATGTTTCGGTTCGACGATACAACTTTTGTCTCACCGCTAGTCAGCTTCTTCATGCTCTTTTCCACTATATGGATATCTGATTCGTAAATCAGGTGCAGATCCATTATTGGCTTGCCCAAAGTTTCAATAGCAGCCCAACCGAACATTTTTTCAGCCTCACCAGCCCACCGAGTAACCACAAACTTGCTATCCCACTCAACTACGCCAAGAGGAGTATTTTCCGCATGGAACCTCAAACGTTCCTCACTTTCTCTAAGAGCTTGTTCAGCTTTCTTGCGCGCAATGATTTCCCGTTCTAAATCGTTTGTGTATTGCTTTACCTCTTGTTGCATGTGCTGTGTTAAATCAGTTATAACCAGAAAAGTAGTTTTCAAATTATCCTTAAATGAAGAATTCACTGAAACATGGGCTGGCACCACAGTCCTATCATTTGCAATAAACGAAATGTCTTTCTCTTTTGTGTTTCCGTCTTTTCTGCTTAATGCTATTAATTCATGAAATGAATTCCAATGAGTTGGATTAATTGTGCCACTAATAGTTTTTCCGATCAGAGTATCAAGCGGCTGCTTAATTATTTTCGCAAAACCCTCGTTGCAGTAAAGTATCACGTCACTCTCAGAGAGCATGACAGCGCCCTCTTTCATTTCCTCAATAAGAGCACGATAATTCCTTTCGGCCCCTGTAATTGAATAAACCTGCTCTCCTTCAGGCGTCGAAACAATTAAGGCATCAACTTCTCCATGCTGTATAGCCCTCAAAGTTTCTTGTGCTTCAGCTAACTGCTGGCGCAGAGACTCGTTTTCAGCGAGAATTTCGCTTTCTTTGTCTTCTTTGGCCTTATTTGGTGTTTGCATTTGCTTCGTCTTTTTTAGGTTAATTTTTTGGCACTAAATCCAAGCCAATTAGAATACGTTCCTTATTTGACATGTCCCCAATAAGCCGTCTGAGAGGCAAAGGTAGCTTTTTTATTAAGGTAGGTGCCGCAAGCAACTGCTCTTTTTTAGCGTACTCAGGCTGCTGATAGACATCTACAACATCAAGTTTATATCGACCCTTCAGTCTCTCTTCACAAATCCTTCGAATGTTCTCAATAGCCCTAACTGACCGTGGCGACATACCAGCAACATACAAACGCAAAACATACTCTTCCGCTCTATTCTTTTCTGCGGCTTTTTCAAAATCTCGAGTCGAATCTTGGGAGTCTTCTTTTTTAGCGCTCAAAATTCTTGCCTCTCCAGTATCAACTCTTTGTGTCTATAAATTTTTTTTGGGGCGAATATCTAATCCAACTAGAACCCGTTCAGTATTTGAGAGGTCACCAATAATTTTCTTCAAAGGCTCAGGTAATTTACGAACAAGAGTTGGAATAGCTAAAATCTGGTCATCTTTGGCTAATCGGGGATTCTTTACTAAATCTATAACTTCAATTGTGTATCTTCCTTTCAAATGTTGCTCAGAGATTTTTTTTAGATTCTCAAAAGCTTGCAGGGACTTTGGCGTTTGCCCAGCGACGTATAGCCTTAAAACATAGAACTCAGCATTATCTTCCAATTCATTATTTTGTTCAGATTCTTTGCTCATTTAAACCACCTAAACTATTTTTATTCCTTGATCTGTCAATTGCAATTCCTTGATGTTTTTTGTATGCGCCATTCCTCTGGATTTTACTATGCGGATTCTTGTTTTTACATTGTCATCTTTCAGTTCTTTAGTGCTTAAAGAAATCCAGGTATCAATCCAGGAAGAAATGACCTCTGAGGATTCACCTTTTTTATCGAGACCCCTAAGAGAAGTAAAAAGTGTCGTGATTTGTTTTGTTTTCAAATGATCGATAATGCGAGTTAACATGGATTTAACTTCAGATTCGATTCCAACGTTAATCAAGTTAGAAATTGGATCAATTATAACTGCAGTTGGATTAAACTCGTCAATTGCTCTTTGCATAATTGAAAGGTGCGTTTCCAATCCATATAACGTTGGACGTGTTGAATGAACCTGCAAAAGCCCTTTCTCGATATAAGTTTCCAGCTTCAAACCGATAGATTGCATGTTTCTAATGATTTGGTTTGGAGATTCCTCAAGCGCAAAATAGAGGCAACGTTGACCTTTCTGGCAAACGGAATTAGCAAAAGTACATGCGATGCTTGTTTTGCCAGTTCCAGGCGATCCCGAAACCAATATTGTACTGCCTCTGTAGAAACCCTGCTCACTAAGCATAGCATCAAGCTGAGGTATTCCTGTTGAGTCCCGTTCTTTTGACGCATTATAATTGAGTCCTGCAGACGTTATGGGTAGCAGCTGAAAACCCGTGTTATCGAGTATGAATGGGTATTCGTTAGTGCCATGCATTGAACCTCTGTACTTGACGACTCTTAAGCGTCTTGTAGATATTTGGCCATTGACTCTATGGTCAAGCATAATAACGCAGTCAGACACATATTCTTCGAGTCCATAGCGAGTCATCGTTTCAGTACCTTTCTCAGCAGTAATAACTGCTGTCAAGCCCTTTTCTTTGAGCCAACCAAATAATCGACGCAACTCGGCTCGCAAAATGGCTTCATTATCCAGTCCTGAGAAAAGAGATTCGACTGTATCAAGTACAATCCTTTTGGCACATACAGAGTCTATTGCGCAACCTAGACGAATGAATAATCCTTCAAGGTCATACTCGCCCGTCTCCTCTATCTCACTTCGTTCAACACGAATGTGATCAATATACAATTTATTATTTTGGACCAGATTTTTAACTCCAAAACCTAAAGAGGCAGTATTCTTTTCAAGGTCTCTTTGTGTTTCTTCAAACGTTATAAAAACGCCTGGCTCTCCATATTTTACTGCGCCATTAACGAGAAATTCCATCCCGAAAAGGGTTTTGCCGCTTCCAGGACCACCAATAATTATGGTAGGGCGACCCTGGGGTAATCCGCCAAAGGTTATTTCATCGAAACCTTGAATCCCTGTAGGTGACTTCTTAAGAGTAACTGAATTATCGCCTTGGGTATCTTCGGTTGCTTGCATACTAATATAGCCGTTGATATTTTTTAATAAGACTTTGCATTATTTTATGGAACAGTTGTTCTTATTGAAAACTGCTTTTCATTATTTACTAATAACATCTTGTATGTCGTTTTTGTGATATTATCGTGTTTAGGTTCTCAAGCCATTAAAATGTGATTTTGCTTTGTTTTTAGGTTTAGTTTCGTCTGTGGATGGCGTTGGCTTTAGGGATTGCAGGCATTTTAAAGAATATTTAGCTAAGAAAAGAGGTTGGCGCTGGGAGCTTACAAGCTTTCCGCTTGAAATTTGGAGATAATTTAAAAAAGAGCTTACTCGTTTTTTACAAATTAACCGTTTGAAAATAACTTAATTTCCAGCAAATAGCGTTTTCAACAAATATCAGCATACAAAGAATAACCTTTTATTAAATATCTTGTAAATCTTTATATTCACTGTGCGTCTGAAAATCACATTCGATGGCACTTTCTAATACTGTTGGAGGAAATCGGTATTTCTGAAAAAAAAACAACGAAACAGAAAGTTGAGAAGTTTTCTAACCAAAATAAGCAAGGTTTGATAGTAGTTGGAATCGGTGCCTCGGCAGGCGGTTTGGAAGCATTCAAAAGTTTATTCGAATCTTTACCCGTTGATACCGGCTTATGTTTTGTCGTTATTCAACATCTTTCACCTGGACAAGAAAGCATGCTAACAGACATCCTTTCAAGATTCACCAAAATGCCAGTCAAAGCCGTCAAAGACAAAATGGCGGTTGAACCAGACCATGTTTACGTCATACCGCCTGGAACCATCCTGACAATGGAAAACAAAACCTTCAATCTCAACCCAGCAGCTAAAACCATAAAACCAATCGATACCTTCTTCATCTCATTAGCTGAAGACTCGCAAAATCAAAGCATAGGAATCGTACTTTCTGGAACGGGCTCGGATGGAACAGCAGGTCTAAAAGCCATCAAAACTCAAGGCGGAATCACATTCGCCCAGACTCCAAGTTCCGCGCAATACGGCGACATGCCAATTAGTGCTATATCTGCTGAAGTGGTAGATTTTATTCTACCTCCAGAAAAGATTGCATCAGAACTGCAAAAAATCGCTGAAAATCCTCAATTAGCGCGAAACGAAATCGTAGCGAGGGCAGAAGAAGAGAGAAAAGAAGCAAAGCCAAAGAAAGAATCAGCCTTAAGTGCAATTTTTACAATGCTAAAATCCAGCTGCAACGTTGACTTCTCACACTACAAAGAGACGGTCGTTAACCGTAGAGTAACACGTAGAATGGTAATTAATCACATAAAGAAAATAGAAAACTACAAAGAGTTTCTAAGGGCACACCCAAAAGAGATAGAAGCATTGTACAATGATATGTTAATTGGGGTTACAAGCTTCTTTAGGGAGCCAGAAACCTTTGCTGCTTTGAAAGAAACAGTGTTTCCCAATCTCGTCAATAATCGGTCAAGCAAGGACCCGATAAGAATTTGGATCCCAGGATGCGCAACCGGAGAAGAAGCTTACTCCTTCGCAATTGCGATACAAGAATACATCGAAGACAACTCACTTCCAAATATACAAGTTCAAGTATTTGGCACCGACGTGAACGAGAAGAATATTGAAAAAGCAAGACAGGGAAATTACCCAAAAAACATAGAAACCGATGTGCCAGAAAAAATACTAAAACATTTCTTCAAAAACATTAACGACAACTATTTAATCGCTAAAAATATTCGAGACATGTGTGTTTTTGCAAAACAAGACATAACTGCCGATCCACCGTTTTCTAATATGGATCTTGTCAGTTGCCGTAACATGCTAATTTACTTTGACCAATATTTACATGAAAGGGTTGTGCCGATACTGCATTATGCCCTAAAGACAGGAGGCTTTTTGGTTTTGGGGCAATCTGAAAGTATTGGCAAATTCACAAACTTATTTGAACCAATAAAAAAGACTTCCATTTATACAAAAAAGAGAGCGCAGCCAACCATTACTTTTGGGTTACAAATCTCAGCGCCCTATGGACAAAAGGCTAAGGAAGTTAAAATAGGTGAAAAGAAGGATGCTCTTTCAATTTTGAAAGATGAGGTTGACCGTTTATTAGTGACGGAGTATGTTCCTGCGGCTTTGTTGGTTAATTCAAATTCAGATGTTCTTCTTTTCCGTGGAAATATAGCGCCTTTTGTTTTGCCTGAATCTGGGTTGGCAAGTTTTAATGTTGCCAAAATAATTCGAAAGGAGCTAAAGTCTGAAGTTCAAACAATGATTTACAGAGCAAAAAAAGAAAATAAGCCTATAAAGGAAAATGCTTTGAGACTGGAATTCGCCGGTGAACAAAGAACAATTAACCTTCAAGTTATTCCTTTGCATATTGAGCAGTTTGAAGAGCCTTTCTTTCTTATTCTGATTGAAGATGTAAGTTCCGCTGCCCTTTTACTGAGACATACCTTAGAGTTAGCATCTACTCCGAAAGGGCATGAAAACGCTAAAGACAGGCAAATTAAGGAGCTTAGAGAGGAATTAGACGCTACTAAATTTTCTTTGCAGAAAATAATTGAGACACAGGAAGCTACTAATGAAGAATTAAGAACTGCGATGGAAGAGGCACAGTCTAGTAATGAGGAATTGCAGAGTACAA
This sequence comes from uncultured archaeon, assembly GCA_963810275.1. GTDB lineage: Archaea > Thermoproteota > Bathyarchaeia > Bathyarchaeales > Bathycorpusculaceae > Bathycorpusculum. The sequence goes on from CAWENF010000021.1 coordinate 58,356, forward strand.
ACGAAGAGTTGGAGACGGCTAAAGAAGAGTTGCAATCCAGCAATGAAGAACTAAAAACGCTCAATGATGAAGTTAAAAACAGAAATGAAACCCTTGCTCACCTCAACAATGATTTAGTTAACTTGAATAGAAACATAGGTCCAGCCATTGTTATAGTTGACAAAGGCTTTAAGATTAAGTTGTTATCACCTTCGGCACAACGAATCCTGAACCTTTTGCCGACAACTATTGGTTTACCTATAACAGCTCTTAGAATGAGGATAAAGGTTGAAGACTTAGGCATATTGGTTTCAGAAGTTATCTCTAGACTTCACGGTATTACTAAGGAAGTAACTGATGAAGAGGGCCACTATTATGATTTGCAAGTTAAACCCTACATTACTCTTGAAGATAAGATAGACGGAGCTGTTTTGTCTTTTACTGATATTGACGATAGAAAAAAACTAGAAAAATCTCTACGCTTAGCCGCGATAGGCGAAACTGCAGGCATGGTGGGACATGATATTCGCAATCCATTGCAAGCCATAATTGGGGATGTTTTCTTGCTTAGGGATTATTTGACTACAATGCCTAAAGTACCAATCAAAAAAGACATTGCTGAAGGTTTAGATGAGATAGAGAAGAACATTGAGTACATTAACAAGATTGTTGCTGATCTGCAAGATTACGCAAGAACTGTGCAGTCTTCGCCTCAAGAAATCGATTTGGAGGCACTATGCGATGAGTTGATCCACGGAATTACCGTTCCCGACAATATTGAGGCTTCATGCTACATAGACGATTCTGCTAACAGGATATTTATTGATTCCAATCTGATAAAGCGCGCCATTGGCAACCTTGTTTCTAATGCGGTTCAAGCTATGCCAAGGGGAGGAAAAATTACCATAAGAGCACGTTTGGAGTCAAATGACACACTTATTACTGTCACCGATACCGGCTATGGGATTCCTGATAAAATCAAACCTAAACTTTTTACTCCATTTTTCACTACAAAATCTAAGGGGCAAGGATTGGGATTAGCTGTTGTCAAGAGAATGGTGGAAGCATTAAACGGAACTATAACGTTTGAGAGCGTTGAAGGAAATGGCACAACATTTACTATACGCTTGCCTACTCAAAAAGCTAAAAAATAATGGTCCTACAAGTTGGACTTACCTTTCTAAATCTTGATTTGCAAAAAAATGGATTCAAAATGAAATTCAATAAACTCGTTTTTTGAACTTTTCTGTTTTAAAGCTTTTTCACCTATTTTATCTAAAACATGATTATAAAGAGCTATCTTGACAGAATGCTTCTGACTGCCGAATTCAGAGACAGGATTATCAACAGCTGTTATTTAAAACATAATAGAACGTAAAAACAGCTTTTTTCTGTAAAATAAGCCCTATCTTGCCTCTGAGCAACATATACATGTGATGGTTACACGCTTCTTAAAGAGCATGTAATCTCACTTCGTCCCTTCAAAATCATAGAATCAGCAGCTGACAAGCCGATGCAGATTGCTAAAGTTGCTATGGCTGCTAAGATGTCTCGCAACTTTAACGTTTACACTCCAGATGAGCTTTCGGTTTTTGCTGAGAAGCTGATTAATGCTCTGGTCCTAACACAGCTCCGTTGAGACTGCTACAGGCAAAGTTACCCAATGGAACTACATAGTGTGACTAGCCAAAGTTCGCTCTGTGTGGCTGAAGTCTACGACAAACGATAGCCGACAAAGTTCACAATAGCCTCATTCAGCATGTCAGTATAGGCGCTGACTAGACATCCTTGATGTGTTGGATGTTAAAGAGTCGCAGGGTCTTTTCAACCTGGAACTATCCCTTGTCACGGTCCCAGACGTTCAAGAAACCAACATAAAAGTAATGAAAGGTAGAGAACAAACAGATAGAAAAAAGCTATCCTTAACCGAAGACAAACTCTTTTTTTAAGGAAAACAGTAAAAATTCAATAACACCTATTAAAAGCGTAAAAATTTTAAACTTTATATCTCATCATAGGCTTTAGGCGTTCATGCCAGAACCAAAAAATGGTCGACCAATATTCTTCCCAGAAAAACTGGTGATTTTGGGCAACCTCGCTCTCTTCATATGGATTGTTCTAGACACAGTCGCTTTCCTGCTGTATGACACAACCGCTGGCATCGCATTTTTCATAGTTTCGCTAATTGCAATTTACGGTGTACTCAACTTCCTTGGGTGTTTGCGTCCATGCTATAACTGTATAAAATGCACGCACGGCATGGGACGGTTAGCAGCTTTGTACTTTGGCAGACGCATATTCAAAGACTACAAATATAACTACAAACTACCCACGGCAATATTTTTCTCTCTATTTGTAGGTGCGTTTCCGGCGGCATTTGCACTTTACTCAGCAGTAATAGATCTCACGATAACTAAAGTGGTGGTTTTTGTGATTCTTTTAGCGTTTACACTCTTCAGCGCCTCAACGTGGCGACCCAAAAAACGTCGACCCAAAAATGGCAATACCAATTGAAAGAAGCAAAACAAGGCGGTTGCCACACCACAGACGCACTTATCTTGCTTCTACCATCGTCTCTTTTGTAAAACCTTTAAGGGTTAAATCCAACTTAGGTTCATTTGTTTTTCCAATATTCAGTCAAATCTACTATTGGTGACTGTGTTTAAGCTATCACACAGTCTTAAAGGCAGATTTCCGAAGAATAAACTATGGGTAAAATTGGAAAAACCCATGCAGAAAATACCTTGTTTTTATCAAAGACACTTACAAAAGATGAACCCAACCGATGAGAGGAACAAATATTGAGTCATCATGAAGTTTTTATGGATACTGCATTGCCTGATTCTTTTCCAAGCATACAACAACGAAAACAATCTACATTTCGCAGGGGACATTTTACGAGAGATAAAAGACGTAGCAAAAACAAGTACTCCACCTATAATCGTTCTAAAAGAACATTCAAAAGCATAGTTAGCATGGGCTTGTCCTACAACCTTCCCTTTTGTTTTAGGAAGCGTTTTTTTTGGAGTACAAATGGATAGCTGCAACTGTCACAACCATAGGCATTTTTATGGTTGGACTTGACGCACGCATTGTGATTATAGGATTACCGCAAGTCGCTTCCCAGTTAGGTGCAGATCCAGAGCAAGCGATATGGATCACGCAATCTTATGTTTTAACTACCACAGTCTTGCTATTGCTTATTGGACGGCTGTCAGACATTTTTGGCAGAGTCAGGATTTACTGGATGGGATTTGCCATCTTTACAGTTGGATCAGCTCTGACCAGTCTTGGTTTTAGTCCTCTTTCAGTCATAGTGTTTAGAGCCATACAAGGAGCTGGGGGTGCTCTTGTATTCGCCAACAGCATCGCAATAGTAACAGATGCTTCACCCCGTCGGCAGCTAGGATTTTTTGTTGGATTAAACCAAATCTCCTATCGAGCGGGCGCAATAATTGGCTTAACCTTAAGCGGTTTAATTTTGTCTTTCTTCGATTGGCGGGCACTTTTTTATTTAAATATTCCTGTAGGGGTTTTTGGCACTTTTTGGGCAAGAAAACAACTAAAAGAAGTAGCTTTGTTAGATAAGAACACCAAGATTGATTGGGTTGGGTTTTGTTTATTTGCAGTTTTCCTTTTAGCCTTAATGATTGCGTTAACAATTAGCGCTTATAGCGCTACTGGACTAGCGCCTGTAGTGGGGCTATTTTCGTTATCAGGGATTTTTTTGGTGTTGTTTGTTTTATGGGATAAAAATAGCAGCTATCCACTGGTTGATTTTAAAATGTTCAAGATAAGGGAAGTTACGGGTGGGGTTGTTGCTGTCCTGCTTAACGTGATTGCTTGGGCAGCTATGCTTCTACTTCTAAGCCTCCAGTTTCAATTGGTCAATAATCAGACTCCGCTTGAGGCAGGGATTAGCATACTTCCTTTTGAGATTTCTTTTTTAGCTGTTGGTCCACTAAGTGGAACTTTATCTGATAGATTTGGGTACTCCCGGTTTATTCTAACCGGCTTAGGCTTAGGAAGCATCACGCTTTTTCTGCTATCAACAACTGGCGCTACTACTTCGTACCCTATACTGGCTCTATATATGGTTCTAATGGGAATAGCAACTGGATTGTTTCTTGCACCAAACTTGCGGTCTGTAATGGGTGCTCTTCCCATGCAGAGACGAGGAGTTGGTTCCGCTTTGGTTGCGCTTTTTCTAAATATAGGATTAACAATTAGTCTCAACTTTGCAATACTAATAATGTCCTTGACCGCACCTTACGAATTAATCTCAAGAATTGTTTCTGGTATAGGTTCAGTCGCTGTAACTGCAGCCCAACAAGCTCTTTTTATGGAAAGTCTCAAGTCTGCTTATTTTGTTATTGCAATCGTTAACGCCTTAGCTATTATTCCCTCGGTTCTCCAAATCAATAAGAGAGCACAATAAGCCTTTGAAAATCATTTAAAACAGCTAATTACAGGAAAGTGAGAAAACAAAAAAATATAACAAATAATCTGAAAACTTAAAAACTCGCTTATAAGTCTATTTCTGAATTGGAATCAGTCAATCATGTGGTAGGTAATTGCCTCCAACAAAGCTATTTACAACCCCGCTTGCTTGTTTAATTTTAGTTGGAGGTTTTGTAATGCTTGAAGGATGGGAATGGATAATCGTAGGTATAGTCGCTGTAGTAATTATTATATGGGGACCAACAAAAATTCCAGAGTTCGCCAAAGCATTAGGCAAAGCGAGGGGCGAATTCAGCAAAGCAACTAAAGAATTCACCCAAGCTGCAGCAGAGGTAGAACATGCAAAAACCGTTAATCCAAAAAACACCTCAAAAATAAGAGAGGAAGAATTAATTGAAACTGCTCAGAAACTTGGGATACCAACAGAGGGTAAAACGAGAGAGCAAATTTCAAGCGAAATATCCGCCAAAATAGGGCTTCTAACCGCGCAGTAAGTAATTTTACTCTTCATAGCGTAAAATAGTTTGAATCGGGAGTGTTCATGCTTAGGGACGTAAATTCTTTTTGGGGACACATAAATGAGCTTACTAAGCGCATGAAAGTTGTCCTAATCAATTTTTTGGTAGCCACCTTCATTATGCTTTTGTTACCATCAAATGCTGATTTTTTGGGAACAACAAGCAACTATAAACCTTTGGTCTCAGTTTTTTTAAACACCGCCCGAAACTACGCGCTACCAGACAACGTTACACTATATGCTATTCAAATATCTGATCCAATTACATTGTATGCGGTTGCAGCAGTCCTTTTCGGAGCCGTCTTCACACTACCAGTATTCAGCTACGAAATCTACAAATTCGTAGACCCCGCACTTTTCGAAAACGAAAAAAAGTCTGTGTACCCATTCGTAGCCATAGTTTCAGTCCTTTTCGCTATAGGAGCTATATTCGGATTCGTTTTTCTGTTTCCAACATTCATAAGCGCCATGTTTCCTTTCTTCTCTGCGGTGGGTGCGGAACTCATGTTCTCAATAATTGATTTCTACAACCTTTTCTTCTTCACCATAGTAATAAGCGGCTTCATATTTACAATCCCACCCTTCTTCGTGCTGCTCGTAAAATTCAACATAATAAAAACAAGCATGTTCAAAAATAAACGCAAATGGATCTATATAGGCATGGGAATCGCTGCACTTTTCATTTCACCAGGTGCAACACCCCAGGGGGATCTTGTCTTGTTTTTGGCTCTGGCGGGACTCTTTGAAACTAGACATCCTAGTTGCAAGACGCTATGAATCGCCCGCTGAATCACCAAGCATACTTATGTCTTTTATTTCACCGCCAAAAAAATGCAGCTATTGCAAAGCGGAAGTAGATGACTCTACTGTTTTCTGCTCAAAATGTAACCATTCAGTTAAATGAGATTTGACCAAAAGCATATGCATAGAATCCGATTATCTATCAGACGTCAATCTACCGTTTAGCTATAACATGTAAATGGGGTATAAATTGAAACATGTGAACTGTTATTGCCTTATGGCGACAACATACCCTTATATGACTATATATTAACAGTCTTTTAGTACACTTTTACCCACGTCCCATTATATTCTGGTGAAGGACTTGGATTTTTCTATAATTTTCATTATAATACTCGAAGTTTTAATGGCGGTTCTTGCAGCATGGCTTATAAAAAAGGGCTCAGAAATCAATTCGCCAAGGGAATCTTGGAAGGTGCTCTTCCCACTTGCCATGATGGTCGAGCTATTTGTCAGCATTGTCATTTACCTATACGTTCCAGAGGTACTCGCTGGATTAGCAGTCTCCAGCATGTGGATAATGCTTGTTATAGGCTTCCTTTGCGGCATAGTGTATTTTCTTGGACCTAAGACCATGGATGAAACCGTTGGAGGGATTGTACGGGCAAAGTCCCTAATTAGCGCGTTGATCATCACCTTTGTTCTTTTGTTTGAATTATTCATGGGGTGGGCATTTGCGCTTCTTGTAGGTACAATTCCAATCTCTGTTGACTTCCAAGGAATTTATTCAGCGCTAATTAGTTCTGCAAGTTCTTTCTGGTTTATTTTCATGACATCTATTGAGATGGCAATTACTCTGTTTTTTGCAAGAAACAAGTTGCCAAAGGCATTCGTCGTGATAATGGCTTCTCAGACTTTGATAATGCTTCTTGCACCCACCTCGATTGCTAACTCTTTTTGGGTTGATTTCTCCTTGATTACTGGCAGCGCAGTTATGATTATTCTTTTTATTTACATTTTTGAATTCTTATACAAAAATCGAACTACAAACTTGGGTGTTCTGAATTATCTGCTCTTTCTCTCGCTGGCCTATGCCTTAATGATGGCGGGTCAGTTTGTCTGGCTACTTAATGGTGACGCCACACTTTTTGTAGTGTCTATAATAGTGGAAATGGCAGTTTTCTTTGGAGTTATATTAGACGAAAGAAGACTTGCTTCTTCGCCTAGACGTTGGCAGTCAAGACCTTACTGGGCCTTTGGAATCCTTGTTCTGTTATTTATATCCGAGTTCTTTATGGGAGCAGTCTTGGACATTCAGGCTTACGGGACAAGTTTTTTCACAAATATGAATTTTGCTTCCGCGACAGGATCATTCATGGATGCCCTTAGCGCGGGCTTTTTCAATTTCATAACGTTCTTTAGCTCTATATCATTGTCGCCATGGTATCTTATAATGATGGGAATAGAGATGGGAGCGCTTGTAGCTCTCAGAATAAGGTATACTCGAATACGTGAAATAAAGGTAATGTTTGCGCTTATGATTCTTGCCTATAGCCTATACACAGTACTTATACCTTATTTCATATTGCCCCAAGGAGTTCTTAGCCAAACACCATGGCTAGGTTGGAACATGGGGATAGGAACCGAAGGCGCCATTGTACCAACTATACTAACAGCGTTAATTGGCACATATCTGGTCAGCGGCATCCTTTCATTCCTTTTTGGCAGCAGGCAACTTTGCTCCGTAATGTGCATGGCCCCTCTCATGTACCAAGGGACAACTATAGATGCCATGAAATCATTTAACGAAACCGGTCCGCTTGCACGTAGACTGCTCACCAACAAAACCTCACTTTTTTACAAGGTGGTAGTATCGATAGTATGGCTCTCCTTGTTGGTTGGAGCAGTATTGTCCTACCTAACTGCAGTTGGAATTACAGATATCTCCGTATTTGGCATGGACCCAGCCTTTTTCCTATATTTATTATACTTTGGCTTTCTATGGTATATTTTATGGATGCTGATTCCCTTTGTCGGAACTTACGCCTGCGCGACAACTGGCATGTGTGGCTGGGGAGCATTCAACCAGCTTATATCCAGAGTGGGACTGTTTAAGCTAAAAGTAAAAGATAAATCAGTTTGTGTACGCTGTTCAACGTGGGATTGTGCATGCGTCTGTCCTACAGGACTCACAAATTTGCCTTCCGAATTCATTGCCAAAGGTGAATATAAAAACTACAAATGCATTGGCTGCGGGAACTGTGTCTCAGCTTGCCCATACAAAATTATGTCATTTTACGATGTAAGGCACTTCTTGAGGGAGAAGTTTCGAAATTAAGTGCTATTGCAAAAAAGAAAAATCTCTTTTTACAACCTGCCAATTCAACTTCATCATGTAAGCCCTAAGCGTTCTTCCAACTTGGGGAAATAAATCCCATTAACCCTTAAGTGGATGCCCGCCTGTTCACCCATGCAAGTTTTGATTTTCAAATAAGGTATAATAGGTTCGCATAACAAATTATCTTTGAAAATTCTAGAATAAAGGAAGACAAATCCTTTGACAAGGAAGGGATTATATATATTTTTTGCGCTTCTGCTCTTGACTAACTTAATGGCTTCAATTTTGCTTGGAACATTAAACGTTGCTGTGGCAGAGCATCAAAACAGAGTAGACGCCATGGCAACCTCTCAATCCACTGACGACTGGCCAATGTTTCACCATGACGTTTACCACTCAGGTTATTCCACATCCGCGGCTCCAACAACAAACCAGCTCCTTTGGAAATACGAAACCGGCAATATGGTTGAATCTTCGCCTATTGTCGCCAACGGCATAGTCTATGCAGGCTCTGATGACGGTTTTGTCTACACCTTGAATTCTTCAACTGGCAAATTGATATGGAAATACTCAATAGGTCCGATGGTGGATTCTTCGCCCGCTGTTGCTAACGACGTAGTCTATATCGGAGCACTAAATCGTGATGGCAACATAAGCATCATTTATGCTTTGAACGCTACAACAGGCATTCAAATATGGAACTTAACAACATGCGGACCTGTAGGATCTTCTCCCACTTCCGCCAATGGCACAGTTTATGTAAGCGCCTACATCGGGTTTTTTAAAGGTGCAATTTATGCTTTGACCGCCGCAACAGGCGAATTAATATGGAACTACCAAACAGATGGAGGAATGGAATCTTCTCCTGCTGTTGCCAACGGCGTAGTCTATGTTGGGTCAAATGACTGCATGGTCTATGCTTTGAATCAAGCAAGTGGAGCATTGCTATGGAACTTCACAACGGGCGGGAGTGTGACTTCTTCTCCCTCAGTTGCTAATGGTGTTGTATATGTTGGTTCATGGGATGATAACGTATATGCTTTGAATGCTGTAACTGGCAAGCTATTATGGAATTATACAACAGGCTTAAATGTGGGGTCATCACCCGCAGTAGTCGATGGCGTAGTCTACATTGGTTCAGAAGACGGGAACGTATACGCTTTGAATGCAGCAACTGGATCTTTAGTATGGGAATACACAACAAAAGGGGCAGTTTGGTCATCCCCTGCAGTCATTAACGGAGTGGTCTACATAGGGTCAGAAGACAGAAACATGTATGCCTTGGATGCTAAAACAGGCACACAATTATGGAACTTTACAACAGGTAAACAAGTAGAGTCTTCGCCCGCTGTATCCAACGGAGTAATCTATGTGGGCTCAAATGATGGTAACGTATATGCCTTTGGAACAAACACTGTGTCATCATTAAACCCAACCTCTAATAGCTCCCTTCAGCCATCGCCCTCAGCTTCTTTCTCAACGTTACTTATTGTCATACTCGCCATTATGATTGCTGCAGTTATAACCATAGTCATAGCTTCTCTACCATTCAAGCGGAAAGCAAAAACAAACAGAAAAGCCGACAATATCCCCGAAAAAATAGAAATGAAAATGCCAAATTGCATAAAAACAGATTTTACTCAAAGTCTCAAACCTGAATGATTGAAGTAGTGTCCATTAACCCACAAGTGGTTAAATATAAAGAAAAGCTCCTTATTCTTGGGCATGTGATAATGAGCATGGACACTAGTAGTTTTACTTACATGAATAATTATCTTACTACAATATCCATTTCATTAATGCTAGTAGCTCTAGGGATCGCAATCAGCGGAATAGGTTTTGCCCGACTCAGAACCATGGAAGGACAAAAAGTTCATCGTTGGATGATGAGCGGAGGAGTCATTTTAAGCTTAATATCAATTTCCTTAGTCATGTTTCCTTCCCTGTTTATGTACTATTTAGGCGGTTACAGTATTACTTCTGGATTCTCAATTCTGCAGATAATTCATTCAGTTGAAGGCGCTCCGGCGGTAGCATTATCTTTAATGTACCTCTTTAATGATTTACCTACACATACACGCAAATGGATGCGGATAACAGCTGTTCTATGGATAACAAGTGTTGCACTAGGTGTAGCTGTCTATTGGACTATGCCATTTTAACCTAAACCACGCCCAAAACAATTTTATCAACTACAAGACCAAGCATTAAGGCTGCCAAGTAGGGCATAGATGCAAAGAAAACCCTAAATCCGTTTGCTTCAGAGGGCACCAAAGTAAGCCTTCTACTCTCAAGCAGTAGCCAAGCACCCCCAGACAGCGCAAACAAAGTATACATGCCTCCAGCTAACCCCAGAACGGGTAATATTAAAGTTGACGCCACGGTAGCTATGTTAAAGAAAAAAACGATCTTTGCCGTTAACCCTAAACCCGCCGTGACAGGAAGCATAGGAATCTTAGCCCGCCGATACTCAGCTACCTTCTTGATGGCAAGCCCCCACAGATGCCCCGGCGTCCAAAGAAAATCAACCGTTGAAACCAGAAACGGCAATGCACCCACAGAGTTCGCTACAGCTGTCCAGCCTGAAAGAGCAGCAAAGCACCCTGCAAGTCCACCTATGACCACATTCCAATTGCTTGTGCGTTTCAAAAGAATGGTGTATACCAACAGGTAAAAGATTGCCCCCGAAAACATCATGACAGCAGTTAAGGCGTTGAAAAAGTAGTAGCTCATACCTAAGCCTGCTCCAATTAGAAGCACTCCAAAAATCAATCCCTTCCCAGACGTAATCTTCCCTGAAGGAATTGCCCGCTTTGAGGTTCTCTGCATGAGCAGATCAGAGTCCCGGTCGTATACACAATTCAATGCGCCGCATCCTCCACAGGCTAGGTATCCAGCAAGACAAAAAATCGTTAAATCTAACCAATTGATTGATGGATAAGCTGCAAGGAAGAAGCAAGTTATCCCAACCAGTAGGTTAAGCAACGTCACCTTGGGTTTGGTTAACTCTAAGTACTTGAGAATTTTATCCATTTTCTCCTTACCTTTTGGCTATCATCCATAATCGGCGATAATAGTAACCGTGCCCCAAAGCCCTTTTTCAGTTTGACCAGAAATTGGGCTTGTATAGAAAAAGGAGGTACCTACAATGTTTGGGTTAAAAACAACCGAACCGCTTTCTCCTTGCTGTAATGGATTGCTAACTGACCCTATAGCTGCATCAAAGACTACGGAAGATTCTGATCGTCGATCATTTGTGATTTGGAAAGCATGCGGCATCTTTCCAATATTAATCACCGTTAAATTGACTAAATCACTTGTTTTAAACCTAAGAGTTGGTCCTGGAGTTGATAATTTGTTTGGTTCAGTTCCAAATCCGTATTGTGTATCAGATATTTCTCCTGCATAAAGCGTGATGTTTAATGTTGGAATCTCAGATGAAGCTGTTCCAGCAATGTAAGGTTGCTGTATAGGTAAAAGCAAGAAGAGTGCTACTGCAACGATAAGCGCAATTGCACACGCTGCTATGACAACCAATGGATAATAAGACTTGTCCATTCCCTATCGCCCCACCGAAAGTATAGCCGTAACAATTAACGTGCTAATAGTAATAATTGCCAGAAGCGGAAGCAGAGATATAACTTTTTTTTCATACCGCAAATTCATAAAAAAGGCAGCATTTGTAACAGCTTGTGAGCCAGCTAAAATGAGTATACTAACAGCTTTATATTCAACTGATAGAGCGGTTGTGAAAATATAGATCTCGCCAAAAGTTGCCGCTACTAATAACCCCCAGATACTTATGTACAATGTTTTTCTGTCCATTTTTTTCACTCCTATATCAAATAGAAAAGCGGGAAAAGAAAAATCCAAACAATGTCGACAAACGCCCAATAGATTCCAATAAGCTCAAGCGAAGTATGCGATAAAGGCGTAAATCGACCAGCAAAGCCTTTAGCCATAAGATAGGTAAGCCCACCTAAACCTATGCCTACATGAATGGCGTGTAACCCCATCAATGTATAGTAACTAGAAGGTGCTAGTCCCCCAGTTATTACAAATCCGTTAGCAATCTCTCGCGGCCATTCGATGGCAAGTTTAACCATCAAAAATAACGAGCCTAAAGTGAAGGCACTTAGCAGCCCCATCTTTATGCCTAGTTGATCATTTTTTCTTGCTGATTGGACAGCAAGAACCATCGCCAGACTGCTCGTTAAAAGGAAAACAGTATTTACAGCCCCAATGACGACATTATGTGTCTCTCCAGCTACTGGCCACGTTGGGCTTCCTAATCGTACATATATATATCCGAAGATTATGCAGCCAAACAACACTATCTCGGACATTAGAAAAACCCAGACACCAATTTTCTCTTTGCTGGCAGTTTCAAAGGGCCATTTTTCTCTTACGGGCTCCTTGACTACTGCATACTTGTCATGGTAGTCGTCTATGAACCATTTTACAACAGCACCCGCGATTATCACTAACCCAGCTATTGCAAGCGGGATAAACATGATAAATCCATATAGAAAAAGAATTGTACCGATCGCGATAACTACTGGAAGAAAAGTCCGTTTTTTTGGTTCTTCATCTATGGTGTTGTCCTGTTCATTCGTAGTCGTTGACATCTTAGCCGCCTCCTCCTTTTTCCACTGTTGATTCAGGCATGTCTGGTTCTGCCGAGATATAATCACCGGTCCATTCAGGTGCTACTGCATCCCACGGGTTTGGTTTGCAACGCTTGCCTCTAAAGGCGCTATGTCCAATATTTATAAAAGAAATTAAGAGAACAGGACCAAAGATAAGTGCGCCTATTGTAGCAACTAAATTAAAGGGCCACCATTCAGGATTGCTACCATAGCTGGCTACTCTTCTTGGCATGTCTACAAGCAAAAAGTATGGAAAATAAAGAACGTTGAAACCTAAGAACGAAAAAAGAAAAGTAATCTTTCCAATTTTCTCGTTGTACATTCTGCCTGTGATTTTAGGGAACCAGTAGTAGAGTGCAGCTACTAGACCAAAGATTGTGGTCCCCACCATTACATAATGAAAGTGTCCTACAACCCAGTAAGTACCTCTATAAGCATAATCCAAAGCTATTGAGGCCTGAAAAACACCTGTGATTCCGCCCAAAATTACGAAAAATAAAGCGCCCATTGCATAGAGCATAGGTGTAGGAATTTTCAAAGCGCTTTTGCGCAAAGTGAGAATCAAACCAATAACTAAGCCCTCAAAAGGAACAGAAATCGCCATTGTCGTCAGGGAAAAAACTTCTCTAACTTGCAAGCTTATTCCTGTCATAAACATGTGATGGATCCATACTCCAGCACTAAGCACCGTAACTGCAGCCATTTCTATTATGAAAACTTTCTTCTGGAAAAGGGGTCTTTTACTGAATGTAACGAATATCTCTGCTATGGCACCGAGAGCAGGGAGAACCACTATGTATACTTCGGGGTGTCCAAAAAACCAGAAAAATTGGTCCCATAAAAGTGCCCCCCCAAGAGGACTGGAAAAGAATACAGTACCAAATACGCGGTCAGTAATAAGCAAGACAGCGGCTGCTGCTATGGGCGGAAAGGCAAAGAGCATCAGAAAATTTGTAAACAAAACAGACCAAGTGAACGGAGGCATTTTCCACCAGTGCATGCTTTTGATTCGTGTTCTAAGAATGGTAGTTATGAAATTAACTGAAGACATAGTAACTGAAGCCGCAAGTATACCTAACGCAAGAACACCAATAGCCATTCCAGGTTGCGGCATGTAAGCGCTTGTATTAAGCGGCGCATACATTGTCCAACCTGCTTGTGGTCCACCGCCTGGCAAAAATATGGTACTCACAAGCATAAGCCCGCTTAAAACGTACAACCAATAGCTCATTGCGTTTAATCTGGGAAAAGCCATTTCTTTTGCGCCTATCTGTGTTGGAACAAAATAGTTAGCCAAAGCTATTCCAAAAGGAGACAAAAACCAAAGAATCATTATCAAACCATGAAAACTAATGGCTTGTTCGTAAAGACCAGGTGTAAGAAGCCCACCATTTGGAACAGCCAGTTGGCCTCGAACCGTCTCCGCTATGGTACCGGCTAAAGTAAGAAAAAATATAGAAGTAACCAGATATAGAAGACCAACGTCTTTGTGGTTGGTAGTAGTTAACCATCTTTTTAGTGAAAACCCTTTTTCGTACACTTTCTAACTTACTCCTTGGCTTGCAGCGGTCTGGTTTAGCCATTGAGCAAATGCTTGTTGACTCATGACTACTAGATTAGCATCCATGAAGGTATGTCCAATTCCGCAGAGTTCATAACATTTAATTTGATAAGTGAGTTCATTCTGTCCCTCGAGGGAGGGCACGCTTAACCAAATGATATTGTATCTATCGGGTATAGCATCAGTTTTAATCTTGAACTGCGGTAATCCAAAATCATGCATAACGTCCTTGCTTGTAACATTAAAAATAACAGTCGTATCCACAGGGATTCTACAATCAGTGGCTACAGTTACATTGTTTGGATAAGTGAATTCAAATGCCCACTGGAAGGCAGTAACATCGATAACTATAGCATTTGGATCATTAGGCGGTGTTTGAATTCCATAAGCAACTTGATCAGACAGTATCGATAAAGTGAAAAGTATACTTAAAGAAACCATGGCAAGAACAATTGCTTCTCTTGCTCTGGATTTGAAATGTACTTTAGATATCTTGAATTCCCGTCGCCCGACGTTCTTACGGTTAACATAAGCATAATAAACCATATAGCCAACTACTATGCCGCCAGCTACTATCCCTATTATGAAAAATGGTGTGAAAAGATTGTAGTAAGTTTCCGCTGTCGGGGGAATCGGCAAACTCATTTTTTATCTCCTTCAATAATTTTAAGTCTTAAAAAATCATAAAAACTGTTAACTGACCACTACATTGCCCCACATGCCAAGAGAAATATGTCCTGGAACAGTGCATACATAGTAATAGTTGCCTGCTTTGTCAGGAGTAAATGTAACTGACGCTGATGTGCCTGGCGGTATATAGCTAGATATGTTAATGCCTGCACCAAACAATGGTGAGTTGCTTGTCGCTTTTGTTGAGACTATTTCCCATGAATGTGGAATTTTACCCGCATTATGAACAGTCATGGTATACGTTGTACCCGCCTTAAGGTGTAAGGTAGGACCTGGAGAAACTATACTACTTGCGCTATCTCCGTAGCCATAGGTACCTGAACCAGAGGTAACTGAGCCAGCGTATAATGTTAAAGAAGTCTGGCTCCCTGAACCAGACGGAGCGGGAGAAGTTGATGGTGAAACTGATGTAGAAGTGGATGGTGTAGAAGAGGGGGAAATTGATGGGGAGGATACAGGCGTTGACGTCGGCAGCACATTTGATGAATTGGGTAACGTGATTTCGTAAGTTATTACCCCAACAGCTATGATAATCACTGTTACTACGATTGCAGCGACGTACCAGCCTATGCTTATTTTGGTATCTTCTGTGTTTTCTGCCATATTTTATCACTCGCGATAAAAAATAGAACTTAAATAGTCACTATGGAAATAACTTTGATAAGCTGTTTAAGAGTGTGTGATTGCATTGATACAATCACATACCTTATACTGCTGGTATAGATTTAAAGTCTAGAATACAAACGTGTTGGGTCTTAGTTGTTTTCATACCGCTAATGGCGAGTTCTTTGAAGAACATTTAAAATTTTATTTGCACGATCAACCCAGCCTAATCCCGCATATAAATCAAGTTTTGAATCTAGAGGCATTACTGAAATATTATGGCCCACAACTGAAACATAGTCTGATGAAATACTAATTTTGTCACCCCAATCCCAATTATCAATCTGAAGTTGCAAATCTCCATAAACTTTAACGGGAACATCGTTTACTTGGAAATCAAAATTATAGCTTCGAATTTTAATCGGATACTCTTTCTGTTCAACCAAAGCTTTACGCGGAAGACATTCTACTTTGAATTCTATGTCTGAGGGGTGAAAATCTTTGACTCTGATGAAAATTTCTTGAGCACCCTCTTTGGTTGTTATTATTTCTATTCTTTCGGGATCCACATCTACGGTTCTTATGGCTTCCCCTAAATCACCACATATCATCCAAGGCGTACTTATGTCACCGATTTTACCTTCTAAGGCAACCAATGCATCTATGTATTTCAAAGCTATTAATTTAACAGGGCGTTTAACATCTTTTTCTGAAGTTTCAATATAAATCAAGTTAATTATGACCTCTAAAATACTTAATATTAATTAAATACTCAATTTAAATCTGTGTATATGTATCATAACAGCAACTTTTATTGTAGGCACAACTAAGTAGACACATATGTTTTAAAGGACTTATTAGGATACTTAACTAGAGGTTTTTTTTATGTCAACTGATGAAACGGCTAACGACCAGACTAAAGAGCAAAACAGCAAACCTATGGATAGACGACGCTTCATCAAGTATGGAGTCGCAGGCGTTATTGGTGCGGGTGCCGCAAGCGCTATAGAAATACCAGTTTTGACAAATATGGTTAACGCTGACACGACTAAGGTGCAAGAGCTTCAAAGTCAAGTTAGCAGTTTAAACAGTGAAGTTAGCAGTTTGAATAGTCAAGTCAACACTAGATAAAACTCAACTTGCCGCCGCACAGAGTCAACTATCGGGTGCACAAGCAATTATTGACTTTAGCATTACGGAACAAAAAGAGCTTGAGGCAATTGTTGAAACAGTAATCCCCAACGATTCGTCTGGTCCTGGAGGGAAGGAAGCAGGCGTTGTCTACTTCATTGCCAATCAAATATCCACAGATTATGGTAGTAACGCTAGGATGTACATGAAAGCGCCCTTTGTCCAACCTGGTTTAAGTGGCCCCGTAACAGTTGATGGAATAACATATCCTGAAGGCACATATGATGTTCCATTTTTCTCAGGCATGAAATACCAGTACAACCTAACTATGAGGGAGTTCTGGAGAGTAGGTCTTGGAAGGATTAGAGAAATATTCAAACAGCGTATTGGGCAAAAACTTTGAAGATTTAAACACAAATGACCGAACATCAATGCTAAACGACCTCTATGACAACAAGCCTAGCGACTTCAATGGAATTGTTCCCCGTGACTTCTTCCAAGAGTTGCTACTTATGACATGGTCAGGCTTCTTTATGGATCCCGCATATGGTGGTAACATAGGAATGGTTGGTTGGAAACTCACCGGTTTTAGTGGCGCTAACATGGGCAACGCATTCAACGATGGCAGAGATGTTTTAAAGTTGATGGTAGCCAGCACTCCAACAAGATATGCACCGCATAGTTTAGGCGAATACCAAAAAACGCTAAAAATAATCAATGGAGGAACAAGTTCATGAGCCAAGTAATCACTCATCCATCCGTAGACGTTGTCGTCTTAGGCTTGGGTGCAATGGGAGGAGTCGTAGCCACAGAGTTGGCTAAGGCAAACTACAAAGTAGTAGGTTTAGAAAGAGGACCTCAATGGGATTACTACAATGATTTCTATGCCACGAAATATGATGAATGGGGCATAGGCATGATGCGCAAATACAGCGACCTATTGAGAACTTCAACAGTAACTATGAGAAACAACAGAAACCAGTTTGCCCAGCCCGTCCGTAGAAACACACCCCCAGTTGCAGGACAATTC
This sequence comes from uncultured archaeon, assembly GCA_963810275.1. Lineage (GTDB taxonomy): Archaea > Thermoproteota > Bathyarchaeia > Bathyarchaeales > Bathycorpusculaceae > Bathycorpusculum. Next base: position 76,056 of record CAWENF010000021.1, read on the forward strand.
ACTTCAACAGGTTATGGTGTTGGAGGTGCATGTCAGCACTATTCGGGCAACATGGGGCGCTATTCACCATGGGTCTATGAGATGTATTCACAGACTGTGAACCGATATGGCTTAGATTTCCTCAACAATGCTGTACCTCACCAAGACATCACTGATTGGCCAATGACATATAACGACTATGTTCCCTACTATGAAACATGGGAGCAGATGTGGGGAGTTTGCGGAACAAATGAAGGACCGCTTCTTCCAAGCCTAACAGGGTATCCTCTGCCGCCTCCACCAGACACGCCTATCGGAACAGCCTTCAAGAGTGCAGCCACAGATTTAGGATATACACCCTTCCCAACACCACTCGCTTTAGCCTCTAAAGGCTTCGTCAACCAATACGGCGTAGCCGTTCAGCAATGCGCATATGATGGCTGGTGTGGAGCTGCATGCAACTATGTTTGTGAAACAGGTGCGAAAGCAAACACAGACTTTAGAGTTATACCTGCTGCTTTGAAAACTGGGAATCTCGAGATGAGACTTCACAGCTACATATTCCGATTGGATACTGATAGTTCTGGAAAAATTACCGCTGCCCGCTACTATGACCCACAAGGCAGGGTTAACGTTCAACCCGCCAAGGTATTCTTCAACGGTCTTTGGGGATTCAATGCAGTAAAAATGATGCTGCACTCAGGAATCGGCACTCCCTATGACCCCGTGAAAATCACCGGTTCAATGGGTAGAGGACCAGCAACAGGAGACCCGGGTGCAGCAGTCAGAAGTGCCTCTGGAACCCTTAACATAGGAGCCAATGCGTATCCCGCAGGCAACGCTGGCGGAGGCTACTCAATTCGAGACTTAGCTGATGACAACTTTGATCACACAGGCTTAGACTTTATCGGAGGCGCCTACCCGGTGGGCGTCGGAAGCTTCACAGGTGGAGGCCCAACGAACTTCTACATCTACGCAGCAAACCCAAACAAGAACATGATTGGAAGCACATTTAAAGCAGGCCTTAAAGACCATTTCCTGCCCACAAAAACAAAGCTAACACTTTCGCCTTATGGGATGTGGCCGCCGACAACCGATTGGTTCATTGATTTGGACCCACATTACACAGACATCTATGGAGACCCACTACCGAGATATACTATAGATTGGGGCATGAACACCGTTAAATGCGCCAATTACCTTGCACCAATGTATGGCGATATACTGTCAAAAATGGGGGCAAGCAATGTTCAGGTCTCCAACCCAGTTAATACTGAAAGCCATATGACTACCTGGAGTATTCACATTCGAGGCGGTGCACGACTAGGAACTGATCCGGCAGTTTCCGTTTTTAACAAGTGGCAGCAATGCTGGACCAGCGACAACCTGTTTGGAGCAGGCGAATATTGTGACCCGACAGGCGATAACACAACTATCGGTGGAACGCATCCAGTAGGACCAACATCGTATGTTGCTGCTGAAGGCATAAAGAAATATCTGCAAAGCCCAGGTCAGCTTGTATCATCACCTTAACTTCCCATTTCTTGTTTTCTTTGATTGCAATGAATGGCTTTTTTCTTAATTAGTCTGCTATAAATTGTGTTCTAAAATGAAGCAAATAGCTGTTATGACTCCGCTCCCAGTCCAATTTGACAATTTCACAGAATACATTCTGAAGCAATGCTGGAATAGCCTCAATAATCAATTCATTCTCTCAGGTGACTTAATTCATGTTTATTTCTCATCAACCCCTAAACTGTACGATAAATATGCTACCTACCTTTCAGAAAATTTCAGGTTGCCCTACACTCTTCTTGAGGTCAAGCAAGTAAAAAGCGGTGTATTAGAGGGCAAGGATGCACGATTACCTGAGCTAGTACATCACCGTAATGTATTACTAAACCAGGGCAAAAAGCATGATTACGCATTGTTTTTGGATTCTGATGTAATTTTAAGCCCAAATACAATAAAAACATTGATTTCGGATCAAAAAGATGTTTCTGCTGGAATATTGCCGCAGGCACGCATTGCTTCCCCGATAAGAATCGAGGAGGGACAAGTCCAAAACGCAGATGACATCGACGTTTTTTTAGCATTCGGAATATTTGATGCAAAATTTCTTTCCGTAACTTGGGGAAACATGCAGAAAGCGGATGCATCCGATGTTGTAGCGACAGCCTGCATGCTTCTGAGCCGGAAAATAATGAATGATAATCGAGTAGCTTTCCGCTTATTCCCCTTAGTTGATGGAAGTTGCTATTTAGGTGAAGACGTGGGCTATTGTCTTTCTGCTCTTCGCGCAGGTTTCACCGTTAACGTCAACCCAACCGTCTTTTGTGGTCATATGCGTAGAATACAAGAGCGGCTAGCAGCTTATTTACAAGTTACTAACGGCCAAAAGTGTACAATTAATTTTTTGTTTTGGTCTAAACCTCTTTAAACTATTAGCAGCTGTAATAGTATACACACAGCCTCATAGCTTTTTAACTCAACGTACCTCAAATAAAATAGCTAAATTTTGTAATAGGTGTGATCTGAATTATTATCAGATAAAGTAGCTATTGTGATTGCAGCATTAGTACTCGTTTTCATAATTGTAGTGTCATTGATATCCTACGTGTACATTGTATTTCCCTTAACAAACACGAACACTACACCTCCAGCATCCACGCCGACGAGCACACCTTTGTCTAAGCCAAGAATTTCAACTGATGTAAACTGGGGAGGTTATGCAGTAGCAACGAACTTCAGCCAACCGCTCCCGGTTGTAACAGAGGTTAGCGCATCATGGGTTGTTCCTCAAGTAAAAGCCTCAGCCACAGATACGTTTTTAGCCATCTGGGTAGGAATAGGCGGAACATTTGGTAACACATTAATTCAAGTAGGCACTGAGCAAGACAGCCTTAATGGACAGCCAACATACTATGCATGGTACGAACTTTTACCTACACCTTCAGTACCTATTTTCTCTGTCGCAATATCTCCAGGCGATAAAGTACTGGCGACAGTTAAACTATTAGATTCAGCTACAAATCAATGGTCGATTTATATAATCAACCTATCAAACCAAGAAAGCTTCAACCAGACCTTCAGTTATACATCAAGTCAACTTTCAGCCGAATGGATAGTAGAGCGCCCGACTGTTAACGGAAAGTTCAGAGCATTAGCGGATTTTGGTCAGATAAGCATGTCAAACTGTACTTTAACGCTAAACGGGGTTTCTGGTGATTTAGCTGATTTCAATTATGTTAAAACGGTTCTTGTTAACCAACAACGAATTCCACTTCTGAAAATTTCAGATGTCGGAAACGACAAAGCCAGCTTTACAGTAAGCTATCTACCCATTGCATGATCCATTGTCCATTTTGTTTTTTTTTAATTTGTTACTGTACTAGCATTATAACAAAGCCTTTTTAGAAAAACCCGGCTCTTCCTTCTTGAGGATCTTTAATGAAAAAAATGGCAATATTTCTATTGGTATCTCTCATGGCAGCAGCATCTTTGACAATTGGTGCAGTACCCGTTGAAGCACAAGGGAACACAGCTAACATTACATTGTATGGTGGACCTGTATCCTCAGGAGCCTCTGGAACCTATGGGTTTGGATACTCAGCAGACAACATAACCTCGCCTGGACCTACAATCACTTTGCACGATGGAGAAAAAGTAACAGTAACTTTTCACAACGTTGACACATCTTTGCCACACTCCTTTGCAGTAACCACAGGAAAAAGCGACAGCTCAACAGTGCTATTTAATTCTGAAACTAACCCTGGAACATACGTTCAGCCTGGTCAAACAGCTACAGTGACTTTCACAGTCAGCGACAATGTTGGTGATTACTACTACATATGCAAAGTACCAGGACACGTTGACTTAGGCATGTGGGGAAACTGTGTAATCGAAGCAGCCATTCCTGAATTTCCAATGAGTATCATGCTTATCTTTGTACTGGCTGCAGGAGCTGCAGTAGCGATTTCAGTGGCTCGAATTAAGACCAAACCTAAACTTGTTTAACCCTATTTTTTTGATTTTTTTTAAAAATGCTATGGTGACTTCCAGACATTAAAAATAACAGTTTTTAGGAGAAAGCCAACATAATCATTAACGCTATTAGTCCACTTCTTGAACAAGAATCTATGACACTAGTTTTTGTCGCTTTAGGAATCGGAATAATCGGCATGGCGATCGCTAGGATTAGAAACAGAGATTCCATTCAGCTACATAGGTGGACAATGACAGGCGCAATCGTACTAAACTTAATCGCAATAGGCGTTGTAATGCTTCCTTCACTGTTCATATTCTACCTTAGCCCAAATCTTGAAATGGCATCTTCTTTTTCGATTCTACAACTAATCCACGCCATTGCTGGGATTCCAGCAATAACTTTTGCGTTAATATTTGCATTAAATGATCTGCCGAAACCTACTAAAAAATGGATGCGCATAACCGCTTCTTTGTGGCTTACAAGCATAGCTTTGGGTGCAATAGTTTACTTCACTATGCCGAATTAAGTTTTTCATTTTTTATGAAATTTTGCAATCTCTTTGGAAATCAGCAGTTCGTCGATATGGAGCATCAACGATGAAACTTCGTATGCACGTCTCACAATAGAACGTAAAACTGCAATAGACTGAGTGCAAACGCCTTCGGTGCATCCCTGCACACCAACACCATAGCTTGCCAAACCGCTATCATGAAGTTGACGTAGTTTTATGAGTATTTCTGTAGAATTTAAGCCATAGTTTTCAGCGAGACATCGAGGTATATCAATCAATGCTTCAGCAAAGGCTTCTATAGCCAACTGATGCCTGTTTGGAATAGTCAATGCATAGCGATGAAGTTCTTGAGCTATCATAATTTCAACTGCTCCAGCACCTGGCAAAAACTTAGGCTCTTTGTCAGAAAGCTTCAGAGTTATCAAACTATTTTTTATAGCAACTTCAAGCTCATCAAGAATACAGCGGGTATTTGCCCTTAACAAAAACGTGGCACCGCCACAGCCTTGAAAAGTAACAGTTTTTTCCAGATCTAACTTATCCACAGACAACGCTTCAGCTTTACCCACATCATCTTTAGATAAGTCACTGATTAACGCTAAAACTTTAGCGCCAGTTGCCCTAGCAATGCCTTCTAAATCGTTTTTGGTCACACTTTCAATTGCAAAGATACCGTTCATTACCAAAGCAGTTTTCTGACGCTCTTCGATAGGCTGCGCAGAGACCAAAACATTGATTTTATGCTTGACAAGCACCTTCAAGTAACTATTTTCTAATTTTTCTGTTACCTGATTTAATTGTTGAATTTGTTGATGATTTGTTATGTTAACCTGGATAGGAATGGGTCCTTCTCGCCGCATTTTAAGCTCCAAACGATTTATGCCTAAATGCCCACTGGTAACGGCAACTCGTAGATCTTTAACGTGATTAGGCATGTTTGGGTGAGCCTTATCCTTTCTTATAATAATACCATCGATCAAAGTTGATTCTTGAGCACAGCAACCGATTTTTTTTATAAAACCTACATTATCGATGTCGAAGCTTCCGTTAGAGAAACTTCGGGTATATGCTCGTCTAATCATCAAACGTAGTTTTGGCGTCAGAAGGTTTCTGCCACAATCTATAGAATCTAAAACATCACCGTCGCAACCTATTGATTTTGATTGCATTTCCATAATTTCAGTGGCTTTTTTTGCCGCCAAACTATACCCTTCAACAATTGTATTGGGGTGTAATCCCATTGCGGATAGAGTGTCAGCCTGTTTTAGCAGAGCTGAAAGAAAAACTACAAAGCAGGCGGCGCCATCCCCGATTTCATTTCTCTGCATCTTTGCTGATTCCGCAACAATAATAGCGGGGGGATAATTAATAGCAAGTTCGTCTAAAATAGCAATTGAATCTTTTGTAACTTTTACTACTTGCTCTGGGCCACGGTTGTAGGTTACAAGCTTGTATGCACCTGTTGGTCCTATTGTGCTTCTTATTTTATCTGAAGCAAATATGGCTTGTTGAAGGTTTTGGGTCCATGCCTCTTTTGCGTTAAATCTGTTATAATTGGAAGAAATTACTCGCTCCATATTCTATCAGCTTAGAATTTATAGATATACCAAGAGAGGGTTGTATTGGTTCCAAATAAGGTTACGTGACTACACAAATACAACTACAGAAACAGAGAAACAGGAAAAATCAGAGTTTCATAGATTAAAGAGGAATTGTCGTTTCAAAAATATAATACAAACGGCGAAAGAAAAAAATGATCACACCTCTTTAATTTAAGTCAGCAATTGATTGAGTACCTTAAAAATTTAAGGCTTAACGCTATACCCTTGTCTCACATTTCTGAGGAGACTAAGGTCTATACATAGTGACTGTTCTAAACGCAACAATATCAATAATAGCAAACTTTCAAGGAAGGGAAAAAATAATTCTCCAAATGATACTGAGCTGCTAAGAAGCAAATAATATCCTATGCCAAGCTTTTGCCTATTATTAAACCTAAAATAAAACTAAATAGTGGTGCTACTATCCAGCCCACTACAATAGTGATAAATGGTTTTAGAGACATAAATCGGCTCTTATACGTTAATCCTGCCCCAAAAACCGCTGCTGAGAGTGTCTGAGTATTTGAAAGCGGGATATTAAAAGCTGTAGCTATTTCAACCATTAGTGTGGACGCCAAGAGAGTAACAGTCGTATTGGGATACCGCATTAAGAAGAGTTCTTGAGAGACTCTTTTAATTTCACCTGCACTAAAATAAAACGAGCCAATGAATATGGCAATAACCGCCCCAATTATGGTTGTTAGGCTAACGCTGCCCGTGGCAACTATTAGTCCAAGTGTGTTTGCACCAAGAACATATGCTGAAGAAAAAGAGAATACTATTATGGCTATTTTGTAGATTTTCAAGCGCTTCCAAATGTGTTTGGATTTTTTAAGGTGGAGGAGTTTTAATGCAAAATACGCAAACAAAATAGCCACAACAGGCGCAATAAACCACATCACTACAACGTCAAATATATAACCTTGATTTATCAAACTCCCCCTCGCAATCGATAACCCTGCAAGTAAACCTGCAAGCGACATGGTATAAGAAAGCGGAACTCTCATAACATCAGCAACTATAAAAATTATTATAGTAACCAGAAGTGATGCTGCTTGAAGTTCTGGTGTAATATTTGGAAATAGATTTTCAACTGATTTTGTCATGAGTGTTCCTTGAATAAGCAGTCCACTTGTAAATCCAACAGCGCCTAAAAGGATTCCAAAATTTTTTCTCAAAATTCTTGAACCTATCGCTGGGCCAACGCATGCCGATAAGTTATTTCCTGAAACTAACATAACCGTTAGAAAGGTTAGCGCGATTAGAGCAAGCGATATTAATGACATTTTTTCCTCACTTAAGAATCGACGTAATTATTGAAACAATCAATTGTGAAGCATCCTCGCATGAGTCTAGAATGTCATCGGATTTATGAAGAACCTCTGAATAATGAAAAAACTGTAAGTACGTCAAATTTGGAGATATTCGGTACAGTTTATCGAAGCCTTGGTCTTTCACTTCGTCGCCCCTTTTCTTCTAATGCTTCGATTTCTTTAAGTAAACCAGCAGTTTCAGATTCATCGGACGTAGAGAGCATTTCCTTTAATTTTTGAAGAGACATTTGCCCAAAACTAAATATGTTCTCATATATCGACTCCCAGGCTGCTTCTTGATGTGCCTTAAAATCAATCGAGTGGGTTTCAGACATTCGATTTAGTTCTCTACTTATATAGTAATGGATATCGATAATATTGTCAGCAATATGGATGCATTCAAGAAAATTATCAATTATATTCGGGCTGATTGCGCCACCTGTAACCTCCTCGCTTAGTTTAAAAGCCATTTTATCAGATTTTTTTTCTAAAGCACGCACGCATTGCATGTGTGTAGATAACACATGTTCTTCATAGTTTGCCTTGAGCATTTCATTAATGATGGAATTTGTTTCAAGCGATATATCTATTATCTCTGAGAGTCCTTTGAAAACATTTTTTTCACCAACAACGAGAAGCCCATTCAAAAGTTTCATAAATAGCATCTCCAAAAAATTGAAACAATCCTGTGTACTATAAACAGAGGTGGTCTTTAAAAATTAGACTTCAAACAAGATCAAAATCAACCAACCTTCAATTTGGTTGTTTTACAAGTACAGGCATTTCGTGTCTACTGGATAACTTTTATTATTTCAATGTATTAAGTTCTACGTTAAGCGCTAACCCGCCACCTTTCGAAGTTTTTTTCGCACACATTCATATTTTTGTTGCGATCGATGCAGTGAACCAACAGTACAGAGCAGCGATAAGCAAAGTCGCTTCTCTAATCAGGGAGAAATGCAAGTCTTCACAGCAAACTGACCGATGAATCTGTCTACAATGAGACGATTGTATTGCTTTTGTTGTTATTTTTTGGGTAAGTGTTTTTCAAAGTCCTCGTCGAAGTGGTCGATTAGGTTCTGTAAGCTCTCTGTAATTTCTTTCACTCGTTCTTTGGCATGCTTTTTGATTAATGCTGGGTCGAGTATGTCGTAGGTGTGATAGTATCCACCGCCTTTGATAGTTTTGGTTTGCTTGGTAACGAGGTTCAAGCTGACAAGTTTGGATAGGACGCGATGAACTGAACTTCGGTCTTTTTGGACTTCTGCGGCGATTTGGTCTAGATTTGCGTTTGGGTTTTTGACGACTGTTTGAAGTATTTCTATGTCAGTTGGTTTTAGATTATAGAGGCATGTGAGCAAGTCGGTGCAAGATGCGCCTTTTTTTGTGAGCAGGATTATGCTTTCCATAGGTATGCAATGTGATTTCTAACATATAAACAGTATTGTTTTGTATTGGCAATACCGCAAGATATATTTGGCTGGTTGACCCTTATCTTATCAAGGAAGTGCAAGAGATGGAGAAAAAATTAGAATGCCCACGAGGCATCCCAGAAGAGATGTGTGACCATGCTCCTACCTGCAACGTTTGGAAACTACGAGACGCAGCTAAAAATAAAGCATAATCACACTTGAGGGACATATATGTTTGAAGATAAAGAGTTAGAACAAATAAAACAAAGAAAAATCCAAAAAATACTAGATCAAGCTGACCACCCAAAACAAATAAACATCCGCCCACTCAGCCTCGCAGACGCCAACTTTGAAAATACCATGAAGACCAATCCACTCTTAGTTGTAGATTTCTGGGCGCCTTGGTGCGGACCATGCCGAACGGTCGGACCAGTAATTGAGCAACTAGCCGCAGAATACGCCGGCAAAGTAACCTTCGCCAAAATGAATGTGGATGAAAACCAAATTATCCCAAGCAGCTTTGCAATAAAGAGCATACCTACAATCATCGTTTTCCATAATGGTCGTGAAGTGGAGCGAATAGTTGGGGCATACCCTAAAGCCCACATCGAAGCAACCTTCAAACAATATCTAGTATAATATATGAGGCTATGAGACATGACTGAACCAAAAAATGGTCGACCAATTTTTTTCCCTGAGAAACTTGTTCATTGGGGAAATTTTGCTCTTTTTATATGGATTATCCTTGATACAGTTGCATTCGCACTCTATAACTTCACAGTGGGACTCGTATTTTTCATACTCACGCTCATCCTGATCTACGGTGTCTTAAATATACTGGGCTGCCTGCGCCCCTGCTATAACTGCATAAAATGCACCCACGGAATGGGACGCTTAGCAGCATTGTACTTCGGCAGGCGCATCTTTAAAGACTACAGATACAACTACAAGCTGCCCGGCGCAATATTTTTCACAATTTATATTGGCGCCTTCCCAGCAGCATTCGCACTTTACTCAACCCTACAAAATTTCACAACAATCAAAGTAGCGGTGTTTGCGGTACTCTTAGCATTCACTCTATATAGCGCTTTAACATGGCGACCGAAAAAATCTAAACCTGCACAAGCCGCTATCGCTAAGACCCTCAATTTCCATCTTTGACAAAAAGGCATCACTAACAATAGCCTGTAAAGAATTTCGAATATCATGCCCAACCATACCTGCAGTTGCATCTATGGCAGCTAAACGTTCAGAATCTCTGAGCTTGGTTGTTTGCTCATCAACAAGGTTCTCAAGAGTTATAGTATATTCTTGGAGTCTGTCTTTTGCCTCTATCAAATGCCTCTTCGGCTTTTTTTAGACTGACAAAAAGGGTACTAAAAATTGACTGCTTTCACCAACGAAACAAAAAAATCATTTGCTGTAGCTAGTTCACAGTCACACAGCTTTATGAACGCTAAACCAGTTATAATAACTTAGAAAACGGAGAAGGCCATACTTGTTAAAAGATTCGGCAAAAAACACAGCAGTGCTAATAGCTGCCATGAACGAGGAGAAAGGAGTCGGCTTAACAATCCAAGAAGTCTCAAACCACTTAACCACAAAACACATTTTGGTAATAGATGGCCACAGCAACGACCAAACACTAGATGTAGCAAAAGCCTTTGGCGCACAAACCCTCTCTCAGACGGGTAAAGGTAAAGGAGACGCAATAGCCCAAGCTATACCCTGGATGGACAAAAACATCGAGTTTGTAGTCTTAACAGATGCAGACTATACCTATCCAGCCGAATACCTGCCTAAAATGATCGAAATACTAGAAACCTACCCTGAAGTGGGCATGGTTTGTGGCAATCGATTGTTTGGCAAAAGAGATAAGGAGGCTCTGCACTCAAAATTTTACTTTGGAAATAGAATGATTGCATTTGCGCATGGTTTTCTAAATGATATACAATTAGAGGATCCCTTGACTGGGCTGCGAGTTATTCGGGCTCAAATTTTTAGAGACTGGAAGGTAAAATCCAAAGGGTTTGATATTGAGGTTGAGCTTAACTCTGAGGTTCAAAAACAGGGTTATGAAGCGGTGGAGATTCCGATCAGTTATAGGCCTCGAATAGGGGATAAAAAATTAAAAATCAAAGATGGTCTTACTATATTTAAAAGGATACTACTTGAAGCCATGAACTTTACCATTTATGTTGATTAGACTGGGTTATGGCGCTCATTTCTAAAAAGATTTGCTTTATTGTGTTATCTCCTTTTTGTGTTAGTTTGTATTTTCTTTTAGCTCTTTTCGAAGTTATATCCCATTCGGATTTCACTAATTTTTCTTTTTCTAATTTTGCAAGTTCTCCATAGAGAGTTGAGTGGGGTAATAGGATGTCGTGCTTTTTTTTCAGTGATTTGTTTATTGCATATCCGTGCTTGCTGGTTTCTGGTGTTTCTTTTATGATATTTAGTAGTACACTTTGGAGTATTGCTCCATGCAAGAATCCTTTTTTCATTTTTCTCCTTCCTCAATATTTACGATATTAACTGATTTATTAAGTGTGAATATACGATATTAGTGTGAGTGGTAGTCTAACCCCTACAACAACCAACCCCTAAGGAGCACAAAAAACAACTTTACATTAACAAAAATAGTCAAAGAAATACAATCTATTTGTATTTTTTTCAAGGTATTGTTGAAGCTCACTGCTTGAGTATATAACAAAAAATGGCATAATCTTTCCCCACGGGACAATTTCTTTCTTACTTAAAGAAATATGTAACAAGGCAATCATTTGATTTTTTGTTTAAATAGTCCTCAGAAAATTGCTTGATATGACTGAAGCGGACAATTAGCCTATACAAGCAAATTAATAATATCATAAATTACATATATAGATAAAAAGCTATTGAGAGGATGCTAAGGCTGACTAAATCAAGACAATTGGTAATAGAAACTAAAGCCTTAACCAAAAATTATGGAAGCATAAATGCGCTCGACTCTTTGTACCTTAAAGTTCCGCAAAACTCAATTTTTGGTTTCTTGGGTCCTAACGGCGCCGGAAAAACAACTACCATGAAATTACTATTAGGATTAGCCAAGCCATCCTCAGGAACCGGCAGCATATTCGGACTAGACATGGTAAAAAAATCGATTCAGATTCGACAACGAATAGGATATTTGCCACAATATCCACGCTTCCCAAAACAAAAAACTATCCGAGAAATACTGAAATTTTCTTTAGGATTCTTTTTTAAAGGTCCAACTGATCAAGCTCGCAAGCAAATCGAAGAAATGCTCAGAATTGTCGATTTAACAGAAAAAGGTGAGAGATATATTGGGAATCTATCAGGAGGCGAACTACAACGCCTGGGTCTTGCTCAGGCTCAAATAAACGAGCCGGATCTACTAATTCTTGACGAACCAGCAGCGTCACTAGATCCGATCGGCAGAAATGACGTCCTACAAGTTATGAAGCGCCTAAGTAAAAAATCAACAATTTTCTATTCAACCCATATTTTAGATGACGTACAAAAAGTTAGTGACTCAGTAGCTATATTAAATCAAGGAAGACTCATGGCGCAAGGTCCAATAGAAAGCCTAATGTCAGCAGAAGAAAAATCGGTATATGAGGTAAAAATAAAGAACGCTTCCCAAGAATTGTATGAAGAAGTCTCAAACCTAAAATGGGTAACAAATATCAACAAGGTAACTAAAGAACTTCAGGAAAAATGGTTTATTGGAGTAAACAATGAAAAAGAAGCCGAAGGTAAGCTGCTAAGATTCCTGCTCAAAGATTCCAAAGTAAATGTTTTAGAATTCAACAAACAAACCTACGAGCTCGAGGATATATTCTTGAAATTAATAATGGACGGCAAAAAACCATGACCGAAAACGCTAAGACGATTCAATTAAAATCCGCTTGGAATTCAGGCCTAACTAACTTAGTAAGCTTTGAAATAGGTCATTGGTGGAAAACCAAGCGTTGGTGGCTGCAAACATTAGTCTGGGTAGCATTGATAGATGGTCCACTGGCTCTAGCAGTCTGGTTGAGTTCCTCAGAGATAGTTGCGACACAGCAAATAGTCTTTGATCTAACATCTTTAACATCAGTTTATGTAGGCATGGCTAGCTTTTTTGGTCCTTTTGGAATAATAATTCTAATGCATGGATCTGTACTTGCAGAAAGACAATCAGGCATAACCTCCTGGATACTATCAAAACCAGTTTCAAGACTCGCATACATAGTTTCAAAATTTATTGGAAACGCAACAGGAATTCTATTTTCAATAGTCCTAATCCCCGGTATTCTAGCGTACTTAATACTCTCGATTGGGTTTGTTGGTAATTGGCTGCCTGCCAGTTTCTTAGGTGCTTTGGGATTAATCGCCATTGAAGCGCTATTCTACATTGCACTAACCTTGATGTTGAGCACCGTATTTAAACAACAGATTCCAGTATTAGCGGTGGCCATAGGATTTTTCCTTTCTCAGCAATTTATTATCCTGGTTGTCCCAGCAGCTGTTAGTTTCTTGCCTCTTAGCCTTTCGGGGGTATTATTTACACCTTTAGCACTAACCCAAAAATTGGTTGCAGTCTTTCCTATATTGATAAACTTGCTCTGGATCGGTCTATTGATCTGCTTAGCTATCTACTGGTTTAAAAAGGAAGAATTCTGAGCGACCGCATTTCTCTCAAAAATTTTAAAAAAGAGTGTTGTGCTCCGACTTATTGGAAATGAAGCCAATTATCAGTAGAGCTGTTACTTTGAATGAAGAGGCTTTGTACTTCATTGTAGCTATGGAGAAAATGATGAAATTAAGCCTGATATACTCAAATCAGTAAAGCGGAGAATTGAGGGTCTCCACACTTATTTTGTCCTTGCTTGATTACTTCCTATATCTATTAATGATTTTCGCCATTCTTAATGGTTTTAAAGAGCAAAACTGAAATTTCATGATTAATAATTAGCGTGAGTTTACGTTCCTCAGTTTTAATGTTAACTGTTATATTGGCAGCCCCCGCAAGGAGATTGTTGATAATCGATGGCAAGCTGAACTATGAAGAACTTGGAGTTACTCAAAAACGCAGTTAAGCTTGTGTGGGAACTCTAAATAGAAATGTCAAAAGTTGTAACATAATAGCAGTAAAGAGGTAAAAAACCGCTTTTTTTTGCTGGTTCAAGTAGCATCTCGCCCATAAACCTGCTTTCACGTCGAAATGCTTTTACATTTAAAAATAGATTTTATTGATGTGACAAATTCTAATTATATCATGGTTCGTGTAATTTCTAATGTGTTAGAATCTCTTCCTGAGGGGGATCACTTCTATATAGAGCTCCAAAAATTGGGGCTTACAATTGAAGATATACCTTTAAACCTGTACGGTTTCCATGAAGCTCTTAAGAACACCTTTGGAAAACACCATTTCTCTGTTGAAAGCAAAATAATCAAATTTCTGCATGAAAGTACCAAACAGGGAATCTACGAAGAGGAAGACGCAGCTAAGATTGCCAGCCAACTTATCGGCGTATTTACTAAAGAACACGAAAAAGAGATAGAGAGCAACTAAAAAAGAGTTAAACCATAACTTGGTCAGGCAAAAGGAATTTATTAAGTTATAATTGTATAATCAATTCTTATTTACGCTGGGTGAATTGTTACGGCAGACAAAACAGAAGCGAATTCCAAAAGAATCAACTGATAAAAAGAATGATGAATTTCCAATCGTTGGTATTGGCGCTTCCGCAGGCGGATTAGAGCCTATTAGAGAACTTCTCAGGTATCTTCCAAATACGTTAGGGCTATCTTTTGTCATCATTCAACATTTAGCGGCTGGACAAGAAAGCCTGCTACCCGAAATTCTTGCAAGATCCACCCAAATGCAAGTTGTCCAAGTTACAGATAACATGAAAGTTACAGAAAACCACGTCTATGTTATCCCACCGGGAACAACAATGACCTTAGAAAACGACTGCCTAAAGCTTGTGCCAAAAGTCGCCTCAGAGAGACCGATTAACTCATTCTTCACTTCTTTAGCTATTGAACGAAAATCACAGGCAATCGGAATAGTACTCTCAGGTTTAGGTAACGATGGAACTGAAGGACTCAAGGCAATCAAAGCCGAAGGCGGAATCACCTTTGCACAAGAACCAAAAAATGCTCAGTACGCCGATATGCCCCGCAACGCTATTGACTCACAGGCAGTAGATTTCGTTCTCCAACCTGAAAGAATTGCAAAAGAATTAACGATTTTAGCAAAACACCCTAATCTAATTCATGCCAAAGCAAAAGAACTGGAGATTCAACTATCCAAAGAAGAAACTGATCTTAGAAAAATACTCATGTTAATCAAAACCACTTTTGGTGTAGATTTTACCCACTACAAACAAACTACCATTAACCGTCGAATAACCCGCCGTTTGGTTATCAACAAATCAGAGAACTTGCGTGAATATGTGGATGTTTTACGCTCTAACAAAAAAGAGTTACAGACATTATTTGATGACTTGCTCATAGGTGTTACCAGTTTCTTTAGAGAGCCAAAAACGTTTGAAATCTTAAAACAAAAAGTGTTCCCTCAAATAATACAGGACAGATCATCAGGCAGTGAAAAGCTGCGTTTTTGGGTTCCAGCATGCTCAACTGGTGAAGAAGCATATTCTCTTGCAATCGCTCTTCAAGAATATCTTCAAGATAACGATATACTCAATATTAGCGTGCAAATATTTGGAACCGACGCAAACGAAAAAAGCATAGAGAAAGCACGCCAAGGAACTTATCCCAAAGCAATAGAAGAGAACGTTTCTGAAGGTAGACTCAAGCAGTTTTTCACCAAGTTTGATGGACGATATCAGATAGCAAAGCCTATACGGGATATGTGTGTTTTTGCCAAACACGACATAACCACTGACCCGCCCTTCTCCAATTTAGATCTTATTATTTGCCGCAATTTGCTAATCTACTTTGACCCCTACCTCCAAGAAAGAGTCCTGCCAGTGCTGCATTACGGGCTAAAACCCGACGGTTTTCTAGTCTTAGGTGAATCGGAAAGCGTCGGAAAGTTTCAATACCTCTTTGAACCACTCACCATAAAAAGCACCATCTTTAAGAAAAAACGAGCCCAGCCGCAAGCGGCCATAGAGACGGGAACTTTTGTACCGTACACGGCTAAGAAAATCTATAATCCGCCTCAAAAAACAGATGCAATGACTTCATTAAAACAAGAAATCGATAATGAATTAATCGAGCAGTATGTTCCTGCAACATTGCTAACTAACAGCAATTTAGATATTCTCTTTTTCCGCGGTCAAGTTAACCCATACCTAATACATGAATCTGGCGCCGCAAGCTTCAATGTTAAAAAAATTGTTAAAAAAGAGTTAAGGCCACAGGTTCAAATGGCTATTCTTAGAGCGAAAAAAGAAAACAAAGCAGTTACTGATCGAGTTACATTCGAAGAAAAAGAGATAAATAGAATAGTGGAAATTCAGGCTAAACCGTTTAACGCATCAGAGTTCGACGAGACCTTCTTCTTCATAAGCTTCAAAGAATCATCAGTCCCTGCGCTTAAAACTCTCATAAATGAGGAAGAACCGAAACTAGCGGGTGAGGATTTACGAGAAAAACAAATCCGTGAGTTAACTGAAGATTTGATCGCCTCTAAGCAGACCTTACAATCCATTATTGAATCGCATGAAGCAACAACAGAAGAGTTACGTTCAACAATAGAAGAAGCGCAATCAAGCAACGAAGCCCTTCAGAGCACTAACGAGGAATTGGAAACAGCTAAAGAGGAGTTGCAATCAAGCAATGAAGAGTTACAGACCCTCAATGAGGAACTAAAAAATCGTAACGAATTACTAACCTCAACAAATGATGACTTGGCAAACTTGATAAAAAACGTCGATACCACAGTTGTTATAGTGGATAACAATTTTACAATAAGGCGGGCAACCGCGTCAGCTTGGGGCGCCCTTAACATTCAGCCATCAGATATTGGGCATGCTATTTTTGCAACAAATATTGGAAACTTCATCAAGAACTTAGAAACCAAGCTAAATAACGTAACTACAAACTTTACGCAGGTAGTGCAAGAGGTAGCAGGACAAAATGGTTTGTACTATGAGCTTAGAATTCGCCCATATTTGACTTCCAGTAAAAAAATTGCTGGAGCCGTCTTAACCTTCGTTAACATTACGGAAAGAAAGCTTCTTGAAATACAGCAAAAAGGTCACACAGAGAAGCTTGAGGCGCACGTTAAAACCCAAGAAGCCAAATTGATCGATTCCGAACGCATGGCAGCTATTGGCCAAACCGCCGGAATGGTTGGACATGACCTCCGCAATCCTTTGCAAACTTTAGTCGGCGAATTATACTTGGCGGAAAAAGCTTTAGAAGAATTACCTGATAGTGAGCAGAAAGACAGCCTACATGAAAGCATAGCGGCTATTTCTGAGCAGATGCATTATATGGATAAGATAGTTAGTGATTTGCAGACTTTCGTTAAGCCGGTTGAGGTACATAAAGAAAAAATCGATTTAGAGAAGAAAATTTATGGTATTTTGTCGCAAATTGATGTTCCCAAAGGGATTAAAATTGATGTTGATGTTCACAAAGATTTCTCTTTAGAAGCTGATACTCAACTTCTCAGAAGAGTCCTCATAAATCTAGTGACTAATGCAATTCAAGCTATGCCCGAAGGAGGAAAAATAACTTTTGAGGCAAAAAGAATCAATGACGAGAGAGTGGAAATTACTGTTGGAGATACTGGACTTGGTATTCCTGATGGGATTAATTCAAAAATTTTCACTCCATTATTTACAACTAAATCGCGAGGTCAGGGCTTCGGTTTAGTGGTATGTAAGAGGGTAATTGAAGCTCAAGGTGGAACGATAGAATTTGAGAGCCGAGTCGGCAAAGGAACAAAATTCAGAATAGAACTACCCATTCAATAGTTTGGGTTTAGCGTTTAACTGGACCCCATAGTTTTATCATTTTGGTTTTCGCACATTTTCCTATAATTCCACATCGGTTTCGCCGCTTAACGCTTGTTGCAAGTTTTGTAACGATGGTCCCGATGGCATATAAAATTAAAAATGCAAACCAAAGACGAAAAAGATAATGATAAACAAAGTATTGATTACTTCTGCAACGAAAAATGGTGTAACTACTCTAATTATAAAAATACATAAAAATGGGTTACAAGATAAAAACTCAAAAGTACAAACTCCAACCAATTCACAGGCTATTTGGGAAGAGTCATCGACTACAATAATAAGGTGCCTTACGGCAGAATGTAATGGAAGTAGACTACAAATTTGCATTACGAAAGCACGGATTTAGAGAGATTGAACCCAGAGTCGATGATTTACTTTATTTAAGCGAAATCCTCAGTTTGAGCCATGAACTCGCTTAAAAAATCATGAACAAAAAGGGATATGCAAATTGAAGCAAAGAATTTTGCCCGTAGGATATAATGGTGCAAACAACACAGGCGCGGAAGCTAAGCTTCTGGTCGCCATCAATGAAATACGTTCAGTTCTTGGCCAAGACGCCTGCATAACCGCACCTTCCTTAAACGAAGAAAACCTCCGCAAGTATCTCCAAGATGGCCCAACCCTTAAAATCAAAACAGTTCGACCATCTATATTTTTTGTTGACATCAGAAAACTCATCAAAGAAAACGACTTAATCATGCTTATTGAAGGAAGCACCTACATGGACACCTGGGGGTCAACTCTCCTTTGGTACTATCTACTCGCCACAAGATACTCACATTCAATGAATAAACCCTGTATCGCCTACTCGGTAGATGAAGGCAGAGCGTCCCGTTTTAACCGTTGGCTAATTAGCCGCGAAGCAAGCAAAACTATCCTAATACTCGCAAGGACAAAGAACGCTGCTATACGGCGTCATGAATGGGGCGTGAAAGCTCCAATTGAAATCAACGCAGACAACGCGTTTGCGTTTAAACCCAACTATCAGGATCGCGACGTTCTAAAACGGGTTTGGCCTGAGGCATCCAATGCAGTAGGTATAGCCGCTGAAGACATCTATATGTGGCCTGTTCAGATTAAGCTTTGGGACAAAAAACAGTACTGCTACCGCTGGCCCTACTACTATCAGCATTCCAAGGTATGTCAAGAAAAAAGCGAATTATTAGTGGATGTTCTTGCCGCCTACTAAGAGATGGAGAAACAGAGATACAACGTATCACTAAACAAAAGGACATGAGTAAGAAAAGTGGTTTTTAAGCTTCGATACACAATACTATTGGTACTAGACTGTAACAATAAGGAGGAATATCATGAGTAAATCAAGGCAAGGTGGAAGTTATGAGGGACGGCGTGGTCACGGCAAGGGTTTTAAACGTTGCCCAGTGGAGTTGGATGAAGAATTGGAAGTAGCAATTACGGAATTAAGCCCAAAAGGGGAAGGTATAGCTAGAAGTCAAGGCTACGTAATTTATGTTGCCGACACAAAACCAGGGGACATAGTAAAAGTAAAGATTAATAGATTAACCAACATGGCGGCAAATGCACAAGTGGTCAAATAGATTCGCTACTAAAAAGCGAACTAAAATCTGCCAAATCAAAGCATTTTATTACAATAAATATTTAAAAATTTGGCTAATTCTTAAAGAGTTTAAATCCTTGTATGACACTATATAAATTTGAAGAGTCAACGATTTTGGAACTATAAAATGCTAAGTCTTCATTGTGTCAAATTCATCTCAGTTTGATTCTGAGATAAAGCAACTCATTTGAATTCATAAAACGTTGACTACATAAAAAAACAATTACTGGATATTAAGGAGAGAATAAAAAATAGCATATTTAACACAAACTCAAAGTGGTCAACCAGTCCTCATCTTGAAGGAAGGAACCACCAGAAGCAGAGGTAAAGAAGCCAAAAGAAACAATATTATGGCAGCCCGAGTAGTCGGTGAAGTACTAAAAACCACTTTAGGCCCACGGGGCATGGATAAAATGCTTATCGACAGCCTGGGTGACATAACAATAACTAACGATGGCGCCACAATTCTCAAAGAAATGGACGTGGAGCACCCTGCAGCGAAAATGATGATTGAAATCGCTAAAACCCAAGATGACATGGTAGGCGACGGAACCACGACCGCTGTTGTTTTAGCCAGTGAACTGCTCAGAAAAGCCGAAGAACTCCTTGACCAGAACATTCACTCAATTATTCTTGTGGCGGGGTACCGTAAAGCAGCACAGAAAACAATCGAAATAATAGCAAAAAACGCTGTTGACATCGATGTTGAGGATAAAGAAATGATGATGAAAGTTGCTTTGACGTCCATGGGAAGCAAAGCAGTAGGTGGCGCTAAAGAGCACTTTGCAGAAATAGCTATCGAAGCTGTGAAACAAGTAGCCCAGAAGCACGGCGACCAGATGATAGCCGACATAGATAACATACAATTGGTGAAAAAGACAGGAAAAAGCCTCAACGAAACGCAACTCTTCAGAGGCATAATCGTAGACAAAGAGGTCATCAATCCGGGAATGCCAAAGAAGATAGAGAACGCGAAAATTGCACTTTTAGATATAGCTCTGGAGATTGAAAAGACCGAAATAACTGCGGAAATACGCATACACGAACCCAACCAAATGAAAGCCTTTCTAGACCAAGAGGATAACACCCTCAAAGAAATGGTGACCAAGATCAAAGCTTCAGGCGCAAACATTGTTTTCTGCCAAAAAGGCATCGACGATATGGTCCAGCACTTCTTAACTAGAGAAGGCATAATGGCCGGACGCAGAATCAAAGAGTCAGACATGGAAAAGCTCGCAAGAGCCACAGGCGGAAAAATAACCGCTAACTTGAATGATTTGAAAACGGCTGACTTGGGATTTGCGGGCTTAGTGGAAGAGCGCAAGATCGGCGACGACAAAATGATTTTTGTCGAAAAATGCAAGGACCCTCATAGCGTAGCCATTCTCATCAGAGCAGGGCTTGAGCGAATGGTGGATGAAGCTGAAAGAATAATAATCGACGCTTTATCAGTAATTTCAGACGTTACAGAAAACAACAAAATTGTCGCTGGCGGCGGCGCAATTGAAATCGAAATCGCCAAAGAACTCCGCAACTACTCAACCAAAATCGGGGGAAGACAGCAACTCGCAATAGAAGCCTTCGCAGATGCAGTCGAAGTCATTCCGCGCACTCTTGCAGAGAATGGAGGTTTACAACAAATCGACGTACTCATAGCGCTACGTCAAGTACACGATAAGGAAGACGGCAAGTACATTGGCATCAACGTATTTACAGGTAAACTGCAAAACAGCATTGAAAATGGAGTCGTAGAGCCGGCGGTCGTCAAAGAACAAGCCTTCAAATCAGCCGCCGAATCAGCAGCCATGATACTACGCGTAGACGACATCATAACAGCTAAATCTCCAAAAGGCGGTCCAGGTGGACCAGACGGAATGCCTAGTAGTATGGGATAAGAATAAATTTTTCCTATATACCTTAAGGCTAAAGAAGTGATTAATTATGCCAAAAATATCCCAATTTTTACATTCAATAATGAGAAAATGTAATATAGAATGGAACTTCTGGTGTTCCAAGCAGATATATAAGTGCACAAAATGTGGAATTAAAATTAGAGGATTTTTCAAGGAAAACGCGCTAAAATTTGTCTTGAGCGCACACAACCGGTGGCTTACGAAGAATTAGAGCGTCAATCGATTCCAGTTGAAAGAGAAAAAGCCGGCAGATACGTAATATTGGAGAACTTCACAACCCATTCGTCCTGAGCTAATTCATTTAATTCCTTTTCAAAACTTGACTTAATGTTTTCCAAAAGATAATCGCCAGATTCGTCGCCCCAATAAACAACTTTGAATTCGTTCATAATAAAATCCTTACAGCCCATGCCGCTATTAATTAATTTAGCACTTGCTCTCAAATTCTTTACGAGCAGAAATCCAAAAGGATTAGTAAGTGCAAAAGAAAAACATTGATTCCTCAAATTAAAGTTTCAGCATTCAACATTTACGAGAAATCTGTTTTAGGTAACATTCCTTACAAAAAGGGGTTTTGTATTTTTTTAATCTTTTAGACTCGAATATTTGCCCGCAGTCACTACATTTAACTTTTGCCGCTTGTTTTGGGTCAAGAAGCCTGATCCTTTTTTCTATCTCTGTTTTAATTTCGTTATCATTCTCGGTTAATAACGCTTTTTTCAGCAAATCTAATGCAAAGTCAGTGCTTTTTTCACCGAAGAGTACACCAAATGTGTTTGGGTTTTTTCCTTTTACAAACTCAATTTTAAGCGGAAGCATGCAAACAAAATTCGCAGGATAATGCTGAGCTTTACTATAATCAACTACTGCAAAGCGGTAGCTGGGTCCAGCATTTCTTGTGCCTGTATCGAATCTAAACGCCTGCAATTTACAATTCATTAAACCGCCAGCTTACCTTTTTACTTCCAATTTTTGCGTCGCCTAGACCACGCATCATTTTCATTATTAGAACTTGAATTAACTGTTCCTATGCTTCTTCCAGTGTTTGTTCTGGGCGTTCTATGTTTAGGTAAGCACTCTCTGCAGTAAACAGGTCTATCAGGGGTAGGTTTAAAGGAAACAGTGGTTGTTTTGCCACAATCACTACATTTTATAACCGTCGAAACTCTATCAGACATAACTTTGGTAATCCTGTTAATCCTTAGGCTAAAAAATAGCTCAAATTAACTTTTATCTTAAAGGCATACTTTGACATAAACATTTGGATACTCGACAGTCATTCTTTATTAAGAATTATTTAAATCCTAGGAACAATTCTCGATTTATTTTCGCCTTGTCTTAGCAGCGTCTCGGCAGTATCGATT
Organism: uncultured archaeon; assembly: GCA_963810275.1. GTDB lineage: Archaea > Thermoproteota > Bathyarchaeia > Bathyarchaeales > Bathycorpusculaceae > Bathycorpusculum. Next base: position 98,703 of record CAWENF010000021.1, read on the forward strand.
TCTATTTGTAACTTTAAGGTCTTTGATGAAGCGGTTTCTCAACATCAACGGTTGTTGTTATCGCTTGTCCGCGGGCTTTCAGATAACTACTTTTTGGTTATTTTAGAAGGCGGGTATAATTGATAACACACAACTCATGGATGGCTTGTTTTCAACGAAAATTGGATCGGCGGGTTCTTGTGTCAAACAAAAATTTGCTCTTGTTTTTGGCGTTCTGGAGTATGCCAAACAGTAAAACATTAACTCTTAGCCATTATACCTTCTTAATAAAGCAACGTGTGTCAACTCAAGTTGCTCGTTTGAATGTGTTTTAACCATAATTATAATTATATTACGTTATCCTGAAATAACAGGCTCACTATCTGCCATTGGCTTAAAGGGAACATTGGCGGTTTTGTCGCAGTCACTTCTTTTTATTTGGTTGAAGGTCTTTCAGAAATATGGGTTGATATGTTGAGTTTAGTCTCAATAGTAGCAAAGAATTAACCTGACAATTGAGATTACTTTGACATAAAGGTTTAGACCGAAGGTTCTGCTCGAATTATGTTTGAATTAAGTAATCGATTCGTCAGCATTTTCATCAATGATTGCCCCTCGGATTTTGCCGCCTCCCAACCGTTCTACCCTTTTGACAGGATTTTTATACTTCATAATGCGTCACCTCAGAATAAGACACATCTATTTTTCCCGCTAACTCGCCATGCACTCCCACTTTATGTATGTCAGCAACTAACCCCTCGCTTCTCCCGCCTTCTTTGACTGTTTTTCCGCACTCAGTGCATTTAGCGTTAATTTTAACTGTCCCTCCCCTACATTGTCAGATAATTATGGTTTTTAAGCCAGTCTGACTGGTTCTTTCGGTACCGCCAAAATATATCGCCCCTAGTTCCTGCTTGGAAATCCCAAGGCGAAACCAAAACAATGTCACCTTCTCTTATCCAAACACGTCTTTTTAGTTTACCTCTAACCCTGCATAGACGTTCCTTTCCATCTTGACATTTAACCATGATTCTCTCGGCACCCAGCATTTTTACGGCTATGCCCAAAACATCGTTTGGTGAAGGAAGAATCATATTATTTAGGTTGCCTTCATTTGTTATTTTTCGTTTTCCCATTTTATGTTGTCCAATGTGGCGTTAAACCACTTATAATCAGAATAATCCGAGAAAAAGCAGCTAAATTTTGGGTTTAGTCCTCCTCAAAAGAATTCTAACAGTACATTCATGGGTTAATCAACTATATTAGAGTATGCGCTCATAAAGGATATTTTGAGCTTAAAAACTCGTAAAAAACCTAAAACAACCTTTTTTCATAAAAAACTTGATAAAACATTTTTTAATCGAAAAAAGGCCACAGATTTCAACCTTTATTAGTCTGATACAATGGTATTGTTAACTGAAGAGTCTCTATTATCCTCTTGGAATTGACTGATTGAATAATTGATTCTTTTCTAAACATAAAATAACGTAGAGGTAAATAGAAATGTGTCAACTTAGAGTCGGTTTAGTTAAGAACTGCCGCAGATGCAAATCATCCGTACGGCCGCATTGCGAATTTAGAAAGAAAACTACCAAAAAAATCTATGCAAATAATGTCAAGAAGAAAGAAACAGCATAGTAATTCCTTTCCTTTTTAGTTGCTTTCTATGAGTAAACATAGTCAGAAACCCTTTGAGCTATTAGAATGTAAAAGTTAAATTTATAAAACGAGCAATTTATTCAGAGTCAGCGTTCACTTAATATATGGAAAATAAATACTTAATAAATAACTGATTGAGTGATAGTTTGAGTCACTTGTCTACTTTTTGAGCAAAAATCCTCGCACCTACTCAAATCATGTCAAGCGTTTCCTAAAAATTCCTTAAATTAAGTTGTTTATAAGCCTGGTAGTACATGGTATAAGTGAAAAGCCCTTTTGCTTAGAATATAGCTAGTAACTTTTCTTGATTTCGTTAGAAGAGAGAAAAATGAAAAAAAATATTGAAGTATTAAAGATCACAGGTGCCACATTTAGGTCATCTGCGAAAATCATTTCCAGTTTCTGCCCAGAAATAATATGTAGAGATGAAGATAACAATAAAAAAGGTGATTCAAAATATTTTGTGTAGGGGATTATACGCAGTGTCCCGAATGCACCAAACTGGGCCGTATTGTTTGGATCTCACAAAATAAACAGATTGTTGGAATCCAATGTTCAGCAAGTCATAGCACAGAAAGGGGACTTGATTCATATGGATTCCCAAGGAAGGCAGCTAAAGCGAACAAGAATAGTGTTTTTCTTGTTAAAACTGAATCAATAATAAAACAGACAGAGATATAGAATATTGAAACAAAGTTATGCTCTCGCAAATAAAATAGCAATAGCTAATGCCGAGAATAACGGCCTTAATTTGTTGGTTAGTAATTTCTATGCAAAATATTCACGCTTTACCCTTAAAGCGCTAAGTAAAAGTCTTTTTCAAGAATTTCTATCCGACATACTAAAATTAGAGGAAATTCCCCACAGAAGTATTGATAGCATTCGTATTGAAATTTTTCCTGCACTAAGAAAAAATGGGTTAACTATTGCTGGAAAATGTAACACACTTAAGGGCAAAATTCGTATTTATCCAAAACCTATGAGGTTTTGCGATGCATTTAGGAAGGAACATGGGCGATATTTATTGGTTGAGTACGCGGGAAGCAGAGCTAGAGCCGCGTTAATTCATGAGTTGCTTCACTTAAAATATGGGAGTGACGAGGTTAAGGTGCAAAAATTAACGAAGGAGTATTATTCGGAATTAATTAAAAAAGAAAATGTGAATAGCGCAAAGGCGTTATACGTGTGTAAGCTAATATTCGCATGTATGAATTAATGTAAATTCAGAACTATTTGCTGCAAAGATCAACTCCCCCCAGGGTAAAAGGAATCTATGACATTAGTGAAGCCTGCTCTGAAGGGGAGCAGGATTTTTTTCCTCTCTTAAAGTAAGATAAGCGCTAATTCCTCGTCCAAACAACTTAGTTGACATTCGGTTAACATTCAAAAGGTTCTGCACTAAGCAGAACACACAGTTCTTGAACTGCGATTTCACATTAATCATATCACACCGAAATGAAAGTTTAACTTCTTTGAGTTATAGTAAATAGATTGTGGTTAACATGCAATACGAAAACGTGATCTTTAAAAATTTCACAGGCTTTCACTGTAGGAAATGCGGAATATGTTGCATAAATCAACCACCAGATATTAACTTCAAAGAAGAAAAAAGAATAAAAACTGCAGGTTACAAAAATTTCATGCAAGACCCATCAAACCCAAAGAACCGAAACATTCGCAGAAAAAAAGACGGAAGTTGCTTATTCTTTACAAAAGAAAAAACATGTGAGATTAACTCTATTAAACCATCAATCTGCTTTCTAGAACCATTCATTATAACAGACTTTGATTATAGCACGAACAAGATTTTTATCGATTTAAATCCTTGCGCAATCAATGATTGTAAAGGTATCCTGACTGAGGAAAATGTAGCTATTGAAGAAATTGGTAAAGCCGCCCAAACTATCGTTTCGGACTGTTTAGAAATAGTCGCTGAGAAAACAGGGCTCTCAGTAAGTGATAAGAAAGTTGCCTTTTTAACGAGGCAACTATTGAATGATTCAAATTTCATCTAAAATGAATATAGGGATAACCTGGTCCAATCCTAAAACACTGGAAATCAAAATGTCCGCTTTGCCTAGTGAATGCTGTTGGAATATTGTATAGCACGGCTTTTGGAGGAACAGCTTTAACATCAACATCATGAGGCTGAGACTCAAGAGTATCCCAAAAAAACATTAAACAAAAGTTTCCTATTAGAAATAATACTTCTAAGCTCCATATCGCCTTCGTTAAGACCGTTAATACTCTTCATTAATGTTCATCCCAAAATGTAGTTTATGCGTAATATTGGGTGTTTACATAAAAAAATGCTGGTTTATCAGTATTAATGACCTCCCTTAACGAAATACTCACAGCAACACCCCCCAAGCACCAGTAATACTTAAGGCTTAAATTACCCAAGAAGAATGACTAGCCGTATGAAGTGTTTTTAATGGTAAAGATTGTAGACGATGTTTTTTCAAAGGGGTTCATAGAAGTACAAGAGGATGACTCTGTTTCTTCTGTTCAATCACTTTTCAAAAAAGGGCTGCCGCCTGTTTTAGCAGTCTTTGACAGAAAAGGCAATTACAAAGGGGTTATTTCCCAAAAATCAATAAAGAGATCCAGTTTTGATGAATCTGGAACTAAAGTAAAAAATTTAACAAAATCCGCGCCCGTCGTTACCCTACAGGATACGCTAAGCAAAGTTGCTAAATTAATGATCGAAAGCGAAATTAGGCAACTTCCAGTTTACAGTGAAAACAAGCTCTTAGGTTTTGTAACTGACGAGGATGTTATCCATGGGGCCATTATGGAGCAGTGGGGGAATAAACATGTTGAAGAAATAATGACCAAGAAGCCTTTTGTCTTAGAAGAAGATGAATCATTAGGGACAGTGCTAAGCCTTATAAGAAGCGAAGGAATCTCGCATGTCCCCATAGTTAAAGAAGGAAAACTCGTGGGAATTGTGAGCCTATCCGACATTATTAATAATGTTTTTCAACCCAAACATGTACAAAGGTTTGGTGAAATGGTTGGCCAAAAAGTTTCTGCTTTGAGTATTCCTGCAAAGGGGATTATGGTGCAGCCTGTGGTCACTGTTTTGCCTGAATCTAAATTGCGAGACGCCGAGGAGCAGATGCATAAATTCAACATTTCATCTTTGGTAATTATAGGCAAAGGAAGACCAGTCGGAATCTTAACTAAGCGAGATTTTCTTGAACCTCTCGCGCAAATGGAAAAACCACCGGAAAGGCTTACTGTTCAGTTTTCAGTAAAAGATGTAGAGATTGATGAAACCCAAAGAAGCGCTGTTATGGACGACTTCGAATCGTTCACACACAGATACGGCGAAACTTTAGAGGCTGGTACGTTATTTGTCTACATGAAAACGCATGGCACAAACTTCAAAGGTGATCAGTTAATTCACTGCCGACTGCAATTTAGAACAAACAAGGGCGCGTTTTTCAGTTCAGGCGAAGGCTATGGGGTTGAACAGACATTTAAAATCGCGTTAGATAGGCTTGAGGGTCAAATTGTGAAGAGTACTGAATTAGCAAATGACCACGACTTTCTGAGGGGCTATTTGAGGCGGAGATTTCCGTTGACTTAATGCCGCTTGAACAAGCTCTTGATGTTTCGCTGTTTGTCACAACAAATTGTTAACGTCAAGACATCGCCTCTTTTTTTGGCTCTCTCCTCATTAAGAAATTTAAATACGCCGTCACAGTAACATGTTAGTGGAGATTTCATTATGAGCAGTTTTTTAGTTTCTTTACCCCCTAATTGGGCTGATTTCTTGAAAGGTTTAGCCGATGACCACGATGTTGACGTTAGTTTGGTTATTGGTGGATTATGCGATTGGGTTTTTTCTAGTCCTCAATACAAGAGGCAATTTGAAGTTTGGTTGGATAGTGTTTATCCGCTAAAAGGTCAAGCTGAAGATAGAGCCAGAGTTAAAGGTGAGCAAGCAAGCATGCGTGAAGAAGCACGGCAAGATGAATCTGAAGAAGAAGTCCATGAGGATAGAAACTACAGTGAAGACAGAGAGCTGCATTAATTATGGGGATCTAGAAGTCTTTTTTGGGTATATTCTTTTGTTCTGCTTACTAAATTAGTAATTAACTTTAGAAGTATATGCTCGATAGTGAATAAATTATATTTCAGTTTACTTTTTCCATTCGCAAACTCATTATAAATCGTAGAAAAATAGCGTTACTCACAATATTCAATGAGAATTTGCAAACGTTAGGTTTAAAGGAGGCGATAAGTAACTATAGTTAAATACTGAGCTTTTTTCGAATTCGAAGCTTAAGTCGGTCTTACTTATGAAACAGGTTTCTAAAAACTTAATCTCTAAAAAAAATGCACCTCACGTTTCGGAAAACTTGCGGATGGGCTTTAGGGTCTACAACGGGTTGATTTCAAATCTATGTGGTCATAAGGTTCCTTTTTTTTGCGGCCATAAATTAACCTACAACTGTAATTTAAAATGTAAAATGTGTCCCTTTTGGAAGCGCATCAGTCCGGATTCCAGCTTAGAGCAGGAAAAAGCGATTCTAAAACAGATCTACAATTCGGGAGCTTGCGGAGTCGCCTTTGAAGGGGGCGAACCACTTCTTAGACGTGATCTGGTAGACATTCTTGCTTTTTCCCGGTCTCTGCCTTTGCATACAAGTCTAATAACAAACGGCACTCTGCTTAAATCCAGAATCAATGAGATAGCTCCCTACATTAATGGCGTCGTTTATGTTTCGTTGGATGGCTTAGAGAAGACCCATGATGCAATACGAGGGCTAAATGGATGTTTCAAGAAAGCAGTAGATGGCATAAATGCGGCAAAACAAAAAATTCCCGTAACCATCAACGCTACGGTGATGGCTGAAAACGTTGACGAAATTGAAAGCTTGGTAGAGTTGGCTAAAGATTTGGGGGTAAAAATTTCTGTAGCTGTAGCCCATGAATACTGCAATTCCAATGCTTCTTCCCCTACCCTTGACAGAACAGCCGAAATAGCGCATAGACTCATGGAAATGAAACGGCTAGGTTACCCCATAGTCAATTCAATCAATTACCTAAAAGTTGTGGCTAAAGAGAAAAACTGGAAGTGCAAACCATGGACTATGATAAACATTGACCCCGAAGGGAAGGTGGTTTTGCCCTGCTATGTGCACAACGATTACGCGAGTAGTGTTTCTATCTTTGAAAACGGCATTAAAAATGCGCTTTCTGGATTTGAATGGAAAAAAATAGAAAACTGTCAAAAGTGCAGTTTACACTGCTACGTTGAGCCTTCGCTTGTGCTTTCCAAAGATATTAGTGCTTACATGCACTGGGCATTCCACGTTAGCATCTAAAGACCACCACTCAAGCCCTGACTGTTGGGATTAAGTAAGAATCTGCGAGTTGCTTCTGTTTTGTAGTAAGGTGTAAGCCCTTGCACAATTGATCTAAAATTTCTCTAAGCTCTTCAGCCTTATCCTCCGGCATTTGCATAGTCGGACTCTTTCTTTCATAAGCCTCTAAAATAATTGTTAGTTGATCTATGTATTTTCTGTTTGCCATGATGTTTAATCGTTTCTTTCTAAAATTTTTCATCCATTCTGAAACGTTCTGTTCCGTTAAACGATCAATGCAAACATTTCCAACATGTAGTGTGTGAACTTCATCGCTTTTAATGATTGAAATCTCCCATTCGGGATAACCTCCACACACATCACATCTCATTGTTGGTGTTGCAACATAATTATCGATTAAACGATATACCTTGTTCTTGTACCTAAACGAGGGAATTCGCCGCAAATAAGTAGCGACCTCCCTATTCAACTCCAATAGAACCTCATCAGTTTTTGGCATATTTAGCGCTCCTATTTTGAAATTAATTCTGTGAGCAAACAAAATATTTTTCCTTTGGCTGCTATTATTTCTCAATTGATTGTTAATAAAGTTCTCGTTACCCTTAATTGTGCTTATAGTTCGTTCATTAACTGACAACAAATTGTCTATTTAACAAGGAAACTTTACGATTTTTGATTTAAAAACTAGACATTGAAAAAGGAATTTTGAGGCATCTCTAAAAAGTTGAAAGTCACAACAGATCAAAGATTTCTAATTCCTACTTGACTATTGTAAATATAAGGATGAATTTTGTATCTTTTTCTTATTCTCCTTCAAAATGTAACGTTCCACCCATTGCTGCATTAATTTTTTTCACACTGCTAAGCCAATTTCTTGACATTTAGCTTTAGTATTGAAAATAGGGGCCGAAATCTATGCTTTAACCTCTTCACATATTGTGGTCAACCGTATTCCCTATAGTAATTAAAGACTTATCTTGCTGGTAGGAAGCGCTAACAGTTGGCTTTCCCTTCACTGGGCATCGCTTGCAAAGCATTAGAAACAAGGTTAATTAATATCTTTACATAGCTGATGATCAAGTTTCAATTTGGGAAAGTCTGTCTACAAGAATTGAAGCAACTATTTCCTTAGGTATAGTAATAGAGTATAAAACGTCTTGAAATAGTTTGACAACGCAACTTATATCCCTTAAATTATCGAATTAAGTGCGAGAAATTTACACCTGAGTTCGATTATAAATGCAGAGGTTTACTGGGGCGCTGAAGAGATTCAAGGAGAAACTTGCAAACCGCGACTCTGTAACTATTATCGCGCTTCAGCGCCCACTCAGCCCGCTTTTTTACGTTTTCAGGGAAAACAAAAAAGAAAAGGGAAGGATGTTTTGGGTTTTTTCGGTTTATGCCTTTTTCAGGATAAGTACACCGACGACTGCGATTGCAATGATAATTGCAATTGCTGCTGCCACGATGTAGGTCATGAGATCGGCTGTTGTTGCTACGTTATTTATTGGGGTAGCTGTTGGTGCTGGAGTCACTATGTCTGAAGCGTAGAATGAGGTTTCTGCTGATGAGCCGAAGTAGCCGTTTGAGCCTTCAAAGACTGCATAGACTTGGTATGCTCCTGCGATGTCTGGTGCCCAATTGAGTGTGAACATACCGCTTGCATCGGTTGTTGTGGACCCAATTGTTCTGTAGTTACCATTTGCGTCCATAACATAGACAGTAACTGGAACACCTGTTAAGTCGGTTGGTAGTGGTTGGTCTTCGTATAGTGCCGCCATGAAGTCGCTCATGCTTGCGTCTGAGACTGCTGGAACGCCATTGGGATAACGCATTGCTTGCTCATTTTGATTAGTGCCTGCAGAGATATCAGTGACTGAACCACGGATAGTGATATATTCGCATACTGCTGCGCCAACATCAGGAGCTGAAACAGTAGTCTTGGTTGGGCCTTTACCAACAGTGTAGAGTTGACTGTCATAGCAGTTATACATTACACCGTAGCCATCAGCCATAGGGAATGATTGCATAGAGTTACCCAGACCACAAGCTGACCAGTCAAGCAAAGTCCAAAGTTCCTCACCAGTAGTAGCGTTTAGCGCTCGTGTTAGTGCTCCGCCATAGAGTGGGTTTGAAGGTGAGTGCTCACCAGTGAAAGTGTAGAGTACGCCGTTGCCGAATGCTGCGATTTGTGTTGGGTAGTTGCCCCAAGGTCCGTTGTCTGCCATGTTAGTAGAGTTGCCTTCGCCGCCGTTGCCATAGGTCCACTGTAGGCTGCCGTCAAGCATAGAGTATGCATAGACGATACCGCCATATCCAGAGACATACAGATTACCGTTGTAAGGTACACCTGAGCGTGAGCTGTAGTATTGGAATCCATATTGTTCACCAAGAGGACCCCAAAGCTTCTCGCCGGTTGTTAGGCTGTAGCCTAAACGTTGGCCTGTTTCTGCGATTGTCATGGCAAAGGTCATTGTTGTTGGGTCAATTGGGTAGGTTGTGAACATTTGTGTTTGGTTGTTTGCTGGTGCATCGTACTGCTTCTTCCATAGTAGGTTGCCGCGTGAGTTAGCATCGTCGCTTAGCGCCCAGATTGTCCATGGATCATGGTTGGGTCTTGGCTGTGAAGTTGTTGCTAGACTGCTGCTTGCACCAAGAATTGCATTGCCTTCAACTACACCGATGATGCTTGGGTTTGTATCGCCAACAAGATCAGCGGTAATAGTTTGGTTCCAGCTATAGCAAACATCAGAGGTGCCATCAAATACGCGTCCAGGTGCTGCCCAGACATCAATTGAGCTAGTGCTGCCGAAAAGTTTTGTCATGTTCCAAAGAGCTAGCCAGCCGGATTTTGCGGTTTGGTCGTAGTTGAGTTCGTAGATGAGCATGTCTCCGCCGTTCGTCATAACTTGCGCTCCGGATGGAACGTTTGTTATGTTGAAGACCCATTTGCCGTCAAATGCGTTATAACCAACCCATGTTGTTGGCTGTCCGCGTCCGCCTACAGCCTGCCAGAGTATTGCTCCGCCTGGACCGTAGCCGTTGGCTGACTTGTAGTTAGTCATTGTTGCAAATGTTGGGTAAATGTTGTCATTGCTCCAGATTTCTTTGCCGGTTAGCAAGTCAACTGCGACTTCACCGCCGCCGTAGCCGCTATAGCCGGATGGTTTCTGGTAGTAGAGAACGCCATTAATAATGATCGGGTTTTGGAAACGAATGTTGTATGCCATGCCAGAATAGTATGCACCAGGTTCGTCAGCAGGTAATTGTGGTTCAGAGATCGTGCTGCCAAGTGAGCCACCAAACTCAACCGGTTTAGTCCACATAACGTGGGAAGTTAGAGGAACTGCGCCATTGTATTGGATGTAGCTTTGTGGTAGTGACATTAAGCTAGAGGATTGTGCAGATCCGCCTAGCCAGTTAGAGCCGATGGTTAATGCAGCAAAGGTATTTAGGTTCTGGTTTATTGGTCTAGCCCAGTACTCAGTTGGAAGTGGATTTTGTGGTAATATATTTACTGGTTCTTCTTGTACAACCCATTGGTATGTTGCGTTGGCTGGTGTGTAGTAGTCACCTTCGTAGGCGCCGCCGAAGTCGTAGGTTTGGCCTGGGAATAAGAAGGTAATATTGTAGGTGCCGACTTGTTCTGGTGTGTAAGGAAGTGCCTGTGCAGAAGTAGTGTCCTTAACTGTGTCGAATGTGAAAGTTTCTTCTGTACCGTCGGGAGCGGTTATGATGAATTTGTAGTTTTCAAAACGAACATCGTTGAATGCATTTGCCCCACCAATAACATAGTTAAGCCAACCGTAGATTAACCCGCTTTGACCAACACCGACAGGTGAAGGTGAAGCGAAGCAGTAAGCGACAGGTGTTATTTCCCATGCTGGGGTATGTGCTGAAGCTGTGCTATTTGTGAATAGTGCGCCGCAGATTGAGACTGATAGAATCGATATTATAACAATAGCTAGTGTTTTATTTTTTGATATATGCATTTTTCTTTCTCCTAATTTCGACATTGGTTTCTTCACGGAAGATTTTTCAATGCCTTTGCCCAACGAAATTCACAAGAACCTAATAAGATGGTGTTGGTTGGTTACCCTACAACAGGCATTCTTGCTTAATTGCACATTATGCCCTAATGTACGTTAGGTGCATCCATTTTATATATTAAAACCTAGCACTCAAGGATAAGCATAAGGAGTAAGATAGACATGGGTATGCAAGAAAAAGGGGATAACATAAACACGCTTGTGGAATTGGGGCTTACCAAAACACAGGCAAGAATCTATCTTACATTGGCAGAAAGAGGAATCTTATCCATAAGACTGGTCGCAGAATACTCAGGTGTTGGCCGCCCAGAAACATACCGGGCAATGCTTGAACTTAACCATCGGGGACTAGCTGAAATGATTCTGTCGTCTCCAACAACATATAAACCGCTTCCAATACCCGATGCAGTAAATCTTTTAATGGAACAAAAACAGCAAGCGATATCGCAGTTAAAAGAAAAAACGAAAAAGCTTCTTGAAGATCATAAAAAGGAGACGATAAACCAAGCATCACTTGTTGAAAGAGAATTTGTTCTACTACCAAAAGGAAAAAGCGGCATCAATAAAGCAATAGCAGCCATAAAAGCCGCTCAGTCGACTATAGAATTTATTATTTCAATAAAGAAGTTTAATCAATTACTTGTGATAGCAAGTGATGACTTAATTGAATCAGCTAAACGCGGCGTAAAAATATATCTTATTGTGGACAAAAACAACCTCAATAAATCATTATCAAAAATATTCAACAAATTATGCACTAATGCCTCCTTCAAATACATCGATAAGTTACCTAAGCCGTTTACAGCAGTATTTGATAATACAACTATTCTAATGGAAACTGCAGAAAACGATTTTTGTCAATCAACAATGCTTTGGTCTAATAATATTGTGTTTGTTGATACTATCCATAATTACTTCAAAGTTCTTTGGTCTTGCAACCAATCAAAAATGTTCAAACCTATGGTTGAATCTTTGGAAGGAGAAAAGTTTGAAATAGCTGATTTTCAACATGAAAGTTTAGACAATCCACTAAACTGAGAGACCCATGCGTCTGAGAAACTCGTTTGTCTTACGTATTTGAGCAAGACAGTTTAGTCCTTTCTCAGTTATTATAAGACCTTCGTTTGTTTTCTGAATTAATTCTAAAACTAAGAAATTATCTATGATTTTTTGGAATCTATCATAGGGAAGGTTGGCGCGGTGTGCAACCCTGGTAGGGCTAGCGCTACCAGAGTGTCCACCCTCATGATATATACTGTCGAGGATAGCAGAGTATATGTCTACTTTACTACGCTTGTTACCCGTCAACCATTACTGACTCCTTACTCGCCAAGTAATATATCCTGATGAATAGCAGCAAACTGACAACTCGTGCAACTTGAGATGAAATCAAGCAAGCTTCACCACCTCCGTCTATATCCCAGATTAAGAAACAAAATTGGCATAGCCAGAGTAAACCAAAAGCTAAGGGTGCACTTATTAACCCGGACACGCTGCCAGAATTATTCTCAAACTTTCGGGTTATAAAGAAAAGGATGTATGACACCAAAAAGAGGTTAGCTACAGTAAATATTATGTTATCAGAGTAAATGCCGGGCAATCCAGTTGGGCTAAGGAGCACTAAGAGCCCGAAGATGCAGATTACGGCAGCAATTGACCATCCGGAGATGTCCACAATCGTATGCTTTGTGTTCTTTGGCGTTTTGTTAGAGAGGAAATATGAGAAAGCGATTAGGGTGAACCCCCAAGTCTGTGTGACTACACGCACCCACATTAGTGAGGGGGATAAAGTCATCACATACGGATACAAAAGGTGTAGAAACAGAAAAAAGTAAGATATCGCCAGAAACAGGAAACCAATGGGTACCGCAAGCAAGTATAGGGAGCGTTGTGTTCGGTAAACTCTTAGGAATAGGTAGAAAAGAACACTTGCTAAAACAACCGAGATAGCCCCAATGGTGATGTGCACTTCATTCAACAATAGCCAATGTGCCCCAGCGAAATTGAGCATTATTCAATTTAAGCTTGTTTATAAATTAACAAAACGACTTCCACCTCTCCGTGGATGTATTTTTGGTTAAAGCCGATTTGGTAAAGTTATAATTAAAAAGAGGTAAATACAAGTCTCTACAGATTAAGAGGAAAAGAATTTTCGCAATTCCTCAATTTTGTGTATCTCTATAGAGTTACTGGCATGCTCCCTAATTGTTCGCTCACCAGCAGTAAACAACACCGTCTCTTTATCAGCGATTAAATTCATTTCGCATAATTTTTGAGCAACCGCTGAAATCCTGTCTTTTTCATTTAAGTAATCGATTAAAACTGGCTTAACGCCAAAGACTAACTCCAACTGTTTTTTAACTTTTATGTCGGGAGTGACAGCAATTATTGGTTGCGTAATTTTTAAGCGTGCTATCATACGAGCGGTGTAGCCAGTCTTAGTTAAAGTAATAACACTATCAAGGGGCATACTTTGGCATATTCCCTGTATTGCCTTGCTTATTGTGTCTGAGATGTTTATGAAGCGGGTACCTTCAACTTTGCTTTTAACTGCTGTTTCTGTTTCGTGCGCTATACGCGCCATCATATCAACCGCTTCGACAGGATATTGACCAATAGCAGTCTCTCCGGAGAGCATAACTGCATCTGAACCATCCAAGATTGCATTTGCTACGTCGCTGACTTCAGCTCTTGTTGGAGTTGGCTGATGAATCATTGACTCCAGCATCTCAGTAGCTGTTACCACTAACTTGCCCCTTTGGTTACATTGTTTTATAAGGGATTTCTGTACAAGCGGAACTTTTTCGGGCTCTATCTCGATACCTAAGTCGCCTCTTGCAACCATTATCCCTGTTGCAGCTTCTAGAATTTCAGCAGCATTTTTGACGCCCTCTGAATTTTCAATTTTAGCAATTATGCCGCCTTCGAACCCGTGAGTTTGCGAAAGCTCTTCGACGTCTTTTGCATTTCTAGTAAAAGAAAGCGCAGCATATTCGACGGTGTGCTTCTTTGCAAAACGCAAAACTTCAAGATCTTTCTGAGATAGAGTTGCAACAGAAAGGTGCTTATTAGGAATGTTAACACCTTTGCCGTCTGCTATTACGCCACCAGTTAAAACGCGTAAATGTAGCTTTCGATTATCTTTTTCAACGATTACTGTTTTGATCTTTCCGTTATCGATGAAGATAACGTCGTTAACGTCTACTTGTTCATAAAAATCATGGTTAAAACCAGTCTCTTCCCCTCCGAAACCGACTTCAAATATGTCATCTCTATTGAGGTTTTTTGGCACTGTTGCTCTTAGTCTAATTTCAGGACCCTTGAGATCAAGAATTATTGGAATCTCGGCTACTTCACGAACACTTTCAATAATTGACTGATACTGCTCAAAGTTTCCATAGGCAGTATTTATTCGCACTCCATTGATGCCTAAACAGAACATTTTTTTGATGGTTTCTTTTTGAAAGCTTAAAGGTCCAATTGTGCAAATAATCTTTGTCTTCTTAAACAATACATCACCAGAATACAATTGATAGAGATATTTGTGAGAATTAAAAGATGGTGGTCAAAAGTTTAAACTAAACCATATTAGGCAACGCAAAAGAACATTCATTGAGTTAAACGCCAATAGACTTTGAAGATATTCATTCTTTTCTTGCAGGTACTTTGAGGTTCAGTTTTTTATTAGCGCCTTATATTGTTACTTCTGTGACTTCATTGTTTTTCGACTAATGTTTCTTATTCCAAAAAATTCGACTGAAGTTAAACGCTAATTTTATCTGCATAGTTTAACTAAGAAATAAGGAATAGAATAATACATGATTTCTTTAGAACAGATATTTCGGTAGATTGGGCGCATTACACAAATACCAGCGACAAAAAAAGACCCTCTCGTAAATAGCAATCCTCTAAAATTTTATCATCAGCTGCTCAAAAGCTTTCAGAAACAAAAAGAGTGTTGTTAAGCAAGAAATCAAACCGACAATAATTGATAATAAAAATACGGGTGTTCAAATAACATAAGCTCTTTTAAGTCACTAAGTTTAATCTAATTATATAACCAAATTTTTGGTGGAAAAAGTATGGGTGTAGGCGACGATTTCCATAACCAAACTAAGCATACCCGTCTTAGCTTAAGAGGCAACGGTTTGGATTGGGTAAACAAGCCAGAGACTTACAAGAAATATTCAGAAGCCAAAACCGTAAAACTCCCCAAAGAATACATACCGCAGAACCTACATATAGGAGAGATTTTGAGGAAGCGTAGAAGCATCCGCACCTACTCCAAAAAACCCGTTGCGTTGGCGGAATTGTCGTTTCTGCTCTGGGCATCCACTGGCATCCAGCGCACTGAACACGGCATGGAGTTCCGAACAGCCCCCTCGGCAGGCGCACTCTACCCAGTTGAAACCTATCTCTGTGTAAACAACGTCGAAGGCTTAGAGCAGGGGATTTACCATTATAACATACAAGACCATACCCTTGAACTTCTAAAAGAAGGGTTTTTCGGGCAGAAACTGGCGGATGCTTCACTTGGGCAGTTAATGTTGGCGGAGGCCCCGGTGGTTTTTGTATGGACAGGTTTTTTTGAGCGATCAAAATGGAAGTATCGGCAGAGGGCTTACCGATATATTTACTTGGATGTGGGCATTGTTGGCGAGAACTTGGCGTTGGCGGCTGTGGGTATTGGTTTTGGCTCCTGTCAGGTCGGAGCGTTTTTTGATGACGAAATCAACGCCATCCTCGATGTGGATGGAACCTCTGAGAGCACGCTTTACTTAAGCGTGGCCGGACATCCACAACAACCTTAGCTCATACGTCTAGGAGCCTCTTGAGCCGCAGCACTAAACCCTCACGCTCGCTAGGCTGAGAAGTCCACATGCTACGATAATCACGAAACTGTTCCCCGCCGATTTTACGCTGCTTCTGAAGCTCACCCAGTAGCCGCATAAAACCCTGAAGATCAAGCTGCTCGTTGGTTACAGCACTTGCATGTTTGCGTTCGGAGTATGATTTGGCGCCTATGAGTTCGCTGTCTGGCGGCGGATAAGTTTCGTATAGGAACCTTGCGAAGTACAGTGGCGCCCAACAATTGGTTATGTGCAGACTGTTTTTGGCTTTAAGAAGTTCTTTAGTATAGTGTTCGTATTCTTGCCCCATAGAGAGGTACTTAGTTTGCCCAGAAGAGGTTTCAGAGATACGGTTCACGAAGTGCCGAAGATGTTGGTTGCAAAAAACCGGTAACACCGTCCCTTTTTCGACATTAAAACAGTAAATGATTCTTTTAGGCACCAACTTATCTTCTCCTACACCACCTATTCGTTCCCAACGTGCATCAACCTTTTCGGCCAAACTTTTTCGCTCATCTACCGCTATACGCAGCAGGCTTTTGAGATCGCTGATTTGCAGCCTTGCATTTCGATAAATGTTGCCGCTACCCAAGTTGGAGTAGCTAACGGGTTTAAGCGCCCGCTCAAGCAGCTGAAAGAATTCACCTACTTCGTCAGGATTGACTTTGTAGAGTTTGTCAGCGTCAAGCCACTCGATGGTTCGAAGGTTTTCGCTAAACGGGTACTTCTGGCGCAGCTCCTTTTGAGCGGATAGAGCTTTTTCTACGTCGTGGCGAGATATGCCCACTTTGTCGTACGCTGAGGCTTTCTCGAGCAGCAGGTTATTTTTAGACATCTTTAACCGCCCAACAATACGTGGCTAACCATATAAAAATTGCAACCAACACGTCGGTAACAGGATACTTTGGGTGCAAAAACTATAATACAACTGTCATTAGAATTTCCGTTGGGGTTATCCTTGACAGATAAATCCATAATCATTGTCGGTGCAGGCTTAGGCGGCTTAGCAACAGGATGCTACGCCCAAATGAACGGTTACAAAACCAAGATTTTCGAGATGGGAAACAAACCGGGCGGCGTTTGTGTGGCTTGGAAACGCAAAGACTACAACTTTGACTACGCCGTCCACAACGTCTTTGGAGTCACTACCAACCCACAAATAAAAAGCACCTACACACAGCTCTGGCAGGAACTGGGCGCCCTCAAAGACACTCCTACGTATCAGTTTGAGGAGTTCGTACAAGTAGAGGACGTAGATGGAAAAAAACTCACATTATACACGGATATAAACAAGCTTGAAGCCCACCTCAAACAACTCGCGCCAGCGGACAGCAAAGTTATCGAGGAGTTCGTTGGGGCTGCAAGAAAAATCGGTGGACACGACTTGTTCGACGCCGTGCTTGGGGGAATTGGAGCAAAAATCAAGCTGCTGCCCCTGATGGGATTACTGATGAAGTTCGGTAAAATCAACATCAAGGACTACGCTGAAAAATTCAGTGACCCCTTCCTCCGCAAAGTCATCCCCACCATCCAGTACGATATAGGCGAAGTCCCCACTTTGGTGCCGCTAATATTTTTGTCCACACAAAGCAAAGGGGATGCAGGCTGGCCCATAGGCGGCTCCAATGCGCTTTCAGGCAACATTACCAAACGGTACTTGGAGCTTGGCGGCGAAATAGCATACAACAAGAAAGTCACAAAAATCATTGTAAAAGACGGAAAAGCGGTGGGTGTACAGCTTGAGGATGGCTCGGAGCATTTGGCTGACCGAGTGGTCTCAAACGCCGACGGCTACCAAACAATTTACACCCTGCTTGAGGGAAAATACACCACCAACGCAATAGAAGCATACTTTAAAGCGTATCCGAAGATGCAGTCGTTTGGGCTGGAAGTCTGGTATGGAGTCAAGATGGAGCTAAAAGGCGAGCCGCATGCCATAGTGTGCTTCCTTGAGAAGCCCATAACCGTCGAAGACGTTCCCCGTGACAGGTTAGACATTGAAGTCTTCAACTTTGAACCAACCATGGCACCTAAAGGCAAAACAGTCGTCAAAGTCGTTATGGAGTCCAACTATGATTACTGGAAAGCACTATCCGCGAACCCAAAAGCCTACAAAAAAGAAAAACAGAAAATCTCTGACCAATTCGCATCGGAACTGGAAAAACGGTTCCCAACATTCCAAAGCAACATCGAATCCATCGACGTAGCAACACCTCTGACGGCAGAGCGTTGGACGGCGCTGCATCGTGGCTGCCAAGCTTGGCCTGTACCCAAAGAGTTCCAAAAAGAAGTCAACAAAAACGGTTTATTCAAAACTCTGCCCAGGCTAGTGAACTTTTATGGTGTGGGACAGTGGGCTGGCGGTACGCTTGGGTTGACCACAGTTTCGCTGATGGGTCGCGACCTTGTGAAGACCTTCTGTAAGTTGGATGACAAAAAATTCGAAATCAAACCACCGAGTTAGGGTTTTAAGAAAAAGCAAACGCCAAATAGCCCCATGTAGCGAGAGAAAAGTACACTTAACCCATTTTACTATAAAGGTTCAATCGGCAGCTAGTGAAGCGCTAAACTCAAGGTTAGGATGACAAGGACGACCATTGTAATTGCCACGTACTTCCAGTTTTTCTCCCAACCGAAATAGATAGCCGAAGTTATGCCTCGAATATAAGGTGTCAAAACTAGGACAATGATGCCTAACGTCATGAATAGGAGGGCGTTCTCAGCAACGAAAAGATTCTGTAAATTAGCAACTACGAAGGCAAAAAAGTTCTCGCCCTGAATATAGACACCCGGATTGCTGGATACATCCACATTGCCGTATACGCCAAAGTACAAGCCAATGCCGATAACTTCAAGCACCACGCTCACAACCACGCCAACTATGAGCAGAATACTAATGACGGTTTCCAGCTTTGATTCTTTATCTTCGGTTGTCATAGGGCAGTTACTCCTTTGTAGAGCATCTGAATAATCATCAGGGTAACGATTATCATGAAAAGGATTTTGAGGTGCTTATCATTGAAGCGGCACAGCAACCGTCCGCCAACGACTGCGCCAACTGTGACGCCCACTGCCATCGGAGCCATCAACGTCAAATTCAGCAGCCCCGAAAACAAGTAAACACTTACACCAGCCAATGCAGTCATGCCGATAACGAAACTGCTTGTGGCTGTGGAGACTTTAGCTGGAACTTTGAGAACCTTTTCGTGCACAATAACTTTGAAAGCACCTGCTCCGATGCCAAGCATACCCGCCGCTATACCCGCAACCAGCATGCCTGCTCCACCCAGCAAGGAGTTGGTGGCTTTGTAGTTGACTTGTTTGTTTTTGGATTTGTCAAAATAGCTGCCATGCAGTCCAAGCCATCGGGCTATGTGGTCCTGCTTTTTTGGCGGCGTATATTCTTCGAAGGATTTTCGGACGTTATAAAACGAGGTGCATAGAAACGCTGCAAAGAGGAAATACAAGAAGATTGGCGCAATTAGGACGGTTATGGTTGCTCCAATAATTGCACCGATTATAGTAAACATTTCCAGATACATGGCAAGACGGATATTGGTTATTCGTTCTCTTACAAACGATGCTGCCGAGCCGCTTGAGGTAGCGATTATGGCGACCATGCCGCATGCGATGGCTTCCTGCACGGGAATACCAAACGCAACCAGAATGGGAGTGAGCATGCTAGCTCCGCCAAGCCCGACAAGAGACCCTAGGAAACCTACCAGCACCGAAATTAGAAGTAGAGAAAGCATGTCAATCAAAGCGCTGTCTCCACTCGTAAAAGAAAGTTAGGTCTTATTAAAACCACGCCTATCTAAATCGCGGGTTTTTGGATGTTTATACGTCGGTTTTTCGTTAACAAGAGTCACCTTATTACGGATTGTGATACCATAGTCTTCTTATAAAGCGGCATAACCAAACCTAATACATATCAAAACGCCCTTCTGCCAAAACATATATGCTGCATGCGACTCCATGCTTTCTGGGTAAGCACATGAAAAAACTCTTCATTTCAGGCCCCATAATCGGAATGGAAAAACAGCAGGACTACCGAGCAGTCGTCACCGATATTGCCCAAAAAGTTGGTTTTGAAGTGATTGACCCGTGGAAGCGTGAACGAGTCATTTACAACGGGACGGAGGAGTGTTGGTGGGATAAGGTGCCGACGTTTGATTTTGTGCAACGGGACCTAGACGACGCTGACCGGTGCGACGTTATGGTGGTGTATTTGCCGATTTTGTCGGCGGGAGCTTGCATGGAGATGTTTTATGCTAAACGCAAAGGCAAACAGATCGTGGTGATTTCGACAATTAAGTGTTTAAGTCCATGGATCGTTTTCCATTCTGACGCCATAATCATCGATTTTGGTCAACTTGAGGCAACTCTAAAAAAGCTCATGTAACAAGAGTCTCGTAAAGCCTATATCTGGCCAAGTTGACAAGTCAGTCGTTGGTGCATCCATTGGACGCGTTAACCGTAATGCTTATCGCTGTGGGGTTAGCGATGGATGCGTTTGCATTGTCGATTGCAAAAGGTATGACGGTAACCGCCAACAGGCGCAAAGCTGCAATGTTAACGGCGACGGCGTTTGGCGGATTTCAGATGTTTATGCCGGTGATTGGATGGACAGCAGGTTTGGCTTTTGCAGATTTGATTTCGAGGGTGGACCATTGGGTAGCATTTTGGCTTCTCGCTTTTATCGGTGCAAAAATGATTTATGAAGGCACAAAAAAAGATATTGAAACCCAGAATGCTGCAGATTTGAAACTACATGCTCTGCTAATTTTGGCGGTGGCGACAAGCATAGATGCTTTAATAGTGGGTTTGAGCTTCGCATTTCTGCAAACGTCGATTCTGCTACCAATTGCAGCAATTGGGGGAGTAACCTTTGGTTTATCGTTTGTTGGTTTCTATTTCGGGTCGGGGCTTGGCAGACGGTTTGGGCATCGAATAGAAATCGGGGGAGGTGCCGTTCTTATTCTTATTGGGGTTCGAGTTCTGCTGGAACACCTGCTGGTTTAGACTGCAAAAATCGCAGTTGTTCGTTCAGTTTGCAGCAACATAGGCTTAACAATTGTTTCAGGGTAGTGTAGGAAAATAAGGAGTATGATGAAGTGATATCCGCAGTGATTTTAGTCAATACAAATGTGGACCAAGAAAAAATTGTCGTGGAGAACATAAAAAACCTTGAAGGCGTCGAGGAGGCGCATGCGCTCTGGGGCGTGTATGACCTGCTGGTAAAGGTAAAAGCGCACTCCATAGAGAAACTCAAAGAATTCACCCAGTTGCAGCTTAAGCGTCTCATGGGGGTATCCACCACTTTAACCTTGATAATGGAAAACGAGTTAGAGGTGGATTGATCTGGCGACGCAGCAGATAAAGATAGTTAGCGCAAAAGAGTATATGCCGAGAATCAACGATGTTCACTTACCTTGCCAATGGCTAAACCACTGTGGCGACGGCAAATGCCCTGCTTTCAGAAAAAGAGCCAGGAATTTTTACTGCGCAAAAAAACACGTCTAACTTGAACCCTAATTTTTCCTTTGTTTTTTATGTTTAAATTCCTCTCGCACTTGCATTTCTCGGCGTTTGCGGTTATAGCCTACTGAGAAGTCGTGGGTAGCGTCTCGGATTTTTCGCAGCAATAACATCATGCGGCTGTTTTTGTCAAAACTGTGCGGCGTGGGGTCATCTGGGTAGTAGAGTTCTTCTCGTTCCTTGGCTAGCCCAATCAGGGGGATTTGGACGCCGAGCTTGTCAAGTGCGGCTTTGGCTGCAGCTACCTGTCCAGGTCCACCGTCAAGGATTATTAAATCCGGCAGTTGATTGTGTTCGTCGAATTGTCGCTTATACCTGCGTCCAACCACTTCGTTCATGGCTGCGAAGTCATCTTGTCCAACAAATGACTTGATTTTAAATTTGCGGTAATTTTTTTTGTCGGGTTTAGCGTCCTTGAAGGCAACCATACCTGAGACGACGTGTTCGGTCCCTAAGTTGGAGATGTCAAAACACTCGATTACTCGGGGTACTGTGGGGAGATTTAGGTTGTTTTGCAAATCGATTAATGCAGAGTCGTATTCTAGGCTGAATTCCAAGTTCTTTTCCGCCAGCTTAAGCAACGCCAGCTTATCGGCTTTGCGTGGAATCGTCAGCGACACTGGCGCTAGTCGCCGTTGACTAAAGAACTCTTCGAGCGCCTGCTTTTCGGCTGGTTCCTGCCAGACGGGCTTGTTTAGCAGGATTTCTCGAGGGATTCGACTAGAGGTGTAGTAGGCTTTTAGGAATTCCTGTTCCACTTGAGGCTGAGCGTCCACTGAGAACTCTCTTTTGCCCAACAATACACCTTTTCGAACGCCCATTTGCACCGCATGCATTTTCTCGCCGACCTGTCGAAATACCATGACGTCTTGGTCGAATCGGCGTTCGTTATCCACGATTTGCCTTTGGGTTAGGAGGCGGATAGATGCGACTTGATTACGCAGTTCCAGTGCAGTTTCGAACTGCATTGCCTGCGAAGCTGCCTGCATACGCTCGTTGAGCGTATCGAGCGTTGTTTGGTAGTTGCCACCCAGAAAGTCGCGTGCCTGCTGAACCTGCTCTGCGTACTGTTTGGATGTGACGTAGCCGACGCAGGGGGCACTGCATTGGTGAATGTGGTAGTTTAGGCAGGCGCGTTTGTGCATGTTTTTACAGGTCCTTAGTTTGTAGACTTTGGTTACGAGGCGCTGTAGGTCTTGGCGTGTGAAACCGTCTGTATAGGGGCCAAAAGATTCGAGTTTGCGACTGACTTTGCGGCTGGTGAGGATTCGGGGGAATTCCTCACGGGTAAGGGAGATATAGGCGTAGGTTTTAGCGTCTTTTAGGTTAATGTTGTATTTTGGGGTGTGCTGCTTAATCAGTTTGTTTTCGAGCAGAAGCGCTTCGACTTCATTGTTTACGATGACCCAGTCGATCCTTCGAATATTCAAAACAAGCCGCCGAGTCTTAGCCGACTGATCCCTACCCTGAAAATAGCTTTTTACTCGGCTACGCAGGTTTTTGGCTTTGCCAACATAGATGATTTCGCCTACTTCATCGTAATACAAGTACACGCCGGGCTCAGTTGGGATGTCGCCTGCTTTGAATTCGGATGGGTCAGCTAACGGAATCATGAACTTCTGCCAATACTTATGTGACTAAAACGCTGGAGGCATTAAGCATTTCTCACATCGACAAAAAATTTTTGTTTTTTTGATTTTAGTTGCCGCCGTGGATCACTCTTCCTTAAAACCAACCATCTATGAAGCAGCGTCTGCTTTGGCGTTTGCTTTTCTGTTGCGTTGAATGCTGGTTGGCGCTGGTTGCGCTAAGCCCCGCCTGGCGTCATGGCTTTTAGGTTACTTTCTCTGATGCGCGTGTGGCTTAGTCTGGAAAATGGTTAGTCTTTGGCGGCAGTTGTTGCTTCTTCCAGTTTATGGTTGAATATCTTGTCTAGGAACATGCCTGTGTAGCTATGCGAAACCTGAACGACATCTTCGGGTGTGCCTTGAGCAAGAACTTGTCCGCCTGCTGCTCCGCCTTCTGGTCCGAGGTCAATTAGGTAGTCACAGCTCTTGATGACATCGAGGTTGTGTTCGATAATGTAGACTGTGTTGCCATTGTCCACCAAGCGGTTTAAAACGCGGATTAGGCGTTTGGTGTCGTCGAAGTGCAAGCCTGTGGTTGGTTCGTCAAGCATGTAGACGACGTGCCCCGACTTATGCTTGCTGAGTTCGCGGGTTATTTTGATACGTTGGCTCTCTCCGCCAGATAATTGTGTGCTGCTTTGGCCAAGTTTGATGTAGCCTAACCCCACGTCAAGCAAGGTTTGGAGTTTGCGGTGTACCTTAGGGGTATTCTCAAAGAACTTTGCCGCCTCCTCAACCGTCATATCAAGCACTTCGGCGATGTTTTTACCCTTATAGAGCACGGAGAGGGTTTCTTTGTTGTAACGTTTGCCTTTGCATTCGCTGCACTGCACATAAACGTCTGGGAGGAAGTTCATTTCAATGCGGATGACGCCGTCGCCTTGGCAGTTTTCGCATCTGCCGCCTTTGACGTTAAAGCTGAAGCGACCTTCTTTATAGCCGCGGGCTCTGGCTTCTTTGGTTTGAGCGAATATTTTTCGAATTTCATCAAAGAGCTTGGTGTAGGTGGCGGGGTTACTGCGGGGTGTTCTGCCGATGGGGTCTTGGTCTATTACGATGACGTTACGCACCACCTCCGGCACGTCTAAACCGCCGTGTTTACCGACTTTATCAACTTGTTCGCCGAACATTTGGCGCAGGGCGGGGATTACGGTTAGGTTCATTAATGTGCTTTTGCCTGAGCCTGATACACCTGTGACGCCACATAGCACCCCCAATGGCAGTCTTACGTTTAAGTTTTTGAGGTTGTTCTCGCATGCGCCCTTGACGTTGAGATAGTCGATTGGGGGTCGGCGCTCTTGGGGAATTTCGATTTTGATCTCGCCTGATAGGTATTTACCGGTTAAGCTACGCGGATTAGCCATAACCTCTTCGGGGCTGCCTTCAGCTACGATGTGGCCGCCATGCACGCCTGCACCTGGTCCCATGTCTACGATGTAGTCTGCGTGGCGCATGGTGTCCTCGTCGTGCTCAACCACAATAAGCGTGTTGCCTAAGTCGCGAAGGCGGGCAAGAGTAGATATGAGTTTGGCGTTGTCGCGCTGGTGCAAACCGATGCTCGGCTCGTCAAGAATGTAGAGCACACCCATGAGGTTGCTGCCAATCTGCGTTGCCAATCGGATACGCTGGGCTTCGCCGCCGCTAAGCGTTTTTGCGGCTCTTGAAAGAGATAAGTATCCTAAGCCCACGTTATTAAGAAAGCCTAAGCGCTCATTGATTTCTTTAAGCACCTGCTTGGCAATTGACATTTCCTTCTCGTTAAGCTTGGGCGGCAAATCCTTGAAGAAGTCGACTGCATCCTCAATTGACAGATCAGTCACATCAATAATACTTTTGTCCAAAATGTGCACAGCTAGCACGACAGGTTGGAGCTTTTTGCCGTTGCAGGCATTGCAGGGGCGGGCGGTCATGAATTTCTCGATGTCAGTTTTGCGCCACTCGCTCTCGGTCTGCCGATAGAGCCGCATCGTCTGCGGGATGACGCCTTCCCAGCCGTCGCGCATCCACATGTTGGCACCGTTAGACCAGTTCGCGTTGATGGGTTCACGGTCACCGTATAGAAGCACTTTGAGCTGTTCGCCAGTGAATTCCTTGATTGGGGTAAATACGTCGAAACCGTGTTTTCTGCCTACAGCGGCTATCTGCTGCGCACGCCAACTGAGGTCCATTGTCCCCTTGTACACTGCCAAGGCACCATCCATTATGCTGAGGTTCTTATCAGGGATAACTTTGTCCGCAGTTACTTCGGTGATTTCCCCAAGTCCATGACAGACGGGGCAGGCGCCAAACGGCGAGTTGAAGCTGAACATACGGGGCTCAAGGCTTTCAAAGACGATTTCAGGGTGATTTGGACACGCACCAAAAGTGCTATACATGGTTTCGCCTTCGAAGCGTTCCAACTCCCGTTTTTCATCTGCATTAGTGTTTGCGGCGTCAATAACCACCATCGTGCCCTTGCCTGTTTTCAACGCTGCCTCGACCGCTTCGGCTATGCGGCTACGTTCGTCATCGCTGATTTCCACGGTATCGATTACAGCTTCTATCCAGTGTTTCTCATAGCGGACTAGCTTGACTTCTTCTTTTATGTGGTCGGTTTCGTAAATTTTTTGGTCTACCCGGATTTTGGTGTAGCCCTCTTTTTTTAGGTCGTCAAAGACTGATTCGTGGGTGCCTTTCATTCCGCGAATGATTGGCGCTAGGAAGATGAGGGTTTTGCCTTTTTCTGCCATGATAAGGCTGGCGATGTTTTCCGCGCTCTGCGGATGTATGGGGCTGCCGCATTTGGGGCAGTGATGCGTGCCAATGCGGGCAAAAAGAAGACGTAAATAATCGTAAATTTCGGTGACTGTACCGACGGTACTGCGGGGGTTCTTGCTTGTGCTCTTCTGCTCAATACTAATCGCAGGAGACAATCCGTCGATACTGTCTACATCAGGTTTATCCATCAAACCCAAAAACTGCCGCGCATAAGCAGAAAGCGACTCGACATAGCGGCGCTGCCCCTCAGCATAAATCGTGTCAAACGCCAACGTGGATTTTCCCGAGCCAGAAAGCCCAGTGACCACTATGAGTTTGTTTCGGGGCAACTCTAAATCGAAGTTTTTGAGGTTGTGCTCCCGTGCACCCCTGATGGATATGTTGTCACGCATTACTTTGACTATTCCCTTCCCTGTTATGTGGCAGATTCTAGCAGAGTTTATACGCCCAGATTAGAACTTTGTTGCATCAAACTCCTAAATTTCGGGTTTAACCCCACCAGATTCGGACTTCTCAATCTTCAAATCTAATTCTTTTTGCAGCGCCGAAATCGCATCCCGTAACTCAATCGCCTTTTCAAACTCCAACTTCTCAGCAGCCTCATGCATTTTCGCATCCAACTCTATGATTTGGCGCTGGATGTCGGATTTTGCAAGATGCTTAACACCTTTTATTGTAGATTTCTTGACATTGACGGCTTTAATGATGGTTTTCGGCGTGATGCCTTGCTTTTCGTTGTAACGTTTCTGGAAGTTACGGCGATAATAGGTAAGTTCCATAGCGCGTTTGATGCTATGGGTTTGGTTGTCTGCGTATAGGACGACTTTGCCGTTTACGTTTCGAGCTGCGCGTCCGATGGTTTGGATTAGGCTGCGTTCGTCTCGTAGGAAACCTTCTTTGTCAGCGTCCAAAATGAATATGGAGGCAACCTCGGGGATGTCAAGGCCTTCGCGGAGGAGGTTGATGCCAACAAGAATATCGAATTCACCTACACGCAGCTGGCGGATGAGTTCGATGCGGTCAAGCGAGTCTATCTCGCTGTGCATGTAACGCACGCGGAAGCCTTCCTTGACGAGATAATCGGCTAAGTCCTCAGCCATTCGCTTGGTTAAGGTGGTAATTAGGACCCGGTCGCCCCGCGCAATTGTCTTTTTCGCTTCAACCATGAGGTGCTGCATCTGTCCTTCGATAGGCTGCACTTCCACGATAGGGTCAAGCAAACCTGTGGGTCGGGTAATCAACTCGACGGGTGCGCCGCTTTTACCCAATTCATATTCTGCGGGTGTTGCAGATACGAATAAGACTCGTCCCATCTTCGCCTCAAACTCTTCAAACTTCAACGGACGGTTATCCAATGCACTGGGCAGGCGGAAACCGAAATCAACCAAGTTCTTTTTGCGGCTGAAATCACCGTTGTACATGCCCCGTGCCTGCGGGATGGTCTGGTGGCTCTCGTCAATGATTAGGAGGAAATCTTTGGGGAAGTAATCCACCAAAGTGAACGGGGGAGCGCCTGGTGGGCGTCCGTCGAAGTGACGGCTGTAATTTTCCATGCCTGAGCAGAAGCCGATTTCCCGTATCATTTCAAGGTCATAGTTAGTGCGCTGTTTGAGCCTTTGTGCTTCAAGCGGCGGGAGTTCTGGCAGTCTCCGTTCGAGTTCCTGCTCGATGTGCTCCAAGGCGAGGGCTTGCTTCTCTTCAGGTACGACGTACTGGCGGGCGGGGTACAGGGTGAGTTTGTCAAGGCTATTTTTGACGTTACCCGTGATTGTGTGGACCTCTTTGATTTTACCGACTGTGCTGCCTACGAGTTCGACGCGAATTATGTCGTTTTCGTAGGATGGCACAACGTCTACTGTGTCTCCACGAACGCGGAACCTGCCTGGCTCTAAGACCAAGTCGTTGCGTTCGTACTGCATGTCTACGAGTTGGCGGATGAAGCTTTGTCGGCTCAGCTCAGCGCCCACTTCGAGCGCTACAGACATGGAGCGGAAGTCGTCGGGGTTGCCCAAGCTGTAGATGCAGCTAATCGAAGCCACGATTATGGTGTCGCTTCGACTCACAATCCCCGAGACGGCGTGCATACGCATCTTTTCAATTTCTTCGTTAACGTCGGAGTCTTTTTCGATGTACATATCCTGCGCTGGCAGATATGACTCAGGCTGATAGTAATCGTAAAATGAAATGAAGAACTCAACTCTGTTGTGGGGGAAGAGTTCTTTTAATTCGCCATAAAGCTGTGCAGCAAGAGTTTTGTTGTGCGCCAAAATCAACGTGGGTTTCTGAAGCTTGTTAATCACGTTTGCCATAACAAAGGTTTTGCCGCTACCCGTGATACCCAGCAGCGTCTGCTTGTCGTTCGCCTTGTAGTTCTCCACTAACTGGTCCACCGCTTTATCTTGGCCGGGAGACATTTTGTATGGGGAAACAAGCTCAAACTGCATGATTTCTTTACTTCCTATAATTTCAGATTCACCCAAGCAGAAGCATTAATAAATTTTTGCACCAAACCACTCAAAATACGGGTACTCCGAGTTTGTGCAGAAAAAATGAATCCAGTGAGACGGTTGTTTCAAAATATTCCTTAACTACCCCAAAAACGCATACTATAGTGTTGATTGATGCATAAAACCAGAATCTTACGTTAGTTTTAATCCTAATAGCAATAGTTACGTTGCCAGCAGCAGTCACTTTCGCAAACGCCCAAACAAACCACCAAACAAAAGAAGAACTTGTCGCTGTCGCTCAAAAAGCAGATAGTCAAATTCAAAACTTAATCACGAAAGTTTATGCAGACCCCTAAGTGATGCAGAAATAGAAGACGCTAACCTCACTATCCAGTTGGTGGATTACGTAACACAGTACCTAAATGAAGGATCAAAAAGGCTATCTAAAGCCCAAGAAGCACTCAAAAAACGGATTATTCAGCAGCTTCAGATTGGGCGTTGGCAGCGCTTGAAGTTTTCAGAAATACCTACAGCAATATAGAAGGCATCGCGGAGGCGGCAGGTACCGTTAGCAATTCTGTTTGAATAAACAAAAGTTGCTGGATGCTATAGAGGGGGAACTCTGAAACTTCATTGATTCAAAGCAGCAATAGAGCTGGCGTCAGTACAAAAGCGGCAAATAGAAATGAAGTTATTTTTTAAGTTTAACTTGGTTTTCCAGCCCGATTTTCGTTACTTCAACCAATTCAAGTTTCTCAAGTCGCTTAACAAGCCGCCAGAGACTCGTGCGGGGCATGTCCGGGAATTGTTGTCGGATTTCAGCTTCAAAAGCGCTGCCGCCTTTTTCGGCGAGAAAGTGAATGACTTTACGATCTTCATTCATCAGCTGGGGATTTTCGTTTAGGGCTTTTTTTAGGTTAAACTGAGGTTTGCGTTTTATTAAAAACATTGTAAAGGCAAGGGCAGCGCCTGCAACGCAGATTATTGCAACTATTATGTACTCTACAGGTAGGACATTAGAGTTAAGCGCAGCAGGGGTAGGGTAAGTTTGTTGCTCAGAAGTCAAAGGTAGAAGGTAGCTAATTTCCCATTGACCTGAAGGCAGGGCTAAAGAAACTTGGCTGTTTACGGTTTCTATAGAGGACGGTGCATCACTCAGGTAGATTACCGTTGCGTTGGCAGGGAAGGCAACCGTGAGTTCGTATGGGTTCTCAACCTGAAGGGTCCAGACTTCGTTTGCTTTGCTGGTTAAGGTGTTGGTGTCATATTGTATTTGAGCTTTAGATGCTCCGAAAGTGTATATCGTCAAGGTTCTGTCGTCTATTTCATAGTCCATCACTAGCATGTTTTGGTCAAGCACCATCAAGTTTTCGATGTTTGGGCAAAGCAAGAGTGATTGGGTTTGAGGTGAATTGCTGTCTAAGGTTAGGGTTTGTATTACATGGACTAAGCCGTCTCGGTAGACTTGAACATCAGTCGAATCTATACTGGGTCCTGACTTCACGCTAGCAGCAAGCACTATAATTACTGCTATCGAAATAACGAACAGTGCCAACCACCATCTTGCGCGGTGAATTTTCATTGGGGATTTCACTATAAGTTCAGTGTATGGTGAGATAAGTTTTGTGCAGCCCAAAAGACAGAGGAGGCCGTTTCAGCTTAGAACATTTACTTCATATTACCCCTCAAGTCATGCTCCACCTAACAATGTGTAGCCGTGAAGAGTGTAATAACCCAACGCAACACAATTCCGGCACCAATTCAGATTCTAAATTAACTAAACAGAAATTAAGCAAAACATGAACCGCTAAGTTAAAGCACCCAGACTAAATTGGATGTACTGGAAACAGAACAGAGGCGCAGTGGCTAAAAGTTGAAAGCCTAATGGATCAAACAGAAGAACTCTGGTTCTAGGTGCAGTTGTATCGTGGTTTTTGCCTGCCGAAAATACAAATATTCAAACCTGTTTTCCTTAACATTAAATAAAAAATTGGAAGATTTAGTTTACGGTCATTTGACCGAATTTTCCGACATTAAGCTGGACTTCGCCTTTAAAGCTGGTTACGTAGCCATTGTCGATTTTCACGTTATCGCCCACATTAACCTGCTCAATTTGCTCGTTCCATAACGTCAATTTAATGCTGCCTGATTCGTCTGCGATGACAGCATCGGCTATTCTGTAAGTTTCATCCTTATATCGTGACTTAACTTCACGGGTATCGCCTTTTTCGACAACTTTGCCTTCGACGCTGACCCGTTTCATTCCATCAGCTAAATCTTTTATATCTGTCAAGCTACTTCACTTCTTCTAACTGATAGTAACGCTTTTCGTTTTCCAATCTTATAAGTGTTGCTAACTAGCTCAAAAAAGCCTAAAAAGAAGAAAAAGTTTGGGGTTTCCCCGTTTTCTGTTTATGCGTAGCCCAGCAGTAGAAAAATCAGCACAAACAAGGTGACAATTACACCGAGTGCTGAAGCCAAGATCTTCTTAGTCAACGAAAGCTCTGGTTTTATTGCGTCCACAACGAACACACAAAGTACGCCTAGCCAGACGTAGGTGGCAACGAAAAGGAATGATGTTATGGCATTGAATATAGCTGTTGAGGCTTCTATGCTGCTGAACGCTGTCATGGCTGTGGCTGAGAGGCCCTCTGCCGCCATTGGTGGATACGTTATTGCACCATACCATGTGAAGGCCAAGCCTGTGGAAAGATCAAATGGATAGTATACGGCAGGCAACGCGGCGGTTGCAACTAGGTTTAGTACTGCTCGGATGACTAAGACGACTAATGCTACGCCTACCGCGATGAACAAGGGTTTCCAGACCAAGTCAACCTTTAAGCCTTTCAGAACAAGGTAGATGACGGCGGCTGTGAGTAGCCAAAGCACCAAGAACTGAAGCGCAACTGACTGCAGACTGGAGAAAACAATTACCATAGGATCGTTTTCCGCCAGAGACATGTACTGTCCACGGAAGAATAATGCGCTTATGCGCACGGTTATGTCATAGTTTTCTGGGTAAGTTAAATCCAAGCTGAGTTTAGTTATGTTGCTCCATGTAGGGTTGCCGTTCTCTGTCCAAGCGGGAGCATCGGGTCCGATGGGCACGGTTATATTGTTCCACTGCCCAATCAAAGAAGTATTAGACAACTCGTATGTCAAATCGTAAGTATAATAGTCAGCGTCGTTTAAGCTGTAAAGCGTTAACTGAGCGTTTTCTGGTGTAACACTGCTTGGATAAACCAGCTTCAATATCATGGAGAGGTTTTGGAAGCCGTTTACGCTGCAGTCCACGTTAAATGCGTTGCTGATTGTCGCCGAAATATTCTGAGCATCTGCTGCTCTAAACTGAAGACTGCTTGTGCCGTATAAGTCCGGGTAATCCCCGAAGCCTGACACGAACACCGTGTAGTTTAGGTGGTCTGCTACGTCGGTTATGTTAACGCCTGAACTTGCACTCCAGTTACCTGAAGTTGCTGAAGTGTATTCTTGGAATAGCCCCGGCTGCGGCGAAGTGACTTCCAAATTAGTTTTTGACAACTGGGCATATTCGTAGCCCATCTGTAAACCAATGAATAGGATAAGAACGATGATTGCGGCAAGGTATTTGGGGTTAGCTACTATTTTCTTAAAAGCCTTATGAGGTGCGTAAATGATTTCTGCTATGTCGGCGAGAATCAACTCTATTTAGCTCCTGTGCTATTTCAGAATTACACGAACATTTAAGTGTTGTTCAAGTCTCCAAGCATAAAGTGTAAAACAGCATTTCTCGCCCCTTGACCCCAAACTATAGAGCCACCAAAAGAAGCAACAAAAATCGGAAAAAGGCATTTTACATGCCTTGTTTTAGGCGGCGATAAGTCGAGTAGTCAACGTATTCCAAAAACTTGCTTTCAGCTTGGGATTTAACGTTGATTTTCTGCCGCCCCCTCTTATCCAAAAGCTGGCTGGTTGTACGCAAAACGTAGGCGTCACTGCCCGCGCCAGAGCCGTAACTTGCCACCAAGATGCTCTCTTCAGGTTTGGCAATGTCAAGAATGGCTGCTAAGCCAATGAGGGAAGCGCCGCTGTAGGTGTTACCGAACTTTGTCATCTGTATGGCAGGCATGAACTGGTCTTCTTTGAAGCCTAGGTCTTTGGCGACACGCATAGGGAAGGTCGGGTTTGGCTGATGGGGCACAAAGTAATTTAGATCCTCTGGCTTTAGGTTGCATCGTTCCATGAGTTTGGAGGCGGCTTTTTTAACGTGTTTGTGGTAAGCTGGGTCGCCTGTGAATCTACCGCCGTGACTTGGGTAGGGTTCACCGTCTCTGCGCCAAAAATCAGGCGTATCAGAGGTGCAGCTGTACCAACCTTCCACCTCGGCGATAACATCTTGTTTGCCAAAAATGTAGGCTGCACCACCGTAACCTACGAACATATCTAATTCGCCTCCGGGGCAACCGCGTGGGGCTGCCTGAGAGTTATCTGCTCCGATAACCATAGCGTAACGGATGTTAGATTTGGGGTAACTCACCAAAGCGCAAGCGTCTTTGAACATGCTGCTGCCTGCCTTGCAAGCGAATTCTGTGTCAACTGCATCTACACTCTGCATATCGCCGTCTTCCTCGCCCAGCTTGAGTACTTGGGCTACTTTGGCGGCTATTGGCTTTACAGCATAGGGGTTTGATTCACTGCCAACATAGACTTTGCCCACCCAGCTACTGTCTATGCCTGAATGGATAAGCGCCAATTTGCCAGCTTCCACAGCTGCAGTCACAGAGTCCTCGTCGATAAATGGCACCGCACGCTCCAGATTTGTTTCTTTTATGCGAAATCTAGATGAGTAAACGCCGTAGCCTACAACGCCGGGCAACTCATAGTCATTGGTAGGCTGCACAATCTTGTATTCTTGATGAGGATAGTACTCGTCTGCCAGTGTGAACGCCAGCGAAATTGTGGGAATCATCTCACGTTTACCAACAGAGTACCGTCTGCGAAAACGCGGCACAACTTCTCTACCCTCCAGCTTCGCTGGGTCGAAGTCTATGCTTCCACACATAGGCTGATCGGTTAAACGTGCGGGAACACGGATTTTGCCCCCGTGGAAAGATACGATGCCGTAGATATAGCTGCCCAACTTGGAGAACTTGTTTGTCGGTTCATTAATTAATGTACATAGTTCAAGGGTGCCCTTATCATAAAATAGGTCCATGCTCTCCATTTTGCCATAGCTTTTACGTCCACATTTGCTGCAGTAATCACGCACTTCAAAGTATTCTTTACCGCAACAGCTGCATCTGCAAGCTTTAAGGCGGTCACCCAAATAGCTAACTCTACGCTCGATTGGTTCGCTGCTCATTGTTTTTTATCTCCTAAAATGGTGGCAAAAGCCTTAGTTCCAAAACCTTCAAACTCCAAAACGCCACCGTACTTGAGCCCACCTTCCACGGCTACTTGGCGATCTGCCGCTTCCCCGCGGAGTTGACGGAAAACCTCGTAAATCATGGCTCCGCCTGTAGCGCCAAGCGGGTTACCATCTGCTTTTAATCCGCCATCGGTGTTAACGTAAAGTGGTTTGCCGCCGAACTCGTAGTGAAGCCTGCTTTTCTTGTAGCTTTCAAATATGCTTCTCCAAGCGACGCCAGGCTGGCAGAAGCCTAGGTCTTCGAGAATCGCCATCTCCATCATGGTTGACTGGTCGTTGACCTCCATAAGAGGGATTTCAGAAGCTGAGACGCCAGAACGATTAGATGCCTTGTTCATTGCTAGCTCTGCAGCTAAGAACCGGGTAAGGTCCGCTCTTGCGGGGTAGTTAAGGTAGTCAGTAGCGGAGCCTGTGGCTAGAACGTAGACTGGGTTGTCAGTCATTTTCTTCGCCACTTCCTCGCTGGCTAAAATAATTGCTGAGGCCCCGTCAGATATGGGTGCGAAGTCAAAAAGCCCCAAAGGTTTGTTAGCTGATTTGCGGGCGTCCACAACATGATTAATTGAGATACCACGCTGGAACTGGGCATACTTGTTTTTAGCGCCGTAAGCGTGATTTTTAACTGCAACCTGCGCAAGCGAAGTTTTGAAATCCTCTAAATCCTGCCCTGTTATGCCATATTTCTTGATGTAGGCACGCATCATTAGTTCATGGTTAGATTCAGGAGTGCCGCCAGCGAAGTAGCTCCATGGGTCCTCTAAGAGCATGAGGTCATCTCGGATTTTATCCCAGCGATCCGTCATTTTCTCGATGCCACCCACCAGCACAGTGTCGTAGATGCCGGCTTGTATTGCGCGGGAAGCCATCATCAACGCTGAGCTGAAGCTGCGGGTAACCTCCATAGGAACATGCAACTCTGTGAGTTCAGAGAGGAACCCCTCTTCTAGCCCCAACTTGTTGGTTATGGGTAAAAAGCAATCGGACATGTAGCAGGCTTCTAGATTTTTGCGTTCCATGCTACATTCGTTTGATGCGGCAAGCCAAGCTTCCTCGATGAGTTTCTCGGGCTCTTTGCCGTAGTGCTCACCGAACTTGGTTCTGCCGACAGCAACTATGGCTGGGCGATTCTGCATAACGTATGTGCTCCGCTAAGTAATTTTTTTAGCTAAGTAATTTTTTAGCAATAAAGATTTTTCTAAATTATTATTAAGTGTTTGCCATAAACAGAGCTAAACAGCGGACGAACATATATAACCAAAATGAAGATACGCATGGAAGAGAAAATAGGAAGAAAGGAATGTTAAGTAATTACAGAAAAAATTTGACTGATTCTTCTATAAATGTGAATACGTAAAAAATTGTGGAAAAATTACCCGGCAGTGCAGTGAAGGCGGAAACAGCTACTGCGACGAGTATAAAAAACGCTGCCGCGATAATTATTAGATTATATAGTGCGGTTAACTTCGTTTTCTAGGATTTGTTGCTTTATTTCTTCGGTTAAAGCCGCAAGTTTTTCGCTCAACTCCACTGGGTAAAATGGCGCGTTAACGAGAGCATGATATTTAAGCGGCAGTTTGGATAGGTTCTCAGCTGCAACATGGCGGATCTTCTCAAGCGCAGGCAAATCATAAACTAACTCGCCGCGCTCAATCACTTTAACTAGAAGCGGGGTGCCCAAGACGGGTTCATCAGCCAATGCAATCACATCTTTTAAGAAGCTGCCATCAGCATCAAAGATACGGTAAACCTGTTTTCTGCCCGGCAAAGTAATCTTGTCTTTGCTAAGCTTCATAATCGGCGTAAAGCTGCCATCGGAGTTCTGAGTTTCGCACAGCTTATAGACA
This sequence comes from uncultured archaeon, assembly GCA_963810275.1. Taxonomy (GTDB): domain Archaea; phylum Thermoproteota; class Bathyarchaeia; order Bathyarchaeales; family Bathycorpusculaceae; genus Bathycorpusculum. Next base: position 134,200 of record CAWENF010000021.1, read on the forward strand.
CCGTCGAGGTAGGGACGGTCGCTACTGGTGCCCATCTTTGTACCCACGCCGAAAGAGTCAATCGGCGCCTCCGAGAAAAGCAGTTCTTGGATTTTATATTCGTCGAGGTCACCGCTGGCAAAAATTTTGGTGAAGTTCAAACCATGTGAATCAAGTATTATCCTAACTTTCTTGCTTATCTCAGCTAAGTCGCCGCTATCCAGCCGGACCCCACCAAGCTTGATGCCCTGCGCCATCAACTCTTTACCGACCACCGAGGCTTTCTCGGCTCCGGCAATGTCGTCGTAAGTATCTATCAGAAGAATACATTTATTGGGGAAAGTTTTGGCAAATGCCCGGAAGGCTTCTATTTCTTTTTGATAAGACATGATGAAGCTATGTGCCATTGTGCCAAAAACGGGGATTCCGTAAGCCAACCCTGCTAATACATTGCTTGTGCCTTGGCATCCTGCGATATAGCTACTGCGCGCCACTTTAAGCCCTGCGTCAATGCCGGGTTCACGGCGCAAGCCGAATTCGATGACGGCTTTACCTTTAGCTGCTTGGATGACGCGGCTGGCCTTGGTGGCAATCATGGTTTGGAGGTTGATGCTGTTTAAGAGGAAAGTTTCGGCGAGTTGCGCTTCGATGATGGGGGCGGTTATGCGTAGCAGGGGCTCGTTTGGAAAGACTACTGTTCCTTCTGGGAGTGCCCAGACTTCGCCTGAGAAGCGGAAGTTTTTGAGGTAGTTAAGGAAGTCATTTTTGAAGCCCTGCTTTTTGAGGAATGTGAGATGTTCTTCGGTAAATTTGATGTATTGGAGGTATCCAAGGGCTTCTTGCAGGCCTGCAAAAAGGAAGTAGCTTCGGTTTTCTGGGAGGCGGCGGATGAAGAGGTCAAAGGTGGCGGTCTCGAAATTTTTGTTGTCAAAGTAGGCTGCACACATGGCTAGTTCGTAGAAGTCTGTGAAGAGGCTCATGTTCTCCTCTTTTAGGGCATTCAGAAACGGTTTCATGGTTATGTAGAGTTAGTGTTTGTGATTTAATTCTTTTCGGAGATTCAAAAATTGAATAATACGGAAAACGCGAGCTTTTTTGGTGTTCTAAGAGTTATTTATAAAACCGTACAAAGCGCGACTTTGGTTAAAGGACGGCTATGCAGCTACTGTAACTATTGAACATGTGTTTTGCAATTGGGAAATCTTCATTGCGCTCTTAATAGTGTGACTTTAGCTTTCGAATTCCGAAACGGAAAAATCGAAGGAGACAACTAAGTCCAAAAAGCCTCATGCTTTAAGGCGTCAAGGACAACTTAAAAGAGGATGCAGCTACATGGGCTTCATACCATAATAAACCATGTTTTTTAACGTTCTATTGAGATTTTGCTTATTCCAGCTTCTTTTTCCAAAACAACGACGTGGTCGCCCTTTGCCGCAAAAGCTTCGCTATGAGTGACAGCAATAATCTGCTCGATAGCTTTGAATCGGCTGATTGCCTCTGCCAACCTCTCGATGCTTCCGTCTTCGCTGCCTAAGTTCTCAGTAGGCTCATCCAACATAAGCATACTCAACCCATGCCCCGTGCGGCTTTGCATAATAAGCTGTCCCAAACCGAGACGGTACGCAAACGCCAGCAAAGTACGCTCGCCCCCAGAGAGGTTGCTAACTTCACGGTTTACGCCTGCCTCGCTTTTTACATAAGGAGTGTAGCTTTCGTCAATAACCACGTTAAGCATTTGGGTTTCGCCTCCTACGAGGCTGTCAAGCACTTGTTGTACAAAGTTTTGCAGTACCTTGACGAATTCCATGCGTAGTTTAGGCTGGATACTTCGGTAGGCGTCTCTGATAGCGCTTAGCAACTCGACGGTGAGGCGGATTTTGTCCATGCGCTCCAGCTTCTGCTGCGCTTGGTCTATGCGGTCTTTGGTGTCGTCTAAGCGGCGGGCTAAGTCGGCTTTTCGGTTCTGCTTAGTCTTCAAATCGGACTGCACGGCATAGTATACCTGCATTGCTTGGTCTTTCCGGATTTTAGATGCCTGCAACTCGTCAAAGTTAAACCCTACGATTTCCGCTTGGAGTTTTTCAAGTTTGATACGTTGGTCAGCTTCAACCCGACGTTGAACCTCAAGACGGTCGTTTAGCTTCTTGAGGTTGCTTTCCTCTTCGGCGATACGTGCTTTGAAGTCCCCGCTTCGGGCGAGGCATTGCTGGAGGCTGCTGATGGCTTCCGAAGCGTCACGTTTGTTTTTTTGCAATTCAGCTGCATCTATTCGGAGGCGGTTTACGAGTTTTTCCCGCTCGTCATTATCGTGTTGGATGCTATGTAACAGGTCAGTGCGATAATCGCCACTTAGTGCCTGGCTGCATAGTGGGCATTCCCCGCCTCCGGTACCCAGCTGCAACATGCGTTTTTGGTCCTGCTGGAGGCTGCGACTAGTGGCTTCCTGCTCAGCGCGAAGGGAAGTGATTTTTTCATCAAACCCAGCAAGAAGCGTGTTCAGCTGGTCAAGCTGTTGACATGATGGCAACCCAGCTTGCTCCAGTTTGGTGGTGCATAGCTTGATTTGGCTATCCAGCGAGGTTTGCCGCTGCAGAAAGTTGCTGATAATAATTTTTTTGCCCTCAACCTGCTCAGCCAAATCCGCTACAGAGCGGGCAGTGTTGGTAAGATTGGCGCTTAAGCGTGCTTCTTGACGTTTAAGCTCCTCCATAGCTTGCTTTTTGTCCTCCAGCCGCTTCAGCTCAGTCTCCGCTTCGTCCCAGCCGTTTTTGGCTCTGGAAACTCGCTGCTCAGCCGTTTCAAGGTCCATCTCGAGCCCCATAAATTCCTCGCTGGCTCGGTTGTAGTCAGCGTTAAGTTTTTCAATGCTGTTGACGTCAGGGTCTTTTTGAAAGAAGCTCAGCTCATTTTCATAATCTCGCCTATACTGTGCAAGATGGGTCCATGCGACTTCGTAGTCAGCTAGCCCGAACAGTTGGTCAAGGCGTGTTTGCCGGTCTCTTGGTTTGGCGTCGAGGAGCTCCTTAAGGTGTTCCTGCCTGAACCAAACGATTTCTCGGTACAATTCCCTGTCTAAGCCAGTTATAGCTCGGAGTTGCTCGGCGATGGCGTCGGTTTTCATGCTTGCCACAAGCTGCTCGTCCTCGTAGAGTTTGAGTTGCTCGATATCTTGCAGTATGCTCTTACCTCTCCGGCGCAGTCCGCGAGTGAGTTTGTAGATGTTTCCGTTCTGAGTGAACTGCAAAGTAACCTTGCAGCAATCACAACCTTCTCGCAGTAGGTAATCAAACGTTCTGCCGCTCACAATATCGCCAAACAGCGCAAAGTCTATTGCATATAGCAGGCTAGATTTGCCGCATCCAACGCCGCCCACGACGCAGTTGAAGCCATGCGAGAAGAGCACGGTTGATTTGGTGTGACTTCGGATGCTTTCTAAGACTAGGGCGTCGATTTTCACTTTAACAGCTCCTCGATTTGCCGCTTGATTTTTTCTTCCTGCTTGCGCTTTAGTGGTTCGATTAATTCTATTGCGTCTTTGGCGATTTGCTCGGCTTGATCTTTTCCGTACCGGTCAGCGAAAATCTCGACGAAGTAGTCGTGGGCTTTGGTTTTAAGGTCTTTAAAATCGCCTTCGAAAATGGAGCGCACAACCTCGTCGGAAACAGCAGTCTCTTTCAGCTGCATATTTGGGTTTACAAGCAGAGCTTTTTGGGCAGCTAACCGAATTCTTGGCACTTCGATTTCGGTGCGGCTGGCTTCCGCAGGTAAAGTGCCTTTCAAAACTGGAATGATGACTGCGTCAGCTTCATCGGCTTCCTTAACCATTTGCACCGCAAGCTCGGTGATTTTAGCCGTCGACATCCCGGTGAAGTCGTATTCTAAGACGATAAATCTGCGTGGAGAGGTCAACTCGACGAGTTCGGGGGTTGCTTTGCCTTCTTCGTTAACTTGGACATAGTAGAAGCCTTTGATGATGGCGGCCTCATCTGCGCTTACAGTTTCGGTGCAACCACTATACACGAGCAAACCGCCTTTGAAGTAGCCCATGAAGCGGTCATGGATGTGTCCTGCTGCATAATAGCAAAAGCCATCTGGTAATTCACTGGGTAAAAGTTCTGATTCTATGTAGGGCGGCTTAACATCTGGCAGGTCAATGGTTCCATGGAACACAAAGATGTTCGCAATGCCTGTTTGAGGTTGCGGGGGGTTTTCCTCCATGAATTTAGGCAGCGCCTCGGCGGTTTTGTTACGGTTGTGATAATTTGGGATTCCGTACACGTAGCACTTGTCGGGGATACCCCAACATGCCCCCCGATGCCGGGGCAAATGATAGATTAAGCCTGCGCTGTCTAGAGGGTAAAGAATTGTGCTGGTTATAGTGTTTGGAGCGGAGTCATGGCTACCGTCCACAGTTAACACAGGGATGCCTGCGTCTTTGAGCCGCTTAAAGCTGCGGATGGTATTTTCTAGCGTGTGGTTTGTGGGGCGGGCTTGATGGAACAAGTCACCTGCGATAATCATAAAATCAGGCTTAAGTGCAATGGTTCTGTCCACAAGTTCGCTAAAGGCGTTGTCAAAGTCTTGCCTACGCTGCTCAAGGCCATACTGTGAGTAGCCTAAGTGTAAATCGGATGCGTGGACAAAACTAAACGGCTTCAGCTGACATACTCCCCTCAATCTCTTGCTTTTTGATTGGTTATTTACCTATTAAGTGTTCTCAAAAAACCTCTGTGTCAGCTTTTTTTAATAACTAAGAAAAAGAGGGTTGCCGCCCTATTCATCTGTATTAAGTTCATCGAATTCCTGAAGTGTGTAGAACTCTGTCTTCTTTACGTCAAAAAAATTCACGTAACAATAAAAGAAGCAAAGAGCTCCCTGCAAAAATTGCAGTTTATTCTTTGTTTAAAGCATAAACTATATGAGAGAACAACAAGTGATTTAGGTGCTGTTGTTGTTCTATCAGATGCTTAAGCCTGAATGCCTTTTAATATATTAGAGGACCCAAATCGTTTCAATTAAGAAAAATAAAAAATCAATTTTTATTTGTTTAATTTTAATTCCAACTAAACAAACCGTTTAAGCAGTGAAAGAAGAAGCACCAAATTTCCAAAATTCTTAATTTAAACAGTCTGAAGTTAAAAAAACCTATGTGAATTAGATAGTCACCTCTTTTTTAACTCTTTTTCGGTGCTTTCTTGCTAATAGGTTAATTTTTTTGGGTTGAGTTGAGTAGAAAACGGGAAGAAAACATAAAAAGTGAGTATCATTTTGGCGTAAAAATATAAGATACCACCCGCATTAATTCGGAAAAGGTGCCAAACTTATGAAATGCCAAGTCTGCGGTACAGAAACCATGATGCCGTTCCGTTGCCCATTCTGCGGTGGACAATTCTGCAGCCAACACCGCCTACCCGAAAACCACAAGTGCATAGGAATCAGCCAAGCCCGCAGCCAAACCCAAGCCAGAGTCATTACTCAAGATAGCTACAATAACTACAACTACAGCTACGTTTTTGGGCAACCCACTCAACGTAAGTACCACATTCGGTGGAGCCAAAAAGAAGTCAAACACCTTGGCATCGCAGCGGCTCTAGTCATCGGTGTAGGCTACTCAATGGCATTCGTTTTAGGCGGTTTCGGGCCGCTGAACTTCCCAAACCCTCTTATAATGTCGCTATTCGCATTGATTTTAACAGCGTCTTTTCTGACTCACGAAATCGCCCACAAATTTTTTGCGCAAAAAGCAGGAATGTGGGCGGAGTTCCGCTTAACCACATTGGGCGCTGTTTTAACGTTAGCAGCGGTGTTTTTGCCGTTCAAAATAATTGCGCCCGGCGCCATGATGATAGGAGGCAATGCACCAACAGCCAAGGATATGATAAAAATCTCAATCGCAGGAGTCATAACTAACATAGTATTCGCAGTGGTGTTTATTGGCTTAGCGTTGCTAGTTCCACCTGTAAATGCTACCTCTTTCTTCTGGTGGCTAATGCTGATGCTAGCGGCCTACATCAACGCGTTCATCGCAGTCTTCAACATGATTCCCTTCGGAGTCTTTGACGGGTACAAAATCTTTATGTTAAACAAGAAGCTTTGGGTGGCAACGGTTATCCCAGCCGCAGCCTTAACAGCCATAACCGGTTGGATACTCTTTGCTTAAAAGCGTCTATTCCCTCTTACGAAGGGCAAGTAATGGTTAACGGTGTAGTTGTAGGTGTAGCCATGCCCGCCGTGTTGTAGGTGTAGTCGCCAACCTTGTTTTTCCCACTCTATTATTGTCGGAGCCATATTATCGTGATCAGTTAATAAAAATCAAATGCCATTCCTTCAAAACAAGTACACTCCTAAACGTAAAGGTTTACAAGTGAAAATTTAAGCTAAACGCTAAAAAGGAAAAATAAAATTAAAACAAAAGAGTGGTTTAGATGAGTTCGATTGTAACGTGCACTTCTTCTGGGACACGGATACGCATGATGCGACGCATGACACGCTCTTCAGAGTCTATGTCGATTAAGCGCTTGTGAATGCGCATTTCCCATCTGTCCCAAGTGGCAGTTCCTTCTCCGCATGGGGTTTTAAGAGTTGGAACACGTAGGCGTTTAGTCGGTAACGGCACTGGACCGTTCATTTTTACACCTGTTTTTTGGGCGATGCTTCTGAGTTCTCCGCAAACCTCTTCCAGTTTCTCGTAATCAGTGCTTGTGAGGCGTATTCTTGCTTTTCTAACCATATCGGTCCATCAATCCATTGTTTTGCCGTTTAATATACGTTGGTGCACCTATGAGACTTAATTGGGTAATAAAAACCTATCTCTCGGATTTTTTTTCTTTGCCGTCCACCTTTTTCCCTAACTAATCCATATAGAATGGACGCCAAAAGTACATCAACACCAACGCAGATATATCAAGCGGGAAAAAACATGGCTGAATCACCAACAACCACCATCAAACTACTTGAAGGCTTCAAATTCAAAGCCGAATTCGACAACAACCTCCCAAGTATAGTCATAGACGAACTGGCGCCTTTAGGCACAAACGAAGGCCCAACTCCTACCCGGTTGCTCTCAGTCGCCATAGGGCACTGCCTCAGCTCCAGCATGTTGTTTTGCCTGCACAAAGCCCACATCAAAGTCCAAGACTTACAAACCACCATAAAAGCAAACGTACAGAGAAATCAAGATGGCTACCTCCGAGTTGAAAACATAGATGTATCAGTAAAACTGGAGGTTGCAGAGGAAGATAAGCCACGGCTTCCCCGTTGTCTCTCCCTTTTTGAAAACTACTGCACGGTCACGCAGAGCGTGCGGCAAGGCATCAGAGTCAATGTAGACGTCGCCGATCCCTAGAAACTGTCGGCAAAGCCTTTAGTTACTTCTTTAGCGGATTGCGCTAGGGGGTGCTCAATCTTCACAGGTTCCTGCATTTTTCGCAGGCGGGCTATTCGGAAGTAGATGGGCGGGTGAGCGTCCATGCTAAGCCACTCTTGGATGCGGAAAGTCGCTATGCGCTCGTAGAGGAGGCGTTGGAAGCCTATTTTCTCAAGCGCCGATGCCAACACTTGCGGTTGTCCAATAATCATCGCCGAATACAAATCAGCACGGGCTTCAAAGAACTTGGCCACGAAATAAGTCAAAGTAAGCAAGCCCCATAGGTAAATGAACAATAATAGAAAAGAGGTAGGCGGGAATAACCCGAAAATCACATAAAACCAAAATAAATACTGAATCGCCGATAAACCGTACAGCCAAAGCGGGTCGCGGCCCTTTAAGTGTCCAAACTCGTGCCCCAACACTGAAATGATTTCCTCATTGCTCAGTTGCAGAAAAGTTCCTGTGGTAATGAGCACTACGCCTCGGCGGGGGCTGGGTCCTGAAGCTGCGGCATTGGGTAGCAAAGTGTTAGAAATCACGATTTCGGGCACATCGTAACCGAATTTATCCGCCGTAGTTTTAACAATGTCGTAGACGTTGACTTTTTTTGCAATCAAGTTTTCGTTTTGACAGTTTATGCCGTACTGGGCAAATATATCATGTGCTATTGAGCAGTTTAGTTCGCCATTCTCTGCAATGGTACGCTGGTAAATATCGTGTTTAAGGTTCCTTATGGATTCTTTGGACATTTTTTCAACAGGGTTCTCTTCGTTGGGCGAAAGCGGATACTGCAACACATGGATATAGGGGTTTTTTTTGTTAATGTGCCAGTCAGCGGTTCGAGCTATGATTTTGTTGGAGTAAAAAACGAATACAAATTGTACCGCAAGCAAAATGATAGGAACCAGCGGACCGATGAAGAAGAACAAGACTACTCCCAAGGCCATGAAAGATCCTATGAGGATAATTTGGGTTTCAAGAAAAATCCTGCGTAGCGACTTATTTTCTTTGCCTGAGACCTCTTCAGGTACGACTTTTTCGCCTTCTCTCCATGCAAAGTATAGGCTGTTTTTTCGGATGCGGTCCTCGAACATATTCACAGCTATGGTTACGTCTTCTTGTGCCTTAGTTATTTCGCCTTCTGAGACTTCTACGGCAAGGGGTAAAACATTTATGGTTATGGGGTCGTCGCCTGAGATGGTGACGTGCAAATGACGATTTTTAGTTGGGCCCAGAACTGTGTAGCTGAGAGCATATGGAGCTCTGGTTATTTCGGTGAATCGTTCTTTTTGGGTGGTGAGGAACATTTGTTCTATGAAAACGTATAGTTTACCCATGTAACTTTGAGGAATTTCAGGAATAACTGTCTGTGAGGATGAATTGCTTATCATAATAAAGACAGTATATAATTAAAGTAGGAGGTTCTTTATAAGTCAACTACTTGAGTAAATTGAAGGCTTCTAAACCACTTGCACGGTTAAACGCGCACCAACAGGTGAAAAAATAACAAACAAATCATAAAAAGAGTTCTAATCGCCGCACTCTCGACCACCAACCTAAACTGCTGAATTCATCTGCAGAAGAATGCGGCATGCATCTTCATGCATTTCCATTTTTAATTTTCAGAATTTTAGATTTCGCCAGCGCTACTTTGACGTCTTTGCCTTCACTGACTTTAATTCCGTAAGCCTTGGCGTATTTGCGTGCGTTGGGGGTTAAACCGGGGATTGCAAAAAGCAAGAAGTGATTTTCTATATCGCTTATTTTGCAATATATGAGCGTTATCTCTGGGAGACTTACGAGTTTGCTGGAGGCAAGCACTTCGACAACGGTGTTGCCATTGTCGCATCTACTTGTAGAGGCGCTGGTGTTTTGAAGTTCGTTTTCAACCCAGCCGACCTTACCAAAAACGAGCATATCAAAGACGTGTTGAGTGCCTGATTTACCGCTAACGTATGCTGGTGCAACAGTGACGTAGCCCATTGACTTGAAAAACTCAGAAATTTGTTCTATACGTTTGATATTTTGGAGTTCCTCGAGGAATATCTGTGGGTTGGCAGTGTATTTGTAGAGTAGAATTTCGGGTTCATCATCAAAATCTTCGGAGGCTAAGCATTCACTGCACTTAACAATCAACCTCGGCTGGTTGTTGAGGGCGTTGCAGGCTAAGCATTTGTAGGCGGAAGGTAAAACAGAGTAAGCTGAACCTATAAGGTTTAATTTAGTTTTGCATTTGGGGCAAACCAAGTGGCCGTTTGGAGTTTCAAAAGCGTTTTGGCGGTCTACAGAACCACAGGATAAATGCTCAATTAAAGCCTCTTTGCACTCCGCAGAGAACGACACTCTGGGCAAGATTTAATCACTCGAACCTTGGCTGAATAACAATCTCTACACATAATTATTTTATCAATTAAATCTGCCTTTAGGAACTTTTTTTGTAACAATGCATCGAGAATTTGACCAGTGTGTTTTGTGGTCCAATCAAGTTGGGGAATATCAAAGAAGTATCCTTCTGGTTTGTCGGTATCGACTTTGGGGACAATTTGGCTGACTTTCTCGTAGAGAAACAGCTCAATTATACTGCGCTTGTCTCTTCGTAAATTGTGGTCGTCTTTGGCGACTGGTGATTCCGCACTATCGTCTTTTTAGAGAATTTTGTTGTTTGCATAGCTTTGTATATGGTAATTTTAGCATCGGAATCTGCTGTTTTGGACTTTAGTGGTTTTCGTTTAAGCTGGATGGTAGTTACTCCATATGCAGTACTAAAGCCTAAACATAACCCAACCTCAAGCATACCCAACGGAACCAGCGTTGCCGCGATTTGTGAGTTGTATTTTATGAGGTCTACTTCCACATCTTGGAATATTAAAGCGAAATTTCCCATGAAATCAAAATTGAAAAGGTAATCAGTTAGAATGTAAGTTAAAAAGAATGTAACGATTAAGCCGGCAACACCCACTGCACCGGCGAAAACAATTAGTGGAATTGGTTTGTAGCTCCGCTGCTTAACAGGCGCAAAATTGAAAGCCAATCCCACAACGAAGACTATCGCCAGGATTACAATTGGAGCAATTAAAGAGACAACGGTCAGAATATAGCGACCTCCAAATATGGTTTTCTCGGTTTTGACTTTGTGGTAGCTTCTGGAATTTAACTCTAAGGTTGAGTTTGCAATCATCGTTTGTTTCTCCGGATGCGTGCGTTTGCCTTAACAATCAACTTGACTTAGACAGGGAGCTTTCGAACCTTAGGTATATTGTTGAGCTTGCGCAAAGCTTCAATAGACACCAAAGTAAGCGTCCATAGCATTGTAGCAGTGTAATCGCTGAAGGCAACCGTTACCTCTCCGCATTGAGGTCATATCTCGAAAGTTAAGGGTTTTTGAAAAGAATAATTGGCATGTTTTGCAAGGCTAAATTGTTCACTTTGCAAAGGCAAAGTCGCTAATTCAAACACGGCTTCGCTAAGTGAAAATTAACTTCATTGACTACAAAGAGTTAATGAGGTTTTGCCTCACTTTTTCTGCGACAGCTTCTAAAGCTTCAAAGAGACGCCCTTGAGAGGGATCCCTATATGCTACTCCATGCAAAAAGCCTTCATGAGGTTTCATAGGAATAACATGAACATGAAAGTGGAAAATCACTTGTCCAGCGGCGCTGCCGTTGTTCTGCACTATTCGGATGCCTTCAGCTGCCATCGCATCCCGCACCGCCATTGAGACCTTCTTAACTACACTGAAAATAGAAGCTAAGACGTCGTCAGGCACATCATAGATGTTCTCGTAATGCTGTTTGGGCACCACTAAAGTGTGTCCTTCGTTGACTGGGCGGTTCGTTAGAAAGGCGATTACGTTGTCGTCTTCGTAAACAATGTTTGCGGGGGAACGTTTAGCTATGATTTCGCAAAATACACAGTCGCTACTCAAGTTTTGTCATACCTTTCAACGGTTTGGTTTTAGGGATATGGTTTAATACAATATTCGGGGTGAATAATACTTTATGGACACTTTAGTTGACGACATCGGCAGTTTCCCCTTGCCGGCGAATACCAACCGAGGCGACTACGCCAAAGCCTACGAACTTGCACGCGATGCCATAGCCAATGGAGCAGACCCCTACGATGACTTGTTCGTGAAAAAAGTTTTCATAGACGCAGTCGTGGAATCCTTCAAACACAAACTCGACACGGGACTTGACGTAGTGAATTTCCCGCAAGCGTTCAGCGGGCTGCGCCAAGTGGGCGACGCAGTACATGACGCCATGCAAAACGGCTCCTTTGTCGTTGACGAAAAATACGCTTTTTTGCCCGAAGTCTACGTTTTAAACAGGGAAGCAAAACAACTCGCCGAGCAGTACGGCAAAAAAATCATGCTTAGAGTCTCAATCTTTGGGCCTCTGGAGCAATACCTGCATGAAGTTGGAGCAACCGCCTACCCCGACGTGTTGGAAGGCTTCGCAACAACCATTAACCGCTTCGCTAAAAGTTCCGTGCTAAACACCAAATACATCCAAACACAGGTGGTCTCCATCGACGAACCCAGTTTGGGACACAGCCCATTCACAGGCACCCCTGAGCAACTCAGAGATACACTAGAGAAAGCCTACGATTTTGTGTGCCCAGTTAAGCAGATTCATCTGCACTTCGCGTCTGGCATCTACGACCTGCTACCTGTTAAGGGGCTGGATGTGCTCTCCTTTGAGTACGCGGCTTCACCCAAAAACATCGATTCCGTCTCCAAAGAGATGCTAGAGGGAGCCGACAAACAAATCCGAGTTGGCATCGCAAGAACAGACATCGACACCATATGGTCGGAACTCAACGAGAAAGGCGTAACTGAACCTAAACCTGAGCAGCTAGTCGAACCCGCAGAAGCTATGCAAAAACGCTTCAAAGCCGCCAAACAGAAGTACGGCGACCACATGACCTTTACTGGCCCCGACTGCGGACTGGGAAGTTGGCCAAGCCAAGAAGCCGCAGCTTTGGTGCTTAAACGCAGCGTGGAAGCAGCTAAAACCGCTTAACTCTTTTCCTCGCCTTTCTGCTCAGATATCCACGCCATTAACTCAGGCGGCAACTCGTCCCGCTCAGTAACCACCTCAATAACCGTAAAGCACTTCTGGGCATAAGCGTCTTTTATCGCTGTGTAGAACTGGCTGCAGTTTGTGCATCGGTAGCCTTTGCCGCCCCACAAATTCGCCAGCGCCGAATAGTTCCAGTCTACCAACTCGTTGAAACCTGCTGATGGGTCAAACAGTTGCTCCATGCCCCAGCGGCGGTTGTTGACGACTATGAAAATGGGATTTATACTGAATCGTGGGCAGTGGCAGATTTCGGTTCCGGTCATTTGGAAGCCTCCGTCGCCCACTAGCACCAGCGGGCGTTTGCCGGTGGCTAGGCTGACTCCGATTGCGGCGGGAACTGCGAAGCCCATTGTGCCGTAGAAGAATGGCGCCAGAACCTCCGTCGCCTCAATGCTTAAGGTTGAAAAGAGGCTGCCGCCTGTGTCCGCGATAAGCGGCATCTCGCCGAACTCGCCGAATAGCCAGTTTACGGCGTCGATGACTTCTGGCATGGTTAGGGTTTGGGCTGTTAATTTGCAGGCGCGGTTAACCGCAAGAGGCGCCTTTTCGGGGAGCACGGTGGTTTTCTTTTCAATGGGGGTTTTGCAGAGTTCGCCCACGAGCGCTGTCAAAGGGACATCTTGGAAGGTCTGGTCGCCGAAAGTCACGTGCGCCGTCAAAGCACCACGCAATCTGCTCCCGCTTGGTCACCGAAAGCTTTGCACCCAAATTCACGTCAGAAAGCATCTCGCCCAAAACCAACACAAAATCTGATTTGGATACAAGTTGGTTGGCGGCGGGGTTGCCTGCGACGCCTAAGTAGATTCCAAAGTATTGGGGGTGAGCGTTGGGCATGTGGTCTCGGGCTAGCACTGTGGATGCGACGGGCAGGTTTGCCTGTTCGGCTAATTGTAGGATTTGGGGTTTTAGGTTGTAGCGGTCTGCTTCTACGCCCACCAGCAGCACGGGGTTTTGGGCTTTTGTTATCTGCTGTGCGATGGCTTCCGCTGCTTCCATGACGTGTGCGACTTCGGGAGATCCAGGTGAGGAGGACTCCGGGAACCTGATGGGTTGAGTAACTACGTCTACGGGAACCTCAATGTAAACGGGAAGCATCCGCTTCTGGCAAGCCTCCAACGCCCTAGCGATTTTCTCTGCGGCATCCTCCGAATTATCAAGCATCACAGACTCAGCCGTAACCTCTGCGGCGGCGTTAAGCATGGACGTGCAGGACTTCACAGTATGGTGCAAAAAGAAGTCTCCTTCTCGGGCGCTAAGCGGCGGACCCCCAACCACCATGACAAGCGGCGTCTTCTCTGCATACGCGCAGGCCACGGCGTTTAAGGCGTTTAATATTCCTGGTCCATAGGTCACTACTGCACAAGCGGGTTTGCGGTTAGCCCTCGCGTCAGCCACCGCAGCGAAGCCGGCGCCTTGCTCGTGGGAGAATGTGTACAATGAAACTTCAGGGTCGTCTTCTAGTTGTTTGAAGAATTTGATGACCATGTCGCCGGGGATACCGTAAACTCGGTTTATTCCAAGCTTTTTTAGCTCTAAAAGCAGATATTCGCCGACGCTGAGCACTTTTTTGGACATAACTGTTCATAGCAATTTGCATAGCTATCAATTTTAAGTTTGACTAAACAGAAAAAAAAGAAAAATGACCCGACAGAATAAAGGGAGCTTATTGAGTTTCGTCTTCTGCGGGTGGAGGCGTGTAGGCGGGCGCTGCCGGAGGCGTCGGTCTCCTCTTAGGTAGCTTGCCACTGTTTTCGCCTGTGGGCAACTCTTTAAAGCCATATGTGCCGATCGGCGGCCAACCTGCCTCAGGCATAGATGAAGGTATGAGCATTATCGTGTTTGTACCCGATTGTTGACCCAACTCGTAAATAATGTTCATCCATCTTAAACGTAAACCTTCTTCGCTTGACTCATACATTTTTGCTGCTTCAATCATTTTCGCGGACGCTTCAAACTCCGCTGTAGCCAAAGTTACTCGTGCGATGCGTTCCCGCTCTGCCTGTGCTTGGCGGCTCATGGCGTCTTGGAGGCTGCCAGGGATGATGACGTCACGGACTTCGACTGCGGTGGCTTTGATGCCCCATGCCTCAGTTTTTTCATCAATGATTTCGCGGAGGTGTGCACCGACTTTTTCGCGTTCCGCAAGCAGGTCGTTTAAGCTGACTTTACCGATGACTTCCCGCAGCGTTGTCTGCGCAGCTAGTTGGGTGGCTTGGTAGTAATTTTCAACTTGCAGCACTGCCTTTTCTAGGTCTACAGGTTTCATGTACATGACTGAGTCAACGTTGACGGGAACATTGTCTTTGGTCAGAGTGGATTCGGTGCGGAACTCTATCGTGTCAAGCCTTGTGGATATGCGAATGGGGGCGCGGTCAATAAGTGGAACCAAATAAGCCAGTCCGGGCCCGCGGAGCCCAACGTATCGACCCAACCTTAAGACTGGCATGCGCTCCCATTCTTTTAAAACTCGAATTCCACTTAAGAAAAATATTGCAATTAAAACAGCTACAAAAGCTAGAGTTATAGTTACAAAATCAACCATAAATTTTCCCTCAAGTAGGCTATTGGCATTTTGGGGAGTTAAGCTTTTCCTCGGAGGGCTTGACAACTAGGAACATACCGTCTAAATCTACGACCACAACTTCTTTGCATCTGGAGATTTCTTGGTCTTTAGCGATTGCCTGCCAGAACTCGCCTAAAACCCGCACTTCACCCAGTGGGGAAAGGTCGGTGGTTGCTACTCCGGTTGCTCCGATTAGGGCTTCTTTGCCTGTTTGTATACGGTTATTCTGTGCTTTTACCCCGAGGTAAAAAATGGCGGCAACTATAGCGGCAGATACGAAAAACACGGCTGCTAAGAGCACCTCAAACTGAAGAGTCAAACCATAATAAGCGACGCCGACTCCAGCGGCTACTGCGAGCAGAACCGCAGCGACAACAAGTGCTCCCGCAATGAAAGCCAACAATGCATGCATAGCAATACTCCCAAGAAAGGATAGAAGGTGTTTGCTTATAAGTTATTTTAAAAAAAAGAAAAAAGAAAGCAGATTAATTCCAGTTTGCATTAACAAACAATCGGGAAGCCGAAGGTTCTAATGCAATATTAGCAAACTGTGGCACTATAGATGGTCTTTTGCGTAGCGGCGGCGCAGGCATAGGGGATGGTGGATCAATTTCAAGGGGCATTTTGTTTATCAGTCTTGTTCGCCTCCTTGCACCATGGGTATGATTGTTGCTTCGATTAGGTTTTCTCGCCGTAGGATGGCAATTTTGACTTCTTTGCCGATTACATCGTCTGAGAGCAGGCGGGGAAGTTCATAAAAATCGTGAACGGGTTTGTCGTTAAACTTCACGAGAACGTCGCCCATAGCTAGCCCTGTTTTGCGAGCTGGGGAACCGGATTCGACGCTGAAGATCATAACTCCGGTTTGCTGTTCAAGACCTGCTTGCTCTGCGATTTCTTCAGGGATAGCAACGGTGTTGGCTATTATGCCTAAATATCCACGCTGCGATGCTTTGCCACTCATAAGGCGGTCTGTAATGGCTTTGACTTTGTTTGAGGGGATGGCGATGCCGCGTTGCCAGACGTAGGCGGTATTTATGCCTACGAGTTTGCCTTCGACGTCGATTAGGGGTCCACCGCTAAAGCCAGGGTTAAGCTGGGCGTCAGTAGCGATGACTCCTTCCATTGCTGTTGCTCCTCGCCAACCCCGGATGGCGCTGTTTAAGCTGGTGACCATGCCGGAGGTGGCGGTAGGCTGGTTTTTGCTGAAGGGGTTAGCTAAGGCTAAAACGTACTGTCCTACGCAGAGGTGTTCTGAGTCACCAAACTTAGTGGGGTGAAGTTTCCTTGTTCAGCCTTTAGCAGGGCAAGATCGTTGTAGGAGTCAGTACCTACGATTTTAGCATGCAAAGTTTTCTCACCTTGCCCGATTTTTACTGAGCCACATCCTGCTAAGATATGGTTGCAGGTGACTATGCAGCCGTCACTTGTTATAACAACACCTGTACCTCGTGACATCTGTGCTTTAACGCTTACTACCGATTGAGAAGTTTTTTTAATTAGTTCGCTGGTTGCGTCGGATAATGATTTTAGGATTTCAAGCGTGCTGGTTTGTTGAGTCATTTTCTTTCTCCTTGTATGGATAGAGTGAAAAGGTATATGTTGACTAAGGGAAGGATAAACTCGGTCACAGATTGTTTTGGTTACATTCTCAATAAAAAAATGTCAGCACATTATTCACAGTCCACTAAAAGAAAAAATGCAGGTCAAATCAATGGCGCCAGTAAATAGCAGATGGAGATTCCCAAATAGGTTAATAATTGCCCGTATGGTTAAGTTAATCAGATAGAGGGAGAATTAAATGTCATTAATGGGCTGGTATTACAATTAACTTCCATTTCCTAAAGGAGACTTGAATCATGGACTTTTTTGACCTTATGAGCATCTCACACCGCTATATGGAAATACTCAACCCTTCTACGCCTGAAAAAATCATCCAACTTGGCAATCTGCTCAAGTTGAAAAAGGGTAGTCGAGTTATCGACTTCGGTTGTGGTTGCGCCGAACCTCTCGCTCTCTGGGCTGAGAAATTCGGTATCACGGGTATTGGTATTGATATATCCGGAGATTTTTGCGACCGGGCCAGGGATAAGCTTGTCAAAAGAGGGTTGTCGGGTCAAATCGAAATCGTTTGCTCCCCAGCGGCTGAGTACGTGTTCGAAGATGAAGCTTTCGATGCGGCAACATGTATTGGGGCAACTTTTGTTTTTGGCGGCTTCCAGCAGACGATCCGGAAGATGAAACAGGCTGTGAATCAGAATGGACGCCTCGGCATAGGTGAAACCCACTGGCTTAGCAGCCATGTACATCCGGAATATGCCCAAAAACAGACAAATACTCGCACGGAATCAGAACTGGCCCAATTTATCCGAAACGAAGGCTTTGAACTCGAATATATAATCCGTTCCAGCCGTGATGAGTGGGACATGTATATTTCGGATAGTTGGTATGGACTGGTACGTTGGCTTGAAGAAAATCCCAACCATCCTGACCGTGAACAGGTATTCAAACACTTTCGTACTGACCAGGATGATTATTTACAGTTCCAAAGCCAATATATGGGCTGGGCTATGTACTGCGTCGCCCCCCTGAATTCTCATCTACAAAGCAGTCAATAAATATGAAATTATAATTCTTCATGAGCCATGTGCCAACTAAATTCTTGGATTTTGAACTGAGCGAACTTGAACGTCTTGCATCCTTCAAGCCACAAGTGAACCAATTTAGCGGCCACTGCAAAGTAGCGTCAAAGGGCTATTTTTTCCCTTTTATAAGAGATTCTACGCATGGAGTACACAAACAGCAACCACTGTTTTACAAGCTGTTAACTCATCAGGCAGGCATAGAAGATTCTCCAAAGTAGCCAACGTTTCTTGCGATTACAGGTCTAGTTGCCTGTGAACTTATGCATATTTTGCCTATGTGCGACATCAACTGGTAGGATGCTTTTAGGGCAGCGTTAAGGTTATTGCTGGTTAAGAATTTAGCTTCAATGTTTAAAGCTGCACCCTGAATGTTAGCAGCAATTTGTATGCCGCCATCTTCAGTTACCCATTTAAGAGTTACACCTTGATTGTTTTTAGAGATACCAAGCCAACGCAGAGAACCAAACCATTTACCCCTCAAAGAAAGAACAAGCTGATTGGTAAGTAAATCAGAGGGCAGAAAAGTCTGGACAAGAGGAGTAACAACAGTTTCAGCGGGAGACTGCTGGAGTTTTAGTGCAGTTATTTTTGAAGTAACTCGGTAGCCACCGTGTTCTTTTATGACTATACCTTCCTCTTCGAGCCTGCAAAGGATGCGGGAAAGCGTTTCAGAATGCAGTCCTGTTCTGCGTTTCAGCCCATCAAAAGTGAACATGGCTAATCCTTCATTTTCTATGAGGGCGAGCAAATCGGCATCGCGTTCGCTAAGTGAACAATCGGGTGATGGGCTTTGCCAATTTACATTAAGAACAGAAGGCATTAAACAAGAAAAGTCCGCATCACCCATTTGAATGTTACCCACATTTCCTGTAAAAATACATGAGAAAAAACAACAGCAGAATTATTAAAAAACGGATACTCAGCAAATCGAACGCTCAACCGTTATGGGGCAAGCAAGGATGGAGCGATTCGGGATACTCTGGAAGTTGAACGCTGGTTCGCCGTGTCTATAGGGGGTTTGGAAGTCTCTTACGAGTTTCACAAATAGTCTATATAAAATATGTAAACGATAGAAGTAAAAACAGGAAATAGGAACTAATAAAGAATATTGTGACTTTCTATGATTGGAGAAGCCCAGTTTTTATTCATTAACTACATTCTATTAAAGATCTTCTTAACTTGGTGCAAGCCTATGAATAACGTAGGAGAATTAGAGCATGCAAATAGCTTCAATGATAGTATTCACCTGCCCCTGAATGTAAGGAAAAAATTCAAGTTTGACAACATAAGAAAAGAAGCTTTTGCCGCCCACTATCCAAGAACTACTGCTTAACCATCCAAAAGGGAAATTCACTACTTAGCATGCATCAACTTCTCGACCGTAAATATATAAAACGAGTAAGTGATGGAAAATGAAGTTCAGGTTTTTGCTAAGACGACAAATTCAATTTAGACCTCTGTGACTTTTCGAATAATGAAATAATTTTCTGCCAGTATGCAGCTTAGGTTATGAAAGTCGTCAATACAAGTCTTCCGCAGTAGAGTCTATCGCATTCGCATAACCTAACAGAGGTGCAAGTGCTTCATTTTTACAAACCTTTATGCCGTTAGATAACCATTTTTGTTTTATGAGAGAAATCGAAGTTAAAGTTTTGGAGATAAACAAAAAAAGCGTCACAGAAAAAATCATTGTCCAGGGTGGGGTCCAAATTTCCGACGGCGACGTCTCAACTTCATTTTTGGATTATCCAGATAATCGCATTCACCTGCGCAAAGACGTGTTGCGGCTAAGAAGAGAAAAAGAAGTTTCCGAGTTGACTTACAAGAAGGTGCATTTTGACAAAACAGTTAAAGTAGCAGAGGAAACTTCAGTGCAAATCTCCAGTTTAGAGGATGCTTTGCTGATTTTGCAGAATTTGGGGTTAACGATTAAAGAGAAGATGGATAAGCATAGAACCAGCTTCAAGCTGTGCGAAGTAAGAATAGACATTGACCAGTACTATGGGGATTACGCTTATATTCCCGAGTTTTTGGAATTAGAAGGCCCAGAGTCAGCCATTGGTAAAGTTGCAATGATGTTAGGTTTTCAAGAAAAAGACTGCTTGCCATGGTCAACTGACGAGTTGATTAAGTATTATGGGGGTAAAGGAAAAAAGAAAGAGTTTAGCTGATTTTTTTTGTTTTTGGCTTAATTGATTTTGCTTTTTTGATAGCCGGAACTACTTTTTTAACCATTTTTTTGACGTTTGCTTTTGGTTTAATTTTAGCTTTAGTTTGAGGTTGAGGTTTTTTTGTGGAATTCCATGCTGGGTACTGGCCGTGTTCTTTTTTAAAGTTTTCAAGTAGTTCTTTTTTAGCAGTTCTTGAGTTGTTGGCAGTCATCCAGGTGACGGCTACTTTTTCGATGAAGCCGTCGTCGAAAAGCAGAGAGTGGATTTTACGGGTCGTTTTTCCGCCGTATCCTGCTATGTAGCCACCGAAGATTCTTTTTGTAGGATTTTTTGTTTTGCCAATATAAAGTATGTCTGATGTGGGCTGTCCTGTGAGTGTGAAGTCTGTTAAAATTAGAACACCGCTTTTATTGTTAGGTAGGCTGGTAAATTGAAGCCCTTTGAGCGGAATGGCGTCAACGAAGCCATTTTCCTTGAGACTAATTGAGTTCATATACTGAAAGGGGTAGGGAGTCCGATTTAACCGTTGCTATATATATTATTTCGGCAATTATAGTCTATTTTCACTGGACTTAACCGTAACTTCACATAAATTCAGAACCGTCGGCTTAAATCCATAAGGAAAATCACTATTTTTCGAGTTTGAATCCTTTGCCGTCACCAAACCCAAACAAGTAATGTCAAATATTTGTCAAGGAAGCGCAGAATATGAAGAATACGCTTATAAGAACCGAAAAGACGTTTTACATAACTTCTCTCTCTGTATTATGAGCATAATTGCTCAAATTTAAATTGAAAACAACACAAAATAAAATCGCTAGGTAGAAACCGCTTGTCAACCGCCATTAACTCTAAACCAGAAAACAACCTCTCAAACACAGATAAAATACTTGATAACCCAAACTATTATATTAACCGTGAACTCAGCTGGGTTAGATTCAACGCTCGTATCTTAGAAGAAGCCCACGACGAGTGGCATCCTCTTCTTGAACGTGTTAAATTCATAGCTATCTGCGGCAGCAACCTCGACGAGTTTTTTATGACAAGAATCGCTCGGCTGATAAAAAAAATCAAGAAGAAATCAAATGAATGCTCCATGGACGGAATGACCACTATTGAGCAGGTTGAGGCTACCCGAGAAGAGATTTTGCCTCTGCTTCTCAAGCACTCTGAATGTTGGAAAAACGAAATTGTCCCTGCGCTTTCTAAAGAGGAAATTTACATCAGAAAATTTGTAGAGCTACCAGAAAAAGATAAAGAAAAAATCTTGGATCACTTTAAGTCCAAAATTCTACCCTCAGTAACTGTTTGCAAATCTAACTGGGACAGCAACACCATAGAAAACCTCCGCGTTTCTCTATGTGTAACGGGTTTCTCAGATGGTTCGTACTGCCTAGTAAATTTGCCCTCAGATGAGTTCGGCAGATTGATAAAAATCACACGTAGCACCTACCGAGAAATGCTCAATTTTGACTTTGAATTCATCTTCCTAGAAGATCTTGTAGCTAACAACTTGGATTTAGTTTTTCCAAATGAAAAGAACTTGATAGCGTATCCGTTCAGGCTTACTCGAAATGGCGAAATAGACATCCTAATGGATGAATCCTCGGATTTCCTCACTTCAATCAAGAAGGGGCTATCAAAAAGAAAAACGGGTTTCCCAAGCCGACTTGAATTTGACAAAAAAACTCCACCTGAACTGCGCAAAAACATAGCTGAACGGCTTTATTTAGATGAAAAATTCATTTACGAATTTGATGGTCCCTTGGGTTTTGTTGACCTCTGGCAACTCTATAAACTGAATAGACCAAGCCTTAAGGACAGAACCTTCCTACCATCAATTCTGCCGCTACTAACGCCTGAGATGAACTTGTTTACCACCATTGCCAAAGGTGACATCGTCCTATACCATCCTTACGATGGTTTCGAAGTCATAATTGACTTCCTAAAAGAGGCAGCGCAAGACAAGTACGTAGAGAAAATCTGCATAACCATGTATCGCATGGACCATAAATCGCCCATTGTGGAAGCTTTGATGTTAGCGGCAAAGAACGGAAAAAATGTTACTGCCGTAGTGGAGTTAAAAGCGAAATTCGACGAGGAGAACAACATACTGCTTGTTTCTAAACTCAAAGAGGCGGGAGTTAAGTGCGTTTACAACTTCCCCAATTTTAAAGTACACGCTAAACTGTGTCTTATTGTACGTAAAGAAAAGACGGGACTGGGCAGGTACTGCCATATCGGTTCAGGCAACTATAACGCTGTGACGGCTAAAATCTATGGCGACATCGGCTACCTGACCGCTAACCGTGATGTGGGCAAAGAACTGGAGGAACTTTTTGACATTATCATTAATGGGTTGCAGGAAAAAGACTTCAAACACCTGCTTGTGGCACCTAAAACGTTGAAGAATGAAATTCTAAATCGTATTGAACGGGAAATTGAGGTTCATAAGAAAACTGGTCAAGGATATCTTGCGTTTAAATTAAATAACTTGGAAGAAAAAGACGTGATTAAAGCGCTTTATCGGGCGTCTATGAAGGGAATAAAAATTGAACTCAACGTCCGAGCATTATGTTGCCTTAGACCGGGCATTCCGGGCGTTAGCGACAACATATCAGTTATATCCATTGTGGGCCGCTTCCTTGAACATGCCCGCATTTACTACTTCGAAAACGGCGGCGACAGCGACCTTTTGATCGGCAGTTCTGATTTGATGTTTCGTAATCTCAATGAAAGGGTCGAAGTGCTCTTCAGTGTGCCGGACCCTAAGATTCGGCAGTCAATTCTTGAGAACATGCTTAAAATTCATTTAAAGGACAATGTTAAAGCCAGAAGGCTGTTGACAAATGGAACATACCATAAAGTCACTCCTAAACCGGGCGAGGCGGGCTTGAACTCGCAGTTCTGGCTCATCCAAAACCGAGGCATATGGCATGAATACGCAGCTTACATCCCAAAAACCTAAACCTCTTGGAAGCTACTGCGAATTCGGTGCAGAAACACTCATTAAACTTTTAATGGGCACAGACGACTTAATCGAAGGCGTTTTAGAAAACCAAGACAAAGAGTTTGTGCACAAGACTCGTGTGGCTTCTCGCAGGTTGAGAGCTGCGTTGCCGCTTTTTCGCGACTGCTACTCAAAAAAAGACTACCGCAACTGGCTAAAGGAAATCCGAAAAGTCACACGGTTGCTATCCGTTGCAAGAGACCTTGACGTGCAAATCGCTTTTATTGAACAGTATATTAAAAAGTTAACCTCAGAAACAGAAAAACCAGCTTTTAACGCCATTTTGCGCAGTCACAAAGCCCGCCGGAGACATGCTCAAACCGAGGTGGTAGCAGGCTTAGAAGAGTTAAGAAACGTGGGAACCATCAACCAAATTCGAAGAATTAGCAGGCAAATTATAGCTAAAGAATCAGTGCAAACCTTAAAGCCCAGCGAAGTTTTGGAGCGTTCCCACTGGCATATTTCATTTAGACTTGATGATTTCTTATCGATGGAAAGATATGTTTATCAAGAAAGAAGAAAAATCGAACACCATCAAATGCGCATTTACGCTAAGAAACTGCGCTATACAATGGAATGCTTTGCTCCACTCTACGACGATAGACTAGAGAAAGAAATCGGGACGATTAAAGCGTTTCAGGATGTTTTGGGAGAAATGCATGACTGTGACGTTTGGTTAGAATTTATTCCGCAGTACAGACAGAAAATAAGAAAAAGAGCTGCACCAAATAAGTACATCGGCGAACCTCTGAAGAACTTCATGGTTTACATGTTGCAGCGGAGAAGAAAGTTCTATAGCCAATTCACCGAGCTCTGGAAAGAGAAAAATGGAAGCGACTTTTTTAGTCAACTTAGAAAGAAAACGGGGTCAGCATTCATGACTCAAAATTTAAATTACGCTAAAGCCGCACTTAGGAAGCCAACAGTTAAAATTGCTTTGCTCTCAGATGTGCACGCTAACGCTGAGGCTTTGGTGAGAGTCATCGCTGACGCTGAGAACAGGGGAGCCAACGTTTTCCTAAACGCAGGTGACTCTGTGGGGTTCGGTGCATCCCCAAACGAAGCCGTGCACTTACTAGCCGAGAAAAATGTATTGAGCGTCATTGGCAACTTTGACTTGGAAGTGCTAAATGGAACTGGTGATGCAAAAGGCGAGAAAAAACTTGGCGTACACATTTACACGTAAAAAGCTATCTAAAGCTACTCAAAGTTACCTCTCAAGCTTACCATATGAATTGCGGCTAAGGGTTGTGGGTAAAACATTGCTTTTGACACATGGGTCGCCGAAAGATATCAACGAGCATATTCTTCCCAACTCGCCAGATGACAAATTCCGAGAGTGGACAAAAAAGGCGAAAGCCGATTTGGTGGTTGTGGGTCATAGCCATGAACAGTTCAGGCACCAAACAGGCAACTCAGACTTCATCAACCCAGGCAGCGTGGGACGCCCCGGCGACGGCAACCCCCAAACGGCTTATGCAATGCTTACGTTCACCCCGCTAAAAGTAGAGTTAATCAGACTTAACTACGACGTCCAAAGCGCAGCTGACCGCATAAGAAAGGCTGGCTTACCTGAAAGTTACGCGCAGATGTTGCTTACTGGCTTATCACTGGATTTCACACTAAAGGAGGACCGCGACCGATGGGGAGGGGGACTTAAAAACCGTAAGACGACGCTTAAGTCATGCAGGGAATTTGCGACTAACCGCTGGCCCGATGTTGAGCACTTCATGCAAGTGGAAGATTTAACGTTAAACTTGTTTGACGCCCTTAAAGAAGAGCACAAACTGGATGGGCGAGAACGTTTCTGGCTCCAATGCGCCGCTATCCTTCACGATACAGGTCTTTCAAAAGAAGGCAGCAAACACCACAAGAAATCAGCTCAAATTATTTTGAACTCGACGGAGCTACCTTTTTCGTCTATGGAGAGAAGAATAATAGCCTGCATAGCCAGGTATCACCGTAAAGCTTTACCCAAATTTAGTGACGACATTCTTCAAGGTCTTAACCGTAAGACGGTGGAGAAAATCTGCATATTAGCAGCCATTTTACGTATAGCTGATGCTTTAGACTACACTCATCAGGCGACTGTCAAAATCTCGTTAGTGAAGCTGGGAGCCAAAAAAATAAGTGTCTATTGCATTTCACCCTCACCATTACCTCAGGAAGAAGAAGCATTCAACAAAAAGAAGGATCTATTTGAGAAAGTATTCAACAAGAAAACGGTGTTGATATGGAGCCAACAGACAAAAAAGGTGAACGCATAGTCGGATTCATTGATATCGGCACAAACGCCGTACGTCTCTTAGTGGTGCGTATCAACCCTAACTTCAGTTATACGATAATCAGTCAAGAAAAAGAAGTTGTCCGACTGGGTGAAGGGGAATTCAAAGACAATATCCTAAAAGAGGGCGCAATAGAACGCACTATTTTTGTCTGCCAAAAATTCGCAGAGTTAGCCCACACCTACGGAGCATCGGAAATAGTTTCAGTAGGCACCTCAGCCATCAGAGAAGCTGAAAATCAAAAAGAATTTCTAAAACAGGTTAAAGAAAAAACGGGCATAGAAATCAGAGTTATTTCTGGCCCAGAGGAAGCGCGCCTTATCTGGTTGGGAGTCGCAAGTGGGATAGACATCGGCGACCAAAAAGCTATTTTTATAGATTTAGGCGGCGGCAGCATTGAAATCGTCATCGCTAATCAGCGACAAAGCTTCTACATGAACAGTCTCAGACTCGGAGCAATCCGATTAACATCGAAGTTCATCGGGGAAGGCTGGACAGGACCAGTAAAGGCTGAGACTTATAAGAAAATCAAGCAGTACGCTTACAGCAAAATCAATGTGGTTAAACCTCGCATTCTAGAATACGGCATCAGGTTGGCATATGGCTCTTCAGGTACGCTGGTAAACTTGGCTGAAGTTTCAAACAAACTTTTCAAAAAAGCAAGTGGCAATGGAGAGCTGGTGCTGTCCAGGAAAAACCTCAAAAAACTGGGGACACTGCTATGTTGGATGCCACTTGAGGAAAGACGGAAAATTCCGGCTATTAACTCTGAAAGGGCAGATATAATCATTGCAGGTGCAGCAGTTATAGAAGCAATTATGGAGCAGTTCGGCTTGGAAGAAATCCATGTGAGTCACCGTGAACTCCGAGACGGCTTGCTGGTGGAGTACCTTTCCAACTTTGAAGGATTCAGGGAACTGCAGAAAGCGCCTATGCGAAACCGAAGCGTCCTGCAGCTAGGAAGAACATGCAACTTTGATGAAAAACACGCTGAGATAGTTTCGGATTTGGCGTTGCAGCTTTTTGATAGTGCAAAACTTGTCGGGCTGCATAATTTAGGTAATAAAGAGCGGGAACTTCTTAAACACTCATCAGCATTGCATGATATAGGCGATTTCCTCTCCTTTAGTAATCACCATATGCATTCGCATTACATAATTCGCAACGCTGGACTTCCAGGTTTTGACCGATCAGAAATCAAAATAATGGCAAATATTGCACGTTTTCACCGTAAAAAGCTGCCTTCTAAAAAAGCCCTCAAAGCAGAAGGTTTAGAAGATAAAAACAAAGATACCGTTGCGATTCTAAGTACTTTTCTGCGGTTTGCTGAGAAACTTGATCGTAGTCACACTGGTTTGGTAAAGCAGGTGGAGTTTGTTAAAGTCGCCAAAGAGCAGATTCTGCTTAGGTTCTACTCGGATTCGGATTGCAGTCTGGAGCAGTGGAGTATTTTGCAGAACCGCCAAGCCTTCTACGATGCCTTCGGAAAACAGCTTGACGCCCAATGCGTCGTAACTGCAGCCCCCCAACAATAAGTTACTCTTTTTCCAGTTGCTCCTTAGCTTTAGATAACGCCGCTTTCTGCTCTTGACTCAAAACGGGGTACTTGAGTTTGAGCGCTTGAATCTCTGATGCGATAATTTCCGAAACCGAAGCTTGCAAAACCCATTTGCGATCCGCTGGAATAACATACCATGGGGCCCACTCCGTGCTGGTGTTGTTAAGCATCTCCTCGTAAGCTTCAAGATAGTTCCCCCATTTTTCTCGTTCTGACAAATCGGTGAGGGAAAACTTCCAGTTTTTTTGTGGGTCGTCAAGGCGCTTCAGGAATCGTTTTTTCTGTTCATTTTTGGAGAGGTGTAAAAAGAATTTTAGTACAACTGTTCCGTTTCGGACGAGGTGACGTTCAAAGAGGTTAATATCTTCATATCGTTGTGGCCAAAAAGAGGTGCCTTCATCTTTTTGGGGAATTTTTTGTTTGGCAAGAACGTTGGGTCGAACCTTTACGATTAAGACGTCTTCGTAGTAGGAGCGATTAAAGATGCCTATGCTTCCCCTCTCTGGCAGGGCTTTGTAATATCGCCATAGGAAGTCATGGTCAAGTTCCTCCTCAGAAGGTGTTTTGAAGCCTTTGACTTGGCAGCCCTGCGGATTTACACCAGACATTACGTGGCGGATGGTGCTATCTTTGCCTGCTGCATCCATACCCTGCAAAATAATGAGCATCGCATATGAGTCGCTTGCCCACAGTAGGGCCTGTTGTTCAATCAGGGTTTTGCGGTTCTTCTCAAGAATTGCTAATGCTTCTTGCTTTACAGATTTTTTGCTACTTTTAGTCCATTGGGGGAGCCAATCGGATTTAAATTCTTTTAAGGAAACCGTTTTTCCAGCGGGAACTTTAAAATCTTCTGCATCCATTGACAAATAAAAACCTCGCACAAGCCTGAATAGGAATTGTATCTAATAACGGCTTGGGTAAATCCATTGCTCTGCTTATTAAAAAATAGCCTCTGTTCACGACAAAATCGAAGGGTCAAAGCTTCGACTTAGATGTTGTTAAGAAGCTGTTGAGGTACTGGAGGGACGTTAATTTTGAAACAAAACGGGGTAAGGGCACCACTTCTATTGTGGAGTTGCCTCTGGAACCGTATTTGGTTTAGCCTAAAACGATTTTTTCGCCTGTTACTATGTAGACGATGGATTCGCATATGTAGACGCCGTGGTCGGCTATGCGTTCGAAGTAGCGTGTTACAAGCATGCTTGATGCGATGCATTTGCTGTCGCCAGTTTCTTGGCTGATCAAGCGATTGAGGAATTCAAGGTACATTTTATCAACTTCGCGCTCGGTGGGCGTGATGGTTTTGGCGATAGCAACATCATGTTTACGTAGTGAATCTATGCTCGTTTTAACTATAGATAGAACCTTCACGCTCATTTCTTCAAGGTACGATTTAGCCCAAGGATCGCATGCAGTTAACCCATGCAGTTGCTCGTTAATTGAAGAGATGTCCAAGGCATATCTGCCGTAACGTGCGAAGTCGTTGGCGATTTTTATGTAGGATTTGATGGCGCGCAAGTCAGACGCGACAGGTTGGAAACGGGCTATCAATTCGAAGGTTTTGTCTTCTACTTTATCAGCCATTGCAACAAGCACATCGGACATTTCCCGAACCTGCCCCAGGACGCTTTTGCTCTCCAAGTATCCGTGTATTGAAAGCGCTAAAACTTCGTAGGTTAAGTCGCCCATTCTTGTAAGTAGCACTGACTGTTCTTCTAATCCGCGATCAATAATTCGACTCATAGCAATCTATTCCACCTTAACCGAATTCCCCTGTTATATATTTCTCTGTCATGGGGTTCTTAGGTGACTCAAAAATTTCCTTTGTCGCGCCATATTCAATAAGAGAGCCCAAATACAGAAAAGCTGTGTAGTCGGAAACTCTTGAAGCTTGCTGCATGTTGTGTGTTACAATGACAACTGTGTAGTTGCGTTTAAGTTCAACTACAAGTTTCTCAATTTTTGCTGAAGCAATAGGATCAAGTGCAGAGGTAGGTTCATCCATCAAAATGACTTCTGGCTGCAAAGCAATAGCACGTGCAATACATAAACGCTGTTGCTGCCCACCTGAAATACCGGTTCCAGGCTTTTTTAGGTCATCTTTAACTTCCTCCCAAAGTGAAGCTTGCTCAAGGCTACGTTTTACAACTTCGTCAAGGTTTTTGCCTTTCTTGGCGCCAGTTAAGCGTAAACCTGCGGCGACGTTATCATAAATAGACATAGTTGGGAAAGGGTTGGGTTTTTGGAAAACCATGCCGACTCTGCGTCGCACCATAACGGGGTCAATTTCTTTGCCGTAGATATCTTCGCCATCTAGCAGAATTTGTCCATTCATTTTAGCGTTGGGAACAAGCTCGTGCATACGGTTTAGGGCTCGGATAAAAGTAGATTTTCCGCAGCCAGAGGGACCAATGATAGCTGTAACAGCATTTGCCTGCATTGAAAGATTAATATCCTTTAATACCTGCTTTGTGCCAAACCATGCATTCAGGTTTATGCTTTGAATTTTTACGTTTTCCAATTTCTGTCACCTTGATAAGCTACTGAAGCTACTTCTGTTGGCTACCAACCTAACAAATATGTTAAGAGCCAAAACCATTAATATTAACACTAATGCGGCGCCCCAAGCCATTGCTTGATCCTCAGCGGAGGGCAATTGCGAATTGAGGAAAATCCTAAGTGGCAAGGCATCCATCGGTGCATCTAGACCATGGAAGAAGTAGCTGCTGCCCAGAATCGTGAGCAGTATGGGGGCGGTTTCCCCGGCGATTCTTGCGACAGCTAAAAGGGCGCCTGTGATTAAACCGTTTTTTGCGGAGGGGATTGTTATGCTAAGTATCGTGCGCCACCTGTGAGCACCCAAAGCCATCGAGGCCTCACGTAGGCTGTTGGGCACAAGTTTCATAGATTCCTCAGTTGTTCGTGCAACAATAGGGATTAGCATAAAAGCTAGAGCGACTGCCCCAGCTAAAGGGGAATAGCCCACCTTTAGAAAGCCTACAACGATTATCAAGTAAGCAGTAATGCCCACTATGATTGATGGAAATTGTGTTAGAATGTTATTCGTAGTTCTTAGCCAAGCTGCATAATGGTTATTGCCATACTCGGAGAGGTATACGCCTGTCAATATACCGATTGGAATGCCGATAAGACTGGTTAAACCGATAAGAATTATTGAGCCTTGAATAGCAGGTCCGATGCCGCCGTGTAAATAGTCTGCAAATAGAAAGTTTAGGTTAATTACAGGTGCTCCTCGAATTATAACTTCGACAAGTATGCTAATCAAGGGCACTACGGCTACAACAACACAGATCAGGCATAGCAAATAGAATAGCCTGTTTTTGAACTTACGTAAATGGTAGTTATCGAGCTTAAGTCGCTGGAGTAGCTCTGAAAGCTTGTTTGGCATTACTCAACGGCTCCTCCTTTCACTTTTAATACCCTCGTCACTGTGAAGTGAGCTATGATGTTTATAATTAGACTGATGACAAGCAAAACTAAGCCTGCAGCGATGTAGGGCGACTTGTCGGCAGATTCTTTGAAACCATTGGCAATTAATGAAGGCAAGGTTTGACCTGCCTGAAAAAGTGAGGACGGCATAGCGTTGGGTCCAATAGCGTTGCCTATAACCATGGTAACAGCCATGGTTTCTCCCACTGCCCGGCCTAATCCAAGAATTATGGCTCCGAAAATGCCTGAGCGTCCATAACTGAGAACCCAGTGCCGGATAACTTCCCATTTTGTGGCGCCAATGCTATAAGCACCTTCCCGAATTGAGTTTGGAACTGCGCTAATTATTTCCCGGGAAACGGAAGCTATTGTGGGTATAATCATTATTGCTAAGATTACTCCAGCGGTTAGAAAGTCCAAACCGAAGGGTGTATCGCTGAAAAGCGGGATCCACCCCAAATAGGTGTGGAGAGGATTTTCTATATTATCTAGTATCCAAAAACGCAGTACAAATAAGCCCCAGAGCCCAAAGATAACGCTGGGTACCGCCGCTAACAACTCTACAAGGTAGGAACAAGGAACTCTAACAACTTTTGGAGCCATCTCTACTAGGAAAATTGCTATACCCAAGCTTAAGGGCACTCCTATTAGAAGAGCAATACCTGATGTAATGAGGGTTCCAAGGATATAAGGGAGCACACCGTACAGGTCGAGGTTGGCACTCCAATTTATGCCAGTTATGAAATTAAACCCATACTTAGCTAAGGCGGGTTCTGCACCCGAGAATAAAATAAAAGCGTTAAGTAATAATATTAGAAGTGCTGACGCAGCGGTAACAGCTACTATGGCCTTAAATACGTTATCGCCTTTCAGCTTCGCCATACGAATCTTCTCAAATTTGTATATTCAAAAGAAAAAAAGGTTTTGGATGAGATTATGTTTACACCACGGCAATTTTAGCTTGTCGGTATGCTTTCGCCGTTGAAAGTTATTGAGTTCAGCGTTACTTCGTTGAGTGTCACTAGGTTTGATGGTAAAGCGGCATATTCTAATGGACCTGCAAGGGCTTGACCGTCATGCACAATGTACCATAGATATTGGACTAATACTGTTGCTTTGGCCATTGTCATGCCTGGAACATCACCGAGATCTTGGTAGACTAAGATGTATGTTGGAGTCACTATGGGATATGCTTGTGCACCATCGGTATTGAGTATGTATACGTCTGCCCAACTTTCACTTCCTGTTGGAAGGTCAGTTGGTAGAGACTGAGCTGCCGCAGTGGTAGATTCCAGTGAGGGTAACACAAAGTTACCTGCAGGATTTTGAAGCGCTGCAACTTTCACATTATTTTCAAGTGCATAAGCTAATTCGATGTATCCAATTGAGTATTCGGTTTGGTCAATTAATGCTGCAACACCAGAGTTTCCGCTTCCACCAACACCTGTTGGCCATTCAACGGTAGTGCCGGCGCCGACCATTGTGCCCCATGGTTCACTTACTATTGAGAGATATTTTGTAAACCAGTCGGTGGTTCCTGAACCTTCAGAGCGGTGTACGACAGCTATTTCATGGTTAGGCATAGTTAAGTCGGGGTTTAGCGCATTTATTGATGGGTCATTCCAGTTAGTTACGGTTCCTAAGAAAATGTTAGCGACTACTGCGCCGGTGAGTTTTAAGCCTGTATCAATGTTTGGAAGGTTGTAAGCTACGGTGATTGCGCCGATTGTTTCAGGGATATGAAGTGAACCGGTTGCTTGGGCTCTTTGTTCGTCAGTTAATGCTGCGTCGGAACCTGCGAAGTCAACAACTTTGTTTATGAAGTCAGTTCTACCTTGTCCGCTACCGCCGCCTGCATAGTTGATTTCAACATTACTATGCATCGAATTATATTCGACAATTGTAGCATCGAGGAATGGTTTTGGGAATGTTGCTCCTGAAGCATTAAGTGTGACTAATTCAGCTGCAGGACTCGAAAGATAAGTATACGCTAAGACTCCGCCAGCTATTATGGCAATCGCAATTATTGCAACAACAATAGTATATTTAGCATTCATATTTTTAATTCTCCTATTTGTTATCTATGCTCCTAGGTTGGTTATATAGGAAATCTCCATAAAATATATAGTATTTATAGAAACAACTAATATAATAAATATTCATAGAAATATTCACTTGGAGTCAACCGTGACAAAAAAACCAGAAAAACAAAACGAAGAACAACGAAAACTACAAGTCACCGGCGGATCAACATTCATACTTTCACTACCCAAGGACTGGGCAACCAAAAACGAGCTCAAACGCGGCAGCAGCATGATGGTTAGAGAAGAAGAAGACGGTTCACTCTCCGTCTCACCCACCAGCCTGCCTAAAAAAGAAAAACAAGACGAAGCATACATCCGTGTTTCACATTCAGACAACCCAGACGCAATTATGCGTACTGCCATCTCGGCCTACCTAAACGGCTACAACATTCTTCACATTCTAGCACAAGGACAAAAACCGCTTTCATCTAAACTACGCAATCACCTCAAACATTTCGCCCGTAACTACCTGGTAGGCACGGAAATCGTCATCGACACCCCTACTGAACTCACGTTGCAAGTGCTCCTGAATTATCCTGAATTAACCGTACAGAATGCACTTAGTCGAATGGCCATTATTGCGTCGTCTATGCATAAGGAAGCCATGAGTGCACTTAGCAACCTTGACTACGCCAGCGCCAAAGCAGTCATCGAAACCGATAGGGAAGTCAACCGCTTTGGACTCTACATTGTGCGGCTCCTAAAATTGGCAGTTACTAATCAACGCATTGTTAAAGAAATTGGGCTAGGCAACCAAAAAGAGTGCCTAGGACACCGGTTAATTGCTAAATCAGTTGAGAGAACCGCTGATCACGCAACTAAAATCGCTGAGAATACATTGTTGCTTAAAGAAACGGTTGATGAAGAATTGATGCAGAAAATCGGCGAGTTAAGTGAAATGGCAAACTCTATGTTTGAACGAGCAATGGAAGCTCTATTCAAACATGATTTTAGAATCGCCGAAGTGGTTATCGAGAAGCTGAGCCAAACCCATAAACTTGAAAAAGAAGCAGTTCTTAGGTTGCCAACAGCTAATGTGGAGGAAAGCATCAACTTGAGGTTAATTTTAGAGAGTGTCCGCAGAACCGCAGAATATGCAAGCGACATTTCCGAGGTTGTTTTGAACTTAAATGTTGAATCAGTCCTAAGTTAAAACAATTTTTTACCTTTTATCTTTAGTTAGAACTTATAATGTAGACTGCGTTGCAGAGTGTTCAAAAAATCAAAAAATATAAAAAGAGAATTTAAGGCGCCACCTCTTGCAGTACAACCAAAACTTGTTTGCAGCTTACTGGAAAGTCTCTATGAAGCAAACTACTTCTTGGTTGTTGTAAATACTTGAACTGTCAATTAGGTGTGCTGTGCCATCTGGACAATACACTTTGTCACCTTTTTGTGGCTCTATGGAAGCGTTTTCCGCATTCTCTTAGTTTAGAGCAACCATCACAATCTCTTGATAGCATGTTTTCTATCATCTCCACTTTTTTCTAATATGCCTTACGTAAAACGCATCTATAGAGATAATCTCAATAAAATACATAGAATATAGATAGAAAAAAAGCAGATACTCATAAAAATTAACGTAAAATGCACTTTCAACCCCAATTCTTTACGCATACGAGAATAAAATAGCAGGCCAACAGGTCAATAAGTAGAAGAGTGAAAAAGCGTCTAACATACCTCAACCTTTAAGAAACTAAATCGCCACAACAACCAGACATCAATGCAGCAAAAGTTCAAAGTAAAAGGTATATTTCTGGACTTAGACGGCACTCTTGTTGACTCCAACCCCGCATATATAGAAGCTGCCAAAATAGCTTTTCGGGCGGTTGGAAAAACGCCTCCTCCAACGGAGGTTCTGCTTGAACTACCCAAACGCGTGGAGCAAAGCCGGTCCATCGAGGATATCACACAGGGAACAACTGACGAGTTTTTGCCCGTTTACTTGGACGCCTACCATGCTATAACTGGCAAAAAAACCAAGCTATTACCTAAAGTAGTAGCTACATTGGAGGTTTTGTCTAAGAAGGCAAAGCTGGCATTAATTACAATGCGGCATGTGCCAAATGAAGTGCTGCAAAAAGAGCTGGATAGCTATGGTATATCCAAATACTTTACTCACATCGTGACCGCGTTGGACACGGAAAAACCAAAGCCTGACCCGGAAGCGCTGATTATATGTATTGAAGCTTTGGCTGTGGAAATGTGTGAATGCGTGATAGTTGGCGACTCCATTAATGATTTGCGGGCAGGTAAAGCTGCTGGAGTAAAGACAGTGGCTTTGCTTTCTGGTTTGTACAGTAAAGAAGAGCTGGAGCAGGAAAACCCAGATTTGGTTTTGGCAGATGTTAGCTCTCTGCTGGATGTCATAGCGTAATGGTTATATCCGTTTTTGAAATATTGCGCGTTTTTGCCTAATTCAGTTATATTGCTGTGTGAAAATAATGTTTATTAGCCCTTAATCTTAAAGGGTTTATGGAGAAGGCTTCAGCGGAATGAATTACATAGAGATGATAATAGGGGAGAAACTGAAGGAAGCGGACCCCGCTTTGGATGTGTCGGCGTCAGATCGCAAAGTCTTGCAGGTCGCCTGCCAGGACTTCACTAACTATCTAAAATGGCATTGGAACCTAATCGGCAAAGAAACAAACCAATGTGAAGTGGTAGAGAGACTCGACAAATTGTTCAAAGAGGACATAGAAGAGCTAGAAGAGTTCCTCACGGTTTGGTGCAGCATCTGGTTCAATAAATGGAAACAGCGAGTAAAACTGCTTATCGGCAACCAAAATGCTAACAAATGGAGCAAAATAGCGAAACCCATCGCCGACGCGGAGCCGATTTGGCGAAAAATCGAGCACAAACAGGAACTTCAAGAAGTTGTGGTTGCCACCTTGATCAAGAATGGGGAAATATGCGGTACCGAAATCCTCGCTGAGAATCTGCTTAAAATGGAGTTGGGCGAACGGTGCATGCAGTGTCTTGAAGAGAAAGAGCGTGACTTAACGATGCTTAATGGTGCTTTGCGTAAAGCCCGCGAGATGGCGAGAAGCCGGGGGCCACTAATTTTTGTTAAAGTGGATAAGGGCTACTACAACGCAGCCGAATAACTCCATCGTTAACCCAATTTTCTTTCTTGGCGTCGTATTTTTTTATTAATTAACGCTGTAAAGATTAACAAATGAGTTTTTTTGTTTTGAATGGCATCTTGGAAATATATCATTAATAGATGTCGATTCATCATCGCCGTAGTCACCACCTTCGGGTTACTTGAACTCGAAAGTAGTTCTCATATCCCTTTTGAGAGTATCTATAGTGCTTGATTGCTCTGCGTGTACCAAACAGAGTTGCGATCATGAAGAAAATACGTTCTCAAGGAGTTGAGTAAACATGAGCGGTTTTTTGCTATGGGTGAATACAAATTTAGGCAAAGCTAAAGCTAACAGACAGCTGAAAGAAAAATTAAAACGGAAAACATAGATTCCTGTTTTTAAAGGGATAGTCGACGGTTATACGACTCTTTGCCTCTGAAGAGTCTTAGTTCTCCAGGTATAGCGCCGCATGGTTTTCTGTTCACCGAAGCCACAAGCGCCACAACGGTGGTTACGCACGTGGTAAGCGCGTCTACCGCATCTGCGGCACATAATATGGACTGTTTTTCCTTGACGCTTACCCATAGAAGGAGTACCCTTACCCATTCAACTCACCTGGGTGGGGGCGAAATAAGGACTACGTTGTCTCCGCGGACGATTATTAGCCCTAACTTCCTTTGGTTTTCAACGACTGTAGTGTCTTCTGTTTCTTCCAAGACCAAGTTTAGGTGTTGATCGAATCCCTTGAGGCGACCTCTGAGGCTTTTGCCACCTTTTAAGCGGACGAGCACAATTTTGCTGA
This sequence comes from uncultured archaeon, assembly GCA_963810275.1. Classification (GTDB taxonomy): domain Archaea; phylum Thermoproteota; class Bathyarchaeia; order Bathyarchaeales; family Bathycorpusculaceae; genus Bathycorpusculum. The sequence goes on from CAWENF010000021.1 coordinate 170,286, forward strand.
GGTTCTGTTCAAGGATTTCGGTTGTCATTTCGCTCATATTGGAATCCTCAATTTTCTTGTTGCTTCTATACTTGAATTCTCTCCATTTAAACCTATCTAACCTTGGATAAGGATTAGGCAGATAAGCTGAGGAACTGCAAGGGGTGCTTTGTTTGTGGGTTTTGTGGCTTTCACTTATAAGTAGGTGTAGGCTAGTTTCGGAGTAAAACAGGCTTGAGGCTGAATAAGTGAAGATAAAAATCAGCAGAAACTATGCGGTTTTAGCAGTGGTACTTGCTGTTCTGCTGGTTTTATCCGTGTATTTCTACGTGAACTTTAATGACCCCTACATTCTGCTTTTCTTCACCGCGTTGGGCTTTAACCTCATCCCGTTTGCTGGTCCCAGCAATCTACTGATTGCCTCAACCGCAGCCATCGCCTTCGTGGAGTCAGACCCCCTCACGCTAGTCACCATCGGGTTTATAATCGCTATAGCTGCCGCCCTCGCCAAAGGCGTGCATTACATGATAACGTTTTTTGTTAGTGGGCAATTAAGCGAGAAGAGGCGCCAACGCTTAGACCAAGACGCATCAAAAGTGCGCAAATGGGCGTTTCTGCTTCTTTTCGCCGCAGCCGCCACCCCAATCCCTGACGAGCCCATAGTTATCCCGCTTGGGTTAATGAAGTACAGCCCCGCAAAGTTCTTCACCGCCTACTTCTTAGGCAAACTATCCATCACGGTTGCGGGAGCTTTTCTGGGTCAGGAAACAAGCACGCTGTTTTCGGGTTGGCTAAGTCCAGAAGCCATGGTAGCCATATCGGTTGTGTTAACGGTGGTTATCACTGTTATTCTGCTAAAGGTGGACGTGGGTAAGCTGGCGAATAAGTACCTGCACCACAAACCCAAAGAAACACAGCGAAAAGCATTATAAACCAAGCATCCACCCATTTGGCGTGTTAGTATGCCTCAAAAACAGCGCAGATACCCCCTAAAAACCAAAGAAGCAAAACAAATCATAGACCAAGCCAGCCAGAAACTCAAACTGGATTTTGAAGCGCTTTTCGGAGCTAAAGCCACCGTGGAGGTCGCCGAGTCCGATGTCGCCGAGGTCTACCTCATCGCAGGAAAGCCGATGCTTTTCAAATCCGCCGACAAAGTCCTGCCGACGTTACTCTTTTCAGAGTTTGCAGGTGTAGCGCCCAAGATTGTTGTAGATATGGGTGCAGTGCCCTATGTGTGTAAGGGTGCGACGGTTATGGCGCCAGGTATTGTGCGAGTTGAGGGGGAATTTTCAGTGGGAGACTATGTGCTTGTTTGTGATGTTAAATTTTGCAAGTCTTTAGCGGTTGCTGAAGCGTTGATGGATTCTGCGACTGCGAGTGCAACCAAGAAGGGTCCAGTTGTTAAGACGGTTCATTGGGTGGGCGATAAGGTTTGGGATTACGTTAAATCTCTAGCTGAATGAGCAAACAAAATTTCAAGCATATTTAAGCTATCGCTTCTTTTACAGGTTATTTAGCTGTTTGGGGCTTGAAAGGTTTTTATTAGCTAACGCATAGGGTATGTTGGTGCTTTTTATGATCTTTCTGTTAGCGGCAATGTTGACGCTAGAGGAGGTTTTCAGCAACTTCTTAAACACAATCGCACAAGCTCTACCCGGAATCATCGGAGCAATCATCATAATCATCATCGGAGTCATCGTAGGCTGGTTCGTAGGCAAAGTAGTAAACCGAATAGTCGACCGCACCGTAGAGAGAAACTTTGACCAAAGTGAAATCGGAAAGGTCTTCCGTAACTCGGGCTTTGACTTATCCAACTTTGTCGGCGGACTACTATATGCGTTTGTTGTAATCGTCTCCATAACCGTCGCCATAGGCTTACTCAACGTACCAGGCACTGAAGGCCAATTCATGGCGCAGATAGCAGCTTACTTACCAAGGCTCTTAGGCGGCATACTAGTAATTGTCTTAGGCATCGTACTGGTTGATTTCTTAGCCCAGCTCGTTGGAAAAGTAATTAAACCCATGTTTGGACCCAACAAAACCGAAATCGCCGACATGCTAAAGAACCTGCTATTCATCGGATTGGTCGCTATCGTCTTAAACATCGCTTTTGATCTGCTGCTGTTCAGCGCTGGAGGATTAGTATACTCGCTTATCATAGGCTTTGTCATCATCGGAGCAGGCATAATCTTAGCAGACGGCTTAATCAAATCTATAACCGACGACCACCCAGAATTCATACCCATAGCAGGCTACACCAAATTCATACTCTACAGCATCTTCCTGCTCATCGGCACCGGTGCAATCTTTTCCACGTTCACAGGAGTAACGACCATCATCAGCACCATCGCATGGGCATTTGCTATCGCACTGGCAATCGCATTGATACCATTAATCTACAGTTTAGCCAAACGCATACAAATAGAAACTAAATAGCCAAAACCTCCGCCCTTTTTTTAAAACTCCATAAGTCGCTCTGTTTCCTAAAGCATTAAAAGCTCAACCGCGAATGTTTTTCTAATGTCCACTCTGAGTTTACCCTGTTACCTTAAAGCAGCCATTCTAATCGTTGCAACAACCTTCCTTGCATACGGAATTTACTGGGCAGTTAACGGAGTCATATGGGCAAACAGCCTAACCCAAATCTTTAGAGCCCTCTCCAGTGGGCAAATAGACTTCTTAGGTCCAATTACAGTTACACATGCAATTTTGTTAGTAATTCAAGAGTCATGCTCGGTTGTAAACTGCTGCTTTGTTCTGCCTGCCAGCGCCATTTTGGGCTTTTACACAGCTGTGCAGTACCTGAAGGGAAACCCAAGTTACCTTGTTAAACTGCGTTGGGTGCTTGTTTTGACGGCTGTTTTCTATTTGCTGCTTGTACCCTCCAGCATTCATCATCTCATCGGCATAACATCTGGATGGCCTATGGTTGACATCGGCGTCGGCTTATCCTACCTGCTACAGGCGCTACTAATTGCCCCGCCGCTTTTGGTTCTTGCAAAAAAACTGGGAAAACCAAAGCAAACCAGCCAAATCCTGCGTTGGGCAGCTGTTGCAGCCCCGCTTTTTGCATTTGCCACGTGGTTTAAGTACCTGTTTTTGTGGTGGGATACGCTGCTGCCACGAGCACCACTTGACGGTGGAGTATGGAGTGTGGTGGGCGCCGCAAACGCGGTGGTAACTTTGCTGGCTGCAGGGGCAGTTACAGCGTTTGCAGTCTACAAACTCAAAAAACTGAGCTTCGATGCAAAACTTGCGGGAGCAGCGCTGGTTTTGTTCGGCGGCTTCTTCTGGGTTTTCACGTTAACAGCGCTTTTTGTGCCAGCCTACACGTCGTTTTGGTACTTAACGGATTTCTGGATGCTAACCCTACCCATACTGGGGGCTGCATTGCTATTGCAGCAAAAAACCAACCAGTTTTAGAGCTGCCCTTGCCTGTCATTTGCCTTAAATCTTTGCGCGCACCTAAACTGTGTACCGAGTTTTGTGTGTAACCACATGCGCAAAAAATGGTTTATTGCCAAAACTTTGCTATTGAGGGCGGTTCTTTTAGCATCACTGAATCTGGTTTACGCGGAATCACCGAAAATTATCCATGTAGATAACACTTACAAACCAGCGTACCCTCTTCCTACACCGACGCCAACCAACACTCCATCAACCACAACAAGTCCTACAGAGAACGCGGCGCCGACAGCTAACCCCACCACTGTAGCAACAACAGACACTTCTACAGAAAACCCAGCAATCTCGCAAAGTTCCACGCCAACAGACACCCAGACTCCAACGGCAGACCCAACCGGCAACCCCACAACCACCGACAACCCAGAAGTACCCGAATTAACCCCTATAGCGTTAATCGCAACGTTAATTCTATTTGGCAGCCGTGGCAGTGTTTAGCAGAAAAAACCGCCCAAACCTAAAACGCACAGGAAGCATAGCCGTTTTGATTGCAGTGATGGCGTTTTCGTTGATGACTAACATGGCGTACGGGCAAACCACTACACCCACAACCACACCCACGCCAGTTGTTGGCTACTCGCTATGGTTCACCAATGGTACAGAGTTGCTCATAGACGGAGCCAACTGTTACGGCGTACTGTACGGCGGCCCATACTTAAACATAGGCGGCATCAAACCTATCGCCAGCGGATTCGGCAGCTCCGCAGACAAAACCAGCAGCATAGTGATTCTAAGAAACGACCGTAACGTATCCATAGACGTTACCTTAACGCTCCAAAATGTTCAAGTACCCTCAGACATTGAAATCAGCATGCATTACTTCTTTATGAGTAATCACACTTATGCCCTACACAGCGCAGTGGATGGGAAACAGCAAGGTAGCCCAAAACCCGCTGGGACCTGGACAGTACATTTGGCTAGCAATAACGGTCACGCTTGCCCAACCAGATGTGCCCCTAACTGGAACACCCAATTACGGTTTCAGCTACAGCTTCGACATAGAAGTCACAGCAACACAAGCATAATCACAAACAACTAAAAGAATCAGTCAACAATACAGCGAAATCCTCGTTTCCCCAATTTCATTCCAAAATCACGTAAAATTCAACAGTGAAGAAAGTGATTGGAGTAACACCCAAACAATAATTATACCTTCCAACACAGGGTCGATTTCAACAACGCCTAAACCTACAACTTCTTATATCCCAAGTACGCCACCATCAACTAACAGCAATGGATCAACTGAGATAACTATACAAATATCGTCTATTAACTTGCTTTTATTGACGGGTATCCTATTAGTAGTTGTTTTGGGTGTGGCTATAAGCATAGTCATTTCTGTTCAACATCGAAAAACGCCAAAACCATCTATCTCTTGATTTTAGTTTGTCTCCGCGGGATTGCGGGTTTGGTGTTTTCACTGTGAGTAAATGAGATGTCAGAGTTTAGGCTAGGGAGGCAAACTGATTCATGTAGGGCAATTTATGTTTTTAAGTAGTCGTTCAACTTTACAAGATAAAATCAAAAAAAACGAACCCACTAAAAAGTAAGTGTCACAGAAAGATTTGCAACAACAAACATAAATAAAGAAAACTAAAATTTTAAGAAAGGAAGTTTTGAAACTCATTTTCCTTCTTACACTCTTCTATAGCTGCTAAAGTAGGGCTTTGACGTATAGCCATGTTATGCTCTCCTTGCTCCTCCAGTTAAGCACGAATGCTTTACTTAGGAGGTGATCCGGCCGCAGGTTCCCCTACGGCCACCTTGTTACGACTTTTCCCTCCTTGTGAAACTCAGATTCGATACCGCCAATAAGACGGCACCTCACCCAAAAGTCACTCGGATGGAACGACGGGCGGTGTGTGCAAGGAGCAGGGACGTATTCACCGCGCGCTAGTGACACGCGATTACTAGGGATTCCATGTTCATGAGGGTGAGTTTCAACCCTCAATTCCAACTACGGCAGGCTTTCGAGATTGCCTCCCTCTTTCGAGGTCGGAACCCATTGTACCTGCCATTGCAGCTCGCGTGTGGCCCGGGAGATTCGGGGCATACTGACCTGCCGTGGCCCGCTCCTTCCTCCACTTTATCAGTGGCGGTCTCCTCAGTGTGCCCAGCTCAAGGCTAGTAGCAACAGAGGACGCGGGTCTCGATCGTTGCCTGACTTAACAGGACACCTCACGGCACGAACTGGCGACGGCCATGCACCTCCTCTCAGCTCGTCTGGCAAGACCTTTAATCTGGCCTTCACACTGCTGTCGCTCCCGGTGAGATTTCCGGCGTTGACTCCAATTAAACCGCAAGCTTCACCCCTTGTGGTGCTCCCCCGCCAATTCCTTTAAGTTTCAATCTTGCGATCGTACTCCCCAGGCGGCAGGCTTAACAGCTTCCCTGCGGCACTAGAACGGCACGTGGCCGTCCAAACACCTAGCCTGCATCGTTTACAGCTGGGACTACCCGGGTATCTAATCCGGTTCGCTCCCCCAGCTTTCATCCCTCACCGTCGGGCGCGTTCTAGCAGACAGCCTTCGCCACTGGTGGTCTTCCTGGGATTATAGGATTTCACCCCTACCCCAAAAATACCGTCTGCCTCTCTCGTCCCCTAGCCAAGCAGTATCCCCCGCGATCCAACGATTAATTCGGTGGATTTAACAAGGGACTAACCTAGCCAGCTACGGATGCTTTAGGCCCAATAAACATCCACACCACTCGAAGAGCTGGTATTACCGCGGCGGCTGACACCAGACTTGCCCTCTCCTTATTCTCCCAGCTTTCTAAACTGGGTAAAAGCCTTCCTCAGCGGATGGCACTCGGGATAGCCCTGTCACACTTTCGTGTATTGCAAAGGTTTCGCGACTGCTGCGCCCCGTAGGGCCTGGGTCCTTGTCTCAGTACCCATCTCCGGGCTCCCGCTCCCACGGCCCGCACCGGTAAAAGGCTTGGTGAGCCATTACCTCACCAACAACCTGATCGGCCGCGGCCTCATCCTTAGGCGACTTCTACGAGCAATACGCAGGGTCTTTTAGGTGAAGACACATTCCAGTGTTCTTCGCCTATCGCGAATTATCCCCAGTTTCCCGGGGGTATTCTCGTCCTAAGGGCAGATTAGCCACGTGCTACTGAGCTGTTCGCCGTGCCTCGTGCTGAAGCACTCGACTAGCATGTCTTAGTCCTATCCCGATAGCAGTGGGGTCCGGCAGGATCAACCGGAGTTATGCACTCCATGCTGACTTGTCGGATCATTATGTTTTTTGTGTGGTACGAATATTGTATAGCACAATTCTCCTCGCATTCAAATTTCTTAACTGGATTTGGAGGGAGAAACATTCCACTCTATACGTCAAAGCCCAATTCAGACCTAATAGAGCAATTTATCAGGTCCACATATGTGTCCCCGCAATTGGAGGCCAACACCATCATTCCTGTAAGGCGAATCGCCGTTTCGGTACGGGTTGAGCCGCCGCCATGTGATAATTGCGGGGCTTGATAGTAGCTGAGTTCTCTTAGAAGTAACATTAGGTGATATAAAGATTTCTTTTCAACTTGTTTAAACCACGCTTCAGAAGCTGACACGCTTTAAATGAACCCAGTTCTACCACTTCAACATGGCAATGATTAGTTTTTAACATTTCTCCCCATAATCTGCAAAATAAGCTTAACTAAAAAACGATTGTTTTCCATGGTTTTTCTATGAAAAAATAGCTGCCACCCCTAAAATCCTCGAAAAACCCGAGCGCCCCCGCAGAAATCATCGTAAATGCGGGGGAGAAAACTCTGCGGAAAATACATTGCAGCCGATTTTTCATTTTAGTGTTTTATGATAGCATTGATCTTTTAATCTTCTTTTTGGGCTGTGTTTCTGTTGCTGTTGATCGCGGGGCTGATTATGGCATAATCATCAACTAACATAAGAGCAAAAACATAGTTTTTACAATAATTGATATACTATAGAAAATGAGTAAAATAAATTCAAAATCTCAATTCTCCATTTTAGTCAAGATTTATATAATTTACGAACTGCACCACTACAGACAAGTTCTGCATGCACGCCATTAAATGCGGATGCAGAAGCCTAATGTGAACAGCAAGTCCCTCCGCTGTATAGTAGCGTTCGAGGCAAAGCATGCAACAAAACCTAGTCAAGATATGGTTCTCCTAAAAAATTGAGCGACGAATAACCATAAGGTATGGCAAACTGGAAGCTATAGATTCCTGTTGGGGTTAGTAACGAGGTGCGCGTTACTTATGTGACGGTTGTGCTCGTCTACGTTGTCGAAGATTTTGTTATTGACTTTGCAGAGGAATTTGGCATTAGAAGTTATCTTTGGCTCTATAAGTACAAGGTTTGGATTTGAACGCTTAGGCAAACAGTCACCCCCAACAATAGCTGATAGTTACCGGCAGAATTTACGTTTTTGTGACTACTCATGGGCAACAACGCAGAAAAAAGAGCTGGCGAGGATCATATTATCTGTGCTCGACTTTCCTGCCAACTCAAAATCAGGAGAAACCGAATTTGATGAGGAGTTGTTGCTTCAGGCAGAAGCCAACATTTTCTTTTATGTCTATTTGGAGTAAGAAGTATCGTGTGGAAAGGAGTGATTGGTGCCCGACAGGTTAGGCGGGTTTGGCTGCCGAGGCTGGGTAAACCGTAAACCACACATTTTTGGTTTGCCCAATTTCGGCGTAGGGCTTAGCCCGCCCAACGTCTCTTTTTAGGTTGTGACAGCAAGTGCACAATCACATCAGCATTTATGGCGCCAACGCCAATAAATACTTGTAAGACGGGTTAACTTAGAAGCAGGCAAATGTTTCCCCTCTCTCTTCCTGATTGTTCCCACTTGTTTCTAAGTTAACCCCACTCGCATCCTGTCACTTTAAATTTACCAGAATACAATAAAAATATGTTTACGCTTAACCGCCAACACGACAGTTTCTTTTTTAAGATACTTTTATGTATTTTCAGAATAGGTTTTTGGATATGCCAACATTCGAATGTACTGTCTGCGGCAAGAAAATACGTGGTGAATACGAAGTGTCATGTACTGGGGATATTAACCGCAACGTGGAAAAAGCGCCTTGGTGTTGCGGTAAGGAAATGATTGAATCAATCGACGACTAACTTAACGCTCAACTCTATTAGGTTGTGACTACAGACTGGAACCAACAAAAAAATATTAAAACAGAGCAATCCTGTGGGTATAACAATAGCTTGCCAGTAAGCTGGTAAACTTCAAAAAAGTAGTTTACAGTGGTGAAAGTGATTTTGAGCTTAACACAAGGGGACCTCGCCACCAGCCTACGAGACCACCTAGAAAACAAAGGATACAAGGTCAGCACCTCAAAAGACAGCTATAGTCAAAGCTTAGAGGTAACTGCGATTAAAAACAGGGAAATCCTAATAATTGAAGGCGTCTGGGAAACGCTTCTGCCAGCTGAGGAGGTCATTACATATGCAATTGGGAAATTAGTTAAGAGAATGAAAAAGCCAGACCCATGGATTGACTACGGTTTAGCTATTCCAAAGGGTTACTTTAAAGTTCTCAAAGACTATGAGGTCGGCGGCTTGGAGAACCTAAAACTTCACTTGTTTTTAGTGGAAAATATCTATACACTAACACACTTGAACCCCAAAGTAACGCTTGAACTGGTGAGGCACCTAAAAGCGGGTAACCTTTCAACTTTGCACATCTGGGGCATAAACTACGAATAATGCCTAAAATTTAAACAATCTTATAATAAAGTCTGAAGGCAAAACATGCTTGAGCGAAAAAAACCCAACTACTGAGCAAGCTAAAAAAATTGAAGTCAAAGATTTAATGGATAAACTGTCAACTTCCCAGAAAGGAATCTCAAGCGACGAAGCAGAAAAACGTCTTCAACAGTACGGGGCCAATGAACTCCAAGAGAAAAAAGAAAACCCCATCAGGAAATTTCTCAGTTACTTTTGGGGTCCGATTCCTTTTATGATTGAAGCCGCTGTTGTCATGTCAGCGGTAATTTCGCACTGGTCGGATTTCGCAATCATCCTGATGCTGCTTATGATCAATGCGGTGGTGGGATTCTGGCAGGAACACAAAGCAGACAACGCTATAGAGCTGCTTAAACAAAAACTTGCATTAACAGCCAGAGTATTGCGTGACGGCGCATGGAAAGAGATGCCCGCAAAAAACCTGGTGCCAGGCGATATCGTACGGCTCCGTTTAGGCGAAATCGTTCCCGCAGACGTCAAACTAATCCAAGGAGACTACATCTTAACCGACGAATCCGCCTTAACAGGCGAATCCCTACCAGTAGAGAAACATGCTTCCGAAGTGGGCTACGCCAGTTCAATTGTGCGGCAAGGAGAAATGGACGCCTTAGTCGTCAACACAGGCGCGCACACTTTTTTTGGAAAAACTACCAAACTTGTTGAAGAAGCCCAAAGAAGAAGCCACTTCCAAAAAGCCATCGTGAAAATCGGCGACTACCTCATCGTGCTGGCCGTGATGCTTGTCATTTTGATTTTCATTGTTTCTATATTTAGAGGAGAAAACATCCTTGAATTGGTGCAGTTTGCCTTGGTGTTAACTGTCGCTGCGATCCCAGCTGCACTACCCGCAGTCCTCTCAGTCACCATGGCCATCGGCGCCATCGCCCTCGCAAAAAAAGAAGCTATCGTAAGCAAACTGGTCGCCATCGAAGAAATGGCGGGCATGGACATCCTCTGTTCGGACAAAACAGGAACCATAACCGAAAACCAGCTTACTGTAGGAAAAGTCAATACCTTTAGTGGCTTTAGCGAAAACCACACGCTACTTTTCGGTATGCTTGCCTCCAGAGAGGAAGACCCTGACCCAATCGACAAAGCTATAGTGCGAAAAGCCAAAAGCATTCAAACCATAGTGGAAAATGCAGCCAAATACCAGATTAGCAATTTTAAACCCTTCGACTCCGTGGCAAAAAGAACAGAGGCAAAAATCAGCGAAGTCGAGGGCGACAACTTTAGAGTATCCAAAGGCGCACCCCAAGTGATTCTTGCACTTTCTCAAACTAAAGCTGATTTGACAAAGCAAGTACAAGCCGCAGTTGACCAACTCGCCAAAACAGGAAACCGAGCTCTTGCAGTAGCAGCAACTGATAAAGACGACAAATGGCGCTTCGTAGGTTTAATCGGTCTGTATGACCCGCCCAGACCGGATTCTGCGCAGACCATCAAAACTGCCCAGCAGATGGGTGTTGAAGTGAAGATGGTAACAGGTGACCACATTGCCATCGCCAAAGAAATCGCGGGGCAAGTTGGTTTGGGCACAGATATTGCATTACCCTCGGAATTTATCGACAAGCATGAAAGGGAATCAAGCAAAGTCGTGGAGAACGCAGACGGATTTGCGGAGGTGTTTCCCGATCACAAATACCACATAGTAGAGCTTTTGCAAAATAAAGATCACATTGTAGGTATGACGGGGGACGGCGTTAACGATGCACCTGCTCTTAAAGAGGCAGATGTAGGCATAGCGGTGGCGGGGGCGACTGACGCAGCTAAATCGGCAGCCGACATCGTACTAACCAAGCCAGGGTTGTCGGTGATTATCGATGCTATTAAGGAAAGCCGAAAAATCTTTCAGCGAATGAATAACTACGGTATATATCGTATAGCAGAAACCATCAGAGTACTTCTGTTCATCACTTTCTCGATTATTGCGTTCCAGTTCTACCCCGTAACTGCACTCATGATTGTCCTCTTGGCAATTCTAAACGACTTACCGATTATGACGATTGCCTATGACAATGTAAAGTACTCAGACGCTCCCGAAAAATGGGATATGCGGAGGTTGCTAGCAGTTTCGACTTTTATAGGAATTATAGGGGTGTTCTCGTCTTTTGGAATTCTCTACATCGGCACTGAAGTGTTTAAGCTTGACCCGCTGGTCTTGCAGTCGTTTATTTACCTTAAACTGTCCGTAGCAGGACACTTGACCGTGTTTGTCTCCCGAACCAAAGGGCACTTCTGGTCCGTTAAACCAGCCAGACCCCTCCTGTTTGCGGTTATTGTAACTCAGCTAATCGCAACACTCATAACGGTTTACGGGATTCTGCTTCCGGCTATGGGCTGGATACTGGCGTTGTTTGTGTGGGGATACGCTTTGGTGTTGTTTGTGGTGACGGACTTCGCTAAGATAGGTTTCTACCGATTGCTTCGCTTTGAGAAAAACAGCAAAAAGTATCGATGGAAAAACTTCAGCGAATAGCAGTATAGAGCTGGCAAATTATTTCAGTAAAGCCCTCAATTATAAAAATTTGGACTGGCTAAAAAAGGGTAGAATGTTGGCTTAGAGTGTAAGCCACAAAAGGATACCCATAATTAATCCGTAAATCGCTAATGCTTCAGCTAAAGCGACAATCAAGAAGCTTCTGAAGAAGGTTTCAGGCTTCTCCGCTAGAGCGCTGATTGCAGCTGTGCCTGCGGAGGAGATGGCTAATCCAGCAGCTATAGAGGGCAAGCCGATAGCTAAGGCAGCAGCAAATGCTATGGCGACCCTGTCATTGTTTACTACTGTAGTGGTCGTATCTTGCACCGTTTGAACGGTAAAAGCGGCTGCCACACCCATAAGAGGCAAAAGCACAAGCGGAAGCAACACGAACAGTAATAGTTTACGATTCAAGTTACGTCATACTCCATTACTAGTCAATAGCAGACTGTTTTGTGCATTTAAGTTTTTTCTTGTTTGATAATTTTTCCCAACAAATATAATGGCTAAGCTGAATCCACAGAGCCTTCAGCCTTGGCTTTAAGAGCAAGGAGATCGGATTTGACTTTTTCGCGTTCCGCCTTTGCTTGCATTTCGACTTTTCGGATTAATGCAATGTAATCGTTTTCCAACTTTTCACCAGACAAATTTCTCACTCCACAGACAAACTATTTTATTATAAGCACAGGGCAAGGGCTGTACTCGATGACGCGTTCGGTCACGCTGCCGATCAAGATTCGTTCAGCGCCTCTGTGCCCGTAGGTTCCCATAACAACAAGATCCACATTGAAGCTTTTAGCTAAATTCACGATTTGCTCAAACGGTCTACCCCGTACTATCATCGGAGTTGCCTTGACATTTTCCTTTTCAGCCAACCCTAAAGCGTAGTTTGTGTAACGTTCCCCATCCTTTTTCAACTCAGCTTCAATTGCTTTGCGGCTAGTCACCTTTGCAAACTGATCCATAACCACCTCGTCCACCACAAACACAAACAAAACTTCAGTGTTACGCGACTTTGCAATGCTTAATGCATATTCAGCAGCTCGTATGCTGTACTCGGAGCCGTCTGTTGGAACAAGGATTTTCTGGATGGTTTCGGAGCTAAACTTTCTCATTTGGTTCATTCTCCATTTGCCTATTTTTAATCAAAGACTTAATTTTTTTTGTTCGAACAAACTCTTCACGATCCTTCTCCTCAAGCACGAGTTCTATCCACTTAGCAGTTTTGCGGTAACGGGGAATAAGCACGTGATTAAGTGCGTTGACTCTACGTTGGGTTCGTCGGACATCGTTGGCGATTTGAAATGTAGTGCCTTCGGCTTTGGCGAGGTGACCAAGGATTTCTATGACTTTGACAAAGTGTTTAAAGGAGTGGTCAAGTTCGGCGCTGGTGTTGGCAAACCCATAGTCCGGTTTTAGGTCTTTGTGCGCCTGAAAAGTGACTACGGGTACAGCCACGCCCATAATGCTGCGGTAGTCTATTAGATACTCGGCTTGGCGGTTGCTGGTCAAGGCGGTGTTGGCAATGGCTTCAGAGCCTTTAGCCAGGTTAGCCGTCTTTAAGCTGGCGTAGGCTTTGGCAAGTTCTTCAAGCAATTCTTGGCGAGTCCGTTCTGAATCAAACACGGCACTACGCAGTTCACGAAGCAGGATGTCGCGTTTGCGTTCCAGCACTTCCCGTCCCGACTCAGCCAAATTCAGCGTTTTTTTGGTCTGAATCAAATTGATTCGTGTCGGGCTTATGCTCTCCAAGGACATAGTTTGCCTTAAACCTCAGTGTCTGTTTTTGGCAGATACTTCTGGATATACTCGGGTTTGATTGCGGTTAATTCTTCTTCAGGCAGGTCACTCAAGGCGTCCCATGCGATGTCTAGGGTTTGCTCGATGCTTCGATTCTCGTTTTTACCCTGATTGATAAGCGTCTTCTCAAAGCATTCGCCAAATCTGAGGTATTCTTTGTCGCGTACGCCTAAACCTTCCTCGCCGATAATTGTAACAAGAGATTTTACTGCGTTGTACTGCGCGTAAGCGCTATAAAGTTGGCTATAGACGTTTGCATGGTCTTCTCTTGTGCTTCCTTTGCCAATGCCATCCTTCATTAGTCTGGACAGGCTGGTGGTGATATAGATTGGTGGATAGATGCCCTGTTTCTCCAGGCTGCGGCTCAAAACGATTTGCCCTTCGGTGATGTAGCCTGTCAAGTCGGGGATGGGGTGAGTTATGTCGTCGTTTGGCATTGTTAGAATCGGCATCTGAGTGATGCTGCCTTTTTTGCCGATGACTCTACCAGCGCGTTCATAGATATTTGCGAGGTCACTGTACATGTAGCCTGGGTAGCCTTTGCGACTGGGCACTTCCTCCATGGCTGAACTGACTTCCCTGAGTGCCTCGCAGTAGTTAGTCATATCCGTCATGAGAACCAGAACGTGGCTTTCTTGCTCAAACGCCAAATACTCAGCAAGCGTTAAACCTGCTCGAGGCGTGATTATACGCTCCACTGGAGGGTCATCAGCGAGGTTCAGGAACATGGCGACGTTTTTTATGGCACCTGTTTCTTCAAAGCTTTTCTTGAAAAACGCCGCGTCATCATGTTCTAAGCCCATGGCAATGAAGACAATATTGAAGTGTTCATCAGCATTGCGGATTTGGGCTTGCCGAACAATTTGCGCGGCTAACTCATTGTGGCTCAAACCGGGACCTGAAAAGACGGGGAGTTTTTGTCCTCTTACGAGGCTGGTTAAGCCGTCAATGGCTGAAATGCCTGTCTGAATGAAGTCTTTGGGGTACTCTCTGGCAGTCGGATTAATGGGGTAGCCGTTTACATCGCGTTTTTCTTCAGTGAAGAAGCGGGGATGTCCGTCGATGGGTTCGCCAAAGCTGTTCATAACGCGTCCGAGCATTTCGGTTGACACAGGTACTTCTAGGCCGTGGTTGAGGAAGCGGGTGCGGGTCTGCGACGGAGAAAGACCGGTTGTGCCTTCAAAAACTTGTATGGTGACTGCTTTCTGAGTGACCTGAATGACTTTACCCAGTCGAGTTTCACCCGTTTGTGTTTTGATAGAAACTAACTCATCATAGCCTACGTCTTTAACGTTCTCTACCACGATTATGGGACCGCTGATGGATGATAATCCCTTGTATTCTAGGCTTGAACCTACCATAAGGTCTACCTCAGGGTTGCCTCCAACCGTTCAATTTCATTCTGCATCTTCACTTCGATATTGTCTAAGCGTTTTAGCTGGTCGTTTGGAATACTGCTTTTCATGCGCATGATGTCTTCGGTGACCGGTAACTCTGTTACTTTAAAGATTGGGGCGCCATTGCTGACAACTTCGTAGGCTAAGCGGTGAAAGTCCACGATGATTTTAAGCATCTTAAACTGCTTCTCCGGCGAACAATAAGTATCAACTGTGTCCAAAGCATTTTGTTGTAAAAATGCAATGCGAATAATGCGGGCGGTCTCCAAGACGAGGCGCTGCTTGTCAGGTAACGCTTCGGGACCGACCAATTTAACGATGTTTTTTAGTTCGTCTTCTGCTTGAAGGATGCGCATTGCTTCTTCACGATAATGGTTCCAGCTTTCGTCCACGTTATGATGCCACCATCCTGAGAGTTCAGAGATGTAACCACTGTAGCTTGCCATCCAGTTGATACTGGGGTAATGGCGTGCGTCCGCAAGCTCCGCATCCAACGCCCAAAACACGCGTGTGAAGCGTTTAGTGTGTTGGGTGACGGGTTCTGAGAAATCACCACCGGGAGGGGAGACGGCACCTATGGCGCAGATTGAGCCGACTTGGGGGTTACTTCCTAAGGTTTCGACGACGCCTGTTCGCTCATAGAATTCAGCTAACCTTGAGGGAAGATAACTCGGAAAGCCTTCTTCGGCAGGCATCTCTTCCAACCGACCAGAAACTTCGCGAAGGGCTTCTGCCCATCTGCTTGTGGAGTCAGCCATCAACGCCACTGCATAGCCCATGTCGCGGTAATACTCGGCAAGCGTTATGCCGGTGTAGATGCTTGCTTCACGGGCAGACACGGGCATATTGCTTGTGTTAGCGACTAGAATTGTGCGCTCCATTAGGGGGTGCCCCGTGGTTGGGTCAAGCAGTTTAGGAAAACTATCCAGCACATCGACCATTTCGTTGCCGCGTTCGCCGCATCCCACATAAATGACTATGTTGGCGTTTGACCACTTAGCCAACTGCTGCTGCGTGACTGTTTTACCTGCCCCAAATGGTCCGGGGATGGCTGCAGATCCACCTTTGGCTATGGGAAAGAAGGTGTCGATGACGCGTTGCCCAGTGATTAAGGGGTCTGATGCGAAGAGGCGGCGTGTGTAGGGTCTGGGTTGCCGTACAGGCCAACGTTGAAGCATCCGTACATCAACTTTTTTACCGTCTACCTCCAAGGTGGCTATCGCGTCTGTTACAGTGTATTCACCTTTGTTTACGATCTTAACGAGCTTTCCCTGAAGATTTATGGGAACCATAACTCGATGCTCGACTAAGTCAGTTTCTTTAACGGTGCCTAAAACGTCGCCGCCGATCAGTTTTGCTCCGACTTTGCAGACGGGGTTAAACGTCCATTTCTTGGTTCTAGATAAAGCAGTTACGTTGCGGGCTTGCTTGATGAATGCTCCTGTGAGTTCTTTTAGAGTTTCAAGCGGGCGCTGGATGCCGTCAAAAACGTTGCCCACCAAGCCTGGACCCAACTCGACGGAGAGCGGGCTGCCAGTGCCCACAACAGGCTCGTTAAGTTTTAAACCCGAGGTGTTCTGGTAGACTTCGATGGTTGCGTGGTCGCCCTCTAAGCGGATAATTTCGCCGATCAAGCCGTCGTGACCGACTTCAACCATCTCATGCATTACAACATCAGTTAGCCCCGTGGCTTCGACAACTGGACCTGCAACTCGGATAACTCTACCCTGAACCACCATCAGTTCTTGTCTCCAAAAAACAGCTTGGCGATCTCAACACGCAATTCAGGTTTAAGTTCTGCGAGGCGATTATCCAGTGTTCCATCAAATACGATTTTGCCGTCTGCACTATGCACCTTGCATCCTCCGATGAACTCTTGGGTTTGAGACGAAATCTCAAAGTCCGCACCAAGTTTTTTAGACGTAGCTTCAAGTTTATCCATGGTTAACCAGCCCTTATCTTTTGAGTTAACTTCCACAATGAGGGATTTCTGCTCCATCTTTTGAGCGATTGCCTCTATCGATTTAACAAGGTATGAGCGATACTTCGAGGTTTCTGTGAATTCTTTGAGTTTTTGGAGGGCTCCTTGAAAGGCTTCGGCGACGAGTTCTTCTTTGGTCTGCAACAGAAGGTTTCGAACATCCACTTCGGTGACGGAGGCAATTTTTCGCTTCTCCGCTTCCGCTTTAGCTTTAGCTTCCGAGATAAGGGTACGATAAATTTGGTCGGCTCCTTCTTTTGCATTGCGCAGAGCTTCCTTTGCTTGGTTTTCTGCATCTAAAATGTCAGAGTCTGCTTCTTTCTGGACGTCGCCGATTACTTCGTCAGCTATAGCTGCGACACCGGTTTTAGTGCTCAATTTGGTTACCTCTAAAGTTTGATACCTAAGATTTTGCTTATTGTATCTGATATGGGGGTGCGATTTGAGGTTCCCCTACTGCCGGGAAGCTCCACGATTAGTGGGGTAACCCGTTCTTGGCGGATTCTGGTGATTTGTTCCTGCAGCGCTGGAGACGCCGCATATGTGTGCACTTATGACGATGATGGCGATGTCTGTTTGGGTCAATGCTTTGTTTAGGGCTTGCTTTGCTTCTTCAGAGGAGGTTACTTCAGCTCCTTCGACCCCGACTAGCCTAAAGCCGGTGACCATATCGCTGTCG
Organism: uncultured archaeon; assembly: GCA_963810275.1. Classification (GTDB taxonomy): domain Archaea; phylum Thermoproteota; class Bathyarchaeia; order Bathyarchaeales; family Bathycorpusculaceae; genus Bathycorpusculum. The sequence goes on from CAWENF010000021.1 coordinate 187,818, forward strand.
CCTATCACGTAACCAATCATGCCAGCACCTAATATAACTTTAAATGCTTGGTAGGAGGAAAAATAACTGTTAAAAATGTTGCGACCCGAGAGAATGACGTCGACATCTATTGTATGTTTAAAAAAAGATGTCGAAGGCATGCTCGAAACGTTAAACACGTTTGGCGAGTTCCACATTGAGACGTCGCCTGAGGAAGAGGTAAGCCTTGCGGAGTATAACCTGATTATCCGTCAGCTAAAGGAACGCCTGCTTGACGTGGATGGGTTGATTAAGCAGCTTGTTGTGGAAAAAGGAAGTTTACTTAGCATTTTTAAGGCATCAGAGCCCAAAAAGCTGGCGGTTACAGCTGATAACTGGCAGATGCTGCTTGAAGAAACCAGCATGAACATTTTAACATTTAAAAAACAAATCGAAAACCTCAACTCCGAACAAATAATCCTGAAAGAGAAAGCCGTAGAGCTAGAGCATCTTGAGAGGATGCTTGTCAACATGCAGAGCCTTAATGCTGACTTCGCCGACGCCGAAAACCTCAAGCTAATCTACGTTGGATTCGCAAGTTTGCCCACTAAAAGCTGCTCGCCCTTCGAAACTTCTATGGCAGGTCTGCCAATTTATTTTGATAGGTGCCACATCTGTGAGGAAGAATGCTTCATAGCCGTAGCCGCCCCCGCCAAATATCGTGAAGAGATCGAGCGGACACTGCGCACTTACCACGCAGACATCTTTCTCAGACCAGATGATTTGCCCCAAAACGTGGTTGTGGCCCTAAAAGAAGTGAAAAGCCGCTCAAAAGAGAATCAACGGCAACAAAAAGCCCTTGCTGAAGAAATTAAAAAGCTGGGCGAAGAAAACCGCGACAAATTGGTTTCTTTGAAGGAAACCGCCGAAAATGTTTTGGCGTTGCTTGAGGCGGAGAAGAAGATTTTGCAGTCAGGTAGGTTGGCAACTATTACGGGGTTTGTGCCTCAGAACCGGTTTGATGAGCTTAACCAAACGGTTATAGAGAAGATGGAGGGGAAGGCTTTGGTGCTCAAAAACGAACCAGACGATCACAAAATTGATGATCCTCCGACGAGGATTCTGCATAGCCGTTGGATAAAGCCTTTTGAGGAAATCACAAAGCTCTACGGACTGCCCAAATACTCCGAAATTGACCCTACTCCCTTCTTAGCGATTAGTTTCCCTATTTTGTTTGGGCTGATGTTTGGCGACTTGGGCCACGGTTTAGTGCTGTTGACAGGCGGCGGCATCCTTGGGATACTTATCAAGGGTAATCAAAGTGTGAAAAATGTGTGCTGGATTATGGCTGCCTGTGGCGCCGCAGCGTGCTTGGCAGGGTTGCTTTTCGGCGAATTCTTTGGGCTGGCAGTTTTCCCTCCGCTATGGTTTAGTCCCTTTGAAGGTGAAAACGTATTCAACTTCCTGATTTTTAGCCTAGCCGTTGGAATAGTGCAAATCATGAGCGGCATCGCTATTGAACTGGCAAATTATGTTGTGAAACACGACTACGCCGATGCCCTCTTAACCGCTGTACCCCAGATGGCGTTCTACCTCGGAGGTATCTACCTAATCGCTATCTACCAGTTAGATTTTGGCGCATGGCTTGCTGGACCCATACTTTTCCCAGTTATCCCATTCGTCATCATGGTTACGGGTAAACCGCTTTACCTTATGGTGGCTAAGCCCAAAAACTACCATGTGGACCCTGAACACGCTGAAACGGAAACATTTGTAGGTAGACTTTTTGAAGGCGGAGACTTCTTCACGCGACTGCTCAGCAACACTATAAGCTACAGCCGCATTTTGGCGCTTTTGATGGCGCACTGGGCGCTGCTTTTAGTGGTTTACCAAGTAGCCGAGCAAGTTACACCTTTGGGTACGCTGGGACTTGTTTTAGGAGGCATAATCATAGTCTTTGGCAACCTAGCCGTCATAGCGTTGGAGGGCTTAATCGTGTTTATCCACACACTGAGATTGCATTTTTATGAGTGGTTTAGCAAATTCTACGGCGGCACAGGAGCCGAGTTTAAACCGTTTAAGCAGAAATTCATTCACACCACACTGACCCTGAAAAAGAAAAAGCAGGATTAGAGCCAAAGCTGGTTCTGGATATCTTCAGATGTCATGCCTGCCTCAACGCCTAAGGTTGCGGCGACCAAGTTGTGGACTTCCGCCTCTTTTTGCGTGATAAAGCCCAAAGTGGAGGAAATATTGAAGACTTCTCGAATCTGCGTCTTATGTGCGTGCATCAGCAGTGCACGTTGGAATGCCTGTTCAGCGTTTGCCACTGTCTCCTCAGCGGTTTCGGCTAGCTCAAAGAACGCAGTATAGTGACTTCCCTTCACGATTTTAAAGGCAGTTGCGAAGTTGAGCGCCGTAATTATGGCTTCCACTTCCTTAGTCAACTTAAAAGTCTCCTTAGGGACCGATAGACGCAACATGTTTGAGTCATAACCCAGATTTTTACCCCGCAGTAATGTAAGCAAAACAAAACTATCATTCCACATGCCAGCGTAGAAGGCAGCATGCGATTTCTCGGCTCTGGGAAGATGACTGTAAACTTTGTATAGCTGCTCGTAGAAGAAGGCGTCAGTGAATATGTCGATGGCTGTTGCGAAGCCTGTGCGCTCAAAACTTTTTAACCCCAAGCTAAGAGCCTCACCGTACTCGGTATCCTTAAAAACTTGCACCGCATCTGCTAAGCTGGGGGCTTTGGAGGCTTCCTCCATCAAAGCATTGTGCTCGAAATACTTCGCTACGGGGGTGTAGATTCGGCCGAGACGCTGCTCAACGGGTAGTTTGGCGTTGGCGGCTCGAATTAGGGTTTTTATGTTTTCCAGTTCCAGCCGCTTAAGGTACAAGTCGAGGTACCGTACTGCTCTAGGCGGGGAATACTTTATAATTTTAAGATAGGTCTCGATAAGGTTCTCATTGAAGGAGCGCTCCATTTTTCGGCCCGTAATAGGCGACACGATACGGCTGATTTGCTCTTGGTAAGGAGAATCCCGAAGTTGCCCCATCACCTCAGCGAGATTTTTAGCTTCACATAACGCTTTGATTTTTGCTTCAGACAAGAATTTGCTGCGTTCAGCACCGATTTTAGGAAGAACGGCAGCGTATTTAGTTGTCTGCATCAAAGGTTTTCCTCAAGCACGGCATCAACTATGACGTCCACGGCTTTATCCATACGAGTCTTAGCTTGCGCTTTGAGTTTCTCAGCTTCACTGTCAGTTTCATCGAGCCGTTTTTGGCGAAGTTGGTTGGCTTCGGCTACGGCGGCGTCATAGCGTTTTTTGGATTCTTCGGCGGCATAGGCTTTGCTGTTTTTAAGCAGGCTTTGGGCATCTTTTTGGGCTTGAACGATGATTTGGCGAGATTTTTCTTTGGCGTCGGATTGGATTTTTTCGGCTTGGGCTTCGATGCGTTTTAGTTCCTCCCACACCTTATGCATAGCTACTTACCTTGCACTATTTGGTTATGAAAGTATCATAAGACACTTACGGTAGCCACAGCCCACACGGGAGCCAAAACCTGAAAAGGAACTTTTAGACTAAGCTTTTTTGCTTGTATCCCATAACAGCGGCATACACCTTTTCAGGCGTGTACCCAGCGAAACTCAGCAGGTTAGCCGCCGCCGAATAAAGCAGCAGCAAGTACTTTTGGGCATCAGCGTTGACGCCTCGCTCGATTAACTGTCCCGCCTTCACCCTACGCATAAACCGCTTGTTATTTGCGTCGGTAAAAAGGAACCTCACGCTGGTACCCGCATGCACTTCCAGTCCCTGATTGGCAAGTTGCTGGGCGGCTATGACTTGACTGACCTGCTGGCGGTAACGTTTGGGTGGCTTAGACATGTGTTTGCTTATTATCAAATCAGATAAGGCAACTTCACCATAAAGTAGCTGTTGCCGGTAGTTGCGCACCACACCAATTGCCTCTGGAATAAGCTTGTGAACTTCTTTGGCGTCATTGGCTTCGGCTAAAATCTTAATCATATCTGTTTGAGCGTTGAAAATGAAGCGAGGTGTGTCACCTTTACTCACTTCTAGCCCGAGAACTTTGATTTTGCCGTTGTCCATTGCCCCCACATAGCGATTGAGAACACTAACCCGTGGATGAATGCGGGAAGACAAAAAAACTATCCACTTGTAGTGACCCTCAAAGTTGATGGGAATCCCCGTTTCTTCTGAAATAACCTCACAGAGCATGAGGTAATCCTTCAGTTTAGCATCACTTTTTTTGAGCCAAAGCGAATCCACGATGCCATGCATAACCTCAAAACCAGCTTCATCCGTCAAATGCGAAGCCCGAAGATAAGTCTCGCGGGCATATGCGCAGACACGGGACTTAAGATCACGGTGCAAAAGTACCAAAGTCCAGCGGCTGGGAGAGCTAAAGCTGACCGTTCGCTTGTGGCCCGACGACCCATGGAAGCTGCTCGAATAAAACCTCACACAAATCGTCTGTCAGAAGTGCGCAAGCAAAATAAAAAAGTAAACAGTTAACGTTTTTCTACCGCTCAGACCCCAGGCGGGATAACTTCGAATCCCCAGAGGTAGGAGGTTGAGTTTTTTTTGGTTCATCAGCGAAGGAGTCAGTTATTTGATGAGTAACTGGGAGTTGAACCCAACACAAACCAACTTTTATATCATAACCCTTCCTAACAAACCCATCACCAACATCTAAAAAGGCGCCTGCAATGCAACCCCCAATCCAAACCTCCAACCTCATAAAACCCCAATACCAAGCCGACTGCATCTCAAACATCCCAAAACTCCTACTGCAACTACTCCAAGCCAAAAATGCTTCAGCTCACACGCCACTTAGCAGCTACATAAAGCAAGCTGAAACCAAAAATGTAAACAAAGTTGTGCTCCTGGTACTCGATGGGTTTGGATTTAGGCAAGTCGAAGCCCATCAAAAAAACGCCTTTCTGGGCGGTTTAGCTGAAAAAGGCGACTTTGCAGCAGTTACAAGCGTGTATCCATCGCAGACCACCAACGCCCTAACCACCTTGAACACTGATTTGACGCCTCAAGAACATGGCGTGTTTGAGTATTTTTTGTACCTAAAAGAGGTTGGGTTAGTGAATACGTTAAAGTTTGAACGGGTTGTCTCCCGGCGCAAAGTTAAGCCTGTGTGGAAGGGGTTCAAGCCCAGCCTCATGTTTGGGGGCAAAAGCATCCATCGAACGTTAAAGGAACAGGGCATCGACACTTACACGCATATTAATATCGAAAACGCTTTTATTGCCATCTCGAACTTGCTTTTTGACGGCAGCACGGTTGTGCCTGCACTTAAGACCTCGGATTTAGCGGTTAATTTACGCAAAAACCTTGAGAATGCGGGTGGCGGCTACTTTTTTGTCCACATAGAAACCTTAGATACAATTTCGCATGAATATGGTCCGGAAAGCAGTCATTACTCGGCGGAACTTGAAGCCGTAACTTGCATGCTGCAAAAGGAGCTAATCGAAAAAATCAATCCAAAAACCGCCAAGGAAACCCTCATAATACTCACCTCAGACCACGGCGCAGTCCAAGTTAACCCCCAAGAAACCTCATATCTAAGCCTCGACCAACCCCCCCTAACTTGGAGACAAACGAGCAAAAACCGCAAACGGATATTCCCCACAGGGAGCCCGCGAGACATTTTCCTGCACATCCATCCAGACAAGCTGCAAGAAGCCAAAGAAAAGCTGGCTAGGCGGATTGGTTCTAAAGCTTTGGTTGTAGAGACCGAGGTGATGGTTAAAGACGGCTGGTTCGGGTTAGGTGAGCCCAGCGAAGAGTTTTTAGAGCGTGCAGGGAACTTGATGGTTGTGCCTCTTGGGAAGGAGACTATTTGGTTTGCTAATCCTGACGGGCGGCGGTTAAGTTTTCTGGGGCAGCATGGTGGCTTAAGCCGTGAGGAGATGATGGTGCCGTTTGCTGTGGCGAATCTTGGGCGCCTAAAAAAGTAAGCTGTCTCTTGACTATTGGTTTTCTATTGCTCTCTTCGATAGACACATCCCTTTAAATATGCTAAGTCGACTGTGGTGTTTTGTGTTTGGTGACGTTTGTATTCAATGGCTTTGCTTTAAATTATAAAATCGAGTGCGGCCTCTAACTTGACTTAATCTACATTTGAATAAGTTTGGTTGACTAACGCTTTACGCACTTTCCAGAAGCAGAATCAAAATGATTTTTATCGCCATAATCACAGAATTTGCAGTCACTTCGCGTGTCCTGCCCGAAGGGACAACCTTTCAAATCAGCCGTACCAATACGCCTCAACTACCGCCTAACAAGCCAAACCCATATAAAACTATAGACAAACAACCATCAAACCTAATGGACGCTACCTAAAATTTCACCTAAACGCCCTAAATGCTCAAACATAACAAAGTGTCCCTCGCCCCCAAAAACCTCCAGCGTCGCAGAAGGCACCAGTCCTGAAATTTCGTAGGCGTTTTGGACACGGCAAGTCTTATCTTCGCTCCCATGCCAAACCCACAGCTTTCCCTCCCCCACCGCTTCGAATGGCAACGTCCAAGACTTCACAAAAAGCTGATGCTCCTCCACCACGGCTTTAACGCCGCATTCCCCTTGTCGGAAGGCTTCAGCCATAGAATCATACATAAGCGTAACCCACTGGCGGTCTTTTAGCCGTGCGAGGTCTGTTTTTGAGCAGCCCTGGAGCAGCTGTTTGCCTTGAGGTGTTGACAGAAAAGCTTCTGCGTCACCGTCGGCTTTGAGCAGTTGCCGACTGAGGTAACTCATAGCAAACTTTCCGATTCTTGGGAACCTCATAAGGTACTTTGCTAATGGGTTGTTGTGAGCTGATGCAACGTCAAAGGGTAAAGTGGGAGCAGCAACTGTAACCGCACGAGAAACCCTGTCGGGGTTACATGTTAAATAAGCCAAAGCGAATACCCCGCCGCCTGACCACCCCAAAACCCCAAACTGTTTTAACCCCAAATGGTCTGCGAGGCAATTGAGGTCGCCGTTAAAGTCAGTTAGGTTCTGTCTATGTGCATAAGTGGAGTCACCATAGCCAGGGCGGTCCACGCTGATAAGCTGCAAACCCGAATCCACCGCAAGCCAACGAAGAAGATTTACTTCGAGACGGCTGCTGGCGGTTCCATGAAAATACACCACAGGATAACCTTGCCCAACAGTGAGGTATGCGAGTTTGCGTCCGCCAGGCAAGATACAGATTTCTGCCGCCAACTATTTCGCCACCAGGTAGAGGGTGAACGTTGAGGTATTTGGCTTTAGTGGATGCCAAAAAGGGATGTGAGCAGTGAAGCTTTAGAAGTTAGTAGGCTCAAGCGCCTTGAATGGGAAACAGCTTCTTTGCCAACCTCAACGCCAAGTCAGGGTCAGATTCATAATCCAAGTGCCGTGGACCCATGTCGATATAGCGGTCAAACTCTTTTTTGGTCATGTTGATGTTTTTAAGGAATAGCTATTAGCATTAACCAGCCTAAAAGAAGAACAACAACAAGCAAAATTTTCAAACTGTTGTTGTTCTCTTGAACTCTGACCTGAAGAGTTGAATCTAGGAAAAGTCATAATTCTTCATGTTTCACTAAGACATTAAGAAAAGTAGTCGGAAATGGTAGTCCAGAATAATCGGTACTCTGGCGTTTAATTTTACACTGGTTTTTTAGTTTGTTAAAGCTCTTTTATGAGTTGTTCTTTTAGCACACTGCTAAGTTGGGATATTTGTTGATCTTCAAGTTTGTCTCCCGAAACAAAGGTTACGTTTAGGTGATTAGTGCTTGTCTTGTTAGGATTTCTTCGGGGGTTTAGTTCATTGAGCATATGATTTCTTTGAGTAAGTCGATTTTTGAAGCCGGCTAAACCAAGGAAACAGTGAACGTTAACCTAAAAGCTACGTATCGACAGTTTAACTGGCGGGTGGAAAGAGCGCAAACTATGCCACACAATTCCTAAGGGTAAAGTGTGGAAATCCTGGTAGAAATTAAGTTAACAGAAGTTAGGAAAGGCAACGGTACCGTTACTGTTCGCAAATAGTTCTGTGGAGTCTTAATGGTTTTTAGAGTTTGAACGGCGAGTTAGTAATCAAAGATGAAGTGGTCCATTGGATGTCAAACAACAAACAACTGGCTAAATGCATTAATTGTGATACCACATATGGATTAGAAGTAATAGAAAACTGAAATTAGCAGAAAGAGTCAAAAATGAGTTATCAATCAAATTCGTTTCGCCATGATAAAACCAGGAAGTATGTAGTTAACCAAAGAGTGGAAAACAAATTTGCATGAAGAAATCTGTAAAGTATTTGATGAAGCCAACTTTTTTCAACAACAAGGTTATGAAAAAACGGCATCTCAGATTAACGATTTAACTGTACGCGTGGAACAAAAGAAAATTCGCGAAATAAAGACCATTTTGGGGGAAGTACTCAAAATAAGCAATACCTTCAACTCAGAGTTCGAGACAGCCTATCCGATGGGCGGGGCATATAGAAGAAAATGTTTTCCACAAACCCAGCTTATCGTCTTTAGCGGCTTAATGGCTATGGACAAAGAACAGTCCCAACCACCAGAATTCGTACTCAATCTCATAAAAAAGATGAACACACAAGATGACTACATTAATTCTTTGAGCAAATCGCTCTCGGCGCTTTTATCTAAGGACAATAGAACACCTGAAGAGGGCAAAGAAATGTTTAGAGATGCCTGCACTATTTATGCACAGTCATTTGAGGGCATCTTTTCTTCGGCTGCCAAAATATTGTATTTTTTGATGGAAAAAACGGGTGAAGGCATTCCAGAATTTACGCCAACAGCCACGGTTTGGGATATTTGGAATAATCTAAAACAAGGTAAGGTAGACGTACCAGTATTTTTGGAAAACTGGCATGAAAAAAACAACATCCAAAAAGCAATAGCACACGCCCAAAACCAATATGACCCCATGCGTGATAGGGTACACTTCGTTAACAAAGATAGAGACGGCAAAATCACGTATGAGAGCCCGGAGGACATGACGTTTGCTGATTTCTTTGAGATTTGGATGGAAGTAGCTGATGCCATAGATTCGCTTAGGTATTCTATGCGTCTTTATGGAATCTTCCAAACACTTGCAATGTATGAAAACAGTTTAAACTCTTAATTTTTCAGCTGACTGGGCGCTGACAACCCAACCAGCCCCAAAGTTAACGCCGCCACAGCGACCAAAACGATCACGATTTTAGTTTTCCGCATTCTATTTCATCACCACATAATAATATAGTCATAGACGGGTATAGTAGTTGCCTGAAACAAAACTGAACAGTCTTAAAATTAACTCTTTTATCCAACAGACGTAACTGACTAAAGTAGAGATAAACTTTAAATGGTAAAACTAAACATAGGCAACAAAACACCCGACTTCATTCTCCCATCAAACACAGGAAAAGAGATTACACTATCACAGTTTTTCGGAAATAAGAATAGTGTTCTTCTTTTACCCGCGAGACGAAGGGCCAACTTGCGTCAAAGAAGCACAAACATTTAGAGACAACATTGAAGACTTCAATAGCAGAAATGCGCAGATAATAGGTATAAGCTCACAAAGCGTAGAATCCCACAAAAAATTCGCAGCCCATCATAGCCTACCATAAATTCTACTAAGCGATGGCGATAACAGCGTCAGAAAGTTATACGACGTTAAACCTACTTTAGGAGTCGCAGGCAGGGCAACTTTTGTTATCGACAAAAAGGGCATCGTTAAGCACATTTTTGTTTCACAACTCCAATTCAGCAAACATGCAAAAAAAGCTCTAAATGCCTTAAAAGAAATCCCACCATAAATTAGGTCTATGTATGAAGAGGAGCCTTTAAGCACTTAAAGGCATACTTTAAGTCTGACAATGGTCCTAAATTAGTAAATTTTTTGAGTATTCCGCAGGCACCTTGGAAATTCGATATATGTCCATTCTCGAAATAACCTTTTTATAGAGAATTCTTCTGCAGGATCTATAGAAGAGGAGAGTTGTTGCAATAATAGGTCTAACTACGGTTATTAACAAAGCCATCTTCAACTTGATTTTAGGAAGTAAGGATGGCAATTATGCTATTCAAGCTCAAGTACTGGCTCTCATGAAACCTGATGGTTGGTAGACTCGGAGTTGCGAAACAATATCGTTTCACTAAATCCACCGCGGTGAAAATTTATGGGAAATCTGCTATCGGCAGTAATTATCTGATTTAGAGCACTAAAAGAAGAAGCTTCGGAACCCCTTATACAAGACCTGAAAATAGTTTATTGATTATCTAATATTAACCACGTGCATTTAATTGGCGAGTTATTGAGGAATGTTCGTTTGTTCGTCCATTTTTAATCTAGCTAAGAGGTAAGATATTGTGGATTCGGCGCCTTGGTTCAAGTTGAGTCCGTGCACTGTTATCCCATCGTAACATGCTCCAGTCTCAACATCATAAACAGATACATTTCTTGAGTTATTTCCTAAAAACCACTCAAATACTGTCCCCATTATCTCTCTATATCGTGTATCCTTGGTTAGTCTTAGTGCTTCATCTAATGCCTCAATAGTGGATGAGGCTTCTATAGGCTGTTGGTCATAAAACGCTCGTTCGCTACCCCTTAGGTACCACCCATTGCTACCTACAGGCAAAAATTTTTTTTCTATTACCTGAACTTTTAACAGAAATTCCAAAGATTCAATACCAACTTGGAAATACTTTCGGTTATCTGTAAGGGAGTATGCAGCAAGCAAAGCATGCGGCAACCTAGCATTTGCATAAGTAACATAGTCTTCAAACCATCTCCAACCATCAGATGACGCAGCATTATACCAGTCGTATCAGAAAATCTGCCAAGGGTTTAACATTCAACACAATGTTTGTATCCTCAGGAAAAGCTTGAGAATACTGTTGCAACCCCAATATTACAAAGGCTTTTGCCCGTAACGATTTAAAACTAAAGCTCCATGGGAATGCTTTGTCAAATATCTCTTTTGCCAATTTTCGTCTACTATTATTCAACGAGGAGTTTAAGCAAGTTCCACAAGCCCATAGAGTACGACCCATGCATTCTTCAGAATCAGCTTCTTCCACTATTCTTCGGTCATATCTCATAAAGTTGTTTATTCTGCCATCTTTTCTTTGCATATAGTAAAGAAAACTCAGATAGCAATCAATGATCTTCTGTAATTCCGGGCTCTTATCAGTCAAGTAGCATTTTGTAGCTACTATCAGAGCTCTCGCGTTATCATCTGTAGCATAACCTTCTTTTCTATTTGGAATACAGAATTTTGAATGCTGTAAAATTCCTGTGTCATCAGTCAACGCTCTAAGAAAGTCAAGCTGAATGCGTGGCAAATTCAAGTACAATACCCTCTTTCTTCTGCTTTCTTACAGACTTCTTAGGCATAGTAACTCTATCGAAGAGCTTTACGTATTCCATCGCCACTTTCGGCCAGGTAAATCGCCTACTATACACATAATTCCTAATCGCCATTTTCGCTCTCAAGTCTTTATCTAACAGTTTTTCCAAGCAATCAGCTATTGAACTAGGATCTTCAAAATCGAAAAAAAGACCACGATTATCTGCCAAGTTTTCTTTAGCATGAAGATATGGCGTTGACATAATAGCGGTCCCTGCACCCATGGCATACGCAAGCGTTCCGCTACTGATCTGGTTAGCAGAAATGTATGGAGTAACGTAAATGTCAGTGGCCTGCAGATATTTTATTAGTTCTCGCTTTGTGAGATAACGATTTTTAAATCGAACATGCTCTTCCAAGCCCAACTCTTTAACCAGTTCGACGAGTTTATTGCGGTAGCTTTCTCCTTCTTGTTTTCTAACTTGAGGGTGCGTTTCACCAATTATAAGATAAATTAACGTAGGTTCCCTCTCAATTACCTGTGGCAACGCCTGAATTGCATACTCAATCCCTTTACCTCTGCTCAACAACCCAAAGGTTGTAACTACAAGACGATTTTTTAAGCCTAAAGACTCTTTTGCGACGCTGCTTGAAACATAATTAATTTCTGGGCAGCCATGGGGGATTACTGCTTTCTGTTTTGATATTATGCCTTGCTTTTTTAAAATCTTAATTGCTACACCTGCAATAACAACAACGGCAGTGCTTTTAGAAATAATTTTTTTAAGAACCATAAGAGCTTTGGGTTCAATATCCGCATTTACAGTATGCAGAGTAGTTATGACCGGTTTCTCAACAACATCAAGAAAATGAAGGATATATTCACCATAATCGCCTCCAAAAAGACCAAATTCATGCTGAAGACTAACAACATCAACGTTTGAGGCATTAATCTGTTCGGCAACTCTTATGTATGAGCTAACATCATCCCGACTAATCTCCCACTCAACCCTTTGGTCATAATTGTAAACTTCTTTTTTCTCATGTACAGCAATCAAAACTGAGGTAAATTTATGGAGTTTATCAACCGAGTCTGCTAAGTCCTTAGTAAAGGTAGCAATCCCGCACTCTTTAGGAGGATAGGTACTTAGATATGCAATACGTTTTTTTTGTGGATCAGATGAAATAGTTACTTGAAACATTTTTCTTCAACTCAGATCAGATCAACAGATTTGCTGGAACCTATCGGAATATTGCCCCAAATACAAGCAGGAAAAAATCCTAGTCTGAACAAATCAGCGAAATAACGACAGATTACGTAGATGATTGCATTGTTTGATGTAATAAAAATGTTTTCCCAGGATTTGCCTACTCGTGCTTGTGAAAGAAATATGGGCTAAATTCATTTTTTGATTTTTCTTTCAAGTAACTTTTTCTGCCTTTCTCCCTTTTTCTTCTTAAACTGTATGCTGCAACCAAAAAAACTAATTTGGTGCTTCATCTTTGTGAGCTTTCACTGCATCTCGCACGGTACTCTTCCATTATTTAGAATGTACCATATTGAGACTATCAATCGGTTACAGCTCAGGCTATTTGAACTATTAATCAACTCTGCCCGCTTGTTTAGGTATGCTTCATATATTCCCTGATTTTATGCGCCAAATGAGGTCATACTGCGCCTCCACAGCCTTATAGCTCTTATCAGATAAATATTCCCTCAGGGTAAAGCTCCAGTTTCTTGGCTTCTATGGCGTCCCATAAGGCAAAATCATCAAAAGCTGGATCCTCCTCGTTTCGGTTATGGTTCCACTCATAATCTTCAAAAAGACAAACAGGGTTAAATTTCTAGCATCTCAATAAAAAACAATGGACCCTAAGCATAACCTGACTATCTTCACTTTTTAGAGACAGCCGGGAACCAGTTATAGATTAAGCGTACCAGGCGTTAGCGTAAAAAATCTTATGACTGATCAAGAACAGAGTTTTCCTTGTCGCTTAATTTGCTTAGAAGCTGTTTAGCGGCTTCGTTTTGCTATTCGAGCTTGTGTCGTTGTTCGATTATGGCTTGTGTTTCCTGCTGGAATGCGAATCTGATTTTTTGCGCTCGATCATGCAAAAGCTGCTCATCCAAGTTGCCTATATGCGAAACTATGGTTTCGTCATCGGGAGGAAACCTCAAAACATTGCGTCTCTAACTCTTAGAGTTTGCGGCTAAGCACATTCATCACAAGCCCCTCCCAGTTTTACGCTCTTTGGAGTTATCGTCTTGCAGCTTTGGAATCAGAACGCATTTCTTCAGCTTCTCCTCTAAAGCGATTGCCCTTAAGCTCAAGCGCCTCATCTTTGAGCAAGCCGCCATAGGTTGAGACCGCTGAGACTAAAACTCTGGCCCAACCCTGTTTAAGGGGTCGCTGTTGCCGCCATTATGAATTTTTTTGTGAGATAAGCTTAATACTCCATCTAATACTCGAAAAAGCGTGTTTCTGCGCTCTTTTGCTGAGCGATTTAATGACGGTTTTTATTGGTTTCAGCTTCAGTGTCCACCCAAGAGTAAACGCCAAGTTCTGGTCTTACATCTCTACACCAAGAGAAAAAACAACAAAGCCAGTTAGCGTCTAAGACAACACAAAAGAAGACAACAAAACTCAATAAGATACTTTAAGAATAAAAGATTCATGCTCGTCAAAAAACTTAGTCAATTTTTACATTTTTTATGGATTGCATATGAACCGCTCACTATAATGAGCTCGCCAATGACAATGGGTTTACTACATTTACAACAAAAAACAACGCCATTTCTATGCAAGACGTATTAGATCATTTCTCCGAACTGCAAATGTTTGCATTAGTCAAGCCTCAAAAAAAGAAAAGGGGTATTGGTTTATTTATGAACGCTTTCGTATAGCCATAAGCAATACGACGCCGACTATTGCTATTGCAACAATTATTGCAGCTACTCCGCCGAGAATGTACATATCAGTTGGTGGCAACGATAGTGTTTGAACTGGTGCTGCTGTTGGTAGCTGGATCACTTGCATGAAAGCAGTTAGAGCGTTCGAGGATCCATAGTAAGATTCAGAACCTGCAAATGTCAGCGATAAACAGTGTAAGTCTCCAGCATATGTCAGGAGTCCAAGTGTAAGCTGTAGAAGCCATAGACGTTACTTATGGTGTGTACCGATTTGTTCTATAGTTGCCGTTAGCGTCAACAACACTTATAGTTAATTGGTACACCGGTTGTGTCTGGTTGGTTGTGGCTGTCTGCATGTAAACGTATTCCATCCATCCGGTTCTGGCTTTCGTCAGAGACTGCATGGAACGCCGTTGGGGAACCGTGCTGCTTGCTCTTTTTGGTTCGTACCGGCAGAGATGTCAGTAATGGTACCGCTGATAACTACAGATTTGCCCAATTCTATGCCTGCTTTAGGCGCTTCGACAGTCAGTTGGCTGGGTCCCTTGCCAACAGTGTATACTTTCATGTCGTAGGTGTTTAAGAAGACAAAGTATCCGTCCGCGACTCGGTCATATGTTGCATCCATGCCTGTAGCCCAGCCCATCAAAGTCCAAATTTCCGTTCCGTCTGTAGCATTAATCACTCTGTAACGTGCATCCTTGTAGAATGGTGAGTTGGGTGAATGTTCTGTGGTTCCTAAGAATAGTTTTCCGTCGGCAATTACGTCAAGATCGTATGGATAAGTTCCGTAGGATGTTTCAAGACCCGCAAAAGTGCTGTTTCCAGGACCGCCATTACCGTAGGTCCATAACAGGTTTCCATCTGTTATGTCATAAGCATAGAGGACGCCACCATAGCCAGTTACGTATATTTTGCCATAAGCGACAGCTGGATAGTTTCTAAAGTATGTATAGTCATTCATTGGCTCAGTTGGTCCCCACATTTTTTCGCCGTTGGCTAAGCTATAGCCTGACATCTGCCGGGCCTCTTTATCGTATAATATGAATACGCCGCGTTGCGGATCCCAGTTTGCAAGACCTCGTGTGCCATTTCCTTCAGCAGGGTTAAAGTGTTTTGTCCATAGCACTTGTCCTATTGAATTTGGCTTCAGACTTACGGCTGTTACATTGGCACCTTCAAGGGATACTGTTCCAAATGTAGCTGTTGGGTGTCCTCCAAAGCTGCCTTGAACCAGTAGCATTATATCGCCAAGACTAGCTCTGTCAACACGCCACGAATCAGAGTTAGGCAAGTTTATGGATACGTTGTAGTCAAAGTTTGAGGGCAAGCCTGCATCAATTTCTCCTGAGTACCAGCCACCTGCGCCATTACCTGATTCTGCACCGATTGATTTAGAGGAATTCCATTGAAGAAGACGCCAGTCAGGATCTTCAGTAGTACCTTTGTTAACAACTGAGTAACGAATTACTTCTCCGTTTGGTCCTGGAACTGCTGCAAGGTTAGTGTCAGTTCGGGGAACGCCCGTTACGGTCAATGCAGTGGGCAACCCTGTTGTTGGGTCGTATGATGTCCCAAAGTTGCTAGAGAACAAAAGACCATTCGGTAAGATTCCGTGTTGATTAGGAGTGTCAAGAGAAGGCAGCAATCCAAAGCTGATAGTTGGCAGTTCAGAGCCAGATCGGCCTATATCAGGGTTATACCAGATTTCTTCACCCGTTTGCAGATCTACACAAATCCATCCACCGCCTACGCCTCTGTTGCCGTAGGGTAATTCATAGTATAGTCTTCCATTCATTATCAGTGCGTTTGAAAATCGAGTCTGATATGAACCGCCTGTGAAGTACATTTCTCCTGGAATGGCAGTGTTGTTTCCACCAACAACTCCGCCGTCCTGGTAAGATTTACTCCACATAATGTGTGCGCTGTTAGGTGCGATACCATCTGGTTGTACTCTTGCGATGTAGAGTCCTGCTGTTCCGCCTCCGACTGAGGCACCAGATAGGATGAATGGTTCTCCGAGCCAGTTTGATGAGATTGTGTACCAGTTTGTGTTTTGTCCTTCTATGGGTCGTGACCAGTACTCAGTTGGAAGTGGATAGCTGTCTTTTGCTGGTGGCAGTTGGTCTTCTTGCACTGTTAGCTGATATGTTGCGTCTGCGGGTGTAAAGACATCACCATTCCATGTTTGCTCTGTTCTTGAGCTGTTCCATGTGTATGTTTGTCCTGGGTAGCTGAAGCTTAGGTTGTAGGTACCAACTGGGTTGGACTATAGCTGATGAACTGAACGCTTGTTGGATCTTGGACCACAGGCCAGTTGTATGTTGTTCTGTTCCATCAGGCGCAGTTACGATTAGTTTATAGTCGTGACGCCTAATGTCGTTGGTTACAGTTGCTCCAGGCATAGCTCCATCAACCACATTATAATAAGTACAGGTTGACCGACTCCAACTGGGTGGGTCAGCTTGAATATAAGCGTAGGATTCTACGGTCAGATTGGAGAGTGGGCATCTGCGGTAGGCATATTGTATGTAGATGTAAGCATAGGAAAAGATGTAGTGTATATCGGTTTTTAGAAATAAGATTTTTGGTTTTTTTCTCCATTTTTTCGGATTTTTATTTTACCCTTAAAAATCGATTGGCATGAAGTATAAGTTTAATGAACTTTTAGAATAATACTTATTGTTCACTAAATTTATAAGGAGATTTTTAATAATTTCAGATTTTTAGTAAAAAAATAAAGTGAATTTATAAGTTGGCAAAATAATCGAAATTCTATTTAAAAAAAGTAGCAAGTTCAATAATTTCCAAAAGAAATCGACTTATACATTAACAGTATTCCGTACACATACTTTCTTTTGTGCCATCTGTTCTAAGAAATTAACCTCATTCGCTTTAGGAGCAAATTGGTTTGGTGCATCTGCTTTAGACATTTAGCACCATTCTCAGTCAACAAAAGCCCAGTATCCGTTCGACAAACCGCATTTGCCTGGATAAGACATGCCAAGATTTTTTGAAACCTATAATAAGGAAGGTTAGCCCGACGGGCAATACGTGTCGGACTTGCTTTCCCAATGCTGTCTTCTTCTTGACATATGAGAACCAACAATTCATAGTAAATATCAAATTTACTTCGCTTGCCCGCATTCACTATGCAATCCCTCTTTTTTTCATCGCATAATTTATTTGAATAAGAATTACCAAACTGATAATTACTAGAACCTTGAGTCAAAAGTAAAGCGACATTGCCTCCGTCTGCAAGGGACCCTACTACGTAGCTAAGGTGCCATATCCACAAGAAGAAGAACGCCGATCAAGGAAAAATCGCTGTTTTCTTTCTCGTCAAATCTATATCACTTTTTGTTTTGGGTTTGCTGAGGCTTCTGCCAAGATTTAAGGAGAAAAAGGAAAGAATGAGAGCAACACTTGCAAATAGACAATATAACAGAAGCCCTCTCAGCCCCAACTTAAAAAAATTAAAAAAAACAAAAAAGGGAGGGAAAAAATTTTTCATAGTTTTTCACCTTATGGGTGCTTTCTTAGAACTAACATCATGACGGCTAAGACTACGATGATTGGAACGATGATTGCTGCTGACATTGGTATGAAGTATTGGTCAGCCATGCTTGGAGGTTGTGTTGGTTGCGGCGAGGGTGTTGCTGATGTGGGGTCAACTGCGAAAGATGTGACTGCGTGAGATTGCCAGTAAGATTTGCTGCCTGCAAATGATGCGTAGAGAGTATATTTGCCTTCAATGTCAGGTGTCCAGTTGTATGTGAAGAAGCCATCGGCATCTGCTGTTGTAGTGCCTATAGTTCGATAGTTGCCATTTGAGTCAACAACACTCAATTCCACTTGTACACCTACCACGTTTGTTGGGCGGGGTCTTTGCATAGAACGTATTGATCCATGCGGTCATGCTTTCGTCAGATACTGCGGGGACACCATTGGAAAACGAGCAGCTTGTATTCCTGAGCAAATACAGCAATGTCCAGTACTGTGCCTTCGATCATTACACTGCTTCCTTGTGTTGTGACTTTGGGTGAGGCATTAACTGTTATAGCGCTATGTCCTTTTCCGAATGCATATATCTGGTTGTCCATAGCATTGTGTGTTACTAGTAATCCATCTGCAAGGGCGCCCATGGCATTTCTAAGCCTTGATAAGCACCAGAAATATTCCAGATGCCTTCGCCTGTTGTAGCGTTAATAGCCCACATTTTCATACACGAATAAGGGTTGGTCTGGCGAGTGTTCATTGTGTGGAATGTAGATTTTGCCATCTGGAATTATTGAGGCGCCATAGAAAGCCCAAGTACCGTAGGTTGTGTCAAGCTGAACTTGAGCACAGGCTCAATGCTTTCTGACCTGTAGTCATATTGTATCCAGATACAATCTCTGCAGATCCAGCGATGTAGAATATGTGGCCACAAAACCCCTCCAACATCAAAGATACCCAGTGGTTTTGTGGACCTTGAAGTGGATATATTTAATTTTATGTTTTTATGTGCAGAATTATCCACTGTTGATCTTCTCTGAAGGGTAGAGCGTATAACTCTGTGTATAGACTAATGTAACGGATATACGTGCGACAGTATCCGTCAATTTTCATTACCAGAAAAAATTCTTACCTGCTGTATCCTACGTGTACAAAAGTAGGCAATGGGTCTGTTAGTACTGGAAAAGTTCTGGTAGTGATCGTCACACCTTATTTTTCATCTCACCATTCAATATGATCCTGCGCCATTTACTATGTTTGCATCCACTTCCCATTAAATACTATCGTGCTATTGATTGTTTGTCCTTGAAAACGTTCGATCTACGTTCATTATTTTGCTAACTCCAACATTTGAGGTGAAAATGATCTGGGAAGCGCAATAAGTACTCATCTCTAAATATCCTTTGCGTTATTGATAGTGTAAATTCGTATTTCGCCTTTTCGCACATTTGAACGTCACCGCTTGAGGCGTTCTAGACTGAAGGAATAATTACCTGTGAATCTATCATCTATCTGCTATGTAGTTTGTTGAATCATGGATCAGCCAGACTATAAATTTTTACGCGTTATGGGAAAATGCAACCTAATCGTAGGCTGTTGAAACCGCTCCATAGGAGATGTTTTGATACTATAGAGATCACCTATACATACATCTACTGCTATTGTACCGTATCTTGGTGGTTCTGCGGTTTCGTAGTAGAGAACACCGTTCATAATGATTGGTGGTCTAAACATTGGTTAATAGTTCAAGCCGCCATAGTAAGATTCAGCATAGCCGATAATTCCTCTCACTATTCCTCCTGGCAGCAATTGTTTTGTCCACATTATGTGTGAAGTGTTAGGTCCTGTAGAGTAGGGATTTGCATTACCGCTGCCTTCATAGGCTACTGCGTCTTTATCGCCTTTACCCATGAGCCAGTTTCCTGCAATAGTGTACCATTCCCTATTTTCCGAATTTATTGGTCTTGTCCAATATTCAGTTGGAAACGGTAATTCAGGTGTTATGCCAATAGGTTGCTCTTGAACAGTGATTTCAATTGTTTTTGATTCTAGTGGTACATACCATCTTGAATAGCCATTTGAGCCCGTTCTGTTTACCCATTGTCCTGGAAAGCTAGCGTGTATTTTGTAAGTTCCTGTACTATCTGGAGTGAACCCAATGTAAGTACCTCCTTTATATCCGATTTCAATCCGCTGAATGTTTGTGTCTTTCCGTCTGGTTTTTCCACAGTAACTTCGACGTTATCCCAAGTTTGTCCGGCAATTGGATTTGGTATTGCAAGCCACCATTGAATGTTTAATTGCTGACCAACACCGACAGGATTTGGAACTGCACTGATGAATAATCGTGTTTCGACATCAACAGCCGACACTTGTATTACTGACATCATAGAAGGCAAAATTAGAAGCAAAATGCTCACAAAAATTATTGATACTTTTTTGTTTTTCAATTTCTTAAATCTCCGTTTCGGGATTTTAGTTTATCAAGTTTAATGTTTTTTGCAAATAAGTCTCACGGACACTGCGTGCATACAAATAAATGCTCAAAACTATGATTAGTTTAACAAACTGATTTTAATAATAAACATAATGCTTGCTCACTTTTTGTGCATACAAATAATTGTGTAAAAATATGGGTCATTAGGACACAAATAGCAAACTATAAACAAGAAAAGAAAACAAGTACTAAAAATTAAGATCTCTATTTTTTCGGTACTGACTTTAATTATGCTAAAGACGCTTCGGTTGGTCTGGGAATAGAGAATTAAGTTATCAATGTTAAACAGAAACTTCTCAGCCCCAATTTGAAATCCAAAACGAAAAAAAGAAAGTGGGGGCTTGGTTTATGGTTTTTTTCTTAGCATCAAGATCATGACTGCGCCGATGACTGCAACGAGGATGAATAAGGCTGCGATTGCTGGTATGAAATATTGATCTGCCATAGATTCTGGTTGCTCAGCTTGAGGAGTTGGTGTTGCTGCTGCTTGATCGACGTTAAATGCTGTAACTGCATGCGATGGATAATATGAGCTACTTCCTTCAAAGGATGCGTAAATTATGTATTTGCCTTCAATATCAGGCTGCCATGTGAAACTGTAGAATCCATCTGAGTCAGCTGTGGTTGTTCCAATCGTTCTATAGTTGCCGTTTGCATCTAATACGCTTAAATTGATGTCAACACCTTGCGCATTTGGTTTTTCTGTTTGTTGATAAACGTACTTCATCCAGTCTGCCATACTTTCATCAGACACTGCAGGAACGCCGTCGGGGAATCTTAATTGAATTTCTTTTTGAGTACTACCCGGTGAGACGTCTGTAATTGAACCTCTTATTGTTATCGTGTTAGCAATTGTTATACCACTTGATGGTACGTCAATGTTTATTGCGCTTGGACCTTTACCTATTGCGTATATTTGCATGTCATATGTGTTCATAGCTGCAATGATACTATCTCCAATTAGAGGGTATCCACCCCAGTGAGTCCCGCGAATAAGACCATCTGCTCTCCAAACTACATCACCGGTTGTTGCGTTAAGACAAATCATTGGTGCGTCGACTGGAAGTGAAAGTTCATATCCGGAGTGTTCTGTGTGTATGACATAAATCAGGCCGTTTGCAATGAACATTGGATAAAGTGGCCATTCTGCGAACGTTGATCCTAACGCTCTTTCATTGATAGCTGTATAATTCCAAAGCAAATTGCCTGTTAAAGTATCGTAGCAATATAGCACACCTGAATATCCAGCGGTATAATATTTGCCGTCGTAAATTTGATTAACTGCTCTAGCTGATGTTCCTGCAAGACCCATAGTATAGAAGTCTAAGTAACCGTGTGAATCCGAAGTCCATAAGTGTGCACCTGTTTCAACACTAAATGCATAATCTTGTCGTGTTTCTTTTTCACCAAAAACTATGATCTCATCTTGTGATAGATCACTTGTTGCCTGCCATGCAATTGTTACATTACCATCTTTCCAGTCTGATGGTGAATCCCATACCTTGTTGAAAAATAAAGTTCCTGCACGTTGTTCGTCAATGCTTATTGCCCATAATGTAACACCATTCGCCGATGCAGTTCCACCAAGAATTCGGTCATCAAGAACTGAAAAGACAGATCCAGGTAGACCCGTTGGAATAGTTACGTTCCATTCGTATCCTGCATATCCTGTTGGTGTTAGTTCGTTGTCTGCTGGAGTGACAGATGAAATTCCTGTTGCATCAACAACTTTACCTTCAGGAACCCATTGTTGTAGGTTTGTTGTACCAATTTCTTGTCCTGCCCATAAGTCAGGAATGTTAGTTGAGTTCCAAAGGGTCATGTAGCCTTTTGCTAAGGTTAGTTGTATAGACAAGCATTTCACCGTTTTCGCCGATAACTTTGTTTCCTGATGGGACATTGTAGATTGAATAGATGTATTCACCCGTGAATGGATCAAATGCACATAAAGTTGTACCTGCATTGAATGGAAGTCCTAGTGATGTTTTAGTTTCTGCGGTTGCAGTAGCCCATAAGTAAGGATATGTGCCAACAACGTTAATTGAGTTCCATTGCATCAATTGTCCTTGAGCTAAAGTCAAATTGTTGAGAAAAGTTTTTGTCCAAAGCACTTCACCTGTATGCAAGTTTACAGCTGTGTATTCATGAATCTTTGATGTAGTTGGATAGTTGTCGTAGTACAAGTTTCCAAGCATTATGACGCTTCTCAAGAATTTGCCTTGATATGCATCTCCAATAGTTACTCTGTCTTCTGTTATTGTACTTGTAGTTCCTTTGCTGCCACCAACTAATCCTCCACCTGTAATTGGTCTACTCCAAAGTAGATGGGGTGATTGTGGTGCGTAATCGTTTCCATATGCTATTCTGTTATAGGTGTTAGCTGTGTTTGATGCCATTAACCAGTTGCCGCCAATGGTTTGCCATGTTTGGTACTGGTTGTTTATTGGTCTTGACCAGTATTCATTAGGTAAGGGTTGATAAATAGCACCCTGAATTGGTTCAGATTGTACAACTATACTCCACTTTTTCACTAGAACTTGCTTGCATTATTGTTCCTTTTGGGAGAGAAGAACCTATGCTAGCGGGATTAGTTTGTTCTGGGAAGAACGATTGTAAAATATATGTTCCTTCCATGTCCGGTGTAAAACTTGTTGATGTTCCGCCAGTTGAATCAGTTGCAAATGGACCTAAAGTTGTCTCGTGACCGTCTGGGTCTGTGATGACTACTGTAAGTCCTGTCCAGCTATATTGGTCAGCAGCTAATTGTTGAGTTATACCTAACCGGATAAGAACTTCTTGTCCTACGCCGATGGGGTTTGGTGTTGCCCCAACGAATGCATAAGTTTTTAACGTGGGTTCAGCGCTGTCTTCACCGTTTATTGTCGGAATAATAGTTGATACTGATAGTACAGATAGCAACGTTATTGTCAGTATAGCAAATATTTTATTGGTTTTTGACACTTTCATTTTTTCTTGCTCCATAATTTTGTAACATTAGTTTGATGTATTTGCAAATAAGTCTCACGAACATCAAGTGCGTTCAAATAAATGTAAAGAAGTATGGTCAGTTTGGGAAATGGAGTGGGAAAATAAACAGATAAACCTGCTCACATTGCGTACATACAAATAAATGTGTAAAAAATCGGTGATTTGGGACACAAATAGCAAATTATAGACAAGAAAAAGAGAGCAAGTATTAAAAAAAATAAGATCGCCATTTATTTGGTATGGACTATAATTACACGAGGATTATAATTGAAATCCTTTCAGCGATTGCCTGCTTAGTATTAGCAAATTCATGATAAAACCATATCAACTTAAGAAACAAAGCAGGTATCTTGGCTTACCATCGGATTTGGTATTCTTGGTTTAAGTTTTGCTCTTACTGTACGCTACTAATCCCGCCGCTTTATCATAATGCTGCATTGTCATGGTTTGCACACTTCACACGGGTATTTGCATTTATATTCCTCGCAATAACATACTATTTTTCAAAAAATCAGAAAAACGATTACTATGGGACCTAACTCTTAGCCTCGTGATAGTTGCCTTTATTGCTTCAGCTTTAGCACTCTTATATGCGCCACGAGATATTCTATCAAACTATACAGTTGCTCTGACCTTTGTCCGTATTCTTAGTTTAGCAGTCCTATCTTACATAATTATCCATACGTTTAGAATACACACAGCAAATCCAAATCTAACACCATATTGGGTCCCCCTGGGCTTTCTATTCTTCGCATTGAGCCAGTTTTTGTTACTTACATGTACATTACTGAGAGGTTCATTAGATTCAATTGCACAGATACATTAAGCTGGGTAGCTTTGCGTTCGATTGGCAGGTTTAACATTTTTCTTTTTGTTACCTATCGAACCTTTTACAGTTCTGAGGGAATGGGTCACAATAGATGAATAAGATTCATCGAAGTAGGATGGAAATATACGGCGAACTGTTAGCTGTGCTAAAAGAAGAAACTAACAACGAAAAGTTAGTGGTGACTCGGATTCAGGGTCGAATTAATGTGCCTTTTGATCGATTTAAAAAATACATTTCAGAGCTTTACAGTTTAGGCTTGATTGAGGACCAGACTACTCTTAAACTTACAGACAAAGGAAAAGAATACCTAAAGGGATACGAGCAAATTGTGATTTTCATGGAGCGCATGGGTCTCACAAAATAGAATAACACTTTGAGACTATGCAGTGCTAGACTATGTCCCTTTTTATGAAGGGGGGAGAAAAAAACGATAAATTCTTCTCCAGAGGTGCGTATCCCAGCGGATTCGCCATTTTAGTTGTAAAAAATCTGATTTGCAGTACCTTTAGTCAACAAAAGAAGATTTTAAGGTTTGCTGAGGCTTCTGCTTAAGGAGATTTAAGGAGAAAAATTAATTAAAACAACAGCAAACAACATCATACACATACAAAAACCCTCATCAACCCCAATTTTAAAGCCAAAAAAACTAAAAGAGAGTTATGCTCCGTGATGCTATTTTGTTTGTATAAAATAAATCGTAGAAAAGAGTAGCCCAGAAGAGATTCGAACTCTTTAGGACTTTTCTTTCCTGCTGAAAGAAAATCCCTGCCAAAAGAAAGGGCTTTAATTTGGGTTTCTTCGTGTTCCATATGTTGTTTCTCCGTATCTTTATGTGATACAATACATATCAATCAATAGACAAATATAAATGTATCATAATATGATACTCTAAGTGACTGCCGATGCATAAAGCCATCCTATCAGAACGTGAAAGAACTCTACTAACCAAATTCCTTGACGATGAACCCATAACAGATGAAACCTTCCGAATGCTAAAAATGAGGATTAAGCGAAACTATCCCACTATAACTCAAGATTTTCAGCTAATCAGCCAACTATTGAATAAGCTTGAATCTTCCACATAGGGCTATTTTTACTATATTTTATTTTAGAATTTACTTCTATAATTATTGGATACCTTTTCCTGAGGTCGGGGTATACCACCCTCTATCAATCATCATATGAACTATAGTAAGTTAGTAATTGATTTTTTATTAGTTAATTATTAGAATAGCAATTAATCTATGGTTAGTTTATCAAGTAACTTTGGCATTATTTCTCATAGTCATTATTTTAGCCATTGAATCCTATAGGGGGGTAGCATAGGTATGGGAAAAGGTCTAATGATTCCAAGCTATACCAAATTATTTCTATATGGTTGATTGCTGTCAGAACTTATTAGCGGACATAGTACATATCCAAAAAATATTAAATCGAACAAGGCATAAGAGCAATAGTTATGACTCCTACTAAGATTAACAGCATTCTTTCAGTTATTGGATTATTATTGATTTTTATTGCCATAATTGGCGGATATTTTACTTTAGGTCAACAATTGTTTGGTTACTTTTCATTCATCGGACTCGCTGGTTTGATAATTCAAATATGGGTGTATCATAGAAAGAAGCAGATATGAAAAAAGGTCAAAACTAAAAACAAAATAGCACATCAAATATTTCTTTGATTAACTATTGTCGAATTGATTAAGAATGGGGGTAGGGTACACCCAAGCTTGGGAAAAGGTCTACTTATCCGACAGAACGGTTTTTCGATGCCTTCTAAAGAGCACACCAGCAATAAACGCCAAGGCGATAATAACAAGTATAATTGGCAATATTACCAAATTTGGCAAGTCTGTATACCCAACCGAAAACGTTATTGTTTTTTCATCCATATTTCCATACATATCACTTACATACAAAGTCAAAGAGTGGGTACCTTTTGATAACTCTGTCAATGTTATATTCCACGTACTTGGATTACCATTATGACTATCCCAAAGAGTCACGTTATTTGCTCCATCAAGACTATACCCTGCCCAATCAGTCAATCTGCTAACAGTATAGCTTAACGAAACATTAGATTCTCTGTAAGTCTGATTTGACGGCGATAAAAGGTTGATTTCGATAGGATTACCTGTTACAGTATAATTAAGAGAAAGTTGAGGAACTATTGGATTTTCTACTCCCCATATGTAGCTACAAAAGCAGCTAAAAGTGTAGGTTCCTGAGTATTGTGCAGTAAAGTTGAAAGAGTCTTCGGTTGAGTTAAAATCATATAGCGTTTTAGAGTTTACGTCTTGGATTTTTGGGTGTACAGAGTAAGTGATTAGTTCACCATGTCCACCGATGTATCTGTTTGGGTAATAGTGAAAGTTGTTGATTATAAATAAACCTTGAACTTGGTCACCTTTTTCAAGCGGCATCATTCGGATTGTGAAATAGCCTTCAGGGACAAGTGAGTATTGTTCGCATAATTCCTTATTGAATTCTTGTGGTACGTTGGATGATGGTTGTGGATTTTCAGGTTGAACCACAAACAAGGTTAAACATAGCGATATGATTATTAGAGATAGAATTAATGCAAAGGTTTTGCCGATTCTACCCATGTTCAATATTGGTGTTTAGAAGTGATATAACGTTAATTGTATAGATTTCTTGACTAAGCTGAGTCGAGGTTTATTGACTAACAGAAAGAGGTAGTTTAGCGGGAAAAGGTTAAGCTTCCAAGTGACGTTTTTTCGATGCCTAAAATAATTTTGTGGTTCTATATTTGCAGATATACTTAGAAGCTATATTTTTAATTTCAGAAGAGTTCCATTTGGCTGGAACTCTGCCACAAACACATCTCTTGCAGTCAGCGTAAGGGTAATTCCTTGGTAGCTATCAAAAATATCAAACTCCAAATCCAAATTCAAGTCAGTGTTAGTGGGCTGTTGTCCAGTCGCATTTTCATATTCTAAGATAGCTTGATTGTAAAACCAGTTTAGCCCCAATGAATCAATCTGGATAAAATCATTGTTTATTTGCTCATGCGACGGATAACCGCTGGGAAGATCATAATCGCTATAATGACTGGAAACCTAATAAAAATATGGATCACCACTACTATGCCCTACAGTTAACCGTGTTCTAATGTCTCCTGCATAAAAAGCCCAGTGTACCCCACCTTGCGGTGCGTTACTATAAGTCGAATGAATACTAAGACTCTCAA
Organism: uncultured archaeon; assembly: GCA_963810275.1. Lineage (GTDB taxonomy): Archaea > Thermoproteota > Bathyarchaeia > Bathyarchaeales > Bathycorpusculaceae > Bathycorpusculum. The sequence continues at coordinate 215,094 of CAWENF010000021.1, forward strand.
AAATCAAAGTCCCAAAATGTTCAAGTTGATAAAACTGAAAACTCGATGAGGACTCAAGAGTTTGAAGGTATGATGATAATGAAGCATCCAGTATTTCAGGATAACTTGCAGTAGGAGCAGTAGGTCCTGCATAACCCTGCATGTAAAACCCTACCCCTCCAAACGCCAACATGAATATAAAGAAACCTACAACCAGTCTGCTGAATATTTTAGTTATTTTGTTCTTAATGACAATAAGGATAATGGTTATAACTAGTAGTAATCCGCTAATCGAAACAAGAATGATTGAAAGTGTCGAAATTGGGACTGTAGTAAGCTGGATTAGAAAGAAACTTGCAACAAAAAACAGTACCAGTCGGGGAAGACCAATTCTACGCATGAGTTGCGGTTTGTTCTCTTTGGACGGTTGAGGTTGGCTACTTTTTAACGGTAATAGTCTATATGTTCGTTTGGGAGAACTCATTTTAAGAAATCTTGGATAATTGCAAGTTTTTGGTTTTGATGTTGTTAGATATTACTTTGATGCTTTTGAAGTTATTAGTTGACACTCTCTTGTTTGTTACTAATGTATTTGTATGGTTACTTTCATTATTAGTCTTTATTAACATTTTTAGTGTGTGCTTGAAAGTTATTTGAATTATTCTAACAGATAGCGTAGTAGGTAAGTTGTGAAAAGTTCACGGCTTCAAGTATGCGGTTTTTCGATGCCTTCTAAAGAGCAAAACTGACAGCAAAAAGACAGCCACTATAACGCCAATAGGCAACAGGCAATTTGTCAACTCTAAGTGTGGTGCATTTCTATCTGTCGGTGGGGAAGGAGTCGGAATTGATTCAAAGTTACTGGTAAATACTACGGTTGAATTTGCTTCACTCCGATATGTAAACCCAAACATCGCAACAATAAGGTTTACAGAACCAGCTGTATTAATCTCTACTTTATGCGTTCCATCGGGAATATTTGAGATGGTCTCATTAAATTCTAAAAATTCAACTTCGCTATCCTGATTTGAATAGAGGTTAGTTTCTTTAGTTTGCCAATCACCCTTATAGTAAACTCTTGTTATGCTTCCAGAGTTATTTCTTACACCATTATGCTCTATGATACTTGACGGTATATTGGGTGATAATTTGATAATTTGTGGCTTTGTTACGTTGAAATATAATTGAATTGAATTAGATTGTATTGTAGAACCATTTTGTGGATAAGTGACGGTGATATTTGGTCCAGTCATTGTTGGTTTATAAAGTTCATAGTAGTCTTGAGCATCCACAATTGCCAAGGGTATTGTTGTTAGCATCAACCCAATTATTACCAAAGCCACTATTAGTTTCATGTCAGTTTTAGTTTACTTTATATTCCACTTATGAGCCTTTTTGTCAAGCTTTCTTGACTAAGCTAAAAGAATAAGGGTGGGGTAGCATAGTCGTGGGAAAAGATGCTAATTCTGTTTCTTGGTATTTTCTTCTTGTAGTTGCCATAATCTACCAAATTCACGTTCATTATCAACGAATTCTTTCAAGTCATTAGCATATACACTTGAAGCCTTTTTGTAGAACCAATCATAGAAGTCTTTTATCAATCCCTGATATTCTATAAAGACGGCTGTAACCTCTATTTCTTTATGTGTATTAAGGTAATTCTTGGAATGTGCTGTCCAAGCATTATTTCCATGCCAAGATAAGAGAACTTTTTTGTCAAACAGAATGCTTGATTGAATTTCGTTTGGGTCACTTTTAAAATTTAATTGAGCAGAGATAAGCGGTAAACCTATATGTTGATTAAATCTTCGCAAGTCTTTAACAAAGTGGTAGCAATCATAAAGCTTTAGCTTAACAACCATTTCATCATAATCCTTCCTCAAGTTTTTATTCTGTAATTGGTCACAGAAATTGCTACTATGGCTAATTAAGGAAAATGTACTTGATAGATAATTATGTATCAAGCGTGATAGCTCTCTCAAGAAAGCCTGAAATTTATCTCTCTTAGCAATATCCCACATGTTAATGGAGTCTTTTTCGTATAATGCAATTTGTTTTTCCAGTTCTTGATAGTTCTTAATGACAAAATACTGAGAGGTTGCAAGATTCTGAATGTCATTGAAGATTTTAGCACCTTTCAGCTTCTCCCGCTTGTCCATTAATGCTCTTATGCGTTTTCCTATAGGTTCATTCTTTACGGGATACTTTTCTTCAACCAACTAAATCAACTGTACTCTTTTCTAACGCTATTCTGTTGATAATACCTTTAACTTTTACCACCGAAATCGGTTGGAGAATATGGTGGGTACACCTTGCTGTGGGAAAAGGTCATTGCTTCGGGTTACGGTTTTTCGATGCCTTCGATAAAGTACTACGCAAACCAAACAAATGAAAACAACCGAGATTACAGCAATTATGGTCAAGAATAATAATGATTCAGTTTCCTGTATAGTGAAGCTGATTGTTTTTGAAATGCCTTGATTGTCATATCCGTCCATAGCATAGACTGTAATATTATGTGTACCAAGCGGCAAATCCGTGAGCGTTAGATTACCCGAGATAGTCTCATTCTGCTTTCCATCCAAACTGTAGCCAATCCATGTAACCTGTTTGTTGAGTACAAAGTCTAAACTTACATTTCTGACTGAATAAGCAACGCTTTCTGGATTGATAATTTCTATAGTTGGCATTATAAGCCAATCAGGAAACACTTCCTCAACAGTGGACAGATTGAATGGATTTATGAGCGGGTATCGGTCAAGATGGGTAGGGTCTAAGTAGAATGGAGAATCACCCAAGCCATCGCTGTTGTTATCCTCTCCTTGGTATGTATTCCAATAATTACCTTCTTTGCCATTATCCAAATAGTCAGTAACATTTGACATAGACAGTGTCCACATTTGATAATATCGATTGTCCACAAAGTTGTTATGAACTAAGAAGCTAAGATTACCGTAAGGGTTTATGATAGCGTTACGAGAGTTTATAGTCCATTCATTGTAGGCAATGTAGTTTGCATACATTATACTATCGGCACTTGGGGAAATACCGATTCGGCAGTAAGTAATGTTATTTAACAAAGCTTTATTGCCATAGCCGATTATAATTAAACCTTAGCCGTAATGGTCAAGTACATTTCTGCATACTATGTTATCTTTGCCATTGACTCTAAATTCTCCACTTTCTGTAAAGATATTCTTGTAAAAAAAGCAATCATCAGTGGTAGAAGAAAAAGAGCCAGTGACGTTGTTAAAAGACATAACACCGAAAGTTCCAACAAAATTAACATCACCATTTATAATTCTATTTGAGGAAAAGTTACAGTGGTTTCCAGCTATTTCATAATCATACAACCGTTTAGCAGAAGGGTTTTCGGAAAATACATTATCTGTGATATCATTATTAGAGCCAAGCATAGTCAAAGGGGCTTTTATGGAGTTATTTCTAAGTTGACTGTTTGAACCGATTATTGACATAAAGGAAGTAAGGACGTTTCCTTTTATTTGATTATTATTTCCAGTTATGTTTATGTCGCCACCATTGGTTACGATTGTGAATCCAGTAAGTACAAAGTTGTCTGAATGTACTTTCATTGCTGTATCATACCATACTGGAGCGGGGAAAAGGTCTGGAAGATACCAATACAAGGGTTCACCCACATGCTTTTCTGATTGTAGATTTAGCTTTGTTGAGCCAGCATTCTCGCCTATTAGAGCAACGGATTTGTCTATGGTGAGTTCGGTTTCAGTGTAAATTCCGCTTCTAACATAAATTGTATCTCCGTTTGTGGCGTTTTTTATTGCAGAGGAAATTGTAGGAAAATCATCAGGCACTGTTATTACCTTTTGTTGGGCTTTAACGGTTAAGGGTTGAATCGCTACTAAGGATGCGACAACCAGCAAAATAAGCAGTAAACATAGCCCTTTTCTCATTCTTGCCCTACTCCAGACTCAACAGTTTTACGCTGTCTTCTATAAATAGTGAACGATAGAACAACAATAATTACAGCCACTATAACGCCAATAGGCAACAGGTAAAATATCGAGTCTAAATGTGGTGCATTTCTATCTGAAGATGGGGAAGGAGTCGGATTTGATACCGCATAAATATCGACAGGTGATGTTAAGGGATATTGGTCAATGTTTTTTTCATCAATAACGTAGACACTTGAACCGTTATAGTCGCTCCAATAATTACCGACTGAGCCATTATCCCATGAATCTATTGAATAATACACTCTGGCTGTGTTAGTATTACTTACAGTATCGCATACAAAGTTATTTTGATATATCGTATTGTTAGAAGAAGTTACAAAACTGATTAAGCTGGTATATTCGCTCTTGCTTCTAAAACTATTTTGGGAAATTACATTTTGAGAACTATTTATAAAAATCATTCCAGTCAAATTGTCTCTGATAATATTTTGGGCAAATAGGTTTGAGTTGCTACCAATTGAATAAATTCCGCCAACATCAATGCCGTTCATACCCTGAATACTCCAAAATCCTGTTAGTGTATTGTTGTAAATCAGGCAGTTTGAGGAATTAGTCAAAGATAAGCCTATTAATGAAATTTTTTCATCCTTGTCAATAATAAAGCCCTTAATAATGACATTAGATAGCTGATTCAAAATAATAGCTGATATAGTCTGTTTGTTGCCGTCAAGCACAATATTGCTTGCTTTTACAGTTATAATTCCCTTAACGCCACTTGTTACAACATAATCTTTACCAGTTTGTTGAATTGGTGCTGATGAAGGTGTGATGCTTCCATTTGATTCAATGGTTATATTACCGTTGTCTTGAGCTTCAGTCGGCGATCGTTGAAGGTTTTGTATAGATAATAGAAATGCTATTATCATCAGTACAGCAAAGACTTTGCCATTTTTTTGCATAATCCATTTTTGGATAAATTTAGTTAAAAGCATTCTTGTTCAGACTTCTTGACTAAGCATAGTGAACTTTTCTTGACTTAGATGGCGGACCAGATTTCATACATAATAGAATTTGATAATTCGTTGAGTCAATTGCGTGTTTTTGTTTTTATGTTTTTTGTTTATCTTTTTGGTATAAGTATGCTTGTAAGCGAACCAGCTATTGCGATTAATGAGAAGTAAAAAAACTCTTTTGATACCTCTGTTGCTTGAGATAAAGATATGTAACCTCCAATTATAGCAAATGCAAACAGAGATATTGAAAGTAAAGACAACAGACGATATTGTTTTGTTATAGGATATTTCCAATATTGTTTATACCTACTTTATCTGACTTGTTAATGTTACAAAATACAAAAACTATACGGGTTTCTTGACTAACCACGTCACCGTTTCTTGACCAATAGAGGGCAGGGGTACACCCATGCATGGGAAAATTGCACGGCTTCAAGTTACTGGTTTTTTGATGTCTTCTAAAAAGTAGGACTGAAACTATGATTATAGCAAGTATTATGCTGATGGGCACCAGGTAATCAATCAACTCTCAATGGGGTGGATTTTATCTTCGGGTGGTGGAGTTGGAATTAAGGAAGGTGTTGGAGTAGCTATTGAAGTTATATTAACAGGATTTTTCAGTGGATAGTGGTCAACATTGTTGCTATTAATAAAATATGAACCAATACCTGAGTAATCACTCCAATAATTTCCCAGTGAGCCGTTATCCCAAAAGTTCTTTTCGAGGAAACAATAAAATTATTTTGACCAAGTAAGTTATTGTTAAAAAGTGTGTTGTTATGACAGCCCCTTGTTACCAGAACTTCAGTTATGTTATTTTCGGTAAAATGGCTGCTATTGCTGAGGTTTAAAGTCTCAATAGTGCTGTGTGCGACTCGATTTTTTACCCCTAAACCAAGTGTATAGCCAATATAGCAGTTAGAGACTGTAACGAAATGACTATCTGACAAATCTATATTCCATGTTGTGTTAGCATTGAAAATAAGGCAATTAGAACAATTTTCCAATAAAATTCCAGCACGACCCAAAAAACCAATTATTGAAATGTCTTTTAGATGACGTTCTTACATTTTCCAGCTTAAACCTGAATTACTTGCTCGGTCATACACTGAAGACCCGTTAATAGTGTATCCTGCGCCATCAAAGACGATATTGCTGCATTGAATGATAAGTGCATATTTGCCCGAGATGTCTTTTGTTAGAGTGTATGTGTTTCCTTGTTGTTGGATAAATTCTGTTTGTGGTTCTATGCTTCCATCGCTTTTTATGGTGATATAGGGTAAATAGACGCTGGGATATGCTCGTGGAATTAATGATTACCCCAGATGTGATGGGATAAAAAGACCTAAAACCAAAATCATGACTATTAATTTTTTCATTTTATTCCTCGGTCTTTTTCAAGGTTGAATTCCTACAGGATTTAGTAATAAGTTTTTCAGTCAACGTTTCTTGACCGGTTTCCGATTCCTCCTATAAAGTAATGCGAGAAATACATAACGCTACACCAACAAAATTATAACTAAGACTTTGACAAGGATAAGCATTGGAAAAGTTTCTGCCTATGGTGAAAACTAATGTTTCTGAGGCTCCAACGTTCCCAGAAACATCCCATGCATAAATAATCAACTTATGTTCGCCAACAGACAAATCAGTCAAAAGTCATGTTTCCAATCACGCTATTATTACCCCAGTATCCAAATTATAAGCAAGCTTTGAGACTGGCTCATTGATTGTAAAAGTTTAAAGGTATAGCATTCTGGAGAATAAGTTGTATTCTCTATCCTGATAATACAGTGATGTTTGGGGCAGTTCGGTCTATTGCAAAACTGACTGATGTAGAACCTTCTATTTGAAAGGAATTATAAACTATTTTTTTCAGACCCGATACCTTCGCTCAGTGGAACAGGAGCATGGAAAAATTGTCCTTCCTTTTAATGGCATAAACCGTTAAGGTTTATGTTTTCCTCTCTGGTTATTTATCGTACCATTAATTCCAGTAAGGTTAAAGCTGCTGTGGAATAATCAAAGGGGTTTAGTTCATACATTCATATACCGGTAAACATAGGTGTTTTTTTGTTGCCAATCAACCTTATAATAGATTGTATCTTGATCTATCTTGAAGTGTTTAGAATAGAGTTTCCACTCGTAGCTGTAATTGTTAAATTAAAGTTATTCACGTTTAACGATGAAGTTATTTTCTAAAGGGGTAAGATATAGTTATTGTAGGCGGTTTAGCACCTACTTGGCTGGGTGGTATGCTTCCCCCATTTTCAAGGTATGTAGAAACGCCAATGCCTGAAATTTCTGCCGAGGAAGCTGATGTATATGATGAATTAGCTTCCCCCAAATTTAGGCTCCCACAGGTCAATAAAATCAGAAATAAACATGTTGATGCGATGGTGGGAATCACACGTTTGTTCATTAAAGTTCACTGTTAACAGTAACTTGTCCTTTACATTGAAAAGTGTTCTTGTATAGGTTTCTTTACTAAGACCAGTCAAGAGTCCTTGACTTGTGTTTTTATTTGTATAGAAACTTGAATTAATCCCTAATTATTAAACAACAAGAATGGATAAAAAAATTCTTTTATTAATACCACTTTAATTAGAAAAGAATAAGTGACACCCATGGCAAATAGTCGAACCAGAAAAAAGAGCGTTTATACTCTCAATTCCAATTGGTTTGATACTAACAATTTTAACAGGCTTTTTTATACTGCTATCTCAGGAAAATTATTTTTCAGCTAATAAAGATGAACAAATTTTTCAGTTAACGATGAGATGAGTCCTGTCGGTGGGTTGATAGTATTATTTGGAGATTTAACCTAAACAAATAGAGAAAAGATAAGGGTGTTGAAATGTGACTGGATATAATGTTGGATGTAAAAGTCTTTTCTACAATGGTACTGAGGTCCAAGTTGGAAATTATTTTAGTGGGCTATTTTTTGAAAATGGCACTATTAATAGAACCGCTTAAAGCTGGGGCGAAGTTAGAGAGGTCATAGGAGCTATTATGGTTACTGTAGGTGATGATGCGTTGGGAGTGATGATGTCAAAAAAGGCAGATATTGTTTCCTTTGTAATTTTGGATAACGTTGTTTTAGACCAACAAGAAAATGTAAGGAATTAAGTTGTATTATGTAGAAGTTTTGGCGCTTCTTTTTCAGAGATATTTTTTGATGTATAGTTAAAAGTGTCTCGTCCAGATTCTTTGACTAAGTCGTGTAAACTTTATTCATTAAACAAACTATGGGGGTATACACCTTATCCTGGAAAAGGTGGTTATAGAATTTTCCTTTTCCCACCCTTTTCATATTCACAGAAGATTTGAATTCTTCTGGACTTGTGATTATCCCTCTATCCATCAAATTTTGGTAATCTTCAAGGTCATAAATAAAACCACATTTTTTACATCTTAAAAGAATTTTAATTAAAACCAATGAAACACCTAAAAAAGAAAGAGATTACTAATTGGAGAATGGGTTAACTGAGAAGCTAACTCCATCTCCATCGCTTGAAAATTCCGACTGTTTAGTTTCCTTGTGTGTTATCGGATAGTACTTCAGTGCTACACCATCCTTCTCCTCTTTAAGCAGTCCAGCCATACAGAAGTTCTTCAGCATTTCACGAAGCCGTTTATCTGAGCAATGGCGTTTTTAGTATCGTAGTCATGTTGTGGATTTCAGCGATCCGTAAACCAGTCATTTCGTTGCATGCTGGCTCAACCATTTGCCAAACTTCATATTCTTCAGGAGTTAAGCCTAGTTCATTGCATTTGAGGATGGGTTCGTCGATGGTCTTAGCTATTTCTATGTCTTGAGTTAGCGTATATGCATAGATCTCTCAAGTGTTGTACTATGTTTTAGAAGTTAATGATGCCCATGCTTCAGCAATAGATAGTAGACGTGGAAAGTCTCTTTGTGCCCTTGGACCAAGATTAGAGGTATTCTCAAAGAACCAATGCTGAAGATTTTTCATGTCATCAGCTTGAAACAGTATCTTGTTTATCTTGGCGTTTCGTATTTTTTCTATGCGATTCTTCAAGCCAAGTCTAGAAGGTCGGTTTCATACCACTTTTCAAACTCAGGGTCAGTCAACTTCTTACCCTGCAACTCTATGGCTCTACGTATCTTTTCCTAACTATCAGTTGGGCTTAACATGAAAGTTCTGCTAGACTTTGCTCATCTATAGTGGAATAGGCTGAAGCAAAGATTGCTGTAAAGTAGCCTTTGATAAGAACTGTTTTTGTTGTATGTGAACCCTTAGAATTCCTATCGGTTACAAGGAAACGGCATATTTGCTCATCGTGGCTCAATAGACTCTAAGGTTCTAGTAATTGGAAGTTGGGGATATCGTAGAACACCAGTATCATATTGGAGAGACAATAAACTGTGCACTATGACGTTTAAGGTCATACCATGCATCCCATAACTCCTTTGGGTCTCCTTTTTTGGGTTGTTTAGAGAAGTCTATTGGCTCTAATGTTCGTTCATCTACCGTGACAGCATTCGGATTATAGATAAGGCTACGTGGAGTTGCATCATTGATGCTTATTATTGGGTTTAGTCAGCGTTATAAAAGAACCAGAGGATTTCTTTTATGTTGTATGTTTTTCCAACACTGGATGCCCCTGTAAGTATAGCGTTTTCTGGTGGTCAGCTGTGTATGTCAAGGCACATATTAGGAATAGAATTCTTTTGGCTTCTGTGTTTCGAATATTGTTTTTGAGAGCACTTCATTGAATTGAGCTAATGTAAGTTCATTGTTCGCGGACTTGTCATATAGGCTATATACTTGTTTAGATTGAAGTGTTCTGAATGTTGGTATAGCAGCTTTACCCATTTCGGGAAGTGGTAAATTGATTGGTTGTTCAGAGAGTTTTCGGAAATAAGGTTTAGACCTACTTGCTCTGGTGTTTCGATTTGAGGGTTAAATATTTCAACACATATTTTTTCCTCAGGTAAGTATATGTCCAACCAAGAATACCAGTATTTAGTACAATACTCAGTATGGGTAGACAAACTTGAATAAACCTTTAAAAAAGTTCTGGATTTTTCAGAAGCCTCAGCACACGTGAGAAAATTCTTGTTTCATTGCTGGATGGAGATTTGCATTTCATTCCGCTAATGAAACTGTTGGTTGCTCTAGAGGAGTTATAGCGACTCATTTGCGTGAATTAGTAGGAGCTCAGTAGACAATGGTGGTCACGATGAAGATTACAATAAATAGTGCCATCATAATTTAACCAAAATCAAGCAAACAGAAGGTTAGAAATGTATCCTGTCTCTCTTATCCATTTACCTAACAAACAATTAAATGAATTTGTGTGGGTATAAAATGAAGATGCTGCAGGATTTGGATAGACAACCTTTATCAAGAGCTTCATTTATAAAGGCAAAAAACGTTGGCTTGATTGGGTTTCTGCACGTGACGATATAGGTACATTTGTTAATGCAATTGAAACAGACTTGAAAAATCTTGATTTTAATACGAAGAAATATTCAAATTATGGATAATCGAGAATGGGTCATTACTTATTACAGTTAATAACTTATTGTAAGGCTCCATCGTACTTCATGCTACAACAAGCACAAACAAGCAGGCATCCCTATACAGAGAAGGAAAAAGCAGACGTTCTTGCTTGGACGAAAGAAAGATTGAATTGTTATGCTTTTGAGAAAATATACAAGGAACAATAAGCCTTTTCCCGTTACAGGGTACACTCACCCTATGGTATCTTTTCCTGTGAAAGGGTGTACATACCCCATGTTTACCTATAACTGCTAACCCCATATGCTTAACATCCACAGGCATACCTGAAAAAATTAAGCCATGGCATCCCATATAATCGCTAGCATCAATGTAAACTAGCTAGGGGAGTGGTTTTTTGCAATATGTTAAACTTCCACACCCGATTATTCGTCAAGACCTCTACCAATCCACATATAGAGGCGATTTTAGACCTTTTCACGGGATAGGGTGTACCTACCCTATCTGATTTTTTACTAACAGAATAGTGTTGAAAAGCCTTAAAACCAAAGTAGCTTGAAATAACCAACCTTATGAGTATAGAGGATAAAATACTGGAAGATTGGTGCAAAGAAGCGGAACTTGATTACAAATTTGCATTATCCTTAAAAAAATGGATTTTTCCTTTACTGGAAAATGCCCACATAAAATATGGTTCTCTCTTTGACCGTATCTATTTAGAGCAGAAAGAGGGAATTGAGTTAAGACAGGAGAATTCGGCTAAACTTTTAATGTTACTAAGAAGGATAAACCCTAATCTTCTTGTACCTGAAGAAGTAAAGACCCTTTCCATACACCTTGAATTTCTTCCTTTAGTTGAAGGTTTTTATTCAGGTCAAATTGATTACTTAATTCTTCTTCTTATTGCCAATGGACAGGAATTTAAGCCCTATAAGAAGAGAAAGCCAATTTTCAAGTTACAGGAAATCGAAAAAATTGATTTATCCATAAAGATGAAATTCCTAAAAAATAATGGATTTAGTGATTTAGCCATCAACGAAAAGAAGTTCAGAGAACTGAGAAACAGCATCGCACATATGAGCTATAGAATTCAGCCAAATCTAACCGTTATGACAAAAGGCTGTGATATAACAGACAATGATTACGCTAAACTCTACGACTACTTGAGAGAAGTATCTTATTCTTTATTTAATGTTCAAAGGCTATTCTACAAAAAACACTTTGAGAATCTAAGTCCTGATGATTTGGAGACAATAAAGAATTCTACGTTAAAGCAGATAACCTGTGCATTTTGTGGATATGATAATTTGGTTGTACAAAGAAAACATGCTATAGGGTTTGAACCGACTATCTGTACTAACTGTCTTAAGGTATTAAAGTCAAAGCCTTAATCAGGTACAGGGTATACCCTCTCCTATGGGAAAAGGTAGTTACCAATCTTCATCCGATTCTTCAGGGAACAAAGGGTCATCAAATAACAGTAAACCATCACCATGACTGTCCTCGATTAAATTCTCTCTAAGCTGATTATCTGTTTTTTCATTATATGTGCTAGTTGATTGTCCAGCCGTGAGTAAGCCATGAAAGAACTTAATGGCAATTACTATGATAAGGACCAGAAAGCCTAACAGAAAAAAGAATATGATGAAGGATAAGAAATCAAACATATGGTGCTACTTCCGTTTCCTGAAAAGCTTGACTCCATCCATTTCGGTGACAAACTCAAAGCCCTGTTCTATTAACTTACAAGCTTCATCTACAGTTTTAGCTACAGATACATGATATTCATCATTACCAAAATGTACCAAGTGAGTGTATACCATTGTGTTTTGGATATTCTTGTGACCTAACTGTTGCATGACAAACAATAGGTCTTTTGTGCTATGGTACAACATGGTGGCAAAGTAATGTCTTAGGTCGTAGAGTCTTATTTTTAGAAATTCGGGGTTTCCAGTAGCAACAAAGGCTCTCTTTCTCTCTACATGCCAGTGATGGGTTAATGTATCCTGTGAAGCAAAAATTGTCTTATCTAAGTCTGCCCTATCAGCACCTATCACTCTGATAAGCTTTGATAACGTGTCTGGCTTGATTTTGAACGTTCTTGGGTTGCCATATTTGGCAGTCTTAACATACATCAAACCTTGTTCCAAATCAATGTCTCTAAGTGTCAGCTTACCTAATTCAACAGGTCGTAAACCATACTCTTTGATAATGGTAAAAGCAACTTTTCGTTTGAGTGAATGACAATGCTCAATGATGTAATTCACATTTTGTTCAAGAGGTGCTTTTTTGTGGTTACCAGTCTTCTTATACTTTGGTCTATCCCAAGTAATCTTATAGAACTTAGCAAAGTGGTCATAGCAAGCAATTAAGTTCCTTTTGTAGTCGGGGCTTTTGTTAAGATTAGCTATGTAAGCTCTCACTGATTCAGGGTTATTTAAGTCACAGTTAGCTGACAGGACTCGATACCATTTACCAAAGTTTTTCAGAGTTGATTCAGCAAAACCATCATTCTTCAATTTGACTAAAACATTCAGGTAGGTGGTCGGAAGAGATTTGTGGTAGCCCAGAAGAGATTCGAACTCTTGTCAAGGGCTCCAGAGGCCCCTATGCTTGACCACTACACCACTGGGCTGCGCAAACACACATCAACGTGCGGTTTTATAACTTTAACGTTGCGCTTCATAACTTTCCTTTTTTGGGTTTTTAACGTTTCACAGATGATTGTTACGAGTTTTTATAGAAGCATCTTATGGAACAAGGATTGCTCTGCCAATGATTTTGCCTTGCTTAAGCTTAAGAAGTACATCTTCTGCTTCACTTAAAGGATAAGTGCTACAGTCGACCCGTATTTTACCTCTAGAAGCGAGCTTAAGCACCTCATTCATTTCAAAACGAGTCCCTATAACGCTGCCCAGCACGGTGACTTCTTCAGGGTATAACATGGGTACAGAGCCATTCACGCCTAAAAGCACCGTTCCGCCGCGTTTAACAATTTTTAGGGCTTGCTCCACTGCCTTCTGGGAAGGTGCATGAACCAAAACTACATCGGGGCAACCATTTTTCGCTACGAATGCATCCACCTCTGAGGGTAGTAGGGCATAGTCGGCTCCTACGTCCTTTGCTAGCTGTAACTTCTCTTGGGAGGTGTCAATAGCGATTACTTCTGCAGCAGGCAACTTGGCAAACTGCACAGTCAAATGACCGACCCCACCAACGCCGATAACAGCAACTTTTTTGTCAACACATACCCCAGCACGTTTTACCGCATGATAAGCAGTTATGCCTGGACAAAAAAGCGAAGCGCTTTCTTCAAAACCCAAATTGTCATGTAAATGGTGAACAAAAGTGTAAGGTGCAACCATGTACTCGGCAAATCCACCGTCAACTACTTCGCCTGTCGTTATTCTTTTCAGGCAAAGATTTTCCCTTCCTGACAGGCAAAACTCGCATGTGCCATCAGTTTTCCAAAGCACTTGCACCCCCACACGGTCGCCCAAGGAGAAACCTGAGACATCGCTGCCTAATTCTGCGACTTCCCCTGTGACCTCGTGCCCCGGGATGATTGGGAGTTTAGCGGGTACGCCGAATTTTTGAAGATCGCCCTCAATCATGTGGATGTTGCTGTAACAGACGCCGCAAGCTTTGACTTTTAGAAGAACTTGGTCTGGTTTTGGAGTGGGTTGGGGGACGGTGGTGTAGGTTAAGGGGCGGTTTTCTATTTTGTCAATTTTGGTACAAAGTTGGGCTTTCATTAGATTCACAGGTGAAGCGAGTTATTATATTTGGAATTGTTGTTGGGCTATTAGTATGTAACTGTAAAAGCGATGTTTTCATTGCGTTGTTTATAGTGTAATTTAAGTTCAAAATTAAATGAAAAAAATTAAAAAGGAGAGAATAAATGTTTACATTTATTCTTTTTTTATGGTTTGCGTAGGACGATGATTGTCAACAGACCAACTACTATGATGGCGACTAAGAGGCCAACGATAGCTGGGACAAAGTACATGTCAGCCATTGATTCTGTTGGTGCGTTTGTTGGTGCGGGGGTTGCTGCTGATGGGTCAACTGCAAAGGCTGCGGTTGAGACAGATGGCCAGTAACCGTTAGTGCCTGCGAAGACTGCGGTGACTTTGTACATGCCGGTGATGTCTGGTGTCCATTGTAGGTTGTAGTGGCCGGTTTCGTCAGTTGTTGCAGAGCCGATTGTGCGGGTGTTTCCGTTGGCGTCTGTGACCATGATTTGCACTTCAACACCAGTGAAGTTTGTTGGGAGTGGCTTTTGTTGGTAGACATAGCCCATCCAGTCCTTCATGCTGGCATCAGATGCAACTGGTACACCGTTTGCAAACCGGGCTGATTGCTCGTTTTGCTGTGAGCCTGAGGAAATATCCATGACGGTTCCGCTGATGACTATTGATTGTCCTTCATGTGAGTGCTGCTTGCGGAGTGTTGACTGTTATTGTGCTTGGACCTCTGCCGACGACATAGATTTCGTTAGTCAAGCCGTTAAACCAGGTATTATAACCGTCTGCGATTGCGTAGCTTTGGACCATGAACTCGCCGACATAGCTATTGAGAGTCCATACTTCTTCGCCGGAGGTTGCGTTGAGTGCGCGGGATAGTGCACCTTTGTAGAGTGGAGTTTCGATTGTGTGTTCTGTTGTGACAGTGTAGATCAAGCCATTTGCGTAGCCGTTGACGAATGTTGGGTAGTTTCCTGGAACTACAACGCCGCCGTCAGTGCTGTTTCCTGGGCCGCCATTGCCATAAGTCCATAGTAAGTCACGCAGAGACTGTATCATAGCAGTATACGATGCCTGCGTATCCGCTGCTGTACATGTTACCATAGGCAAACATGTTGCTTAAGCTGGCTGATGCTGGGCTGCCGTAGTAGTCCATTGCGGTCTTGTGGATAGTGCTAGTTGTAGTCCAAAGCGGCGCCAGTGTTAGGCTGTAACCTATAAAGCAGTTCATTTCACGAACGTTTTCTACGAATACTCTGTTGACTGGATCAACACCTGCTTCGATTATGGTTGCCCCGGGTCTAAGTTGTCTGGGTTAACTGTGTTTATCCATTGTATTTGTCCGTATGTTCCAGCGGTCTTGTTAAGACTGACTGCAAAGTACGTGTATGGCTCTTGCGATGGTGTTGCACCGAAGAAGAAGCTGGTGCCTGTTGATGGTAATGTACCGTTGTAGCATAGCATGACATCGTCGTAATATGCTTCAACTACTGTGAATCTTGATGTCCAGTTTTTGCCTTGGTATGTGATTGGCACTGTCCAGTCGTATCTGTCGGATGTGCTTGCATCAAGTGCACGAATGTTGAGACCGATTGAGCGGTGTGTCTGTCCATGTCCAGAGGTTGCTAGAGTTCCATTGGCGTACTACATAGCCTTGAGGCGTACTTTGTGATACGTAGAATAGGTATTCACCCATTGGTCCCATCGCTGCTCTACCAGATGGACGCCACCGAAGAATCCGCCAGCTACTTGGGAACGCCAGTTGCGTTGAAGAGGCTTGTGCCTGTATCTGCATCATAGAATTGCCAGTTCGGACCCAGAGCCAAAGAAGCATTGCAGTTGGTAGACACCGTGCTGGTTGGGGTTTTCGGAATCAAAGACATAGCGTGCGAAAGTGCTGGAATATTATTGCTTCTCCAGTACTCTTCGCCTGTACGTAGGTCAACACAGGGACAGGCTTGTTTCGCCTCCAGTGGGTTTAAGGTATGAGACTGGTTCGGTGTAGTATAGTTTGCCGTCAACAATGATTGGGTTCGTGTATCTTTGTAGATAAGCACTTCCTTCGAAGTATGTGTTACCTGGGTAGTCTTCGAAGTCATTTCCACCTACAACACCGCCTGCCTGAAGTGCTTTAGTCCACATGATGTGGCTAGTTTCTGAACCAGCTGCGTTGTCTGGGAATAGTGCGCCGTTACCACCGAAGTTATATGAGCTTTCAAAGCCGAGATAACCTGGGGCACCGTTGCCTAGCCAGTTAGATGAGATCAAGTACCAGATGCTGTTCTCGCCATAAATTGGGCGGCTCCAGTACTCGGTTGGCAGTGGATATGTGTCGGGTAAGCGACCGATTGATTCTTCTTGGACGGTGAAGGTTGTTGTTGCATTGCTACCTAGGAAAACGTCATTGTTATTTTGGTTGGAGCGTGCTGTTTGGTTAATCCACATTTCTGGGAATTCGAAGTCAACGGTGTATGTACCAGCCATGTCCGGGGTATAGAGATATGCTTGGTTAGAGGTTGTGTCGAAAACTGTTGACCACTCCTCTTGAACGGTGTGGTTGTCAGGTTTTGTGATAGTCAATTTGTAGTCGTGTACTCTAAAATCATTATCCAAGTCTGCGCCAGGTGCAGTTCGGTCAATCCACATGTAGATGGTGATTTCGTCACCAACGCCAACGTGATTGGGAAGAGCTGCAACGTATGCGAAAGTCTTGTATTCTGTTGCTGCGCTAGCTGTAGGCGTAAGTACTGATATGCCCATTGAAACGACTAAGAGTGTTGCTAACAAAATAGTCGCGGTTTTACTTTTGGTATTCAAGATTTTCCTTTTTCTCCTTAAATCTTTAAGGGAAAGAGACTAAACATTTACCTTAATAAGCATTTGTGGAGGAAGCAAGTGAATGGTTCACGATGATGTTGAAGAAGAGGCTTTCAGAAGCCAGTTTAGCTCACTTAGAAGCGATTTTGATGTACATTTTACCGCTAAAAAGTTGTGCACCCTCCTCTTTTATAGCTCGATTTCTTTGTAGTTGAGGAGCAATAAGGCTTTTATCAAGTAAACCACCATGATTATATTGATAATTTATGCCGTTAGTTAAGGACATAATGACTAAAAACGTGGCAACTATCGAGTCCAGCAAAACCGTCTACGATGCAGCACAGCTTATGGCTGAAAAAAGTTTAGGCTCCTTAATCGTGGTCATAAAAGGATTCCCCGTAGGAATAATTACTGAAAAAGACATCGTGAACAGAATAGTGGCTAAACGGGCTGCCGTGGACACTAGACTCTCTGAAGCGATGACTAAAACCTTAATTATAGTTGAACCTGAAACATCGATTAGAGAAGCAGCAAGAGTTATGTCGGCAAACAAAATCCACCGGTTACCCGTTCTCAAAGAAAACAAGCTCGTGGGGATAGTTGCTGCTTCAGATTTCGTACGCAATGCCGGCAAAAAAACAACTACAGAAGAAATTCTCGAAGCTCTCGGAGGGTAACCATCAGACCTGCAAATTAAAAAAACATTAAATCGCAATTTTGTTTAATATAGCTTTTATTGGGCGCTATAGTCTTTTTTAAAGCCGGGTTTAAGCGGGTTAAATTGCGCATCTTTTGGGGGCAAAGGCTGCATTTTTAGAGCTTTTTGGGCGCATTCTTTAGCTTCATCCATCAACCCCAGCTTCGCCAAAGCCACCCCTTTTCCCAGCATAGCGTTAGCATATTCAGGCTTCAATTGCAAAGCAGTCTCGAAATTTTGAAGCGCTTCTTGGTAATCACCGTTATTTCCGTGCGCTATCCCAATTAAATAGTAAATTTTAGGGTCATCTGGCTTGTTTTTTAAAGCTAAATTATAGCACACTACAGCTTGATCGTATTGGTGGAGTTTAGCAAGTGAAAAAGCCAAGGAAAGCTGGATTTCAGTGCTGCTTGGGTCTAGTTGGACGGCTTTTTTGTCGCAGTTCACGGCTTGCTGATGCTGGTTTATAGTGGCGTAGGTAGCGGCCTTGAGGTGCCAAGCGTTAACCGATAATGGATTGTGTTGGAGGATTTTGTCGTAGCACTTGAGGGATTCGTTGCTTTTGCCCAGCCGCCCCAGAATCAATGCTTTAATGAGTAGGGCGTCTTGGTTGTTTTCTTGGAGTTTTAGGGCTTCGTCCAGGCAGAGAAGGGCGCTTTCAAATTTCTGGGAATCCTTAAAAGCGATGGCCCGTTTGAGCTGTGCCGATGCTTGTAAACTTCTATATGCTTCATTGATCCCGTCTTGTTCCATGCCGTCAACTCCAGTTTACTTTAGCCTTGCATGTTACAGAATCGAGAAAGCTAATTTATAACTAATGGTTAAACCGAATACCAATAAACCGATTTTTGAAACATATAATGCTGAATATGAGTCAGGCTTCATTCCTTTCTTCATACAGCGAGTTTCTGTAGGTAAAAGTTGTTATTAAAATTCGTAGATTGAAAGCTAATATGCGAAGGAGAGGAATGTTTTGAGCGCTTTGGTTCTGGAACGGGAGCAAATCACTGGGCTCCGCCTTTTCCGAAGGCTAATTTTAATTAGTTCCTAAATTTGTGGAAAAGGTTCAAATCAGTTTATTTTTAACAAATAGCCTTTTTTTAAACGCCAAAATTTTTAATTTAAAAACAAGTAAAATTGACGTTGTAAGAGAATATAACAAAGTTTCCAACAGGTTATAGAGAGTATAAGAGCAATACAGGCGGGTACTTTTTCCCTCATATAGAAAAGACGCAGACAAACGTCATACATTAAGGTTAACGCTAGGTTATAAAAACTTGCGACTAAATTAAGTTTTAAGTTTTACTATATATTTGTTTGTAGTAACACAATAACACCAACATTGCTTCATAACTTTTTGTAAGGTTATATTCTGAAAATAAATCGTTAGCTAGTGATTGCTTCTAATGACTAAGTGCCCTCAATGTGGTTGCGAGATCAGTGAACCAATAAAAGAACTGACAAATACTCATTTCACTATTAAACAATACAAATGTACAGAATGCAACTTCACTTTTAAAGTTACAAAAGAATGGACTTCTTTCAGCAACAATTGACCCTAAACGACTTTACTAATAGCTGACCTAAGTTTGTAAATTATAATTTTATCAGAAACATCCTTCCTTTAAAGGGTGTAGATATTCCAAAGTACAAGAAAGCTAAGGCTAAAAAGAATATAACTAGTGACAGCAGCACCATTAAACTAGAGCATACCAATGATTCTAACATTCAACTAGAAAAGGAAAAATTGAAGCTTAAATTAAGTTTTGAAGCGGGTCGTAAGGGATTTGAACCCTTGACTTCCAGCTTAGAAGGCTGGCGCTCTATCCGTGCTGAGCTAACAACCCAACAAAGGTGAAGATAAAAATGGGCTTTCATGCTTTAAGCCTTACTATGAAATGAAGCCACATATCGTGCCCAAATGGGCTATAGTCTTTTTGGTTAAAAGAATAAAAAGTGGAATTAACCCAAAACAAAGTGGAACAGTTGAGGATAACGCTAAGTTTTCCAGTCAGGACCCGCTTTCTTCCCGAACAGCACCTGCACGTGTCCAATTAATATAATTATCATCCAAACTGACGAGTAAAAGAAGTAATACACAACCAATTCATGCAGCTTCATCTCGCGGAAACCCAGTTTACGCCCAAACCCATAGAACACACCTGCAGTTAAGCCAAAGCCCGAAAGCGAAATTAACATCACTTTTAAGACGTCTGCGGTTCCCAAGGAAATAAGGAAAATTGGCAGGGCAATATTGAATTTGACTGAGAGAAACAGCGAGAAAACCAGCAGAGAGTTGTACATCCACATGCTAGGGACAAGTGCGCTTAGGAAGAACACAGTAACTGAAGGATACAGGAAAAATAGGCTAGGCAGGAAAACTTGCGGCTTCTTGATGAAACGCTTCATGAGTTGGCGATTCCAGTCTTTGAGCCAAAGCGCCTGCCCAATCGCCCAACGCCTGCGTTGGGTAAGCCACTTGTGCCAGTCACCATGAACGACGTTTTTAACTTCCACGTCATGAGAGTAGCTAAAACTTCTATCCTCAAGGAAAGCACGAGTGGCTATGTCAATGTCTTCGGCTACAACCTTTCTAAAACCATGCACCTTCTCAAACGTTTCCCGGTTGATGGCAAACGCTGCACCGTTGACTGCGGGGCATTTATGCATGAAACGGCTGGCAATCCACGAGCTAATGTTAAAGGTTAGGTACTCGTAGTAAGCCATTCTGGAGAGAAAGGAGTTATTTTTTGTAACTCGTTTTTTGATGTCTAACACGTCTGTGTGTTGCATTTCCATAACGATTTTCCTTAGATAATCGCGGTCATCTGGGATACCTACATCGGAGTCTAAAAAAAGCAGCACCTTACCTGTTGACAAATCCACGGTGTTATTAAGAGCAGTGGATTTTCCAACGCGCTCTTGATTAACTATGATGCGTACATCATCGCGTTCAAGCCGCTGGATTTCTCGGATGAAGTCAGCGGTTGGGGCATCAACTGTTACAAATATTTCTTTATCTACATTCTGCTTGCCCAAAACATCCAGCATCCCCGCTAGCTGGTCAGACTCTTTATAAACGGGAACGAAGATGCTTATGTCCACTTTTTTCTCCTCTCAAGCAAGCAGTAACCATTGGAGTATTCACGTATGGCTTTTTAAATTCTTCTGCATTTTATTGCAAAAAAGTCTTCTCGCTAATCATCAAAACGCCAAAATGAAAGTTTAAAGCTCTTCACAGAGGTTTTGTAGTACATTTTTGGAGATTGGGCCTATACGGTAGAGCATTTCGGCTTCGTGTCCGTCACTTCCGAAATCCGCCTCGCTAAAAAGCATGCTGCGCTCAAGCGGGGCATGAAGCTGATTTGCGAGGGCAGTAAAGTTTCTTTTAGAAGCCTCGTTCGAGGGATTCACTGTGCCCTCAAAGAAAGTTGCGTTCGAAGAGCATAGCTGGTATAGCAGCAGTCGCCTCTGTAATCCGTTACCCCGGTAATTTTTATGGACGACGGTTTCCCAGTTGAAAAACGTGTCAGGTCTGCTAGGTGAGAGGTAACCTGAAGAGAAAGCTACAATTTCACCGTCCTTTTCTGCTACGACACAAGTATCGGAGAAGTCCCTTGCCAAGAGGAAGTAGGTATAGCGGCTGTTTAGCCCAACGTAGGGGCGGTTGGCTATGAGAAGCTTATAAACAGCGGCAATGTCTTCTATGACCACCTTTCTGATAGTAAAGTCTGCATTGGAGGTTTTTTGCATTTAAGGTTTCACGTTGGGTTTGCGGCGTTTGATTCGTTGGTTGCCTTCAGGTATGAGCGAGATTGTCTTGCCCGCATTCGCTAGCAGCTTTTCTACGCCGATGGGGGGTTTGTGGATTTCAAGTGTTAGTTGTAGATGGCATTTGTCGCAGTCTCGATCACATTTAGGGGGCTTGTAATTTTCAGGTTCCTGATAGGTAGTTATGACGCCTTCGTAGTTGCGTAGCACTGTCTTGTTAGTTGACCACGAGATTATGTGGTTGGGCATAACTGGAATTTTTCCTCCGCCGCCAGGAGCGTCAATTACAAAAGTGGGCACTGCAAAGCCGCTGGTGTGCCCCTGCAGACTTTCCAAAATTTCGATGCCTTTCCCTACGGAGGTGCGGAAGTGTGTGAGTCCTTCAGAGAGGTCACATTGGAACAGGTAGTAGGGGCGGACTCGGTTTTGGACTAGTTTCTGACAGAGTTTTTTCATGATTTGAGGGCAATCATTTACACCTGCAAGCAATACTGATTGGTTGCCTAAGGGGATACCGGCATCGGCAAGTTTTCGCAGCGCTTCTCGTGCTGAGAGAGTGAGTTCACGGGGGTGGTTAAAGTGAGTGTTTAACCAAATCGGGTGATGTTTCTTTATTACAGCGACAAGTTCGGGAGTTATACGGTAAGGCAAAACCACGGGGGTTCGAGTACCGATTCGGATGACTTCAACGTGTGGGATAGCTCGAAGCTCGGTGAGTATCCAGTCAAGGAAACTGTCAGGCACCATCAGGGCATCGCCGCCGCTTAAGAGCACATCGCGGACTTCAGGGTGATTTTTTATGTAATCAATTCCAGCTCGTATTTGTTCTTTTGAGGGGATATAGTCGTTGTCGCCGACTTTGCGTTTGCGGGTGCAGTGGCGGCAGTACATAGCACATCGGTTGCTAATTAAGAACAGGACACGGTCGGGATACCGGTGAGTTAACCCTGGAACGGGGCTGTCTTTGTCTTCGTGCAAGGGGTCAGCCATGTCATGATGGGCTATTTCCAGCTCCATCGGGTTGGGGAACGCTTGTTTGAATATGGGGTCGTTGTGATAGTCTTCTCGGTCAATCAAGCTGGCATAATAGGGAGTTATATTTAGAGGAAATTTTTCTATAGTTTTTTGAAGTTCCTTTCTTTCCTTTTTTGGGAAGGTTATCCCCATGAAGTCTTCGAAGGCTTCGATGGTTCTAATAGAGTTTTTCAGTTGCCAACGGTAATCCATCCATTCAATTACGGAGACAGGGTCTTTGAGCTGTGACGCATACGATTGGTAACTGAGAGGAAGTTCTGGTTTTTCAACAATCAGGACTGTCATCTCCACAGTTAACGGTTTTTTGGTAAGCGTCGTTCTTATAAGTTTTGGACAAATACGGTTCAGTCACTTGGCAAAGTGGCATAGATGAATTTTTTCCATTTGTCTATTTTTAGAGTGCAGGTAGAGTTTGCAGGTACATTATTATTTGCCTCGACAGGCTATATCCAACATATGAGAAAAGCAAAAGCTATCAGCCTATTCTCAGGTGGACTTGACAGCATACTTGCCACAGAACTTGTACGCCGACAAGGCATAGAAGTCATAGCTTTCAACATTAAAACCCCGTTTGGCATACCCAAAAAAGACGGGCAAACAGAGGCACAACAAGCCGCAGAGATCCTCAAAGTACCCCTTGTTGTACAACGCGTTGACAAAGAATACATAAAAATGCTCCGCAACCCCCGGCATGGCTACGGAAAAAACATCAACCCTTGCATAGACTGCAAAATCTTAATCCTAAAACAAGCCAAAAAGTACGCTAAACAAGTCGGCGCAGACTTCATGTTTACGGGTGAAGTATTGGGTGAGCGTCCGATGTCGCAGCATGGTGCAGCATTAAGAACCATCGAGAAGGAGGCGAGGTTAAAGGGTAAGCTTCTGCGTCCGTTGTCGGCAAAGCTTATGGCTGAAACTGAAGCTGAAAAACAGTGTTTAATTGACCGCGAAAAGTTGTTGGCGATTGAAGGCAGATCGCGCAAGCCCCAGATGGACCTCGCCAAACAGTTCGGCATAGAGGTTTATCCTTCGCCTGCAGGCGGATGCCTCCTGACCTGTGAAGAGTACGCTAAGAAGCTTCGTGACCTCTTCGACCACAAAAAACGAGTCAGCGTGGATGATGTGGCGTTGCTGAGAGTCGGAAGGCATTTCCGTGTGGACGATAACAAGGTTGTTGTGGGCAGAAACCAAGCTGAAAACATCTACCTGACGGGGCATAGGGGCATGGGAGACTTTCTGTTTGAGTTGCCATTTCCAATAATGGGTCCTACAACGCTGCTCCAAGGCCCCAAAAGAAAAACCTCCATAGAAGTTGCTGCTAAACTTACTGCGTTTTACTCTGACGCTAAAACTTCAGAGGCAACTGTGAAATATGGCAAAGAAGTCATGGACAAAACCATGACAGTTTGGGTTCCCAAGAGGGATTACGTGGATAGGCTAAGAGTAGGAGCCGCCGAAGTTAAGCTTGGCAGTAAACCGTGAGCTCCATGTAACTGAACAAAAAACTTATCCCAAGAACGCCACATTTAGCTGTTGAGGCAGAAGCCCGTGACAATTGAAAGTAACAGAAAACTGGGCGCTATCGGCTCGCTTTTGACGATTATCGGAGCAGTTAGCACCGTACTAACCGTCATTCAATATTCCAGTTTGTTGACGCCGACTACTATCGATATGGTGCCGAACTTTGCACTTTTAGCCGCCAGCGGGGCAGTATCCATGGTTGCGTTTCGTCGGGTTCATCCTTTTTCTTAT
This sequence comes from uncultured archaeon, assembly GCA_963810275.1. Classification (GTDB taxonomy): domain Archaea; phylum Thermoproteota; class Bathyarchaeia; order Bathyarchaeales; family Bathycorpusculaceae; genus Bathycorpusculum. Next base: position 239,328 of record CAWENF010000021.1, read on the forward strand.
TGCGATGTATGGGTTCTCTAAAGATTATCAGCAACCCAAAATCTTCAATTCCGTACTCTACGGAATCATAATAACGATAGTTGCAGCCGTAATTTTAGGCGTAATCTGGTTTGTCTTGACCATAGCTAACATCTTAAGTCTCATACCAACCATTGTTCCCCCAACGCCCACCCAGATTCCAACAAATCTGATCCAAGAATTGATGACGCCCTACGCAGCCATGTTGATGGCGGGGATGTCGCTGGTTATACTGGTTTGGATAGGCTACTTCTACAAAGCCTTCAACTTACTATCTGAAAAGTCTAAGGTGAAGTTTTTCAGTTCAGCTGCAAAAATCTTCGTACTGGGAGCGCTTATAACAGTAGCAGTAAGCTTCACCTTAGCAATGTTAAGCATCAACGAAACAGTAGATTACACCACAACATTGCTGGCTTCGATTCCCGGAGCCGCCGTGCAGTATTTAGCCTGGGCACTCGCAGCTAAAGGCTTTTTTAGCATAAAAGTACCACCTCAGGAGGTTGCCCAAACCAATGCGTCTGTATGGGCTGCTAATCCTGATGTGCGGTACTGCACAAATTGTGGAACCCCAAACCAGGCGGACTCCACCTACTGCACCCGATGCGGAAAGAAACTTTCCTGATAACGGAAAAGTTGAAAATCTAATAGTTCTTTCTTCTTTAGAGATGGCTGATGATTGACACCTACTATCTACATTTAGAGTTCAAAAACAAAAATGGTATTTGGGCAGTGAATCTGCCTTTTCTATGCACAAGATGCGGCGTATGCTGCAAGCTCGACGACTTCTTAGCGGCGGGCCCAATTAAAGCCACGTCAAAAGATCAGCCAAAAATCTATAGTGATCTCAAAGCACTCTATGACATGCTTGGCGAATTACTTGACAAAAAAGGGCAAGTCCAATACGACGAATACCTCATGCATACTGCTTGTCCATTTCTAAAAGGCAAGCTATGCAGCATCTATAAAATTCGTCCTGAGGGTTGCCGCATGTTTCCCAACACAGTGTTTGCCATGTTAAGCGAAGACTGTAAGGCACTGGACAGGTTCAAGCGTCAACTCAGGAGCCTCAAACGGGGTAGAAGCTGCACCGAAGCGTTTTACTCTACTCTGGAGCAGAACAAACCTGCTAAGTACTCCCAAAAGCAATACCAGAAATGCCTAAACCAGCTTAAACAGGCGGGAATAACAAAAGAAGAATTGGCGCTCTTTCAAGATTTAAACAGAAATAAAGAGAAAAATGAAGGAAAAACTAGTTGTTAAATTTTCTTTGCAGCTTTTTGCATTTAGCGTTAAAACTGATTAGCTGCTTGTAGCTTTTGAGCTGTACAAAGGAGCAATGTCTCTGACCCCACGAAACTGCTTCTTCTGTAAACCCACTATTTGAGATCAGCAATCCTTGGTCAACTTCGCCTTTTTCTTTGGCTATGGCAACTTTGTTGCAGAAGGCTTCAACGTCGTGTGCGTCAAGTGGTTTTTCGTTGTAGTGTCCCTTGCATTCTACGTGCAGAATTAGTTTGCGTTTTGCTTGTAGAACCTCTACACGAAGGTGTGGAGTTCTGGTATGCAGGGTTGTGTGGGCTTTTGTGGTGTAACCCAACTGGTTTAGCATATCTTTAACTATATCTTCGAATGTCTTACCGCATTGAGGGCTATATGACATTTAGGCACCGTTTCTATTTGAGAAATCTTTAACCTATAATAAGGTTTTGGCGTTTCCCGGAAAATTTTTCAAGAAAACGTAAAAAAAAGCTCAGTAAGCGCATATCTCCGCACAAAGGATACGGAAAAAAACACAGTTGTAAACGAAAAATGCAAAAACCCATTTTTTAGCGACCAAAAAGAGTTCAGGAACGAGCGATCCAAAATATCTAATGCCGATTCTACTTTTCAGCAAAAAAGTCAGGGCCATTGGTTTTTGGGTGTCACCTTGCGAAGTCTAAACGCAAACCCATCACACCGCCACATGCACAATCAAGCGGTTCCATGCAACATGTAGAAAAAACAGGTCTCCCACACCCACATAACGAATACACAGCAGCTTCAAAAATTTTTCCTATCCACCAGAGTTCCGAGTCGCTTCAGCAGCAAAGAATAAACAAAAACCACAACTACGGTTTCTTCATAACTTCCGCCCTAAGCTCTTTAGGCATCAACTCAATAGCATAACGCAAAGCCGTCCGAGGCATCACACTGCGGTTTTTAACCACATAGTCAAAAACCTCTTTTTGATGCATACGACTTTCCTCTTTTAGCAGCCACCCATAACCCTTCTGAACCAAATCATCCCCATCCAGCAATAATACATTAGCAACATCAAAAGCTTCCGAAAGGAACAGACCGCGTTTTGCGGGCACAATAAATGACACCGCAGACGCACGTTTAAGCCACCTGTTACCGCTTTTGGCCCAACTTTTAACTTCAGCAACGACTTCAGAACACTTTACAATAAGGTCGCCCACTGCGTGATTACATAAGCCGTCGCACTCCGCCCAGTTGTTCACATAGGTTTCTATCCAGCGTTTGAAAGTGTGGATGTCTTCTGGGTTGAGGTTGTCAATATAATAAGGTAACCAAGTGTTGACAACAAAAGCTTCCTCCATATAGCCTGACTGGAAAAAAGCCTCACATAGGGCAAAAAGCTCCTGTTTCCTCATAGAGCGGATTTGTTTTAGGTATTTTTTGGCGATTTTCTCCACAACTGCTGTTTTGACGCCGTACACTTGGATTTGCTCTTTGAAGAAACGGTGTGCGGTCTGGGCGGTTTTAGGATCGGAGTTAACTTTGAGATCTAGGCGTATCTGCTCAATAAGTAAGGACATAACATCAGATTGGACGATATTCGGATATTAAGTTTTTTAAAAGCGGGTTCTATTAAAGGGGAAGGGAAGGTTTAGAATTCTTCCATTTGGTAGAGACCCAAATCGATGTTAAGACACTTTTCGGGTCCATGGCTGTCCTCTAAGTCGTAAAGGTTTGATGTAGCAGTTTCAAGTTTACTCTTTTTCGGTATCACTTTGGCTTTAACCATCCTTTTGGTTTTAGGTTTGCCCACCACAATTGAAGCGTCAAGGACAAGTTCGGTGTTATCGAACTGTTGCGGGGCGACTTTGACGTCTTCAACGGTGAGGCTGCATTTGAGTTCGTCGTGAAGATGTTTAGTCAACGCCTTTTCTCCTCCATACTTCGGCACTGATCAGATCTCGGATGGCTACACGAATAGCTTCAGCTCGGTTAGGGTAGAAGCATTCATCCACTAACTGGTCTAAAGCTTTTATGTATGTTTCAGGTAGATATAGTGTGATTAGTTTCAAGGTTAGGCTAGTCCCCCGGCTTTTGATGAATATACATCTCTAATACACCCTTATACTTCTACATATTATGTTACATATATGTACATAATATGTTGGTTCCACCATATATAAATGAAGAATCACTAATGAACTAGCTATCTGTCAATAATCAACTAGCAAGGAACACGTTTTTATGTCAAGACAAGCAACTACCCACGAACACAAATGCGGCAAATACACATCAAAACCTACGGATGCTCTAGCAACACCGCAGACACCCAAACACTCGCAGGAACCCTAAAACAAGCAGGCTATACGATAACCGACAAAGAAGCAGACGCAGATCTTATAATATACAATACCTGCGCAGTAAAAGGACCCACAGAGAATCGCATTATAGATGACATAAAACACACCCCCAAGGGCAAAAAAGTCATAGTTGCAGGCTGCCTGCCCAAAATCAGCTTCCAACGTCTCCAAAGGGAAGTTCGCTTCGATGCAGTAGTCGGCCCTGCAGCAGGCGAAAAAATCGTTCAAATCGCAAAGCAAGTTATCAATGGAGCCCAAAACATCGTGGATTTAGAGGTTCTCGAAAGTTTACCGCCAATTACCCTGCCTAAAATACGCAAAAACCCGGCAGTCTCAGTAATCCCCATAAACATGGGGTGCTTGGGAAGCTGCGCTTACTGCTGTGTAGTACTAGCCCGCGGGAAATTACGCAGTTATAGCATCGAGGATATTGTGAAAAGGGTTCAGGTGGACTATTCGGAGGGGGCAAAGGAGTTCTGGTTGACCTCGCAGGACACTGCAAGCTACGGTAGAGACAGAAAAACTGACTTAGCGTCCTTGCTATGCGCCGTAGGCAGCGTGGAGGGTGACTTTCGCGTACGAGTGGGCATGATGACGCTTAACCTTGTCAAAGATATGGAGGAGCGATTGGTCGGGGCGTTTGAAAACCAGAAAATATTCAAATTCCTGCATTTGCCCGTGCAAAGCGGCGACAATGGCGTCTTAAAAGGCATGCGCAGATTCTATACTGCGGAGGAGTTTAAAGCGACTGTTAAGGCGTTCCGAGAAGCGTTCCCTGACTTGACTTTAGCCACGGACATCATCGTTGGCTATCCAGGAGAATCTGAGAAAGCCTTCAACAACACATTAAACCTACTAAAAGAGGTCGAGCCTGATGTGACCAATGTATCCAAGTTTTTCGCTCGCCCCAAAACAGCCGCACTAGACATAACTGATGGCTTAGTCGATAAAGAGGAAACTAAACGCCGAAGCACAGTCACAGCAGAATTAGCCAAACAGATTTCCGCTAAGCGAAACAAAATCTGGGAAGGCTGGGTCGGCAATGTACTATTCGATGAGACAGGTAAATTGTTGAATTCGTGGGTTGGGCGCAACTTTGCTTACAAACCCATCGCAGTCAAATGCAGCGACAACTTATTAGGCAAAACCCTAAAGGTGAAAGTCACAGAAGCAGCAGGAACATATCTAAAAGGAAAAATTATAGAGCCTGAAGGCGACGGCGAACTGGGTTACTTGGCTATTTAATGGTACAGCTATGATAGCGCATGGTTGAGTGCGAGGCGCCACTGCTGCCCAAACGCCCATACTATGCTCCAGTAACATCCCTTGTCCACCACTGTGCTTGAGTTTATAAGGTTAAAACTTGTATGTACCATATCCTGACGGCGCATTTACAATTTGGTGGCCCAGGTCTAAGAGTTCAGCGAAGTCTTTGTATGAAGGGTCTGTGAACATGTAACGCCACTGCTGAGCGAAGTCAGAGTCGCAAATCATCAAGCCATCAAGTTGCATTCCGATTGACTCGTAGGGTCTATCATCAAAAGCGGTTTTTGCGAAGACACCGATTAGGGTTTGCGGGTTGAATATAACGCTGACAGTGCCGACGAGTTGTTTTTGGTTGCCAAGTAGATGTTGGCAGCTAAAGAAGCTACTAAAACAGCGGGTAGTATTATTGTTATTATTTTGGTTTTGCCCATGTTTGTTTCTTCCACTAAAGACACGAGTTAACGATAGATCATTATAAGATTTTCTTGATACCAGGAACTTGGCGGATTTAGGACATTTGTTACCGGAATTTCTGTTTGTGTAAACTTTTCTATAAGGTTTAGATGAAGAGAACGGACGCTTTAATCTTCATTTTCTCAGAGTTGGTTGGCGGTTATATTTTCTTTCTGGGTTATTTGGTTGGTGGGCGGTTGAGGTTGAAGTAGTTTTTACACACAAGAAAAATGGCATTAGGCTTACAATTTTTTATAGATGGATTAGTTGTGAAATTCAGTTAGCCCATTTTGATTGTGGAAGGCTTAAATAATTTCACTCGCTCTCAAACCTTATCTGAGCTGAGATTGTGACCTCCAATCAACCCATCGTGCTTTTCAACACCCTGACACGGAAAAAGGAGCCATTTCATCCAATCGTAGAGGGTACAGTCAAACTCTATACCTGCGGACCAACCGTGTATGACTATGCGCACATTGGCAACTTCCGCGCTTTCATCTTTGAAGATTTGTTTAAACGCTGGCTCATATACCGTGGCTACAAGGTCACTCACATCATGAACTTAACCGACATAGACGACAAAACCATTAGAGGCAGCCAAAAACAAGGCATCCCGTTACGAAAATTTACAGAATTTTATGTCAAAGCGTTCTTTGAAGACATAAAGGCGCTAAACATCTTGCCTGCAGATGTGTACCCTAAAGCCACTGACCACATCCCGGAAATGATAGAATTAATCAAGACCTTGATGGCTAAAGGCGTCGCGTACAGCGGCGAGGACGGCTCCATATATTTCTCAGTAGCTAAGTTCCCAGATTACGGCAAACTCAGTCATCTAAAAGTTTGCGAACTCAAAGCAGGAGCACGGGTCTGCCAAGACGAATACGCCAAAGAAGAAGCACAAGACTTCGCACTTTGGAAGGCTTGGACTCCCGAGGACGGCGAGGTGTTTTGGGAGACAGAACTGGGAAAAGGTAGACCGGGCTGGCACATCGAATGCTCCGCCATGAGCACCAAGTACCTAGGTGAAACCTTTGACATCCACTGCGGCGGCGTAGACAACATGTTTCCTCATCATGAAAACGAAATCGCCCAATCCGAAGCAGCCAGCGGCAAGCAGTTTGTCAACTACTGGATGCATAACGAACACTTGCAAGTCGAAGGCAAAAAAATGAGCAAACGTTTCGGCAACTTTTACACGCTCCGCGACTTGCTAACTAAGGGCTATGACCCAATCGCTATCCGTTACCTACTGATGAGTACGCATTATCGGCAGCAATTCAACTTCACCTTTGAAGGTTTAGAATCAGCGAAAGCAGCATTGGAACGATTGCGGAACTTTGTGCGACGATTACATGAGGTTGAAGGCACAACAGCCACAGGAAAAGTCGAAGTTTTAACCGACAAACTGGAGGCGTGCTTCGGCGGCAGCATGGACAACGACCTAAATGTCGCAGTAGCCTTAGCCTCGCTCTTCGATTTCGTCAGAGAAATGAATGCACTACTAGATGCCAACTTGGTCAGCAAACAAGAAGCAGCCGACGTAGGCGGCTTAATGATGCGCCTGGACACCGTTTTAGGCGTGATTGGTAAAGTCGAAGTAGAAGAAGCCCTGCCTGAAGACATCGATGCTTTGGTGCAAAAACGGGAAACTGCACGCAAAGCCAAAAACTGGAAAGAAGCCGACGAAATCCGTACACAACTCAAAGCAATGGGCATTGTACTTGAAGACACCGCACAGGGCATAAGGTGGCATAAAGAGACTGCTTAAGCAATTTTCCCATTTAGGTTCCAGTCTTCCTTTAAATATTTTTCGTTACACAATTTTTGTGCTATGGCTTTCTCTTTTTGTGTGAGTTCGCTTTCGAGTAGTTGGATTTTTAGGATTGCTTTGAAGCCTTGTGCAAGGGCGTTGGCGACTGTTTGGGGGCTGATTTTGTGTCCGAGTTCGGTTTGGATGCTGGTTATTTTGCGTTGCCCTATTGCTGTGGCTTCGATGCAGGAGACGCCCTTGAGTTGGAGCAACTGGAACATGCGGGGCAAATCCAGGTTGATAAGAACTGTGCCATGCTGCAACACGATACCTCGGCTGATGGTTTGGCTGCTGCCGCTGATTTTTTTGCCCACCACAGTTAGGTTTGGGCAGTTCTTGGCATCGCCAGTGCTGAAGTCTGCGGGAACTCCGAGGAGGCGCAAGGCGTCGGTTATGGCGCCGTAGATTTTCGTGTAAATGGTGGTTACATCCGCCGAGCCTAAATCGGAGACTTTAGCAACGACACTGTAGGTGACTTCACCCTCAAAATCATGGTAGACTGCTCCGCCACCGCTGATACGCCGAACAACATCCACCCCAAACTTTTTGGAATTATCGAGATAGACGTCGTTTTGTGGGTTCTGATTCCTTCCTAGGCTCACAGCGGAGGGTTTCCAGCGATAAAACCGCAGTGTATTTGGTACTTCCCCGTTGATGCGGGCTTGGAGTATGGCTTCGTCGATTGCCATATTCATGGCTGCACTGCTAGTTGATAAAGGGAGATAACGCCAGATGTTCATAAACTGTCACTTTTCGTCTTCTTGTTGTTTTTATGTTGCCTCTCGGCTTCGCGGCGGATGGCGTCTATGTTTCCGTCAACCATTGATAGCCACTGCTTGTTCTGCTCAGTATTTAGGCCGTGTTTAACAAAGATTTCTTTTGCTCGCAAAAGCGCCTCTACCGCTGCGTCAAGACAGCGTAGAGTAGCAAGTGAGGTTCCTTGATTCGCCAGGGCCATGAGCCATCTGCCTACGTCGGCGGGATACTGGTCGCCACATTGGTCATAAAACGCTAAAGCTTTGTTTGCGGCGGCAAAGCACTCCATATGCTGGCCCAGTTTACCATGAGCAGCGGACAAGCCCGAGTAGCAGTAAGCAGCAAAACGTCTGCGATCAAATGACAGTCGGAGGGAAGCGTGACGCATATTCGCAGCGCCTTGTTGAAGCACTCCACAGCGTCGGTATAGTTGCCTTCCACGATGAGGCGCTCTGCATTTCGGCTGGCTTGCTGCATGTCGCGGATTACGTGAGCAGTCTTCATTTTTTACCCTGCATGTTTAGGTATACATCCATTTAATCAAGGTTTTTTAACCTTGAGAGATAATCCTTAAAACCTAAACCTGCATTCCTTAGCAAACAAGAGGAATAATAGTGAAAATTATTAGCGGTCCAGCGTCCAAAGCACTTGCCGAGGCAGTATCTGCCCAAACAGACATCAAAAACGTCCCAGTTATCAGCAAAATCTTCCCCGACGGCGAATCCTACGTCAGAATCGACGGAGACGTCGCAGGCGAAGAAGTCGCCATCATCCAAACCACCTGCCCCCCAATGCAGGACGGCAAACTATTCCAACTGGCTTTCCTTGCAGATTCAGCAAAGCGCGCATGCGCCACCAAAGTAATCGCAGTCGTACCTTACCTCGCCTATGCAAGGCAGGACAAAATGTTCCTCTCAGGGGAAGGCATAAGCATCGAAACCATCTCGCGCATGCTCAAAGCCGCCGGTGTAGATCAACTCTTGACAGTAAACATCCACTCCGAACACTCACTTGCTCAGTTTCCGTTCCCAGCCAAAACAGCCAGCGCTATCCCCCTAATCGCAGACTATTTCGTCCAAAAAGGCCACAAAGGAGCCTATGCACTTTCCCCCGACAAAGGCGCAATGTACATCGCCCAACAGGCACAACAGGTTTTGGGCGGCGACGCAGGGCACCTCAACAAAACCCGCGACCGCTACACGGGGCAAACAGTGCAGACCGCCGAGGGCCTAAACGTCAAAGACCAAACCGTCATCATCCTTGACGACATCATCAGCACAGGCGGCACCATCGTCGGAGCAGCCAAAATCCTAAAAGAAAACGGTGCGACACACGTGTTCTGCGGCTGCGTACACGGCCTACTCATAGGCGACGCCGAGAAACGCATTCTCGACGCGGGTGTGGAGGAAATCGTGGGCACCGACAGTGTCCCCGGAGCAGTTAGCAAGGTGTCGCTGGCTCCACTTATCAGTAAAGAACTAAAAGGCGCAAATTAGTGCCTAAACTCTTCTTTTTACTATCAGGCGAGAACAAAACTCTGCCCAGCGCCGAAGTCAAAGCGATTCTTGAGGCAGAAAGCTACAGGTATTCTAATCCAAGCGAGTTTGATCAAATTCTACGCCTCGAAGCAGAGGATGCAGAGTGTGTAAAGGCTGTGCAGTTGCGCTCCGCTTACACGCGGGTCTGTGCACAAGAACTGTTTGTGGCAAACGCAACCTACGATGAAATTCTGGAAGCCGCCTCCAAATTAGACTTTTCGTCTGTGCTAAAAGAGGGCGAGTCCTTCGTAGTGCGCATAGACCGCATCAAAAACAACGCAGACGCAGAAATCAACACCATGACACTCGAAGTCAAGCTGGGCGGACAAATCCTGCGGCAAACTCCCGGCGCCAAAGTAAACCTGAAAAACCCAGACAGAACTTTTCTTGGCGTGATCACAGACAATAAGCTCATTTTGGGCTTGAAACTGACCGAAATTACTTCAAAAACTTTCAGTGAACGCCGTCCACGCAAGAAACCCTTCTTTCACCCCTCGGCGATGCCGTCGAAGATGGCTCGTTGCATGGTGAACTTGGCGCATGCCAACGCTGAGTCAATTCTGCTGGACCCCTTCTGCGGCACAGGCACAAGCCTAATCGAAGCCACGTTTATTGGTTGCAGGGCGGTAGGTGTGGATGCGCAGCTGCGGATGGTTTTGGGCACAAAGAAGAATTTGGAGTTTTTCGGCATCAAAGCTGAAGGCTTAATCCATGGTGATTCACGGAAAATTCCAATCATCAAAGTGGACACAATCGTCACCGACCCCCCATACGGGCGGAGCAGCAGTACCCTCAAATCCACAACCAAGCAGCTGGTTAAAGAGGTTTTAGCGGCTTCTTCAGCGCTTTTACGTGTAGGTCGTCGGATTTGCATCGCTATGCCAATTAGTCCCGACAGTGCAGGCAACGTGGCACGGATGGCTGAGGAAATATCGGTTTTTGTCGAAGGGTTAGGTTTTGAGTGCCTCCAGAACCACAGAGTCTACATACATACCACGTTGACTAGAGAAATTGTGGTTTACAAAAAAACTCGATAGCTTGGCGATTTCTGGGTTTGCCGAGGTCTCTAAAGATTTAAGGAGAAAAAGGGTCGTAACCATATAGTTAGGCAACGGTAATTACCCTGAGACCTTTTCAGCCCCAAATTACACCAATGCAAAACTAAAAAAGGGAAGGGAAATTTGTTTTGTTTTAGATTTTTATGGTCTTCTCAACAGCAAGATTGTAGCTGCAAAGCCTACGATGACGACTATGATTAAGCCGACTATTGCAGGTAAGAAGTACACATCTGCTACTGAGTCTACTGGTGTTGGATCTGGAGCCATTGTTGCGTGTGCTTCTTCAGCGACAAATGTTGTTGATGCAGATGAGCCATAGTATGCTGCGGTTCCTTCAAAGGTTACATACACTTGGTATGTGCCTGGAATGTCTGGAGTCCATGCTAAGCTATAGTGGCCTGTTGAATCGCTTGTTGTTGTTCCAATAGTTCGGTAGTTTCCGTTTGCATCGATTACTGCGACTGTCACTGGTACACCGGTTGCGCTAGTTGGATATTCAAATTGTTTCCAAACGTAGAGCATCCAGTTGCTCATGCTTTCGTCAGAGACTGCGGGGACACCATTGGGGAAGCGTGCGGTTATTGCGTAGTCAGAGAGGCCTGGTGAAATGTCGTTGACACTGCCTTGTATGATCATTTGGCTGCCGTCAGAAATTGATGTTGTTGGTTGAACGACTGTGGTTTGTGATGGGCCTTTGCCTATGCCGTAGACGCGTTGGTCATATGTATCCATGGTTGCAATGATGCTGTCGCCGATAACGCCGTTACCACCCCAACGAGTGTCACGGAACATACCGTTGACTCTCCAGATTTCTGTGCCGTCTGATGCGTTGATGCAGATTTGTGGTGCGCCTCTTGGTAGAGGTTGCTCAGCTGAGTGCTCTACAGTGCCGACATAGATTTTTTCGTCAGCAATTAGAGTAATCCAGCCCCACCAGTTCTGGCCTGTAACGGGTTCGTTGTATGGGTCGCTCATTGTGTATTCCCATGCGGTCTCACCTGTAGCTTGATCGTAGGCATAAACTATGCCGCCTAGACCAACTGAGTAGAGTTTGCCGTATGCGAAGTACCATGTGTGCTCTGCGTTACCCCAACCATAAGCGTCGGAGTAGAATTCAGAGTCAGTTTGCCATAGATAGTTTCCAGTTTCAGTGCTGAAGCCGTAGTGTTGTCTTAGTTCTTTGTCCCAAACTGCAATGACGCCACCTTCGAGTTCGTTTGATGCGCCAGTGTAGTGGATTGTGTTTGAACCATCAAACCATTCTGCAGGTGCTTTCCATGTTTTGTCGAAGATCTTGCCTATTGTTTGTGTGTTTTCGTTTGTGTTAGTGAATTCAATTGTGTCGAGTGGAATTGCCCATGTGCGAACCATTGTTTGGTTGTACCATATACCGACGATTCTGTCGCCCTGGTAGATCTTAAAGGTAGGTACACCAAATGAGCTCATTAGCTGTAATCCTTCGGGTAGTGTGACGTTCCATGAGTAGGCTCTTGATACTGATCCGTCAAGTACGCGTCCGTGTGCAGAGTTGCCCCAGCTACCATATCCTGAAGCTGCTGGGTTTTGTAGTTGTAGACCGCAGTCGGTTGAATTCCAAAGTGCCATCCAATCTGTTATCCAGGTTGTATACGTAGATGAGGATTTCGCCGCTTGGACCAAATGTTCTATAAGCGGTTTGAGCGCCTGGACCATAGCCGCTGGTAGGTACGTTTATGAATTGCATTTGTTGGTTGCCAGTGAATGGATCATATGCTGTATAGGTACTGCCTGATACTGACCAGATGTATGAGAATGTGCCGTCGTAGTTGTAGCTGTTGAAGTAAAGGATTTGACCGAATGAAAGTACTGTATTGTTCTTGTACACCCATTCCTCGCCAGTGTGCATGTCAACTGCGATGATTGCTGGTGCTTGCTCGCCTCTAGAGTCTGTTCTTTGGTAGTAGAGAATGCCGTTTAGTACGACTGAACCTGGGAATTTGCCTTCATATGCATCGCCTGTTTCTGCGCTAGCTGGAACACCGTCACCCCAGAGACCGCCCATCATACCGCCTGTGGTCATTTCATTTGCCCATAGGACGTGAGCTGTTTCAGGAGCATCGTTGTTGTAGAGTGCTAACGAGTTGTCTGGTCTAGCTACCCAGTTGCCAGAAATAGAGAACCATTCTCTAAGTTGTGGATCAATTGGGCGACTCCAGTACTCGGAAGGTAGAGCGTGACCAGGATAATCCGGTAAAGGATCTTCCTGAACAACTATCTCTATTACTTCACTGTCAGCTGCAAGCATGACATCGCCTTCATTTATTCTGTTGCCGCTTTCAGCGTCATTCCAGCTGGAGGTAGCGTTTTGCTGTGGGAAGTGAGATTGTAGCAGGTATGTTCCTACTTGGTCTGGAACATAGCGGACAAATGAGACACCGGTTGAGTCTGTTCTGATTGGACCCAGCGTTTCTGTGTGGTTGTCTGGATGTGTGACTGTAACGGTGACACCTTCCCAACCTAAGAGCACACTGCCCAAAGGTCGTAGGATACCGGCTCTGATTAGCACGTCTTGGCCGACACCCACAGGGTCTGGGATTGCGTCGATCACTGCATAGTTTTTGTATTCTCTTGCGCTAGCGTTTGGTATTGATTGCAATGCTGCGAATGTTCCTACTACTAAAGCTAATAGAAGTAGGATTGCAAAAGATTTGTGCTGTATTTTTTTATTAAGAATATTCATTTTTTCTTTCTTTCCTTTTTTCTCCTTTTATTAGGCAAGCGCAGTTATTAAAACCGCTAATGCCTTAACCCGTATCATTCGTAACTTTTCCTTATAAGCCTTTAGTAAAATAAGGTAACCTCTTTACCATAATAAATTAGACGAAAATCGATTAATAAAATAAAAAAACCCCTAAAGTAACGAAAAACAGCCTAAATACGACCCAAAATCATGCATCAATAAACAAACCACAAAAAACCCCACAAACAAAAACTAATAAGAATTAGCAGATAAAATACAAAGAATTAAATAAAAAAAAATAATAATTAACAAAAAAGTGCATAACAATGAGCATACGTATTGCTTTCTTGGGAACAAGCGGCAGCGTTCCAACCCTCAAACGCGGATTACCCTCGATTATAATACAGTCACTCCGAAGCCAGTGGATGTTTGACTGCGGCGAAGGCGTCCAGCGCCAAATGATGGGATCAAAAACTAGCTTCCACCGTAAAATGAAGATTTTCATCACCCACCTACACGGCGACCATGTACTTGGCCTGCCAGGACTTTTGCAGACCATGGCTTTGATGGAACGCAAAGAACCAGTCGAAGTCTATGGCCCCACAGGACTCATCACATTTATCCAATGCACCAAAAACACGCTAAACTTCGGCTTAAACTACCCTGTTAGCATCCACGAAATCGGCGGGGAAGGCGTAATCTGCGACGAGAAAGACTATCAGGTTTTGGCAGTGAATTCGAACCATGCGGTGGACGGCTACTGCTTCGCTTTAGTAGAGAAGCCTCGGGCAGGCAGGTTTTACCCTAAAAAAGCCGCTGCATTGGGCGTCCCAGAAGGCGAATTATGGTCAAAACTCCAAAACGGGCAAGAAGTCACCGCTCGAAATGGCAACACAATTAAACCCAGCGATGTCATGGGTCCACCTCGGATAGGCAGAAAAATCGTGTACACAGGGGATACAAAACCCTTCAAAGCCTTCGCAAAGTTTGCAGCAGATGCGGATTTGGTGATTCACGACTGCACTTTTGATGACTCTATGATTGAGCGCGCCAACCGAGATGGACACTCAACACCCACTCAAGCAGCAGAGCAAACCAAGGCTGCAGATGCAAAAAAACTGGTGCTCTTCCACATAAGCGCCCGCTACCCTGACGCCTCAGCATTATTGGAAACAGCAAAGAAGGTGTTTCCAAACACCGTTCTGGCAGAAGACTACCTGGAAATCGAGTTGCCCCTAAACAAGTAACCGCTTAAGAGCAGCAATGGATTCGGGCACTTTACGCATTGACTCTATCACTACTGTTCGGTCGTACCCGATTTTTCTGAGAGACTCCACGAACCATGGGTAATCTATGGTGCCGTCTTCGACACCGTTGTGCTCATCGTCAGCGCCGAAGTTGTTGCTGGCATGGATATGCACAATTTTGTCCGCCAACTGCTCAATAAACGGCTTAATTTGTCCTTCAAGATGTGCATGCCCCAAATCTAGTGTGATGCCTATGGGCAAATTTGTCTCTTTGTAAAGGCGCATATACTCGGCGGGGGTGCTCATCAAAAACCAGTATTTATGAGGTAAATTCTCCAAAGCAAGGTTTAGGCCGTACTCTTCGCCAACCGCGTATAGTTCCTCGATACTGCGAAACATAGTTTTGTAGTCGGCGTCTGGGTAGAACTGGCCGATACCCGTGCGTTGGGCGGGATGGAACACCCACATTTTAGCATTTAAGTCGTTGGCGTTTGCCAGTGACTGCTTAAGTCGCTTCATCGACGCATTTAGCAAGGGTTTTGCAGGGGAACCGATGTTTATATCAGCAAATGGAGCGTGCACAGAGTATGTTAAGCCGAAAGATTTGGCGGTTTCTTTGAGCAAGGCGATGCGAGACTTGTTTAGGTCATGAGTGCCGTCGTCCAAAACTTCAATGTATTTTGTGTCCATATCGCTTAAGCGTTTGACCATGCGGTTGAAGGGTTCGCCGAGACAGTAGAGCATTGAAACGCCGACTTTAGCTTTAGCCATACAAGTTCCGCAGTCCTAAATGTTGTGTTGTGTAAAGTTTCCGTGCACACCTAAATAGGTTCCCAAAAGAACCCAGCATTTTAATAAAAAAGTCTCCTGCCCCAAGGATTGTGCGGCGCCTCGGATCGCATGGTTTTGCACTGCACATCTCGCAGTCCAAGTGCGAGTTGTGAGAATTCTTTAATGGCGCCGTTTTTAAATTCCCATGTTGGCTCGCCGTAACGTACGCCACTGCACATGGTATCCACGTAAATGTAAAACGGTTGATCGCCTAAATGGTACTCTGCATGTTTGGCTTCGCCGTATTTGGGTTCAGCTAAAACTTTGAAGGACCAGATTTTGCAGGCGTCGGGTTTCATGTTTTGAAGGGCGCAGTTGCGATTGCTGTTGCACAAGAAAGCGCAGGCATCACCGTCGCTGTGGCGGCGTATGAAGAAGCGTCTGAATTCGGTTACGGTGGCTTGTTGCCCGTAGGTTTTGGTTAGGGCGAGGTATTCGGGATAATGTAGAACTACAGAGTAGAGTTTGCAGCAGTACCGGCAACCTCTGCAGTGCCAGTCAGCAACGTTTCGCCAAGGAACAAACTCCACGCTAAACTACGCCCACAGAGAAGCATGTGTGGGTTAAATTTTTTTCTAAAAAGTGGACCCAAGCGGGGATACGTCTAATAAAGCTTCGTTGCATTCTATTTTAATGAGGATCAAGCGAAATTGTCATCTGTTCCAACTCCAGAGCGAAACACACTCTATTTCATGTGGATCAACGACTATAGCGGCTTAATCGTAAAAACACCCACAAAAACCCTGCTCATCGATCCAATCGATGTCAAACCCAAAGACTACCCAGAAATCGATGCAATCCTAATTACACACGAACACTACGACCACTTCGACCCAACGCTTGTCGCTGGCATCCAAGCCGCCTCAGACTGCCCAGTCATCGCAGACGCCACATCAGCCAAAAAACTCCAGAACACCATCCCGCCAAACAAAATCCAGCAATCCCAACCTGGCTCAGAAATCAAAATCGGCTCCGTCACAATCAAAGCCCAAAAGAGCCAGCATCCAGCAGCAAAAACACCCATCACCTACATCATCACAAGCGAAGATAACCTAAAAATCTACCACACCAGCGACAGCCATCCTTTTCCTGAATTGGCGCTCATGGCGCAGCGGGAACAGTTCGACGTCGTCTTTTGCACTGTGGGCATAGCACCAAACGCATCGCCGCAGACCGGCTTTGAAATCGCTTGGCTTACCAAGCCCCCGCTAGCCGTTCCCTACCACGGTTCAATCCAGAACCAAAAACGATTTGCCGAATTAATAAAACGCGACCTCAAAAAAACCCAATGCTTGATTCCAGAAAAAAATAAGATTTATCAAATTGCCAAAACAAAATGAAGGTATAATTATGAAAGCAGAAAAAGTCACCTTGACGCAAAAAGACAAGATGGCCAACATCCTCTTCAAATTTGATGTCATTAAATTCGGCGTGTTCCAACTGTCCTCGGGCAAGCCCAGTCCTTATTACATCGATTTGCGTGTTATGCCAAGCTTTCCTGACGCTTACCGAGAAATCTGTGACTTCTACAGCCAAACCATCGCCAGCCAAATCGGCACCGAAAACTTCGGCCGCGTCGCTGGCATACCGCTTGCAGGCATCCCTTTTGCCAGTCAAGTAGCTTATAACCTCAAAAAACCGTTTCTCTACGTGCGCAAAGATATGAAGCTTCATGGCAGAGAACGCCGCGTCGAAGGAATCCTAGTATCAGGCGACAAAGTGCTACTCGTCGACGACCTCCTGACCACAGGGTTAACTCTTAAGGAAGCTGCGGAGTCGGTTCGAGCTGAAGGCGGAGTAGTCACCGACGCCGTGGTGTTTCTCGACCGCGAAGAAGGCGGCAGGGAAATGCTTGAAAAGACTGGCATAAAACTTCATCCTTTACTTAAAATAAGCGAAATATCAAAAGCTCTCTATGATTTAGGCGCAATCGATGAAGAAAACCTAAAAACCATTCAAAAACAAGTCAAAAAACATTAACCAGCTTACTCGTAGTAAATGAGGCTAGTTTCTTCAAGCGTCAAATGCAGTTTATCCACCGCGTCAAAGACATCCTGCTCTTTTTTAGCGCCTGTGCATACAAGTTTGCCGCTGGCGAAAAGCAAAATCACAACCTTAGGAGTTTGCATGCGATAAATTAGGCCTGGAAATTGTTCAGGTTCATACATCGCGTGTCCTAATGTGTATGCAGCTTTTTCAAGGTCAATAAGACCGCCTAATCCTCCGGAGGCTACGATGTTTTGGATTTTGAGTTCTGGTTTGCTTATGATTATAATCCCGCCTTTCTTTAGTTCTTTGACCACTTTCATGACGGCTCGTTTGGCTTCTTTTTCGGATTTAGCGCCGGTACAAACCATTTTGCCTGAACTGAAAATTAACGTGGCCGTTTTGGGGCGTTTAAGGCGGAAAACCAGTCCTGGGAACTGTTCGGGGCGGTACTCGACGCCGGGGTATCCTTTTACAACGGAGTTTAGGTCGACTTTTTGGTTGAGCGTCGCTGAAGCTACCACGTTTTCTATGCTTATGGTAGCCTTTACTTGTGGCACTCAATTCCTCCCTTGTTAACCGCCCTTAAATATTCAATTAGTGAAGGAATTATTAATAAACCAATCTATGGCAGCTTCTGATCGGTTTTTTGTTTTTCAGAAAGTTTTTTGCCTTGCAGTTTTATTTTGGAAAAACTAATCTTTAGCACAACAACCAGCATGGCGAGCAATATTATTGCGGGTAGCACCCAGAGGTTGTTTTGTACAAAAACAGCGACTATACCCACATATGGAATGCGCATAACTACTCGGCCATTTACCAAATCCTGTGATACTCCTTCGCCGGTAGTCCAAAACGTATGCGAATCATACTCTGACTCTGAGGGCTTTGCTGGCCATTGGGTTCCCATTCCGTCGCTTTTAGTCTGAAAACGATACACACCATCACTATCACGAAATTCGGTTACGATACGGCTCACTATTGTGTCAAAGTTTGGGTTTATTTGGCTATCTGGTTTTTGGAAAACAATGATGTCGCTGTGAGGATAGTCGGCGTTATACTCTTGAGGGTTTAAAGTTTGAATAAAGATTAAGTCGCCCACATGCAAAGTGGACATGAAGTTACAGCTCCAACCATCGCATCCATCTTGAGCGATACACATGCTTCCTGTAGTGACAACACTAACTGGCGCTTGATTTCCCAAAGCAAGAGTTAACCCGATGTATGAACCAAGCAATATAGCCGCTATTAACCCTATGGCAACCGCTATTTTCACATAGTTGTTTTGCATGAAGGATTTTGAGACAGGCACTTGATGAGTTCACCAATCGCTATTGTCTGTTTTGGATGCCAGCGACTTTTAAAACTAACGCATAATTAAAGAGAAAAATAGAAAGTGCTCAAAGAAAGGCACTTAATTAGAGTTTAGATTTTGCACTTGCTTAAGACTTCGCGGAATACGTTTCCACATTTAGAGCATTCATAGAGGCCGATTTCTAGTTGCATGCGTTTTCCAGCTTTGTCTGGGCGGCCTGCCATTTTCCATGTCTTTTTTGGTTTTGCTACTTCTGTTCCGCATTTTGGACATTTTGCCATTTGTTGTTTTCCTCCGTATTATCGCTTTGATGCCATGTATCTAATTGGATAAAAAAGTTTCCATACCTTTCTCATAGATATTTTACTGTTCAACATAGAGATTAGACATTTTCATGTCAAAGTTTAGGAGGTAGTATAAAAAACTGAAGGCTACCGCTAAACACCCAAAAATTAACCTAAGAAACAACAATAAAACAGCTGAACACTAATGAGACTCCTTAAAACTCATACAGCGTTTATTGAGCCGCAACATTTTTTATACAAAGACCACCGCTATTTCACCATCACTACAGGATCTATTTGTATTGCAAGATTCTTCTGAAAACGCTTTCGAGATACTTGTTAAGCCAGTGCGAAGGCTCATCGAGCAGAGAGGATTCGCTAAACCTACCGAACCCCAAGCAAAAGTGATACCCAAAATTCTAGAAGGCAAAAACGTCCTGTTAATCTCACCGACCGCAACAGGAAAAACCGAAGCCGCCTTTCTCCCAGTTCTAAGCATGCTGCTTCAACTACCAAAAAAACCGGGCATCAAAGTGCTCTACATAACCCCTCTACGTGCACTAAACCGCGACATGCTTGAACGGATGCAGTGGTGGTGCAACAACCTCGACATCAAACTTGCAGTACGCCACGGCGACACCGAACAAAAAGAACGCACCCGACAAAGCCAATGCCCACCCGACATCCTAATCACAACCCCCGAAACGCTACAGGCAATTCTGTCAGGGTGGCTTCTGCGGCAACATCTGCAAGCCCTGCAATGGGTGGTTATCGATGAAGTACACGAACTCGCCGACAGCAAACGGGGCAGCCAGCTATCATTGGCGCTAGAACGCATCAGGGGGCTAATCGGCAGAGACTTCCAGATAATCGGCTTATCCGCCACAGTAGGTACACCCGAAAAAGTCGCCAAGTTCCTTGTCGGCAGTCACCGAGAAGTCGAAATCGTAAGGGTTTCCGTTGCCAAAAACGTGAAGCTGCAGGTAATTTACCCCAAACCCACAGAGGAAGACGTGCAGTTTGCCGCTAAAATCTACACGCACCCCGAGGTCGCGGCTCGCCTTCACATTATTCGAGATTACATGACAAAACGCAAATCCGTACTCCTATTCACGAACACAAGATCGGTTTCGGAGGTTTTGGCGTCACGCTTCAAGGTCTGGGATATGGATTTTCCGATTTCGATTCACCATGGCTCACTGGCTAAGCCGTCTCGTATTGCCGCCGAAGCGGGTTTGAAGCGTGGCGATCTTAAGGGGCTCATCGCTACTAGCAGCTTAGAGTTGGGCATTGATGTGGGGCACATTGACTTTGTTATCCAATACATGAGTCCACGGCAAGTGTCACGGCTTATTCAACGCGTAGGAAGAGCGGGGCATACCTACGGGAATCTGTCTGAGGGGCTTATTATTGGCATGGATAGTGACGACACGTTGGAGGCGCTGGTGATTGCCCGCCGAGCCCTCAAGGAAGAGTTGGAACCAGTCACTTTGCCCGACAAGCCTTATGATGTGCTTACGCACCAGATCGCTGGATTGTTGCTTAAAAACCGACGTTTAGAGTTTCGAGAAATCCTTGAAATATGCCAGAAAGCCACTCCTTTCAAAAACCTAACCATTCAAGACATCGAGAAAATCATAAAATACATGCACAACCGTTTCCCACGCCTCGCCTGGGCATCCATCGAAGACCAAGTCGTCCTGAAACCACAGCGTACCAAAGCCTTGTTCGAGTACTACTTTGATAACCTCTCAATGATTCCCGTCGAGAAACAGTTCCTCGTCATCGACCAGACCCAGGACACCAGCATAGGCGTTTTAGATGAAGCGTTCATGGCAGAATATGGAAAGCCCGGAACCAAATTCATTATCCGCGGCAGCCCGTGGCAAATCGTCCACGCCACCGAAGACAAAGTATACGTGCGCCCTGTAAAAGACCCCACAGGCAGCATCCCGAGTTGGATTGGCGAGGAAATCCCCGTGCCTTACGAAATAGCTCAAGAACTCGCTGAGCTGCGGGGATTTGTGGAGACAGAAACACAGCGAGGCGCCTCACCTCAAATGATTAGCGAGGAGTTATCTGAACGTTACCCAGCCACACCAGAAAACATTCTCCACGCCATCGCCGAAACGACAGAGCAGGTATTAAGCGGCTTCCCTGTGCCTACGCCCGAGCGTATTGTGATTGAGGAATGGAGAGAATTTGTAATTGTCCACTCAAACTATGGCTCTTTAACTAACAGGGCTTTTGCGCAGCTCTTAGGTCAGGTACTCTCTGACAGGCTTGGACGGGGCATCGTAGTACAACATGACCCCTACCGCATATTCGTGCAAACCATGGGCGCTATGACCCCTGACCGACTAATCGAAGTAATAAAAGAAATCAAGGACTTACCCGAAGCTACAATACGAAGCACCCTAACACAATCCACCATCAAAACAGGCCTGTTCAAGCGCCGAGTTATCCAGGTTGCACGCCGCTTCGGAGCGCTCAAAAAATGGGCGGATTTTAGCAATGTAAGCATTCAGAAGCTGATTTCAAGCTTTGAAGCCACCCCGATCTATGAGGAGGGGCTTAAAGAGGTGTTTAGCAAAGATCTTGATGCTGACGGGTTGGTTATGGTTCTTGGCAGGCTGCGTGAGGCTAAAGTGCGGTTGCAGATGGTTGAGACCGGCGGCAACCCGACTCCTGTATCGCGAGTCGGCATTGAACGAGTTAGTATGAAAACTGATTTGATTCCGCCTGAACAAATGCGGCTTGTGCTGATTGAATCAGCCAAGGCACGGCTGCTAAACGAAACAGGCAACTTTGTCTGCACCCACTGTTGGGACTATATGGAGATGATACGAATCAAAGACCTCCCCGACAAGCCTCAGTGTCCCCGCTGCGGCTCACACGCCATAGGGTTACTTAAGGTTGAGGAGGAAAAAGCCATTGGATTAATCGAGAAGCGTGGCGAGAACTTGGCGAAAGGCGAGGAGAAAATGCGTAATTACGCCACAAAAACTGCTGAGCTTATTGAACGGTTTGGGAAGCCTGCCGCTGTTGCTTTGAGTGCGCGCCGTATTTATGTTGCCGATGTTGCTGCTTTGCTCGAGAAGGAGTCCACATTGTCAGACCGATTTTACGAGCGGGTTTTGGAAGCGGAGCGTAAGGCATTGAGCAAACATTTTAGTTAGCTCCGTTTTTTGTATGCATTTAGGCATATACGATTTTTGTTTCAATCATCACCTTTTTAAGCTAAGAATTTGTTTTATTTTAGGTTGTTTGCTTGTTATGTCAATATGGAGACTGCTCAATTGGAAATAAGCAAAAAAAATTTACGTAATGAAGTTTTGGAGCGCATAAAGTTTGTGCGAACTTGTGCTTTGGCTAGGGAACTCTGCCTTTTAGTGCGAACTAACAGGGCGGTTCTAGAACCTGAAGATGTGCAGGAAGTTTGCCAATACATCTCTACGCTCTGCAAGGAAGAGGGATGTGGTGAACCAAGTGAGTTATGCGCCAAAGCTGCTACTGTCATCGGCTCAAATGATGAAGCAAAATACTTAGAGTTATGTGCTCAAAGCTGCCAGAAATGTGGCGAAGCCAAGCGACCTCAAGTTAAGAAAGATGCATACGTTGCATAGAAATGCAAAATGTGATTTAAAATGACCCCTATGTTTATCGCCCCGTTTGTTCCCAGCCCCAACCGAGTGGTGGAGTATATGCTCAAGTTAGCTGAGCTGACGACAGGTGAAGTGCTGTTTGATATGGGAGCCGGCGACGGTAGAACCGTGATTATGGCTGCTCGAACATTTGGCGCCCGCGGGGTAGGCATAGAGTTACGTGAAGATTTAGCTAAGAAGGCTATGACTAACATTCACCAAAATGGGTTGGAGGACCGTGTGTCTATAGTTAACGATGACATGTTTAACGTGAATTTAACTGAGGCAGACGTGGTTTACCTTTACCTTACAACCAGCGCGAACGAGAAGGTTAAGCCAAAACTTGAACGTGACCTTAAAAAGGGGGCTCGCGTGGTGTCGCATGACTATGAGATTGTGGGTTGGCGTCCCGAAAAAATTGAGAACTTTTGTGAAAACCCTCCGTTGGGGTATCCGTCGCACACGATTTATTTGTACCGTAAACCCTGACTGTCCTCTCTTGTGACAGGCTTGTTTTTGTCTTTATGTAAGTGCGGTGGTTTCTACGGCACTTCAAGACTGTTGTTAATGGCGGCTGCTTTCTGGGTTGCAACGTTTTACTTTGACTGTTTAGGTGTGGTGAAACTAGTTTCTTTCAGATGCTTTATAAAAACCATCGATCAGACATGTGGCGTCATACATAGTTCACTAAAAACCAATTGACGCAAAAAACCAAAATAACACGCCCACCTAAAATCTACAAAAAACCCATTTATTTGCCGACACAAACATCTAAAATAAGTCACACTTATCGGAGAATGAAACAAATGTCTAAGAAGCCTATTTCGGAACGCGCCAAAGACACCCTAAAGTGGATACAAAAAGAACAGCAACAAAATGGCTTGGGCATGGTAGAATCCAGCAAAGTTTCAGACCAAGCAGCACTGCGTTGCCTTCTACGGATTGGTGACATATTTGAGCCCCAAGCAGGCATGGTGAAATCCACCGTGGAGCCCCAACACGAAGACGACGTTGACTCCGATTTTCCCGATCACTCACCATGGGAATGGAGAACTCCCAAACCCAAACGCAAAGGCGACATACCCGAACCCTATGAGTTCCTCGCCTACCCAGAATGGAATGTCATGCCTTCGGTGGTGGCAGAGACGTTGCGTGGAATGGGCTTCTCAGGGCCACCTTTCCTGTATGAAGGTTACGGTTACCGAAAGATGATGGGCGGCGCATTGCGGCGTAAGATGATTGGGACGCATTCTAAGGTGGAGTTGCTGGCTGAGTTGAAGTTGACGTGCCAGTCGGATGAGGAATACACTAAGCTGGAGCGCAAAATTGAGGCTGTTGTCAAGAAGTACGGGGGCAAAGGCAAAGAAGTCACAGAGGTTCCAGTTGACGAGAGCATTGTGTTTTTTCCCAAAGACGGCAGCTTCACCTTAAAAAAACAAGTTGAGTAACTGGTTTACGGTTTGGGTCGATTTTTACCGAGACCCAAATATGGCATGCTTTGATAAGGCTTAATAGCTTCCTAGACCGTGTAACTTCCATACAACGTGATTTGTAATGGTTGACGTTTGGCTTCCCTACGGAAGAACCGATGTATGTGTAAGAGTCCCAGCACGAAATCTCCTCGGCTCAATCGAACCAAAAGACACACCAGCGGCACCAGACCAGAAAGCTGAAATCGAACGCGCCCTCAGTGAACCCATAGCATCTAAACGCCTGGGCGAAATGGTCAAACCCGAATCCAAAGTCGCTATAGTAGTCGACGACCACACCCGCAAAGCACCAAGCGACCGCATGCTCATTCCAGTACTCGCAGAATTAAATGCGGCGGGCGTGAAAGACGAAAATGTCACAGTCATCTTCGGTTGCGGAACCCACCGAGCAGTTAAACCAGAAGAAGCAAAAGAACTCATAGGCGAAGAAGCGCTCAACCGCGTCAAAACATGTAGCCACTGCTGCACCCAAGAAGATGCTGTGCTAATAGGCATAACCAAAACGTATGGCAACAAAGTCTTCGTTAACCGTGTTTTCGCAGAAGCCGACGTTAAAGTCGTGCTGGGCGACGTAAACTACCATTACTACGCAGGGTACGGTGGCGGAAGAAAAAGCCTCCTGCCAGCGGTGTGCAGTCAAGAAACCATCAAACACAACCATGGCATGCTTCTAGCAGCAGCCGCCCGTACAGGCAACCTCGAAGGAAACCCTGTGCACATCGACATGACAGAAGCAGCACGGCTAGCCAAAGTAGACTTTATCGTTAACGTGGTGGAGAACAAAAAAGGCGAAATCGTAAAAGCCTTCGCAGGGGACCTCGAAGCTGCATTTCTTGAAGCAACAAAACTCGTGGATGAAATGTACCAGGTCACGGTGGACCGCCGAGCCGACATCATAGTGGTAAGCGCAGGCGGATACCCAGCAGACATAAACCTCTACCAAGCTCACAAAGCACTTGATAACGCACTTGACGCAGTCAAACGCGGTGGTGTAATCATCCTCGTCGCTGAATGCCTTGAGGGACACGGCAACGAAGTATTCTACGACTGGATGACAAGGCTACCAGACCTTAAAAGCATGGAGAAAGAGGTTAAACGCAACTTTGTTATGGGCGGACACAAAGCTTACTACCTCCTCAAAGCATTGCAGTCACACCCGATAATCTTGGTCTCGTCAATGCCTGACTTCTATGCCACGAGCATCTTTAAGCTCAAGACCGCCCGAGCCGTAAACGACGCATTAGCAGATGCACTTAAAATCGCCGGGTCAGCCTCACGGGTTTGGGCGATGCCGCAGGGCAACTACACACTCCCAGTGTATAAGTTGATTGAAGAGAATAAAACCTAAAACTCAAATACATCTATTGTAGAGCGGTAGACAAAGGATTAGCTTAAGCGTAAACTTTAAGTCTAAATGCAGAAATCCTGTTAAGGCAAGGCGAAACATGTGCAGCAATCGTACACCCTGCGAAAATTCAAACCCGACGACTTACAGACCGTTATGCAGATAAACCGTGTATGCCTCCCTGAAAACTACACTGACTTCTTTTTTGTTGACTTGCACCAGCGGTTCCCAGAAACATTTATTGTGGCGGAGGACGGCGGCAAAATCGTAGGTTACATCATGTGCCGCATTGAAGTTGGCTTATCCAACTATGGTTTCGGCGGGTTAGTACGCAAAGGACACGTGGTTTCTATCGCTGTCATGCCCCAAGCCAGACGAAAAGGAGTAGCCAAAGCCATTATCAACCGTTCTCTGCAAGGCATGGAATACTACAAAGCCAAACAGGGCTTCCTTGAAGTTCGCGTAACCAACGACGCAGCTATTACGCTGTATAAGAATCTGGGCTTTGAAGTCACCCGCACGATCTCCGGGTACTACAGCGATGGCGAAGACGCCTACGTCATGACAAAAAAAATAATATAGCCCCTAACAAAATTTTTTAGTTCTTTTATTCTTTAGTGAACCCAGATTATGCTCTCAAAGACGCTTTTTTATTTGGGTTAGGTTAATTTACTGTTATTCCCAAACCCTTCCTTGTCGTTGTGGTTATATTTAGAACAGCTTATGCAAATGGGTTTGCTTAAACGCAAAAAAATCGCACTCATTGCACATGGAGAAATTGATTTTTCTATTTTCTTTTGGGACCCCGCTGGAGATGATGCCGCATGACCCCGACGTTAAAGCGCTGCTTAGAGTGGCGGTTGTATGGAATATACTAATCGCAATGAACAGATCTTCAGAGGATTTCTTGATTTCGTCACATCTCATGTGTGAAGAATACTGCCGTAAACTTCCTGACTTTGAAACCTACCACCACCGATTAGATATCCGTAATTGGGAAAACAAAAAAAGTTTCTTTTTCGGTAAAGAACAAATGGTAAAAAGCAGTTTTAATATTCTGCTATACGCATACCGTGTAAAATATGACATGACGCTATATTGGCATGTTCAGGGAAAGTCCACTCCCACAACGCATCAGACAAAGAGAAAAAACTTGAATATAAAAAGAAGCATCAGCCAGTTTCAGTCTTGGTGCCATAAAAACCACCATACCGCATAAAGAGAAAAAACAAGTTAACACCTAAAAAAACGACTTTTGCTTAAATTAGAAAAAGAGTTACCACTAAACATAAATTATAAATAAAAATTTTAAAAAATAGAAAAGATTTGGGTTAAGCCGATTTCGGCTTGACTTTCTCATTGATACAGGCTGCTTCTGAGTTGGCTTTTCGGATGAGGTCTGCGATGGTTTCTTTGGTTGGAATAGAGGCGCCAAGAGAAAGAGATATTGCTTTTTGGTGCGCCTGTTGCAGTAGTGGCTTAATGGTGTCTTTGCTTGGGTAACCGATGCTCAGAGCCAATGCGAATGCTTCTCGGTGGTTGGTTTCAACGGTCTTCTTGGTTGCTTCAACGTCAACGTTTAGTTGGTCGCCTGTGATTAGCATGCCGTTATCGAAAACCACACGCATGGCGATGCCGAGTTCGACTGATTTGATGTTGAGTTTGGATAAGACACCGGCAAGGCGCTCGTTTATGGGTTCACCTTTTCGAACGACAAGTGTGTCTTTGCTTATGCAAACGCTGCCGTTCTCGATTCTAGTGGGTAAACCGACTGCGTTTAGTTGGCTTATGACTGGTCCAGGTGGCTGTCCAGTGTTACTTGCAGGTATGACTACGTCGAAAGCTGCAATGTCGTTTGCTTTAGCGGTGGTTTTAATTTTGCCTTTCTCCAGCATCAACGCCAGCTTGAAGGGGTTTAGGTCGGTGAAAAGGAAAAGGTTTGATCCCTCCAAGTATGACTCGAGCTTCTTAAGTTCTTCCTTGTTCATTTCGTCAATGGCGATTTTGATAAGTGTATTCTTGAGCACGCGCAGGTAAACTTTGCCTTTCATGTTTTTCTTAAGTTCTTGCAGCTGAGTAGCGCGAACCTTCCTGAGACTGGCTATGCCGACAGATTTGTACTCTTTGAATATGTCCTTTATTTCTTCAATTTCAACAGATTTTTCTTGTAGTACTTGTTGGGATGGCATGATAGTTCAAACTCTTATGGTTTAATTTTCACGGGTTCGCCCATGCTGGTTTTGATGAAAGCGAACTTTACGTTCTTGAGGCCACGTTTAAGTCTGCCATCAAGAACACGAAGAACCGCCATAGCGTTCTCAGCGATATCCTCATCTTTCATCTGCTGGGAACCCACTCTAACTTGGATGATGGGTTGGTTGCGCATACGCACACCAACAGTTTTACGATGCTTCACAATCAAAGCAGCTATGTCAGCGTTGGGCGGAACTGGAATGGGCATTTTGCCGCGTGGACCCAGAACTGGACCCAGAATTCTACCGACAGTCGCCATCAAAGGTGCCTCGGCGATAAAGACATCATAGGTGGTTGCAAGTTTACGCAACTCTTTCTTTTTACCATTAAGCGCTTCTAAATCAGCGCGGTCAAGAACAAAGTTAGCATTGCCATTTTTCGCTTTAACAGCGAATTCACCTTGAGCAACAACGCAAACCTTGTTAGGCTTAAGCGTGTCATGTGGAAGCTCAACGACCTCCTGAATTTTGCCTTCAGGAGCTTTCATGTCAATTTCTTGAATGTCCAGAATCAAATCTACGGACTGGTTGAACTTTCTGTCTCCAGCGTTAGACTTTGCCTGTTTTACTGCTTCAGATATGGTCTTGTTGTCTAGGGGCATTTTTAAGCCTCGTGCGAATAGGGGATAAGAAACCCGTTATAAAAATATTCGCTTTGCGTTAAGCGAATAAGTTATCGTAGTTTCCAGAGTCTATTTCTTTCTGGACTTCTCGTGGATCCTTGCCTTCTACCGTAACGCCTATGCTCACGCATGTGCCAAGCAACTCTTTAGAGGCCTGCTTAGTGTCAGGGGCCAGAAGCTGTGGGGCTTTAATTTTCGCAATTTTAACCACTTGCTCCATAGTCAAGTCGCCTGCTTTAACAGAGTTAGGGGTACCGGAACCTTTCTCAATCTTTAACTCCGCAACAACCAACGCGGATGCCGTGGGAGTGCCAACTGATACTTCGAAGGTTTTATCTTCAGGGTCAACACTCACCTTAACTGGAACTTTCATGCCAGCATAGTCTTTGGTGACTTCGTTGATTTTATTGACCACTTGAACAATGTTGACGCCTAACGGGCCAAGAGCTGGGCCCAATGGTGGACCTGCGTTAGCTTGACCGCCGCTGACGATTAATTCAACAATTTTTTTGTCTGCCATAGGTTTTCACTTTATGCTTTTGCTTTTTCAACTAGTTTTACATAGTCTGAATGTACTGTGATAGGCAAAGTAAACGTTGCTTCGAGCAATTCGAGGGTGACTTCGCCTTTGGACTTGTCGAGTCGTGTGATTTTAGCGCGCATGCCCTTGAAAGGTCCGCCGGTGATTTCCACGACGTCGTCTTCATTTAGGTCTTCCATAACGGGTTTGCGCACAATATATCGTTCAATTTCGCTAAAGCTTATGAGGCCAGGAATACGGTTTCGGACGTGTCGAACGCCAGAGATGGCTTCTTCGACTAGGTGTGGGCCGTCCGCTTCTATGAAGACGTAGCCTTTGAGTGTGTCGGGAACGAGAAGAGACTTTATTGGGATATGAGCCATTTCCACTTTTGAAGCGATTAATCTAGCAACATTGCGTTCTTGCCCAGTGGTTGTTTTAACTGCGAAAATTTTTACTTGATAAGTCCCTTCGTTTTTGTCCATGAATCGTTCTATCCTTTTAACCTGTAATGGTTACGGCTACAAGTTTAATTACATAACCGATTAAACCGATTGCACCGACGCCTAAGAGGCTGATTTTGACTGAAAGCCAAAGCTCTTCACGGTCTGGTTTAATGGCTAGTTTAAGTGTTCTTCCTGCTTGCTGAAGCCAAGATTTAATTCCCATTTTTTACCGCACCCTTCAAGATTTCATTCAGATATAATAAACGTTACTGTAAGTTTTAGGTTTAAAAAACTACTGTATATAGGCTAATAAGCGTTCCCCGATGGACATGTGCGCAGGTTGTAACTATACTTTTTGGTAAGGTAACCCAGCTGATTCCAATGCTGCTAGCAAAGCAGGCTTGTCTTCACTTCGGATTCCTTTCCAATCCAGTAGCGCCAGCGGCACCTGCTCCAAAGTCCGCTCCACACACTGCTTAACCACCTCTGAATCCACATTGGCTACAGCATATTTGGGAATCATATGTCCAAACGTGGCGGCTCCGACCAAAGCCATAGTAGTGAACCTCTGGTTGTAGTGTGTTCCGCCTACGCCCAAAACAGCAGATGACTGATGCTCACTGAAGGTGGCGACAGCTGTCATGACGCTATGAGCGACAGCCTCCGCCGCCTTAGGATCAGCCCACTGCTCCTCGCAACTACCTAACTCAGCAAACATTGTGGGAACTTTGAGGCTGGGACCATGATGGGTGCATTCGTAACTGACTTCATAGTGGAATATGTCAAGCTGCTCCTTGTAATGAGTGAGGGCACGTAACGCGGTTTGCATGGCGACTGCGGGAGCAACCGAGATTGATTTGGGTTCCCCACCGAGTTCTGCTTCAGCAAAGTTTCCTGGAGTATGGACAGTAAGGGTTGGTTTCCCGCTTTGGCTGCTGTGCCTTGAGATAAATGTGATAAGTTTGGCTTCTGGAAATTTTTCTGGCAAATCCTGTGCAGTGACAGATTCACGACTAAGCGTGATAAGAGTGACTTTTTTGCCGTTTACGTCGGCAGTATAGAAAGGGTTGCCTTCGAAGGTGGAATTTTCTGTGAAGACATAGTTTTTAAGGATTTGTTGCTTGATGTTTTGACTTGCTGGGTCTTGGGTGGAGGATACGAGTAGGATCATGAAGTTTACTCCGCATAGTTGGTTGGGTGTTTGTGCGGAAAAAGCTTTTGCATAAAGCTTATTATGGCATGGTTGAATTGGCTATTGACGGCGCATTAAAGATGCATTTGCTCAACTTCAAGGATTTATCTGGCTGTCAGCTTGAAGAAATGGTTGATTTAGCCCTAAAAGTCAAATCTGACCCCAAAAAATACCTTAAAAGCCTTGAAGGTAAATCAGCCGCATTGATTTTCCAGAAAACTAGCACTCGCACCCGCGTCAGCTTTGAGGTTGCTATGACCCAGCTTGGCGGACACGCTTTATACATTGATTGGAGAAGCGCCAACTTCGCTTTGGCCGATGTTGGAGACGAAATCGAGTATCTTTCGCGAAACGTGGACTGCATAATGGCACGCCTTCTTTACAATGCAGATTTGCAGAAGATGACGGCTTCTTCCCGGGTGCCAGTGGTGAACGGTTGTGACGACAAATACCACCCCAGCCAGGCAATAGCTGACTTAATAACAATTAAAGAGCGAAGGGGCAAACTTGCCGGTGCCAAACTGGTTTACTTTGGTGTGCATAATAACGTGACAAACAGCCTCATTGAAGCATGTACCAAGACAGGCATCAAAGTTACCACTGTTACGCCCCTATTTAACGAGGCTGCTAGAGACGAAGAAATCCTTGCCGAGGGGAAGAAAAGCGGGTTATGGGAAGTTACGTTGGACGGCAAAGCAGCTGTTGCCAACGCTGATTTTGTGTATACGGACACTTGGATTGACATGGAGTTCTTTACTGACCCCAAGTTTGCAGAGGAAAAAGAGAATCGAATTAAGCTTATGATGCCTTACCAAATCAACACTGAGTTGCTTAAGGGCAGTGAGGCATATATTATGCATGATATGCCTATTCATCGGGGATATGAAATCAGCTCGGAGGTCATTCAAAGTCCGAAATCAGTGATTTATGAGCAGGCAGAAAACCGTCTATACTCAGCTAAAGCTATCTATCTCAAACTTTTAGAGGTAGTTTAGCACTTAAGATGGTCCACGCTGTACTCCACGCCGTTAACTAACACTCGTATGGGTACGTAAGTAGCGCAGTTAAAATGGAAACCGGAGAGTACGAGGCAGGCGCGATTGAGATGGATAGGTATGTTTTGATTTCAAGCAGATATCCATAACGTTTGAGTGAAAAGTGAATTGCAAGAGATAATATGATATGCAAGTCGGTTACTTTGGGAACTACTTTATTCAAAATGAAAGCCCTTTACTAGCCAAAAAAAGGAGGGTTATGCAATATAATAGTATGAGGTATCACCTTATACTACTACTAAAGCGTATAAGTGGTTTATTTTTTTTACAGATTAGAAAATGGGAGGATTATTTAATTCTTCATTTTCTTAGAAAATGAACAAAATATAACTGTTTTAAGTCAAGGGCACACTAACTCGTTGCATGCCATTAAATAAGAAATGAATATGCCCGTGTGATTGATTTCTCCAGGGAGTAGACGATTCAAAGATCATCCCCAAAATATTTGAGGAAGGCAAA
The DNA here is from genome assembly GCA_963810275.1 of uncultured archaeon. Lineage (GTDB taxonomy): Archaea > Thermoproteota > Bathyarchaeia > Bathyarchaeales > Bathycorpusculaceae > Bathycorpusculum. The sequence goes on from CAWENF010000021.1 coordinate 271,237, forward strand.
GTACAACTAATTATTCTTGTTTTGGGTTTCTTTATTAATAGTTGACTGATGGCTAGTGATACGGGGTTATCGAACGCGCAAAAAATACGATTAGGATTCATATAATTCATCGATTACCAAATGTTTACAGCAAAGTTTGGAAAGAATTAAATTTCTTAATATAATTGAATATATTCGGTTGTTATTGATGTCTGAAAGAAATAGTCTCGCAGGCCTTTTTATTCCCGGTTGCTTATTTTTGGGCTTAGCAATGGGCTTTCTTCTTGGTAATCTCGTAGCCGGCGTATTTTTAGGCTTAGGAATCGGTTTTCTACTATTCGGGCTTGCCATGCATTCAAGCAGCATGAAAGGTGTACTTATTCCCTCGGGATTATTCTTGGGTCTGGGGCTTGGCTTTGTTTTCGATAATGTAGTGGCTGGAGTTTTTTTGGGTTTGGGAACCGGTTTTCTCCTTTATGCCATTGCTAGGATAATACGAAATAACTAGTGCCTACTATGTAAAAATCGAAAAAATTATGATTTAGCAGCTTCAACGAACAGCAAGTGCGCTCCATCTCACAGTCTATTTTGTTTTACCAACTATTCGAAGATGGGCTATTTAGTGCTTCCTTGAAAGAGCTTTCGTCCTTTTTCTGTGTATTGCACAAGCCCCAACTGCATAAAAAATGCCAAATCTGGAGTCGGCACTCGTTTGCCCCAAACAATTTTGTCATCTTTTATTCGGTACATATCAACAACTAAAGATGTCACCTGCTTACCCGTAGGCGCAAGCCCCATAAATGCTCCCTTATTTGTCCCACTGTAGCGGAGTAAAATCCAGATTTTATCACCCTCTGAGATAATGTCTTCAATTGTCTCATTATAGTCAGGAAATGCCATAAACGCCATAGTCATCATTTGCTTGAGTCCATCTAATCCCTTCATTTCAGGATATTCGGGGTCAACATAGTCTACAGAAATTAAATTGTCGAGTAAATCAAGGTTATGCTTATTGTAAGCCTCTATAAACTTTTCAAAGATAGCTCTATTTTTTTGTGCTGACATCAAAAATTACCTTTTTTGTTACTAACGGGATGCTTAATATCTGTTTTGCGAGGCCACATTGTTATAACCCATATTTGCGATTTGGATATATAATTTAATTTAGTTTTGACTAACAACTGTGAGAATTTTGATAAAATCTTCAGTATGTAGAAAATTTACCTTCGAAAAAATCGATTAACTTTTAAATTCTTAAACTAATTAAATAGTGGTAAACTATGACTTCTTTTTTTAAGAAAGCAAACGGGACGCTTGCGTTTGACGACAGCGGCGGAAAGGGCGAGACGGTTCTTATGCTGCCTGGCATGGGTGCGTTAAGAAGCGAATACCGCTATTTGGTGCCTGCTCTGGCACAAAACGGTTATCGAACAGTAACAATGGATTTGCGTGGTCAAGGTGAATCCAGTGTGCCTTGGGAAGAATACACAATCAGCGCCGTAGGAGAGGATATACTTGATTTGCTCAATCACTTAGGCGTATCCTCCGCCCATATCGTGGCAACTTCTTTTTCTCCTGCACCTGCAGTTTGGACGGCAATTCAAAAGCCAGAAGTGGTAAAATCGCTTGTCTTAATCAGTCCGTTTCTACACGACGAAAAACTAAGCTTAGCAAAAACACTTTCGATGGATGTGCTGCTTCATGGTCCTTGGAAGGTTTCAGCTTGGGTATCATACTACAAAACGCTTTACCCCATACATAAGCCTGATGATTTTGACGAGTACTTATCACAACTAAGTGACAACTTGAAGGAGAAGGGGCGTTTTGAAGCTGCCATGGCATTGGGTTCCCAGTCGAAGAGTGAGATAGAATCCCGTTTATCTATGGTTAAGCAGCCTACCTTGGTTATTTTCGGCACTTGCGACCCTGATTGGTCAGACCCCATAAGAGAAGCTCATTTAGTAGCGGATAAGTTGTCGGGTGAGTTGCTGCTTGTTGAGGGAGCAGGTCACTATCCGCAGACAGAAATGCCTCATAAGGTTAATTCCAAGATTGTAGAGTTTATCAAAAAAGTTTGACAGAAGAGATTTTTCAAATTCTATCAGTCACATACTATAACTCTTTTTTATCATCAAGTTGTCTTCAATTATTTCAATATGGACACTCAGAAATTTTTAAAATAACCCAGCAGTAACTATAACTTTTAGCTATTTTTCCATCAGCTTCTTAGCCATCGTGAAAATGCTGAAAAAAATGGTTGTTATTTGCTTTAGCAGTTTTAGTATTTCAGGTATTGCAATATGCTTGCAAAATAAAAATACTGGCTTTGACTAGACAGACGAATTAGAAGGTAGACTTTAGTATAATTATATCGTGAGAATAAACTAGAAATTCAATAAGAACTTTGATAAACATATTTTACACTGCAATGTGTTTGAGAAAAGCAAGAAAACTCGAAAAAACGAGCTTTGGTGCAATGGACTAAGTATTAATCGAAACTTATCAGCCCTTTATTGCGCACTTTCAAAAAAGCCAAAGAAGTTGCATAAATTCGTGAGAATTAGGGTTTTCGTAGGATTTTTTTGAGTACTTCTTTGCCTTCTCTAACGGTCAAAGGCATTGTCTCAATAAGTCCCTGTGCTTTTAGTTCTCCAAATAAGTCCACAATTGTGGGCGGCTCTAACCCCGACGCCTCCAGCATCAGTTTGTTCTGCAATATCTCGCTTGTTTTGCCTTCGCATAGTTTCTCGCCGTGGCTGATAACTACTATGCGATCGGCGAGTTCAGGTATGGCCTCAGCGTCGTGGGTGGACACGATGATGGTGGCGCCTTCCTTGCTGAGCTCGTTCAAGGTATCAATTAAACCTCTACGGCTGACTAAGTCCAAGTTGGCTGTGGGCTCGTCCAAAATCAAAAGTTCTGGCTTTAGCACAAGCGCAGTCGCCAAGGAAACCTTTTTTTTCTCGCCGAAACTCAGCCTGTGTGGCGGGCGGTCTTTAAGGTGAGTTATGCCCATCTTTTCAAGCACATGGCTACTTCGTTTTTTAATGTCTTCCTCGGGTAGCTTGAGGTTTTTTGGTCCGTACTCGACGTCTTCGATAACGCTTGGCGTGAACAATTGGTCGTCTGGGTCTTGGAAAACCAATCCGATTCGACTGCGCAGTTTCTGGAAATCTTTGTTAGTTGTTTTTTCGCCGAAAACCCTTATTTCCCCAGTTTTCGGTGTCAGCAAACCCGCTATAAGGAGAATAAGAGTGGATTTTCCAGAGCCATTAGGCCCCAATAGTGCGATACGTTCACCCTGCCTAATCTTCATTGAAACACCTTTTAGCGCAGCTACCCCTGCGGGGTAATTGAAAACTACGTCTTGAACCGCTACTATGGAGTCCGCCATTTAGCTGTCCTCTTAAAGACATGCAAGATACGCAAACCCGACTATTAATATTGATGCGAACGCCACGTCAAAGATTCGAAGCTTAGGCATTACAAGTTTTGATTCGTTGGTTATTTCGAAGCCGCGGGCTTTCATGGCCAAGTAAACCCGTTCAGATCGTTCATAGGTGCGTATGAACAAAGATGAGAAAACAGCACCAAGGTCTCTAAGGGATTGGAAGTTGAAGCTGTGTTTATGCAGATACGTTCGGGCTTCTTTTGCCATAAGCACGCTCTGCGCCTCGTGGACGGAGACAAAGAAGTAGCGGTAGGTTAAGCTGAAAAGCTGAATGATTACAGCTGGGACTTTGAGGGTGGCAAGAAGTTTGAGTGTCTTTTCAAAGCCTGTGGATAGCACTAGCATAACTAGGGAAGCTACGCAGAACCAGACGCGCACTGTAAACATAGCTGCGCTTGTTAAGCCTTCTGCGGTTATGGCGATTGTGAAGCCGCTTATGTTGGATACCAAGACAGGGTTGCCTGAGGTTGTGAAAATCACCGGCAAAGTGATGAACGCAGAGAACACAGTTATCATGGCGGTTCGCTGGAAGAAGTGTTTAAGCGGAATACGAGAAGTTACTGATAAAACCAAGGGAACAAGGCAGATTGCGAGAAGGTAGCTTAGGTTAGTTATGAAGATGGCTGCGACGATTATGCCGACTGTTGCTATGAGTTTCGCAACTGGATTTACGGCTTGCATGACGCCCTTTTTCCCGCTTAAGTCCTCCACGTAGACAAGTGATTCTGCACCTTCCATTAAATCTCTCATAGAGTTGGGGACTTTCACGGCTGCTTCACCCTCTTTTTACTTAACGCTTTTGCCACACCAAATGCCACTGCAAACAGCAGCAAAGTAGCCAACACGCCGACGACTAAAGCAATCCACTGGTTGTCTGAACCTTTGAGGGTGTAATCAGAAAAGGGGGCTTCCCAAACTGGCTGCTCCGAAGCACCAAGCTCTTGTGCTTTCCAATCCAAAGTTTCCATAGCATACGAAAACACAAAAACGCCCAGAACCACAAAGGCTACGGCGACTGCTAAGCCGACAATAATGGTTTTCTGGTTACGTTTCTTATTTGTTGCCATTTATTCTTCATCTCTTTTGTTTTTAAACATGGCAAGTTTACCAAGGATTGGGCTTTTCTCCAGCACATCTGGACGAAGTTTGAGTAGAGTACCTATTATGATGACTGTGACGACACCTTCAGCCACTCCAATGATGGAGTGATTTAGCGCCATAGCGGGAACAGCCACGCTGATGCCATACTGGAAGACCGGCTGAGATATCCCAAGTTCAAAACCTGCAGAGATTGCTGCGAGGAGGTCACTCACGAAGGCCGAAATAAAGACGGCTGCCAGGATACTGGTTTTTGCTTTTAACTTAAGCAATTTGTTCATTGATATGAAGAGAGCACATGGGATAAAGACACCGATGACGCCCATGTTGAGGACGTTTGCGCCTAAAGCAGTTATCCCGCCGTCGCCGAACAGCAGTGTCTGCAAGACAATGATTATGGTCATAGAGATGTAACCTGCGAAGGGGCCTAAGATTAAGCCGATGGTGGCTCCTCCTAGTAGGTGGGCGGTTGTGCCGAAGAGTACAGGGTAGTTGGCAAACATTGCAGCGAAGAACAGTGCGGTAAGCAGGCCCATCATGGGGATTTGGTTTTCGGAGAGTTTTATTTTTTTGAATGATATTACCCAGAATATGGCTGTGATTATGAATGTGGCTATGGAAACTGTTATTGTTAGGTATCCGTCTGGTATGTGCGTGTTTTCCTACCCTCCTGCAGTAGCACGTTTATTTAAAATAGTATTACGACGATATAAGTATTATCCATAAGCACAATAGTAATAACACGTTAAAACGGAACTAAACTAAAAACAGTTAACTACGAAATTTAGCTGCCCGATTCGCGACCAAAGTCGCGACTGCCCCCGCTGCAACGCCGCCATCAATGTTAACCACAGCCAACCCAAGCGAACATGACTGCAGCATAGCTGTCAAGGTACCCACACCGCCGGCGCCAAAACCGTAACTATTTGAAGTTGGAACCGCAATCACAGGCACATCCACTAAACCCGCAACAACCGACGCCAAAGCACCTTCCCTGCCGGCGACAACAACCACCACATCTACGTCTTCAGCAATAACCTGTTTGATGGGTTCTAAGAGGCGGTGGATGCCTGCGACACCCACGTCATAAAAAGCGGTTACTGTGCAGCCCATTTCATCTGCGACTATTTTAGCTTCCTCGGCTACTGGGATATCGCTTGTTCCAGCGGTTAAAACTGCGATTTTGCCACCACTTGATGTTACTGTGAAATCTTTCTTTTTAAGAACTGCCATACGAGCTTTCTGGTTGATTTGAACTTTTAAGCCGTCAGTTGGGATTGCGTGGATCGCCGCCAGATGCTCTTTGTTGCATCGACTAACTATGACTCTGCCAACTCTGGATAGCATTGTTCGGCAGATTTCTGTCACGTCAAGGGGTGTTTTGCCTTCTGCCAGAATAACTTCGGGGATGCCTTTGCGTAGGTCGCGGTTGCCATCCAGTTTTGCCAAGCAGCCCAGCTCGTCTACTGCCAGAAGTTTTAGCATCTTTTCTGCTTGCGAGGGTGTTAGTTCATTGTGAGAAACCTTATCCAAAATTTCCCTAAGCAACATAAACAGACACACTTAAAAAACCAGTGTGTCCATATATTTATTATGCTTGCTTGTTAAACCCAAATTTTGTGTGATGGTTATGACTGAAACTAACAGAATTCTCTTTGTGGATTGCAACGCCAGCGGCATAGCCGGCGATATGTTGCTTGGTGCACTTCTGGATCTAGGGGCTAATGTTGAGCGGGTTATTTCTGCCATCAAGTTTTTGGAGGCACCTGAATTTGGCTACGAACATATCGATATCATTATCGACCCGGAAGTGATCCGGGGAGAGTTTCGGGGCACCAAAATCGAAGTAACCTCCTCAGCTGTAAATAAACGACACGGTAATGACCTCATAGAAATCGTAGAAAAAGCCTCAGCAGGTATCTACATGACCCAAAAAGCCCGAGTCTTCGCATCCAAAGTTATACACACACTTATTCAAGCTGAGGTAGATTTACATAAAACCAGCTTCGAAGATGCACACCTTCATGAAGTCGCTTTGGTGGATACCGCCGCAGAAATCATTGGATGCGCAGTTGCACTAGACGATTTGCACCTTTTTGATGAAGGTGCCAAAATCTACTCGACTCCAGTAGCTGTCGGCGGCGGAGTCGTCAAGTTCTCACATGGCATTCTTCCTGTACCTGCACCCGCGACATTATCGATTTTGCAATCTAAACAATTCCGCTTTCACGGTGGACCCATCGAGCGTGAGTTGGCGACGCCCACAGGTGTGGCGCTTCTGACAAACTTGGCAGATGAAGTCACGCCGTTTTACCCTAACATGGAGCCGCTTAAAGTTGGGTTCGGGGCTGGAACCAAAGACTTTCCCGAAATGCCAGCTGTTCTACGCGCCACATTGGGGAAAGCCGTCGGCGTTGAGTCAGTGCAGGACGAAATTGCAGTGCTCGAAACTAACCTTGACGACGCCACAGGCGAAACCTTAGGCTACGCAATTGACAAACTACTCAAAGAAGGCGCAAAAGATGTCAGCATCATCCCTTGCAGCACAAAAAAAAATCGCCCAGCACACATCATTAAAGTCATAGCCGACCAAAAAGACGCGGCACACATCTCAGACGTGCTAATCGCCGAGACGGGAACGTTGGGAGTGAGGGTGTACCGCTGTCAACGGCACATAATAAACCGTGAAGTCGTCAGCGTAGAGTTAGATGTCATGGGCAGCAAGACGGCTGTGAAGGTGAAAATCTCCAAAAACTCAGCGGGTGAGGTTATTCGTGTTAAACCCGAATTTGATGACCTCAAAGCGCTGGCGGAGAAATCGGGGAAGCCACTACGGGAACTGATGGATTTAGCTGTCTCCAAAGTGCTTCAGACCAGCCTCTAAGTTTGAGGTGTCTTTTTTGGACCACTTGAGCGAGAAAATTGAGGACCTGAAAAGATACATAGCCGAGAAGGGCAAAGGAGGTGTAGTTGTTGCTTTTTCTGGCGGCGTGGACAGCGCCACTTTAGCCGCTTTGAGCAGGCAAGTTTTAGGTGACCGAGCGGTGGCTGTGACAGCCGAATCTGCCACTTTCACTGAAGGCGAGTTACGCAACGCTAAAACAACTGCACAGGACATAGGCATTAAGCAGTACATCACCAGAACCCATGAGTTGGAACACGAAGCCTTCGCAGCTAATCCTTCTGATCGCTGTTACCACTGCAAAAAGGAATTGCTAAAAAAACTCAAACATTTCGCTCACCAGCATGGCTTTGCCGCAGTTTTTGATGGCACTAATCTTTCTGACTTGGAGGGACACAGACCAGGGTTTAAAGCTGTGCAGGAAACAAAAGGCGTCTATAGTCCTCTGTTGGAGCTGGGGTTTAGTAAGGAGGATGTTCGGGAAGTAGCTAAGGCTTTGGGGCTCACGATCCATGATAGACCTGCGCAGGCATGTTTGGCTTCTAGAATTCCTTATCATGAACGCATCACTGCAGAGCGTCTCAAACGGGTAGCTGACGCGGAGGAAGCCATACGTAAAATCGTAGCAATAAAACAGCTTCGGGTGCGAGACCACAACGGTTTAGCCCGAATTGAAGTAGGACCACTTGAACGGGCGCTGTTTAATGTGGATGTAATGGAGATGGTGGCGGTGCATCTTAAACGATTAGGTTTTAAGTATGTGGCGCTGGATTTGGAGGGTTACCGGAGCGGGAGCATGCTCCAACATGTCTAACATAATGAGATTTTAAAAAGGAAATTTGGGTCTGTCCATGCATACCCACACCGAGAGAGGCTATATGAAACTACGCTGGTAGCAGTCCTCATGTCGAATCGCAGTGGCTTTCCGCGTCGCTACACGCTGCCCCTCCAAAATCGGTTTATGACAAATCATACATGTCAGTTGCCCTTTTTTCTCCACCCGCAGTAAGTGGCGGTGGGTAATCACGTAGTGGTTTACTGCCATATTTTTCTCACTGAACAAAACTTTTTTTATTAGGTTAAAACCGTTTTTGTCAAGAAACTTTGACTAAAGCTTAGTCAAGGTTTCTGGACTAATTTTTTAAGAGGTAAAATCATGTTTTTCGGAGAAATTTTGCCGTGAATCGTGACTCGGCAAGTCAAGATAATATTTTAACGAATTAAGAAAAGAAAATGGGTGAACATGCTATTAAAAAGGTAGCTTATTTATGAACTAAGCTGCGCTGATCTTGCAACATCTTATGCATTTTTAGTAAATTAGGTGGAAATCCCAATAGCTGCCCATCAGTATATGCGTTTAACCTAAACACTTAGAATCGTAAAAAGTCTATAAAACAAACCAGAAAATTATCGCAGCAAAAAATGCATTACCTTCATTTTGAAATGCTTCCAACACTTCCAGAAACTCGGTTTCTTCTATGCAGAAAAACCGTGAATGCAACCGTCGTAAAGAAAAGTGCGCAAGCAACCACCAAGTACAGCAATTTGGACTTTGAGTTGACACTGGAGGATTTGTTGCTGACGTATTAGGCTGAGTAACATTTGTTGGAATCGGCGTTGTCTCTGTTAAACTTGAAGAGGAGTTTTCAATGGGGAAGGGGTTTAGTTGAATGGGGCTTTCTTGCTGGGTAGGCGAAGGTTTGGAAGGAGATTCAGGTTGTGTTGGCACTACATTTTGTCCTTTGATGTGGCCAACGCTTATGGCTTGAGGGTAAGGAGCGCCATATATGCTCATTGTTATGGCTGTTATCTTTGCAATCCAAGAAGCCCCGTTAGCATCCGGGACAACTAGTCTAAGTCCTTCAGCGAGTGGTTGACCGTTGAGTTCATAAGCGATGATTATTTGGGGTTTGATAGCCAAATCGAATGGGATAGCAACTTGATATCCATCTGAAGCGATAAATTGTATTGATTGGACACCCGTGTTGAGCTTTGTTTGATTAAGAAGATAGTTAAGAGATACTCCGCCCCAATCGCCGTAGGTTACTAAGGCGCCGTCGCAGTATAGGTCTGCGGTCACTTCGGTTTTTGGCATATCTAAAAATTGAGAATATGTGAAAGTGTAGGTGTCGCCAGTTAAATCTGTGAGTTTTAATATTGCTTGATCGCCAACTGTAGAGGACCCAATTGGGGTGGCTATTGATAAGGCAAGTATTGTTGCGGTTGTGATGCTGAGTAGGTATTTATTATACATAGGCATCTCTTAACGATTTATGACAAGCGTCATACTTTTAAACCCTTCCAAAAAAAACATACTTAAACTTCGAAAACAAAAAAGCTAAATCTTAAAAATCCAAACATACTCGATCCAACAAATTTTTGCTTAAAAAAATCAAAATTTAAAAGAAATAAAAACACTTCACCTTCCATAAAAGCAGTGTCTCAAAAATGGTCCACAGAAGAGTACGAGGCGGTAAATTCAAAAAAAACTACGCGGGACAGCCCGCACCCGTAGAAGTCGGTGAGGAATTGGAAGTCAACATCATAGACAGACACCCCAGCGGAGCGGGAAGAACAAACCTAAGGGGCTACACTATAGTGGTTCCTAAAGCTAAACCCCAAGAATGCGTAAAAATTAGGGTTCTCCAAGTGGATGAGAGCAACAAAAACGTGACTGGTGAAATAATCCAGTAACCAAGCACACGCCATTCCGCACTAACTTTTAGGATTTATCAGCTGAATCCATAAACACTTGTCGCCGAGGAGATGCCAAGTCAATTCCGTTTGCATCAAATGCCTGCTTAATAATATACAGCAAATCTTTTGACATCTGGAAGTTAGTGGACTGGTCTTTTGCACGGCTAAGCAGTCTAAGCGACACCCCCGACGCCGAGTTAGGTTCTTTGGCAACGCCGTTTGCACCGCCCAAATCCATTACATGAACTATAGGTAAGTCGCCTTGGGGCAGAAAATCAGGATGTTTACGGGCGGCGTCTTTTAGGATTTCGATTGCTTTGTCAAGATCAGATTCAAAAGTTATAGAAACGTAGACTATACATAATTTAGTGGAGTCCGCTTCGTCGTAGTTTATCATGGTTGAATTCAGAAACATCTGGTTAGGCACTACTAGGCGCCGGTTGTCCCACGTTTTAAGTATGGTAAAGGTGAGTTTGATGTCTTCTACCCATGCCCACTCGCCAGCGTATGAGAGAGCGTCGCCGATTTTAAACGGTTGCGAAGTTGATATCACCACTCCAGCGATGATGTTTGACAAACTCGTCTGTGCAGCTAAACCGACAACTATTGACACGAAGCCTGCTGCGACAAATATGGAAGCGATGGCAGCACCTAAGCTGGGAAAGTTAACAAAAGTTGCTATCGAAACGCCCACAATAGCGACTATAGAAAGCGCGATACGCCTTAGGAACTGGATGGTAGTTTTGAAGCTTCCCCCTTTTAGCTCGATGGTCGCGGTGTAACGTTTGAATGCAACATTAACTACGTAAACTGCCAGGTAGGTTAGGAATACCCCTGTTAAGAAGTTAATCACTGACCACACATCGGTCGCTATGCGCGGACCCAATGGAGAAGCCAGCAGTATATAACCAAAAATTATAATCCCCAAAACGTAAACTGAGTAAACTAAAACTTGGTCAGCCTCGCTTGTGTGGATAAGGTACGGAGTTACTTTCTTGATGATTACCCCTGTGGCATAAATTGTTAGCCACCAAAATTGCAAGATCCACAACCAACTCTAAAGTGGTAGCATCAAAAAATAAGGGAGTAGAAATTGTTGTGGCTTCGAGAAATAGCTGCCAGCTTTGTAGCAACCCAAACCCTGCGACTGCTACTACGACTGGTTTATTGATGATGTTTCGTAGAGTTACGCGTACCGCTGAGTGGAGACGCAAGTTAGGCACTATTTTTTTAGCTACAGCAATCAGCACTATACAAACTATTAAGGTGCCGACTAGAGTAAAAACTGCAGGGGCATAAGTAACCAATTTGGCGTTCAGCTCAGCGATGTAACGTCTCTCAGAATATCTAAATAAATCTTGCCACCAAAAAACACAACCAAATTTCAAAATGCTGACTTGGGAATAAACCCCATTATGCAAAATCCGATAGAGTCGTGTCGCAACGCGTATGCACACAACAATATAACTTAAGCTAGCCACAATATAGGATACAGGAAAATAAAGGGCGTCTATAAGCCGTTTCCGCAACCCTTCCATATGTGCGTGCCAACCCCATAGCAAGGTTCCCCAACCCCTTTTCTCCTTAACGGAGTCGGCTCGCCCCCAGTCTTCTCTTTGCTCTAAAAACATAAAAACCGTGAAAACCATTTCACATGAGGTGACTAAACTGGAAGTTCAAAGACCTAGCCGTTTTCTAGGTTGCCAAATAGCAACAAGTAAATCCGTTAAGCAGCACAAACTCAAAAAACGCATTGCCTACCTTTCCGCTAAAGAGGCACCCCAGAAAACATTTGTTTCTATCTACGTGCCCTTTGACGGTACAGCTGACCAAGCGGTTGATAGATTAAAAAATGAGTTGAAAACAAACGACGAGCTGGAGAGGGAGGCGGAGTCGGTCATAAAACGGCTTATCCAGCACCTGAAACAGGTACCCGCAATAGAAGAAAATGGACTTGCGATCTTCGCAGGGGTCTACTCAGCCAACGAGTTGGAGCAGCCCAGATTCGGCATCGAAGAAGTTGTTCCTCCTGAACCCGTTGGCTCATTCCTGTATGAAGTCGGCAATCTGTTTCAACTAAAACCACTACGGGAGATGCTGCGTGACCCCAAAGTCGTCGGAGTCCTCGTTTTAGATGCCAAAGACGCCACATTAGGAGTAGCCAGCGGCGAGCTTACCGAAACGGTAGATCATATCTCCTCAGGGGTTCCAGGTAAAACACATAAAGGTGGACAGAGCCAACGCCGTTATGAACGTGAGCGAAATATGGAGGTCACAGCGTTTTTCCGCAGAATCGCGGACCATGCCGCTGAAGAGTTTTTGCAGAAGCACCCGATCACGGTTCTGCTGGTTGGTGGACCAGGACAAACTAAAAGCGACTTTGTCAAAGGCAAATATCTCCATTATGAACTTGACAACATGCTGCTGCAGACTTATGATACGCAGTCCGCTGACGAAGCTGCCGTAAAAGACGTATTGTGCAAGGCAGAGGAGCTGTTAAAAAGCATGTGTGGTCCTGAAGAGAAGAAACTTTTTGAACGCTTTCAGACGGAGCTTAGAAAGCAGGCTGGTTTAGCAACTTACGGCTTAGACCAAGTTACAGATGCACTCAGAAAAGGCCAGGTTGAGGTGGTGTTGGTCAATGATGATTCAGGCTACGCTGAAGTGGGCACGGTTTGCGGGAAATGTGGTAACACAGTTCAGCGGGTTGTGCATAAAGAGAAGACTGAGGCGATGCGGGATTTGATTTCTCATCCTTGTTCTAAATGCGGCGGCGCAGACTTTGACTTGACGGAACAAGACATAGTGGATGTATTGGAAGATTTAGCTTCTCAAACTGACGCCCGTGTTGAAGTTATTACTTCTGCGTCTGGGGAGAAGGCACAGCTTAGAGCTTTGGGTGGCGTTGCAGCAATTTTGCGCTATAAAAGCTGAGCTTCAGCGACATTTACTGCTAAAAACGCTGCAATCGGCCTCTTTTCCTTTTTAGAACGATAATTTTTGATTGCAAAGATTTTTTTAGAAATGGGTTCGAATTTATTGTTAAATCCTTGGTGAGACTTGTTTGAACAGTAAAGACTCAGCGTTATCTTTGGATGCACATGTTTACCTTCACGCCATAGAAAAAGCCGACATACTCATCGGCATCCCGTCATTTAACAACGTCTTAACCGCAAGCTACGTCTTGTCTCAAGCAACAAAAGGCTTGGAAAAATACTTCCCCGATCACCGCTCCGTGATTTTCGTCTCAGACGGCAATTCCAAAGACGACACTCTAAACTCCGTGAAAAGAATCAACTTGCCATCGGAAGTCAAACTTATTCCTGCTATTTACATGGGTATCTCTGGTAAAGGACGCGCAGTTCAAGCCATCTTTGAAGCTGCCCAAAAGCTCGATGTCCAAAGCGTTGCGTTGGTCGACTCTGACCTGCGCAGCATAACGCCTGAATGGATAAAAATGTTGGTTGAGCCAACCCTTAAGGGTAACACTGGATTTGTCGCTCCTTACTACAACCGCCGAAAATACGATGGAACCATCACTAACTTCCTCTGCTACCCAGTCATGACAAGCATCTTTGGCAAAGACATCAGGCAACCTATCGGCGGCGACTTTGGTATCTCCCGGAAACTCGTTGACGACCTCCTTGCTTCGCCCATGTTAGAGTTCCCCGATGTGTGTCGCTTTGGAATTGACATATTTGAAACCGCCACTGCTTTGGCTAAGGGTTATGAAGTTAAGCAGGCGTATTTGGGTGTAAAAATGCATGACGCCAAGGACCCCTCCAGTCAGCTGGCAGGCATGTTCCGCCAAGTAATGAACACTATGTTTACCGCCATCGAAATCTACGAACCCCAATGGCGAAACATAACAGGGTTATCCGAAACTGAAATGGTAGGTGAAGCCACAAACAAGACAATCCCGGAACCCATCCCAGTCTCACTTGAAGAAACTATGACGGCTTTTAAGGCCAGCTACCACCTCTTTGATGCCTGCTACAATACGTTTCTTGAACCAGAAATAATAGCTACTTTTAGGCATTTAAAAGATTCAGAGATGTCAGATGAATTTGATGTTCCTATGGAAGTTTGGGCAAAAACCGTTTACTCTTTCATCGCGAAGTTCCACAAAACCCCGTTGGATGGTCGTGAAAACCTGATTAACGCTATGAGGGTTCTGTGGATTGGCAGAGTCGGCGCTTTCATAAAGCAAACTATAGCTGAAACCCGAGAGGAAACCGAAGCTAGAGTAAAAGAAGAAGCAAGAGTATTTAGGCAGCAAAAGCCGTACCTGCTCAGTAAGTACTAGCCTTTTGGGCAATTAGTAGAACATGTTTCCACACGGTTTCCCTTGGGTTTTTTTGGTCCACCCAAAATGGTTTATCCACAACTTTTAGTAGTGGTAAATCGTTTGCGCTGTCTCCCACAGCAACGGTTAAAACTGTGCAGTTTTCTTCGAGATACATTTTTTTCAAAGCTAAGGCTGAGCGTCCTTTGTCTGAATTGCCCATAGCATGCAGGTATTTGCCCCCACGGGTCACACATAACCCCATTTCTTTCAACGCTCGCAGAACTGCTTTTTTGTCGCCGCCCAGAACTTTGAAAGGTTCACTGTACTGCCGCTGCTTAGCCAACTCCGCTAACTCAAGCGGTAAACCGCTATCCTCAGCCAACTGCTTCGAATCATAATCTCCAAAGCCCCTGATTTTTGCGTGTGTTTGGGTTTTAGCAACTACAAGTTTTTCTCGTATAACGCTGTAGGGCAACCCGAACTCTACTAAATAGTAGTCTGCGGTTTGCTTGGCGTTTTTGGGGGTTTTGTGGAAATATTTTTTCGGGATAAATATGGCTCCGCCATTCTCAACAATAAACGGGTCCGTTATCTTCCATTTTTTTCGGTAATGCTCAATTTCAGCGGCGGTTTTGCTGCTGTTAAAGACCACTGCAACGTCTAGCTTTAATAGCTGCTTAAGTATTGGCTCGATTTCTGGGGCTTCGTATGCCGGGTTTAGGAGGCTGCCGTCAATATCTGCGAAAACCACGGTTTTACTGTTCAATTGCTTTGTCCCTGAGTCGCTCTCTAATATCATGAATGGCCGCTGTTGCTCGCAGCCAGTCAGGCAACTGCGCCCGAATTGGGTTCTCTAGGTATTTGTTGCCCCCAGTTTTTATGACTGCACAGAGTTGGTCAACGTTTGTTTCTTCTTCATGGCGGTCAAAGGCGAGCCTGTTGCATGTAGCATCGGCGTGGAACTGGCTGATCTTGTCTTGCGCCAGCCGCCTATAAGACACCTGCAAACTGGTTAAGAAAGCTTCAGAGATATCGATGTTTTCGGTTTCTGTGAGTGTGCGCAGAAGCGTTACGAAACTGTCTTCTGCTGTTTTAAGCAGTCCGTCGGGACATAGTGATTTATGGCGGTGATCATAGATTCCCAAGTCTACCTGACAGATGCGACCATAGGCGACGTTGCGGTAGACTTCGGACAGTAAACCAAGCTCAAGACCCCAATCCGCGGGTACCCGTAGGTGTGTTGCTAAGTCGCTGTAGACGGCTATCTCCCCGGCTAAGGGGTAACTAAACGACTGTAAGTAAGTTAGGAACTGGGAGTAAGGCAGCTTTTCTTGGAGAACCTCTAGAATGGGGTTAATGAAGAGGCGATGTATACGTCCGTAGAGGCGGCGTTTTTCTTGGCTTATTCTTGCGTAGTAGCCCTTAGAGAAGAAGAAATCTAGTTTTGGTTCAATCAGGGGGTACAGCATTTTAGTCGGCAGCATCTTGGTGTAGGAAACTATGTCGGCGTCGTGGACTGCGAATGCATCAAGTTCCAATGATGCAATACCCATAGCCAGCCAAACGTCTTTGCCTTTCCCCGACATGCCAGTCACGTCTATGCCTTTGCTTTTAAGTTCCAAAAACACTTGCTGCACTTCGGGTTTGTTGCACCATACCACATCGCAGGTAACCTTGAATTTTCGGCATAACCGCATTGCTGCTTCGTAGTCGCGGGGGTCTTGTGCAGAGAGGGCTATGAATATTTTGCTTAGATAGCTGCATTGGTTTATTTCGCTGACAATGTTGTTTATTCCAGGGTTGGATATGTCGTTGCCGTATATGGGGATTATGAGTCCAGAGTCAAATCTGCCTTTGTAACTCATCAACTCCGTGGATAGGGTATCGAAATCAAGGAAGAAATCGTGAATGTTAGCGATTTTTCTTTGATCCGTATTCACTATTCGCACCTAAAATGTATTATTAAATTGTGCGTAAAATGTTTTTCAGTACTTGCACCAGCGTTTGCTTTAGTGTTTTGTTTTCAAGAGTTTTTTGCCTCACATGTTCTTTTTCCGTCAATATTTAGCTGTATAAGTATAAGGTTACCGTTCAAAGCGGAACCTTAATCACTCCTCTACTTGAATATTAGATGGCGCGAGCGGGTTTGCTATTTATTGCGATTGTTTTTGTGTTTATCGAAAAATAAGCGGAAGCGCCCCAGGAATAGCGGAAGCATTCAATAGTAAGCGATGACTTGGATATATGTGAGCAGAATGATAAGCGTTAAAGTGGCAACCGCCATTGGTCTTGGCGCAATCATCGGAGCAGGCATTTTTGTTTTAAGCGGAACTGCCATCGCTTTGGCTGGTTCAGCGGCTTTAATATCGTTTGTAATCGTCGGCGTGATAGCACTAATTGTGGCTTTGGAGCTAGGCGAGTTAGGATCCATTATGCCCCAGGCAGAAGGCGGTTCCTACTCGTTTGCTTACGAAGCGTTTGGCAGTGAACTCGGCTTTATAACAGGCATAATGCTGTACTTTGCCTACGCTTCCGCCATAGCGCCTATATCTTTGGGTTTTGGCTCTTATCTCGCAAGCCTTCTGGGGGTAACTTCAAGCATTGCTCCAACCGTGTTTGCTATTGTGTTGATTTTGGTTTTAACGGTAGTCAATATTTTGGGCATAAGCAAAGCTGCAAAAGTGGACTTTGGCTTGGTGATAGTAAAAATTGCCATACTCCTAGTTTTCATAGCCTTCGCCTTGTTTTTTGTCTTCGGCAATAGTGCCAACATGGAAACCAACTTCACGACTGGTCTTGAGTCAGCAAGCATTAGCTCAATTTTTGCGGCTTCAGTGGTGATTTTCTTTGCTTACTCGGGGTTCCAAGCGATTTCCACCGTAACCAAAGACGTTAAAGGTGGCGGTTCCGGGGCAGCTAAAGCCATCATCAGCGCAGTTCTTGTGAGTATAGCTCTTTACAGTCTTGTTGTTGTTGCATTGCTGTTTTTGATGCCTGCAAGCCAGTTTACGGTGTCTTCTGACCCGCTTTCTTCTGCTTTAATATATGCGGGTGCACCAGCATGGCTTTTCACTTTGATTTCCATAGGTGCGCTAATAGCTACTACGTCTGCTGCTCTCGCTATGATTTTGAGTTCCTCCCGAGTGCTATACCAAATAGGTTATGACAAGTTATTGCCAAAGTTCGTACGTAAGTATAACCAAAAACGTGACGTAGCGGTTAATGGTGTTCTAATTTCCGCAGTAATCGGCATAATAATGCTTTTCTCAGGTAACATCTACGTGATGGCTTCAATCAGCAACTTTGGCATACTCTTCTGCTACCTTATTGCAAGCTTTGCTTTGATACATTTTAGACGTAGAAAGAAAAGTGGAAGCTTCAAGATGCCGCTCTACCCAGCCCTTGCAGTAGCGGGCATAATAGGTTTAATTGCCCTGTTAATCGGTATGCCCCGAGAAGCACTAATAGTAGGCGCAGCAATGATTCTGACTCTAATCGTTATCTACTATACCCTGATTGAGGCAGAGGATAGGGAAGTTGAAAAAATTGAAATCTTCAACTAATAAAGAGAGTTAGGGAGCAGATTTTAGTTCGATTTTACCGCAGTAGGGGCAAAAATATGCGAAGAAATCAAGAACCTTGGCGTGGGCGTCTTCTATGAGGGTTAGTTCAGCTTTTAGTAGTGGGTGTTATGCTGTTAAAGTTCTATCGAAATAAAAATTAGCTGTCTTGAACAATAAAAGCGATTTTGACTATTGCATGGTACTCTGCAATTTGGTTGTTTTGTATGGTTGCCTTGCAGCTTTTCACGTAGAGGGATTTGATGTTTTTCACGGTTTTTGCGGCTTGCGCTAAAGCGTTTTTGGCGGCGTCTTCCCAGCTGTCTGGTGATGCCCCTATCAACTCGATTACTTTTACAACGGTCATCTTTAATCACAGGTTGATTATGCTAAACTTCTCATATGAATGTCTGTGACTACAAACTAGACACAACAGTTCAATAGAGGAAAATGGAATCATCGGAGTTATGGTTTTTTTGTCTCTTTGTGTGGGTGTGTTGCCTTTTGCTCTCCACACCACACTCTGGGTTGTGTGTTTGGTTGCTTTTTTGTTTTGGGCTGTTATCCTGTTGCGGTTTTAGTGTGGGAAGTTGTCTTTGCCCACACTGCCTATGTTGGAAGTATGTTGAGATGTGTGGAAAAGAGTGTGGGAGTATGTTGGACTTTGGGTTTCTTTTTCGATTCTGATATCAATTGCATATGATGGTGTAGTGTGTGGGTGGGATTTGATGCTTAAAGGGTGGCGGCAGGCGTTTGGAGATTAATTATTTTTCTCTCTAACGGTTCTGATGGTTTGATGTACATATTCTTCTTTCGTAAAAAAGCGAAACCCCAAGAACTAATAGAATAGGATAGAAAACCAGCAGAAGAGAGGCGTAGTGGTGGACTAAACTTTTGGCTCGCATTGCTTCTTGTTGGAAGCGCTATGTTTGGTATCGCTCAGATTCTTGGCATACGTCTTTTCTTTTTTCTAGAGGAGCAGTTTTTCAGGTTTGATTCTTCTTTTGATTTCCATCTCTGGTCAATGCCGCTATTTCGAGTTTTTTCAGTAGGTAGTGTGTGTTCAGTTATGGCACTTTTTATGTGGCGAAAAATAATATGCCTTTTTGCGGTAGCCTGATTGATAATAGTCTGGCAGGTGGTGTTCTGACTTTAGTGTTATAATTAATTGTGTTCCGGTGGGTATCCTCGGTATATTGTTGAGTACCGAATGGTAGCTTATTTTGAAATTAAATGCTCTTAAAAGAGTAGTTTAGACTTTAATGTCTCTGAAAAGTACTTTTATTTACGTTTCCACGTACTTAGGTATCTCGCATATTGGTGGCTGCTGGTCAGTTGGAAGAAGCGATTGTAACCCGCAATTTAACAAAGATGTACAAAGATGTTTGTGCAGTAAAAAACCTAAACATAAGTGTACACTCAGGTGAAGTTTTTGGTTTTCTTGGTCCTAACGGAGCAGGCAAAACAACAACCATTCGTGCTCTTACAGGATTAACGCAGCCCTCGTCTGGGTCCATCTTTGTCTCTGGGTTTGATATAGCAAAAGATCCAGTCAAAGTCAAAAGGGTAATCGGGGTAGTACAGCAGCATCTAACGTTTGATTTGGATTTGAATTTGTGGGAAAATATGGAGTTACATGCCCGACTTCATCATATTAGCGTAGATGAACGCAGGCAACGCATCAGGGAGCTTCTTGAGTTTGTTGGTTTAACCAGACAGAGTGAGAAAATGATTGAAGACTTATCGGGCGGGATGAAGAAAGCAGCAATGATTGCCCGAGCTTTGATTCATAGACCACAAGTGCTCTTTTTGGATGAACCCACTGTAGGCTTAGATGTTCAGGTACGGCGCAGAATGTGGGACTTGATCCGCAGTTTAAGTTGCGGCGGTACCTCTATTTTTCTGACTACTCACTACATTGAGGAAGCTGAAGCACTTTGTCGACGAGTAGGTATTGTTCATCAGGGTAATTTGATTGCTTTAGGGTCACCTTCAGAGCTTCGGCAGGCTGTGGGGTTGGTGACTGTTGAGGTTTTGGTTGATGGCGAATTTACACGTTACGAGCATTTTGCCGATCGAGAAACAGCCATCGATTATGTGCAGGGACTTTCGTCTAGTGTTAAGACTGTTATTCGTGATTCTAGTCTTGAAGATGTCTTTGTTAAGTTAACAGGTAAAACAGTGAGTGATGAATAATATGGAGACGCTTCGTGATATTGGCACTGTTGTTTGGGTTGATTTGCGATTTCTGCGCCGAAACTTGGGCAAGACGATGGCTCTTACCCTTATCGCTCCTGTACTGTATCTGTTGGCGTTTGGTTACGGGTTAGGCAGAGGCACAATTATCGAGGGCTACACCTACCTTGACTTTGTAGTTCCTGGAATTATAGCGTTAACTGCGATGACAACTGCTTTTAACACTTCAGGCCTCAAACTGCATGTGGACCGCTTGTTCTACAAATGTTTCGACGAGACCTTGATGGCGCCAGTAAGTGCTTTTTCGATAATTGTAGGCAAAGCCATAATCGGCGTTGTACGGGGATTACTCAGTTCAGCCGCACTGCTTGCTGTTGCCTTGCTTTTTTCGCCCCTACCCGCTATGAATATGCTTTTTCCGTTAAGTCTCGTTTTAACCTGTTTTGTTTTCTCCTTCTTAGGTGTCACTGTTGCTTTTTTAGCTAAAACCCATCAGGACATGACTCTTTTTATGAGTTTAGTGATTTTGCCTATGTCTTTTCTAAGCGGTACATTCTTTTCTTTAAACCAGATTCCAGCAGCATTAAGTATCGCCTTATACTTGTCACCTCTAACGCATGCGTGCATGTGTCTGCGGGCCTCTGCGCTTGGGCAAGGTTTCCCATGGTTTTCTCTTTTGGTTCTGTTGGCATTTGGGGCGGTATTTTTTGCTCCTTTGTTTTGTTGCTCTAAAAAAAGCGCGTAAATAGGTTAAGGCAGTGTGCGGTAATGGACTTGACCCCTCGGCCTCTTGGAGTAAGTCAGCGTTAAGTTTGAAAAGCTCTCTACCGAACCTTCCCTTCAACGATGGTTTGGTCACTTTAAAAAGTCGTCACTATAGTTTTCTGCGGTTTTCTTTTCTCTTTGTGTCGTTTATGTTGGCGTGTGGCAACTCGGTTTTGTTGTATTGTTGTACTGTTTTTTGGTTTTTATTGAAAAATGATAGTTTTATAAGCCCACTGGTTGAGCAAACAAATTGGTTGTAGAATTGACTGACCGTAAGAGGTGGAGCAGCGATGAGGAAACAGAGCTTAAGGCGCTCTTGGAATCTGACGTTAAGGTCGAGGAGATAGCTAATAGGTTACACAAGACGGTCAGCGCCGTTATAGTTAAGTGCCAGCGTCTTGGGTTGCAGTTACCCACTGAAGGTTATTTGTGCAATGCAATTCCTTTGCCCAGGGATTTGCCCAGCATAGAGGAGGCGGGAAGGTTGCTCGCGGGTGCTATGAAAGCCTCTGCTAAAGCTGGATTGAACCGGCTTGAAGTTCAACGCTTAACGGCTGTGGCTACCATTACTAAAACCTACAAAGAACTCATCGTTGATTACGCTGGCTATCGTGAGTTAGAGCGCAAAGTAGAGAAGGTTGAGAGAGAAAATGTGCAGATGCGAGAGGAACTCAAGAAGATTGAGCAAAGAAGCTCGAGCGCTCCGTCCGAACCTGCTAAAAGCTAAGTGGCGTGAGGTCGAGCGGGAAAACAATGAGCTTAAGGCTGAGATTGCTCAGCGGATGCAGCATTTAACTCTGGACACAGGGTTATTTTTTGAGCAAGTCCTAGGTTTTAAGCCTCACAATTACCAAAAAGACTTCATAGATCTATTTGAGAATAACCAGTTCACTGCGGCGCGTTGGTGTCGGCAGAGCGGTAAGACGTATATGATTTCTGCTTTGCTGCTAAAGTATGCGATCACTAATCCTAACATCTCAATCGGCGTGGTTGGACCGTCTTGGCGGCAGACCAAACGGATCATAGCGCGAATCGCAACCTTCACATATAACCTTCCAGCCGGCATGGTGTTTAAGCCCCAGAAGACGGCGATTCACTTTGCCAACGGAAGCAGCATCGAGGCGTTTCCCAACAACCCCGACACTATCCGTGGCCCTTCGCTCCATGTGGTATATGCGGATGAGCTGAACTTCGTTGCTAACGACCAGGAACTCTATGATGCCATCCTCTATACGTTGGGCACCACCGATGGCAAATTCGTCTGCAGCAGCACACCTTGGCATACTGATAGTCTCTTTTACAAGATCTTTAACCACAAGAACTATCGTAACTTCAAAACTTCTCATGTCACATACCATCAGGCTCTGTATCCTAATGGACCGCTAAAATCCAACATAATCGAGCAGATAAAAATCCAGATGGGTGATGACCCCTCGCGTTGGCAGCGGGAAATGATGGCGGATTGGGCTGAGGATGAAGACGTTTGGTTACCACAGAGCCTAATCGCCTCCTGCATTGGCACTAGTAAAAACTGCGGCCAAGACCTGAAACTGTTTAATTCCAATGAAAAATATAATGGTGACTTCTACGTCGGTTTAGACCCTGCGCAAACAAGGGATTATAATGTGTTATCAGTTCTTGAGTTGGTTGATGATAAGCTTTTTTTGAGGCATTTGAATATTTTTCAACATCCCACCTATGACGCCTTTGTTTTGGCTTACATCAAAGTTTTGCAGGACCGTTGGGGTGGTTTCCAAAAAATTCGAGTGGACATAACTCGAGAAGGCCCAAGCTTTATTGCAGACATGGAGAAAGCTGGGATAGAGAATGCGGAAGGAGTTAACTTTAGTGTACCCCGCAAAAACGAAATGGCTAGTTTGCTAAAGAAGCGTATGCAGGATCAGCGGTTTTTTTACCCAATGATGACTTGGGAAAAGCCCTATAGGAGCGATATCTGCAACGAGCTAAACGTAGAACGGTTTGCACTACGTGCAGACAGCAACTACTCATTCAATCATCCCTCAGGGACACATGACGACGTTTTCTGGAGCATAGCATTAGCAGTATACGCAACAGCTGACATGGAACCAGAACCCTACCTAACACTGGTTCCTATGAACTGACGGAAGTTTCAGGTAGTGTCCTCCAAAGGATTTATCAATATAATCTCTTTTTGTGAAAGCGTTTAATACAATCCAAAACGAAATAGTCGTTTATGTCCGAATCGAAAACTTGCCCTAAATGCAACGGTTCAATGAAAAAGTCTAATGATCTATCCGCAATAGTTACAGTTACCAAAGGAATCAAAGGGTACAGCTTAAACACGAGAAGGTTTATTCCAGCCAGAACATTCACTTGCCAGGAATGCGGATACATAGAATTATACTACGACACAGGCTAAAGCCTTCAATTTTTTATTTGATTTCTCATAATTCCTATACCTATCACTTCGCGGCAGACCTTTGAATACTTTTAAGTTTATTATTTTAGTTATTTGTGTTTGGGATATTTATGGATTTTAAGGATGTTATATCGGCAAGGAAAAGCGTCCGAGAATACGCGGATAAGCCAGTTGAAGAAGATAAACTCTCGAAAGTTCTGGATGCAGCTAGGTTAGCGCCTTCATGGGCGAACAAACAATGTTGCAGGTACATCGTTGTGAAAGATAAAGCAAAAATTCAAGAACTGGCGGGAAGATTCGGCTGGCTCAAGCAAGCGCCAGTCATAATAGTTGCATGCGCTGACCCTAAAGATTCAGGCGACCGAAACGGGATGAACTATTACCTTGTGGACGTGGGCATATCAATGCAACAACTGGTTTTGGCAGCCACAGCTTTGGAATTGAGTTCTTGCTGGATCGGCGCCTTCGATGAAGCAACGGTCAAAAAGGTTCTGGGTGTTCCCGAAAACATCAAGGTCGTGGCAATGACTCCTTTGGGTTACCCTGCTAAGAAAGAGGGCATCGGCAGCAAAATCATAAAGACCGCAATCGGATCTGGCAAACGAAAACCTCTTGAAGAAATCATTCACCACGAAAAATGGTGAAGCTAACGGTGACCAGCAATTTTCGGTTTGTCTCAGGCATTGCGATTAGTTGGGCATTTGCAAGTATACTCCTTTCTACCTTCGCGTACTTGGTATGTGTGCAAATCAGCTTTCGTATCTTTTCTGGGCTTTTGATTACTCCAAGACGGCTGAGCTGCCTACCATTCTTATTATAGCTGAAAGCAGTAGGCTGTCTCACAAACTCTTTTAACCAAGTCTCAAAAGGTACGGGGT
>CAWENF010000022.1:0-66556 GCA_963810275.1 uncultured archaeon
GGTTTGTCTGATAATTGTAGGCGGCAATTCCGATGATCATTAGAAACATAATGATAACAGAAGCCGCAATAATCTGCACAGCAATCTTTCTTTTTTTATTCTCCATTATCCTCAAAAAGGAACGAGAAAAGTAGGTTTTAAAGATGCCTATTAAAAATAGAGCAGCTGCCTGAAAACATTGCAGCAGAATTACTCAGCGGTAAGTTAATGTTAAAGTCTAAGTCTAACCTTCTGTTGAACCGTAGCCAAATACGCTGGTAAACTCTCTATGCACTGAACATCATGTCCAACCAGACCATACAACTCACGCCAAAACAAAACATTCACCTTAACTTTGGCACGCTCCAAATTCCGCTGCAAACGCTTAGTCCCCTCCTTACCCCTCCGATCATAATCTAGAAGCAAAACAACCCCACCAACACCAAGCGCCTCTATCTGCGATGTAGCTTCAAAGAAAGATTTGCCTCCTGTCTTAAGCGTTAAAACAGTTCCATTGACGCCAAGTTCGGCGAGGGCTTGGGCATCTTTTTTGCCCTCTACTACTACAGGTTTGCCTTTGGCGGCTTCTTGCGCTATTTTGGCTATGAGTATTTGGATTTTCTCTAAGCGGTCTTTTAGATGGGTGGACAAGGCGGTTACCTTGTGATTTTAGCCTGGCGAACTGTCTCAAGGCAGTCTTTGGCTTCCATATTGTTAGCAAAGTAGCGGCGTACTGGCTCAAGAATGTCGGCAAGCTGGGCGGCAACACCGTTTTTAAGATCCATAGGATGGAGTTTACCCTCAACATATGTTTCTTCAAGCTGCTGCTGACTTTCAAACGATAAGTTGCCGCCGAACTTAGCTGGTCGCTCAATATTAAAGACCTGTTTCTCTCTGAAAATGATGTAGCGACAAATGTCCATAATTGGGTTGTGCTTCACTGTTTTCTCTGGACAGAAGGCTTTGGACATTTTCATCTTTATCGCCTCAGGTGTGTCATATATGAAGATGCAAGTGTCAGGTTTACTTTTAGACATCTTGGCAGAAGCAATAGCTTCTCGTTCCTGTCCCTCGGGAATAGGCCAAATCGAGGGTTTAGCCAACCCCTGCAAAAGGTGATGGTGGATACAAACAGGCTTCCAGTAGCCGATTTTTTGACCGATTTCGCGCCCAACCATATTGGCCTTGCGCTGGTCTAAGCCAAGCTGGCAGATCTTGACGTTTAGCTGAAAGATGTCGGCGACCTGCATGGGTGTATAGAGGTAATCGGATACGTAGTGGGCTTCCCCTTCCTTGCGACCCGCTATTTCCAGCGTGCGGGTGGTGCGGGCAATGGTGAGTTCTTTAGCGATGCGCACGGTTTTAGCCCAGTAGTCGATGTCTTGGTAGACCTCGTCAGAGTAGATGAATTCGACTTTATCGCCGGGCACCCCAAGCGCAAGCCAGCTATGCTTGAAGAGATCGGCGGCTTTTCTAATTAATTCGCGGTCGCCTCCGAGCTTGTTGTTTAGCCACGCATGCCAAGTTGCCAAAAATGCCTTGTAGCGGATGCCTGCTTCGGCGAAGTCCTTCATCTTGTAAGCGCAGATAACACCAGTTCCAAGATGCGCCAATCCTGAGGGTTCCCAGCCATTGTAGGCAATTGGATGCTTTTCAGATTCAAGTAGAGCGCGTAGATCATCTTTTGTAACGACTTCTTCGGTTGGTGGTCTGCAAATAAGCTCAATTTTACGTTCAATATCCAAGTTAGTTCCAGCTCTTTACAGTAGCCTATTGATTGTTGGGAATTTAAAAATTTACTCGGTAAAGAGATGTTATCCTTATTAATATTCAACAAATCTCGTTTAAAGGAATTTTTCCTAAAATTAAGTGTTTAAGAGTTAACCGGCTATCTTGTTGAGTATCCGCTGGTCATTGAACTGTACGGGTTTTGTTTCTCTCTGTTTTCAGCTATCTCCTTCATTTCTTCAACCGCTTGAACTATACCTCTATCTGCCAACAAACTACCTAAAACAATCGAACGAGATAACAATTCAACTTTCCCGTTACCCACATTATTTTTAATCTCTGAAAGAGTCATTTCGTTTGCAGTGGAATAAAGTTCTATTATGCAAGTTTTCGGGCGATCTTCTGGAATCCCCCGAGTGACTATAACATAATAATCAGTTTTTCCCCTTGAATAAATGCTTGCATCTGAGTCGAATTTTGACCAATTCAACATTACAGGTGACCTTGTCTCTCTGTATTTAGATCAGGACTTAAAGATATATTTCTTTGCACGACTTTTGTTTACCTTTAAGTGAGTAGTTAAGTGGAAAATTAAATCAAGATAATTAACAGTGATTGTTAAGGAAAGAAGCAATAGATAGCCGCAAATTTCGCGGGCAGTTTGTCTCCCGACGTAACCTAACACTTAACTTCACAGTAGGACTCTGTCCATCTAAGCTAAGTTCTCTCGGCGCGGGAATTTAGGCCCGGCCCACTGTGTCCCTTGTTTGGGTGAACCCGCCTTCACGGCGGCGCAAGCGTATTGGGTCTTGCAGCTCTGTTGGGTCCGTCGTCAAGGGTGGAATTACCAGTGGGGAAATGTATTAAAATTGATAACCAAATTAAGTGTTCCTATCCTGAAGTCGAAACAACATTCTGGGGCTGCCCCGCGCTGAACTGCTTGATGTTTTCGATCGTCATTTGGGTAAGACGTTCCAGGGATTCCTTGCTGTTAAACGCACAGTGCGGTGTGATAATGACATTGTTTAGGCGCAGCAATATGTGGGCCCGAAGCATCGTTGCCAACTGCTCCCGAGGCAAATTGTCTAGCAGCAACTGGGCCTCTTCGCGTATAAGCGTCTCCTCCTCCAGCACATCCAAACCAGCGCCTCGAAGCCTGTTCTCAACCAGCGCCTCGGTAAGCGACTCCGAATCCACCAATCCGCCCCGAGCAGTGTTGATGACAATTGCAGACGGTTTCATCAGGCGAATTGAGTCTTGATTTAGGAAATGGTGAGTTTCATCGTTAAGTGGCAAATGAAACGTAACCACATCAGATTCACGCAGAAGCCGTTTCCAATCCACATACTCAAATCCCAATTTTTCTGCCAAGCCGCTTTTGGGGAACTTGTCAAATGCCAGAACCTTCATGCTAAAGCCTTTGGCGATACCGATGACGTGAGCACCTATGCGCCCAGTGCCCAGCACACCCAAGGTTTTGCCGTTTAAGTCAAAGCCCTGCACGCTTTCGCAGCTGAATTCTCCGCGGCGGCTACGCTCATAAGAGTCATGAATGCCCCGCGAGAGAGACAGGATAAGAGCGAAGGTGTGTTCTGCAACGGTGATTTCGCCGTAAACGGGCACGTTGCAAACGAGTATTCCTTTTTGTTTGGCAGCGGCGGTGTCGATGTGGTCAAAGCCGGTTGAGCGGGTGGATATGAGTTTGGTTTTGGACAGTTTACCGATGAGTTCGGCGGTTAGGTCTGAGTATATGAAAACCGAAACAACCTCGGCGTCTGCTGCCTTTGAAATATTGTCCTCGTCCAGTGGCTTATGATACATCTCCATGTCAAAGCCAGTTAAGCCGTCTTTGAGTAGTTGTTCCTCCCATGGTTGAACCTCAAAAAATACTACCTTCAAAAAATCACCACAAACAAAGAAGAATAGCACGCAGTTAAAGTTAAGTCATTTGGCAACTTAACAATAATCCAGAAGCGCTTTTGATGGTAAAATAGAATGGAGATTGGTAAGACAGTTTACTTTGCTGACCGCCAAAGCTGGCGCGCATGTCTAAAAGAAAACTATGATAAAGAAAAAGAAATCTGGCTGATCTATCCCAAAGCGGACACAGGCAAACCCCACATACTCTACAACGACGCCGTGGAAGAGACACTTTGTTTTGGGTGGATAGATAGTATATCAAAACGCATTGACGAGGTCAGCTATTCACAGCGTTTTTCGCCTCGAAACCCAAAAGCCCCCTACTCGGAAGCTAACAAGCAGCGCTTAAGAAAACTTGCTGCAGAGGGCAAAGTAATCCCATCCGTCAAAACCGCCATCAAACACTGGGTGAACGAAGAATTCACAATGCCAGCTGACATCTTGGAAACAATAAAAGCCAATCCGGCAGCATGGAGCAACTTTCAAAAGTTTCTCTGAATCTTACAAACGCATACGAATCGCCTACATAGAAGGAGCAAGAAACCACCCCGAAGAGTTCCAGAAGCGCCTGCGTCACTTCGTTGCGATGACGGCGAAGTACAAGCAGTTTGGGTTTGGAGGAATACAAAAATACTATTAAATTGGTGGGGCCGGGGCCGAGATTTGAACTCGGGCGAAAGGCTCCACAGGCCTCTATGCTACCAAGCTACATCACCCCGGCCACTTTTCCATAGATTTCTTGCACCTCGGCCGCTTTTGGGTATTTTCGACCGAGATTTGCTTGGCGCTGTTATTGTCATGTCATACACCTTTATTTGCGTTTTCCGAAAAATCTGGCATCACATTGAATTCTACGGTTATATACCCAAGTCTAACTCGAGCGGGGATTATTTAGACGAAAATAATCAAATTTGGTTCCTTCAACTTCCTCATTTTTCCCGTGGTAACATTTTGGCTAAAATGATTTTAGGCCAACCCTATATAGGCTTGTTGGGTGCGCTCTTGGATAAAAATGATATCATAATGTTTCAGCTTGCTGCTAACCAACTCAGGCATTTCCTATCCAGAATTTGGTAGATAAGCTGTGTTTGTCAGTCACGGCAGCGCATAAACGCATCCAAACACTCATTGATATGAGCTAAAATTAGCTCTAGACTTCAGCGTAATCGCCCAGAAACGCAATCCACATTTTCGTTTACAGCACAAGCAAAACAACTTCAATCACACGGTTAAGGCGAAGCTTGAGCTGCAGGGCTCCATCTGCTGGTTGACGATGACGGGAGGAGACATACTCTACTTAGTAGAGTACCTCAAAACATAGCTGACCTAGATGGGCTTCGGGAAAACAGAGATACATGAGCCCAAGGTAGCCATTACAGGGCCACCTATTCCCCCCAGCATGCTAAACCTAACACCTACAAACTAAGCTATGCAGTCTAGACTACAAAATCATTCACTCTTTCGACGAATCCCGTAAATCCTTCGCTTACAACAGAAGAAACTTGGGTTTCCGCTAAAATCGTCTGCCTGAGCTTGGCATATATGCGCTAAAATTCCCTCATCCAGTACACCATGGAATTATGCCCGGACAAGGCAAACGACTTAGTCAGCATATTCCACGTATACTTCAAAGACACCGCCCCTGCAAACGCTGCTGATCAAATTCTGTAAAAATATTACACCAAAGCCTCTTCTATGGGAGCTTCACAGACATCCCTAATAGCTATGCTTTTTTAGTTTAAAAACCGACTAGCAAGGAGCTATGGGAAACACGATAAAGCTTCGAGCAAGAAAACAATGTGCAGCCGGTTACACTAAACGTCATTTACACGGGCTACATAATCCTCTGTTGGAGGGACAAACACCCAACAGGTTAAGGGTTGTAGTATATGAGATCTATGTTGCCGTTTCCAGTCATAAGCGAAACAACAAGGTCTCCTTCGCCGCCTACAGTAGCGCCTTTTAGACGGGTGGCACTTTGAACTGAAGTGTCCAGCGGGATACCTGGGTAGTTGATGTTACCGTTGCCTACACTTGCGACTACCTTGAACTGTGTGCCTTGTGCTAACCGGATTGTTATGTTACCGTTCATGCAGGTAGCGTCTATGCTTTGACAATCGGCGCCGACAGAAAGGGTAATGTCTCCCTTTAGTGTGGAAGCTGCGACTTTGACGCCGTTTAATTCAGGTTTGATGATGTTGCCGTTTGAGGTTAGCAGGGTTAGATTGTAGTCGCTCGATGTAGGAAGCTTAAGGGTGAGGTCAGCAGTATAATCCGGAGAGGATAAGGCCCCTATGTTTTGGGCGCTTGTGAGTAAGCTGGTGATTCTTTCGGTTTTGGTTTCTTTATTGGTGACTTTCACTTGATCCAGGTGCCCCTGCGGCGCTGTTATGTTGTATATTACTTCAATTTTTGTGCCCAAAGAGGGCTCTATGTTAATGTTCCCGTTGAATGTGGAAGCTTGAAGCACTACAGTCTGAAGCGGAGCGTAATATGTTGTGTCTTCTTTGTGGTCGATAGCGGGGGGAGTGTAAAATACACCCATCTCTAAGAGGCCCATAAAAACTGCCAGTATCAATCACTATTGACTATTGCAATTTTCGCTTGAATGTTCATTTCTCCACCTGTGTGATGCTGATTGGTTGGGTGTGGGTTGCCTTTAAAATTTCCGCTTAAACTGCTTTTTCCAGTTCTTTGATCAACCCGTTCAAAAAAGGAACTTTAAACCCAAAAAACAGGCCAAAGTTGAGATTTGGAGGTAAACATGAAACTAAATTCCCAAACGCCCTCTGTAGAATTCAGGTGCGTAACTATCTTTCGTGGTTACTTAAATCAAAAATTAACCAATTAACAAACTAAATAGGAGAAAACTAAAAATGAATGAACCAGCAATAACAATCAGCAACCTAACTAAAAAATACGAAGACAAAGTTGCAGTTGACAGCTTAAGCTTACAGGTTATCGAAAGGTGAACTTTTCGGTTTACTTGGTCCCAACGGAGCAGGTAAAACCACCATGATTAGCATCGTCTGCGGCTTAATTAAGTCCACAAGTGGCTCAGCTGATATCTGCGGCTACAACATCGAGCATGATCGCTCAAAAAGTGAAGGAACAAATCGGCGTGTGCATACAGGAAACTGCCATCTACCCATACCTAACAGGCAAAGAAAACCTCGAACTTATTCGGCAACTTGTACAAAGTGAACAAAAAAGCCATCCGCGAGCGAAGCAAGATGCTGCTGGAAAAAATGGCTTTAACCGAAGATGCAAACCGGGTCACGGCAAATACAGCGGTGGCATGAAGCGACGACTTAGCCTCGCAATAGCGCTAATCCACGACCCCGCAGTCACATTCCTTGACGAACCAACAGTCGCTATGGACCCACAGAGCCGCCATGCAGTCTGGGACTTCATAAAAGAACTCAAAGCTCATGGAAAAACCATCATTCTTACAACTCATTACATGGAAGAGGCGGAGGAACTCTGCGACAGCATAGCCATCCTCGATCACGGTAAACTCATCTCCTTAGGCACACCCAAAGAACTAATAGCCAAAAACGGCGTGAAAAACCTCGAAGACGTATTCATCTCTTTAACTGGGCGTAAGATGCGGGAGGACGTCTAAATGAATATTCAGCGAATCGCTGCATTGACAAAGAAGGAACTCAAGAAAACTGTGCGTGAACCCGCAGCGCTGTTCATGATTTTCCTATTCCCCATCGTGTTTGTGCTTGCGTTCGGCGTTTCTTTTGGCGGCGTGGACGGCTCCCAATCAGTCACGTATCAGGTGGGCGTTGTCAACCTCGACGGAGCTGACAGTCAGGGAAGCCAAGCCTTCACAGGTACGCTCTCAAACATGACGATGCTAAACGTCAACTACTACCAAGACAACCAAACCATGCAAACCGATCTAAGCCAAGGAAAAATCCAAGCAGCCATAATCGTCCCAGAAACCTTCACCCAAAGCATAAACACATACTACACTTCGCCAACCGACGCCACAAAGTGGGTGAACTCAACCAGTTGGGCTATACCTTGACCAAGGCTCAATGGTCGCCACACAAGCCATCCCACCAATTATCCAGCAAGTACTCACAGGCATATTTAGCCAAAACCAGAAAACCCAAAACCCGATAGCGCTGCAAACCTCTTCGCTGGAAGTTAATCAGATGTCAACCTTTGACTACTTCGCACCAGGAATGTTCACCTTCGCATCAATCTTCATGATAATGATTGTTGCCCAATCATTTACCGCGGACCGAGAATCAGGCATGATGAAACGCATACGCATCTCCCCAATAACGCCAACCGAGTTCATCACCAGCCAAGTAGCCGCCTACCTATTGATTGCACTGATACAAGCAGGAATAATGTTTGGCATGGTCTACGCTTTGGGTTTCAGACCAGAAATAGGCATACCCATTTACGCCTTCGCATTCCTCATAGTGCTGGCGTTCTCGGTATCCAACATCGGTTTCGGGCTAATCACCGCAACCATCGCAAAATCCTCCGGAGCAGCCACTGGCTTAAGCTTCCTGTTTCTGCTGCCACAGATGTTCCTCGGCACCTTTGTGGGTGCATCGCTCTCTGGTGTAGCGCAATCCGCAGGCAAAATCGTCCCAAGCTACTACGTCACCGACGCCTTAACATCTCTATTTCTTCGCGGCGCAGCATTAACCAGCGCCACTGTGCTTGTGGACTTCGCTGTGGTCTGTGTGTCCTGTGTAGCTATCCTCGCAGTCGGCATATTCATCTACGGAAAATATTACAAAATCTGAGAGGCAACAGCCTCTTCTTTTTTTGCAATTATCTTTAACAGGTTCATTTAGCAATACCATTATGGCTGATTAGTATTGACTGACGCTTGGCGTGAACCATACCACATCGTTATCGAAGTCGAAAACAACGAATGTAAAATGGTTGGCAAACTCGACAAACTGGGCTTTAAGCACCTAAAAGTGGTGGATGTGCGTAGTAGCAGAAGCGGCTCTGTGCGTCACCTTATGGATTTGGGCGAGGAACAGACCAAGAAAGTGCCTAAAGAACTCACCAAAGGTAAAGCTGAAGGTAAATCTGCGGTTTGGATGAAAAGCGAAGGCTGCGGCGTCTGCAACACGATTCTTGCTCATGACGCTTTTCTGGTTTCAGGCAAAAGCATGCAAGATAACATAATCACTTATAGTTTCATGGTGCCCACTCACGAGGCTTATAGGGGCATTATTGAGGATTTGCAGAAGTCAAGGCACAAGGTCGTGGTGCGCAAGGTGGGCAAGTTTGAGCCGCAAATCGACGTTTTAACGGAGAACCAGGAGCGGATATTCTGGCTGGCGCTTAAGAGCGGCTTTTTTGATTACCCAAGGAAGGTGGGGATGGCAGAGTTGGCGAAAAAGCTTGGAATAAGCTCGGCGACCTTGTCGGAGATTTTTCGGCGTGGTACAAGGCGGCTTTTGGAGCACTACTTCAAACAAGAACTGTAAACCGCTCAGCGTTATGATTGGTCCACAACCAACATCCAATCTTCCCACAGTTTAACCTTGAATTCAGACACCTAAACAACTGCCCAATGTTGTGAAGGAAAAACGCCGCGCTACTATAACTAAAAAAGAAGCTTAAAGGTAGGCTTCTGTTACATAGCGCCGAATCATTCGGTGACTATTAAAGAAGTACGCTATTTTGCCGATGCTGTTCTTCATAAGTTTAATCCA
Source organism: uncultured archaeon (assembly GCA_963810275.1). Lineage (GTDB taxonomy): Archaea > Thermoproteota > Bathyarchaeia > Bathyarchaeales > Bathycorpusculaceae > Bathycorpusculum. The sequence goes on from CAWENF010000022.1 coordinate 9,333, forward strand.
CTCGTCACGGCGGAGATAAAACGTGGGAGTAATAACGTATTCAAGCTTATTATAGAGGTCTTCTTTTTCACTAGCGAAGCAAGCATCGTCACTTAAAACTTCCTTGGGGCCTGGACCGATTGCCCAACCGGTTAATTCCTCTATCCAGCCCTCAATCCACCAACCGTCCAAAACACTAAAGTTCATAACGCCGTTATGAGCTGCTTTCATGCCGCTAGTGCCAGAAGCCTCCATCGGACGCAACGGAGTGTTCAACCAAACATCCACGCCGCCAACCATCTTCGCCGCAATATCGATATCATAATTTTCTAAATAAGCAACTTCCACGACGCCCCGAAGCTGACGGCTAAAGTCATATATTTTCTCAATAAGGTGTTTACCCGCCTCGTCACGTGGATGAGCTTTGCCCGCGAAAACCGCTTGGATCTTGTGTTTTTTGCTAATTGCACTCAGTCGGTCGAGGTTTGAGAACAGAAGCGTAGCTCGCTTATACTCCGTAGCTCGTCTAGCAAAGCCCAGTGTGAAAACCTGTGGATCTAAGGTAACCTGAGAGTTCTGGTTCACATAATCAATCAGGGTCTGTTTTTGCTGCTGGTGTGCCTGCCAGATCTCTCCGTCAGGAATAAGGTCTACTTTAGCGAGCAATTCGGGCTCAATTGCCCAACCGGGCAGGTATTTGTCATAGAGTTTACGGTAAGCCGCACCCGTCCAAGTGTAGGAGTGGACCCCGTTAGTGATAGCGTGAATTTCGTAGCCCATAAACATTTTCGCCGAGATTTCCTGATGGCGCTTGGCTACGCCGTTAACATAATTACTTAGATTAAGTGCAAGCAGAGTCATGTTAAGGCGTTCTTCCCCGCCGTACCTTTGCAGAATGTTAAAGTCAACGGTTTCAAGCACTTCACGGATCAATTGGTAGCTGAATTTGTCGTGCCCCGCCTCCACAGGGGTATGCGTAGTGAAAACGCAGAGCTCCTTAACCTTCTCCACGTCCATATCAAATTTCCGCAGCAACTCAACTGCAAGAAAACTGCTGTGCCCCTCGTTCATATGGTACTTACGCACATGAAAACCCAAAGCCTCAAGTATGCGTACGCCGCCAAAGCCCAAAATGGCTTCCTGTTTTAGGCGGTAACCCTCGTCGCCGCCGTAGAGGTAGTATGAGAGTTCACGGTCTTGAGGGGCGTTTGTTTCAAGGTCCGTGTCCAAAAAAAGTACAGGCACGACCCCGCCGGTTACGCTCTGGTACTTGTAGAGCCACGCCCTAACCTTAACTGTGCGCCCCTCGATTTGCACATTAACTTCGTTGGGCAAAAGCGTCATGAGTTTTTCCGGGTTCCACTCGTTTGGCAACTCTGTTTGGCGTCCGTTAGCGTCGAGTTTTTGGCGGAAATAGTTGCGTTTGCTAATCAACGTGACTGCAACAAGAGGAACTTTTAAGTCGGCGCATGAACGGATAGCGTCGCCTGCTAAGGTTCCTAACCCGCCGGCGTAAGTTGGAATGGCGCCGCTTAATCCCACTTCCATGGAGAAATAAGCGATTTTCTGCCCTTTTAGTACGCCCTGTAAGTCATCCACTGCTAACATCTCCCATTATTTTGTTTATAGTTAACGCTCCCTGATGTGAAAGTTGCTATTTACTCTGTGGTGCATGCATTTCATATCTACCTTTCCATAACCCAATCGAAACCGCTCCTAATCCATCCACCGCATAATGAAAACCAAACAAGGCACTCCCTTAAGGTGGAGGGCGAGTACCCAAAATCACAGGTACATCCAAAATTTGTCCGCCGCGCACGACAGATAAGTGTAAAGTGTCGCCTGGCAACGTGTGTTCCTCAAGGAAGCTGGCTAAGTCATCGTTGTTTCTTATGGTTTGACCATTCATGCCTATAATTATATCGTCAACCGTTAATTTGCCATCGCAGGGTCCATTACGTGCTACAGAGGCGATTCTCCAGCCATAAGTATAACTTGATCCAATATCCTGTGCAAGGTAATAGCTCATGTCGTTACCTGTCACCCCCAAATAGGAGTGTCCCGTGTAAGTGCCCGTGTTGATAAGCGAAGGTAACTCGCGCAGAATAGTGTTAGAAGGAATCGCAAAGCCCAGCCCCTGAGAGTCAGAGACAATAGCCGTGGTTATGCCTACGACGCTGCCCACAGAGTTTAGCAGCAAGCCGCCAGAGTTGCCGGGGTTGATTGGAGTACTGGTTTGGATGACGTTAGCTATGGCGTAGCCACCCGCCGTGTCCTCAGTTATGCTTCGGCCCATTGCACTCACAACCCCTGTAGTTAGGGAGCCGACCAAGCCGTAGGGGTTGCCGATGGCTATGACGGGTTCACCCACTTGCAAAGTGGAGGAACCCACGATGGTAACGTGCTTAAACGCATGTTCACCATCAACCGAGACAACCGCTAAATCAGCATATGGGTCAGTTCCGACTATTTCGGCGGGGTATCCTTTGCCATCCGAGAAGGTTACGCTCAAGCTTGTTGTACCCTCAACAACATGGTAATTGGTGACAACGACGTCTCTGCCGCCGTAGCTATACACAAACCCAGAGCCCTGAACGCCTCCATTACCAGTTTCACCCTGTATGAGAACAACCGAGTCCTTGAGGTTAGCGTACAAATCCACAAGAGAAGTGCCGTTCTGCAAAACCGTAATGCTCTGGTAAGTAATGTTTTGGGTGTCCTGCAAAATAGAGACTTTTTTCTGCAAATCTCCAACCTGTGTTGACAAATCGCTTACTTGCCGGTAGTTAACGTAAAACAAAAGTAACCCACCGACAAGCAACCCCGCCACAAACAGCAGGATTAGCATGCCTGCAGAGGCTTTAGCCGCATCTTGTGAGGTCAACATGTATTTGTGCCTTAAAAAAAGGATAACCTAGATAGAAAATAAGGATTGCTATGCCCGACGGTCTATTAAATCAAGAGCTCCTGGACCGGTGCCGATTAAAGTGACGGGAATACCTGTGCGGACTTCAACTTCTCTAATGAACTCTTTAGCTTCCTTGGGCAAATCGTCAAATCTACGGACACCTTGACAGGTGGGGTATATTACATCAAGCTTAGTCATAGCTGCTTGGGTTGCACCATTGATTTTAGCAGTTTTTTTGGCTAAATCAAAATCAAACGGAGCGCTACGTCGTTCACGTCCCGTCCCGGCTGCGACCTCAAACCAGCCACGCTTCAAAGCTTCTTCTTTGCTGATTTCACCCGGTAATGGACCTGCGCCAACTCTTGTGATAAAAGACTTGTATACTATGATTACATCGTCAACTCTTGTAGGTCCAACGCCCGCTTCAGAAGCAATGGCAGATGCACCTGTATCACGGCTAGTAACATATGGATAACCGCCACCCAGAAAAAGCGATAACATAAACCCTTGCGTGCCCTCCAGAAGTACGCTTTTGCCTTGGTCTAAACCATCGTTGACCTCTTGAATTTGGTCACATACAAAACACTCAAGATCAGGCATATCTTTGGCAAGTTTTGCTGTTCGCCTGACACGCTCTTCTATGGCAGGTCCAACGCCCCAACCTGTGGTGCCGATGCCTTTGTTTACTGCAGAGGCTTTGTCTTGATCACTATGTTTCTGCTCAATTATAGACGCATTTTGATCAATTCCAACACGTTTAGGGTCAACTTTGGTTAGTTCAAGTTCTTTAAAAAACTGGCCGATATGAACGTTTGAACCCGCAGCAACTAGTAGCCTCGTTTTGGGATTAATAAATGCTGCTGGAACCATGTGCAGAGCATACTTGGTGTTTTCGTAGAGAATTGTATGGGCCGCGTTCACTGAACCTGTGCGAACGCAGAAATCAAGGTTGTCTTTTAAGGCTAAATAGGAGATGATTTTTCCTTTGCCTTCGTCTCCCCAGAAGGCTCCGACAATTACTGAGCAAGGCATGTTCTTGTTTCCCCTGCCTAAGTCCGTTCAAGAATTATTTAAAGGTGTGGGGGTTATTGTTTCGGTTCTTGTCCCTTGTCTTCTGCGATTAGTGCTGCTAAGCGGTATGCGACATATGCATAGAAACTACATATTAGCATCATCTTTGATTTTGTGCCATTCACTGAAAAAGTGATAATGTACTTCACCTTCGCAATGATGTTTATAGCTTTTCTTGGGAATAAAAGAATACGTCGAATACTTGCTTCCAAAAGGAAAAAACCGATAAAGGCTAAAAATAAAGGATTACCCATAAAAATCGTCCAGCCAAACAATGGGGTCGCCGAGTTCAATTCATCTGCAACATTTGTGGACAACCAACCCAAACCCCCTTCATCCCTAAAGAAAACGTAGAGGGTCAATAGAGACGTCAAAATAATCTGTTGTAACTAAAAAATGCATAGTCTTTAATCAGCGACTACGATTAAGCTTACGCTCTTCTGCTTCAGAATCAATTACTTCAAGCAACTTTATAACCCGTTTACCTTTAACAGATTTTTCCTGCTCAGTAATTGAACCTCTACATTCACATATAGAATCCAAGATAATGCCGCAGTCAACGTCGACGATAACCGGGTAAACACGGCAACCTGATGGACGCGATGCATAAATGCGGCACCGCCGCTTTGCTAAGTCGTAGAACACACAGTATCCCTCTCGGTTCTTAAGCGTGACGTAGCCTTGCTTGTCAAATGCCGCAAACTCGTCTATGCTATATCCGAGGTTTTCTAGACGTTTTATGTCTTTTTTGGAGAGCAGCATCTCAGTTTCTGTGCAACAAATTCCACAGTTGGAGCATCGCATAAAGCAAAAAATAGGTTCTGCTATATTTCTGCTTTTACACAAATTAATCTGATTTTTTGAATACATTCCTGTTTAGCATTTCAGCATAGGCTATGCTTCGTAGCGGGATGCAGCAACCTTTACGGTTTGCAAGGTTATACTCGATTTGGTTGTTGTTTTTGCTTGCGCCTTTGTGTATCTTTTTTAGGCGCACGTTTACTATTACGGCGCCGTCTTTTAGGTGGAGGTTGACGTTTCTTCCGAGGTACGATTTTGCGCTGTTTGCGCTGAAGCTCTCCATTTTACCAGTCCTCGTCTTGGTCAGCGATTTTGGTCCAGCATTGGCTGCAGATTGGGAGAGTTTCTCCTTTTAATTGGATGTAGAGTTTGATGTTTTCGCTTTTACAGTTGTCTTCCCAGGGATTTCTACAATGTTCAATGTTTTTTTCCATGTTTTTTCCTCAGAAGTAATTTGGCTTTTTTTGCTTTTAAGACGCCTGTTCAATGAACCCTCAGAAGCGGTGGAGGGGTGGCTGAAAGTAAAAGCTAAATAACGATTAAAAATAAATGTTTTAGGAGACTTCTATGGCATTAACTATTTTTGCAGTTGCCACCACCACTTTAACAATTCAAATTGCTGTTTTCGTTTTACTCATCGTCGGCTACCAATTCAAGAGGCAGCTTCAGTACAGAAAACACGGTGCCGCCATGACATCCGCCGTTATAGTTCACGCAGTCTCCATCTTTGTGGTTATGATTCCGTCGTTTAGTGTAGTAGTCTCCCCCACCTTCTTGTTGCCTGAACCCAACCAGCTCGTTTACGGCGCAGGCATTATCCACGCCGCAGCTGGGGTTTTGGCTTTTCTTCTGGGGTTATGGCTGGTAGCGGCGTGGCGTTTCGAAAGAAATGTGAAGGGGTGTTTAAGGCGCAAAAAAGTTATGTGGATCACGTTGGGGTTATGGCTGATTGCATTGGTTTTAGGAATCGTACTTTTTGCAGTCTTCTATAGTCCCATGCTTTAGAACTCAACTATTTCGGGTTCTATGGAATCTTGCCTAATTTTAAGCATACCCACCGAAGTTTTACACAAAACTGACCGGGTAACAGTTGCGCTACCTGGGTTAATATAGAGGTTCTTGCCTTCCCATTTAACATCAGCTGTGTGCGTGTGCCCATAAACAAAAACGTCAAAATCGTGCTCCTTCACAATCGCTCGGACGCGGCTAAACCCAAACGCGATGTCGGGGTTATGCATAACACCGATTTTCCAATCAAAAACCTTAAGTGAATTTAAACTTGGAAGAGCATTCCTCACGTCTAAGCCGTCCATGTTTCCATGCACTGCCAAAACGGGCGCTAACTGTTCAAGTTCATCCACAACTGCCAACTCGACAAGATCGCCCGCGTGGATAATATAATCTACTTTTTCGAAGACTTCAAAAATTTTTTGGGGAAGGAAATGTGCCTGTTTGGGGACATGCGTATCTGAAATTAAACCGATTGTTTTCGTTGCTTTTTGGGTGGGAAGTTCTTTGACAACTAAATTGGCTGCACTAAACATGCGTCTGTTTCTCCCTTCAAATGTGGGCTTTCTAAATATGAAAAATAAAAGATAAAAATATGTGTTCAAAAAACGGGAGAAATAAGAAGGTTAGGTCATGAATCTTTTGACAGTTTCGTAAAATATGCTGACTCCAAAAACAAGGTTTTTGATGCTGAGGCGTTCGTCGATGCCGTGCATGCGTTTCTCGTATTGGTCGTTGGGTTCCTCGGGGATGACTGGGTGGAAGCCGTAGCAGACGCTACCTGTTTCCCGGAAAAAACGTGAGTCAGTGCCGCCTGTGGTCAGAGTGGGTGTTACAACGCAGTTTGGCTCGTACTCCCTGAGTACACCTGTTATGGCTTCGTAGAGGGGACTTTGGGTTGAAGATTCGCTGCCGTCATGAATCTGTAGGAATTCGTAGCTTAACTTGCCTTCGTCAAACTCTGATAACATAGATTTAATCGACGAAAATGTTTCGTCGACGCTTTCTCCGGGAAGTACGCGGCAGTCAAAGGTGGCTTCGCACTCTGAGGGTATTATGTTTTCTTTTACTCCGCCGTGGATTATGGTAGGGCTAATTGTGGTCCTGGTTCTTGGCCAAACTTCTTCGGCAAGCGCCTTGTCTTTTTTTGCTAACTCTTGGATGAGTTCATCGCTTCTCTTGGGGTTCGCCAGTAACTCTGTGATGATTAACTGCAGCTCTGGGTTGGTTTCTATTACCTGCTTGAGGAACTCTTTGAGCGTGGGCACGTATACGGTTGGTGGGTGATAGTCTTGGAGTTTGGTGACGACCTTGTTTATCCGCGTGATGGCGTTGTCTGCCATGTTTGGTGTGGAGCCGTGCCCCGGAGTACCTTTGGCTTTAACCTTAAACCATATGATGCCTTTTTCTGCAGTTTGAATGGGGTAAACGTTTCTACCTTTTTGTGGAAAAGCGGTGCCGCCACCTTCATTTAGGACGTAGGGACACCAGATTTTATCTTTGTGGTTTCGGATTAGGTAGCCTGCACCTTCTTCGCCGCCTCGCTCTTCATCCGCCGTTGCCGCCAAGACTACGTCACCTTTTAGCGGAACGCTGTTTTGCTTTAGCAGTTTCAAGGTAATGACTTCAACGGCGGTCATACCTTTCATGTCTATGGCCCCTCTGCCGTAAACAAAACCGTCTTTAACTGCTCCGCTAAAGGGGTGTATGGTCCATTCATTGGGGTTTGCGGCAACTACATCAAGGTGAGAGAGCAAGAGGAGATTTGGTTTTTCACCGGTGCCTTTTAGACGGGTGATTATGCTGCCCCTGCCTTGAGCGGATTCGAGGATTTCGGATTTGAAGTCGTCTTTGGCAAGGTATTCAGCGATGAAACGGGCTGCATCGGTTTCGTTTCCTGGTGGGTTGGTCGTGTTTATCTGGATGAGATTTGAGAGAAAAGATGTGACTTCTGATTCAATACTATCAAGAATTTGAATAGTCATTATTTTCTGTGCTCCGCAAGTCTTTTAGGGTTTATTCGTCTTTTAAGAGTATCTGTCGTCCTTGACGGATGTGTTAGGTAGAATTTTTGATTTTTCAACATGTATGTTTATATAGTGTCGAAAAAATTCTTTTTGGATTAAAAATATTCCCGAGTTGACTTAAATGAAAGAGTTAAAACCAATTGACTACAAAATTCTGTTTGAACTAATGAAGGACTCACACAGAAGCGACCGGCAACTAGCCAAAGCATTAGGTGTTTCTCAACCTACCGTAACTCGACGCCGTGCAATGCTTGAAGAAAACTTTATCGAAGGATACACAGTTATTCCCAAATTCGGCCAAATTGGGTTTGAAATTGCAGCCATCACGTTTTTGAAGAGCAAACTAAAAGCTGAAAAAGGCGATAAGAAAACTATTGCGCTGCAAAAAATGAAAGAATGGTACATGAAGCAAACCAACGTTATCTTTGTCATGGACGGTAGAGGCATGGGTTGGGATGCAGTATGTATGTCTCTACACGAGAACTTCGCCAGTTTTGCGGACTTTATAAGGGCGCATGATTCTGAACTATCCGAGTGGGTTATTGAAAGCCAAACCTTCAACGCTGACCTTAAAGGCGGCATAGTCATCAAGCCATTCCACCTTAAGTATCTTGCCTCTTCAAAGCAACAGTAAACCCTTTTTTTATTTTTCCCTAAATTTCAAATTAAACACATTTTTCTCTTTTTATTTCATGTAAAACATTTCTTATACTACAGCAAGTAATCAAGAAATGATACTTTTAGGAGAGTTTTCGTGTTTAAGAACTCAAATAGAAAACTGTTTCTAGGTAACAATGAGCAAGCGCCAAAATTGGATTTCTCGAACGGTTTATATCAAACTAAAGTCTAGTTCTAATTGATTTAGGTGAATATTATGAGCAGCGAACCATTCCATATAACCGACGCCAATTTTGAACAAACCATTAAAAACAATAAACTAGTTCTTGTGGATTTCTGGGCTAACTGGTGTGGACCCTGCAGAGCACTAGCACCGACCATAGCGGAGTTAGCCAAAGAGTATGGCGGAAAAGTTTTAATCGGCAAACTCGATGTTGACGAAAACCCCCAAACAGCAGAAAAATTTCAGGTCTTCAGCATACCAACAATGATTGTCTTCAAAGAAGGTGCTGAAGTCGACCGTCTCGTGGGGTTATGCCCAAGGAACCGAATTACCGAAGCACTCGCAAAGCATGAATAAGCGCTTTTTATGCGCTCTTAATTTTTTCATACATCTTCTCAAGCGTCCAGCGGATACTGGATTTAAGCTCTTTTAGGCGTTCCTCATCCACATTTTTGATAATTATTTCCCGTATTTGGTCGCCTTCACGAACTATGTTGTAGCTAAACATTTTATCAGTTGTCAACTGTCCCAAACGTACAAGTTCCTTGTCTTTATCCTGCATTTTCTGAAAGACCTTCTCCACCAAAAAATTGGTAAAAGGTGGAATTTCCACGCTAAAGTTTTTGCTTTCATCAGGCATAACGTGGATTACACCTCTTTCAAAATACATAAGCGCAAGAGAGTCTTCAGCCATGGTTTTTAGGGGTATGACAGTTTCGGTTTCAGAGGGTGCCAGTGGCACAGAGGGAAGCTGGGTTAAAGGGGCAACGGCAGGGATCGGCTGCTTAGCCTTGGATTTGGGCAAAACGACTTCTTTGGGCATTGACATCGGCACTTGGACTTCTTTTATATCACCGCGTTTAAAACCCTTCTCAAGCAGAATCTGATTTACAGCGTCCAGTGTTGCTTGGACTTCGTTGGCTTCGGTTGTAAGCTTCTCTAACTGGTCTTCTAAACGTTTTTTGAAAGCAATCATAGCTTTCATTTTCTCTGGGTCTTGAGCCATCTTGTCCACCTTACTCCAACTACTTTGTTTACTGATGCTTATCTGTTTTAGCCTTTATCCACTTGTGTTCCTTCCGTGGAACGTTTTGTTTCTTGAGTAGAACTAAATGCAGCTACTATAGACATAGATGTGAGGATACACCTATGGCTGCTAAGAAACACGAGGTGATTCTTGTGGCAACCGCTGCTGTTATCATGATTGCGTTGGCGATTGCTTTAGCGTTTGGAACGCTTTTTAATGGTACACCATTATGGAATAAACACTTTGCTTTTACCGTAAGCACTTTTCCAGATAACACAACCATTATGCAGTCACAGAACGTTACAATCAAAGTGGATGTCACCTACGTTGAGGGTACACCCGAACCTGTCTCGCTTTCAGTTAGGGGTGAACCAAACGGGACGAGCTACCAATTTAGCAACCAAATAGGAACCCCCACTGATAAGCAGCCATTTACCAGCAATTTGACAATTAATGTGTCCACCTCAGCATGCTCCGGTTCATACTTACTGGAGGTCGAATCGACTGCAGGCGCTAAGACAACCCAAGCCAAGTTTAACTTAACTGTGGTGAATATTCAAATTCAAGTTTCTGGTAGAGCAACAGTGGACACCCAATTAGAAACAAATGGACAAATTCTTGATATTATCCCAACGCATATAGGCTTTAGAAGCACCGCTACCAACCAAACGTACGAGGCAAAAGTCAACAGAGACATAAATATTCCACTAGTAAAAACTGGGAACTACTCGATCTCGCTGCCTAACCAACAAACCTACTACGTCATCTTTTACTGCTTCAGTTACCCTCACTTCATTCCTGTTCCACGCATAGGCACCGAGGGCACCGAAAACGGGTACTTCACTGTTCACTGCGGTGCAGGTGCTGACACTATCGTGGCAGACTTCACTGGCTAAACACGTTACGGCGTTAAAGGGTTTCGCCAATTTTCTTCAACTGTCCCTTATACATCTCCACAATTTCTTTGGATGTTGTTGCGTCTTCGGGAGCTTTGTCTGTGCGGTATTTGCCTGTGAAACGTGGAAAACGAATTGCTAATCCGCTTTCCTTACGGATGGAATTCATAGCTGCCATGTGAATGGGACTTAAAGTAACTTCAGCACCCAAAATCTCCAAAACCACTGCGGGTTCAAACCATACGTCAGCTTCCAACGTAGATTTAACTCGACTGTTGCGTTTAGGAACCACATGGTTCTGCAACATCTCATGCAATTTGGCAAGGTCTTCGTCTGTGAAGCCCGTGCCGCATTTGGTAACAGTCTCAAAGGTGTCATCATCAGGGTTGTAAGTTGCCAGTAGCAACGCACCGTAGGCACCTACACGTTTGCCTCTTCCATGGAAAGCGCCTACTACAACCAAGTCGACTGTATCAGTCATTTCGCTTCTATAATCGCGCTTAAACTTTATCCATAGCCAACCACGGTTGCCCGCCTGGTAAAAGGATTCCTTGCCGACGGATTTGCACATAACTCCTTCGCAGCCGTCCTCTATGGCTTCCTCAAAAAAATCCTCGAGCTCTTTTGTGTTTGTTACCTGTTTTTCGATGGCGGGTTTTAGGCGGTCATTTGGTTTTATTACTTCAACAAGGCGTTTTCGACGGGCGGGGAAGGGCATCTGAGTGAGGTCTTCTCCGTTTGCATAAAGCAGGTCAAAGCTGAACAGCGAAATCGGATACTGCGAAATTGCTTCTTCTACGCCATATTTACGTCTGCGGTGCATAAGCTCTTGGAAGGGGCGCATATCCCCTGACTCTAAATCCATGGCGACGCATTCCGCCTCGAAAATAACATCTTTGGCTGCTATCTGTTCTTGGACAAGCTTGATGGCATCGGGGTACTGGTTGCTTATGTTCTCCAGCCGCCTCGAATACAAAACCACTTTGTCTCCGCTTTTATGCGCCTGAACCCGTTCCCCGTCATATTTGTATTCAACCACGCATTTACCGCCAAACTTGTCTAGTATATCGTTTGGATCGCCTAGACGTTCAGCAAGCATGGGTCGAATGGGCTCAAACACAACAACTTGGAACTTTTCGATGCCGCTTATGCCTTTGTCAGCTACCACACTGGCGACTCTTCCGAGATCGGAGGAAATGTTATAGGCGCGCTCGATTGATGCGCGGTTTTCTTTTCCGCCCCCATATGCTATGGCTAAGGCGTCGAGTACAGTCATGTCTGCGATGCCTAAGCGGAGGTTACCTGTTATTGTGCGGATAAGCCATTTGGCTTCTTTAGGCGACGCATCGGTAAGCAAACCGGAGATCAAAGCCATTTTTGTGTCTACGGTGCCGCTGCCAGAAGTCTTTGCCAGCTTATCCAGTGTCTGGTAAACCCTTTCCACAGTGAGGGTTTTTGTGAAAAAAGTGGATTGCTTGCGCTTGCTGAGTTGATGCTCGGCCGTTTCGCCTATGTCGCCGCTTTTCTCAAGTTCCTGTTGGATTACGCTGCTGCTTCCGCCTGAAGCACGCATTAAGGCTTTAATTGCAAGTTTTTCGGCTACCCCCATCTCTATACCTTCGAAGTCTGGGTATAGCTTGCCCTGCGTGAGGTAAACAACGCGGGCGATAATATGCGGGGGAGTTTTCTTTAGCAGTTCGACGAGGTGGTCGGTCATTTCTAGGCGTTTGGTGGTGGCTTCGATTTTCTCGTATGATTCTGCGATTACGGCGTAGTCCATGTTTTTCCCCGTTCAGACATACTGGCTACTACCTCTATTAAAATTGTAAGCATAGAATGCAATGAAAGAGTATATTAACCGAGTAATCCCATGCAACTGTATGAACGCCGCTGTGGTTTATTTTTCTCGAACTGGAAACACAAAGAAGCTTGCGGAAAAAATCGCGCAATCCATCCAAGCACCCCTCTTTGACGTTTCAACCACTTCAACCGCGAAAATCGCAGAGTATAACCTTATTATTTTCGGCACCCCTGTAGAGGGCGCCAGCCCATCTAAAGAAGCCTCGGCATTTATCAGCTCAATGAGTGAGGTTTCAAACAAAAAAGTCATCGTGTTCAACACCTATCGCTTGTTTGGTAACAGCCGCACCAATAAAGCCCTCGAAAAGGCGTTAAAAGCCAAGGGCTATGAACCCGTGTTAGCGGTGACTAAAAAGGTAAAAGCCAAAGAGATACCTGATCATAGCTCTGTAGTTGCTGAAGTTAAAGAAGCCGTAGATAAACTACAGTAACAAAAAAGGAAGAAATGTATAAATTTATTTTTCAGTAAAAAATGAGCTAAGTTAGGCTCCGTCGATTAAATGTGCTGTTCCGTCCGGGCAGTAGACTTTATCATACACGTCAGTTACATTGAAGCGTCTACTGCATTCCTTCATTTGGGAGCATCCATCGCAATCTCGCGACAACATTTCTTTATTTTTCTCCTCCTATGCTTATCCTTTAGAGACTACCAGGGTTGGATCAGCATTCTACTGATTCACACATCACTCTGATGCCTTAAGTAAAACTTCACTGAAGTGCATATGCCTCTTTTAAAGTTTATGAATAATAAAAAAGCGAAATCTGGAACAGAAAAAAAGCTGCAACTCCCTAAAAAAGGGAAACTTAGAACGTTTCTTGGAAAATTACTTCGCTTCTGGAGCGTCTGGGACGAGCGGGCGGCGACTCAGCAGAGTATCCAACTGGAACCAAAGCTACAGGCCGCATATAAGGGGGACAATTTATAATTTTTCTGACAGCCTCTTCTCTGAAAGCGCCAATCCAGCAGGTGCCTAACCCCAACCCTGTAGCAGCCAAAAGCAGATTCTCCACCGCCGCAGCGGTGTCCTGATAGCAATACAGTGTTTTGCCCCGCGTTCCGTAGGCATCTTCAGCGGCTTTCTCGTCAGCGCACACCACAAACACGGCGGAAGCTTCTTCAAGGCTTTTCTGCCCGTAAGCAGCCTTGGAAAGCGCCTGCCGAGTTCGCTCTGAAACGGCGACCACAAATGCCCAAGGCTGACTGTTCCCCGCCGACGGCGCAGCCATAGTGGCATCAACCAGTTGGTCGAGGGCCGTTTGAGTCAGCGCCACCTGTTTGTAAGTACGTATGCTTCTCCGGTTCTTAATAGCTTCAAAAATATCCATAGCTAATTCTCCAAATAACAGAGGTTACAAAGGAATAAAAACCATTTCACCTAAAACGCAAGAGTCTTAAGGTCTACCGTGATGTTGTCTTTTGGAATGATGTGACCTAGAGTCTGAGCTTACGCAGTGAATAAGACTCGACGGGCGAACTGACCAAACAAATTATATGTTGGTTTTTTTAGATTTTTCAATATACAGCTTAAAAAATGTTTTCCGTTAACAGAGCATAGGTGATTATCAGCATTGTTTATCTCGTTAAATGTTTTGCCAACTCTGGACACATATACTCACCGCATTCTTGCTTAGCTACAGCAGTACTCTGATCGCGTGTATGTTTGGGTTCCATGTTTTGGGACATAAAATTAAACTCAAGTCCAGGCGGAACCTTCAGGTAATAATGTATGTAGCTACAGGCCCAGCACCCTACAGCCTCTCTTGTGACAGGCCAAAATCCAGTTACAGCCAACATGGGGCGGAAAACTTATCAAGTCTGTAGATACCAACACAACAGCACAACACAAATAGTATGCGATGGGCAATCGAGGTGAAATAGCAAATGGTTGAATTGAAAATTAACGCTTCCGAACTAAAAGTCGATGAACCAAAAATAGTCGATAAACTCACAGACTTCCTCAAGGAAAAGACAGGCGGAGAGGTCACAAGCGACGGCAAAGAAGTCACAGTAAAAGGTGAAGGCGCAGCTATAACCAAAAAATACATACGTATAACTATCAAAAAGTTCCTGCATAAACACGAACTAACCGAAACTTTCAGAGTCATTGGTGACGAGGAAGCCCTCAAAATAAAAGAACGCAAGCTACCAGAAGAGGAAGATTAAACCCTCCACCTTTAAATTTATAATTTTCATTTTTTTGTTATTGGGAATAACAAGCGGTTTTTTGGTTGTCCTAAACACTGAACAGTTTGTTCGTGCACTTAGGATTAAATCAAAACACCTCTTTCTGCTTATTTATCCGAGGCAAATATTAATGAGCCGTAAAAAACTAGCGCTAGGAACTGTTGCCGTTTTGATCTCTTTTTCATTTACAGTTGCAGTTTTAGTAACTTCTTTTTCAATTATAGAAGCCATCAACCCGATTGCAGCGGCAACAGCTATTACGGTGGCTGTAGTTGGGATAATATGGTTTAAAAAAACCAGTAACTAACCTTAATCAAACTGTCAATACAAAGGTAAAAGTTTTCGAAGTTAAAATGATAAAAAAAGGATAGCTAAGCATGAACACCAAAAAGAAGAGAAACAGCGGCATGGCAGTTAACTTTGGGGTGTGTTCATACTTAACCAAGTATTGTGGAGTTGATTTTTGGTTAAATTTTTTTTGTCAAGGTTTATAGATTAAACTAAAAATTTTGCCAAGATTTCTTGATCTTATGAAAAGGAATGTTTAGTTTTCTGGATAGACTTTTTTGAGACTTAATTTGGGCATTTTTCACATATTGAAATCGATTTCACCTAATTTAAATACTCAAACACAGGAATATTAGCAAAAGGCGCGATTCCAAACTTGACGAACCTCGTAACCATTGATGGCTTAACCAAAAAATTCGGCGCATTCAAAGCCCTGGATAACATCAACCTCCAAATCGAAGAAGGTGAAATCTTCGGCTACATCGGACCCAATGGTGCAGGCAAAACTACAACCATGAAAATCCTTGTCGGTTTAATCAGCCGATTCCAAGGCACCATCACCGTAGCCGGCTATAACATCGCAGAAAACCGAAAAGAAGTCTACAAACTCTTAGGCTACCTACCTCAAGCCATAGCGTTTCAGGACTGGCGCACCACAGATCACGCCCTCAAAACCTTCGGTAAACTTTCAGGCTTAACCGACAAGCAACTTGAGGAACGCATCCCTCAAACGCTGGCGATATTAGGGCTGGCGGATGTTCGCTTCAAAAAAGTATCCCAACTTTCAGGCGGCATGACACAGAAAGTAGGGTTGGCTCAGGCGTTACTTCACGAACCCAAACTCCTCGTGCTTGATGAGCCTCTTAACGGGTTGGACCCACTGAGTCGCCGCCAATTCAAAGACATCGTCCGACAACTAGCAGCTAAAGGAGCTACTGTTCTTTTTTCCTCACACATCTTAAGTGACGTACAGGATGTAGCGGATAGGGTAGGAATAATCAACCGCGGAACCATGAAGGAAGTCGGCAATATCGACCAGCTTAAAGCGCAACTTACGAGGCAAAAAACAATTGAAGTCATGCTCGCAGGCACAAATGAAAAATGGATGCAACTCAGAAAAGTTAAAGGCATTTCAGACGTGACGCAGCCCCGAACAGGTATCGTGTTAGCAAACCTCGAAGACGGCACAAACGAGGAGCAAGTGGTCAATGACGTATTAGCTAAAGTTGTGGAGTTGGATATTCGGGTGCGGGGCGTTTGGCTTATGGAGCCGACGCTAGACCAGATTTACTTTAATTATATTTCGGAGGCTGAAAACTAATGACGCTGACACTATTGTTTAAAGACGAGCTGCAAGGCTTCTACAAATCAAAAGTTATGATTTTCCTTTGGGTCGGGCTGCCAGTGATTGCTTTGCTTTTCCGCTTTATCCAAGTGAGCAGTTCAGGAGTAGAGATGACATTCACGTTAATTTCAACCCTGCTTGTGTCAAGCATAGGAGGCACCCTAGCAGCTGTGATGCTAGCCGTCTTCATAATAAATGAGAAAAACCGCCACGTCTACGACCTTTTCCTAATCCGCCCCCTCAAACGCCACGATATTCTGTTAGCAAAGTTTTTCGCAGTTTATGTTTGCGTCGCCATAGCCAGCGGCATAGCCATACTTGTCGGCATGGTAGTGGACTTCGCCACAGCAGGCGTCTTGTCAACAGCAGCCCTAACCGAGGTAGGAACATCTTTTGCAACAAGTCTATCTATGATAGGGGTTTCCTGCGGTGCAGGCGTGCTTATCGGCGTTGCGTCACCGTCGGTGCTGGTCGGCGCAATCTTAGTGATCTACGGCGGCAACCAAGCCTCAGTTATCCCCCTATTGCCAACGATTCTAAACTTGGAGTACGCATCGGTCATAGCCATCCTTTTAGCTGCTGTAATAGCTACAGTGCTTATAGCAGGTGCTGTAGCGATATTTAACAAAAAACAGTTCTAACTCCCAATTTACTATGCATATGATCAACCCAAAAAATTTTTGTGTTGTACTTATAATTTCTTGATAAACCAGTCAGCTAACAAAACAGGTTAAGAAACAAAAGAGTAGTTGTCTACAAAGCACCAACTGGAAGTAGCATTGAACCACAAATCTACCTACAAAACAAAATGGGTCAACAGAATCAATGAACAAACGCTAAGTACATGTTTTCGTACGAATTGCGTAAACAATTGTATAACTTTAAAAACTTTTTCAAAATCAAGATAACCGAAAACAGGAAAGTATCAGACTACGATCCTCGGGGCGATATTTTTAAATGCAGTACTATGCTGTTTAGAAGCGGTACCAAATGACGGAAAAGTTACATCCATATGTACTTTTTCTTCCGATAGAGAAGAAAGACAAAATCTTAAGCGCCATATTCGGCTCCAAAGCAGGCGTTGACATATTACGCTTTTCCCTCAAACAGGGCATAGCCAAAAACATCTACCAAAAAGACCTAGTCAAAAAACTAAACTACTCCAACAAAACCATCATCGAAAACCTCAAATCTTTAACCAAATTGGGCGTTATTAACGAAAGTATGGAAAAAAACGAAAAAGAAGGCAGAATCATCTGGATAAAAACATATCAGCTTACAAACTTGGGCAGGTGGTTTGCGCTACTTTTAGCTGAAGAGACAGAGATAACAGAGATAGAAAAAAGCGAAATTCTACAAAGCTTGTTCCGCACATATGTTAAGCAAGTGAAGAATTTGGCAGAAGAAATTGGGATAAACAAAAAGATGCTTGAAGAAATATTCCGCGAAGAAATGAAAAACGCCGCCTAAACGTTTGTTTACTTTGGAAAAAGTACTTTATAAATCAAGACTGCATTGTTGCGCTAAAAGTTACCGTAGAACACCATACGCAAAAGATTGCTGCATGCTTAGCGATCTTACTAACAATTTCCGGTTTTAGCGAGTTTTGCAGCGGATGTTTCAGCTCAAAAGTCTGATATAGAAATTATTAGCTGCAGCCAATACAATCACAACTTGGGATAATCAGTGGTCGTAAGTGAAGTGCAAAACGAGTGGTAAACATAATGACCGACGTGACATTAGCGGGCACAATAGCAACCGCAGATGGAACCCAATCCCAATCGGGATGCTTAATTTCAGCAAGAACCCGTCTCCCATGACCAAAAATCGTCTTTCGGACATGGAGTTCCACCCCCTAATTATTGGGCAACTTCATGGTATGGCGCACCACAGTCAGCAAAATTGACCTCACCGTTTACGCAGCTTATACAACAGAACAATATCAATACCAAAACGTGACTATAACTATCCAAACACCTGTCCCTTAAGAGGGAGTTTGTTGGATTAACTGTGACCTCAAAAACACTGGCACCCAAAAGGCCACAAACATCATAGTATACGGAGCATTCTATAACACTTTGGCGTCACAAAACAATAACCAAACAAGCGAAAGGCACAACTTTGATCTATGGCGCGATAGGTGTAGTTTCGGCGATTGCGGCAGTTGTTGCGATAGTATTTTGTTGCGAAACCGTAGAAACAAACAGCTCAATCGAGGCCAGCCAACAGAAGTCAGTGAATCTAAAAACAAAAGCCGCCGCTCCAAAAAATAAGCTAAAATAACAGTTAGCGCCCCCTCGGGAGTGTGACACCCTTTAAATATTTCCTGTACACAAGGTGTGACTATGAGTTATAGATCAAAAACAGGACGCACAGGCAGCAACAAACGACCTACCAAGACCACTCACGAAAAAAAGAAGACTAAAGAGAAAAAGCCACGCAAAACGACCAAAAAACTAAAAGAAGAAGCGCCTCAGGCTACTCCGCAACAAGTTACAGAGCGGACTTTGGGTGGAATCAGCAAGTTAGGCGACCAAGTTTTTGCCCTATCACCGTTTAGCCAGTACTTTGACGATTGGCTTGTAAATCTCCGCCAAGTCATCTCTGAGTTTGAGACAAACCCTGCCATAAAAGCAGATGAGCAGTTCCAGAAAGAACGCACCCAAATATTTTTGGACACTGAAGCGGCTTTGGCGCAAAGCAAAATCGAAGAAGCCAACCTATCGGACGAAACTAAAGCTTTAGCCGATAATAACCACAAAATCAGTGATGCAGATAAAGAATACGCAGAGAAAACAAGAAAGCTAAGTGATAAACGTAATAGCGAAATCCAGCAGTTAAACAACAAAATCCGCCAGTTCGAAGATGATCTGGCAGCGCATCAGAACGTTAAATTCGGGTTCTTCCAATTCGGCGAAAAGAAAAGGGCGGCACAAAAACTCGAGCAGCTTAATAGCGACTTGTCTGCAGCTAAAAACGAGATGGAAATAACTATCCAAAACTTTACAGTAGAGCAAGATAAACTCCATGACGCCTACGAGAAACAAAAACAGGAACTAAACGCAGAATCAGATAGGCTGCATAAAGAACTTGAAAAGCTTGAAACAGATACATCAGCAGTAGCAAGGCAGACGGCGTGCAACGCGTTGGCTGAAGCCATAAAAGCGCTTAATGCGCGTGTTTCGCCCGCGAGTTAACCCATTTTTTTGTTTATAAATTGAATTTTATTGAGTTTGCGATGTTTGTTCCGATTGTTCGACTAGTTGTTTTAGAGATTTAACTTCGTCGCGTAGAGCACCAACTTCGGATTCTAAACTTTTGGCTTTTGCGTCAGCCATCTTTTTAAGGTTCTCGATTTCCGCTAAAAGACTCTTTTTCTCTGCTTCAAGCGCCCTGATTTTCTCGATAGTACTTTTTAGGCTCATCTTCTGTTTGTCCCCTTAACATGTTAGTATTTGGCGACTTTTGCACTTAAGACTTTTGACTTCTACCAAGAGATTAACAATCATAACAGGTAACATTCACTTGCTGAATATGTGTCTACAATTTATAGATGCAACTTTAAATAGAAAGTTTTTTGCTTTGTCATATCTCCACTCCACACGAATCCTTTTTTCCTTCTATTATTAATTTTATTAAACCGATCAAGTTTTAAGAGAGGATTCTCTGCTATTTTTTCCGCATTCTTCTCAAAGCAACTACAATCAGAACAGAACCTATAGCCCAAAATATGAACGGCATAATTTCAATAAGAGATTTCTCTAAAGGTTGTGGGAAAATCGCTATCCAAAACAATTGCCTGGACCACCACAACGCAATTAAACCTATCGAAATCAAAACAAGTCCAGCCCCAACTTCAAAATATGAGACTCTTCTCGATTTCAAGCTTAATCTGCTAATAGTCTCTGGAATCATTGATAAGAATATTTGTGGAAATTAAAGGAAACAAACTTTTTATGAAGCTAAAGAGAGAAATTGGCGATTGTAGTTTTCTGTAAAAAAGAACTGTTTTATATAGGAAAATGCAAATTAAACATAACTAATTTGCTCGTTTGTTGGATTGTGTCTAAATGAGAAAGACCATATTTAAAAAGCTGGAAGCACAGGGGCTAATAGCCAACTACAACAGACTAAGAAAGAACCTGCCGCCTAAACTTCCAGATCGAACATTCATCTGGGATGAAACCTTCAGGGAAGGACTTAAGGCACCAACGGTTTACTTAACTTATGTTGAGCAGGTTAGACTCGCAAAGTTAATGGATGAAGCCGGCATAGCCGTCGTTAACGTCGGTTTCCCTGCACTTTCCGAGGACGAAAAACGCACAGTCAAACGTATAGTTAACGAAAGCTTCAACTCCATTAAACTCACAGCTTCCGCGGAGCCAACTAAAAACAGCATTGACGCCTGCTTGGAATGCGGAATCAAGCAAATCACCATCGAATCCCCCATAAATGGACTTAACCTCCAATATAAACTCAAGATAACCAGAGAGCAAGGAATCCAGCGCATCGCCGAAGGCATTGAGTACGCTAAGAAACACGGTGTTACGGTTAACTTTAACTTGATGGACGGCACCCGCACGCCGCTGGAAGACATTATAGCAACTTTTGAGGCGGCAGCTAGCGCCGGAGCTATCCGTCTTGGCATCGCCGACAGTGTCGGATTCATACGTCCACTATCCATGCGCTATTTAATTTCTCATGTACGTGATAGCTTATCGGAGGAGACTAAAAAGAAGGCGGACCTCTCGATTCACTGCCACAATGACTTCGGCTTAGCCGCCGCCAACACGCTTGCCGCTATGGAGGAAGGCGTGAGCTATCTTCACACCTGCATCGCTGGCTTTGGCGAGCGTGCAGGCATTGCACCGTTTGAAGAAGTTGTCACAGCCGCAGAGTTGCTATACAATATCGACACAGGCATCGATATGGGCAAAATCTATCGTATAGCCCAGTCCGCGGAGAAAGCCTTTGCCATGCCAATTCAGTTCCATAAACCCATTATAGGCGAGAACATCTTCACCCACGAAGTTGAAGAAGAAGTCGAAGAAATGATGTCTCAGCCTCTTGTTTTTGAGCCGTTCCCTCCAGAGATTGTTGGGCGGGAAACCATGATTTTCATCGGCAGAAACACAGGCCAAACCCTTATCCAAAAGCTATTGGAAAACGCCGGCATCAGGGCCTCGCCGCGCCAGATGGATGAATTGTTCCGCCGAATCAAAGGTCCACAGGAGAGTCTTGACAAGGGGGAGGCACAAATGACTTACTACCAAGTCAAGAAGCTTATGAAAGACCTGCTGAAGGGCTACACGATGGATGAGTTCTGGCGTCTAGTTGAGCAGGTTACGCGTCAACGTCCAAGAACGCCTAAGGCAAGCAAGAAGGGAACAGCTGACAAGCTACTTTAGAGCGTTTTTTATTTTTTCCATTTCTTTTTTGTTGGGTTTTTGTGGGTAGTTGTAGATGGGACCGCCGGGTTTTTCGTTGTAGTAGGGACGGTTGCAGTATGGGCAGCCCGAAGTTTGGAAGGGCTCGCTGGATTCGATTGCTACTTGGAGGGTTTGGGTTGTGGCGCCGAAACTTTTGATTTGTCCGACTTCATTAAATGTCATATTGGATGATTTGGTTTTGCCTGACACGATTAGGTGGCGTGCAAGCTGTACCCGCCGATACATATCCAACTTAGGTGGGGTGTGCTTCTCCAATACTGTGCCCCTCACAGGCGTAAACGCAAATAACGCAGGTAAAACACCTAAATCAACGCACCTCTGGATAACTTCAACTACTTGCCTCTCTGACTCGCCCAAACCTACAATAATATGTGTGCTGAGGTTACCCGCTCCGAAAACAGAATGTGCCTCCTCTAAGAGTTGGAATTGACG
The DNA here is from genome assembly GCA_963810275.1 of uncultured archaeon. Taxonomy (GTDB): domain Archaea; phylum Thermoproteota; class Bathyarchaeia; order Bathyarchaeales; family Bathycorpusculaceae; genus Bathycorpusculum. Next base: position 31,451 of record CAWENF010000022.1, read on the forward strand.
TTGCCAGAGGTAGGATCCACCTTTTACTTGGTTAAAGATTTCTTCGGTGGCTGCGTCCAGTGCAATCCCTAATCTGTCCGCTCCAGCCTTCTTGAGCAGACTTATGTTTTTTTGATTGTATGGCTGGCATGAAACCGAAACGGGAACAGTGCTTTGACGTTTTATTCCTTTTATTACCACTTGGAGGTCGCTAAACATGTTTGGGTAGTTGAGAGCTTGGATGCAGACCCGCCCAATCTTGCCTTCTCTAAAAGCTCCAGCAATCAACGGCAAAACAGTTTCCGTTGGAAAAATGGGCCATGATAACTCTGGAAAGCAACTCAGAACTGCCATTGCTATCCTTTGCTTGGGCGCAAAACCCGCAGTTCCCCGCACATTTTCCCGCATAGTAAGTCATCAAGTATGCTGTTTTTGGAGCCGCGTCGAGTTTAGTCTTCTGCAAGCCTAAAACTGCGGCTGTGCCGACCGAAACGCGTATCTGTGTGGGCAGGGCATACATCAATGAGTCAACTGTCTGGTTGTTTTGTGAGTTGTAGTAGTTAAAGATTAAAGGCAGCAGTGGTGTTCCAGTTTGGAACAGAATGTTCCAACATTAGAGTAAAAACAGATGCCGATTAAGGTAATGCAAGGAGCATATTAACTACGAACAAGAAAAACTCGGTACTCTTCGTTGCATTGGCTCTGGCATTGTTGGCGTCGTCGGCGGCATTAACGCTTGTGGCTAACGCGGGGACCCAAAACCTTAATGCCCTAACCGAGCCCGTCAAGCTGAGCACAGAGTTGCCAAGCGGTGTAGGATATAACGTCTACCAATTACCCGATGGCAACTTGGTTTTGAACAGCGCCAACCAGTCAGGAACTTATCTAACCAAGCTTGACGCACACAGCCAAATCTTATGGACACAACTAATCCATGCTGGACAGGAGCCGCTAATGCGACTGGTTGCGCTGCGAGATGGAAGTTATCTGCTGGGGGGAATAGTTGGTGAACGCTATGTGCTTGTCAAAACCGACGCATACGGTAACGTTGAGAGGATAAAAACCTTGGATTCAGGCGCTAACGTCAATTACCTAATGGATGTAGCTGAAGCGGAAGACGGCGGGTTTGTTTTGGCAGGTTTTGGGGTACCTGAAGTTGACGGGTTAGGCTGGATTTGGTATGCCAAAACCGATAACACAGGAGATCTATTGTGGAGTAGAAACATCAATGGACCTGCAAATGATTGTCCCTCTCATCTTATGCCAGCCGAAGACGATGGGTTTATACTCTCGGACACGGCGTACTCGTTTACACCAGACCAAGCCTTCTTCCGTCTCATCCACATAGACCGCGACGGCAACGTTTTAGGAAACAGCAGCTACGGCGGCTACGGCTACTATTATCAACCTGAATGCAATAGCGCCATAGAAACCGCAGACAGAGGCTACTTAATGTTGGGGTACTTATGGCTTAAGTCAGCCTGGACCGTGAAAGTAGACGCAGACGGTGTTATAGAATGGAACCATACCTACGGGGGCTCCCGCGACGCAATCACTGCGGCGCTGGAAACACAAAATGGGTACTTGTTGCAGGAGTATCTTGACGGTAACGGCACGGGAGTCATCCTAACCGACAGCTTAGGAAATGAGGTTTGGAATGCTACGTGGGTGAATGTGTCGATGCCGGTGGGTATGGAGGCGAATTTCCACTCTCTCATAGAAGCCCAAGGCGGCGGCTACATTATGGTTGCTTCCAAGGATAACTCTGTTTGGCTCGTTAAATTTGATTATCCAAGTGAGCAGCTGGTTTGGTTGTGGGTTGTTGCAGGAGGGTTAGCGGTTGCTGCAGTTTTTTTTATTGCAGCTTCATTTTTTTGCAGTAAAGATTCAGGGCGGCGCGGATTTTGTAGGTTTCCTGATGAAGCTGAAAATGCGACTGGCGAACGAAACCAAAAAGAAAAACAAAAAAGCGTACTGCACAAATAAAAATGTCGCCTTGGCCGGCACCAACAGAGTTAAGGCGGCGCCAATGTATAATGTGCTGCCGAGATATCTGCCGACTAGGTCGTAGAGTTTTCGTGCAAACAAGCTTGTTAATATGAATTGGGCAAAGGCGACTGCTAAGAGAAACACAAACCACAGAGAGTACAAACCCAAAACTACAAATAAAGTGTATATACCAAACATTAAAGTGAAGTCTGTTGCGGCATCGTAATAGGCACCCACCTTTGAAGATACCGCCAATCTTCGCGCAAGATAACCGTCAAGGTAGTCAGTGGCTGCGCAGAAAATCAGCAAACCCAAAAAAATCCAAGTATCGTTTGACATGTAAAAATAAATAAAAAGAGGTAAAACTAACAAACGCAGCGAGCTAACTGTAAAAGGAACGAGTTTTTTGTTCATATCTGTCCTCTGAGACATCGTAAAGTAGGTTTTTGTGTATCAACAGTATGTTGGTTGGCGTCTATAAATGGTAAGGACTAAGAATTATTGAAGTCCTTTTTCGCAGTAATAAAATTAGATATTCATATGTCTAAGCTTAGTTTTTAGCTGCCGGAGATATTGGGATTTAAAGCATCCAGAGTGCATACTCGGCAAAACTTTATTATTCGACTGTGATTTTTTACACACGGTTGAATCGAGTTACTGATCAGCCTTAATGTCCAGATTTGAGGCACACAAAGTGACGAAACTTAGCAGTCTAGGCTTTGCCAAAGGCGTCAACTGTGAAGCTATAGTCACAACCCTAAACCCCGACGGTTCCCCAAACGCTGCTCCAATGGGTATGCAGATGAAAGATGAACAGCATCTCACTCTCAACGTCTATAACACGGCGCAGACCTGCCAGAACCTCCAAGCTAAAAAATGTGCCATCGTGAATTTGACTAACAGTATAGAGGTTTTTTACCGCTCCACGTTTAAGGAGGCAAACCCAAACGGCAGAATCCCTGCGACGTGGTTTGTTAAATCCGAAGCGGCAGTAGCACCTAGACTCAGGCACGCCGACGCAGCCATAGAAGTGGCTGTAAGCTCGCTTTCTGTAGGGGAAGAGCGAACGATATTCAACTTTAAAGTCGAGACGGTAGCAGCAAAGGAGCAGCTGCCACGAGTGTACTGCCGAGCGCTGCCGCTGACCATAGAGGCAGTTACTCATGCGACCCGAGTCAAAGCCTTCATGCATATGCCCGAAAAGCGCGAGCAGGTGGAACAGCTAATAGAAACAATCCGAAGCCACGCCAAAATAGTTGAGCGCGTAGCCCCCAGCTCAGAGTTCACCGCTGTATTCCAAGATTTAGAGAAACGAATCGAAACGTGGAGGACACGGCCATAAAAGTCTACGTTAAAACCCCTGCTAGGCTGCATTTCGGCTTAATTGATATGAACGGTGATTTAGGCAGGTTGTTTGGCGGCTTAGGCGTAGCTATAGACCACCCAAACGTCGTTATACAAGCCCAAACAGTCAAAGGGCTAAAAATTACGGGTGAAAAGGTTGACCACGCCACAAGAGCAGCAGACCGATTCTTCCACGCTTACGACGTCTCCAAACAAGCTCATTTGCATGTCGCAAAAGCCATCCCTTGTCACTCAGGGTTAGGCTCAGGCACCCAGCTTTCAATTGCAGTGGCGGTTGCGCTGGCAAAACTATGCGGCGTCAAAGCCTCCGTGCCCGAGTTGGCAGTAGCGGTTGACCGCGCACGACGCACCAGCGTAGGCACCAGCATCTTTGAGTACGGCGGGTTTGTGGTGGACGGCGGCAAAAACCAAAAAACCCAAGCGTGCCCCCCGCTGATTTACAGACAACCTTTCCCGCCGGAGTGGCGCTTCATCGTCACCATGCCTAACCAACCCAAGGGGCTGTGCAATGTGGAGGAGAAAAACGCTTTTGACAAGCTTGCCCCCATGCCGCCTAAGGTGGTGGGGCAGATGTGCCGCTTAACAATGTACAAGCTGCTGCCAGCATTGGCGGAGCATGACATCGAAGAGTTCGGCGATGCACTAACCAGAATCCAGGTTTTGACGGGCAGCCACTTCACTGAAGCGCAGGGAGGAACCTACGCAGGCCAAACCGCTGCGGACTGCGTCGAATTCATGAAAAGCATCGGCACTTACGGCGTTGGACAGAGCAGTTGGGGTCCAGCACTTTATGGCGTGGTGAAGCAGGAACAAGCAAAGGCGATACTGTCTAAAGTTAAGGCTTATCTTAAAGCGGGCGTCAGGCGGGGAAGCGTTTATTGCTAAGGCGAATAACCGCGGCGCCACAGTCAGGGTTGAGCATTAGTGAAGGCGCTTTTGGTTACGGGGCAGTTGGCGCAGGAAGCCGTCGCCGCATACGCCAAGCAGAGCATTGTGGAGACGGAGATTTTTGCGCTTAAAATCGCCGTCGCAGCTTTTTTGACACCGCAAGCCATCATCGACGGCTTAAAAGACAAGAATTTAGCTGGTTTTAACGTTATTATAACGCCGGGGCTGCTAAGAGGCGACACACAAGCCATCACAGTCGCCACGGGTGTACCTGCGTTTAAGGGTCCACGCTACGCCGCCGACTTGCCCACGGTGCTGGACATGCTCTGTGAAGTCCAGCTAGTCCACAACAATCCCAGCAGATGACCTGCTAAGAGAAAAACTTGCCGAGAAAGCGTTGGCAGAGATAAAAAAAGTCGAAGCCCAACGCAATGAGTTGCTGCAGAAATCTGGCAACATGCTCGTCGCCGATGTCGCCGTCGGAGCGGATTTTCCCCTGCGTGTCTTAGCTGAAATCGTGGACGCCGCCCTCATGACCAAAGAGGAAATCCAGGAAACCGCCAGACGCTTCGCTGATGCTGGTGCGGACTTTATTGATGTGGGGATGGTTGCGGGTGAGTCGCAGCCAGAGAAAGCTGCGGATATGGTAAGTTGGGTCAAAGAAGCTGTTGACTTGCCAGTTAGTATCGATACATTGAACGTTGAGGAAATCCGAGCCGCCGTCTCAGCAGGCGCAGAACTGGTTTTAAGCGCCGATGCGGGCAATATCGAAGCAATCGCTCCCTACGTCAAGGATGTTGCGGTGGTTGTTATCCCAACTAACCAGCGGCAGGGCTACATTCCTAAATCGGCTCACGAACGCGTAAATTTTTTGGAGAAAATCATTCTCAAAGCCAAAGCGCTGGGCGTACAGCGGTGTCTTGCGGATTTAATTGTGGAGCCGCAGGAAATCTTGGATTCATTTATCGCCTTTAAAGAGTTCCACAAAAGAAACCCAGAGGTGCCGCTGTTCTTCGGAATCTCAAACGTGACAGAACTGTTTGATGCAGACTCGGTCGGTTTAAACGCCTTACTCACGAGGCTCTCAGCAGAAGTCGGAGGCGGCATCCTACTCGCCACTGAGAAAAGCATCAAAGCCAAAGGAACCGTCGCCGAAGAAGCCACCGCAGCCAATATGATGTTCCTCGCAAAAAAGCGTGGCTCCGTGCCTAAAGACCTCGGAATTGACTTGCTGGTTTTGAAGGATAAACGTAGCTTCGAGGAAACTTACGACAAACAAACCTCCGAGGCGGACGCAAAAGTCTCAGTCGTCGCAGGAGAACCGACAATAGCCACCTTAGACAAACTGGGAGCATTCAAAATCGCGGTAGACCGACGAGAAAATTTGCTTGTCGCTGTGCACTTCCTGCCTGATGACATGACAAAACCCGTCCATGTCGTTAAAGGCAAATCTGCCGAAGCCGTCTACCAAAAAATCCTTATGATAGGCTTAGTGTCGCAGCTGGACCATGCTGCCTACTTGGGCATGGAACTTGCAAAAGCCGAAACAGCCCTCAAATCAGGCAAAAATTATGTGCAGGATTTGTCGCTCTTCAAAAAATAAAAAAAAGAAAAGCTAGTGGGTCGCCGCTTGTTTTGCGGCTTTTTTGTTTTTATCCTCAAATGGGAAAAAGGTTGTCTTGAGTGCCTTAATCATGGGCACCCCGATTACCACTGATAATATGACCAGCAGTGTTCTCTCAATGGGGTAAACCACAAACGATGCAGGCCAGATTATGGTGGTTAGAGTCTCAGGTGCTATGACGTGCGTTAGTTGAGTACTGATGACTTCGGTAAGTATGTTTCCTGTTAGGTGCTGCATCATTGTTCCTACGAAAGCTAAGACGCCAAGGCCCACAGCTATGTAGGCAGGTTTTAGGGTTTTTATCCAGTCAGGCGCTTTGTAGCCCAGCGGCGAAATAAGAACAGCTAAGGCAACGATGTGGAGCCAGAAGAATGGCACACCGCCAATGAACCAGACCGTCAAGGGGTTAGCTAGGAAAATCCCCAGCAAGGCTACATTAAGTATGATTGCGGGTATCCATTTCTTTTTCATTATCAAGCCGATGGCGACGACGTTTACGAATGCTGGCAGGAAGTCTAAGCCTAAAAAGTTGACTGGTCTGCCAAACCCAAACGATAAGAAGGTGCCCAGTATGACGCTGGCACCGCCAACGTAAGGGCCCAGGATGATAGCGTATATGGGAACAAGACAGTCGGCGACTGAGAATGGCCCTGAGAGTCCTATCATGGGTCCGAGTGGTATTAGTTTGACTACGGCGTAGAGTGCCGCAAAGATTGCTGTTGCGGCTATGGCTTTTGTGTTTTTGTTGAGGTTTCTTATACTGCTTACCTTTATTCCCCTCAAACTATTTTTTTTCAACGCAGTGTAAAAATTTACAATGACTAATAAAAGTTTCCATAACCACTAACTCAGCGCCAACTGCAACTTCGAAAAAATAAAAAAGAAAACTATGCCAAATGCTCCTTCAGCCACTCAATAACTAAAGACAGCGCATCCGAATCCAGCTTGCCACCAGCCACGTTGTACTCTAAAGAAGCCATACCTGTCAACTCAGCCCTCGGCTTAGCCTCATATTTGAGAACATGATTTGCGTTTTCGGGGTAAACAAAAGTCACATCAACCTTGCCTTTAGTGGCGGCTTCTAAGGGGGCACCGTCGAGCTGCCAATCCACCTGCACATCCTTTTTGCCGATAACCACCAAAACAGGAACATCAACTTTGCCTATGTACTGAGCTGGGTTATACAGCCAGAATTCCTTAGCAAAAGGCAAATTCACAGGAACCGTCAGAGCCATGAGCAGATTACGCGCAAACTCAGGAAGAGCAGGGTCAACGTTCATGGGTTTTCCCGCAGCAAAATCAGTTACTGCAGCGTTGTAGCTTTGAATCAATGCTTCCCCGTTGGGTAAGGTTTTCAGTTGAGTTTGAATTTGGGTTTGCACAACATCACATATGGCTCGTCCCGGAGCACCGGTTAACACCAGCCCACGGAAGCGGTTGCATTTGGTTTGGAGTTGATAGTTGAGGGCGTGCATTTCGCCTTCGCTACTTGTCAGTGCAAAAACACCTTTTGGGGCTTTACCTGAAGCAAGAAGGGTTTGCACTGCACCTGCCAATTCGTCTTGGTGGCTTTGCATGCTGATTTTTCCAATCAACTTAGTCATGTTTTCTTTCATATGAGGACCAGAAGCCCTTTTATCGTAACGCAACGTGCTAAAGCCCTCTTTGGCAAGTGCCTCGGCGAGGAGCTTGCCACTACCGTTTGAACCGGGGAGAACCGGAGAGTTCCAGTCACGATCTGTTGGTCCACTACCTGCTACAAATATGACTCCACAACCGTTGCCGCCTTCTTTAGGGTAAGTCAAGGTGGCTTCCATAGCCACATCGTCTAATAGCCAAGAAACCTGTTCATTAACTAACTCACGTTCACATACCATCAGAGTTGCCTCACACAAGAAAGGTATAATTAGAATTTATGTTTACCACAAAAAATGGGGTTAAACAGGGATTTTTGAGCCGTCAAATCCGATTTTTGAGATGCCCAGCTCGCCTTTGATTTCCCTAAGCTCCGTAGCAGTAAAGATGGGTCCGTCACGGCAGACACGGTACTTGCCAATCATGCAGCTCCCACACAAGCCAATTCCGCATCGCATAAGCCGCTCCAGGCTGGCTTCGACGGGCAGTTTGTGTTTTTCGGTTAACTCAAAGATTTTTTTAACCATGATTTCAGGCCCGCAGGTGTATATCATGTCGAAGCGTTCCTTATCGAAGAGTTGAGCCAGCGGCTGCGTGACGAGGCATTGAAGACCTGCAGTGCCGTCGTCGGTTGTTGTTATGATGTTTTGCTCTTGGCAGACTCCGCCGATTTCGCTGATAAAAAGTAGCTCGTTTCTTGTTTTGGCGCCTTGAACAAAGGAGAGCCGCGCTGTTTTAGATGCTAGTTGTTTGGCAAGGAACAGTAGTGGTGCAGTGCCTGTTCCACCTGCTATGAGGAGAACTCTGCCGCGGCTTTCGGTAAAGCAGTTGCCAAATGGGCCGCGGACACCGACTGTTGAGCCTGCCTCCATTGTGTGCATGTGGCGGGTGGCGTGGCCGACTGCTTTCACGGAAACCGACACCAAGCCGTTTTGGGCGTTCATGATGCTAAGTGGAATTTCGTCTACTCCGGGAATCCAAAGCATCAAAAACTGTCCAGGCTTAGCTTTACTGCATAACTTGTCTGTAAACGTGAAGGTTTTAACGGTGGGGCTTTCAGTTCGCACCTGCACAAGCTGGGTGGTTCGCATTAAATTATTTGCGGTGGGCAAGTCCGACAAGTTCAGATACGCTCCCTAAATGTTTTTTTCTCAAGTATGATTCTACTCCTTTGGTTACTGACTGGAAAATTTCTGGGTCGTCTGCGACTGCGGTTCCGATTTGCACAGCTGATGCGCCTGCCAATAAGAATTCTACTGCATCGCGCCAGTTTGTGACGCCGCCGCAGCCGATTATGGGGACCTTGCAGGTTTCGGCTATGTCATAGACGCATCTTAAGGCTACGGGTTTGATAGCTGAGCCTGATAAACCTCCTCTGGTGTTGTTGAGGATGGGCTGCATGGTTTCGGGGTCGATCGCAATCGCCTTTAAAGTGTTAATCGCCGTTAAAGCATCTGCACCTGCGTCAACAGCCGCCTTCGCCAACATTGTGATGTCGGAGATGTTTGGAGAAAGTTTCACAATAAGCGGCTTTTTGAGGGCAGCTCGGGTTTTGGAAACCACTTCGGAAAGTATTTTGGGGTTTTGCCCAATCTCGGCTCCCGTCTGCTTCACATGCGGACATGAAACGTTAAGTTCCACTGCGTCAGCGCCCGCCGCCTCTGCCTTTTTGGCTGCCACAGCATAGTCCTCTGCGGAGTAGCCGAACACGCTTACGATTATAGGGATATGGACTGTGAGTTTGGATTCAACTATTTCGGATGAGAAAACGTCTATGCCTGGGTTTGGCAATCCCATTGCGTTGATTAAGCCTGAAGCTGACTGCACTACGGTCGGGTTTACGTAGCCTACGCGGGGTTGGGTGCCAACGGATTTGGTGACTATGGCTCCCGCCCCTGCTTTGGCGACCCGATCAAAGGATTGGGCGGTGTAGCCCAATACGCCTGAGGCGAGCATTGTGGGGTTTGGCAGTTGCAGTGCGCCGATGTCGACTTTTAAGAGGTAAGTGTTCATGACGTTTCGCTCTTCTGATTCTAGGTTAATGCAGAAGGGAAGATAAAGTTTCTTTAACTAAAACTGGCGTGGACGTTTTTATGTCTAAAAGAAACAATTTTTTGTGGATAAGAAAAAAGAAGATTAAGAGGAATATTTCAAACCTCTTATGGGGGTTATTTCTTCTTTTTAGTTGTTTTAGCTGCTTTTTTTGCAGTTTTCGGCAATATATTAACCTCTAAATTAATTTAGTCCACAAATATTATTTAAAATTTGCTTATATTAAAAAAGACTGCCCCAACTCACGAAAACGCCATAAAAAAAACGATTTAGCCTAAACAAGGGAGAAATAAGCCTTGTAATTTACCAGAATTCTCTGTGGAGATAACCGCTGGCAATTTTGACACATAAATGTCAAAAATACCAGTAGTCAAAAAGATGAACCATATAAACCCAATAAAAAAAATAGCAACGCTAAGAGACGAAAATCCAATACACATAAGGCAGCTATACTACTATTGCTATTATTGAAAAACAAAAAACAGTTTTAGAAAAGATTTGAGCCGGGTTGGCTTATGTTTGTGGGGCTTGGAGGTAGTTTGAGGGGGAGAAGGGGAGAGCGTGCAAAATTATAAGGCGCTCCAAACCTTTCCACCCAACCCGGCCATTTTTCTTGTTGCCCTCTCTCGTTTATCTACAGCGCTTTGAACGCATCGAACCATCGGTTATAGCTCGTCAGCATTTCCAAAGACACACTTGGCTTGCGTTCCTCAAGGATCTGGCGGAAGTCAGCCATGTTTAGAGATCTCGGCTTTGCCTCCTTATTCAACGCTTGCCCAGACTCGAAGAATTCACCGATGAGTTTAAGCTGTGCAGACTGACAAACGTCTCTAATGTCGCTGCCACTAAATCCCTCTGAGAGTCTTGCTAATTCGTGTAAATCTACATCTGTAGCGACTTCTAAGGTGGCTGTGTAATGTTTTAGCATATTTAGACGCGTTGCATGGTCAGCTAACGGAACCAAGACTCGTTTTTGGAATCTACGTATGAAAGCCCAGTCCAAATCCCAAGGCTTGTTAGTAGCACCAATCACATAGACATGAAGCGCCTTACCTTTATCCACTATACCATCCATTTCTTTTAGGAACTGGTTTTTAACTCTTATTTCGCCACCCACTTCGTTGCTGTGGTTGCCCATCAACGAGTCCAACTCGTCCACGAAAACAATTGCGGGTTTGCCGTCGTTAGCGGATTTACGTGCAGAGCCAAAGAGTTTAGCTACGTTTTGTTCTGCTTCGCCCAACCACTTGGACATAATTGATGCTGCATCAATCGAATAGAAGTTGGCGTCTATCTCTGTTGCAACCGCCGCCGCCAGCAAAGTTTTGCCGCAGCCAGGGGGACCAAATAGCAAAATGCCGCGTGGCCAACCTAGAGGGAAAAGGTCAGGGCGTTGCACTGGGTAAACGATGGCTTCTTTAACGGCCTTTTTAGCAATTTCTAAGCCGACTACTTCACCCCAGCTAACTTTAGGTTTCTCGTTAATCACGAGTTCCTCATTTGGTTTTCCATTTCCGTTTGAAGTGTTTGGTCCGTCCATAGTTGCCGCACCTCCACCATCACTGTCTTCTGCCGCTGCTTGGTTCATCTCGTTTGATGAAACTGAACCTTGCAATGACTTTATACGTTCCTGGTAAGCTATTGCTCTTTGAACATAAACCTTGTTTAACCCATATTCGGGGTAAAGCTGAACAAGCTGTAGCAGGCTCTCAATTGCCTTCTGGTAGAGTGTGATGGCTCTGCCTTTTTGGCCTTGTTTATCCAGTCTAACGGCATCCAGCGCGTATGCAGTTGCTCTTTTTCTAGCTCGTTTGACGCACTCATCGGGTGTTTGTCTCTCCTTCTCTTCTCGCTCATTGAGGCGAACGTAATTCAATCTTAATTTTACCTTGCGTCCCTAAGCTTTCTAGGGCGCGTTCGATTGCTTCGTTTGAAGTGTTCAGTTCATCACTACATCGACCTAAATCAATCTCTCCATTAGTTTTACGCACATACTCCAACAGTATTTCTTCAAGGTTGGGAGTTGGCTTCTCAACTTTTACGGAGAACTCTTTAATTTCCGACTTCTTATATGAGAACATACACTTCTCAGGGTCAAAGCCTGTTTCCTCTTTGGATTTCTCCCCGAAAACCTGAGAGGAACTCGCCGTCAAAGCAACCATCTCTCGGATGGGGGCGGCGGGGACTTTCTCCTTAACTGGAGCCGCTGGTGCGGAAACGGGCGGTTCAGGTAGGTCTTCAGCTATTTTTTGTTCCATGAAACAGGAGACTTCTTTGAGAATTTCTTCTCCACCCTCTGTCTTGCGTCCGACGCCCACGATGTTTTCATCGGCGGTGAATCGGGTTTGTTGGAGGGTGTCTTGGATTGTACTGTTAACGTTGCTTAACTCGCTGCTAACGTCAGGTAAGACTTGGAATAATTCTTGAGAAACGCCTTGGAGCATCTTTAAAGCTGGTTTTAGGTCGGCAACTATGTCGCCGAGTTCACGGATTGTTTCAAGGCGCAGTATAACACGTTCAATAGCTAACTGGACGTTGTGTAGGAATTTGACCAGTTTGCGGACTTCTGCGATTTCGGTGGCGCACATGTTTGCTTTTTCTTTGTTGTTCTTTTTCAGTGCGCTCAAGCAAGTTTCAAAAAGTATGCGATCCCGCTCTTTTAAGCGGAAGCTTGCTTGTGCTAGTTTGTTATGCTGAGTTTTAAGTGTATAAATAGATTTAGTGGCGACTTCACGGATTGGGGGAGGGGTTGAGTTTTTGAAGCCCATTTTGTTTTTCCCTCACCCAGTCTCCTGTCGTTTATTTCCTATCCTAAAGGGACGTTTTGTTTGGTTCTTTGACGTAGACAACAACTGGTGGTTCGGGCAGTTTAGTGGCGGCGTTTGTATTGACTGTTTCAGCGTAAATCTTGTTTGTTTTAGGCATGCCGCCATTTTGGTCTCCCAGCAGAACACCGGATAATTTGCTCTTGGTAAGTTCGAAGTCAGTCTTCTCTGAGCTTGCACGGCGTAGGGTGTCTTGCAGAAGTGCAAATGCAGCCTTGTAATTTTCATCGTCCACTTTGCCTATTTCATGTTCGATTTCCAAATTGGCTATGGCATAGCTGAGCGAGGTGACTTCTTCTTGGCACCGCTCAATTTCAATGGAGGCTTCGTCGATTATGATTTGGGCTTCTTTTTTAAGCTGAGTCAACACATTTTCAAAGCTGTTGTGAAGGTCCTGGTATACGTCGGGGGTTATTTTCTTTTTGTCAAACAAATCTTTTACGGCTTCGTCTTTACGCCAGATGAGGGGGATGTGGTCGCAGAGGGTGTCGGCTTGTGACTTGATTTTCGAGATAAAGGTGACGTCTGGTCCATTGAACCGTAGGCTTTCCATAGGCTGCTTGGAGAATTGACCATCACCAAATTCAACATAAACAGCTTCGAATTTGCCGTTGGGGGTTAATGCGAAGGATGCAACTTTTCCGATTATTCGGCCATACTCGTTTTTGATGGGTTTGCCAATTGAAAGAAAAAGATTGGAGTTGGACATTTTTTGTTTTCCTCCTTATCTTAGAATGTCGTTCTCTCTGCTTGAGAAGCGGGTGCTGGTGGCATTGATTGGGGTAGGTCAGGGAACTTATCTTTAATCTTTTGTTCTGCGACGGTTGCTGCTTCGACGAGTATCTTTGATGCGTCCTCGTTGACAGTGTCGAAGTTGAGTGTCATGCCGCTACCTTGGCCTGCTTCAATCATTATACCGCTCAACATGTTGCCGATTTCACCAAGTTCACTTTCTGCTTCTGGGAAAACGCTTGTCAAGCCTGTTCTTACGCTGCGTAGCACACCAACGGCTGGGCCAAGGGTTGAAACTACGTCACCTAGTTCTGAAACTGTGCGTAATCTTAAAGTGATTTGTTCAAGGGCTAATTTCGCGTTCATAATGAGTTTTGACATTTTGCGTACTTCTGCTAACTCGTTTGCGAAAACATTTGCACGTGCGCTGTCGTGTTTAGTGTATGCATCAACAATGCGTGCGAATATAGCTTTGTCTCTTTGTCCAAATCTGTCGGTTGCTTGATCGAGTTTTTGAATTTGAAGTTCGATGCGTCTGACTGCGAAGTCAAGGCGCGGTTTTAGTGGACCCGGCGGCTTTACTGCGTCTTTAATGCGGTCCTGGAAGGGCTGCTCATCTCTTTTGGCTTCCCACTTTTTTGCAAATCTTTCTGACATAATCATTACCTCTATTTACGGGTAGAATGCCGAAAAGCGAGTTATACATTGTTAATACGACTGAAACATGTACATATATACGTAAGACTATATGTTGTCTCAGATTGCGCTAATAGAGACAAATAGATATGTTAAACTCATTATGCTCACAGACATGTTTTTACATAAATGTGTAAGTTACACTAAAAAGAACCGATGGGTAACACAGATACCAACAGGTGAAAACAATGAACAGCAGAATAAAAGTATTCGTCATAATCGCCCTTCTAGGATTCATGGCAGGTGTAATCGCACAACTCACAGCCACAATCATCATCCCATGGCTAATCACAGTCCTACCAGCTCTTGGTGCCGCAACTAGCTACATTATTTCAGGCTTAGCAGGTGCATGCCTAACAGTCGTGCTGGTAAGCGTCTGGGCATACATGACCGGCAAAAAAGATCACTACTAAAGAGACAAACTTCTCTGTCTCTTCTCTTTCCCCCACAAAAAGTAGTCGATAGTATCTTCACCAAAACCATCTCCTTTTGATCAATTTAATTGTGTTTTGTCATAAACCGCTTCTTTCAATTTATTTGTAATAAAAAGTGCATAAAAATTTAGAGATTTGAATGCTTTCTAATATTAACTGGGGGGAAGCTAGTTATGTTTAGTGTCGCGGACGCAATTTTTACGCTCTTAGATTTCGATAGTTCAGTTAGAATCAAGCGCTCTATGCGGTTGTGGATTTCCCTTCTTTTCCTAACGTCGGTAACGTATCTTATACCAAACTGAATCCAGTTATCGGTTAAGCTGAGGAATATGGAGGGTTCAAGAGACCGTTTAGTAAAATAATATTTTCCCTCTAGCCTAACCATGGTTTTTTGGGCGTTGTCAACTACTTCTGCGGTTTGGACTTTTATTATGTCAAGTATTATTTGGGTAGCTTGGTTCCAGTCGCTGTCATAGGTAATTGGAAGGCTTATCTCATCCCAGATGAAATCAAAATCCCGAGTGTAGTTGTGTACTGTTCCGACGAGAACTATGCCGTTGGGGATGATTGTTAATCGACCGGTCACTTGGTCGCCTGATACCCACTCTCGGGTCTCCATAAGGGTTGTGTATAAAACGCCGATGTCTATAACATCGCCATATTTGTTGTCAACTTCGATTCTGTCGCCTACCCGGTAGGTTCCGCTGATGAAGAGAAGTATCCCTCCCATAAAGTTCTTGAATATATCTTGTAGCGCAAAAGCTATAGCTGCACCAATAAGTCCAAATGCTATCAGAACATTTTGAGTCTCAGTTATCCAAATTGTCAGTAAAGACAAAAGACCTATGGCTAGGCTTACAACTGAGAGAACCTTTCTAAAGCTGTAGCGTGTTTTTGAATCCTTAATACGCCTTGTAGCATATCCACCCAGAACAACCTCGAATAAAACGTACACTATAGTGATAGCTATAGTTGAGTATAGGATTTTTTCAAAGTAAATATCAGGATATTCCAAGTTTACAACAAATAATGCGAAGGCAAGAATTACTAGCAAAATGGTAGTTATTACCTTTGACTTGTTAACCATCGTCCTATCAAGAGTAAAATCGAGTTAAGTATATTTAACAATATTTGTAGCTAAAAGAGTGATGTTAACTTTTGGGCTCAATAGCGGAAAAAGCTCTCATCAGCCACGACTTAGTTCCCCGTCGGAGGGCTTCGCCGTACCTCGATTATCTCATAGCCCATTTAGAAACCTCTTATTGTGAATTTCAATGTTTTGGTGCTGCAAAAATAATCTCTATCTTATCACTAAGCAGGTGTTTAAAAATGAGGGCATGTGGAATTTACAGTTTCCTTTTTCTTCGTAACATTTTTACCTTATTCATATTTGCAAACACTTTATAGCTTGCTAAAATCAACTTTGACGGCTTTCGTTGAAGCGTTTTTTATTGTTTTTAATGTGTGTAACAACGCTATCGATTACAGCCGGGTTGTACCGTTTTTGATTGCAGCAAAATTAAGCAAATAACGGAAACATTTTTTTCTTTTTCATGTGTCATTATTTTATTATATACTGGCAGACCATATTGAGAAGCGAATCCCTTTTTTACGCAACGTTCATATGAATTAAGCACCACTTTTGATTTTTTAAAGAGAAACAGCAGTGAATGACATGAGTCGCGCTTGGGTGATTTGCAAAAAGATTTTCAGCATTTCCCTAGTATTCAATGCACTTTTAACCATCGCGTGCTGCATAGGCATCCTCTCAGGGTACTACTATTACTACGACGGAATGTGGCAGCCGTTTTACCCCTACATCTTAAACGGCAACCTTTTCTGGTTCGTCATAGCCGCTGCAATAATCAACATCTTTCCTTCAGCATTGTTAGGCAGAAAACTTCACACAGGCAGATTCCTGTTTCACCACTACTTCTACGGCTTTCTCGTTTTAGCTGTTGCAGTTGTATTCATCTATATCTTCTCGCCTGTCTCATTTGCGATGCTTTTCTTTGTTAACAACACAAGCGTGGAAGTTAACATCGGTAGGTTCCTGATTCTGGGTGGTTTGACTTTGGTGCTTGACGATTTGCCTGATGTTTCTAAACGCACTGAAGCGGGGCTGAATTGGCTTAAAGCTGAAGTGCTGCAACACCAGAAGACAGTAGTTGCGGCGCAGCTAGTGTGTGGTTCTGTTTCATTGTACTTTTTTGTTGGGCTGCTGGTAGGTATGGCTCAGGTGCCAGAGTTTATCACTGTGGCAAACGGGCTGCTAATTGGCTCAACTTTCATTACGGGAATAACGTCGTTTGTGTTTGTGAAGAAGAAGATGTGGCACCACGCATCTCTTACGTTAACGAATTTGCATCTAAGAAAAACCCATCGCTAGAACAAAAATAAATGCAGAGAAGTAGTTTTGGAAAAATAGAACGATACTTTATGCGTCTAATCCCTGCTGGAAGCCAGTCAAGAGAATGGTGCAGCCGCATTTGCCGCATTCGATGACGAGTTCAGACAATTCGTCGTCTACAAGTTTGGTGTCCATGATTTGGTAGTTGTCTTCTGTTTCGTCTTCGGGCGAAATGGAGGTGCCGCATTTTGGACACTGGAAGGAACCATCTCCTGATACAGTAGCCAAGTTGATTGTGTGCTTGCATTCTTTGTCAATCTTCATCATCATTCTTCCTTCACTTCTTTTTTTATGTCTGACTTTATGGATTTTCTTAATTAATGATTATGAATTACTAGTCACTAAACCGCGACTGTTTAAAAATTTGACCCATAAAAAGGGAAAAAGGTATTTTGAATGTGCCATTTCTGGTTTATTCTCCTGATTTTTTTTCGAAACATTCAGGAGAAATGTAGTCGCCGTATTTAGCCTGTGATTCAAGTAGGCGTTGACGTTGCAAGTAGAGTACGCCGAAGAGTTCCAGTGGGGTGTCGGTGACGTTTCCTTGGTAGAATTGCTGTACACGTTCGATTTTAGCCAGGTTTTCCGGTATACGGATAGTGAATTGTTTGATGTAGTCTTCCTTCAGGTATTCTTTGTTTAGGACTTCCTTGAAGAGTTTCTTAAGGTCTTCATATTTGGGTATGTAGCCTGTAGGTGATTTTATTGCTTCGACCTCGCCATGGACACGCAACTCCATCCACTTCACCCAAACGTGTTTGTCTTGTGGACTGTTTAGGTACTTACCGTTATCAACGTCCCGAAGGAAATAGTTCACGCCAAACACTATGGGTTGCTTTTGAAGTTTAGCACCGAAGTCAAGGTTATTCTGTACGTTTCTGCCAAGCGGAATGCTAATGAAGTCCTGGATGCTCATCATGTTGATTTCTGGAACGCCTTCCTTGCCGATTGTTGCGAATGTTGTTTCGGTTTCCAGTGATGCACCATAAGCGATTATGCCATGTTCCCAGCTGAAACCCTGTTGAACGGGTACGTAGGCTCTTGCATCTCTGCCGCCATACATGACGCCGCCCAATTCCACACCGTTGGGGTTGTTGAGTTCAGGGTCACAGTTTTTAAGATTTTTAAGTGAGATGGCATAACGTGCGTTTTTGTGGGCTGCGGGAACGTCGTTGCCTGCTTCGTCTTTTTTGCCTTCAAACCACACTCCAGTGAAGTTTATGCCGTCTTTTGGCAGTTCTTCGCCCATGCCAAGCCAGTATGGTTTTCCGTCTTTGACTAATATGTTGCTGAATATGATTTCGCCAGGGTGAGTGAGAACTTCCCAGATGAGTGCGTCCTCTTTGGCTTTAACATCTTTGATGATACCAAAGATACCTGATTCTACGTTAACCGCGCGGGCTGTGGAGTTGACTTCACGGATATAGGCAATATCGTCTCCAAGGATTGTTTCACCAGGCAACATGGCTGTTGAGGTTTTGCCACATGCACTTGGGAAAGCTCCTGCAAAGTAGGTTTTGCGGTTGTTCGGTCCATAGACGCCCATAAGCAGCATGTGCTCGGCTAACCAGCCTTCACTGCTTGCTTTGCGTATGGCGAGGCGGAAGGCGAGTTTTTTGAAGCCCACACTGTTACCTGCGTACTGCGTGTTGACGCTGTAGATGGTCTCGTCCATATGATCGATGTATATGCGTTTCTTGTCGTAGTCTACACTGACCATGTCGCTTGTGAGTTTGCCAGCAGAGTGTAAAACTTTGAGGAACTCAGTCCTGTTTCCTGCCTTAACAAACTGGTCGAACCCGGGTCTGTAGAGCAAAGATTCGGAATGAGCAACATACCAGGAGTCGGTACATTGCAGGCCTAGGATAGTGAATTCAGAGTCAGGAGGACCCAGAGAGATGAAGCGAACAATCATGGTTTTGTCCACCATGCTGTTACGCAGCACCCCCATAACTTCTAATAGACCTTCTTGGCGGTCCATCTGGTTTAGTGCCTTGCTTAAGCTTGAGCCTTTTGAGACAAGGTATTTGGTAGCTTTGCGGTCTCTGCCTTGGTCGTGTTCGCCGTCGAAATGCACAGTGTGTCCTTCGAGTTTAAGAACTGCTCGTTCTTCTTCAGTGCTGACGGCACATTTGCGCACGTGCTCTAGATCTTCGGTACTATCGCTGCATATGAAGATTTTTGCCGGGTGACAGAGGTCGCTTGCTTTGGCGATGAATTCATGCACGTTTGGGTTGTCGATTGAGCTTAATTTTTGGAAGTCCAATGGAGTTAATTTTGGTTGAAGTGCTTCTAAATACGGATTCATGGGATATTCATTCCATTCTAGAGTTTCCGCTTAGAGTTCATTAACGTTTCCAGGTACACGCGGGAAAGGTTGACATTCGCCTATGTGTTTAACACCTGCTAGCCAACCGACTAAGCGTTCCATGCCTATACCTCCACCGGCACATGGCAACAAGCGACCTTCCTGAGCCATCTTTATTATAATTGCATAGTTTTCTTTTTTAACTTGGTCCCGCTCGATTTTCTCTACGATCTTCTTGTATTCCCATTCGCGTTTGGCGCCTGAGAGGCTTTCTCCAAACTGGGGTAGAAACAGGTCATAGTTATCCCATTTGCCGGTTCCAAAATCTTCGAAGTCATAGAATTCGCGTGGGATGTTGGTTACCCAAACGGGTTCGGTGATTTCTTCTGTGATGCCTGCTTCCCATCCGTCAGAGCCATATTTGGCTTCAAGGTCTTCGCGGTCATAGACTTTGAATGGTGCTGTTGGTTCCTTTAGTGTGTCGCAGCGGCACAAGGTGGTTAGTTCTTCGCGCATATCTTTTTTGATGTCTTTAAGTAGCGTGCAGATGGCTTCTTCTACAAGTGCGAATACGTCTTTGGTAGTGGCGTTTGCCATTTCAAAGTCTAACTGGGTGAATTCGTAGATGTGTCTGCCGGTTTTGGCTCGTTCAGCCTTTTCGATTCTGATGTTTGGTGAGAGTATGAAGAGTTTGGGGTAGGCGGTGGAGGCTGCTACGAGTTTATGGATGATCATGCTGGCGGTTGTGCGGACGGGTTTGCCGTATATGTCAACTTCAATGCGCTTCTCGATGGAAGCGCCTGGATCAGGCCAGAGTGGGTCGGTGCTTTGGCTCAAAGCAACAGGGAGGAGCCATTGAAAGCCCTTGTTAGTGTAGGTATTGGTGAGGCTTTTGAGGGTGTAAGTCATAACTTTGCCTATGCAGGCTTTTCTTTGGATTTCACTTGCCGTTAGTTGGTCTAACGACTTTGGGATTTCTATTTCTGGTGTTGTCAAGGTAATCACTGTGAAGTGTTTGGGTAACCCATTGTGCAATGGCGGTAATAAATTTTTTATAATAAAAAATGAAATATTTACAATTACTACAAACTTTTATACTGGAAAGCTGTAATATTTACATATGAGCCTTAAACTGGACGAGAAAGACCTCGCGATATTAGTTCTCATCCAAGAGAACAGCAAACTCACTGCCAACCAAATCGCCAAAAAAATCGGAGCTCCCATAACCACAGTGTTTGCCAAAATTAAACGCATGGAAGAACTCGGCATCATCAAACAATATCGCGCAATGCTCAGTCCAGAAAAACTGGGTTTAGCCACCTCTGCATTTATTTTAGCCTCAGTCTCTTACCGCGGAAAAGACGACATACCCATAACCCAGCGTGAAGTCGCAGAGGAAATCGCCAAGTACCCTGAAGTACAGGAAGTACACATCATCACAGGCGACTGGGACCTGCTTATTAAACTGCGGGCTGAAAATGTCGAAGCGGTGGGCAAGTTTGTTGTGGATAAACTACGCCACATAAAAGGTTTAGAAAAAACTTTGACGTGCATGGTTTTTGAGACGGTAAAAGAAACCACCAGCCTGCCTCAAGCCCTCAAAAGAGTTCAGCCTAAACCTTAGGCTTCAGTCTGGTAGTAAAGCAGTGGCAGCGCCAGCAGTACTGTATTTTTGCCTCTGGGTGTGAGGGAGTATTCTACGCGTAGGGGCGGCCCCGATGTAACTTTTCGGTTTATGTAGCCGCTTGCCTGAAGCATCTTAAGTTTGTCAGATAGCGTTCGACTGTTGACTCCCAGTGTCTTTTTTATTTCGCCAAACCCGATTTGGTTTTTTAGAATTAGGGTATATAGGATTTCTAGGCTCCATTTTTGGAAGAGTAGGTTGAATGTGTCCTGCAACGATTCGATTTCGTCTTTGAGTTCTTTTGGGGTGATTTTTTGTTTCTCTATGATTTGGCTAAATGTGAGTTCGACTCCGCGTAGAACTTGTTCCATTTGCGATTCTACTATTTTTCTGAATTCTGCGCTGAGTGTTAAAGGTTTGCTCATGGCGATTAAACTCGGTGTGGTTTTGCTCACTTCATAATTTATAAGCATTTACTTATACAAGTAAGTGTAAATAGTAAAGCTCATCAATGGAGAGAGTAAAATAATGGAGAAATTTGACGCTATAATTGTAGGTGCAGGAACAGCAGGATGCCTCGCAGCAAAAACCGCGGCGGAAGCAGGCCTAAAAGTAGCCTTAATCGACAAAAAACCTAAAGCCGAAGTAGGCGAAAAAATCTGCGGAGACGCCTTGGGCGATCACCACCTAAAAACCCTCGGACTCGACATGCCAACCGGCGACGAGTTTGAAGCAAAAATCGACGGCATTAAAATCTACAGCCCAGACGAAAACACCATCTTCACTATCGCAGACAAGGACTTTGTCGGCCACATCCTAAATCGCCACCTGTTTGGGCAGTGGCTACTAAAAAAAGCCACCGACGCAGGGACCCAGTTTTTTGATAACATGAATTTCCGCAGCCCCCTCTTTGAGGGCGGTGCAGTCGCTGGCATTTCAGCTAAAGACATGAAAACCGGCGCAATTTCGGAACTCAGCGGCAAGGTTACTGTCGATGCTACCGGTTACTTCGGCATGGTTCGCAAACAGTTGCCACCAGAGTTGGGCATTGATCGAGACATCGACAACGCCGACGTAGAAGCCTGCTACCGCGAAATCCGACAACTCAAAGAGGAAACCGAAGACACCCGCTACTGCGAAATCTACCTCAACCAGCAAGCCAGTCCAGGAGGGTATGTGTGGATTTTCCCCAAAGGCGACGCCAAAGTCAACGTGGGTATTGGCACATGTATGCGTAAAACAGGTTACCCAAACCCCAAGGAGCAGCTTTACAAGACAGTGTTTGCTAAACCAATGTTTAAAGACTCCACTGTCGTAACCGGCGGCGCATGGTTTGACCCCGTCCGCAGACCAATCGACAACATGGTTGGCAACGGCGTCATGCTCATCGGCGACGCGGCATCATTAGTTAACCCTATTCATGGCGGCGGCATCGGCCCGAGCATGCTATCCGGTCACTTTGCAGGCCAGCAAATCGCAGAGGCGTTAAGCAAGGGTGAACCGACTAAAGCAGCCTTGTGGGGATACAACAAGAAGTACATTAACACCTACGGCAAGAAGCAGGGAACTTTGGACATCTTCAAGATATTCCTCTTAAGCTGCAGCGATGATGACTTAAACTATGGCATGAACCAGAAACTCATGACCGAAGATGACGTGCTAAAGGCAGGAATGGGGGATGACTTCCACCTAAACATCACTGAAACCGCTAAACGGGTTTTCCGCGGCATCAAGAAAGTCGGCTTCCTAAACAAGCTCCATAGCACAGTGGTTATGATGCGGGCGCTAGGCGCACACTACAATACCTACCCCGAAACCCCCGAAGGCTTCGAAGCATGGCAACAACAAACCATTAAAATAATCGAGGAAAGCAAACAGAAACTCCAATAAAACAGTTTTTCTTTTTTTTGTTTTTAGCGATAATTCAGTTGTATATTTAGAAAAACTTCGTGGTATATCAGCTCCTAACTTGCAAGCCAATTAAAGGAAGGTGCTGATAGCGCAAAAATACCTTTTTTGTGTTGACATGTGTACTCTTGCTCATTCTCAGGGCTAATTTGGCGTTCGACTTAGTCTACCCCAGTCTATATGCGTACCCACTAAACAAAGCAGCAAAGGGTTCAAAACTTGGAAATAAGTTTTTGTAGAACCAGCCTCAACCAACAGGCAAACCAACAAGAAGCAGAAATTAAAACACAAACATTTACACAAAACCCAAGAAGATTAAGAGTGAGGCAACTCACCCCTTTTTAACTAGGAAAAACAAGAGTATTAAATGTCCTTCTGCAAAGCTTAAATCCCAATGTTCCCCAGCTATACTGTGGAGATATAGACATGGTTTACTGTTCACATTGCGGCGCTCAGGTCGCCGATGACGCATATTTCTGCCCTAAATGCGGCACCAAAACCGAAACTGGAAAAACAGCCAAAGTATTGTACCCCACAGGCGAGCTACAAGACGCCTTCTACCGAGTCGGAACCGAACTGGAGCGGGCGTTCACTATTGCGGCGCACGAAACACATGCAGCGTTAAAAAAGGCAGGCGAAAACCTCCAAAAAAGCACCTCTGGCCAAACAACCCAAGCTTCCCAAGATAAAGGTGTAGTCTGCCTTAATTGCGGAGCAAGAAACGTGTCGGGCGCTGTTTTCTGTCATAATTGCGGCAAAAAAATCAACTCCGAAACCCCAACCTACTAAACAACATAACAGAACTGTTCAAACTCAATCTTTCTTTCACCCAGTAATTTTTTAACCCTGCAGTACATTCTCCCTATGAAAGTTGACAAATATGGCTAACGGAAAAACGCTGATCGCATACGAAACAAAACAAGGCGCAACCGAAGGTGCAGCAAAAATCATCGCTCAAACCCTTTGCGAAGAGGGTTTTGAAGTTGATTTAGTAGACCTCAAAAAGCAGGAACTGCCAGACTTAGCAGACTACCAAAACGTTGTCGTTGGAGCGGGCGTTCGCGGAGGCAGAGTTTATGGAACAGCACTCAAATTCCTCAAAAACGACTTCACAGGCAAAAAAGTCGCGTTATATACCTCTTCATCCTGGGGTGGCACACCCGGCAGCTACCAAAGCGCAATAAAATGGTTCGTTAAAAAAACCATTAACAAATACCCCAATGTAGACTTCGTTTTTTCAGAAGCCTTTGGGGGAAAAATCAAATACTTCAAAAAAACCATGCTGGACAACACCGACGCATTCAGAGTTAAAGAGTGGGCGAAAATTCTTGCCGAAAAACTTCATTAGCACCCTAACCAAGGCAGGAGCACTTCTATGTCCAACATGCTGTGTCGAATACATTGAAGTAGTTTTTGACCTCGAAATAGACGGGGTCGTTTTACATGCCGTGAAAGCCCTTAGGTGTCCACATTGTCAAGCAGAGGTTTTTACACCAGAACAGCAACAAGCCATCGCAGAAAAACTAGTCAAATAAGGCATATCAGAATGTCTGTTTGAGTTTGCCAAATTCTAAAGCTGCTTTGATTAGGCGCTGCACCACTTCAAATTCACTGTGCTGAATCGTCACATGCGAAGCTGCTTTACAGCTTCCCTTTTTGGCTTGCGTCACTATCCGCTCGAATTCGTCTTCCAAAATGCCCTCTGTAAGGGCGGGTTTACCGTTTAGTAGACGCAGGTTACAGTTCAGGCAATATTCGAAATCGAATTTGAGAATGCGGTTTTTGCTATTGCCTTCGCCGTAGTATCTTAGATCATCGACTATTTTGTCGAATTTTACGTCATCATATTCGATTAGAGTTACTCTGGTTTTTTTGAGTTTGTGTTCGTGGCACAAAATGAGGGTCACCTTTAGGTTATTGGGCTCTGATTTTATTTAAAGAAAATCAAAGTTTTAACTTGTTATTTTGGTGTTCTCTTTTTGGAAAGGCGGCAAGCGGCTGCTTTGGAATAGTTTTAATGTAACGTAGTTCTCTATTTAGCATAATAGCTCTGTTTTACTTGTTGTTTTTGGGAATTTTATGGGCACATGTGAAGAGAAACCGGATAAAAGCCAATTCGGCGAAGAAAGCGAAAACAGGCAGGTATTAGTGGGCTTCGCAGTTTGGCTAGGCGTAACCATTTTGGTTGCAGGGTTACTAGATCTCTTCGCAGCAGGTGTCCCCTTAACCGCCACAGTTCCGCTACTAAATATTCCATTTACTGTCTCTTTTATTCTCTACTACACAGCGATTCTGACTGCAGCCACCTACATCGGCGTGGCTGGCATTAGAGAGTTGGTGTTTGAGCGGCGGTTTAGCGTAGAGTTCCTTATGGCTGTGGCGGGTTTGGGTGCATTGGCTTTGGACTACCGTTTCGAAGCCGCCACCGTACTTTTTTTGTACTGCCTTGCAGAGTATTTTGAGGGCTATATCCAGAACCGTGCTAGGCGCACTGTGGAGAAAATCAGCAAAGTTATTCCTGAAAAAGCACGGGTTTTGGCAGATGACAAAGAAGCCGAAGTGGATGTTTCTGAGGTGGCTGTGGGTTCTTTATTGTTGGTTAAGCCTGGTGAGCGGATTCCTCTTGACGGCAACGTGGTGGAGGGTTTTAGTCATGTGGATCAGGCGTTGGTGACCGGGGA
This sequence comes from uncultured archaeon, assembly GCA_963810275.1. Classification (GTDB taxonomy): domain Archaea; phylum Thermoproteota; class Bathyarchaeia; order Bathyarchaeales; family Bathycorpusculaceae; genus Bathycorpusculum. Next base: position 56,601 of record CAWENF010000022.1, read on the forward strand.
GTCAGTGCCAGTTCCCAAAAACGTTAACGACTGCGTCTTTGCTGGAACCATGAACTCCAGCGGTGTGCTAAAAATTGAGGTTACTAAAAAAGCATCTGAAACTTTAGTTAGTCGTATTGTGCAGTTGGTTGTGGAGTCGCAGAAGCATAAAGCCCAAATTGAGCGTTTGGTGGACCGATTCGCTAAGGTCTATGTGCCTATCGTGATTGCTTTGGCGGTTTTCACGGCTGGCGTGTTGCCGTTTTTGTTTCCGCTTGCCGAAGCGAATTTCCAGACGTGGTTTTACCGCTCACTGATTCTACTTGTGGTGTCTTGTCCTAGCGCTTTTATTATTTCAGTGCCTGCCACGGTGTTTACGGCCATTACAATCGCAGCTAAGCGTGGCGTCGTAATCAAAGGCGGAGTTTTCATTGAGAAGCTTGCGCAGGTTAGGCAGGTGGTTTTTGATAAGACGGGCACTTTGACTCTAGGGCGCCAGGCGGTCCATGAAGTACGCAGTGTAGATGTTGCAACAGCTGAAGATGAAGCCATCGCTTATGCTGCGGCGCTGGACCAGTTTAGCAACCACCCGATTGCAAAGGCTATTGTTCGTAAGGCGATTGAGCGTAAAATTGACCTCAGCAAACTCAAGGTAACTGATGTCCTTGAGGTGCCCGGCAAAGGTATAGTCGGCATAGTTAACGGCAAGCAGGTAGCGATAGGTAACCTTGAATACATGCGGGAGTTAGGCTGCAATTGTGAACGGGCATTTGAGATTTCTTCTGGCGATATTCACACTGCTGTTTGTGTTTCTGTTGCGAAACAGGGTCTTGCTGCGGTGTGCGTGGTAGATGAAGTCCGAGAGGACGCTCTAAGTTCGGTAAGCCAACTTAAAGCGCAGAATATCAGAACCTCTATGCTTACGGGCGACAAGGAAGCTATAGCCAAAGACACCGCGCAGTCTATTGGCATTGAGGATGTCCATGCAGAACTGTTTCCTGAGGATAAACTTAGCTGCATTGAGGACATGAAGGGCAAAGGCGGCTTGGTGGCAATGGTGGGTGACGGCGTAAATGATGCGCCTGCCTTGGCGGCTTCGGACGTGGGGATAGCTCTAGGAGCCAGGGGGGCGGATGTGGCGTTGGAGTCAGCGGACGTGGTGCTGGTTAAGGATGAGTTGGCACAGATTCCGTACTTGCTTAGGCTTAGTCAGAAAACGATGGTTATTGCGAAACAGAATATTGCAGCTTCGCTTGTGATTAAACTGATTTTGGGCGCGTTGGGTTTAATGGGTTTGACGCCTTTGTGGTTTACTGTAGCATCGGGTGACGATGGTGTAACAATGCTGCTACTTCTAAACTCATTACGACTCGAACGAGTCAAGTAGCTCGCTGTTGCTCTACCAATAGATTATCGCCTCTTATTATACTCGAGCAAATGATGCTGTTTGTTCTTAGAAAACGTGTGGAACACGAAGAGAAAGACGGTAAACCTCAGGGTGAGCCTTGAAGATCAACACAGAACTGTAGATTTATCCTCATCAGGCTTTAGTATCGGACAACACGGTAGCGTCCATTTGACTGGCGTTTTAGCTTTTTTTGCGCTTCTGTAACCCCCCTGAGCCGCCCGACTTTACATCTAATATGGTTAGCTTCCCATCCTTTTCGCCGAAGAAGTTCCGTTTCTGCACTACAAAGTCGCCGCCCCTCAGTAGCTTCTCGCAGTCGTTGCCCTGCATGGCTTGGTCAAAGGCAAAACGGTCCTTGGCTATGCTTCCTTTTTGGCGTTTTGCATGGGGGAAACGGCGGTTGGTGCTGCCAAAGCCGTAGGGTTTGTCTGCGAAGTTGTCTTTGTTCAAGGGGTACCGTTCTCTTGTCAGCAAATGGAGTAGGAGAAATATTAACAGTTTTGCCTCGATAGGCATTTTGCTATGGAATTCAAGTTTAGTCAAAAAGGTTAGCTTGAAAACCTTGAGTTTTAAAAAATAAGGTGGGGATTAGTTTTTGCAGTTATTCTACGTGCATGGTGTCTACGTCTTTACCGTGGAATTCCTTGTGCGCCGTCCTTAGATGCTTCATATGGACAAGGTGCAGGTGCTTTTCTGCTGCCTCTTGGATGTCGAAGGATTTTCCGCATTCTGGACACATGTACTCGTGCTCTTTGCCATGGATTATTGCGGTGCTGTGGCCTTCAGTGTGTTTGGGTTCACCGACGCTTCCTTCTTCCCCGATTTGGTCGCTGGAGTGATTTTGTTCTGACATACAAAAAACCTCGCTTATAACCCAAGTATCAAAACGGTATTAACGTATGTGGCTACATGCAAGCAGTAACATAGAAAAATCCTTTAACTCTGCATCGTCAACTGTTCGCCCTCAAAGCTGAGTCCATGATTCTCTTTGTTGTGCACCAGCAGCTCCTGCTTCGAATCCAGTTTGGCACCGCAGACTTGGCAGGTTATATCATGCGCCTTTACCACGTGACTTATCATTTGGTCGTAGCTGTCGAATTGGGCTCCGCATCCCGGGCATTTCGTTAATTGAGTCATCTGTTTTTCACCTCCATTTCGAGTCTTCTGTGAGTTTTCAGGTTTAAGTTTAGGTTGGAATCGGGGAAGCCTTGCCTTGGACGCCCTGAAGCTTACGGAGCAGGTTTATGGTGGCTGCGCAGAAGTCAGGCAAGTCGGCGGGCCAGCGGGACGTGACGATGTTGCCGTCGGTTACGGAGGATTTGTCTGTTACGACGTTTGCACCTGCATTCTTCAGGTCCACCCGCACGGATGGCCAACTGGTCATGGTTTTGCCCCGCACCACATCGGCTGAGATTAGCATTTGGGGTCCATGGCATATGGCGGCTATCACCATGCCCTTGCCGTTGGCTTCCTTTATGATTTTAACTAAGCCATCGTTTAATCGCATTCTGTCGGGTCCTCTGCCACCTGGCACTATGACAGCGTCGTACTGGTTCAGCCTGACATGTTCGGGAGCCAACTCGGAAGTAAACGATACGCCGTGCTCGCCAGTGTATGTTTGCTGTGCCTTGGGGGCGACGATGTCGGGTTTGTAGCCTTCCTCTTGGAAGCGGTAGTAGGGGTAGATGAATTCTGAGTCTTCAAAGCCGTCTTCTAAAAAAATCAGGATTTTCTTCATAGAATCTCCATGGGTTTTAGGCGGAAAGTGTCCTAAAAACAGTTGTTGTTCCATTCTGTAGGCAACAGAACCTGCATTTAGCGTTCTGTAACTGTAACCGCCGCATCCTTTCGTTCTGTGTAGGCGGCTACTTTCTTGTTTATCGTGGACAGCAGGCTCCTGTCGAGTTCGTAGCCGACGCAGTTACGCTCGGTCTTCATCGCCACTTTCAGGGTTGTTCCTGAACCTAAGAAGGGATCAAGCACTGTTTCGCCTTTGACACTAAACATCCTAATCAGCCGCTCTGCAACTTCATCGGGAAAAGCAGCTGTGCGCCGCTCCAACTCACTGGCGGTTTGCCGTGTGCCCTTGAAAGCCCAGATTTGACTAAACCACTCATCCCGCTGCGCCTTCGTAAACTTGCTTTCATAGCGCTCTTTATGATGAGGCTCGAACTTGCGCAGTTTCCCCTTGCGGAACAGCAGAATAAACTCGCAATCCAATGTTACATAAGCGTTAGGGGGCAGAAAACCTGAGCCCAAAAATGCGCCTTTACCCTTGTAGGTGGGTTTGTTAGTTGGTTTCTTCCAGAGGATATAGGGTAGGCTAGTGAAACCGATTTTTTCGCATTCCTCGGTTATGCGACTGTGGTTTGGGAATAATCGAAATTTGCCTGCGAAGGTGCGGGTTGCGTCGCCGACGTTTATCGCAGCGATTCCGCCGTCTACCAATACGCGGAAGGTTTCTGCCCAGACTTTGGAGAGGTTTTGGTGCATAGCATCATAGATTTGCCGCAAGGTTACTTCGTCGACGTCTGCTTCAAGTTTTTTCCAAAGTTTCCCAATTTTGGGGTCCGATTGGAAAAGGGTGTCCCACATGGCTATCATGGGGTAAGGCGGAGAAGTCACCATCAACTGCACACTGCCATCTGCCAATTCGTTCATGCGCTGGCTGTTACCGACTACGATTGTGTGCTTGGTCTGCATCCGCTCTATCTATCGTGGGATGGCTGTTTTACCTTTGCGGTGAAAAAGGCTATTGTTTTCTGCAAGACAGGTTAATGCGCCGAAATGTCTCGAAACAAGTCCCGTCAGCTTGCAATGTTTCGCTAACCATCTTCTTTACAACGTAGTCCCTGAAGGCTTTCTTGCATTCATGTGGGATGCATTCAAGGAATGGAACGATACTGGGCTGGTCAACCCACGCAATCATTGTTTCCTTATCGAGAAAATAGCGATCTGCAACTTCTCCCCACACTTTGACTTCGTCGAATCTAGACAGCCTAACCAAATCCTCGTACTCGTCAAGCGCAGGCATATACCAAGGCCACTCGAAAGCTTTGAAAAACTTTGCGTATGCTGGTTGCTCCATCGCTTCTTTAATTACTTTAAAGAAATGTGAGCAGTTGCCTTCAGCGGCGAAGTTGAAGCGTACTAACCCCATTTTTCTTAGGCTTTGATAGGTATGTTCTAAAAGGCGACGGTGGTCTTTGACCCAGTGAAGGGTCGCGTTAGAGTAGACTAGATCAAAGTCTTCTTTGTAGCCAATGAGTGTTGATGTCTTGGCACTTGAAGGCAAGATTGGGCCTGCTTAGTTTTTCGGCGACTTCTATCATTTCGTGGGATGCATCGATGCCCAGTACAAAGCCATCTGGCACTAACTCAGCTAAATGAGCGGTCAAAGCCCCGTCTCCGCAGCCCAAGTCAAGGATGCGTTCGTTTCTATGGAACTGGAGTTCGGAAATAATCCTTTTTCCCCATTCCTTCTGGTGGGTTGACGATTTCTTGTAGGCTTCACCGTCAAATTCATATGGCAAAAAAATCACCTGTGTCCAAAAACGGGTTAACGGTGGAAGTATTTATTTTTTGCACAATCAATAACTGATTTTTTTATCGCTTCAGGGCTTCCATAGCTCTTGGTTGAAAATCGTTGGGATATGCGGGAAATGATTAATAAACCAGAACCCAAACCTTAGGTACTGCATTGGGCTACGGTAACCAAGCCAGGTCAAAGGTGAAGGACTCAAGATCAACGTTTGGCCGGCAGGTCTGGCCCCAGACGGATGGGATATCCTTTCCCGCAGGGGTTCGCAGGTTCGAATCCTGCCCGTAGCACTTTCACAGCTACCTGTAGCAGTTTTAACCAGAGAATCTTTAATGTAGCCCAAGCCATGAAAACCAATGGCAACGCTGAAAGCACGATTATAAGCACAGTTAGGCGCTTGAAATTTCTTGACAGAAACACAAACTTGGAGAATCCGCAAATCTGCAAGGACTACATAATAAATTATGAAGCAAGCAACGCGTACAAGGAAGGGTTAGCGATGGCATACAATCGCTATGTTACGCACACTGGATTAAACTGGAATATACCTTATTTTCAGAAGGAAGAGAGATTACCAAACGTACCAAGCAACGAAGAAACAAACATAATAATATCATCATTCCAGCAGAAAATGGGCAACTATATTTACAATACTTAAAGAAACAGGATTACGACCAATAGAGCTACACAGAAGCACACTAAAAAACATAGACTTAGAAAAAGGCACGATAAATGCCAAAGCATGCAAAAGAGGAAATCCGCGAATCCTAAAACTTACAGATTCAACCTTAGCACTACTTAAAACATATATCACAAAAAACACAAGCAAAGCCCTTTTTCCAGCACCTCATGACCAATGCAGAGCATGGACAGAAGGCAGAAACCGCACAGCAAAAAAACTAAACCGACCAGAACTAATCAAATACAGATTATACGACTTAAGGCACTACTTCGCAACAATGCTATACGCAAAAACCAAAGACATCCTTTTAGTCAAACAACAACTCGGACACAAACGAATCGAACACACCCTAATCTACACACACCTAATCAACTTCTCAAACAGACGAATACATCTCAAAAACTGTCCAATCTTGGAACACAAACAACACTAAAAGAAATATGCGAATTAGCCGAAGCAGGATTCACACTATTTACAAAAACCGAAGAGTACCAAATATTTAGGAAGACAAAATAAAATCTACAGCTACTTAAAAGCTAAAAGGCGAAATTACGTAATGAATGTTTGCAGTTCAAAGGTACTAAGGCTAAGATTATGATATTACAATACTTATTCTCTAATGGTCTATTAAGGGAAGTACTTGAAGGTCTAAAGAACCAATTGAAAGAGCAAATCAAGAGAGAAGACCCCAATTATCTTTTAACCGTAAACTTTGACGATTACTGTAACCATATAGCTCAAAAGTATTCAGTAGAGCCAATTTGTTTGAATGAAAAAGACATCTCGGTTGACCACCAAGAAATCCACTCGCAATATGCCACAGGAACAAGAGTAACATACTATATTCCATTTAGTGGAGCAAATGATTTGTTTCAATATCGTTCCACAACCTATACCTATAACCCACCACGCGGTATCGTAAAAAAACAAGTTCTAGAACTATCTTTTGATGACTTTAGTGGAAACTCATCCCAAATAAAGAATGAATTTGACAGGGCTATCGTTGAAATAAATAGATGGTTAGGTTGGATAACAAGCGAAGTAAACCAACATAATGAGCAACTCTTAGCTTTGGCACAAGAGTTAGTCAAGAGCAGACGTGAGAAATTATTAAGAGACCAAGGTTTAGTTGCAGACTTGGGTTTTCCAATTAGGAAAAGAGAAAATACGCCACTCACATATACAGTGCCCGAAATAAAGCGAAAGATTATCCCTAAACCCGAGGCAACAACAACTCCATTCCAGTCTGAACCAACTCTAAATATTGAAGAATATGAACACATACTGTCAATAATTAGCAATATGACACTTGTAATGGAGAACAGCCCAAAAGCCTTCAAATCAATGAGTGAACCCGACATTAGACAACACTTTCTGGTACAGTTGAATGGGCATTATGAAGGTCAGGCAACTGGTGAAACATTCAATTATGAAGGAAAAACTGACATACTAATTAGGAGTCAAGGAAGAAACATCTTTATTGCCGAATGCAAGTTTTGGGAAGGCGCTAAAGGCTTACTTGAAACCATCTCGCAAATACTTGACTATCTAAGTTGGCGTGATACCAAGGCGGCTATTTTACTCTTTAACAGGAACAAAGATTTTTCGAATGTGATTAATCAAATTCCTGAAATTGTGACAAAGCACCCGAATTACAAAAAGCAGTTATCTTTTAATTGCGAAACTGGTTTTAGGTTCATTCTAACTCAGAAGAATGACCAGAACAGAGAATTAACGCTTACTATACTAGGATTCGACATTCCAGTTTGATGAAAAGTCAATCGCCAACAAATTATTGCGTCGCTTACACTTAGGCACTCGCTACACTCTTGCCAAAACCAAACGCCTAAGCAACAAAACTAATACTCACAAACAATGAGAAAACTCTTATGCTGCGCTTCGCGGGCTTCGCCCTGCTCCGCTCCGCACCCCAACGAAACGGTGCAAGCCAAACGATACGCGAAAAAAGGCACGCTATGTGTCAGTGTAGCAGAATCACACTATTGTTTTAAATATTTAATGATATAAATGGAAGAGGGGTCTTAAATTTGACTGAAACAGACACTAACGTAAGAGTGAATGATGAGTATTATAACAAACTTGTTCAAGCAAGTTTATCCTACGGGGATAGTATGAAACTTATTTTAACGAACGGACTTAAAAGGCTGCTAATGAATGTAGATGACGAAACTATCGATGAACTCGAAGCGTTTAAAGTTAGAATGAAAAAGCCAGCCAAAAATATCGCTAAGGTCGATATTACACCAGAAGATAACACTCGAATTGAGCAACTAAGAAAAGCGTACGAAAAGACAAAGAACGCAAAGCTGTTCAGACAAGATATATTCAATAAGGCAGCCGAAATGGGTTTAGAGAAATATAACGAAATATAGCATGAATATTTAACGCTACACTCTTTTTGTTTATTAAGCAAGAAATGGAAAAAGGCTAAGAATACCGCATAAAACATTAGCGATATTCCAGCTCACAAGCATACCAAAAAGTACACATCCTATACCTTACCTTGTTACCATGCCCAAAATAGCACAGCCTTGGAAACAGCATTTTAAGTTAAGCCTTCATTGAAAAGAAAAAGGGATAAACGGAGCAACCTATCAAACAGTCATCGTTGACTATTCATAGGTTGTTGAAAAGGCAAAGCAGACGAGATTTTAACGTAGGGAATCAAAGGAAGGTTAGGGTAACGCTTCTGAACATCAAGAACACGCTCGGCAGCTTTACGAATCTTTTTGTAGTCACCAGCAGTAACCGACATCGTAGTTAAGTCACCCTTCAAATCTACCGCTTCAACCTCATACAGCTTGCTTGGTTTACCATTAAAAGTGCTATCCACAGGCTTTGGACGCTTCAAAACAATGAAAACCAACTCATTCTTAGGAAGAAAATTCTTCTCGCCCTCAAGCAGTGAACCGAACTCTTCAACACTCGCATCTAAAGTTTTAGCATCTTTAACACTCATTCAAATTTCACCTCCCCTCTCCCGTTGGTCATTAGGTGAGCAAAATTCAATCTCAATCTCCAAATCAGTGCAGAAATGAAACTCTAAGAAATCCTCATAACAAACAGGCAAAACAGCCTTAGAATAATAGAACCGTTTAACCAAAAAACGATGTCTAAAGCTACCGCACTTATACGTTAATTCAAGAACAGGCGAATAAACGTCGTAATGGATAACGACATCTAAACGTGGCATTGAAAAGACTTTTTCGCCCAGACAGTGAGCATTAGAGAGGGAACACTCATTCATAGTGACCCCTCACTTTAGGCGCTTCAATCCACTTTACATTCCCGCCACTATCGTACAAGTCATCCTCATATTCCTCAACCCACCATTGAACATCAAGTGGGTCACCTAAACCAACATATTTAACGGGAACCAAATCGTGACCGCACAAAGGGCAAACATGCTTTTTCTTACGCTCCCCAGCTACCAGTTTATGTTTAGTGTATGAGCAAACGCCAACCCATGAGCCAACATGAGAACGAATCTTACGGTAAATTATAGTAGCATGGTTAAGCTGATAGTAGGCAGTTCCAAAAACGGTTTTACGAGCACCCTTAACCTTAACGATATAGCCATCCGTCACGTTTAACCGACGAGTAACACCCTCAAAGCCCGAACAGTTCCAGCACTCCAGCTTTGACTTTTTGCAGCCACGACAAGCACCATAACCACCATCCAAGAAGCCTAAAAAGTGAAAATGAGGCGCATAAAACCAATGCGCAGACTCACCCAAGTATGTCTCATTAGCTCTATGGTAGCGTTCTGCATGAAAAATCATAAAGCCACCCATAAAGCCACGAGCTTTAGCAGCCTTCAACGCTTTAACCTTGAGCTTCTCATAAGGCAAACCATAATCCGAAACAGGACAAGAAACGATAATGTGCTCAGGGCAACCAAATTTGACATAGAAGGGCTTAAACTGCTGCTCTACTCTGTCAGCTTGCTTAATAGCCCAACGCCTAAAACAAACTGGGCATTCAGGACGGTCACAACTATGATAAACACGCCGAATGAAAACCTTACCCGAATGATTAACGCCGTCCAGAGTCATTAAACGGTGTAAATCCTCACGCAGACAGCCAACATGACCCATGAATTGACCGCATTTATCATCCTTCTGTCTACCGTCACCAACACGAAGATAACCGAATTTCTGCATATAGTCGCTTTGAGGAACAGACCAAACCGTCATACCTATGACACTTCAAGTAAGCCTTAATCCGAAAGCCTAATATAAACGGTAAAGTAAATTTACCAGTAAATGGTGTTTACCATATATGAAGAAAATTGACGAATTAGACAATCAATGCGAAAAAATATA
>CAWENF010000023.1:0-10581 GCA_963810275.1 uncultured archaeon
GTTGCCAAGTAGATGTTGGCAGCTAAAGAAGCTACTAAAACAGCGGGTAGTATTATTGTTATTATTTTGGTTTTGCCCATGTTTGATTCTTCCACTAAAGACACGAGTTAACGATAGATCATTATAAGATTTTCTTGATACCAGGAACTTGGCGGATTTAGGACATTTGTTACCGGAATTTCTGTTTGTGTAAACTTTTCTATAAGGTTTAGATGAAGAGAACGGACGCTTTAATCTTCATTTTCTCAGAGTTGGTTGGCGGTTATATTTTCTTTCTGGGTTATTTGGTTGGTGGGCGGTTGAGGTTGAAGTAGTTTTTACACACAAGAAAAATGGCATTAGGCTTACAATTTTTTATAGATGGATTAGTTGTGAAATTCAGTTAGCCCATTTTGATTGTAAAAGGCTTAAATAATTTCACTCGCTCTCAAACCTTATCTGAGCTGAGATTGTGACCTCCAATCAACCCATCGTGCTTTTCAACACCCTGACAAGGAAAAAGGAGCCATTTCATCCAATCGTAGAGGGTACAGTCAAACTCTATACCTGCGGACCAACCGTGTATGACTATGCGCACATTGGCAACTTCCGCGCTTTCATCTTTGAAGATTTGTTTAAACGCTGGCTCATATACCGTGGCTACAAGGTCACTCACATCATGAACTTAACCGACATAGACGACAAAACCATTAGAGGCAGCCAAAAACAAGGCATCCCGTTACGAAAATTTACAGAATTTTATGTCAAAGCGTTCTTTGAAGACATAAAGGCGCTAAACATCTTGCCTGCAGATGTGTACCCTAAAGCCACTGACCACATCCCGGAAATGATAGAATTAATCAAGACCTTGATGGCTAAAGGCGTCGCGTACAGCGGCGAGGACGGCTCCATATATTTCTCAGTAGCTAAGTTCCCAGATTACGGCAAACTCAGTCATCTAAAAGTTTGCGAACTCAAAGCAGGAGCACGGGTCTGCCAAGACGAATACGCCAAAGAAGAAGCACAAGACTTCGCACTTTGGAAGGCTTGGACTCCCGAGGACGGCGAGGTGTTTTGGGAGACAGAACTGGGAAAAGGTAGACCGGGCTGGCACATCGAATGCTCCGCCATGAGCACCAAGTACCTAGGTGAAACCTTTGACATCCACTGCGGCGGCGTAGACAACATGTTTCCTCATCATGAAAACGAAATCGCCCAATCCGAAGCAGCCAGCGGCAAGCAGTTTGTCAACTACTGGATGCATAACGAACACTTGCAAGTCGAAGGCAAAAAAATGAGCAAACGTTTCGGCAACTTTTACACGCTCCGCGACTTGCTAACTAAGGGCTATGACCCAATCGCTATCCGTTACCTACTGATGAGTACGCATTATCGGCAGCAATTCAACTTCACCTTTGAAGGTTTAGAATCAGCGAAAGCAGCATTGGAACGATTGCGGAACTTTGTGCGACGATTACATGAGGTTGAAGGCACAACAGCCACAGGAAAAGTCGAAGTTTTAACCGACAAACTGGAGGCGTGCTTCGGCGGCAGCATGGACAACGACCTAAATGTCGCAGTAGCCTTAGCCTCGCTCTTCGATTTCGTCAGAGAAATGAATGCACTGCTAGATGCCAACTTGGTCAGCAAACAAGAAGCAGCCGACGTAGGCGGCTTAATGATGCGCCTGGACACCGTTTTAGGCGTGATTGGTAAAGTCGAAGTAGAAGAAGCCCTGCCTGAAGACATCGATGCTTTGGTGCAAAAACGGGAAACTGCACGCAAAGCCAAAAACTGGAAAGAAGCCGACGAAATCCGTACACAACTCAAAGCAATGGGCATTGTACTTGAAGACACCGCACAGGGCATAAGGTGGCATAAAGAGACTGCTTAAGCAATTTTCCCGTTTAGGTTCCAGTCTTCCTTTAAATATTTTTCGTTACACAATTTTTGTGCTATGGCTTTCTCTTTTTGTGTGAGTTCGCTTTCGAGTAGTTGGATTTTTAGGATTGCTTTGAAGCCTTGTGCAAGGGCGTTGGCGACTGTTTGGGGGCTGATTTTGTGTCCGAGTTCGGTTTGGATGCTGGTTATTTTGCGTTGCCCTATTGCTGTGGCTTCGATGCAGGAGACGCCCTTGAGTTGGAGCAACTGGAACATGCGGGGCAAATCCAGGTTGATAAGAACTGTGCCATGCTGCAACACGATACCTCGGCTGATGGTTTGGCTGCTACCGCTGATTTTTTTACCCACCACAGTTAGGTTTGGGCAGTTCTTGGCATCGCCAGTGCTGAAGTCTGCGGGAACTCCGAGGAGGCGCAAGGCGTCGGTTATGGCGCCGTAGATTTTCGTGTAAATGGTGGTTACATCCGCCGAGCCTAAATCGGAGACTTTAGCAACGACACTGTAGGTGACTTCACCCTCAAAATCATGGTAGACTGCTCCGCCACCGCTGATACGCCGAACAACATCCACCCCAAACTTTTTGGAATTATCGAGATAGACGTCGTTTTGTGGGTTCTGATTCCTTCCTAGGCTCACAGCGGAGGGTTTCCAGCAATAAAACCGCAGTGTATTTGGTACTTCCCCGTTGATGCGGGCTTGGAGTATGGCTTCGTCGATTGCCATATTCATGGCTGCACTGCTAGTTGATAAAGGGAGATAACGCCAGATGTTCATAAACTGTCACTTTTCGTCTTCTTGTTGTTTTTATGTTGCCTCTCGGCTTCGCGGCGGATGGCGTCTATGTTTCCGTCAACCATTGATAGCCACTGCTTGTTCTGCTCTGTATTTAGGCCGTGTTTAACAAAGATTTCTTTTGCTCGCAGAAGCGCCTCTAGAGCTGCGTCGAAGCAGCGTAGAGTAGCAAGTGAGATTCCTTGATTCGCCAGGGCCATGAGCCATCTGCCTACGTCGGCGGGATACTGGTCGCCACATTGGTCATAAAACGCTAAAGCTTTGTTGGCGGCGGCAAAGCACTCCATATGCTGGCCCAGTTTACCATGAGCGGCGGACAAGCCCGAGTAGCAGTAAGCAGCAAAGCGTCTGCGATCAAATGACGAGTCGGAGGGAAGCGTGGCGCTTATTCGCAGCGCCTTGTTGAAGCACTCCACAGCGTCCGTGTAGTTGCCTTCCAGGATGAGGCGCTCTGCATTTCGGCTGGCTTGCTGAATGTCGCGGATTACGTGAGCCGTCTTCATTAGTTACCCTGCATGTTTAGGTATACATCCGTTTAATCAAGGTTTTTTAACCTTGAGAGATAATCCTTAAAACCTAAACCTGCATTCCTTAGCAAACAAGAGGAATAATAGTGAAAATTATTAGCGGTCCAGCGTCCAAAGGCCTTGCTGGGGCAGTATCTGCCCAAACAGGCATTCCAAATGTCCCAGTTATCAGCAAAATCTTCCCCGACGGCGAATCCTATGTGAGAATCGACGGAGACATCGCAGGCGAAGAAGTCGCCATCCTCCAAACCACTTGCCCCCCGATGCAGGACGGCAAACTATTTCAACTAGCTTTTCTTGCTGATTCGGCAAAGCGTGCATGCGCCTCCAAAGTCATCGCAGTCGTTCCTTACCTCGCCTACGCCCGCCAAGACAAAATGTTCCTGTCTGGCGAAGGCATAAGCATCGAAACCATCTCGCGCATGCTCAAAGCCGCCGGTGTAGATCAACTCCTAACGGTAAACATCCACTCTGAACACTCGCTTGCTCAATTTCCCATCCCAGCCCGCACGGCCAGCGCTATCCCGCTAATCGCAGACTATTTCGTTCAAAAAGGTTACAAAGGAGCTTATGCACTTTCCCCCGACAAAGGCGCAATGTACATCGCCCAGCAGGCTCAACAGGTATTGGGCGGAGACGCAGGGCACCTAAACAAAACCCGCGACCGCTACACGGGGCAAACAGTACAGACCGCCGATGGCTTAAACGTTAATGGGCAAACTGTGATTATTCTTGACGACATTATCAGCACAGGCGGAACAATAGTCGGAGCAGCCAAAATCTTACGCGAAAAAGGTGCAGCACATGTTTTTTGCGGTTGCGTCCATGGCTTACTTATAGGCGACGCCGAGAAACGAATTCTGGACACGGGAGTGGAGGAAATCGTGGGCACCGACAGCGTCCCCGGGGCAGTGAGCAAGGTGTCGCTGGCTCCGCTTATCAGCAAAGAACTCCTTAAAGGCGCAAATTAGTGCCAAAACTCTTCTTTTTGTTGTCAGGCGAGAACAAGACCCTGCCTTCCGCCGAAATAAAAGCGATTTTGGAGGCGGAAGGCTTCTCATACGATAACCCAAAAGAGTTTGATCAGATTCTGCGTCTCGAAGCGGAGAATGTGGAGTGCGTTAAGGCTGTGCAGCTGCGCTCGGCTTATACAAGAGTCTGTGCGGAAGAACTTTTTGTTGCTAATGCCAACTATGATGAAATTCTGGAAGCTGCCTCAAAAGTGGACTTTTCGTCGGTACTCAAAGAAGGCGAGTCCTTCGTGGTGCGCATAGACCGCATCAAAAACTACGCAGACACCAAAATCAACACTATGACCTTAGAAGTCAAGCTTGGCGGACAAATCCTGCGGCAAACTCCCGGCGCTAAAGTCAACCTTAAGAACCCCGACAGAACCTTCCTTGGAGTAATCACGGATAACAAACTTATTTTAGGCTTAAAACTCACCGAAATCACCTCAAAAACCTTCAGCGAACGCCGTCCACGCAAAAAACCCTTCTTTCACCCCTCCGCTATGCCCTCAAAAATGGCGCGGTGCATGGTGAACTTGGCGCATGCCAACGCTGAGTCAATTCTGCTGGACCCCTTCTGCGGAACAGGCACAAGCCTAATCGAAGCCACGTTTATTGGTTGCAGAGCAGTGGGTGTGGATGCGCAGTTGCGGATGGTTTTGGGCACAAAGAGGAACTTGGGGTTTTTTGGCATCAAAGCCGAAGGCTTAATTCACGGTGATTCACGGAAAATTCCAATCACCAAAGTGGATGCAATCGTCACCGACCCGCCGTATGGGCGTAGTAGCAGCACCCTCAAATCCACAACCAAGCAGCTGGTTAAGGAGGTTTTAGCGGCTTCTTCAGCGATTTTAGGTGTTGGTCGTCGGATTTGCATCGCCATGCCTATTAGCCCTGATACCTCGGGAAAGGTGGCGCGGATGGCTGAGGAAATCTCTGTTTTTGTCGAAGGGTTAGGTTTTGAATGCCTCCAAAGCCACACAGTCTACATACACAGCACGTTGACTAGAGAAATTGTGGTTTACAAAAAAACTCAATAGCTTGGCGATTTCTGGGTTTGCCGAGGTCTCTAAAGATTTAAGGAGAAAAAGGGTCGCAACCATAGTTAGACAACGGTAATTACCCTGAGACCTTTTCAGCCCCAAATCTCGCCAATGCAATACTAAAAAAGGAAGGGAAATTTGTTTTGGTTTTAGGTTTTTTATGGTCTTCTTAACAGCAAGATTGTCGCTGCAAAACCTACAATGACGAGTATGATTAAGCCGACTATTGCAGGCAGGAAGTACTGATCTGCTACGCCTTCTGCTGGTGTTGGTTCTGGAGCCATTGTTGCGTGTGCTTCTTCAGCGACAAATGTTGTTGATGCAGATGAGCCATAGTATGCTGCGGATCCTTCAAAGGTTACATACACTTGGTATGTGCCTGAAATGTCCGGAGTCCATGCTAAGCTGTAGTGGCCGGTTGAATCGCTTGTTGTTGTTCCGATAGTTCTATAGTTTCCGTTTGCATCGATTACGCTGACTGTCACTGGTACACCGGTTGCGCTAGTTGGATATTCAAATTGTTTCCAAACGTAGAGCATCCAGTTGCTCATGCTTTCGTCAGAGACTGCGGGGACACCATTGGGGAAGCGTGCGGTTATTGCGTAGTCAGAGAGGCCTGGTGAAATGTCGTTGACACTGCCTTGTATGATCATTTGACTGCCGTCTGCAATTGATGTTGTTGGTTGAACAACTGTGGTTTGTGATGGGCCTTTGCCTATACCGTAGACGCGTTGGTCATATGTATCCATAGTTGCAATTATGCTGTCACCGATAACTCCGTTACCACCCCAACGAGTGTCACGGAACATACCGTTGACTCTCCAGATTTCTGTGCCGTCGGATGCGTTGATGCAGATTTGTGGTGCGCCTCTTGGTAGAGGTTGTTCAGCTGAGTGCTCTACGGTGCCGACATAGACTTTTTCGTCAGCAATTAGAGTAATCCAGCCCCACCAGTTCTGACCTGTAACGGGTTCGTTGTATGCATCGTCCATTACGTATTCCCATGCGGTCTCGCCTGTAGCTTGATCATAGGCATAGACTATGCCGCCTAGACCGACTGAGAAGAGTTTGCCGTATGCGAAGTACCATGTGTGCTCTGCGTTACCCCAACCATAAGCGTCAGAGTAGAATTCAGAGTGAGTTGTCCACAGATAGTTTCCATTTTCTTGACTAAAGCCGTAGTGTTGTTGTAGTTCTTTGTCCCAAACTGCAATTACGCCGCCTTCGAGTTCGTTGGATGCACCAGTGTAGTGGATTGTGTTTGCACCAGTTTCCCATTCATCGGGGGCGTTCCATGTTTTGTCGAATATTGTAGAGATTGACTGTGTGTTTTCGACGCTGTTAGTGAATTCTATTGTGTCTAGCGGAAGTGCCCATGTGCGAACAATTGATTGGTTGTACCATATAGCGACAAGTCTCTCGTCGTTGTGGACCTTTATCGTAGGAGTACCAAATGAAGCCTGAGCCTGCAATCCTGAGGGGATTGTGACGTTCCATGAGTAGGCTCTTGATACTGATGCATCAAGTACGCGTCCGTGTGCAGAGTTGCCCCAGCTGCCATATCCTGGAGCGGCCTTATCCTGTAGTTGTAGACCGCAGTCAGTTGAGTTCCATAGTGCCATCCAGCCGTGTGCATAGTCAATTTGGTAGATTAGAATTTCGCCGCTTGGACCAAAGGTTCGATAACCTGAAGGTACGTTGATGAATTGCATTTGTTGGTTACCTGTGAATGGGTCATATGCAGTCCAAGTACCAGAGCGGTCTGTGGACCAGATGTAGGAGAATGCGCCGTCGTAGTTGTAGCTGTTGAAGTATAGTATTTGACCGAATGAGAGTACTGTGTTATTCTTGTATAGCCATTCTTCGCCAGTGTGCATGTTAACTGCGATGATTGCTGGTGCTTGCTCGCTTCTAGTGTCTGTTCTTTGGTAGTAGAGGATGCCGTTTAGTACGACTGAGCCTGGGAATTTGCCTTCATATGCGTCACCTGCTTCTGCGCTAACTGGAATATTGTCGCCATATGCACCGCCCATTAGTCCGCCTGTTGTAAGTTCATTTGCCCAAAGGACGTGAGCTGTTTCAGGAGCATCCATGTTGTAGTATGCTAACGAGTTGGCTGGTCTTTCTACCCAGTTGCCGGATATAGAGAACCATTCTCTAAGTTGTGGGTCAATTGGGCGACTCCAGTACTCGGAAGGTAGAGCGTGACCAGGATAATCCGGTAAAGGATCTTGCTGAACAACTAGCTCTATTACTTCACTGTCAGCTGCAAGCATGACATCGCCTTCATTTATTCTGTTGCCGCTTTCAGCGTCATTCCAGCTGGAGGTAGCGTTTTGCTGTGGGAAGTGAGATTGTAGCAAGTATGTTCCTACTTGGTCTGGAACATAGCGGACAAATGAGACACCGGTTGAGTCTGTTCTGATTGGACCTAGCGTTTCTGTGTGGTTGTCTGGATGTGTGACTGTAACGGTGACACCTTCCCAACCTAAGAGCACACTGCCCAAAGGTCGTAGGATACCGGCTCTGATTAGCACGTCTTGGCCGACACCCACAGGGTCTGGGATTGCGTCGATCACTGCATAGTTTTTGTATTCTCTTGCGCTAGCGTTTGGTATTGATTGCAATGCTGCGAATGTTCCTACTACTAAAGCTAATAGAAGTAGGATTGCAAAAGATTTGTGCTGTATTTTTTTATTAAGAATATTCATTTTTTCTTTCTTTCCTTTTTTCTCCTTTTATTAGGCAAGCGCAGTTATTAAAACCGCTAATGCCTTAACCCGTATCATTCGTAACTTTTCCTTATAAGCCTTTAGTAAAAT
Organism: uncultured archaeon; assembly: GCA_963810275.1. Lineage (GTDB taxonomy): Archaea > Thermoproteota > Bathyarchaeia > Bathyarchaeales > Bathycorpusculaceae > Bathycorpusculum. The sequence goes on from CAWENF010000023.1 coordinate 8,076, forward strand.
AAGGTAACCTCTTTACCATAATAAATTAGACGAAAATCGATTAATAAAATAAAAAAACCCCTAAAGTAACGAAAAACAGCCTAAATACGACCCAAAATCATGCATCAATAAACAAACCACAAAAAACCCCACAAACAAAAACTAATAAGAATTAGCAGATAAAATACAAAGAATTAAATAAAAAAAAATAATAATTAACAAAAAAGTGCATAACAATGAGCATACGTATTGCTTTCCTGGGAACAAGCGGCAGCGTTCCAACCCTCAAACGCGGATTACCCTCGATTATAATACAGTCACTCCGAAGCCAGTGGATGTTTGACTGCGGCGAAGGCGTCCAGCGCCAAATGATGGGATCAAAAACTAGCTTCCACCGTAAAATGAAGATTTTCATCACCCACCTACACGGCGACCATGTACTTGGCCTGCCAGGACTTTTGCAGACCATGGCTTTGATGGAACGCAAAGAACCAGTCGAAGTCTATGGCCCCACAGGACTCATCACATTTATCCAATGCACCAAAAACACGCTAAACTTCGGCTTAAACTACCCTGTTAGCATCCACGAAATCGGCGGGGAAGGCGTAATCTGCGACGAGAAAGACTATCAGGTTTTGGCAGTGAATTCGAACCATGCGGTGGACGGCTACTGCTTCGCTTTAGTAGAGAAGCCTCGGGCAGGCAGGTTTTACCCTAAAAAAGCCGCTGCATTGGGCGTCCCAGAAGGCGAATTATGGTCAAAACTCCAAAACGGGCAAGAAGTCACCGCTCGAAATGGCAACACAATTAAACCCAGCGATGTCATGGGTCCACCTCGGATAGGCAGAAAAATCGTGTACACAGGGGATACAAAACCCTTCAAAGCCTTCGCAAAGTTTGCAGCAGATGCGGATTTGGTGATTCACGACTGCACTTTTGATGACTCTATGATTGAGCGCGCCAACCGAGATGGACACTCAACACCCACTCAAGCAGCAGAGCAAACCAAGGCTGCAGATGCAAAAAAACTGGTGCTCTTCCACATAAGCGCCCGCTACCCTGACGCCTCAGCATTATTGGAAACAGCAAAGAAGGTGTTTCCAAACACCGTTCTGGCAGAAGACTACCTGGAAATCGAGTTGCCCCTAAACAAGTAACCGCTTAAGAGCAGCAATGGATTCGGGCACTTTACGCATTGACTCTATCACTACTGTTCGGTCGTACCCGATTTTTCTGAGAGACTCCACGAACCATGGGTAATCTATGGTGCCGTCTTCGACACCGTTGTGCTCATCGTCAGCGCCGAAGTTGTTGCTGGCATGGATATGCACAATTTTGTCCGCCAACTGCTCAATAAACGGCTTAATTTGTCCTTCAAGATGTGCATGCCCCAAATCTAGTGTGATGCCTATGGGCAAATTTGTCTCTTTGTAAAGGCGCATATACTCGGCGGGGGTGCTCATCAAAAACCAGTATTTATGAGGTAAATTCTCCAAAGCAAGGTTTAGGCCGTACTCTTCGCCAACCGCGTATAGTTCCTCGATACTGCGAAACATAGTTTTGTAGTCGGCGTCTGGGTAGAACTGGCCGATACCCGTGCGTTGGGCGGGATGGAACACCCACATTTTAGCATTTAAGTCGTTGGCGTTTGCCAGTGACTGCTTAAGTCGCTTCATCGACGCATTTAGCAAGGGTTTTGCAGGGGAACCGATGTTTATATCAGCAAATGGAGCGTGCACAGAGTATGTTAAGCCGAAAGATTTGGCGGTTTCTTTGAGCAAGGCGATGCGAGACTTGTTTAGGTCATGAGTGCCGTCGTCCAAAACTTCAATGTATTTTGTGTCCATATCGCTTAAGCGTTTGACCATGCGGTTGAAGGGTTCGCCGAGACAGTAGAGCATTGAAACGCCGACTTTAGCTTTAGCCATACAAGTTCCGCAGTCCTAAATGTTGTGTTGTGTAAAGTTTCCGTGCACACCTAAATAGGTTCCCAAAAGAACCCAGCATTTTAATAAAAAAGTCTCCTGCCCCAAGGATTGTGCGGCGCCTCGGATCGCATGGTTTTGCACTGCACATCTCGCAGTCCAAGTGCGAGTTGTGAGAATTCTTTAATGGCACCGTTTTTAAATTCCCATGTTGGCTCGCCGTAACGTACGCCACTGCACATGGTATCCACGTAAATGTAAAACGGTTGATCGCCTAAATGGTACTCTGCATGTTTGGCTTCGCCGTATTTGGGTTCAGCTAAAACTTTGAAGGACCAGATTTTGCAGGCGTCGGGTTTCATGTTTTGAAGGGCGCAGTTGCGATTGCTGTTGCACAAGAAAGCGCAGGCATCACCGTCGCTGTGGCGGCGTATGAAGAAGCGTCTGAATTCGGTTACGGTGGCTTGTTGCCCGTAGGTTTTGGTTAGGGCGAGGTATTCGGGATAATGTAGAACTACAGAGTAGAGTTTGCAGCAGTACCGGCAACCTCTGCAGTGCCAGTCAGCAACGTTTCGCCAAGGAACAAACTCCACGCTAAACTA
>CAWENF010000024.1:0-8580 GCA_963810275.1 uncultured archaeon
TTTATCTTTCATAGGTAGAGATTCGGGGAGGCGGGGCTTGTTCTTCATAACAAACTCTTAGTCTCTGAGCATATCTAATATGACTTATGTATTCAAGAAACATATTTGGGCTCCATCAACAAAAACACGTTACGAAGACAAAAACAGACTAACCTGATCCAGCAAATTAAGCACATTACAGCCCACATAAACTTAATCACCGCTTTGTGCCGTAATTTTACTGAGGTTTCAACGTTAGTGACGAAATCGCCTGTTAGTACCAATGACTCAAAGGGTAGATAACCACAGAGGTGAGCAAGCGGCAGCCGTAAATATCACCCTGTAACCCCTGCTACGTTTGCTTCTAAAATTAAGCCTGAAATGTCGGTTGACACATCGTTGTCAAGGTTATGTTGAAAAGGTAATCCATGCCAAAGCCGATGTAGTTTCGCCAGTCTATACCCCTGACGAGACATGCGTTACTTGTACTTCGTTTACAAGGGTAATGGGCTGATGTGAGAGTGAGCGTTGTAGCGGACGGCGGGAGCAATAGGAATAAGTGTGAGGGTAGATGCTGTTGTTTGATGGATTGGAAATGTACAATCATATAGAGGGCCACAACGCAGAAAGCCATGGCGACGGCAGACTAGAGAATAGAAGTTTTTCATTGAGCGATCACTATTGCATTTTGATTTTTTAATTCAAGATTTTTCGAACCTGTTTCTCGAATAGATAAACCACGTTGGTTTAGATTTCTATGCAGCTTAGGTGGAACTTTAATTAAACTGGAGTAGTCCTTGTTTGGTGCCGATGAAGAATCTAAAAAGCTGACCGAATGATGCACTCTAGGGTATCTGAGGCAAAACTTGCCCCAAAAATTGGGAAGTTTAGGTTATGACTTTTTTACGAACCAAGTAAACCAGCAAAAGCAACCCCATAAAGAACAGCACCACACCTACGCCGACGGAGGTGAAATACTCCATTTTTGCAACGTCAGCCAGCAAGTACACACCATATGTTGGACCCGCAAAAATCAAAACAACCGCAATTAAAGTTAAAGCAATCCTCATAAACTTGGATTCTATACCGTTAACTTCGAGATCTACATTTTTTTGTGTCATTGCAGCGCCCAACTTATGTGTCTTCAGGTTGATTGTTTTCAGCTAAACCTTCTTTTATCTCTTTTCCCAAGGCCTTCATCAAGAACTTGAAAACCAGAAAGCCAGCACCCTTATCCGCCTTGAAACCCATAGTGGTGCCAAGTAAGCTGACGCCATCGAGTTTACGTTCCTTAGCCAAAGCCAAAGTCAATCCAGTGCCGCCAACGATTCTTCCCTTGCTGTATATGACTGCACCTTTTTCCATAAATTCCGTGGCTAAGCGATTTGAGGTGGCTGCTATGAATACCTCGGTTTTATCCTCTGTAATCGGAACTCCGCCCATAGTTACTAGGAAGTGGCAGCCAAGTTCCTCTACAAAATCCAAAACCGAATCACACACTGTATAGTGCGCCACAACATCATCGAAGCTAGGCTGGATTTCACCTGTCATGATTATGAGGTTGTTTTTTTCCATGGGTGCGTAATAAAACTCATAGCGGGGCAGGTTTGCTATGCCTTTGGTTGTTATGCCTACGTAGTCGGGGAAAGTCGGAGAATATAACTCTGCAAAGAGTTTTGCGTCGCAGAATTTGATGAGTAAGTGTGCTGCTATGCGTCCGACGTTGCCAAAGCCGGGCAAGCCCTGTACGAATATGGGGTTGTCCAGTGTGGGTGAGCTGATTTTGCGCAGGTAAGGCTTGTCCATGATGACTGTCACGCCTTAGGGAAGATAAACTCGATACTAAAATGCTTTTGCTGACTAGTTGAAAAAAGAAACTATTAATATGTGACGTGGTAGTTATACGTTGCACCCAGACCTGGTTTATACATAATCTGTAGCGGGGTGGGGTAGCCAGGATTAACCCGCTGGGCTCATAACCCAGAGATCAGTAGTTCAAATCTACTCCCCGCTACCACACGACTTCCTTCCAATAGCAACAACGGCGCTGAGCTAGTGCTTATAAAACAGCTTCAGCATATTTTTGTTGGTAATTTTAATGACTAAAACCGAAGAAAATCTAAACGCAGCCTTTGCAGGCGAATCCCAAGCCAACCGAACCTACCTCGCCTTCGCTAAAGCCGCAGACAAAGAAGGCCTACCCCAAATCGCCAAGCTGTTCCGCGCCGCAGCTGAAGCCGAAACCGTGCATGCCCACAACCACCTAAACGTGCTGGGCAAAGTCAAATCCACCGAAGAAAACCTTGAGGCGGCTGTTTCAGGCGAAACCTACGAGTTCCAAAAAATGTATCCCCAGATGATTGAGGACGCCAAAGCAGAAGGCAACAAGGACGCACTAAGGAGTTTTGACTACGCCAACAAGGTTGAGAAAATTCACGCTGACCTTTACAAGAAAGCCATCGACGCAGCTAAAGCAAAAAAAGATCTGCCAGCAGCCAACATCACCGTGTGCCCAGTGTGTGGAAACACTTTTGTGGGCAACGAGCCGGACATGTGCCCCATCTGCGCCACGCCTAAAAGTGCGTTCACCAAAATAGCCTAACGCTATTTTTTATTTTCTTTTTTCTTGTTTCTGAAAACTAAAAAGAGAAAGAAGGGTTTAGGCTTTGAGTTTTTGGGCGAGTTGCACACCGTAGTCAAAGCATTTCTTTAATTCTTCCTCTGTCGGAACCCATTTCAACTCTAAGCTGGGCTCCATCACGTCAAATCCAGCTTCCTTCGCCAGTCTGGCCATGCCTCGCACAGCACCGCCTCCCCAGCCATACGAACCGAAGAAGCCCCATTGCTTACCCCGGGGTTTGAGTCCAGCGATGTAGGTTAGGAACATGGCTACGGGGGGGAACATGCCGTTGTTGAGTGTGGGAGAGCCGACTAAAACGGCTTTGGCGTTGGTGATTTCGGTGACGATGTCGGTTTCGCCTGTAGCGCGCAGTTTTAAGAGTTTGACTTCGACGCTTTGGCTGGCTATGCCGTCGCCGATTGCTCGTGCCATCTTGTTGGTGCTGTCCCACATGGTGTCAAACACGATGACTACCTTGTTCTCGACGGTTTTGCCTGTGCTCCAGTCGAGGTAGGCGTTGACGATTTTCATGGGGTCTTTGCGCCAGATGATGCCGTGGCTTGGTGCTATCATGTCGATGGGGATGTTCATGGCGACGACTTCTTGAATTTTCTTGACGATAAGCGGCGCGAATGGGGTTAGGATGTTGCTCCAGTAAGTTATGGATTCTTCCATGAGGATTTTCTGGTCAACCTCATCGTCGAAACGACCGCTGCTTGCGAGGTGCTGACCAAAGGCATCGTTTGGCATCAGCACTTTATCTTCAATTATATATGTGAACATGCTGTCGGGCCAGTGAAGCATCGGCGCCTCAAGGAAGGTTAGTGTCTTTTTGCCGAGGCTGATTTTGTCCCCTGACTTGACTGTTTCCACACGCTCGAATTCGGCGCCGTAGTGTTTGATGAGTTCCTCCTTGCCCCGAGCGGTGGCGAAGATGCGGGCGTTCTTGGCGAGTTTAGCGATTATTGGGAGGCTGCTTGAATGATCCATCTCCACGTGGTTAACTATGATGTAGTCGATTTTTTCAAAGCTGGTATGCTCCGTTACGTGTGTGATCAGTTCGTTGCAGAACGCAGCTTTCACGGTGTCCACTAATGCTGTTTTTTCATCTTGGACTAGGTATGCGTTGTAGCTTGTGCCGCGATACGTTTCGTAGTCGTGGAAGTCGCGGATGTTCCAGTCGACAACGCCGACCCAGTAGATTCCATCTTTAAGAGTTACTTTAACCATCTTTAATCTGCTCCAAAACGTTAACTTAAAGTCAGCTTTATACCGCTTATAATCGTTTCGTTGACAGACGTTTTTGAGCCACAAAGTATTACTGTGGAGAAAACAGAGTAAAGGCAGAGCTTAAAGCTGATTTTGGAGGACCAATAACGTGAGTTTAATTCCAGAAAACAAAAAAGAACTACTCAGGACCGACTTCAGAAACAAACTAGTAGACCCCGTTCGCATAGTTATGTTCACGCAGGAAGTGGAGTGCCAATATTGTGGCCAAACTCGCCGTCTCGCCGAGGAAATGGCGCAGCTAAGCGATAAAGTCACCACTGAAGTTTATGACTTCGTAAAAGACCAAGATAAAGCCAAAGAGATAGGCATAGACAAAATCCCTGCTTTGGCAGTCATCGGCAAAAAAGACTATGGCGTCCGCATCTACGGCATGCCGTTTGGCTACGAGCTCCAGACGTTTGTGGAAGCCATCATCAATGTGTCTAAGGGCTCAACAGATTTATCCCAGAGAACGCGGGATGTGCTTAAAGACATAAAGTCGCCGGTGCAAATCAAAGTCTTTGTTACCTTAACCTGCCCTCACTGCCCCGGAGCAGCCGCTATTGCCCACAAGCTGGCAATCGATTATGACAACATCAAAGCAGACGTCATAGAAGGTAGCGAATTCCCCGACTTAAATATGAAGTACAACGTTATGGGCGTCCCAAAAATCGTAATAAATGACAAAGTTGATTTCGTGGGCGAATTCAACGAGGATCTCTTCGCAGAACACGTCGTGTTAGGTTCAATCTAAAACAAAAAAATAAAAATTAAAAGGGTGTGGGTTTAGTGGTTGTGTCCACATCCACAGCCGCAACCGCAGCTGTCGCCTTCGCCCATCTCTCCGCCTTCGTGGTGGTGATGGTGCTGGTGGTGCTGGTCTTCTGATGCTTCAGCGTTCAAGTAGAGTTCAGGTTCGTCCTCGAACATTTTCTTGCAGCTTGGAGCACAGAAGTAGTAGGTTTTGCCTTTGTAGACAGTCTTCCACTTCGCTGTTTTCTCATCGACATCCATGTTGCATACTAAGTCTTTTGCCATACATAATTCACCTCCCAAACCATTCGTATTGTGTTACTTAGAGTTTTGGTTTAAACCGCCTCAAAAGCGCCGCGTTAGACACGACAGTGACGCTGCTGCTAGCCATCGCAATAGAAGCATACACGGGGTCAAAGAGCACATGCAAGACAGGATAGAACACTCCAGCAGCCAGCGGCACCAGTATGATGTTGTAGAAGAACGCCCAGAACAGGTTTTGACGGATTTTACGCATAGTGGCTCTGCTAAGTTGTATAGCTACCACAACGTCACGCAGATCGTTTTTGATTAAGACTATGTCACCTGTTTCAACGGCTACGTCGGTACCTGTCCCAACAGCGATTCCGATATTTGCCTGCGCCAAGGCGGGTGCGTCGTTTATACCGTCGCCCACCATCGCCACAACCTTGCCCTCAGACTGGAGCCGCTTGATTTCAGAGGCTTTGTCACCGGGCAGCACTTCTGAAAGCACACTGTCCACACCCACCTGAGCAGCGATGGCTTGTGCGGTACGTTTGTTGTCCCCCGTTAACATGACCACTTCGAGCCCCATCTGCTTGAGTGCGGACACGGCTTCTTTGGAGTACTCCTTTAAAGTGTCAGCCACAGCAATTACCCCAGCGGCTTTGCCGTCCACTGCCATAAGCATCGCGGTTTTGCCTTGCTGCTCAAACTCAGCCATCACAACTTCAGACTCGTCTATGTTAATGTTGTTGGCTACCATGAGTTTGCGGTTGCCAAAAAGCACTCTTACGCCTCGATACTGGACCTCGACACCCTGCCCTGGAATAGCGATGAAATCGTCTGGATCCTCAATTGTGTGACCCTGCGAAGTTGCCATCTTAACTATAGCGGTTCCTAATGGGTGCTCAGAGTTCTTTTCTGCAACAGCAGCGAAATTTAATACCTGTTCTTTGCTAAAGTTGGTGCTGGCTAAGATGTCGGTTACTTCGGGTTCACCCTTGGTTAGGGTGCCTGTTTTGTCGAATACGACGGCTCGAAGCTTATGCGCCGTCTCTAAGGCTTCGCCGCTTTTGATTAGGATGCCGTTTTCTGCGCCTTTTCCGACACCCACCATTATGGCTGTCGGAGTCGCCAAGCCCAAAGCGCATGGGCAAGCGACAATCAGGACAGCGATGAAGACAGTTAGTGAGAAGATGTAGGTTTCGCCTACGAGGAAGTACCATACAAACGCCGACAGTGTCGCAGTGGCGATAATTATTGGCACGAAGTATCCTGCTGCTATGTCGGCGAGTCGCTGCACAGGCGCCTTAGAAGTCAACGCATCTTCGACAAGGTTTATGATTTGCGCCAAAGCCGTGTCTTTACCGACCTTCGTTGCTTCGAACTTGAACGTACCAGTTTTGTTCATGGTGGCGCCGATAACTTCGTCGCCCTTACGCTTCTCAACAGGTATGGATTCACCCGTGATGACCTTCTCATCCACGCCTGAGTAGCCCTCAACTACGACGCCGTCAACTGGGATTTTTTCTCCGGGGCGCACAACCACTATGTCGCCGACCTGTACCTCTTCAACGGGCAGTTCGATTTCTGCGCCGTCTCGGATGACGCGGGCAGTTTTGGCTTGCAGCCCCATGATTTTACGAATAGCCTCCGACGTTCTGCCCTTTGCAATGGCGTCTAAGAGCTTCCCAGCTAAGATGAAGGTCATAATCATGACTGCAGTGTCAAAGAACACGGCTGAGTCAGGAAAAACGTTGGGCAGAAAAGTAACTGCAGTGCTATATATCCAAGCGGTTGAGGTGCCCATGGCGATTAGGGTGTCCATGTTGGCGGTTTTGTTTTTCAACCCCTTGTAGGCGCCTACATAAAATGTCCAGCCGACGATAAACTGAACGGGGGTAGCGAGGAGGAACATTATGATTTTTGTCTGCTCCATGGGCCATACTGGGAACCACATAAGCAGCAGAATGGGAACGGTTATGATTGCGCTTGTGGCGAGGAGGATTTTTAGGCGTCGAACATGGCTTTTTCGGGCTTTGGCCTCTGCGTCCTCAACAGTTCCTGTGCCTTGTTGCTCGGCGACTTCGTAGCCTGTATCGGTTATGGCTTTCTTTATGCTGGCTAGGCTGATTTGGTTGGAGTTGTACTCTACGATGACACGTTCTGCGGCGAAGTTGACGACGGCGCTGTAGATGCCTTCTTTGGGTTGGAGGACTTTTTCGATTGTTTTGGCGCAGTTGATGCATGTCATGCCGTTGACTTGGATGTCTGCTTTGTCGTGGATGACTTGGTATCCCGCGTCGACTATGGTGGCTTCGATTGTTTTCTGGTCCACGACTGCTGGGTTGTAGTCTATAAGGGCTTTTTCGGCTGCTAAGTTTACGGTGGCTTGGGTGACCCCGTTAAGTTTGTGTAGTGCTTTTTCGATGGCGCGGGCGCAGTTTATGCAGCTCATGCCGCCAATGTTTAGGACGAGTTTTTTGGTTGTAGTTTGGCTCAACGGGTTGTCTCCTTGCTGCTAGATAATTGTGGTGTTAGAACGGACATAAATATTTCTTTTAAAGATATATCTTTTCAATAATGCCCTTATGAAAGTAGGCAACTAATCAGTCCGCTTAATAATGTGATACCCAAACTGGGTCTTAACAGGCGCCGAAACCTGCCCTTTCTGCAGGTCAAACGCACACTTCTCAAACTCCTTAACCATCTTGCCCCGACTAAAAGTACCCAAGTCTCCACCTTTCCTGCCAGACGAGCACAGGGAGACTTGTTTAGCGATGTCACCGAATTTTTCGCCTTTCTCTAGGCGGGCTTTTACATTGTTGGCTTCGGTCAGGGTTTTTACGAGGATGTGGGCACAGTGGACTTTGTTTGACATGATTATGGAATGGGTGGTATTTGGGATATAACTTTTTTCTTGGCCGAACAATGTTTTATGGTCGAACCCACGTTTTTTAATGATTAATGTAAAATCATACTATGTCTCACAACATCAAACTTCAAACTTTTTGAAATATTTATGTCAATTATCACAATATGTGAGAGACGTCACTTCGAACTTCGAAGTACAACGGCAGATAGCGTTATAGCAAAAACTGCCTATACCAGTAACCATGAAACCCCAAAACAACCCTACAAAAATCGATGAAGAAGAATGCCTCGACCAAGCCACAGCAGCGCAGCTAGGCAAAATCGTCGAGTTTCTCCGAAACATAGAAGAAGACTAATCAACTCGGCTTTTTATTCATCTTTAAGTTAGTTTTTAAAAACCATTACTCTGCGTTAATCTTTTCGTACACACCAGTTTCTTGGGGCTCATGTTTGACGCCGCTGTTTAGCCAAGCCACCATATCAAAGTAGCGTTCATAGCGACGGTTCACAACCATATTATCAACGCAATTCCTTAACTGGTACTCTTCTAGAAATACAACGCTTTTCCCCCGCCGTGACTTTGCTGAAAACAAAATCTTGTTCTCAAATGGCAACGCTTCGAAACGTTGCACATACTCCTCTTTGAAGTCATTGCTTTCTTGAACCGCCGCCTGCAGCACAACTATCGCTGAAAATGAAGAAAAGGTTTTCAAAGTTTATCCGTCTGCGCCGACGCACCCATTTCTGTCGGGCTTCATCCTGAGTTTTGTAGTGTAAAAATTCTATTTCCACATCGCCACCCTAATGTAGAAACCGTATGCGCGTCAAACCCAAAGAAAAAG
>CAWENF010000025.1:0-12842 GCA_963810275.1 uncultured archaeon
GATGGCGATGTTATTAAAAAAGCAGAATCCACGGCTAAACACTCCTAAAGCTGCACCGTACCTTCCCACGTGGTGCCCTGGTGGACGTGTAAGTGAGAAGCCGCCGATTTTGCTGGCAAGCAATGCTCCTCCGACGCTGAGGGTGGCGTAGTCCCAGATGTTTGGGTAAGCTGGGGTGTCGGGGTCTTCCACCATGCCTTTTTTGACATTCCAAATATAGTCCATGTCGTGAACTGAGAAAACTTCATCCTCTGAGGCTGGAGTGGGCTCCACAAATTGGTAGCCTTTTTGTTTTAAAACGTCTTGTGCGATTTTAACGCGCTGTGGGCCTTCAATGTGCCATGTTCCATAGCCTAAACATTTTTCTGAATAGACTATTTTCGTATCCATCTCTGTTTGCATCCAGCAGACACATAAAGGTGCCATCGCATTTAAAATATAACCTATCAAAACAAATAATCCCTGTTCAAGTATCTGGAGCTAAAAGTTATGAACGCGCAGAACCCTTACGACCTGTTTCGAGCCGAATGCCAAGTTGTTCTAAAAGACGCATTATCTAAAGCCCTACCAAACCATGAGCCCTGCACAGTTACATTGAAAAAGACGCAGAACATCGATTTCGGGCAACTCTCGGCTTCCTTGTGTTTTGAGTTAGCTAAACAGTTGGGGCAGAAAACTCAGGTGCTTGCCCAGCAAGTTGCGGCTGCCGTAGACAAAAGCCGTTTTGAGCTTATTCAGAAAGTTGAACCTGCAGGTGCTGGGTACATCAATTTTTTTGTTGACTTTGGCAAATTTGCTGCTTTAACGTTGGAATCTATCAAAACTTTGGATGACCACTATGGTTTTGTTATGACACAGGAGCCGCAGAAAATTATTGTGGAACACACCAGCGTGAATCCGCTGCATCCTATTCATATTGGGCAGGCGCGCAACCCGATGCTTGGTGACGCTTTGGCGCGTATTCTGCAGTGTAGAGGGCACAGTGTTGAGCGACACTATTACATCGATGATGTGGGACGCCAAAGCAGCGTAGTTGCCTACGGGTACGATAAGCTGGGTAGACCAAAACCAACAGAGAAACCTGACTTGTTTGTGGGTAAAATCTACACTGTCACCAGTTGTCTAGTTGAAATTAACCGCCTCAAACAAGCCAAACAGCGAGCGATTGACGCTAAAAATCCTGATGAACTTGTCAAAGTGAACGGTGAACTTGATGAGTGGGTTGGTATAGCTTCGGAGCTTCGTGAAAAGTTCCCTGTGCTTTTCGAGGCGTTGGCACAACGCATCGGTGAAGACGAAAACCCTGAGGATGAAATCAGTCGTCTCAACCGACATTACGAAGACGGGCAACCCGACGCTAAAGACCTAATACGGGAAGTCAGTGACCTCTGTTTGGATGGTTTCCGCCAGACCATGCAGCGTGTTGGTGTAACCTACGATTCTTGGGATTGGGAAAGCGATTTCGTATGGACGCCCCAAGTGGATGAGGTTATGCGTAAGCTGCAGGCGACGCCGTTCATAATTAACGAGAAGGGGGTACAGCAGTTTGACGCTAACAACGCCGCTGTAACGCTTGATTTGAAGGGCAAGTTGGGTTTAAGCAAGAACAATGAAGTTCCTCCTCTAACATTAGTGCGCGCTGACGGTACTACACTGTACACGACCCGCGACATAGCTTATACGCTGTGGAAGTTCCAGCGCGCTCAGAAAGTTGTCAACGTCATAGGTATGGAGCAATCGCTTGCGCAGCTACAGCTTAAACTGGCGCTGTACGCTATGGGCTACGATGAAGCTGCCGAGAACCTTGTGCATTTCGCTTACAATCTCGTCACGTTGCCTGGTTACAAGATGAGCAGCCGCCGTGGGCATTACATAACGTTTGATGAGGTGCTTGATGAGGCTGTGCAGCGTGCTTATGAAGAGGTTTCTAAGCGTTCCCCAATGCTTACCGAGGACGAGAAACGCAACATTGCCAACTTTGTTGGTTTGGGTGCAGTGCGTTATGCTTTGGTGGATGTGGATTCTGGTAAAACCGTTATGTTCACTTGGGAGCGTGTTTTGAACTTTGAGACCAATAGCGCCCCATATGTGCAGTACACGCATGCCCGCGCTTGCAGTATTCTGCGTAAAGCTGATAGGGAACCCGAACACCCTGACTACGCTTTGCTCGCTGAACGCTTAGAAAAAGAGTTAATCCTGAACTTAGCCGGCTTCGCCGACATGTTCATAGAAGCAACCGAGTACCTCAAACCCAACAACGTCGCCGACTACGTAAACGCCTTGGCAGACAAATTCAACACATTCTATAACGCTCACCCCGTGCTTAAAGCCGACTCAGAAGGGCTAATCGATGCGCGGCTTGCGTTGACTAAAGCGATTCAGATTGTTATGCGCAACGCCCTGAATTTGATTGGTGTGACTGCACCGGAAAAAATGTAGTTTTTCAATTTTTTGTTTTTTGAGATAGAAGATGATGGCGTATCGCTCTATACACATCATCTACCTATCAGGTTTGGCGACGTTTGCTGTCTTGTTGTTGGGTTGTGGGTTTGGTTGTTGTTTGGTTGTGCTGAGTATTTTACAAGCAGAATAGCAATCTCTGTATGCTCTTTATTTTGTTTGTTTTCTTTATGTGGGTGTGGCGGTGGAGGACCGTATTCGCTGCAGGCACGTTATGCTTTTAAACACTAAACATAAAAGCCACACAACTAAAACGAACAATTATGTCGAAGCTGCCATTAGCCATCTGCATAATAGTCTTATGCTGCCTTCTGGCAGTGCCTCTACTGGCGCTTCCGATACCTAATGCACCCGATAACCCGCAAGCCGACCCCAAAACCCTATACAGGCAACTCCGCAAGCCACCAGTAAATCGACTCAGCAAGATAACCCTGAACAGACGCCCCAGAACGAACCCGTAAGCGCCAAACAATAAACCAACCCCTACCCAGCCCTCTCCTTCACCTACAAACGCTCCACAAGAACTGAATCACACTCTTTCAGAAGCTGTAGGAAACGCAACCAACTTTTTTGCAGATACTAAAGAACCCCATGCTCTGTTAATGCTTGACGTCATAAACAGGCGCTTCGGAATAAGTGACTTCAACGCTTCTTTGATAGTGTTTGACGACCAGCTTGCAACCAAAGCCAACTTCCCTTAAGCACCAATGCTTCGAGTGCTCCGCAGAATGGAGATTACTCAAACACGGTTTTGCTATCAAGGCTTTTGATTCTGTAAGTTCTGACATCCACCGAGTAACCGTTCCTGCTCTATATTCCGACCGTTTAGCTCTGCCGGCTGATTATAATTCAAAATTCCATAACGCTGTTGATAGCGGAGGCTATTTGTTAACACATGCGTTACTGGCGACCGTTTGGTTTACAGACAATCACTATAATATGTCGCTATCCGACGATTACATGCAAGCCCTCTACCATGCAAATGCTGCAATAATCGCCAATGATACTGTACCGATCTAAAACTGAAAGCAGCAGCGTTTCTCTGTCTGGCAGGGCAAAGTGCACTGGTTAATGATTCTTTTATCCAACGAGTCATTGCTGTACAGAACCCTGATGGCGGATGGTCTTCTTCCAGCGATGCTGGGGACAGCTCTTTATTGGCATTCTTCAGTTCTGGGGCTTATGATTCTGTTGCATGTACAATACCTCGCCGAATCGTACCCACTAGTACTGCCCTCTGCATGAGTGTTCAATTGGTAATTAAGCGACCTGAGCATTGCAAAAGATGTTTGCTAATTATCTGAATAACAAATTTCAAATATGACCTCTCGAACATAAAACGCAGGTGCAATTAACATTGAGTAACGATTATTTTAGCAAAAAGCTTGAAGCTATCAAAGTCACCAAGCAAAAACCAATTTCACAGTTACTAAAAGAAATGAGCAAAACTGCCTACCAAGGACGCAAACTAGGCGAAGCCGTTAATGTCTGGGAGAACATGATTAAAGAAAAAGACACTGTCATCGCCATGGGCTTCGCAGGTTCCATGTCAACCGCGGGTCAGTGGACCATCGTTAACTGGCTTATGGAAAACCGTTTCATTGACGTGCTTATCTCCACAGGCGCAAACGTGTCTGAGGACATTGTGGACGCAATGGGTTTGGGCTACTATCAAGGCAGCCACATGGTCGACGACAGCCAACTCTTAAACGACGATGTTAACCGCTACTACGACGTGTACGGCAAAGAAACCGACTACCGCGAAATGGAAGACCTCGTCACCGAATACGTGATGAGCTGCAGCCAAGAATACCAGTACACATCTGCAGAGTTCCTCCACGGACTCGGCAAATTCTTAGGCAAACGCAACGTTCCAGCTATCACTGCGGTTGCAGCAGCTAACAACGTGCCAATTTTCAGCCCAGCTATGGTTGACAGCGCATACGGCGAAACTTTCCTGCTCGCAAAGAACAAGGGCCATAACGTCCACATCGACAGCGTCAAAGAATTTGATCAATTCGTCCAAATTGGAACCAAAACCAAAGATGTTGGCGTCGTCTACATCGGCGGAGGCGTCCCTAAAGACCTAACCCAACTTATCGCCATATCCGTAAGTCCAATGACCGAGGACAAAGGTGTCTACGGTAGACAAGGTGGACTCCGCAAATCACTCCAAGAATACTACTACCCACACAAATACGCCATCCAAATAACAACAGACTCTCCACAATGGGGCGGCTTATCGGGCTGCACGTTGGAAGAGGCGATTAGCTGGGGCAAAATCAACAGTCAAACTGGGACCAGGGCTGTGTGCTACTGCGATGCAACAATTGCATTGCCACTCATCTGCCATGCGTTGGCAGAGCGCGTTCCAGAGAAGCGGAAAGGTCCAGATATGAGCTGGATATTCAAAGACGTGAAATAAACGTCAATTTTTTCTTTTTTCAATTATGCTTATTTAATGCACCAATTATTCAATATCAAAATCCAATTGTTTTCGAATATCTACTAATCAAATGAGTTTCTTGAGCGACTATAAATCGAATTGTGTACTTGATAAAACGTCAGCTATAATCAGAAGGCTGCCTAACTGCATTTGAACCAATTTCTGAAGAGGAATTGGCTTGAATTTTCCTCGTTTATCAATCTTCTTGGCAAGGGCCTCTATTTTTTGGTCGATTCTTTTAATAATATATCCAGTTTTATCGTCCTTTATATTGCGATGAATATTTTCTGTCACACGCCAGACTTGACCTATCAGTAGCAAATCACCAATATCAGCCATCAAGTCGTTTTCGAAAACCTCGTAGTTAGTGGCGTTGGGATTTTTTTCCTCATCTATATTTGAGTTAGCATTTTCTAATTCTAATTTGGCGTTCGCTACATTTTTGAGCACTGAACCCAAAAGCACAGGATCAGAAAGGCTAAAAAAAGGTTCCAATGTATCTAACAAGTTTATACAATATTCAATAGTATTTTCTGTTTTTTTTCTTCTATTTTGAAGTAGACTTTTTAGCTTGCGATTAGAAAGTTTCGAGTCTGTTTTAATTGATGAACTAAAAAGCGGGACTTCACAATTGAAGCTAAAACCTTCAACTGCAGTTTGGTACCATTCGTCGCTGCTGGCACCTCGTCTCATAGTTAAGAGATTATCCGGTTCGTGCTTAGTATAGTAATCAATGTAATCTTTTAAACCATACATTTGATAGAAACCAGGCTCCAAACTTTTTCCGAAAGGAACATCCGGACTGGAAGTGGAAAGAGCCAACCCCAAATTGTGGGCTAGCTTCTTCAATAGCGGATAAGCTTTAGGGAGAGACTTGCTAAAGTAGAAGTATGTATCATAATAACCGCAATGATGCAGACTGTACAAGAGATCGGGTTTTTCCTCTTTAATAACCTCTTTTATAGCACTTGATTCAGGTCTGGACTGTATCCACGTATAGTCTTTATATTCAAAAGGAAATGTCCATTCATACTGGTTTTCAGTTGGCTCTCGGAAATAGGATTTTGCGGTATCAACAAGCGAGGAAATATTACTGAACCATTCTTCATTCATCCGCATTCCACGTTGCTCAAGTACAGGAATTATTAACCATGTCCAGCCAAAGAAATTCGCTTCTGAATGCCTTGCCATCCAATCGATAAAATAAGTAGTTACCAAGCTGCCTAAAGGTTCATCACTGTGAGGTACCCCTATTATCAGTCCAGTCTTTCCTCCGGTGCCCATAGTGAACATTTTGAGAGGCTTGTTTTCAGCTGTCTTACCAATTATTCTTTGTTTAACTGATGAATATTGCTTTAGACTCTCCTCAAGATCCTCAATCTCTTTCACCTTCAAGAATCTACTGTAATTTGGGACTTCTTCTAATATTTTAGCGAAAAGTTTGTTATTCAAAGTTGGACATCGACGCCTAATCCTGGTTTTTCTGAAGGAATAACGAAGCCTTTTTCATATCTTGCACCACCAATAGCGACATCGTTAACAAAGTCTAAGGCTGAATCTAGATCTGCATATTGTACATTTCTAAAAGCGCAAGCAAAGTGGACGCCAGCTGACATAGCAGCCATTGATTCGTTCATGCACCCTACCATAATAGGAACGCCGGCTAGTTCCGCAAGTACATTAGCTTTAATGGCGTTAGTTAGCCCCCCAATTTTCATCAACTTGATGTTAATCATATCTGCAATTTCATGTTTCAAGAGCTTCACGCTGTCTCTTAAAGTCAGAGCGGTCTCATCAGCCATTATGGGAACGGGGCTTTGGTGTGTAACTTCTTTCAAAGAATAAAGGTGACTTGCCTTAGTTGGCTGTTCCAACATCTCTACATCGGCACCTTTTTCCTCAATAGCTTTTATCATTCTGAGCGCTTCTTCAACTGAGTAGCCCTCATTGGCGTCAAGTCTCAACTTTATTGTTGAACCAACCGCTTCTCGGATGGCAAGTATAGTCTCTATGTCTTTCTCTACGTTAATTCCACATTTTATTTTAATTATTTTAAAACCATCCGAGATTATTTGTTTAGCCTTCTCTATCATCAAGTCTGTGGGATTCAATCCTATTGTTACAGATGTTTCTATTTTTTCTCTATATCCGCCTAGCAGTCTGAATAAAGGCATCTCCGCCATTTTTCCGATAATGTCGTACATAGCCATATTTACGCTTGCTTTCAGAGACGGGTTGCCTTGAAGATCATTTTCCAACTCGTAATTCACAAGATTAATTCTTGTTGGGTCACAACCGATAACATGTCTTTTTGCAACTTCAAAACTCTTTAGTACTGTTTCTTTTGTCTCAGAGGTCACCATATCCGGGGTTGAACAGCCCCAGCCCACTATACCCGTTTCGGTCTCGAACCGTACGAATATATTATCTGCTACCTCAATTGTTTCGTTAGCAATAGCAAATGGTTCCTTTAACTTCAACGCAACTGGTATTGCTTTTGCCCGAATTATCTTCATTTTAATTATAACTCCAATTCATATTGGCTGTCAACTCAAAAGTTAGTATCATGCTTTTCTTCCCGTTAATATAACGACATAACGATCGCCTGGAAAGGGCTCCTTTTTATGTATATCCAGAAGGGCTATTAGTCCAGCAGTTGAAGCGGGCAGCACACTTAAACCTTCTTGCTCTCTAATCAAACGGGCATAGTATTGCATGCTCTTATCTGTTGCGAAAGCCGCCCATCCACGCGTGTGCCTTATAGTCGATAGAGCAATATCGCCGTCTATTGATCGCCAATTAACTAACGGCTCATTGACCGATGTATTTCTGATTCTTTCAGGCTTTAAGTCGGCACAATAAGACGTATTTTTAACAAAAGCTTGAACTATTGGATTCATGCCCAAGGAAGACCCAGCAACAAAGCGTGGAATACGTGAGGTCTTTCCGCGATTGTACAGACTTACGAAGCCCCTATGGATACCAGCTAAAGTAGATCCATTCGAAACTGGAATAGCTACTACGGCCGGAGCGTCGCGAAGTTCATCGTAAATTTCGTAAGCTATTTCGCCATACGCTTTCAATTGAATATTAGTGTTAGCGCCGCCTGGGTTGGCGTCATAGTAACCTTTTTTTCCTGCATCTTGGCGAGAAGCATATACGGCGTCTTCATAACTTCCCGGGACTCTAATAATTTCAGCGCCAAAGTCAGCCATCTCTTTAATTCTACGTGTGTGATAAGTCTGAGGGATGTAAATTAAGCAGTGGAGTCCAGAAAGAGAAGCTGCGAGTGATACAGCGGCACCATAATTGCCGCATGATGCTACTGTAATTTCGCTAAAGCCTCTTCGAAGTGCATCCAAAGCTTGGGCAAATGCGATTCGGTCTTTTTGCGTGCCCGTGGGGTTTCCGCCCTCAAACTTCAAATATATCTGTCTGAGCCCAATTTCTCTCTCAATATTCTTGCCCCTAGTGAGATTGGTATCACCAACTTCTGAGTCAAGAATTATCTCAAAACTCTCTAATCGCTCCTCAATCGGAAGACTTTTATTGGATGCTATTTTGCTCAGGTGAGATAGTTCAGGTGTAATTACAGGTATCTGAGCACTGGCTCCATCTGTAAGGGAAAACGAACAGTTCATGACTGACTGTTCAATAGGTGTTTTATTAAGACCTTGACTTTGAATACCTTTGTCTCTTTCTTCCATCAATATTCCTTATTTTGTTTTATCGTATGATTATTAGTATTTTGGGTGATGAGGGCAAGTTTATCAATTAGGGCGCAAGTCATCACTGGAAGCACCATTGTAGCGTCGCCTTCTATCATGATGCGTTTGGCTTTTTCGCTGATTTTACCCCACGAAACCGCTTCACGTGGTCGGGCGCCACTGAGGCTGCCGTCCCACTCGTCCGCTGTGCTGATATACACCACGTAGTCTAAACCGTCTTTGAATTGGTTCCACCAAATCGTGTGGTGTTTGCTGATGCCGCCGCCAACAATTAAAGCGCCCGTCTTTTTTGAGTCGAACATGAGGTCGCTTAGCATGCCTTCATCCTTTAGCAAATTGATGCGGAAATCTTTGTGATCTTGACTAAACATCCATAGCTGATACCCGACTGAGCCGTCGGTTATTCCTGGAACGTGAATGGGTATACCGTGTTTGGCTGCCCAGTACAAAATCGAGGATTCGTCGCAGAGGCGCAGCCCGATTTCTCGGGATAGTTCGGTTGTGGAGAGTTCTTTTTTGCCTTCTTTGTAGAGGTCTGTTAGCATGGCTTGCATTTTCTTCTCTAAGATTATGCCGTAGCTGTCGTTTGGAACCAGTACGTTGCCTAATCTGTTGACTCCTTCTTTGTGGAGTTTGGAGTCGCTCATTATGAAGCTGCCTTTGTAATAGTCTTTGAAGCAGCGGGCGACGTCGTGGTCAAGGGTGCCGCAAGTTGTGATGATTACGTCTACTAATTTGCGTTTGACGAGTTCGCGGATGACGCCACGGGTGCCAGTGGCGATGATGTCGGCGGTGAAAGAGAGGAATTTGACGCATTTCTTGTCCTCAATCATAGCCTCCATAATGTTGACGCCTGTCGCTAGTTTGCCAGCAGTAAAGCCCCACGCCTGCTCCATCTGCCCAACTAGCTCGTCAACAGTCATGTTTTCGGTTAATTTGTAATCTTTTACTGGAATCTTCGCCATACTCATTTTCATTCTAAGGGTTACCCACGAATCAATCACTGAAGCTTACATAAAAATATTCATATTCACAAAAACCAGCCTAACAAAAAGGGCAGAAACATTTTTGCCTCGGACCAGACTGTTCTATTTTTGATTAACCATGAAGAGGAAACAGCGCATTCGCAGAGCAACCGCAGACGACATCAATGAAATCGAAGCAATCGAGAAGCAGTGCTTCACCGGAGCCACAGCCTACCCCAAACCCCAACTTGCGTACCTGATTTTAAAGGCTAATAGCATTTGCCTGCTTGAGGACAGCCCCGAAGGCATACACGGGTTTATCGTGGCGCTTTTCCGCAGAGGAACAAGTGTAGGGTACTTAGAAACACTTGACGTTGACCCTCGATTCCAAAAGATGGGTGTTGGGCACAGACTGCTGACTGCAGCTGAAGCTGAGATTGAAAAACGCGGCTGCCTATTTTCTCAGTTGGAAGTCTCTGAAGGCAACAAAGCCGCCATATCACTTTACGGAAAAACAGGATACAAACTGAAAACGCGGCTGCCAAACTACTACTGCTACATACACTGCGGGACTCGCGACGCGGTGCGTATGGTTAAATCGTTGAATCCTGCTTTGAAGCCTTGAACCATTGGTCGCAAGCTAGTTCGCTGTATCCGTTGGTGTACCGCTCGATTATGTCCATCAAAGCAGGACGGAATTGTTCAGGAACCAATGCCAAGTCGCCGGTCTGCTTATAAAGATGGATAGATTCCACATGCGCATGCTCCTTTCCCTGAATCGGAACCTTGTTTCTGCTGCATAAATACGCCGCATGCTCTTTTTCGTCCTCATCCAGCCGCAAACCGCCTTCAAAAAACCGTTTAGGGAAGAGTTCGATGTCTTTTTGGCTATAATTCATCTTCAAAGGCGAAACTCTGTTGGCTTGCAAAAACAGCTGGATACCTATGCATTTGCTGCATTCGCCGCAGGGCACCACTTCGCTGCCGACTAAGCAGCAACTATGGCAACTCCGTTGGTAAGCAGCAATCTGAGGATACCGCTGGGTCAGAATACGCTCGACGATTAAGCCTGAGATTGGGCGGACAGCGCTCCACTGTCTCATGCCGGGTAAACACTTCTGGTACCACTGCTCCATCCGCAAATCGTAGTCTTGAGTTTGGTCATACACACCAAAGTAATGCTTGATGCCCTTGTAGTCTGGTGCACTTCTTGGGTCGTCAAATTCGTTGCCAATAAGCAAGTTGCCGATGCCTTTGGCTGCAAAGACTGGTAGCAAGTAGAAGACGTAGACGGGGAAAATGCAGAGGCGAATCGGGTAAGTGTCAAGCCAAACCTTTCGGTGGTCGGAGCGGATAATTTTGAGGTGGTCAAGCATGAAGACATATAAGCGGTCCACGTTTAGCCACACCCGCATAGTATTCGGCTCAACTTGTTGGTGGTATCGATAAGCAGCTATGGCGGTGCGCCAGTGTCCTCCGCTTTCGTTGACGTAGATGGGGTAAACGTTTGCTCCTGTCTCTTTTAGCATGGCGTATGTGAGGAGGCTTTCTTTGCCGCCGCTTGAAAGCACTCCACACGATTTAGAATCCAAATCTTTGCAGATGGCTTCTTCAACCGTTAAGGTTTTTGGGATGATTTTTGCTCTGGCTTTAGCGTTCTCCTCCGTAATTTCACCTTCAGTTGGCACGTACTGGGGTAAGATGTATGGGTTTTTTCGGCGCACAAATTTGTTGATTAAAATATCCTTACTGAAGATGTCGAGGAGGTCTTTTAGCATTAGGTAATCGGCTTCGCTTACGGGGTAGTTGAGGCGGATTTCATCAGCGAATAGCCCATAGTTAAGCAGAGGCATTGCCCCCGCCAACCGTAGAAGAGGCAAATCCTCCTCTGAAAGCGCAATGGGGTATTTGGCTTGAAGCATAAAACAGCTTTTTTTGCCTCCGAGGTCTTCTATCTCGATTTGTGTGGTGACTGCTTTTCCCTTTATTTGGGGTTCAGAAACCGCGATGCTTTGAACGCAAAGCAGGTTCAAGTTATTCACCATCACGAAGCGCTTCTAATGCATCCGCCAACTTCGCCACTCCATCCCACACTGGGTCCTCAACTGGCACTTGGAACCTTCGGTGAATGTCTCGTTTAACGGCTTTAACTTCCTCGGGGGTTATGTGTTCGTGGTTTATGCTTATACCCACCAGCGGTTTACCAGATAGCAACTTAGCCAGCTTGACTACTCTGCGGGTGTCAGGCATCTGGTAGTCGGGAAAACCGTCAAGGTAGGGGCGGCCCGGAGCGTCCTGCATGATGAAGCCGTGTATTTGTCCAGCTGCCATGATTTCGAAGCCGCCAGGAAAAAACGGATGCAGAAGACTGCCCTGGCCCTCAATAAGCATGAACTCTGGCTCGCCATCTTTCCAAGAATCGATGATGGCGCCTTCTATGCCGCCTGACACGAAATCGTTAATCATAGCATCCAAGACGACGCCGTGGGGCCAGCCCTGCATCCAGCCTGTCTGACCTGTGAAAATCATGTCTGCTATGCGACCGCGTCTTTGGAGTTCATTGACCAGCAACACAGCGGTGGTGCGTTTACCGATGGCTGAGTCCGTGCCTAAAACGGCGATTCGGGTGGCGTTTACTTTGCAGATTTCGCCCGTGTAGAAACGTTTGTGGTCACGGAACAGTTTGCGGACATCAGTGATTGTGCAGCCGTTTCTGGAAGCGGTTTTGGCAAATTCTGGGATGTCGGATATGAACTGGTGCAACCCCGAAACCACGTTTAACCCATGTTCCAGCGCGTACTTGACGGCTTTATCATAGCCCTCAGGCAACACGCCGCCCTCCGAAACTGCGCCGACAACAAACGTTTCAGGCTTAGTTTTCTGTACGGCTTCCTCTAAGCTGTGAAAAAGGGGAATGTCCCGGTGTTTGCCCTCTAAAATCTCGCCTGCGTCCCCTTCTTCTGGCACAGTGGAATCCACCACCGCAGCGACTTGGTATCGCCTGGTGTAGCGTACTAAGCCATGAGCGGTTTTACCATTAGCGTTTAGGAACTCGCTCTCGCAGTACACTACTGCTTTCTGGGGCATGGCGGTCACGCTTTGCGCCCCGTCAAAATAACTACGTAGCGGTCGCTTGGGTACGCTTCTTTCTTGTGCCTGTCAAGCATTGCGATTAGACCCGCGGTGGAGGCTGGAAGCACGTTTAAACCTTCCTTGTCGCGGATTAAACGGGAATAATCCCGC
>CAWENF010000026.1:0-102023 GCA_963810275.1 uncultured archaeon
CATACGAAGCCGACGTTTACCGCGACGCCATCAAACTCCAAGTGCAGACGATACGCAAAAAACTAAGACGCACCCACGAGAAACGAGTACTACAACGTGTCCGACGCACTGAACTTGGGTTTTTGACCGTCTCGCTTGCTGGTTACACCAGCGCAGGCAAAAGCACCCTATTCAACGCTTTGACCGCCGAGCAGGCTAAGGTAGAAAAAGCCCTGTTCACGACGTTGTCCACGCAGACTCGCATTATCGCGTTCTCAAACCGCAGATTCCTATTAACCGACACAGTGGGCTTCATTGACCGTCTCCCCATAAGCCTCATCGAAGCCTTCCACTCCACACTAGAAGAAACGATATTCTCCGACTTAATCGTGCTCGTCGTGGACTTCAAAGAGCCCCTCAACGTGATTGAGAAGAAAATCGGGGTTTGCACAGACACCATTGAGCGGTTGGGCGCTTCAGGCATCCCAATGGTGACAGCTCTTAACAAAATCGACCGCCTCTGCCCTGAGGAGCGCGACCAAAAGATAGAGGCACTCAAAGACAAAATCCGAAACCCCATTCTACTGTCAGCGAAGTGCCAGACTAACCTTGACGAGCTACGCAAATTCATCCTCCATATACTGGAGAACTATCAGGCGGCACAGTTCAGTATCCCGATAACTGGTGATGTGATGCCGTTTATTTCGTGGATGCACCAGAAAGCCGACATTCAGCACGAAGAGTTTACAAACACCAGCGTGGAGATAGATTTTGAAGCTAACCCCACTGTTATGGAGCAGGTTAAAAGGAAAGTGAAAGACCTCAATGGACAGTTCCAACTCAAGCCAACCCAAAAGTAGCCCCAAAATCATCATTTTAAGATGGGGACACCGCGTCCAGCGAGACGTGCGGTTAACTACCCATGTGGCGTTGACTGCACGAGCATTGTGTGCTTCAGGATTCATTTTAGCGGACACAACCGATAGCCACATCGAAGAAACCGTAAACAAAATCACGCAAACATGGGGTGGGAACTTCCACTTTGAAATGGGCACCTCTTGGAAAAAAGCCGTCCTGGAATGGAAACAGAACGGCGGAGTAGTGGTGCATCTAACTGCTTATGGAGAAAACATCCAAACGAGCAACGTAGTAAACCGCATACGAGCCACGGCCAAAGACGTGATGCTCCTTGTTGGAAGCCAGAAGGTGCCTGGCGAGTTCTATTCCGATGAGGTTTCAGATTTCAACGTGGCAGTAGGCAACCAACCGCACTCTGAATGCGCTGCTTTGGCGATTTTTCTTGACCGCTTCTTTGAAGGCAAAGAATTAGGGGCATCTTTTGAGAAAGCAAAAATCGCCATTGTACCCAAAGAGCGAGGCAAAGAAGTCAAAAGAAATGCCAAATCGTAGTATTTATGTAAGAAGAGTTTTATTTCAGCATGAAGTATTATTAAGGGTGTCACAGTCCAAAAAGGAACCTCAGAGTATGTTATCTACAATTGATGATTCAACCCTAACTAAAGTTGCTATGGCGATAGGCAACGAGGACGCGGTAAATCTTATTGAGCACCTCAAAGGCGTGGAGGAAATCACCGACGATGAAATCGCCAACAAAACAGGCATACGCCTAAACTCCGTGCGTAAAATCCTCTATAAACTCTATGACCATTCCTTGGTCAGTTTAAGGCGCACCCGCGACCCCAAAACCGGCTGGTTTATTTTCCACTGGAAACTCCAACCCGACCAACTAGAAGGCTTCATACTCAGCCAGAAACGCCGCGTTCTGGAGAAACTCAACGTCCGCTTAGAATACGAAAAAAACCATGATTTTTACTACTGCGGCAGCAACGAGTGCAAACGCATTCCCTTTGAAGAAGCTGTTGAACTTGTCTTCCATTGTAGCGGATGTGGCAAACCCCTTGTGCACTTCCAGAACGAAGAGATGATTATTCGGCTCTCCGAAAAAGTGGAAATCCTGCGCAAGGAACTGGGCGAGTAGACGTTGCAGGGGCTTCTGAGCAGGGAGCAAGCCACCGCAATTTTAAGGAAAAACCACTGCCCAGCTAAAGTTATTAAGCACTGTTTAGATGTAGCTGACTTCGCCCTTCAAATCGCAGCTAAACTCCAAAAACGCGGGTACAGTGTGGATTTGGAGTTGGTTGAAATGGGCGCAGTACTCCATGACCTGGGAAGAGCCAAAAGCCATGGCACAGACCACTCACTTATAGGAGCGCAAATGGCACAGGAACTCGGCTTACCCCAAAACGTTGTCAACATAATAAAGCGACACGTCGGCGCAGGTATCACCAAAGAAGAAGCAAATGATATGGGTTGGCCTGAAGGTGTGTATGAACCGCAGACTTTGGAGGAGAAAATCGTGTGCTACGCCGACAAACGCGTCGGCCAAGGCGAAGTAATGCCCATCGAAAACGAAATTGAGAACTTGCAAAGAAAAGGTTTAGTTGAGGCGGCAGAAAGAGTTAGAAGCCTCCATGACGAAATTAGGGGATTACTTGGTGAACAGGTTTGAATTTGACTTTGCTTACTAAAGCTCATAGCGGCGCCCAACTACGTCAAATTGGCGAGTTGCTTGGGGAACAGTTTGAAGAGCTAGATGTTGATTTCAAGGTTTTAGGAAACCAGCAGAGCCGCTGGGTGCAGGTTTCGGTAGAGGGCGAAGACGAAGTAGTTGCCACCGCCTATATCAGAAAAGAAATCGGCTTGTGCCCAGGCACCTTGGACGCAGTGGAGGAAGGCACAGAGTTTCGGGGTTACATCTCCAAAGTCGATGACCAACGGGTTTTGGTGGATGTGGGTGTATTTGAACCCAAATTCATACAAGCCTCCGTTCCAGTGGCGTCTTTGCAGGCGCAGTTAGCAGGGGGGAAAAAGTTGCCGCTTAAGCAAATCGCGGAGGTGTTTAGCCTTGGTGAAGGTTTGCCTGTGACCGTTAAAGTAACGTCTAAATCGGATGGTTTGCAGGCCGAGTTCTCTGAGGGACAGCTTGAAAGGCTACAGGGTTGGAAGCAGTCGCTTCTGGACAGGCTTATTGTTCTGCGTTGCTCAAAAGATTTAGTTACCGCTACTTTGGAGAGGACAAGGCTATATAGGGACGTAATTGATGTTGAGCAGTTGGGTTTTTTTGAGTTTGCGCTTACCTGTAAGTTGGGAACTGACGCTGCGGGGCTTGTTCCCCGGTTGGGCAGATACATGCGCTATACTGTTTTTTTGGTGTTCAATGCTAAGAAGAACCTAAAATTCGTGGACGAATAAGGATTAAGCTTATATTGAACTTAGACAGTTGAACTTTTTATAATCCGAAAACGGATTACAGAAAGAGAGGGTTACTATGTTACAGGAAGATAACTCTGATAGAAAAAAATACAAAATAGACATCGGCGCCTATGGCAGCATAGGCATCGAGGCACCGACCAAGGAAGAATGTATTGAACTCTTCAAAGAAGTCACCCAAACACGACGTACCTCCCGAATCGACGAAGCTATCAGATAAACAAAAAAGAAGTAGAGGCGGCGTCCGCTCCTTGAATTTTTAGTCTCTTTGCGTTTCTAGAGCACGTCGTGTTCTTCTTTGCAGTGCGCTTCAAAATCGGATTTATTATCGTAAACCTGCTGGTCAATTGGGCACTTGTATTTTTTGTCCGCCGTTACCTCAGGTTCCGGCACGGTCACGCGGGGAGCAGTACGTTTCAATTCATCGTTAGACATTCAAGTCACCTCCAAATTGACGCCACATGAGCGTTTTAATTATTCATGCAACTTTGAAAACTATAAAACAATGTGACTGTATCACACCAACAACAACCATACAATAAAAATGGAAAGAGATAATAAAGAAAAGAACTTGCTGCTCAGCTTTTAGGATCTATTCTACGATGGCAAGCGTAAAGAAAAAGGGAAGTAGGGGGCTATAAGCCCAGCGTGCCAAGGGTTAGGCCTATACCTATTCCAATAAGCGCCAGCACGAAAATGATGATAGCAAAGACAATCACTGAAACCAAAGCTATAGCAAACGCCTTGAGCCATCCACAGTCAAAGAAGTGCTTGATGAGTCCCAGCCAAACAAAGAACATAATTATGGGTGCGATTATGCCGCCGATGAGCCAGCCTACGACTGCGCCAATGACTACGCCTAAAACGACGATCCAAATGGCGTCGGTAAATTTCGCTTTGCCTCTGCCTGCCAATGCTCTGCCTACGAGCCAAAGAACTGGTGCAATAACGATTATGGAAACCACTATCTGTATTAGAAGTCCAATAAGATCCAAATAGATCACAAATAAATGTGTTCGTTAGAGTTTTTAAGGTAATCGCTCGCATGGTTTTTGTGCCCTAAACCGGTATGTCAAAATTACAGTCGTGTTACAACTAACGACAAAGCTACACCTATCCTAAACCTTAAAGAATGGTTGTGTTAGTCGAGCTGCTCATTCTGGTCTGATATGAACCACCCGGAAAAGGTGTTGGAAAGGTTGGTGTCTATGCTGAATGGCATGGCTAATGGTTTGGGAAAATCAGCTATCGGAAAGATATTTGCTGAAATAGGTGAAGAAACGACAGTAGCTCATTCAATGTTAATAATTTACAAACTTACTTTGCTGCTAAAACAAAATGAACCCCCTAAAAGTGGGGAACAAGTTTGGCGGTTAAGCCATCACTGGCACCGCAGATGTCTTATCTGATGAATGCACTTTCTCCTGAGCCATCAACGTCAACGTCGCAGTTATACCGTCTAATTTGCGGATTCTCCAAGTTACGATCTGCTTGAGTTCCTCCATGGACTGCGAGCTGACTCTCGCCAAAATGTCGTAGGTTCCGTAGAGGGCGTATGCTTCTTCGACGCCTTCAACCTTCCTAATTTCTCTTAGGACATCCGATTCAACACCGATGTCACTTTTTATTAAAACAAAAGCTGTGTGCACGGTTACGCCTTCATAGTATATTGGAGCGGCTTTGTTTATAAAATTTGCACAAGATACTTCACTACGTCAAGTATCGTTCGTTGCATCAATACCGAGGAATCTATGGATGGTTTCATTTTTGTTTAAGAAGAACCTATCAAGAAACCATCATTACAGTACAATATTGTTATATAATAATAACAGACACAAAAATTGTAATTGCAATAATCGCTATAGCGGCATTAGCACTAACTGTGGTTGGAGTCGCAGCAGCAGCACAAGTAGCCCAAAACCAATAATAGTGTTGCGTCACCGCTTGAAGGTAAAAGGTGTTGCTGTAACTGGCAAAGGTGCGGCGGGTTCAAGCGCTGGAGCGAACTGTAACGGTGTTACAGATTTTTGTAACGGTCAGCAAAATAAAATAAGCCCAATTCGTGCTCCGAATGTAAATTGGTGGTGGGCCGAGAGTGACTCGAACACTCGACCTTTGGCTCGTAAAGCCAACGTCCTAACCAGGCTAGACGACCGGCCCACACATCACTGACAGGCTATTTCGAACTCTGTATCAAATACTTCTTTATTCGGTGCTTGACCTAATTGACCACTCAATGCCTTTTCAGTAGTCAGATTGATGCTGTGTGTTTTTAATAAATCTTTCAGAAAACGATTGTCAACTTTCGAAGGTAGACTTAGACTCAGAAGTAAATTGCATCTTTTCTGGATGCAATTCCAGAAAAGCATTTGACTCAGGTCTCGGTATATCTTTTATAATAGCGCTCTTTAAAGTCTTCATTCGTTAAATGCTTCCTTCAGTCACGCTGGTTATAGCTAAATCGTTTTGAAGCCTTCTTTTATCTCGCTTAGCCGATTAATATTGCTTGATACAACGGATCTGCGATAGGAACTGTTAACTGTTCTAATAAATTCTTGAATCAAAAACTTCGGGCGTTTAACAAAATCAAAAAAAGCTTGATTGATCATCTCCTTAACCTCCTCTTCAGGAACAGCGGTTGGACATATTTGCGAAACGGCAACTCCTTTCTCCCAGTAATTATCGCCATTTATGAATCCCTTTGCTTGCATTTCATTCCATATGTCGTTTCCAGGATGAGCTGCAAGGATACCTAGTTGGGGAATGTCAATAGGTAAGTGCTTAATGAAATTAATTGTGTTTTGAATCTCAGCCCTTGTCTCATCGGGTGCACCCACTATGAATGAGCCAACGATTACATCTACGCCCGCCTTCCTAGCTGTTCTGACAGCATTCTCCGATTGTTGTGGAGTTATAGTTTTATGATAATAATCTAGTATCCGCTGATTTGCGCTCTCGATACCAAAATAAAGTACTCTTAAGCCGGCCTTTGACATTTCTTGGCACAACTCTCTTGAACAGAAATCTACTCTGCCCTCACATATCCATTCCAAATCTAACTTCTCCTTTCGTATACCCTTGCAAATCTCAAGTGTCCTTTTAGGATTAAACGTAAAGTTATCATCAACAAAAAGCACTTGCTTGTACCCTTCACTTGAAAGTTCACAAAGCTCTTTCACAGTGTTTTCTGCTGATCTGGGCCTCCAGTTGTTTCTGGCTATGCCGGCGCAGCTACAGAACCGACAATAATAAGCGCATCCACGGCTAGAAAGTATGCTTGTGAATTTCTTTGGTGCGGCATTTGCGCCTCCTATTATGCAGTGATACTCAACGTCAAGTAATTTTCTATCTGGAAAAGGCAATTCCTCTAAGTCTTTGATTAAGGGTTGGTCTTCATTAGAGCAAACACTGTTGTTTTTTCTATATGTGATACCTTTTACAGAAGATACATCATCATTCTTGCTTATGCTATTGATAAGTTGACTAAACGTTTGTTCGCCTTCGCCCCGAATAACCATATCAACTGAGGGATAACGCTTCAGTATTCTTTCAGCGTTAAAAGTGGCGTAATGGTTACCCATGACCGTTTTGATGTTGGGGCTTTTCTGTTTAACTTTTTCGCTGGTCTGCGCAGCAGTGGTTCCTGAAGTTGTAAGTGTAGAGAAGCCTAAAACGTCTGGTTGTTCGTTTACAACCCACTCTACGGTTTGATCTATTGTCAAGCCTTGTCCAGCCTGATCTAAAACTGAGACTTCAACGCCTCTTTCTTTAAGCGCAGCACCCAAGTAGAGAAGACCCAACGGGGGAAAAGCAGCAATGGCTTTGACAGTGTGTCGAATCATGCTCAACATTTGAACCATTTGAACCAGAACTAACTAAACAGACTTTCATATAGCTCGACCTAAAAATTTACGATAAATAAAACAATCCTAAATAGTAGAAGATGTAACCAACTTTTTTTCCTTATGGTGGAAGCATAAGCGAACTAAAAAATAAACCTGCCAACAGACGGTTTTTATGGCGTGTGAGAGGATTTAAAACCTCGACCCCCCAACTCAGGAAGCAACTCAATTACTTTTACTTCATAAGTCTATCTACGTATAATAGCTAAGAATGGTTCGAGCTGCATTTCCACCGTTCCATAAACAGCTAAGGTTAGAGAAGCAACAGGTGAAACCAGTGCAGTAGAAGTTGTGTTGAATTGTTGTTGCAACTGAAAATGGCGCACTAGTTGCAACAATAGAATTCAAACCTGAATTGAAGACTTTGCCTTTAACAGAGAGAACAGATTTACCCATAACCTATGCAATCTCACTAACGCCTAAACCCTTGGTAACAACCTCACACAGTTGCCGCTCTTCCTCAATTGACCAGGACTTACCCCTCAAACAACATTTCCCCAGCCAATACACCAAACCCAATTTCTATTAACACATGAATGTCTTTAAATATTATTACAATACATACGCCAATTTTAATAACAACTAGCTAAATGTTAATACGAAAATCGACAAACTCACTACACCATTATCGCAAAACACAGCTATTTGGTTTTGCCGGCAATTAGAACTCTGAAGAGATAGATAACTATCGGCAGATTAACTACAACACGTATAGCGTTAAGCCAGATTTGATAGTAAATCAATATACCTACACTCGTGCTCAAAGTATATACAAGCACAAATATAGTGAAAGCAAAACCCCACTTTTTCCCAGAAAGCACTGCGGGAATGGCAGCTATGTAGAGGGCGATTTCTATCCAGTTATTCAGGTCCTCAAAATCCCCATTGACGATTATCAATGCCATTAGGGCTATATTTAGAATAATCCAAACTGCAACGCCATAGACTATAGGCGATTTGGATGTACTATTTTGAAACATCAAGGTCAATATAGTTCTTTTAAGGCGTGTTTTTATGCTTTTTGTCTCCAAAAAAATCCAACCAGAGTTGCTTGTGGTTTGAGATAATTATAAAACCAAAAGCCAAGTAAGCCATAGCAGTGAAACCAAGTTGACCGCTCAAACCATTATTGCTGCATTCAAGAAGCATTACCCGCTGCTTTTCGTGCTTGCTGCATGCTGGTTGCTGTCGGCTTCGATGGGCTCCTACACAAACTGGGACGCAGAAACCGAGTATCAAGCCGCTGTATCAGTCTTAACCACTGGGTACCCTATTGCGCCCACGGGTTTAATGATTAACCAAGCGCCGCTGTGCTTCTACACAACCGCAGCCGTCATGCAGTTCACGGGCGAAGGCTATGTAAACGGAGTTGCAGTCATAGATGCCTTCGGACTTTGCTGCGTCGCCGCTGTTTACGCCCTCGGAGCGATTTTATATGGGCGCAAGACGGGGTTGGTGGCTGCTGCTCTCTTCGGGTTTTCGCCGTGGCATGTTTTTCTGTCACGAATTTACCTCATCGACAACGAATACCTGTTCCTCTGCTTAGTTTTTCTGGGGGTTGGAGCGTTAGCTACGAAACGCAACTCCGAAAAGCTGGTGCTAGCGGCGGGGGTGATTTTCGCGTTGGCGATGTTAACCAAACTGTTTGCGGTTTTTGCGTTGGTGCCTATGGCGCTTATCGTTTACTTTAACAGACGAAACGGAGTCGAATTCAAGCTCACCAGACACAACGTACTGGTCTTTGCGGCGCCGACGCTTATATCGCATGTAGTTTGGTACGGCGTGTTAGCCAGAGACAGCTTCATGTATGTTTTCTTTAACACAGACTTCACCCACCCCAACCAAGTTGCAAACCCCATCTTAGCGTTTGTACCAGTCACAATGGTCAATAGTGGGGGCTGCTTTGTTTTTGCCGCTGCGGGTTTAGCCCTGACGGTTGGGTTGGCGTATCGGCGGCGGCTGGCTACGTTGCTGCGTTGGGATTTGGTTATGCTCCTGTCGATTGCATTTGTGGTAGGTCTTAACACGTTCATAGCTGTGATGCTCCACTCAAACCCTGCCTACATCAGCGCCGTTAAATACAGTTACATGGCACTACCGTTCTTCTGCATAGTCGCCGCCTCCACCATCGATAAAGGCATGCTGATTGTGCAGGAGAGGGGAAAATGGGACATGGCAAAACTGGTGAAAGTGCTCCTGACTGGAGTGGGCGCAGCGCTGATTTTTGCGTCACTGCTTGAAGGCACCATGTTCCTCAACAAGTGGCACCCCTTTGCTTCATTTGGCGTGGACACCGTAAGCTACTTTCCGTTCTTCCTAAATACCCAAGCTCCGCCACAGGATACGCTGACACTGATGCAATACGCCGCATTGGGGTTGGCAGTTTTTGGCATGTTTGTAGCGACCTTAGCAAGCCGCATGAAACGGTCTTTAAGCGTACTGATCTTGGCGCTAAAAAGCTAACGTTTTTTTGAGAATAGAAACACGGCGACTGAGACAACAAGCAGCAGGCTAAGTGAAAGGAACAAACCCAAGTATCCCAGGCTCGTGGCGAAAATTAAGCCGCTTATGATTGGACCCAGCGTTTGTCCCACGTCCATCATGGTCGCCAAGAAACCTATTGAAGCACCCACCAGTGAAGCAGGAACCAACTCGCTAATCAGTGGTGACGTGGAGGAAAGCACTGTTGCAAAGGATATTCCGAAGCCCATGGATAGGAGCAGTAGTAGGGGAAAGGTGGTGATGAAGGGGAACGCAGCCACCAGTAGACAGCTTGCGATGGCGCCTGCCACGATTGGTTTGGTTCTGCCGATGCGATCAGAAACGCGTCCAATAATGGGGCGAAAGACCATGAGCGCCACGATTTGGCTACCTGTTATGACGCCAACTGAGAAAATGTCTAACCCTACGATGTCGGTTAAGTAGCCGACTAGGAAGAACTCAACAGCGCCAAACACGTAATATTGGATGGCCTGAACGAAACTTACACCCAGTACGCTTCGGTCACGGATTAGGGTGAGCCAGCCTTCGAACATGCGTCGGGTGCGCTGCTCCTTCGGGAGCTGGACTGGGGTTCGATTGTCAGCTAAGAACAAAAGTGCCGTGACGAAAGCGGTTACACCTGCTGCGCCGACTGCGAGGTAGAGGGTGAAGTAGTTTTGTCCTGACGCAAACAGTATAGAAGCACCTAGAAACGGCGCTAACGCCCTTCCTACGGCTGAGGCAGAGTTGAACAACGAAATCCGTTCACCCTTCTTCGTGGGGTAGAGTTCTGCTATTGAGGCTTCTGCAACTGGAACAAACATGGCGGTTGCGAAGCCGTGGTAGAATCGAACCATCGCCAGCGTCCACCATGAATCCACAAAAAGATAGAGGAAAGGGGCGGAGGCGAACACGAAAGCGGAGAGAAGCAGGATTTTGCGTCTGCCAAAAACGTCGGAGAGCGACGCTGCGGGTAAGCTTATGAGTATCCCGGGAATTGTGGAGGCGGCGGCTACGACTCCGAGCAGGTCGGCAGGGGTGCCTAAGCTCGTTGCAAACGGCTTGAGCACGGGGTTTTTGGACATGGTGGAGCTGAGGATGGCAAAGAACGCTAAAGCGCAAAGGATTATGAAGAAGGCTTTCTGTGTTTTTGAAGAGTTAAACATGCCCAAACGCCTAAGGTTATGTCTATAAGATTTCTTGGCGGGATATTTCTTGTTTGCCTTGGTAACTTGAGAATGTGATTTATTAATATCAGATATGCTTCCTATAAGAGACGGTAAACAGCGGAAGGCAGAAATATAGTGAGTAACACGTCTAAAAAAATCACTCGTAAAGAGTACATTAAAACTGCAGCCACAATCGCAGTGGTTGTGATTGTGATCTTGGGGTTCTTCGTAGGCTTACGTGTTATACTTGATTCGGACACGCCTGTTCGGGTTGTGGAAAGCGGTAGCATGTGCGTGCCCTACGGAAGCTACTGCGACGGTTGGAGCCACACGTTTGAGCCCACACTTCATGTCGGCGACATCATAATAATACAACACGTGGACCCCAATACGATAAATGCCAACTACCCTAATAGCGACATAATCGTTTATCAACGCCCCGACAACCCTACAGCCACTCCTGTAGTGCACCGAGTTGTAGATGTTTACGAGGAAGATGGTGTTTTGTATTTCCAGACTAAGGGCGACGGCAACGGTTACCCGTACCCAAACGCGCTTTCTCCCTCAGAATATGACTCTAACTCGCTTTGGCATACCGGCAAGGGTGTCCCCGAAGACATGGTGCTAGGCAAAGTCGTCATGCGTATTCCACTGTTTGGGCACATAACGTTGTTCCTCAAAGACAATCCATGGGGGCTCCCAGTGGTTATCGGTTTGATTTTCTTGCTGCTAATCGTCGAATTCATCATTCCCATAATCAAATCCAAAAGTCCTAAACCAGAAGAAAACAAGAAGCTGAGATATCGCAAAATTTTACGCTAATAAACGGATAGCTATTGTGATGACTTAATAGAGCTATCGTCTTCTAGAGACCAAAATGGGTTATAGGCAACTTCGATAAGAGTAGCCATCAGGCCTTTGAATAGCCGCTGTATCCAGTCAAAAATGCTTCTGCACTGGCTTTGCGATTTCAATGCATAACTATGCACTTTAGCCATTACGTCAAAAACTTTTGCTATGCTATGGTTAAGAATGACACCATGACATCAGAGAAGCCACAACCAGAGAAATCGACAAAGGGCTTCTTCAGCCAACCTTTTGAACGGATATAAATACAGTGCCGTGTCGCCCATAAAGAACAACCCTAAATTGCCGGTGTATAGCAAGAGGCTCCCAACCTAACGCAGTATAGGCAACAGATTTTTGGAAGTCACTAACGCTAAAAGTTTACAAACTGATTTTTTCTGCACAAGACCATCAACCAATACGAAGCTGTTCAATAAATGTCAATTGTTGCATGCTTTATCTAAAAAGGAAAAAACTGAACATGTTACGAAAGCAACCGGGTGACGAAGTCTTGACATTGATTTTTAATGTCGCCATTTGCATACACCTTCGCTGCTGCTGCCGAATCGATTACTGATCCATCAGGCAGAGAGGCAACGTCATGCCGCATTGCATCTGCGCCAGTTACTTGAATGTCGCCGCATCCAAACACTCCTACAGTAGCATGCTCACTTGGAGTCAAAACACTAAGGTAATCTTGAATTGAAGCTGCAGGTTTACCCACATAGATTGGACCACCAACCACAACCACATCGTACCCTGAGACATCAGCTGCAGCCGAACTTTTCACCCCTGCTAAAGTAACAAAGTAGCCAGAGTCTTGGATGTCAAAGCCTATTTGGCTTGCAACATCTTTTGCGATACCCGTTAAGCCAGGGTCATATACAACAATGGCTTGACCAACTGCTGAGTCGTTGGGCAACTGGTGAGTGCCCGTGGCGAAGCCACCTGCCACGTCGAAAACTATTAAGCTGAAACCAGCAATCGCTATTATGAGTAGAATTGCGAAAACCGCTAACACAATTTTCAAAGCTTTATGCATAGTAACCCCTTTCAAATGCATTGTTGTCTTTGTGAAATAAAAACTATCCAGTGATAGTTATCAAATCTACGCTTTTTCTGCTAATTCTTTTGCCCAACCACGGATTTCTTCCCAATCCCGCAGCTCCCAGCAGCCAGACTCAACCTCTTGGAAACCATCCGCAGCCAATCGCTCTTTAAGGGGACCCAAAGTCCTTTTGAAGAAGAAGTTCATTTTGTTGTAATTCAGCACGCCGCCAAAGAACCCTACCAGGATGGGCTGGAAACTATATTTGGTCAACTTGTTTTCTAAGTCGTATTGGCGCGCTTTCTGTAGATCCTCGGTTTTGCCTTCTCGTTCACTGATAGTTTTCATGGTGGATACAAACAGCGCCACTTTTTTCTGCAAAAGTTCTTTTTCGTGTTTTTTTAAGAAATCCTCCGCTTCGCCGGTCCATTTGCCGATTTGCACGCCCGTGCCGACGACTACGAGGTCGTAGGGAGAGATGTCTTTGATTTTTTTCTTCTTTTAAATTGGTAACTTTAACTTTAAAGCCCGCTTCCATAAGTATTCTGGCTATTTCCTGAGAGGTTCCCATGGTTGCACCGTAGCGGGTTCCGTAAGCGATTAGTGCATTCATTTTTTCCACTGCAATTACTCAGATGAAACCATTAATAAAATTATTCTGAAGTTAATTCAACTTACAGGGCAACTAAATACAATCAATATACAAACGAGATAAGCTGAACTGAAATTTTCAGTTATGCACAACCACCTCATTATCATTCAACGCATTAAAGACGTAAAAGCAAAAAAGGAAAATTAATCATTTAGTGCTGGAAAGTAGTAGAAAGAAAACCAAACACGACATTACTATTTGATTAGAAAATAAAAAAAGGCCACCAATTCAGGCGAACTCAACCAAGTTCCTTTTAGGAAAAAAGTTATAGAGTACAGAATCATTAAGCCTACACCCAACCAATCAAGGATAGATAATTGTATGCCTGAAATTCGCGTAGCAATCATAGGCGTTGGCAACAGCGCATCCGCATTAATTCAAGGAACCCAATACTATAAAGACGCAAAAGAAAACGAAACCGTACCTGGCTTAATGCACGTCAACTACGGCGGCTACCACATCCGCGACCTCCGCTTCGTTGCCGCGTTCGAAGTAAACAAAGAAAAAATCGGCAAGGACCTCTCCGAAGCCATCTGGATTAAACCTAACTGCTGCGTGAAGTTCGCTGACGTACCCAACCTAGGTGTCAAAGTATCCCCAGCACCCATCCTAGACGGCGTCGCACCCCACATGCGGGAAGTCTTTAACGTTTACGACGACAGCGCAACCAAAGAATCCGTTGTACAAATCTTAAAAGATGCAAAGGCAGAAATCCTTGTAAACTACCTCCCAGTTGGTAGCCACGACGCAGTACGCTTCTACGCCCAATGTGCCATAGACGCCGGCTGCGCATTCGTCAACTGCATGCCGGAATTCATTGCCTCTGATGCTTCCGGTGAGTGGCCCAAAAAATTCCAAGAAGCAAGCTTACCTGTCCTTGGTGACGACATAAAAAGTCAAGTCGGCGCAACCATTCTCCATCGCAACCTTGTTCGCCTCTGCCTCGACCGTGGAGTAATAGTTGACGAAACTTATCAGCTCAACTTAGGCGGCGACACTGACTTCCAAAACATGACTGTGGAGAATCGTCTTAAATCTAAACGCATCAGCAAAACCGAAGCTGTCACAAGCCTTGTCCCCTACGCATTACCAACACGGATCGGCCCCAGCGACTTCGTCAGCTTCTTGGGCAACAAAAAAATCTGCTACATCTCTCTAAAGGGACGTAAATTCGGCGACCGCCCCATAAATATAAGCGTCAAACTCGAAGTCGAAGACTCACCTAACAGCGGGGGAGTCGTCATCGACCTAATCCGCGCAGCCAAAATAGCGTTAGACCGCAAAATCACCGGCGCTCTCTTGAGCATGCCCGCATACGCTTTTAAGCATCCGCCTGTGCAGATCCCCGACAATCAAGCACGCCAAGACACAGAAGACTGGATCGCAGGCAAAAAAGAGCGCTAAAACCCAGTTTCCTCCAAAAAATAACCTTTTATAGGTTATCTTTACTACTCCTTTTCAATAATACATAGAAGGTTCAATAATTATGGTTAAGGTTGATCAATACGAAGTACCCGAAGGCATTTACTATACCAAAGATTTCGCTTGGGCAAAAATAGAAGGCGACAAAGTCCGCGTTGGCATAACCGACTACGCTCAAAAGTCCCTTCGCGAAATCGTCTACGCAGACTTACCCAACATAGGAACAGAAGTCAAACAAAACGAGCCATACGGCACACTCGAATCAGTCAAAGCCGTCTCCGACTTGGTTTCACCCGTTACAGGGACCATAGAGGAAGTCAACGAGGAAGTTCAATCCAAACCAGAAACTCTAAACGAGGACCCCTACGAAAAAGCGTGGCTACTAATAGTAAAACCCAGTAACTTGGAAGCAGACCTCAGTAACCTAATGGACTTTGACAAAGCAGTGGAGTGGCATAAAGAGCAAGCTGCAGGCACCAGCTAGGCGAACCCTCGATGGCACGACGCGTACTCATAATAGGCGCAAACGCGGCAGGTGTGGAAGCCGCCGCATCAGCACGCAAAAAAGACCGAACCGCGGAAATCACGCTGGTCAGCCAAGAGAAAACCTCAGGTTACAGTCGCTGCGGATTACCTTTTGTGGTTGGCGGACATATTTCAGCTTTTAATAGCCTGGTGGTTTACCCGCCGGCTTTTTTCCAGATGATGAAGCTGCACCTACGCACTGAAACAATCGCAACCAGCATATTCACTAAAGATAAAACAGTCACCATACAAACCAAAGACGGAAAAACCGAAACCCTATCATACGACAGCCTAATCCTTGCCACAGGTGCAGAGCCAGTTATGCCTCCGATTAAGGGGAAGGAAAAACAGGGAATCCTAACCCTAAGAACCATTGAAGACGGAGAAAAAATCGAAGCTGAAATCAAATCAGGCGCCAAATCCGCCGTGATTATGGGAGCAGGTTTAATCGGACTCGAGTTGGGCGTAGGATTGATTGAGCGTGGTCTTCAAGTCACAATTGTGGAGATGCAACCCCAGATTCTGCCGCAACTACTTGACGCAGACATGGCAAAGATAGTTCAGCAAAACCTTGAAGAACATGGCATGAAGATAATGCTTTGTAAATGCGTTGAAGAGTTCTTAGGCGACCAAAAAGTAACTGCAATTAAGGCATGTGGCGAAGTCATAGAAGCTGACATCTTCATAAGCGCATTTGGTGTGCGAGCAAATACTAAACTGGCAGAGAACGCCTGCATCCCTCTGGGTGAATCCCGAGCCATCAAAACCAACATGCGCATGGAAACCAAAGTTAAAGACGTCTATGCCGTGGGGGACTGCGCCGAGACATTTAACCAAATAACCCATAAACCCACCTCCGCTCAACTTGGCACGGTAGCTGTTCGGATGGGCAAAGTGGGCGGGGCAAACGCAGCAGGTGACTACAGCTTGTTTAGCGGCGTTTTAGGTTCGGCGACTACGAGACTCTTTGGCATCGAAGCAGGCAACACAGGCTTAACGGAGAAAATAGCAAAATGCCACGGTATGGAAGTGGTAATCGGCGCCATAACCAGCAAAACTCGAGCTGACTACTACCCCGGCGCAAAACAAATCAGAATCAAACTTGTAGTTGAAAAAGAGAGCCAACGCATCGTTGGCGCCCAAATTGTGGGTGGAGAAGAGGTTACACAACGCATAAACGCCTTGTCTTTTGCAATCAGCAAGGGCATGACGGTACGGGAACTCGCCAAAGCCGATACGGCGTATGCGCCGCCACTTAACGAAACCTGGGAGCCCATGGTGCAAGCGGCAGAAATGGTGCTAATGAGGCTGCGGTAAGCACCTTAAGCTTTCTTCCTTTTGTGGGCGTGACGCCATTTTGAGAATGCATTACTGAACAAGGCTCCCTGCCATCTATAGTTAAGCCAAAAAATCGTTTTTACCCCACATCCAAGGTACGGCAATATTAAAAAGTGCCAGTCTACACAATTAGAGTTAACTTGAGTGGACAGTGCAAATTCATGACCACACCTGAAAGTTCTCTCTCAATTTCTTACGAGCCCTTCAAAG
This sequence comes from uncultured archaeon, assembly GCA_963810275.1. GTDB lineage: Archaea > Thermoproteota > Bathyarchaeia > Bathyarchaeales > Bathycorpusculaceae > Bathycorpusculum. The sequence continues at coordinate 16,864 of CAWENF010000026.1, forward strand.
AAATAGTCATTATGGAGAAAAACCATTTTGGCAGCCCCGAAGAAATAGCCCGCTTCACTAGCGTCATAGCAGGTGGCAAACTTGCAGGGCTCTACTGGGTAGACGGTGTCGTCTTCCTCTACTTCCCCCTAACCGCATCCAACACCACCGTCGCCAAAGAACTGCTTGAGAAACGCAAAGTTTATTGGACATACGTGGGCTACGCATTGATGCCCCGCTACATGCAAACCATAGAAACAAAAGAAAGGATGATTGTGCCTGTAGTGGACATCTCCGCAGACCCGATTTTGAAGTCGGTTGCGCAGTGGCTTAAAACTCAGCCGTGAACAGTTTGCAAAAATTGACCGTCGAGGGCAAGGTTTTTTCAGGCGAAGGCAGGGGCAAATGCTTCATGATGCTGCCGTGGGCTAAGCGGCAGATAGTGGATAAGCTTGGTTTTGAAGCTTACCCGGGCACCCTAAACATACGCTTAACATCACAAAGCATTGACAAAAGAAGTTTATTGGACCCAGAAAAAGGCTTACTAGTCCAACCAGAATCGGGATACTACTATGGTGCACTGTTTTTAGCTGAAATTAAAAAAATAAAAGCGGCAGTGGTTTTGCCGTTGGTCCCCAACTACCCCATAGATTTGCTAGAGCTAGTTGCCCCCGCATATTTGAGGGGAACACTTGGCTTGAAAGATGGTGATAGGGTAACAGTCAAGGTTAGTGTCTGAGAAGCTGGCAGCCAGTCTTTTTGAAGCTCTCAATATATGCGTCTAAGGCGCCGTTACGTTTGAGGTAGCCTCCGTACCATGACAATGCAGCCATGGCGCGTGCGGCGTCTTCGGGGCTTCCGAAGCTGGGCACACAGAGGCGGTCGAAACGGCTACGGGTGAACAGAGCCATTTCGGTTTCGCCAATGTCAACCATCACGATCGGTTTGCTATATTTCTTGGAAACCTGATAGGTCCCATCGATGTATGTTTCTCGAAGGCCAGGCATGTGATGCAAGCCTAAAAGGATGATGCCGTGGATGGTGGGGTCTTGGAACATTATGTCTGCGGAAGTTACGAATTGTTCATCGGTCACTGAGCCAGTTAAGTCGACGGGGTTATGGGTCGATGCGATTGAAAGGATTTCACCTTGTTTTTTGAGTTTCTCAAATTTCTCTTCTGTTTCGGGTGAAAAGCGTTCGGCAGTTAACCCGACTGTTTCAAGCTCGTCAACGGTCATGACTCCGGGTCCTCCTGCGTCAGTTAAGATACCAATGTTAGTGCCGTCCGCTGGAGGCTGCATTGCAAGCGCTTTACCGATGTCAAAGAACTCCTCCATGCTACGGGCACGGATGACGCCGCATTGCTCAAATGCTGCATCATAAATCTTGTCGGAACCTGCAATGGCGCCTGTGTGGCTTGCCGCTGCACGTGCACCTGCGATACTGCGGCCAGATTTGATAACGACGACTGGTTTTTTGAGGGTAACTTTTTTTGCGATTTTTAAGAATTCGCGACCATTCTTGACATCTTCGAGGTAAACCAAGATAACCTTGGTTTCTTCGTCATTTTTAAGGTAAGCTAAAATGTCTGATTCGGATACGTCGCTTTTGTTTCCGAAAGAAACAAATTTAGATACACCCATCTGGCGACCTGTAAGGTAATCTAGGGCTGCGGAGCCGAAAGCGCCGCTCTGGGTAACCATGGCGATGCTTCCCGGTAGAGGTCGGGGTGTGGCGACGACTTCTTCACCTGTACTTAGGGTCTTTGTTTCAGGCAAGAACAGAGTGTCGACGCCGCTTTTATGATAAAACACACCTAAGCAGTTAGGACCTAATAGGCGGATATCACCTTTTTTAGCTATAGCTATCACCTGATCTTCGAGGTCTTTATTACCGACTTCTTTGAAGCCAGCAGTGATTATAACCGCAGTCTTGACTTTTTTCTGAACGGCTTCCTCCATGACGGAAGCAACAAACTTGGCTGGAACGATTACAACAATTAAGTCGATTGCTGATTCGGGAACCTTGCCCAACTTCTCGAAGCATTTGAAACCTAAAATTGAGTCTTCGCCGGGATTAACAGGGTAAAGTCTGCCTTTGAATACGCCGCGCTGCTTGTTTGTGGCTAAGTTTTTGAAGATGACGTAGCCTGCTTTGCCTACTTTTTTGGTGGCGCCGATGACAGCGACTGATTTTGGATTAAAGAATGCATCCAACTTTTGCAGTGAGTCTTCCATAATTATCTTACTCGTTCTCGTTTTGCTAAAGGCTGACAAGTCAAGTTTTTATGTGTTACGTTCGAAAAAGCCTATTTTTCGTTAAACTACCAATAGTTTTTGTTACCGAGCGCCTTTAGAGTAGCTTTTTTTCTGACCACAACAACGGGTTTGTGCGGCACTGAATCAAGCATCTCCCAAGTCACCCTATCGATGGCTACGTGAAATCGAGACGCCATATCCCAGACTGTAGCTCCAGAGCCAGGGCCGCGGGCACGGTCAGCTATATTGGTGATCGTGAGTGCCTCACCCGCCGAGAGATGACAGCCTGCAACCGCCAGCGGAGTAGAACTGCGTCTGAACCGAAGCAGCTTCCCAACAGTATACGATACAACACCTCCAAAAGAATGTATCCCGCGTATTGGTTGGGGACGGGGGGTGAAGTAAAAGTTGCGAAAACGGAAAGTTTTGTCCGTGTCGGCAATCACCACGCAGACGGCTTTGCCCAGTTTAAGCAGTATGTCACTTCTGATGTCTTCTGCGTGTGCAGAGGCATCGTTGAGGGGCAAGCTCACGTAGGAGTAGGCTAGATTGGAGCCGTCTATGCCGCCTTCTGAACCAAACATCAATGCATTCAAAAGTCCTGCATGCTCTAAAGCGACTTGTTTGTGCCGGCTTCCCGCATCCACAGGGTAACTACGCAGCCGACGGAGCAGACGTACTCCGAAACGGGAAGCGACACCAAGGCTGTAGCCCCAAACTTTGGGCATCCAAAAATGCGCAATGAAGTATGCGTTTCCGCTTGGCGAAACTGTGGATTCGTCTATTATATTACTTGACGCTACTGAAAGCGCTTTTTCAGAGACCACCACAAAGTCGCCGTCGTGCAGCCGCCCCGCTAGGGATTCGACAATTTTTTGTTTGTAATTTTCACGTGGTTTCCAGTAGCTTGTCTCCACGACTAAGGCAGCGTAAAGCGTCATGTGGGGCATCTTTACCAAATACCCAATTAAGGCTGTCTAATAAAAATTGATCCAACTCCTGCATGAGGCAGGTCGTGGCAGTTTGGCAGTCGGCTTAGAAGGTTCGTATGGCTGCGTCTCGGATGAGGTTGAGTTCGCGCTCCCACCATATTAGATTGAGCAGATAGCGACCATAACTTGGACTGCAGCAATGGCAACTTTTGGTGTTTGCAGGGCGCATGGCATAAACCTGGGAGCAAATTTTACGGGTATACTCTATAGAAGTACTGTAAAAGCGGGCGTTTTACCAACCCAAAGGGGGGGTAAGAATTAGAAGAGGGAGTAGGGAAAGCGTTGATTGTTCTGGTGTAATTTGCCTATAATGGGAATTTTGTTTCCGCAGACCGGGCAGTGCATGTCGTCGGTTAGGTTCCACTGTGTAATGTCAAAGCTGTAACGTTTGATTACCGGAGTGTCGCACACTGGGCAGTAAGTGTTTTCGCCAGGATGACCGGGCACGTTACCCACGTACACGTATTTTAACCCTTCATTTCGCGCAGTCAGCATCGCTTGCTCCATGGTGTGCACGCTGGTCGCTTGGACGCCTGCCATTTTGTATTCGGGGTGAAAACGCAGCATATGAAGAGGGGTATTCGCACCCAAGTAGTCTTTCACCCACTTCGCTAGCAATCGGATGCATTCCAGCGAGTCCCCGGACCGTGGCACTACGAGGTTTGTGAGCTCGATGTGGATGTCTTTTAGTTTAAGTTCTTTTAAACACTCGTAGATTGGCTCAACAGATGGCACGCCCATATTGGAGCGGTAGAAATTTGGGTCTCCGCCTCCCTTGAAATCCACCGTAGCAGCATCAAGGTAAGGCGCTATGGTCTGGACTGCTTCTGGGGTCATGTATCCATTGGTGACAAACGTATTGAAGAGTCCTTCTTGTTTGGCTATTTTAGCGGTGTCTAGAGCGTACTCCATGAAAATAGTTGGTTCAGTGTATGTGTAGCTTATGCCTTGGCAGCCTGCGTTTTTGGCTGCTCTTACCACTTCTTGGGGTGGAAGGGGATTGCCCGGGGCTTCGTGGTCTTGGCTTATCATCCAGTTATCGCAGAATTGGCATCGGAAGTTGCAGCCAGCCGCAGCGACCGACATCACGAGCGCTCCGGGGTTGAAGTGGGTGAGCGGTTTTTTGCCTATGGGGTCTACGCCTGCGGAGACTGCTTTACCGTAGTTTAGGCTATAGAGAGTACCGCCAATGTTTTTGCGTACTAGGCAGAAGCCAGGTGCGCCTTCGCTAATTGTACAGCGGCGTGCGCATAGGTTGCATTTGATTTTTAGCTCGGCTTGGCGGGTGTAGAGCAGGGCTTCATGAAGAGAAGACATAAACATTTCACCTAAGAGAAATAGAGGAAAAGTGTTTTAAAAGGTATCGAGAAAGAAAAAGAAGGTTAGTTTAGAGGAGCTTGTTATAGAAGCAGCTATATTCTCCAGTATGGCATGCCGGTCCAATCTGCTCGACCACGTAAAGCAGTGAGTCGCAGTCGCAGTCTGTGGCTACGGACACGATTTTCTGTGTGTTTCCGCTGGTTTCGCCTTTTACCCAGATTTCGTTTCGGCTACGGCTCCAATAAGTCGCTTTCTTGGTTTTCAAAGTTAGTTCGACTGCTTCTTTATTGGCAAAAGCCTGCATCAGCACAACCTTGGTCTTGGCGTCCTGTGTGATGACGGGTATAAGTCCGCTGCCCTTTGTGAAATCTAGCTTCGCAAATAGTTCTTCAGGTGTCATTGTCTTATTGTCACCCCCATCTTACGCAAGTAATCCTTCACTACGGGGACAGGATACTGGTTGTAGTGGAAAATCGATGCTGCTAAGGCTGCGTCTGCTTTGCCATTCACAAACACCTCAAAGAGGTGTTTGGGTTCACCTGCGCCTCCGCTAGCTATGATGGGCACGTTCACACGTTCGCTGATGGCTCGGGTGAGTTCGATGTCGTAGCCATCTTTGGTTCCGTCGCAGTCCATAGAGGTGACGAGGAACTCTCCTGCACCGAGCCGCTGCGCTTCAAGCGCCCAAGCTATGGCGTCGATGCCTGTGGGTTTTCTGCCGCCATAGGTGATGACTTCAAACCATAGTTTGCCCTCGTCAGTGTCAACCAAGGTTTTGCCCTCGGTTGGTATGAGATTACGTTTAGTATCTATTGCGCAGACCACGCATTGTCTACCGAACACGTCTGCTAATTCAGTGATTAGCTTGGGTTTTTCAACAGCGGCGGTGTTAACAGAGACCTTGTCTGCACCACTGCAAAGCACGTTTCTGGCATCGCCTACACTTCGGACACCTCCGCCCACGGTGAAAGGGATACTTATAGCTTTAGCCACGCCCTCCACGTAGCGGCGCATGATATCCCGTTTTTCGCTAGAAGCGGTAATATCTAGGAATACGAGTTCGTCGGCTCCATCGTCGCTGTAACGTTTAGCCATCGCCACAGGGTCGCCAGCGTGCTTAAGCTCCAGAAAGTTTACGCCTTTGACGACTTTACCGTGGTCAACGTCAAGGCAGGGTACAATTCTTTTGGCTAGCGGCATTTTTAGTCTCCTATGTCGTGTAATGCTTGCTTTAGAGTGAATTTGTTTTCGTAGAGGGCTTTGCCGATGACTGCTCCAGAACAGCCGATTTCTTTTAGGGCGGCTAGGTCGCCGATGGTGCCGATCCCGCCTGCTGCTATGATTTTAGCTTTGGTGGATTGCACGGCATCAGAGAGGGTGATTAGATCGGGACCGCTTAGCATTCCGTCTTGTGCAATAGAGGTTATGAGGAAGGTTTCAGTTCCAAGCTCAGTGTATTTTTCTAGTGCAGTATTTAGGGTCATAGGGGTTTCGGTTTGCCAGCCTTCGACCATGATTTTGCCATTGCGGTTGTCGAGGGCAACTATGGCGGCGTCGTAGCCGAACCGTTTCTCGATTTGCCCAATAACTGAAGGCTCACTGTACGCTAATGAGCCCAAAATTACCTGCGCAACACCAACCCTAAGGAGTTTTTCGGCGTCTTCAAAGCTTCGGATACCCCCACCCACTTGGATGGGCAGAGACACGTTTTTTGCAATTTCCGCAATAACAACTCGGTTGTCTCCGATGCCGAAGGCCGCATCTAAGTCGATTACATGGAGTTTGCCTGCGCCTTCGTCTTTCCAACGCTGTGCTGCCTGTAAGGGAGCGCCGAATTCGGCTTCGTAGCATTTGGCGGTTTCAGCTTTGCCACGGGTCAGGCGGACGATTTTACCTCCCATCAAATCAATAGCTGGAATAAGCTTCATCAAGAATCACCTTACAACTGCCTGTGCGAAGTTTTTAAGTATTTTCAAGCCGATGTCGCCGCTTTTTTCGGGATGAAACTGCGTCCCATAAATGTTGCCTTTGGCGACTGCGCTGGCAAAAGTGGTGCCGTACTCTGTTTTAGCTATGACTATATCTTGCCCTTCAGGGACGGGGTAAAGCGAGTGGACGAAGTAAACGTACGAGCCTTCCTCTATACCGTCGAACAATGGATCGGGCTTTGGGAAGTCAAGCGTGTTCCAGCCCATATGCGGAACCTTAACCGTGGATCGGAAGCTGCTGGATACAACCTTTAAAAAACGCCAAGCCTTCACCAGGGCCTTCCTCGCTGCTCTCAAAAAATAACTGCATGCCAAGGCAGATGCCCAGAAGCGGTGTGCCCTCTGCGATTTTTGCGTGCAATATGTCTTTGACGGTGTTTAAACGCTCCAGAGAGGCTGTAAAGCTGCCTACTCCGGGCAAGGCTATGGCGTCTGCGTCTTTGAGCTCCGCCGCGGAGGTTCCTATCGATGCAATTAAACCCACCTTTTCAAGGGCAGTTTTGAGGCTAAGCAGGTTGCCTACGCCGTAGTCAAATATAACTGCGTTTGCCATGCTATATTACGCCCTTGCTGCTTGGTACGCCTTTGCGTCTTGGGTCCACTGCAGCTGCCTGTCTCAACGAAAGCGCCAGCGCCTTGACGGCGGCTTCTGCTTTGTGGTGATCGTTGCTACCATACTCCACATACACGTGTACGTTAGCCATCAAGGTCTGGGTGAAGGACTCAAAGAAGTGCACGATGTCCTCGCAGGGCATATCTTCTACTTTTTTGCCGCGCAGTTTTAGATCGATTTTGAAGTACGGACGCTTAACAAGGTCAACTGCTGCGAATGCGAGGGAGCAGTCCATGGGGGCAGCTGCGTTGCCGAACCTGGTGATGCCTTCGCGATTGCCCATTGCTTTATTTAGGGTTTCGCCGAGTGCCAGCGCTATGTCTTCAACCATATGGTGGACGAGGTCGCCTTCCATGGTGGCTTCAATGTCGATTAAGCTGTGGGTGGCCAGTGAGGTCAGCATGTGGCTTAGAAACGGCACTGGCGTCTGGATTTTGGCTTTGCCTTCGCCGTCCAAGTTCACTTTGACTTTAACTGTGGTTTCTTTGGTTTTTCGGGTAACCTCTTCATATCTCATAGGTGTCACTTTGAATTTCCTTTAACGCTTGAATTAATTTCTGGGTCATTTCAGGCGGCCCCACTGTTACACGGAAGCAATTCTCGTATTGGAGGAGTTTTCCCCATTTTTTTAGCATGATGCCTTTAGCGAGGAGCTTCTTGTAGACTTCGTCAGCTGGGGCGTCTGTGTTTATGAGCACGAAATCCGCCTGAGACTGAAACGCTTCTACGCCTTCTATCTCGTTTAGTCGGTTTATGAGTTTTCCCCGCTCAGCTATCAGAGCCGCCACTGCACGGAGTTCGATTTCTGGGTTTTCGAGCATTTTTATGCCCATTCGCAAAGTGAAGCCGCTCACAGGAAACGGCAGAGGCGCTTTCTCGCGCAGAACCGTGGCTAGCTCAGGGTTTGCAACTGCATAGCCCAACCTCAGCATCGCCAGTCCGAAGGCTTTGCTGAAGGTTCTAAGGATTATCATGTTTGGGAACTCTTGGATTTTGGGTACGAAGCTGTAATCTGCGAATTCGCCGTATGCTTCGTCGAGGATAACCACCCCCGGGAACGCTTCGGTGAGCCGCTTGATGTCATCTGGATTCATTTGGTTGCTTGTAGGGTTGTTGGGGCTGCAGAGATAAAGCAGTCGGGTTTTGTCCGAAAACAACGCCATCATGGCGTCTACGTCGAGTTGGAAATCCCCCTTGAGCGGAACGGTTTTGTATTCGCCACCTTGTCGTTTAGTGCAGAGCCGCGGAATGGCAAACGTTGGCGTAAAAGAAACCGTTACGTCACCAGGCTCAAGAAATAGGCGAAATATACGGTCTAAGAGTTCATCGCCTGCGTTGCCCACCACCAGAAAATCAGGAGGGACATCCATGTAGTCGGCGAGTTTGGCACGGAACTTTGGTTCTTCATCTTCTGGGTACATGCGCAAATCAATTTCTTCCGCCAAATCTTTCATAAGGGCAGTCTGTTTTGTGCGGTCAACAAAGAGGTTCTCGTTAAAGTTTAGCTTCACAATCTTAGATGTGTCAACACCCAACTGCTCTGCTAAGCCTTCAGGCGTCACGCCAGCCGAGTAACAGTCAATGGCGTTTAGATGTTTGAAGTTTTTGCTTGAACCATTCTTGGTATGATTCGCTCACTACTCAAACCTCACTGCTATCGCTTTGTAGTGGTTGGGAAGGTCTTCGGTGTCTGTTAATACCTTAACTTGGGGCTTCACTTTTTCCAGTCCTTCTCGGCTACATTCGGCGACGCTAACCCGACGAGTGAAGTCAATGGCGGACAATCCTGAGAAGGCGTGTGCGAAGCCTCCTGTTGGCAATACATGATTGGTTCCGCTGGCGTAATCGCTTAAAGGCACAGGGCTGTAGGGACCAATGAGAATTAACCCTGCGACCAGCTTATTCACCAACGTTTTGGAGTCTTTAGTTATGACTTCAAGATGCTCCGCTGCAAACTGGTTAGTTAATTTAACGGCTTCCTCCATGTCAGTGCAGACGACGATGAAGCCGAATCTGTTTAAAGACTCCAAGATTTTCTCCACCCGAGGCGCCGCTATAACGAACTTAGAGATACATTGCTGCACCTGCATTGCCAACTTAACTGAGGGCGTAACGAGTACGGCTACACTATCGGTTCCATGTTCCGCCTGAGAAATCATATCGTAAGCAATGAAACGGGGGTCAGCCGTATCATCGGCCAAAACCAGAACTTCACTTGGACCTGCGGGCATGTCGATGGCTACGTCCTGTGAAACCAACACTTTTGCTGTAGTAACGTATTTGCTGCCAGGTCCCACGATTTTGCGAACGGCCGCTATGGTTTGGGTGCCGTAGGCGAGGGCGGCGATTGCTTGGGCTCCTCCCACCTTATAAATTTCAGTTACGCCGCAGATGTCAGAGGCGACCAACACAAGCGGGTTTACTTTGCCCTCGCTGTTGCAAGGTGAACTGACGACTATTCGAGGTACACCTGCGATTTTAGCCACCAAAGCAGTCATAACAACGGTGCTTGGGTATGCCGCTTGGCCGCCTGGTACGTAGCAACCGACGCTTTCGATGGGGCGTAACACAGTCTCCACCATTATGCCCTCATTGAAGGCTCGAACAGCAGTGTTTGAGAGAAGCTGCTTTTGGAAGACGCTAACGCGTTTTTTCATGAACTCGATGGCGCCAACCTGCTCCACCGTAACTTTGTTGTATGCTTCCTGAATCTCCTCGGGTGTCACGCGGAGGGTTTCTTGTGTGAGTTGAGCTTTGTCGAAGCGCAAGGCAAAGTCAAGGAGAGCGCTGTCTCCCTGAGCTCTGACTTCGCTGATTATGGTTTTCACTGCTGATTCAAGTTCAGCGGTGGCTTGCTGGTCTCTCTGCTGGCGCTTAAACCAGTCTTTTGGTAGCTCACTTGTACTCCAAACTTTCAGGTTCAGTCCCGTTTGCATTGACCTTCGTTTCTCCGTGCAATCTCATCTAATGCGAGCACCTGCCGAGGTTCAAACACGACGAGACCTTGGGCTAACTTACGAATTTTAGGCAGCAACCCGATGAGGCAGTCTTTCTCAATAACTGTGTTCACGCCTACCCAGTCTTTGTCTGCCAACGGCGAAATTGTTGGATTATGCAATGCAGGCAACTCTGTTAGCAGTTGTTGAAGGTTCTCTTTTTTGACGTTCACAAAGATGTGTATTCGTTTGGAACCATCTACAACTCCCTTGAGGAGTGCGACTATGTCGAAGATTTTCTCGCGTTTCTCGGGATCTTCGAGAGCTTTTTTGTTGGCAATTAGGATAGCTGAGGAACACATAACCGTATCGATGATTCTAAGTCCGTTGGCTTCAATGGTAGTGCCTGTTTCAGTTACGTCCATAATGCAGTCGCTATTTTCCGGTGGCTTCGCCTCAGTTGCACCAAAAGAGAGGAAGATTTTGGCTTGTGGATTGTCACCTTTTCTCCACCAAGGGGTCATGAGCATTGGCTCGGCGTCGCCAAAGTGGGCTTTGTATTCAGGGGTGTTTTTGAGGTATTCAGATGCAATGGTGAGATATTCAGTGCTGACTCGGAAGTTTTTGCCTTGTGCCCAGATAGATTCCATGTACTGCCCAAGAGTGGTGCCTTCCGGTACCGTTTGGGGGACGGCGATTACGAGGCGGATTTTGCCGTACTCAAGGTTCTGGAGCACTTCCACATCTGCGCGGTTTTCCCGTACCCAGTCTTCACCTGTAATGCCAATGTCCTGTAAGCCTTCGGAAACAAATACGGGGATTTCTTGTGGACGCAGAACTTTCATTTCGATTTGGGGGTCGTTGATGGTTGGGCGGTAGGTTCGGTCTGACGAACCGATTATAAAACCTGATTTAGAGAAGAATTCTGTAGTCGCTTTTTGTAGGGAGCCTTTTGGTATTGCGAATTTTATTTTATCCATAATTTTTCACCTAAACATTTAGAGATTACTCTGAGGGTTGATTGTTTTCCAGAAACGTTTTGCTGGGGGGCTGCGCATATTTTACAATAATAAATCGTTGTTAAGCTTTCAATGAAGGCAATCGCCTTGTATGAACGCAATCCCACATGATATGTCACTAAACGACACCACAACTGCTGTCTCCCATATAAACCTAACCGCCCATATTTAACCTTCGAAAAGAAACAACACTAAAAAGAGTCTGCTTGAGGGTTTTTTATCTCGAAAACCAACGGAGGCAGCGAGTTACGCGTTCGCAACTCCAGGCCAAGCAGCCCCTGCAATAGACCACGCCAGATTTCGCAGTCCTGAATAAAAGGAAGCTTCAGCAACAGGAATTTGTCTTTGACTTGCAGGTCACCAAAGCCCTGCACTTTAAGCCGATAGAAAACATCTTCCCAGTTCTCCCTTTGCAATGTATCTATACCCAAAGTGGACTGGATTGAGACTCGAAGAGCTTCGCCCATGCGTTCCCCCACCTCAGGCCACCGTTCAGCGGGTATCTGCTGGGTTAATATGTTCAGTAGTTCGACGTTTATGAAAGCGATTCTACTTATACCGCAGTAGTATTCGCCAGGGAAACCGCCAGTCGTCAATGTTCATATTGCGGTATATATCAAGCATTTTGCTGACGAGGGGTTTTATTCCGGGTTCTTTGCCTTCGAAGCATGAGGGATTCTATGTAGTCTCGTTCGCTCCGCTCCAAAATGATGGTTGTTCGGTTCACTTTATCTTTCCCGAGCAGTAAGTCGGGGGAACGGGGTTTGTCCTTCATGGCAAATTCTTAGTCGCCAGACATATCTAATATGACTTGTGAATCTAAGAAACATATTGAAACTATGGAAAACTCAAACAAAATCTGCTAAAAAAAGCGCAGATATCAGGAATAGTTAATAAAACAGGCTTTGCCCTATTGGGGTGCCGATGAAGAATCTAAAAAGCTGAACTAATGATGCACTCTAGGGTATCTGAGGCAAAAATTATCCCCAAAAGCGGAAGTTTAGGTTATGACTTTTTTGCGAATCAAGTAAACCAGCAAAAGCAAACCCGCAAAAAATAGCGCCACACCGACGCCGACGGAGGCGAAATACTCCATTTTTGCAACGTCAGCCAGCAAGTACACACCATATGTTGGACCCGCAAAAATTAACACAACCGCAACTAAAGTTAAAGCAATCCTCATGAACTTGGATTCTATACCGCTAACTTCTAAATCTACATTTTTTTGTGTCATTGCAGCGCCCAACTTATGTGTCTTCAGATTGATTGTTTTCAGCTAAACCTTCTTTTATCTCTTTTCCCAAAGCCTTCATTAGGAACTTGAAAACCAGAAATCCAGCGCCTTTATCCGCCTTGAAACCCATCGTGGTACCAAGTAAGCTGACGCCATCGAGTTTACGTTCCTTAGCCAAAGCCAAAGTCAATCCGGTGCCACCCACAATTCTGCCCTTGCTGTATATGACGGCGCCTTTCTCCATAAATTCCGTGGCTAAGCGATTTGAAGTGGCGGCTATGAATACCTCGGTTTTATCCTCGGTAATCGGAACTCCGCCCATGGTGACTATGAAGTGGCAGCCGAGTTCCTCCACAAAATCCAGTACCGAATCACACACCGTGTAGTGCGCTACGACATCGTCGAAGCTAGGTTGAATTTCGCCTGTCATGATTATGAGGTTGTTTTTCTCCATAGGGGCGTAATAAAATTCATAGCGAGGTAGGTTAGCTATGCCTTTGGTTGTTATACCTACATAGTCGGGAAAGGTGGGCGAGTAGAGTTCAGCAAAGAGTTTGGCGTCGCAGAATTTTATGAGTAAGTGAGCTGCTATGCGTCCGACGTTGCCAAAGCCGGGCAAGCCCTGTACGAATATCGGGTTGTCCAGTGTGGGTGAGCTGATTTTGCGCAGGTAAGGCTTGTCCATGTTGATTGTCACGCCTTAGGGAAGATAAACTCGACACTAAAATGCTTTTGCTGAATAGTTAAAAAAGAAACTATTAATATGTGACTTGGTAGTTATACGTTGCACCCAGACCTGGTTTATATAGAATCTGTAGCGGGGTGGGGTAGCCAGGATTAACCCGCTGGGCTCATAACCCAGAGATCAGTAGTTCAAATCTACTCCCCGCTACCAAAACAAAACTTTTTTAAAAAGACAACAACGTCACCGAGCTAGTGCTTATAAAACAGCTTCAGCATATTTCTGTTGGTAATTTTTATGACTAAAACCGAAGAGAACCTAAACGCAGCTTTCGCAGGCGAATCCCAAGCCAACCGAACCTACCTCGCTTTTGCAAAAGCAGCAGACAAAGAAGGCCTCCCACAAATAGCTAAACTGTTCCGCGCCGCAGCTGAAGCTGAAACCGTGCACGCCCACAACCACCTAAATGTGCTGAGAAAAGTCAAATCCACCGAAGAAAACCTTCAAGCAGCCGTCTCAGGCGAAACCCACGAGTTTCAAGAAATGTATCCCAAAATGATTGAGGACGCCAAAGCCGAAGGTAACAAAGACGCACTGAGGAGCTTTGACTACGCCAACAAAGTTGAGAAAATTCACGCTGACCTCTACAAGAAAGCCATCGACGCCGCCAAAGCTAAAAAAGACCTTCCAGAAGCCGCCATTACCGTGTGCCCTGTCTGTGGAAACACCTTCGTAGGCAAAGAACCTGACATCTGCCCTATTTGTGGTACACCTAAAAAAGCGTTTACAAAAATAGCATAAGCTATTTTCTTTTTTCTTATTCTAAAAATCAAAAAGAAAAAATGGGTTTAGGCTTTGACTTTTTGGGCGATTTGCACGCCGTAGTCAAAGCATTTTTTGAGTTCTTCCTCGGTTGGCACCCACTTCAACTCTAAGCTGGGCTCTATGACGTCAAAGCCTGTTTCCTTCGCTATTCTAACCATGCCGCGCACAGCACCGCCTCCCCAGCCGTAGCTGCCAAAGAAGCCCCATTGCTTGCCTCTGGGTTTAAGCCCAGTTATGTAAGTTAAGAACATGGCTACTGGCGGGAATATGCCGTTGTTGAGAGTGGGAGAGCCGACTAAAACGGCTTTAGCGTTTGTGATTTCAGTGACGATGTCGGTTTCGCCGGTAGCCCGCAGCTTGAGCAGTTTGACTTCGACACCTTGGCTTGCCACTCCTTCGCCGATTGCCCTTGCCATCTTGTTGGTGCTGTCCCACATGGTATCAAACACGACGACAACCTTGTTCTCGACGGTTTTGCCTGTGCTCCAGTCGAGGTAGGCGTTGACGATTTTCATAGGGTCTTTGCGCCAGATGATTCCGTGGCTTGGCGCTATCATGTCGATGGGGATGTTCATGGCAACGACCTCCTGAATCTTCTTCACAATCAGTGGCGCGAATGGGGTTAAGATGTTGCTCCAATACGTGATGGCTTCTTCCATAAGGATTTTCTGGTCTACCTCATCGTCGAAGCGCCCACTGCTTGCAAGGTGCTGACCGAAGGCATCGTTTGGCATAAGCACTTTATCTTCAATTAGATACGTAAACATACTGTCGGGCCAGTGCAGCATCGGCGCCTCAAGAAAAGTCAATGTCTTTTTGCCTAAGCTAATTTTGTCACCGCTCTTCACCGTTTCCACACGTTCAAACTCGACGCCATAGTGCTTGATGAGTTCCTCCTTGCCCCGAACGGTAGCGAAGATGCGGGCGTTCTTGGCGAGTTTGGCAATGATGGGGAGGCTGCTTGAGTGATCCATCTCTACGTGGTTAACTACAATGTAGTCGATTTTCTCAAATGTAGTATGTTCCGTTACGTGTGTTATAAGTTCGTTGCAGAAAGCAGCTTTCACTGTGTCCACCAACACAGTTTTTTCATCTTGGACAAGGTATGCGTTGTAGCTTGTACCGCGGTAAGTTTCGTAGTCATGGAAGTCGCGGATGTTCCAGTCGACAACGCCGACCCAGTAGATTCCGTCTTTAAGAGTTACTTTAACCATCTTTAATATGCTCCAAAATGTTAACTTAAGTCAGCTTTATACCACTTATAATCGTTTCGTTGCGGGACGTTTTGAGCCGCAAAGTATTACTGTATAGAAAACAGAGTAAAAGCAGAGTCTAAAGCTGATTTTGGAGGACCAATAACGTGAGTTTAATTCCAGAAAACAAAAAAGAACTTCTCCGTACTGACTTCAAAAACAAACTGGTAGACCCCGTTCGCATAGTTATGTTCACGCAGGAAGTGGAGTGTCAATATTGTAGCCAAACCCGCCGTCTCGCCGAGGAAATGGCCCAGCTAAGCGATAAAGTCACCGCTGAAGTTTATGATTTCGTAAAAGACCAAGATAAAGCCAAAGAGCTGGGTATAGACAAAATCCCTGCTTTGGCAGTCATCGGCAAAAAAGACTACGGCGTCCGCATTTACGGCATGCCATTTGGCTATGAGCTGCAGACATTTGTGGAAGCAATTATCAACGTGTCTAAGGGCTCAACGGATTTGTCCCGGAAAACGCGAGATGTGCTTAAAGATATTAAGTCGCCGGTGCAAATCAAAGTCTTCGTTACCTTAACCTGCCCGCACTGCCCCGGAGCAGCAGCCATCGCCCACAAGCTGGCAGTCGAATACGACAACATCAAAGCAGACGTCATAGAAGGCGGCGAATTCCCCGACTTAAATATGAAGTACAACGTTATGGGCGTCCCAAAAATCGTAATTAATGACAAGGTGGATTTCGTAGGCGAATTCAACGAGGATCTCTTCGCTGAACACGTCGTGTTAGGTTCACTATAGAACAAAAAAATAAAAAATTATAAGGGGTGTGGGGTTTAGTGGTTGTGTTCACATCCACAGCCGCAACCGCAGCTGTCGCCTTCGCCAATCTCTCCGCCTTCGTGGTGGTGATGATGCTGGTGATGCTGGTCTTCTGATGCTTCAGCGTTCAAGTAAAGTTCAGGTTCGTCCTCGAACATTTTCTTACAGCTTGGAGCACAGAAGTAGTAGGTTTTGCCTTTGTAGACAGTCTTCCACTTCGCTGTTTTCTCATCGACATCCATGTTGCATACTAAGTCTTTTGCCATACATAATTCACCTCCCAAACCATTCGTGTTGTGTTACTTAGAGTTTTGGTTTAAACCGCCTCAGAAGTGCCGCGTTGGATACGACGGTGACGCTACTACTAGCCATCGCTATGGATGCATACACAGGGTCAAAGAGCACATGCAGTATCGGATAGAATGCTCCGGCGGCCAGGGGCACAAGTATTATGTTGTAGAAGAACGCCCAAAACAGGTTTTGGCGAATTTTACGCATAGTGGCTCTGCTTAGTTGTATAGCTACCACGACGTCGCGTAGGTCGTTTTTGATTAAGACTATGTCACCTGTTTCGACGGCTACATCGGTTCCTGTCCCAACGGCGATTCCGATGTTTGCCTGCGCCAAGGCGGGTGCGTCGTTTATGCCGTCTCCCACCATAGCCACCACCTTGCCCTCGGACTGGAGCCGCTTGATTTCTGAGGCTTTGTCACCGGGTAGCACTTCTGAGAGCACACTGTCTACGCCCACCTGAGCGGCGATGGCTTGTGCGGTGCGTTTGTTGTCCCCCGTTAACATGACCACTTCGAGCCCCATCTGCTTGAGTGCGGACACGGCTTCTTTGGAGTACTCCTTTAAAGTATCAGCCACGGCAATTACACCAGCGGATTTGCCATCCACAGCCATAAGCATCGCTGTTTTACCTTGCTGCTCAAACTCAGCCATCACATCTTCAAACTCATCTATGTTGATGCTATTTACATCCATGAGTTTACGGTTGCCAAAAAGCACCCTAACGCCTCGATATTGGACCTCGACACCCTGCCCCGGAATAGCGATGAAATCGTCTGGGTCCTCAATTGTGTGACTCTGCGAAGTTGCCATCTTAACTATGGCTGTGCCTAATGGATGCTCAGAGTTCTTTTCTGCAACGGCAGCGAAATTCAATATCTGTTCTTTGCTAAAGTTGGCACTGGCTAAGATGTCGGTTACTTCGGGTTCCCCCTTGGTCAAGGTGCCTGTCTTATCGAACACGACGGATCTAAGCTTATGCGCGGTCTCTAATGCTTCGCCGCTTTTGATTAGGATGCCGTTTTCTGCACCTTTTCCGACACCTACCATTATGGCTGTCGGAGTCGCCAAGCCCAGAGCGCATGGGCAAGCGACAATTAACACGGCAATGAACACGGTCAATGAAAAGATGTAGGTTTCGCCTATGATTAAGTACCATACGAACGCTGACAGTATCGCCGTAGCGATGATTATTGGGACGAAGTAGCCTGCTGCGATGTCGGCGAGTCGCTGCACTGGTGCTTTAGATGTCAACGCATCTTCGACGAGGTTTATGATTTGCGCCAAAGCCGTGTCTTTACCAACCTTCGTTGCTTCGAACTTGAACGTGCCAGTCTTGTTCATAGTAGCGCCAATAACCTGGTCACCCTTCCCCTTTTCAACAGGGATAGATTCGCCTGTGATAACCTTCTCATCTACACCCGAGTATCCCTCAACTACAACACCGTCAACTGGGATTTTCTCTCCAGGTCGTACCACTACAATATCACCGACCGCTACTTCCTCAACAGGCAGTTCAAATTCTGCACCATCTCGAATGACTCGGGCGGTTTTGGCTTGGAGACCCATGATTTTTCGGATAGCCTCCGACGTGCGCCCTTTGGCGATGGCATCCAGCAGTTTTCCAGCCAAAATGAAGGTCATAATCATAACTGAAGTGTCAAAGAACACGGCTGAGTCAGGGAAAACGTTAGGCAAAAAAGTGACTACTGTGCTGTATATCCAAGCTGTGGAGGTGCCCATTGCGATTAGGGTGTCCATATTGGCGGTTTTATTTTTCAGCCCCTTGTAGGCGCCCACGTAAAAGGTCCAGCCGACGATGAACTGCACGGGGGTAGCGAGGAGGAACATTATGATTTTTGTCTGTTCCATGGGCAGTACTGGGAACCACATAAGCATCAGAATTGGAACTGTTATGATTGCGCTAGTGGCAAGGAGGATTTTTAGGCGTCGGATGTGGCTTTTGCGGGCTTTGGCCTCGGCGTCTTCAACGGTTCCGCCGCCTTGTTGTTCGGCGACTTCGTAGCCTGTGTCTGTTATAGCTTTCTTTATGCTGGCTAGGCTGATTTGGTTAGAGTTGTACTCTACAATGACACGTTCTGCAGCGAAGTTTACGACTGCACTGTATATGCCTTCTTTGGGTTGGAGAACTTTTTCGATTGTTTTGGCGCAATTGATGCATGTCATTCCGTTGACTTGGATGTCAGCTTTGTCGTGGATGACTTGGTAGCCTGCGTCGACTATAGCTGTTTCAATGGTTTTTTGGTCCACCACGGTCGGGTTGTAGTCGATTAGGGCTTTTTCGGCGGCTAAGTTGACGGTGGCTTGGGTGATCCCGTTGAGTTTGTAGAGTGCTTTTTCGATGGCGTGAGCGCAGTTTATGCAGCTCATACCGCCGATATTTAGGACGAGTTTTTTGGTTGTGGTTTGGCTCAACGGGTTGTCTCCATGCTGATAAATAATTTGGTGTCAGAACGAATATAAATATTTCTTTTAAAGATATATCTTTTTCAATAACTTGTTTGTGAAAATATCCAATTAATCAATCCGCTTAATAATATGATACCCAAACTGTGTCTTAACAGGTGCCGAAACCTGCCCTTTCTGCAGGTCAAACGCACACTTCTCAAACTCCTTAACCATCTTGCCCCGACTAAAAATGCCCAAGTCGCCACCTTTTTTGCCAGATGAGCACAAAGAGACTTGTTTGGCGATGTCACCGAATTTTTCGCCTTTCTCTAGGCGGGCTTTTACGTTGTTGGCTTCGGTAAGGGTTTTTACGAGGATATGAGCGCAGTGGACTTTATTTGACATGATTATGGAATGGGTGGTTTTTGGGATATAACTTTTTCTCGACCGAACTTTTTTATGGCCGAATCAATGTTTTTTACAAGTTAGCGTAGATCTAACCATACACAACAATCTCTTAAGTCCAAGTTTTTTATATATAAATGTTAAATTGCACCACCCGTAGGGACTGTCACTTCGAACTTCGAAGTAGCAACGGCAGATAGCGTTATAGCAAAAACCACCTATACCAATAACCATGAAACCTCAAAACACCCCAGCGAAAATCGACGAAGAAGAATGCCTCGACCAAACCACAGCAGCACAGTTAGGCAAAATCGTCGAGTTCCTTCGAAACATAGAAGAAGACTAACCAACTCAGCTTTTTCTTCATCTTTCAGTTAGTTTTTAAAAAAAACACTACTTGCGCTAATCTTTTCGTACACACCATTTCTTGGGGCTTTTGTTTGATGCTGCTTCTTATCCAAGGCATCATATCAAAGTCCCTTTCAGAGCGACAATTTACTACCATGTCAGCTATGCATTCCATAGCGGGTACTCTTCTATAAATTACAACACTTTTCCCGCGCCTTGAATTTATTGAAAACAAAATCTTGTTCTCAAACGACCAGACCTCAAAACGCTGGACATAGTCCTCTTTGGAGTCATAGCTTTCTGAGCCACCTCCTGCAGGTCCACTATCGCTAAAAAATAAGAAAAGGTTTTCAAAGTTTATTCGCCTGCGCCGACGCTCCCATTTCTGTCAGGGCATCTTGAGGTTTATAGTGTAAAAATTCTATTTCTACATCTCCACCCAACACGCCCACGAGGAACCGTCAAGTGTTAGCCATAAGCACGCTTACGTTTGGATGTACTGAGATGTCTCTGAACATGAGGGTTTGATTGAGACAGTGCTGGAGGCTTTCGAGAAAGCGCAGGCAGTCTAAAGAGTAAAAATATAACCAACTTTGGGAGTAGCGTAGGGTAAGCCGCATTTGTGGTAAATGCTTCCAGCGAGGCAGTTGTAGCAAATTATCCTTGAGGTTCGGTTGTGCAACCTAGCATGTTCAAACTGCAAGGTAGCGGTCTTTTACGTACCATTTTAGATTGTTGTTTACAACTTCAGGGTTTAATGCCTGTCTAAAAGCAGGTGTATGCATGTTGCTTAACCTGCCAAAAAATAGACTATTTGTCCCCACATCAAAAGAGACAGTGTATGTTATTAATTTTTTTTGTTCAATAACACAAAAAAAGCTAACGCTTTATTTGTATAAACAAGCAGCAAAGCCATCATACAATTATAAGCACCATCACAACGTTTCAACAAGCAAACCAAGTTGACTCATCTACAGTTATAGACGCAGAAAACGTGTGCACTTCCAAACCCCGAGATGATAGAAAAATAAAGGCTCACCCCCTTCCTGACACTATTAGAAATAAACACAACATGAAATTGGAACTTACAAAAATTTTAGGAATAATAAAAAAGGAAACTCTCTCACGAAGTGAGAGACAACTTTGGTTTACTCGATTACCTGAATTGCACCTTCAGGGCATTGTGCTTCGCATGCTCTACAAACCAGGCATTCGCTTTCGTTGACTGGTGTTGCTTTGCCGTCTTTGATTTCGTAAACGCTGACGGGGCATGTGTTGACACAAGTTTCGCATCCAGTGCATTTGGCATCGACAATAATTTTTACCATTTTTGTCTTACCTCTGGGATAAATTCAAAAAAGCTTAGCTGTAAAATAAAAGGTTTTAGGTGTTTTAACGTGTTTTTTCACGTAACCTCATCAAAATTCCATTAATAGCGGACTCTGCTTTGTGACGGATTTTTTGGTAGTCACCAACCGTTTTCTTGTAGGTTTCTATGTTGATTTCGCCTCGGCTTTGGCGCCACTTCAAACTGCTGATGCTTTCTTCTGCGCCTGCAAGGTCTTCTTCAGCTAAATCCAGTTGCTTAGCCAAATCAGGGTAGGAGCCAGAAGAGCCTCGGAAAACTGCTTTGTCACGTTCCAAGTGACGGTTAACGCTTTCAAGGCGGGTTTCGATGGCTTGCTTTTGCACTTTGTATTGGCGTCTTGGAATCTTGCCCTTCTGTGCTTTAGCCTCCAACGCCACAAGCTCTGCCTTAAGCGCCTTTTTGTCCTCATAGGCATCTAGGAAGTCGTTTATGACATCCGAAGTTATGGGCTGCCCCGTTTTTATTTCGGTTAAGCGGTTGTCTTGTTCAGGGTTTACGGTGCGGCGGCACTCAGTGAGCTTCTGCACCCGAGCCTGGTAAGTCTCCTCACCCGGACGCACTTTGCGGTAAACCACTGCACCCACGCAGACTAACGCAGATACCAACGCAGCCCAGAACGTGGGTCGGAAGGAAACCCAGACAGGGTTGTAGCTGTAGGAGAGCTGGATGGTGTTCAGTTGAGGGGCAAGGTAGTCGACGTAGCTTATGCTTTTTTCAGCAACGGTTAAGGTGTCTTGAAAAGTGCCACGGGTTAATGTGGAAGTTTGGTCTAGGCTACCGACTTGGGGGACTGCTATAGATGCGCCTTCAGGCGGGTTAAAGGTGATCGTAGCGTTTTCCACTACGTACTGGAATTTGGGGAACAACTGGAAACCCGCCAAAACGTATTGGTCACCTTGCAGGGTTGCGCCGGGCAAATCATACTCCACAGTTAAAGTTGCTGATTGGTCTTTTTCCACAAAAGAAGACAGGGTTATGTTTACGAGCAACACGTTGTTGTAGTTCGCTAAGTAAATGTTTAGCGGAGTGCCATATTGGTCACTAACGGCCACGTTTGACGCTTCACTGGGCACATTTAGCACAAAGGAACTCAGGGAGGAGGCGTTGCTTGTTAAAAGGTAAGTGTCCGTTGAATCCACGGCGACCAGTGGAGTAAATGGTCAACTCCCGTTTTAGACTGCTTACGGTGGTGGGCTGGATTGCGCCTGAAGAGAGCTCAACCGATGCCGTGGCTGCCGTGAAAGTGTAAGCAGGCAGATTCGCCACCTCGTAGGAAGCGTCATTTATGTTGCCGTCGCTTTTAATGATGGAATATAGAGGATACAACGTCTGGGAAAGTTAAGGTGACACTGCATGCGCTTGCTTCTTTTATTAGGCTTGGGTAAGCAGGGTAGTTGATGGTGTAGTTGCCGCCGCCGTTGTCAGCGACTAAATCGTTGTTTAACACGAAAGCGACAGTGAAGACGCTTGGTGCGTACCCTTCAAAGTTGACTTGGGCTCCATAGAATCCACCGCGGTCACCCAATGGCACACCCAAGTTGACTGCGTAAACGTGACTGTCATCATAGGCTAATGCTTTTAGCACGTTGTCGCTGTACTGCAGGGGTAAACCAATCAAGAAGCCGTCTTGCGCTGGAGCTGAGAGATGGATAGTGTCGAGCACGACGATGTTGCCTGAGTACATGACCTGGACCTGATGATCGACGCTGGTTATGCTGTAGGTGGTTGTCTGCGCATATACGGCGTTTTGGGGGGCAACGGATAAAATGGCGAGAAAAAGTACAGCCCCAAGTAAAAACGCCACGCGTTGCTTCAAATTCTTCACCGAGTCATGATTTCTGTGGGTTAACCTTGTTTATTTACTTTTACCGTAATCTTAAAACCGCCCAGTCCAACCAATCCAGATGACGCTGTTTGCGCTCTCTTAGTAGACACCCCTTAAAAGGGTGTTATTTTGCAGACAATGTAGCGCTTAACTCGTTAAAGTAATGTATATATGCCATTTTGCATCACTGGAATTATCGGTTTTTGGTGAAATTTATGAAAAAAGTAAAAACATTTAGTTTACCCAAACTTCCATACGATTACAACGCCCTTGCACCCCACATTTCTGAAGAACAACTTAGAATCCATCACGACAAACATCATCAAAGCTACGTCAACGGAGCCAACGCAATATTCGCAAAATTCGAAGAAGCTCGCGAAGGCAAAGTAACCCTTGACGTGAAAGCCATCTCCAAAGAGCTCTCCTTCAACATCGGCGGCCACATGCTGCACACAACCTTCTGGGAGAACATGGCACCCGCAGGGAAAGGCGGTGGAGGTGAACCCAGAGGAGCCATTGCAGATATTATCGACACTCAGTTTGGCGGCTTTGAGAAATTCAAAAGAGCATTTTCAACAGCGGCGATGAGCACAGAAGGCTCAGGATGGGCGGCGCTTGCCGTACACCAATGTGTAGACCGCGCCTTAATTATGCAAATCGAGAAGCATAACGTCAACGTTTTCCCCGACTTCACAATCATCATGGCGCTTGACGTTTGGGAACACGCATACTACCTTGACTACAAAAATGACCGCGCTAAATTCGTGGAGAACTTCTGGAACATCGTCAACTGGGACCAAGTCAACAAGAACTTGACCATGGTAAAATAAACCCTGACTTTTTTAGGGTATCCCCAAAGATTCCTTTTTTAGGGAACAAAAGCCCCACTATTGGGGCGGAGTGATTTTTATGGCTCCAGCAGGGCACTGGAGTTGGCAGGCTAAGCATTGAATGCAGGTGTTTTCTCTGGCTGGGTCAGCTTTGCGCTGTGACAGGGGATGCCCAGGCGTGTCAACCATGTCATAGAGCGACACAGGGCAAACATCGGCACAGACACCGTCGCCTACACAGGAATCCCAATCCACCGCAGATGTGGTTCCGTGAATACCCAGTTGTGTTGGAGGGTCAACGGGCCCCCAAACTTTGTGTCCGTTATGTTCAGAAACAACTTTGCGTTTATCCATAAAATCAGGGTCAATCGGCAAAACAAGTCACCAAAGTAACGTGAGTTATGCTGGCATATAGGTGTTTCCACAAAGCATTTTGGCAAGTTGTAGCAACAATTCTAGCGGTGTTTATGCCTAACTATTATCTGCCAGCTGGCATGAGGTTTTCTACATTAGGGGAACGCAGAGAATTCTACACAGAAGAGTTCAACCTCAAAACAGCGTCCGACTGGTTCAGCCAAGGTTTGGGTAATACCCGCTTTGCCGTCATAATGGGTAGGCACACCAAAATCGTGCAAAAAAAGTACCGTGAAGACGCTGGGACCACCATCATAATTGACGATTACAAAGACATGACAGACGTTAAGGCGGAGGTGCTGGAGTTTTTGCCTGAGGCCGTTTACTATGACCGCACACTCTACGGCGGCAGCGGCGAAGTGCTCGGGCAAGAACTTGCGTTTGATTTAGACCCTGAAAACGTCACCTGTCCAGTCCACGGCACCCTCGCTGACAAGATGAAGCGACATCAGGGACTGAGCTTCTGCGAAATTGAGTTAAGTATTGTGCAGAAGGAGGCTGTAGGGCTCTATGAGTACCTCGCCAAACAGTACTCCAACCTGAAAGTAACCTATTCGGGCAGGGGCTTTCACATCCACGTCTTTGACAAAGACGCTTACAACCTAACCATACAAGAACGCACCGCAGTGGCTAAGGAAGTTAAATCGGCAGGGTTCCAAATCGATGAGTGGGTCACCACAGGCGAATACCGCCTCATCCGCTTACCCTACAGCCTCAATGGGCTGGTGTCTCGAATAGTGTTGCCGCTAAAAAAAGAAGAACTGGAAGGCTTTGACGCCGTTCACGACCCACGGTGCATTCCCAAATTTTTGGGCACAGCTACTTTTTGACTTCTGTAGCTTTCTTTTCGCCTTTCCCATAATAGTAGGCTTGTTTCTTTTTCTGCTCTTCAGCCGAAGGTTTCTTAGCCAAAACAATCATCCCCAGGAAACTATTGAAAAACTGCCCTTAAAGACTTTTTTAATTAAAGCGCTTGCAATTGAAAGGTTTATCTGCACTGAAATCTCCACCTTAATGTGTATACTTAAAGGTGACTTTTATGGTTGAAGAATTCGACGTTATAGTTATCGGCTCAGGCTCAGGAATGCTTGTGGCTTCAGCAGCAGTCGAATCTGGGTACAGAGTGGCGCTTGTTGAAAATGGAAAAATGGGCGGTACCTGCATAAACGTAGGTTGCGTGCCCAGCAAGATGCTGATTTACCCCGCGGACGTAACCCAGACCATAGCTGAAGGACAAAAAATCGGAATCAGCGCCTCTGTTAACAGCGTGGATTTCCAGTCCATCATGCGTCGTATGCACAACCTCGTTGAGCATGATACAGGGATGCAAGCCAGAGGAGTCGAAGCCACCGAAGAGATGACGTGGTTTAAGGAAAACGGAGAGTTCATCTCGGATTACACCATGCAAATCGGCAGCCGAACCATAAAAGCCAAAACCATCTTTATCGCGTCAGGCGCGCGCCCCTCAGTTCCACCTATTAAAGGCATAGAGAGCGTTAGGTATGTTACAAGCGACACTGTGCTGGAACTTCAAACCCAGCCAAAGAGCATTGTGATTGTGGGCGGCGGCTACATCGGCATGGAGTACGGTCACTTCTTCAGCGGAATAGGCACCAAAACCATCGTAATCCAGCGTTCTGGGCGTCTACTGCCCGAGGAGGAACCGGAAGTCTCTGAGTTGCTCAAGTCGGAGGTGGAGAAGAGGATGGAGATTTACCTCAACACTGACGCCGTCGAGACAAGACAGGAAGGCAACAAAGTTGTGTTGGTCACCAAAAACCGCTTGGACGGCACCGAGAAAACCTTCACGGCGGACACTTTGATGATTGCAACGGGCAGAACCCCAAATGCAGCCAGTTTACACCCAGAGAAGACAGGTGTCAAACTCGATCCCCGAGGCTTCGTTGTCGTGGATGACTATTTGGAAACTAGCAAAAAACACATTTACGCTTTCGGGGACGTCATCGGCAAGCAGATGTTTAAGCATGCAGCCAACTATGAGGCAGGGGTCGTCTGGCACAACTTCTCTAACGACAATCATAAGGTCAAAATGAATTTCTCCGCGACGCCGCATGCAGTGTTTACGCATCCCCAAATCGCCGCTGTGGGACTTAAAGAGGAGGAGGCAAAACAGTACCACAACGTGCTTGTGGGCAGAGCGGAATACAAGGATACAGCGATGGGTGCTGCCATGGGGGAACTCGAGGGCTTCGTGAAAGTCCTCGTCGAGAAAGAGACAGGCAAAATTTTGGGTGCACATATCATTGGACCCGAAGCTGCAGTGGTTATCCAAGAAGTCACAAACGCTATGGCGTCGGGCAACGGCGACTACGGCCCAATCGCACGTGGCATGCATATCCACCCGGCGCTAAATGAGGTCGTGCAGAACGCCTTTGGCAACCTTCACGAGCACAGTCACGAACATGAGCATTAACTGTTTTGTGGGTTATTAGCCAAAACTTAACTTAGCGCCAACACACAGTCGAGCTGTTCCATGCACCTTGTGGTAAGAATACCTCTGCCACACCTCGTCAAGCACGGGGACCGATCTGAAAACAAAAAGTAGTTGCAAACAGCCGTAGTCTTGTGGCCGGAATTACCATACCTACATAAAGAGGTAACTAAACAGTTATATTCGCCCATTGCCCAAAATTCTAGCTGGAGAGTTTTTTAATGCAGTTTTCAAAGGTTTCTGGAAAGAACAACAGCCACAAAGTAACCCTCTACGCCTTAAGCACCTGTGTCTGGTGCAAAATGACTAAACAGTTTCTAAATGATAACGGCGTAGAATACGAGTATGTAGATGTCGACCTGCTGAACGCAGACGACAAAGGCAAAGCACACGAAGCCATCCTAAGCAAGGGCAGCAACTTAAGCTACCCCACAGTCATCGTGGACGACAAAAAAGTCATAGCGGGCTTTCGAAAAGACCAGCTTAAAGAGGCGCTGGGTGTTTGAGCCAGCAAGTAACAATCGACAAAGTGCGCAGACGCGCCGAAGCAGACGCAAAAACCAACGGCATCTATCTAACCCCACAGCCAGAACTTTTACAGATGTTTCTGGAAGGGCTCAAAACCAACGAGGACCGCTATGGCTACCCCGTTTGCCCTTGTCGACTAGGAACTGGTAACCTCGATTTAGACCGAGATATCATCTGTCCCTGTGACTACCGCGACCCCGACGTAGCCCAGTACGGCGCGTGCTACTGCCGTCTCTACGTCAACAAAGCGGTGTATGAAAGTAAAAACCTCCCCGAAGTTCCCGAGCGTCGCCCTAAAGAGAAAATGGAGCGCGCCTACGGAATCCCCTCATCCAGCACAGAAAAAGAAGCTTCAGCGGAGCAGGCTACGCAACCCACCAAACCGGCTACGCCCAAAAAGAAGCTGTGGTACTGCAAACAATGCGGATACGTCGTTTTCCGTGAAGACCCGCCTTATGTTTGTCCTATTTGTAAAGCAAAACGAGAGATGTTTGCGGAAATCGACGCTAAAGTAGACTTTTACGGTTAGACTTCTCTATTTGCACGTCTACTTTTTTCCAGTCCCCACCTATGCCGTGCCGCGTACTCACTGCTCCAGCATGGGTCGAGTCCAGGATGCTTTCAACAAAATTATCTATGGGAGTCGCTTTATCGTTAACTTTCACCTTTTTACCCATCAAGTCCTCCGCCTTAGCCACCCTAATTGGCAGAAGCGACATAAAAGGTTGACCCAAAAAAAGGAAAAGTTTTTTCTAAACTAAAATTGGGGAGAATGCGCCTTTTTAGGCGTAAGTTAGGTTATTATTCCTCATGTGATCGTCAGCGTGCATTGCCCTTCTATCCAACGTGTACTTGGCAAATGCAACTGTGAGTGAAGCAATGCCGAAAACCTCAATGGCCAAAGCGGCTATGTCCATGCTTCATCACCTGCTCGCTACTCCGTGGTAGTTGTGATTTAGGCATGTGCATTCTACGTTTACTTTCTTCGGTAAACAGGTCTCGGATGCGAATGGTCCTGCCAGGGCAGTGACGCCTAAACCTACTAACGTTGTGTTTGTCATTTGTTTTCACCTTTTCAGGTATATTCTATATTTGTTTAATAAAATATAAATGTAGTTAAGATTTGTTCATAACTTTTAATATAAACCAAACAAAAATATAGAGAAGAAAAGACCCATCTGACAGTTAGACTCTTGAACCGCTCGGCTTTAAAATAACCCGCAGCTTAGTGAGGTTCTCCTTAATCTCCACCTTAACACCCATCGCAGAGAAATACTCCTCCAAAAAGATGCGGATAAAATCCTTAGAAACCTCCGAAACCAACACCAACGTATAATCGTTAGATCCGTTGCGAATAAGACGGTAAAAGTTGCAGGATTCAAGTCGCGTTAACATATCCTCAGTAGTATGCACCTTGCCTTTAAGCTGCTCCCAATGTGCCCGCGCAAATTCTCGATGCTCCTTCCAGAACGCTTCTTTCATAGGCGAAGTTTCGATTAAACGTAGAAACATAAGCCAATGATCAACGTCCACAATAACGTGTTCACCGCTAAGCAACATATCCATGTAGGCACGAATTTTCTTTTTAATTTGAGGGTCTTCTTGAACCCTGTTTTCACTGTAGAACTTCAGGGCACGACGCATGATTTCACTCTGCGATGCGTCCGCTTCAGTGCTGATTTTTTCCAGCAAATCCGCCGTATTTTTGTCGAATGCTACAGTGATTCTAGTCGGGTTTGGCATGGGGTTTCACTACGAAATGTTGACACACATGCATTTTAACCTAAATTATTTAAACATTACGCCGAAGAATAAGTATTTAGCTTTGCAATTTTCGAATAGATAACCCCATTAGCTAGACACATGTTTAACAAGTATACGGGTTAAGGGAAAAGCTTTTTTTACCAACACCAACCTAACATACTAGCGATTCGTTTTGCTGGAGAAACAGGCAGTGAAAACACCGATAGTTTATCTAGAACCAAAGCAGAGAGCCGCAAAAGTAGTAGAAATACTCGAAAAACAATACCCCCACGCCAAAACTGCATTGCACTTCAATACACCCCTAGAGCTGCTGATCGCTACCATGCTCTCCGCACAGACAACCGACGTACGCGTCAACATGGTTACCCAGGCACTATTTAAAAAATATAAGACCGCCGAAGACTACGTCAAAGTCAGCACCCAAGAACTCGAATCTGACATACGTAGCACAGGTTTCTACCACAACAAAGCCCGAAACCTCAAAAAATGCTGCCAGCTCCTCGTAGAAAAATTCCATGGTCAAGTCCCCAAAACCATGAGTGAACTTGTCGAGCTGCCCGGCGTGGCACGCAAAACAGCAAACATTGTGCTCTACAATGCCTATGGGATCACCGCAGGAATAGCCGTGGATACGCATGTTCTTCGTTTGTCTAAAAGGCTGGGGCTTACGGCTAACAATGACCAAAACAAAGTCGAGCAGGACCTCATGGCTATCGTCCCCAAAGACAAATGGATGCCCCTTACAGACCTGCTGATTTTTCATGGCAGAAAAATCTGCGACGCAAAGAAACCGCGCTGCGATATCTGTGTGCTTAACCAGATTTGTCCCAGCGCCTTCACGTTTGCCTAGTCAGCAACCGTTAAAAGTAGCATATAACTTCTTTTCTGTGAGGCTAAATTTTATGGTAAACGTTAAAGTTGGAGATAAAGCACCTGATTTCACCTTGACAGATGTTGATATGAAAATCCGCAGTCTACATGAGTTTTTGGGTAAAAAAGTTGTTTTAGCATTTTTTGTTGGCGCATTCACTAAAACCTGCACGATGGAGGTTTGTGCTTTCCGTGATTCAATGGCGTACCTGACTGACTTGGATGCACAGGTGATCGGAGTAAGCGTTAACGACCCGTTTAGTAACAAGGCGTTTGCAAAAGAAAACTATTTGCCGTATCCAATTCTTAGCGACTACAATCGAGAAGTAATAAGAATGTACGGTTTGGAGAAAACGGACTATTCAGGGTTACACGGTTACAGCGTTGCTAAACGCTCAATCATTATTGTTGACCGCCAAGGCATAATCCGTTACATGTGGGTCTCCGACAATCTCGAAGTGGAACCTAACTATAACGAAATAAAAGATTCGCTAGAACAAATCCCCTAACTCTATACGAATTAACACGTTCCTTCTGCTGTGTAAATGCAGGTTTGCAGCTGGTTATCTTTAATACGACTACCAGAATGATTAAAACAGCAATTAAACCGCTTATTAACGGAAAAGTCAATTCTGCGACGAGAAGAAACATCGGGGATTGGATTCAGTTATCGACGGCGATATCCAAATGTGGCATTTGAACTTTTTTGTTGGGGATACTGTGCCGTCTTTTGCTAAAAGATAGAGTTCAAAGCCTTGCTGGTTTGGTGTGATTGGGTTGCTGATGTTTAGTCAGACATGCCAATAGGCGAGCGGAATGATAGCCAATGAAAGCGCTATCTAAGTAAACCACATGGACGCCTGATAAATTGAAGCCTGTTTCCCGAAGTAGCGACTATTCCATAAATTAGTGTTGTATGTAAAGTCTTGAACGTATTCAGAGGCGGTAATTGCTTGTTCCTCTGAGAGGTTATTGGTGGTGTCGCCGATTTGCTAATTAATACGGAAGTCACGGAATAAAATATGGCTGACTTCTTAGAGCATAAGTTAAGCTAACACCAGTATACTCGACACCATTGTGAAAGTTAATGATGTATTCGTTGCTGGAATTGCTATAAAAGTGCGGGTCATAGTTGAGTTGAAAATCATTTAGCCTCCAGAGGTGGTGCGCTTTGAGAGCGGGTTACAGTCCAGTGGCTCATATCGAGCCCAATACGTCGCCTAAGAAAGACACAAGTTTTTCGGTAAACATATCGGTAGGTGGTTGCGCTTGGCACCTCGAAAAAACAAAGGGAATAAGTATCAAAGTCGCAAGCATAATCATCAACGGTTTGGCTGCTTAAGTTGATATGAGCCTCATGGGTGCTGTCCTAAGCACAACTGTCTTTATGGGTTTACATTCAAGTTTTAGCCGAATCTAAACTGAGCCTGACTAATGGTGGTTGCTGGAATCTCATTTTGGGGTAACAAAAGTTATTAGCTCCTATTGGTGATAAGTGAGTGTTATTTGCATGGTGACCTGCTGCAGTGTCTTTTGAAATCCAAGAGTTACCCGACGTCATCAGAGTTATTGTTTTACTCACCCTGAAAAAAGGGAATAAAGTCAAAAAAACAACCCTCAAAAACCGCCTAGATAAAGTCTGCTCTAGCTATGCCTGCATCGAAATCGGCGAGCTCGATAAGGCACTAAAAGAGATGGCGGCTGAGGGCATAATCACCCTTAAAGATGACGATTTGGTGCAGTTGACCGCTCAGGGTGTGCGGTTAGGTAAGGAATGGGAAAGCCTGTTGCTTAAAAAAGAACCTATAATGGAAGTCGTCGCGGGTCTCGTGGATGGATCCGTCACCAGTCTAGTCGTTATTCTATCAGCGTTTATCGGCACCCTCACTGCTAACGCCATATTTTCAAACCCTGACCTCGTGATTTTCTCTGCTTTTTTAACATTAAGCGCTGTTGCCATCACAAACTTTTCCAGTTTCCTCTTAGGCGGCATCACTGAAGACCTAAACGACATCATGACGCTTCAGAACTTGATGAACTACAGCCTAAGCGATATTCCCGACAAGAAAGAACGCGACAAGTCCCTTCTGCTTGTGCATAAGCTTTTTACGGTGCTGGGTAAAGAGATTCACCGCTCTAACCTCTACGCGGCGATTATCTGCGGAGTCACAACTTTCATAGCAGGCATCATTCCTATAGCAACTTATCTGGCACTGGCGCCTTTTGCTCCGCTAAACATTGTTGTTTCACTTGTAGAAGTGGTTGCCATTTCAGGGATTTTCCTTGTGCGTTACCGTTCGAAGAAGACCAGAGTGAGCTGGAAAATCACGTTGGCTGAAACTTTAACGATTGTGATTGTGGCTGCGATTGTTTCACTACTGCTGGGCGCCGCTTAAAGGTTAGCCTTGAAACAATTGGATGCCCTATGAGTGAGCATTAGACATTTATCCATAACCACAATTAGCCCTGTCTGAATAGCTGCCTTTGCCGCTGCCTCGTTTACAATGCCCCGTTGCATCCAAACAGCACAAAGATGCCCATATCTGCGTTTTAATTCGATAGCTTGTTCTACAACAGGCGGAACATCCGAGCTTTTTCGGAATATATCCACGATATCGATGGTTTGGGCAAGCTTGGGTGGTATAGCGCTGAGACTATTATAGCTTTTTTCACCTAAAATGTTGCTGGCATTGGGGTTAACAGGTACGATGCGGTAGCCACATCGTTTTAGGTAGGACGCAACAAGAAAGCTCTCTTTAGTAGAGTCAGTAGATAAGCCGACAACAGCGATGACAGTACAATTTGTTAAGATGTTTTGCATGTCGAGTTCACTCAAAAACGTCACCTCAATTCTCAAACGAATTAGGGTGGGTTAGCGGTAATAAAGGTTAAAGTTTTGTTTGTCGACAGAAGAAACAGTTTTCTGCCCAATCCTGTTGCATTTCAGCTTGGCATTTGGGGCATATTAAGCCTTTTTCGCGAATGAAGACGCAGGTTGTGCAGAAGAGTTCTAGGAGTTCTAGTTTGTTTTGGGGGGCTTTAATAATTGTGATGACCATTTGCTCGATGAGAGCGATTACTTCTTGAGTGCTTTCGATTGCTGATAGATTGGCACCTCTTTGCCTGCCGATATATCGGCTGACGGCGGATTGGGAAAGCCCTAAGAGGTTGGCTGTTTGTTTTTCTGTGTAGCCGTGTTTTTGGACTATGCTGCGTGCCATTATAGCTTTTACGGCTGGCAGGACTGTTTTTACACCGACTTCGCATGGGAGTAGCAAGTTTGCACCTTGTTTGGGGTATTTTGTGGGTAAACCTATTTAAGTATGACGTCCGTCATAGAATATGACACGTGTCAAGACAGAAAAGCAGCCAACCAAATTAAATCCACATCAACCACATTCCTTCCAAAGGTCTGCCTTGACACCAAAATAGGAGAAACAAAAATGGCAAACCGCCTACAAACCCTTCAAACAGGCGAAAAACGAGACTTAACAACTATACTTAAAAAACTCGACGCGCAATGCCAAAACTGTGCCCCCACATCAGCACTCGAATGCATAAACCGCTGCAAAGTCTACAAACTAAAAAATGAACTTCGCAACCTACGCGAAGCCATGAATAACCCAAACTACACCAAAGAATTATTCAACGTACTCAAAAACCAAACCCGCCTTCACATCCTAAAATCTATAGCTGATGGCAGATACTCTGTTAGTCAGCTTCAGCAAGAACTCAAGAAAAACGGGTATAATCATAGCCAAGATACCATACACGAAGAGTACCTCCAGCCATTGATGTCTGTGGGTTTAGCGATGGAGTCCTGCGAACATTATTACGCAACCCAATTCGGAGGACGCCTAACGGAAACCCTCGAAATATTCCCAGAATTCGCAGAAGTCTTGCCTGCACACTCGGAATGCTATGAAGAAACCCTCCTCCAAACACTCATTTCAGGACCTAAAACCTTCGAGGACATAGAAAAAGTGGTGTCACCCAAAATCGCATCGCGAATACTCAAACGGCTCCGCCAAGTCGGCTTACTTGAAACCCCGGAAGAGAGAGACTACATCTTTTTCTTCAAATCAAAACGCGACCCCAACAAAGAAACATTGACATCAACCGAAGAGAAAGTCTACCGTTCAATCCCCGACGAAGGAATCTCAGCCGGCAAATTAGCCAAAGAAGCTGATTTATCTATCCGCAGAATCTACAAATACCTTCGCGGACTGAAAGGCAAAAAACTTGTGTTCGTAAGAAAAACACCCAAAGCCTACGCTTTAACCGACAAGGGCACAGCGCTGGCTTCAGTGCTTGAAGAACTAAATCAAATAGTCGAGGAAACCTGGAGTTCCTCTCGACAGGTTTTCCATGCCGAAAACGCCTAAATTTTCCTTTTTTTAGCCCGGCGCCCCGTGGAATGGCACGTTTTCCCAGAGCATCTTCCACCAGTCGTCTTCAGTGATGGTTTCGCCGTGCACGATGATTTCCTGCACCATTTTTAGCATGATGTGATGGCGAACTTCGTCCTCAAGGATTGCTTTTAGCAGGAAGATCACTTTCTCATTTTCAATTTCAGGGATACGCTCTTTTAGGACTTTTATCAGTTTAGCTTCGACATCTATGTGGTGCTGAATAAGTGCTTTGTGCTTGTCAAGGTCTTCTTGTTTTAGGGCGGTTGAAGCGCTGGTTAGCAATGTGATAGCTGAAGTATAAAGTTCAGCGTGCTTAATCGAATCCAGAGACACACCTTTGAGGACGCCGCGTACCGCTGGGTTTACCATGTCCTTAAGTGCTTTTTCAAGAGAGTCCACAATTTCTTTTTCAACAACAACTTGGTTTTTTAGGAAATCAATCAAGTCTTCTTGTTTTTTCTGTTCCATAACAAAAGTCTCCCATTGGGGTAATGGTTAAGCCTGATTTTTCAAGGTTTCGGCTATTTTTCTGCCGAAGTCTTTTGAGGCATCAAGGGCATCTTGGTCAGGGATGTACTTGGCAAGCAGCGGCTCCAATGGGGCTTGCATTCCAAGTTGACTCGTCATTATATCTTGGACCATTTTTGGAGCTTCTCCGCTCCAGCCATAGGATCCAAACGTGGCAGCGACTTTGCCCTTGAGTTTTATGCCTTTCTGGGCAGCTTCATCAAAGAGGTTTTTAAACTCCACAGGTATATCTTTGCGGTATGTAGGCGCACCCACAGCAATGGCGTCATAGCTGTTTAAATCAGAGGCGTCCACGTGGAAGCTTAATTCAACGGCTAAATCCGGCACTGATTTGGCTCCTTCCGCTAAGGCTTTAGCCATATTCTCGGTGTTTCCACTACGGCTATAGTACAAAACAAGTAATTTCTTCATAACCAAAAATTGGGGGTTTGAATATTTCAATTTTTTGCTTGCCACTAAAAAAGCCAGAATGTCAAAAAAATTCGTATACTACCTTAAACGTTTTTGCGGTTCTTGCCGCCTTTTCTACCTATTTCGCGATAAAGCGCTACCCCTCTCCCGCCACTTTTTCCTTACCTACTACTACCTATTGCTTTATAGAAGTAGAATCCATGTTCAAATGTAACTTTTCTGGAACCCGTCTGCCCGCTTGTTGCTTACTCGTTTTTGATCTATACCTATCATTCTTACCGTCAAGCACGGGCCTCGAAAGAAAAAATGCTACAAAAAGACTAAAAAGCGGCTTGAATTTATTCTATTCTTCCAATTTCTTTTGTTATGTCAATTGGGGACTTGTATATTTTTTCTGGCAACTTCTTGATTAAGCTTATGACGTCACCCGGGGCATTATTGTTTTCTGCGTTGCTTTGCAGTTTGGACCTTTCAGCGGGGAACCGCGTACCTGCCAAATACTTCTCCACTATGGCTGGGCTAACATGCCCAGACTTTCCTCTGCGGTGGGTATATTGACGCCTCGAACCTTTACCTTGACTTATACCGACACGACGCGTAGACGGTTGCAGTTGACCCGTATTTATTCACCTCCAAAATTTAATTTAGCCAAACAACGAGGATTTTAAGTTACATTGATTTTTCTCGTTGTTTACCCTCTTCAATTAACCTACGAACTTTTTGACCACCCTTATGGCCAATTTCACTGTAAAATTTTTCTCCATGTGTTTGAGCAGTGCGTTCGCCGCCTAACCGGCCTGCCTCCTCTACGCTCATTTTACCTTTCTTTTTATTTTCCAACCGATTCACCTCCTTATTGATTTCAGTTTTTGGAGATAGCTTACAGGTTAGTTGTAAGAAGTCGCCTGCTCCCCGCTCATTCCTTTTCATGCGCTTTACCCTCTTTAATTAGGGTTTTTACTCTTTGACCTCCACGGTGCCCTGACTCTTCGAGACTAGTCTTTCCTTCCGCCTCCGCTGAACCCTCATGCTGCTTAGCACGCTCCGAACCACCCTTACTCCCAATCTCACAATAAAATTCAGGCCCATGAGTCGCTGAAGTTTTTTCGCCGCCCCTTCGCCCGGCTTCTTCAACAGTCATTTTGCCCTTCCTTGTAGCTTCACTCATTGTCTCACCTCCAAAAAAACCTTCGAAGCTTATGCAACAGGTTCTTAGCTTTCAACAAGCCTTAAACTTATGTGGCTGACCAACTGTAGTAACATGGTATAATTAGCTCGGGGTTTGGAGCGCCTAAAGTCAACTCTAAATAAAAAACAAAAAGAATGACGTGAATTAAGTATTATTGATGTTCACTTGCTTTGCCTTCTTGGATGAGTTTTCGGACTCGTTGGCCGCCTCTAGGTCCGCCTATGCGTCCGCCTTTACGTCCTATTTCGCTGTAGAATTCTTCGCCATGCGTCTGTGAAGTCTTTAAACCACCTTTGCGGCCTGCCTCCGCTACTGTCATCTTACCTTTTTTTTCCTCCAAAACTTTTCACCTCCAAAAAAATTTCATATAAGAGCACGGAAGCAAACAAAAACAATAATCAAATAGTTTTATGCTCTCTCGCGCTCTTTTCCTGCTTGAATCAAACGTCTAACTCGTTGTCCTCCTCTGTGTCCCGCCTCTTCGAGACTAGTCTTTCCTTCCGCCTCCGCTGAACCCTCATGCTGCTTAGCACGCTCCGAACCACCCTTACTCCCAATCTCACTATAAAACTCAGGTCCGCGTTCAGAACTGACTTTTTCTCCGCCTTTTCTACCTATTT
Source organism: uncultured archaeon (assembly GCA_963810275.1). Lineage (GTDB taxonomy): Archaea > Thermoproteota > Bathyarchaeia > Bathyarchaeales > Bathycorpusculaceae > Bathycorpusculum. The sequence continues at coordinate 53,401 of CAWENF010000026.1, forward strand.
CTTCGTAGAATTCACGTCCGTGAGTAGCAGCGGTTTTTTGTCCTCCTTTACGTCCTGCTTCTGCAACTGTCATTTTGCCCTTTTTAGCCTCTTCAGATCGTGTACTCAAAAACTTCACCTCCTAAAATACTACGGAAAAGTAAACATTAATAATGCCGAATAAGGGCTCATAAACATATGTTGTTGGCGCATGTTAGCAACACGCCCCTTTTGCCAATTCCTCACCAAACTAAACATGAAAATATGCGCCCGAAATCAGCTAGCAAATGTAGGGTAGTCCCATAAGGTGGGTAGAAGTTAACTTAAATACAGTGAATTATCCACTAAATAGATCATTGAGTACCCACAAGATGAAAATTCTCCTAATTAACCCTCCACAGACGTTTTACGCTGGGTCAGAGCCACCCGCTGGGAACCTGCCGTTAGGCTTAATGTACATAGCTGCTGTGCTCAAAAAAGCGGGGTATACTGTGGAGATTTTGGACGCCTTCTTTTTAGGCGCAGACTACTCAGAAGATGATGACGTTATAACCGTTGGACTAAGCAGTGAACAGATAAAACAAGAAATCCAAAAACGCAAACCCGACATAGTGGGCGTGGCAGGTCCATTCACGTGCCAAGTCGGACATGCAATCGAAGTCTGCAAAGCCACCAAAGAAACCGACCCCAGCATCTTAGTTGTTGTCGGTGGACCACATGTAACTTTAATGCCCAAAGAATTCCTTTCAGAAAACCTCTGTGTGGATGTGGTAGTGACTGGCGAAGGCGAATATACCATGCTTGAAATCGTCCAACGCTATGAAAAGAAAAAGGATTTCAACGGCGTTTTAGGCGTCGCTTATCGAGATGGCGACGAAGTAGTTGTTAACCCACTGCGCCCTTTCATATGCGATCTTGACGAACTGCCCTATCCCGCCTACGATTTGGTGGACATGGAGCAGTATTTGGGTCCAAGCAAAATCGGCTACCGTAGCTTTCAAGACCGCTCCGTCTCAATGGTAACGAGCCGTGGCTGCCCGTTTAACTGCTGCTTCTGCGCCGTCCACTTACACATGGGACATAAATTCCGTGCCCACTCTGCGGAGTACGTGCTTGATCACATCCAATACGTGGTGGATAAATACAATGTACGCAACATCTTTTTTGAAGACGACAACTTGACGCTGGATTTGAAGCGGTTTGAAGCCATCTGTGACGGCTTAATCCAACGTAGACTGCACGTGGGCTGGGAAACCCCCAACGGTGTCCGAGCAGACTGCCTAACAATGGAGCTGCTTAAGAAAATGAAGCGGTCAGGTGTCAAAAGCATCTTTGTAGGCGTGGAGTCAGGCGACCAGCAAATCCTTGATAACGTCATCTGCAAAAGCCTAAACCTTGACCGTGTTGTCGAGTTTGCCAAAAACAGCCACGAATTGGGATTGAAGACTGGTGCTTTCTACATTATTGGGTTCCCTGGGGAAACTAAGGAGAATATGCAGCACACCGTTGATTTCGCTTTAATGCTTAAACGCAAATATGATGTGGGTATGCATTTGTTTGCCGCGACGCCTAGCTATGGCACAAGGCTTTATGATGAATGTAAAGCTAAAGGATATTTGCCGGCGGATTTATCTTGGAACAGTTTTGCACAGGCAAGACAAGCCAAGGGGTTGCCATTGATCACTACACCTGATTTTGCGCCGGAGGAGGTCAAGGAGATAGCTGCGAGGGCTCTGGCGGAATATAAGAAACTATCTTTGTTGGGACACTTTAAGCATCCGCGAAAAACCTTGCGAACGGTATTTGACCAGCCACAGTTGATTATAAAGTACATAAAAAACCTTATTTCCTAAGCTAACTTGCGGATTATAGCTGACAAAGATCCAGCCACTAACACTCCAAAATTCATAAGGAAATCCAAAACTAAATTATGCAATGCAACAAGCGCACAATCGATGAAAAGACGAAAGGCAATTGCTTGCCTTAAAAAATGTAGAAAACCTGCTTTAACATGTCTCCCATCGGCCACCAACGCCATTATCTTCTAATTGAAAAACAAAAACAACGAGGGAAAGCCTTATCAAACTTTGACTTTTTTAGCCAGTTTGTCAATGATGCTTTGGAAAATCAGTTTCCCATCCCCATACCGTAGGTTGCTCTGGACGCTGGTCCAGTTGGGTTGCTGCCACCAGTACATCGCCCGCTCGGGATGCGGCATCAAACCGAAAATGTTACCTTCCTTGTTGCATATACCGGCTATGTCGTAGAAGCTGCCATTGGGGTTAGTTGGATAAGCGCCGTCTGCTGTTTTTCCGTTTTTGTTGCAGTAGCGGAACACAAGCATGTCTTCGTCGATTAGCCGCTTAAGCAGCGCTTCTTCTTTTTCTTTGGGGAATAGCCAGCGGCCTTCGCCGTGTGCTATAGGGAGGCTTATGGTTTTGCCCTTGGGGATTGCTTGGGTGAACATGCATTTGCCGCGGTTTTCCTGTTTGAGGTAGATCCATTTACATTTGAACCCTGCGGGCTCGTTAGTTGTCAGTGTCGCTTCTGGATAGTCGCGTACACCGCTGAAGCCTGGGAGCAAACCATATTCGACCAAGATTTGGAAGCCGTTACAGATGCCAAGGACTGGGCGGCCTTCGTCGACGAACATTTCGATTTCCTTGCCTAAATTAGCTGCCAAATGCCTTGCGAAAATAACACCTGAACGCACGTAGTCACCGTAGCTGAAACCGCCTGGAAAAACAAGCATATCGTAGTCGAGCAGTGTGTGACGTTTGATTAGTTCACTAACCTGCAGTGTTTCAGCTTGGGCACCGAGTTCAGTGAATGCTCGTTGGGTTTCAGCGTCACAGTTTGTACCGCCAACGCGTAATACGCAGACTTTGATGTCTTTTACTTTCATTGGGAATCCTCCTCGCTGTTCAATGTCTTTTTCCACGCATACCGCAGTTTATCCAGCGGTGCCTCAACGGCGACTTTGCCTTTTAACCCGACGATTTTGAGTTTGGGTTGCTTAGTGACTTTGCCTATTGCGGCGCAGTTTTTGCCCTTCATGAGTTTTTTAAAATCAGCTTTGGCTTCTGGGGCGACTTCAATCAGGAAGCGGCTGTTAGACTCCGAGAACAACAGGAAATCACTGCGTTTGACGCCTTTGGCTGGAACTTCTCGCAAGTCAAGCTCCAACCCTAAACCCGACGCAAACGCCATCTCAGCCGCAGCAACTGCCAACCCGCCCTCTGACAGGTCGTGACATGCTTTAACCAAGCCTTGGTCGATGGCTTTGGTGACAGCTTTAAAGGTACGTTTGGCTTTTCCGCCGCGGACTTTGGGCACGGATGCACCAAGGTAGCCTTTGAGTTTGTAGTACTCGCTGCCTCCGAGTTCAGGGTAGGTCTCGCCGATTATGTAGAGCAAATTGCCTTCTGATTTGAGATCCATGGATGTCGTGACTCCTATGTTGGGTAAGACGCCGACGGCAGTGACTAGCAGGGTTGGCGTGACAGGTCCGAGAGGTGACTCGTTGTAGAGGCTGTCTTTACCTGAAATAAATGGTGTTTTAAAGAGAATTGAGAAGTCGTAGCAGGCTTCGCAGGCACGAACCAGCGAACCAAGTCGCTCTGGCTTCTCAGGATTACCCCATACAAAGTTGTCAAGCAACGCGATTCTTCTGCCGCCTACAGCGACGTTGTTGCGGATGGCTTCATCTATGGCTGACGCCGCCATCCAGTAAGCGTCGATTTTGCCGTAGTTGCAGTTCATGCCGCAGCTAATGGCCAATCCTTTCGCCGAGTCTTCCACAGGCTTGAGAACGGCACCATCGTTGGGCCCCGCCAAATCACCCTGAAGCGGCTTGAGAGTTGTGTTGCCTTTGACTTCGTGGTCGTAGGTGCGAACAATGGCTTCTTTGCTGGCAATGTTAGGCGCTGAGAGAAGCTGCAGAAGGGCTTCGGTAAGGTCTTTTGGCTCCTCAAACACTGGCTCAGCCAGCTTTGGGGTTTCAATGACTGCGACTTTGCTGCTCTCGCACAAGTTAAACATAAACTCCATGTCGATATCCGCTACAACCTCCTCGTCGAAGGTGAGTTGCAGGCGGCGTTCAGGGATAAGTCGACCTATGGCGGTTGCTGTTACATCTTCTTTCTCAAAAATTGCCATAACTCGCTCTAAATTCTCGGGCGGAACAGTCATCAACATGCGTTCTTGTGACTCGGAAATGTAGATTTCCCATGGCGCCAACCCCTGATATTTCAAAGGAACCTTAGCCAAATCCACTCGCACACCGCAGCCGAAGCGCTCTCCGGTTTCGCCAACAGCAGAAGATAAGCCTCCGCCGCCAATATCAGTAATCGCTGAACCAAGCCCGAGGTCGCGGATTTCCACCACAGTGCGTTTGACTTTTTCTTCCTCGATGGGATCTGCGATTTGCACGGCGGGGCGCGAGATTACCTCGGATTTCTCGGTGAGTTCCGCTGAGGCGAAGGTTACGCCATGAATGCCGTCTCGTCCAGTTTTGCCGCCTGACAGCACAATGTAGTCTCCGACTTTGGCATTTTTAGTGTACTTATTTAGGGGCAATAGTCCGATGCAGCCGCAGTAGACGACGACGTTGCCTGTGTAGGATTCGTCGAAGTATATGGCGCCATTGACTGTGGGGATGCCCATGTTGTTTCCGTACGCGCTGATGCCCGCTGTGACGCCCATGTAGACGTATTTGGGGTGCTTGACGCCAGGGGGCAACTTTGTGTAATCGTAATCGAGGGGTCCAAAGCCCAAGACATCGGTGCATGCGATGGGATCCCCCCACACTCCTAAGATGTCACGGATGACGCCGCCGGTGCCTGTTGCTGCGCCTCCAAACGGCTCCACCGCAGAGGGGTGATTGTGGGTTTCCACTTTTGCGGCGATGCCGTAGCCCCTGTCAAATTTGATTATCCCCGCGTTATCCTCAAAGACGCTGAAGCACCAGGGGGCTTTGATTTGTTTGGTGGCTTTGGAGATGTAGGTTTTGAAGAGGCTCTGGATAGTTTTGCCGTTGAGGTAGATTTTGCCTTTGAAGGTTTTGTGACAGCAGTGTTCGCTCCAAGTTTGGCTAATGGTTTGCAGTTCTACGTCGGTTGGGCTGCGGCTTTCGGTTTTAAAGTAAGTTTGAATTGCTAAAAGCTCATCTAAACTAAAGCCCAAAGCGAGTTCGCTGTTGATTTCGCCAAGCTGCTCTTTCGTTGCGTTGGCTATGGCGAATTCTAAAACGGGGCTGGTTTTGCGTTGGGTGATAAGGTCAGAGTTCATTTTACTTCAACAACACTTATAGTGTAGTTGTCTTTGGTTGGGTTAGCGAGGAGACGTTTGCTCATTTCCTCAGCTTTAGCTTTTGCCTCTATGGCTGAAGTTGCTTCTAGAAATACAGTGTAAATTTTGCTTACGTCAACGGCTGAAGCGTTGTAGCCTAGTTCGACGAGCATTCGCTGGGTGGTTTCGCCTTCCGGGTTGCTGTGTCCGGGTTTGAGGCTTACTTCGATTTTAGCGGCGTATTTCATGAGTCTTTAAATTAAGCTGTAGAGATTTAAACGCTTTCGTCACAAAAAATGCAAAATTCCACGGTTAAAACGGGTGTTCTGTTTTCCCTATTTGTGTGCGTGCAGAGTTCTACAGCACCACAAGACTAACTGCATCTGCAATTGCTTTTCGGATTCAGGTTGCATTTCAACGTCTGAACACGGTGGGGCAACAGAGATTTCATGCACTGCCAACATAGACTTTGTTGAAACCGCCGAGGTGCGGTTTGGAAGCATATTGAGTTTACGTTAAAACCATATGTTTACCCGCGTGCTCTATCTCGACGACACGCTCTTTGTCAGTGACTTCCCCAATAACTTTCGGGTTGAAACTGTCATGCTCCAGTGCGTTCATGGCTTTATCCTCGTCAGTCTTGCTGACAATTATGCCAAACCCCCAGCCCATGTTAAAGGTTCTAAACATTTCCTCGTCAGTCACAGTTAAGCCCAGCTCAGCAGCGGTTTTCTGGAGTAACCCGAAAATCGGCTGAGGATTAAAATTGTCGAAGCGGAACCCTATGCCAGGCGAAAACTTAACAAGGTTATTGAATTTCATGTAACTGTCGCCAGTTATGTGCACGGCACCTTTAACCTTGACTTCCCCTGCCAGCTTGAGAAGCGGCTTGACGTAAATCTTGGTTGGCTCCAACGCCTCCAACCCAACCTCACTCTCTAAGCCTTCTGGGATGTCTGTGGCTTCATATTTACCGCCCCACCGCTTAAACAGGATTTTACGTGCCATCGTAATCCCGTTGCTATGCAAACCGTTACTAGCAATCCCAATGATTGGGTCACCGGGTTTGATACCTTCACCCTTTATGATGTTTTGCCGCTCCACTATGCCGATGCAGGAGGCAACCATGTCAAAACCCGAATTCGGCATTAAGCCCTTGATGATTTCCGCCACGTCGCCTGTTTCGCCATTAACTATTGGGCACCCAGATTGCTCTGCGCCCTCGATTACTCCTTTGAGCCAATCGTTGACAAGTTTGGGTTCGCTAGCCACTGCGTGAATGTTGTCTGCTAAAGCAAGTGGTTTTGCGCCGCTACGGATAACGTCGTTAACCACCATGGCTACGGCGTCTATGCCTATGGTGTCATGTTTACCTGCAAGTTCAGCAAGTAAAACTTTGGTGCCTACACCTTCGATTTCAAGGTCCAAAAACGTGTTTTCGCCGATAGGGAAAATGTTGCTGTATGGCAGGTGCATGATACCGCCAAAGCCTATGTGGCGGTAGGTTTGTTTGAGTGTTGAGAGGGCTTTTTTTGATTCTTGGCGTTGTTCTCGGTTGACGCCTGCGTCGGTGTAGGTAAAGTTTCTAGGCAAACCTGTGTTCCTCGGGTAGTATTCGTTTTTTGTTAGAGATAACGGTTATGCTTCTGGAGTTTGAAAGCTCCTTCTTGTTATGGGTGTCCTGATTGGTTTTCGTTTAGTTTTGTGAAAAATTTTTTTCAATTATTTATTGGCTGCGGCTTTGATCCCACAAACTTCTGTGCTTGCAAACAGTTTTGGTCTGGTTTTTTTATCTAAACATGTATGTTGGGTTGCTTGCGGAAACACAAGCAGCTTCAAAAAATAAAAAATGCTGTTGCGGAATGCAGGTTTGTTAAATCAACACTAAATCGGCTTCGGTTGGTAAACCGTCGCGTGCACCCATTTTCATGACGCTTCTGGACGCCACAAAGTTACCGAGGCGGCCACATTCGAAAAGCGGCTTGTTATGGATTAAACCGTAGAGGAAACCCGCATCGAAAGCGTCGCCTGCACCTGTGGTGTCCACTGCGGCAACTTTGTAGGGTTGGATTATGTCTTTTTGTTGTCCGTTTGTGAGGTAGCAGCCTTTAGCGCCTAATTTGACGGCAACGATTTGTACGCCCATGTTGAGCAAAGCTTGTGCACCTTTGGGTATTTCAGATTCGCCCGTGATTAGCCTGAGTTCCAGCTGGTTGGGCATCATAACAAAACTATTCTGGATTATGGGTTCAATGGCGGCTATCCCCTTCTGTGCGTAGAGGGAGCCAGGGTCAAAGCTGACTTTAACGTGCTCGGGCAGAAAGCTCATCAGTTTTTTCTGGGTACGGAACGATTTTTCGCCCACAAAGGATGAGAGGTGAAGGAATTGTGTATTGGTGACGTAGGGCGGGTTTATTTCCCGGAACTCGATAGTGTCATTGACGCCGGGGTTAATGTATAGCGCCCGTGCACCTTTCTTATCGACAAAGCCTATACAGACACCACTTTTGCCTTTCGGCGAGCGTACAATTCCGTCGGTGTCAACTCCTTCCTGTGCGAAGCAGTCAATTTGGAGTTTGCCCTCATGGTCGTCGGCGACTTTGCCGACAAAACCGACTTTGCAGGCCAACCGTGCCAAGCCAACCATGGTGTTAGCTGCTGAACCCCCGCATGCCTCCGCATAGTCATGGATGAAACTCTCCTCTTCAGGGCCAGCTATCTTGTCGACTTTAAGCAACGTATCAACGTTGAGTGCTCCAAATCCTACTACATCAAAGCGTGTCATTGGAAAATCTCACTTAGTGGAATCTTGTATTTGCCCAGTTTACCTTCATAGTTGCCTGCCGATATACGCACGACACCGGGCACGGCTATTGAGGCTTCGATACCAGCTTTGGTAGCGGCTTTTAGTGCTTCGACAGAGACACCATCGTAAACGATCTCGGCAATGTAATTCACGCCCTCAGGCACCCAACTTTCCTTACCCAACTTGGCTTTGAGTGAGGGACAGAAGTGGTGATTGGTTGTGGGACCGATTTCTGGAAACTTTGTTTCAGGTTTGCTGCCTGCCGAGCAAATGTCAAAAGTAGTTACGACACCCTCAACCTTGTGCATGGCATCCAATGCAGCTCTGCTAGCGGTTTTAAGCGATTCTTTGCTGGTACACATGAGCCAAAAGTTGCCGCCTGCCACACCCTTAGCATAACCGATGTAGTGCTCGATTACGAAGTCTGGAACCATCAAGGGAACAACGATAACTTCTCTTCCATTGCGCTGCTCTACCCATTCGTAGCCGTCGCCGCAGTGACCCACGCGGGGCATCATGTCCAGCTTGCCCTCTGCGTTGGTAGGGCATCGTAGATGGCGGTGAAGGGTTTGACGAGGATGTCTTGGCGGATGCGGTAGCTGAGTTCCTTCTCGAATTTTTCAAGGGATTGCTGGAAGGTTTTTTTTGGATCAATTTGCCCCCAGAACTGCAAAATCGCACCGACGCGGTGGTCTGGTGTGTCTTCTTCGCTGAGGTAGCGTTCGACGCCGCCCTCAGTCCTACCAATGACGGTGGCAGGGGTGGCAGTTGAGTCCGACGCAGCTTTGCATAGTGTCTCCACATCGTCTGCTGTCACTATTATTCGGCAGTAAATGCCTTCGAAAGCTTCAATGTAAGTATCATCAATTTTTTTGTCCATTTATCCCAGTCTCCCTATGCTTACTCCACGAACTCGTCTTTCGGTAGTCGCTTGAGTCTTTAGTAATCGAATCCATGTTTTTGGATGTTACTATTTGAACTTTCGACAACCCATCTGCTGTTACCTTTTGGAATTGTCGCAGTAAATCTTCGTCCACACCACTCTGCTGCAAGGCTTCTGGGCTCCAGTTCGCGACCAAACTTAGGGCTTCGACTTTACCCTGCTTGCAGAAAACGTCAGCAAGGACTGCAGTCACCAAGTTACTTTCAGATTGAACAGCGATTTCGGCGTTTTTGACGGCATAGCTGTTGCCGTTAAACGACACCGACAAACCCCCGCCCTCAAGAACCAAACGGAAGGCTTCGACATCGGTTATGCTGTCACCCACATACATGACATCTTTGAGGTCACAATTGTGGCGTTTAGCTGCGTCTCGGATGGATTCGGCTTTCTGCTCACCTCCAACGGTGACTATGTTTAAGAATTTGCCCACAGACATCTTTGGCAAGATTTCCCAAAAGATTTCGTCAAACCGCTGCAAAATCTCTTGGTCACGATCACAGAAATCCTCTGCCGAAGCTGCGCCCTGTGGGATGTCTATTAGGCGGGTTTGGGCAATTTCCTGTACGATTTCCCTGAGTTGTTCGCGCTCTTTGGGGGTGATTGGGATTTTGTCCAGCGACACTTTGGTGCAGTACGTGTTTTGGTAGGGAAAACCTACTGCTTTGCAAAGGGCGCTAATATAGTGCTCGTAGCTTGTGGAAACTATGTATGGGTCAGAGATGCCCAAGACGTGCTGGAGCATGGTTTGGCTACCGGCTATTAAGAGGATGTTCTGCGCCGAGAAATCCTCCATCATCTGGTCGGTGACTCCGTAGGCTTTGAAAAAGGGCAAAATCAGCTTAAGAGTGCTGCCAGCCGTGTATCCGGACTTATAAAATACGTCGGCTAAAACATCGTCGTACTTGCTGATATTAGCGAAAAAACTATCTCCCTTTGGGATGAAGTGTTCTGCCAGTTCGTAGGCGTTATCGTTTTTGCTTATGGGTCCTTCGCAGTCGGAGACGAAGAGGCGCTTCACTTCTGCCGCCTCAACTGCTCCATGTGTCGTATGCTGTTTGCGATGTGGTTTTGGTCTGCGATGTCGGTGCGATTCCAAAGTGCACCGCCTGTGATAGCTTTGGCGCCTTCCTGGCTGATAATTTGGGCTTCCTCGATGCTGTCACCGATTCCTAGAATGCCAATGGCTCTGGATTTAAGGGCGTAGTTTTTGCCGTCGCGTACCTCCATGGAGCCGGGGTAGATGCGGATTTTGTCTCCGTATTTTGCGGTTAGGGCTTCGGCTTTAATAAGGTCAACTGCTCCGCCAACTGCTGCTTTGTCGAGTTTGTCTGGGAATGCTTCGGAGTAGCCTCCATAGCCGGGCGGAACCTTGTAGGTCAATACCGTGGCGGATTTCTCAACTGCCACAGAAGTGAGTGTACCGTCTACCATGCGCAGGCAGAGATCAGCAAAGTCGTCTTTTAGCACGGGCAGCACATTCATGATTTCGGGGTCACCAGGGCGGCTGTTAATTTCCAAAATCTTAATTCCTTTACCCGTATGCATAAACGCAAGGTACAATGGGACTCCTCTGAGCGCCGTGTCATCAGGGATTCTCTTTCTCCATCCATCGAAAACTTGAGCTACTAAAGCCAACTCTGCCTCGCGATCTGCCTCAGTTAGGAAGGGAAGATAATCCTTGGTGTCTTTGTAGGAGCCCATGCCTCCCGTGTTGGGGCCATGGTCGCCGTCAAACGCACGTTTATAGTCACGGGTGTCGGGCAGGGAAATGAAGTGTTTGCCGTCGCTAAAGCCCATGCAGCTGGATTCTTCACCAGGCAATTTTTCCTCAATTAGAACGATACCGTACTTGAAGCTTGATAAGAAATGCTCGAAGAGCTCTTCTCTGGTTTGGAAATGGTCGCCCCAGACGCCCACGCCTTTGCCCAATGCTGGTTTGTCTGGTTTGACGACGGCTTGGTTGCCAAGCTCGTCGAGCCACTTGTAAACTGCTGTTTTAGCGTCGGCTTCGCTTTGGTAGTCTTGGGGGTTGAAAACTTTGAATCGTGGGTTAGCTTCAGGCGCAATCTCCTCGAAAAGAAGCCGTTGCGCAACTTTGGATTCTTCGATGGCATACGCCTTTTTGGGGCAGACAACTGGTACGCCGACTTTTTCTTCGATTAAGTCGCGGATACCTTTAATTATAGGGCTCTCTGAGCCTACCAGGACGAAATCCAAGGCGGATTTGTTGGCTTCTGCAAATTTGCAGATTTCGTCAACATCTGAGGCTAGGGATGACTGCATGTTTTGTTGCGTGGGCTGCGTTGAAAGGGTTACGTTGCTTATCCGCCACGTATAATTCAACTTTGTGATTTTTGCTTCTGAGGAGTGCATCTGCCATGGCAACTTCTCTTGCGCCATAAGAAACTAGTAGGACACCGAGCTTATCCATCCAAAGTACACCGTTGTAGGTAAAGTTTGTACGCTAACAGTTAATAGCAGTTACGCCTGCACTTCTTCGCTCTCGTAGATTCTACCCTTCTCCTCGTATCCTTCCTCAAAACGCCTCTTCATGGCATCCGCCATTTTCTGCGCACAAGGCGTAGGGTACTTACCTGTGATGCATGCAAGGCAGAGGTCGTCTCTGTCGAGGTTGATGGCTTTAATTAAGCCGTCAATGGATTGGTAGCAAACGCCGTCAGCGCCTATGATTTTAGCAATTTCCACGTCGTCGTTGCGACTGCCTATGAGTTGTCCATAACTGGACATGTCGATGCCATAGAAGCAAGGACCAATGATTCTGGGGAAAGTGATGAAGACGTAGATTTTTTTTGCCCCAGCTTGACGCATCTTTTCTATGATAACTTTGGTTGTGTCGCCGCGCACGACGCTGTCCTCGGTTATGATAACATTTTTTCCCTGAACTTTTTTGCCTAAAATGTTGATTTTCTTATCAATCGTGTTGTAGCGTTCCGCGTTTAGTAGAATGAAAGCACGTTCGGTTACATAGCGGTGCCGCCTCGAGCAGCGTTCCCAACGTAATCCCGAAGCCTCATGCACACCCATGGCTGAGTCGTCGCCAGTTTCAGGAACCGACATGATGATGTTGCATTCTTTGACGATTTCTGGATTTTCTTTAACGATGTTGCGCCCAAATTCTTCGCGAACTTCATAGACATATTTGCCGTTGAAAATCGAGTCTGGACGTGCAAAGTAAGCGTATTCAAAAGCGCAGAAGGCGGATTTGGGGTTCTTAACTACTTGGATACGCTTAAAGCCGTCTTTAGATGCTATTGCGAGCTCGCCAGGGTTTAATTCAAAATCGCGCACAAGACTATTCATGTCTAAACTGACGGTTTCAGAAGAAAACGCGAAAGTTTTTGAGTGGGGGTCATGTCCAGCGCAAAGAGGCTTTATACCGTGGGGGTCTTTGAAGGCAAAAAAATCGCCTTCTCCAGTGATGCCAGTTACGCTGAAGGCTCCGTCCAAACCTTCCATGACAGTTTTGGCGGCCTCCTCGAGGTTTTTGTTTTTGCGGTAGGCGAGCAACATTTTGTGACAGACAAGGTCTGAGTCGCAGTTGTACCTGGCTTCGGGGAAGTTGTCAAACATTTCCTTTTTGAGTGGTAAGGTGTTTACTATATTACCGTTAAAGGAAACTGCGAGCGCAACACCATCGCTTGATGCGACGACCGGCTGGGTGCCCTGCACGATGGATACGTCATCACATTTGCCTGAAGTGGTGTAGCGGACATTTCCTATACCTATTGAGCCTGGCAGCCGTGCGAACCATTCGTTTATGGCGTTGCTCTTGACCTTTGGAACGAGGTCTAGGTTTTTGTATGTGAAGTACTGACCAGAGTTGTATGTGAGGAAGCCATGTGACTGGTGTCCTCTGTGGTTCTGTGCTCTTAGTCCCCAGTAAATATAGGGGAAGACAGGTTGATTTTCATAGTTTATAGCGCCAAAGATACCGCAGCCCGTTTTTTGGTTCCCTTCTCGCGTTGGATGGGGATGTAAGAGAACTTGGTGGTTTATCAATTTTTAGTACAAATTTAACTAAAAACCACGGTTATTTTGACAGCAAGTAGTTTTAACTTGGATATAGGTTGGGCGTTAACTAATTTCAATTTAAATTAAAAGTATGTGGGGGCAGTTTTTCTGTTTCACTATTTATTCCCAGCCCCGTTGGTATGTGGTTATGTTTTGCCCTAGCCAAGTTTCATTTTGTAAAAAAATGCGTTGATTTCACTTATAAAATTCTCCAACCCAGCATTAATTTGTTTGGTGAGTGCGGCTAAATCGTTAAAAAATTAGGGTTCTCAACTAGCACATAGTCGGAGATATAAGCGACCTTCGCAGCTGTTGGAGCAAGCGATTACTTGTTTTAGCCCGCTTTCTTAAACTGTTTGAGGCAGGTGGCTTGAGCGGCTATGTTATATCCCGCCATCCAATATTAAACTTGAAAGTTCTGTGGTCGAAGAAGAGTACGATTTTGAGTTTGTGGCGTTTAAGCGGTATTAAAAAATAATAGAGGTAGATGTAGTCAATTAGGCCGGTAGATTACGTTATTTATGAAGTAGTCTGTTGCTTATGAAGTAGTCTGGGTGCCACTAATTCAAGTGCAGGCGCAACGTGTCGAAGTAGTACATCTGCCCTATGTAGGCTGCTTGTACGTCACCTTTTTGGTGTTGTCTTCGATAATCAGACAGTTGCTCCATGAAATCATCCATTAATAATCGACCCTAAACTGCTCATTTAAAGTTCTACACCAATCAGTGATTCTCCGCTCAGTATCCGCCTTATTCTTAGAGGGGTCTTTTAGCGGCAACTCACCCACAACATCAACGCCGAGCAGCATCTCATAGATTTTCTCGCTTGCCTGCTTAGGGTCAGAATCGAAAGTATAGAAAAATGCCACCCGCCTGCCCTCCAAAACGTTGCGTGCCACATATGTTCGCAACGCAGGTGTGGGTGCCCAAGCCCAAATCGGAGTACCAAGTACGATGAGCTCGTAGTCGCAGGACGCCTTACTCGTTGGTGCAATTTCGGTTTGCTTTTTCTGCATTGCTTCTCTGCCGCCTGAAAGCCAGCCAAGTTTACCTTCGCGTTTTTTGAGATCCACGATTTCCTCAAGATCTGCGCCTAACTCGGCTGCAATTGCTTCGGCTACAGTGCGGGTCTTACCTGTTCGGGTATAGTAAACGACTAAGCACTTCATAGTAGATCAAATAACTGGTTGGAGGCTCTGGATATAAGAAATTTGCTATGAGTATATAAATCAGACAAGAAACAAACTGAAAACTAAACGATAGAAATTAATTAAAAATATAAAAGAAAAGTTGGGATGGCTATGGTTGCCATTTGTCGATGATGTATTTCGGAATCTCGCTGCTGTCGCGTGGTCCGACGAGGACTTTCCAGCCAGAGAGTTCTTCGATTTCGCCGCTGATGCGTGAAGCTTTGCCTGGGCTGATGATTCTGCGGTGTTTAACTTTTTGTTCGATGCCGCTTTGTTTGATTGCTTCTGCGATTTTCTCTGCAGTGAGTTTGCGTCCTGCAACGCCGCTGTCTATTGCACTGCCTTCTGCGTCGACGACTATGAGGTATGCGTTAGTTTTGCTTGATTCAATGTCGGAGGCGACTGTATAGTAGGTTAAGGCGAAGTTGCTTGTGAACATGACTGGACTGTTTTCGTCTGGGGTGCCAATTACTTTGAGACCTGGTTCGACTGCGACTGGCTTGCGTGGGTCAGTGTAGATATTCTGGCGAAGTACGGTAACTGGAAGTAGGCTCCATCCGTCGTTGCCATGCATGATGATTGCGTCTGCATAGCGGACAACAAGCATTGATGCGATGTAAGATTCACGCCATTTGATGAGGTCGTCTGCTGTTTCGCCCTTGTTTGCCCATGCAACCATGGGTATGCCGAGCAATGGTAAACCTGCGAGTGCGTCGCCGGCTTTGGTGGCTGCGCGTCTCAGCATTGTAAAGTTGTTGAGTGTGTCTTGTAAGCCTTCGTTTGTGAAGGTACCTGGGTCAAGTACGATATCTTTAACGCCGTACACTGTGAGTGTCTTTGCCAAGGAGACGAGCCCGTTTAGGTCGTTTGGTGAAGATGCCACGAGGGGTGCGTCGTACATGATTGCGAGTTCAGCCATTTCTTTCCAGTTTTGGGTGGTTGCTGCGTAGAGTAATGGTCGTGCTTTGGGTGCTGCCATTATGCCTGCTTCCATGACTTGTGGGTTCATGGCGCAGAGAATCAAGGGCAGACCAGTAGTTTCTGAGACTTTCTTGACACATACCTTGAATTTATCTGCGTCGTCAGAGGTGCAACGGACTGCTATCATGTCGAGTTTAAGGGTGTTGCCGATGTACTCGTAGCTAAAGTTGTCGGTTTTCTTTACGCGTGCAACTACTTCGCTTTCGGACATTTCATCAGTGACGTCGATTGCAATTGCGGTTGGGTTCTTGTAGGTGAGTTCGTGGCGGTACATAACGAGTTTGCCGCCGATTTTTTTGGCTTTGTCTCCCACACCGATCGTGACTTCTTTGACTGCTGGTTTAAGCATTTCTTTGAGTGCAGCATATTGTTTTGCGTATTTGGGGTCTAGCAGGGGTTTGCAAGCGTCAAGTTCAACTTCACGGTTGACTAGCTTGGTGGCAAAAGCCATACAGTTGTCTTGGCCACATTCTTTGCAGTTAGTTTTCGGAAGGTTCTTGTAGATGGCGATTGGACTAAGGTCTTTTTTATCTGCCATTTAAGTCATGTCTCCTAAGCTTCCACCTTGACCCAATCCAGAAACTTGGCTGGGTCTACTTTCTTGTTAGCTGTTAAGTAGTTAGTGACGTCTTTTAGGGTTTTTACTGCTGCGGGGTGCATCATCATGAATAAGTCGACGCCTGCAGTTAGCAATGTGAGGGCTGTTGTGACTTCCCAAAGTGGACCTCTGAGTTCACGTGGCTCCCACTCCTCGGACATCTTGAGCCAAGCTTCACGTGCTGCCCAGGCGTTGGTTGTACCAGAGGACATTGGCTGTGCAAGTTCCATGTCACCCATTAAGCCGGCGATGCGTGCGCGTTCCATGTTGGTGAATGCGTAGTCTAAGCCGTAGCCAAGAGCGGCAGTTGTTAAGTCCATGATTATGTCTTCGCGTGCAAGGTGGTCAAAGAGGTGTCTGTTTAGTTCGCGTGCAAAGTTAAGGTCCATTGGTGTGAATGCGAGGACTGCGTGGCCTGCTGGCTTGATGAATTTAGCACATTTTTCGACGTCCATGTCTCGTGTAACTGAGCTGATTAGGAAGCGTTCGCCTGGGAACTGTGCGCATACCTCTTCGAAGAGTGCAGTGTCTTTAACTGGGTCACCGCATCCGCCGATAACTAGAGGTACGTCAACTGCCTGTAGGACTTTCTCGATGGTTTTGCATGCGTCTTTGGGTGTGGCGTCTTTAAGAAGTGGATCCACGCTGATAAGGTGAAGTGTAACCATGTCTGCGCCAAACTTTTCAACTGCAAGCTTCGCCCATGCAGCTGGGTCGCCGACGACTTCTTTAACGTGCATCTTAACGGCTTTGGACAGGGGGACTTCCATGTCGAAAACGTCGAGTGTGACAACTGGCTTGTGTGGCATTGGGTTCTCAAAGGTATAGAAGGCAGGAGATAATTCTCCGCCGATGGTGACTGTTTTGCCGCGTGTGCCGCCTTCGCTTTTAGTTGCGCCTAGTTTAACTGATGCGATTTTGTTAGGGTACTTCTCGACTGGTGGCTGGAAGGGAACCTGCAGTAAACTGGTAGGTTTGCCTCCGGGTGCTGCTGCGCCGGGCATTTTGAGTTTCGGCATGATTTGCGGTACCATGCCTGGCTCAATAAGGATTTGCAGTTCGCTGGTTTCAAGCTGGAAATCTTCCAACTCGATGCTCTTGAACTTTGCCAGTGCCTCTAAGAGATCTTCAGTTAACTGAAGACCTTCTTCGCTTTTCTTTTTGTCTGTGTCGTGGTGAGTCGTTGGAGATCACCGTTTACTTTTTCTTTTCATCCTTGACGGTTTGGATGACGACTTTGTTGGCGTAGATTTTGGCGTCTTTGAGGATGATCTTGAATCCGCCGGCCATGATTGGCAGGGATCCTGCTGTTGCAACTGGCATCGCGCTTCCTGCTGCTTCCTCGTTGATTGCGAGTGCAGATGTTTCTTCTGCTGCGGGGGCTTCTTCTGCTTCCCATCTCTGAACGACTGGGTGATTCTTCTCTTTGAGAAATGCTTTTAGTTCGTCAACGTTTTTAGCGTCTTCTTCAGTTGCGATTTTGTCAACAACGTCTGCTGGAATGAATTCTTTGACTTTTTCTTTGACTTCTTTGGGTACCCAAACGATGCGGTTCCAGCCACCGTCTGCTGCGAAGAATTTGCTGCTTCGCATGTATTCGATTGACATTCCGTGGAATCCGTCAACTTGTCGTCCGCCTGCTGCGGAGTCTGCTAAGGTGCTGAATGGTAAGCCGTTTACTGCTGCGCCTTTAAAGTTGCGTTGAACGACACCAAGTCCGTCGACTTCTGGGATGTAGAATGTTATTGCTTCGAAGCATCCGCATGAAGTGTGTGGATAGTCAAATGCGGTGTAGAGCCAGACTTTGTTTACTTCGCCCATGCTGCGTTGTTTTGCTGCTTCGTTGACGCCGCTGAATTCGCCTTTTTCCTCGTTAATAATTTCGCCTCTTGGAATTGCGAAGACTGGACCCTTGGGGTCAATGCTTGCTGAGGCTTTGCCGTCGAACCAGCTGATGGCACCGCAGTTGCTGTATCTTTGTGGAGTAATAACGCAGACGTGGCTTGGGGCAAATGACTGGCAGAGTGCACAGCCATAGAATTCGGAAACTTCAGAATCTTTTAGGCCTCTAGCTTTTGCGTCACGTGCTTCGTAATCTTGCATTGCTTCAGGGGTCATTTTGTCTAGTGTTGCCGGGTCTGTTATGAAGGTAACCTGCACCTTCTCAACAATTGGCAATTCGCTCTTAAAGAGACGGTAGACAACTTTGCCGATTGGTTCAAAGCTGTTAAGGCCTTTCTGGAAAGCTTTCTTGCCGATACGAATCCAGATGTCATAGCGCTGGTTTAAGTGCATGAAGCCTTCGATGTAGTTGAGGTAACCGTGAATACGCCTTTCAAGGACACCTTCAAGACCTGCGTCGAGTTTTTCGCCTGCTGCTTCAATAAGGATACCGAATGGGTATGCGCCGCCTTCCTTTAGGTCTTTTAAGTCTGGACCGATAATGGTGATTTTTCCATCTTCGATCTCGTTCATGGGTTTTACTTTTGCCAGTTCAAACTTTTGTTTGACTGTCGGTCCGCCGAGTTCGACTTGCATGTCGTTTCTGCGGATACGTTCGCCTTCGTATATTACGCCGACGTCTACAGGGATATCTTTAAACATTGACATTTTCTTAGTTTCCTCCTTCATTAAATTTTGAGGTCA
Source organism: uncultured archaeon (assembly GCA_963810275.1). Taxonomy (GTDB): domain Archaea; phylum Thermoproteota; class Bathyarchaeia; order Bathyarchaeales; family Bathycorpusculaceae; genus Bathycorpusculum. The sequence continues at coordinate 71,864 of CAWENF010000026.1, forward strand.
TTACTTTGAGGTTTTCAGCCCATACTTCTGCTCCTGCATTGGGGAAGGACCAGCTTGCGTGGGCGTGATAGGTGTTGTCAAGAGTCATGGTTTTGAGGTCTGGTGCGAAGTGTTTGAGTCCCGAGAGGATCAAAGCTTCCATATAGTAGGGTAAGCCCACGTACATGACTAGGTCTGGGTGGCCTTTGCCGTCCAGTCCCATCCAAGTTGGGTCTACTACTCGGTTGCTGATATCCATTGCGTTCATGAAGCCTGCTGGGGTGTAACCGCGTTTGACAAATTCGCCGACTATGTGTGCGGTTGCAACAACTGGGACTTTGCTTGCTTTTGCGAGGTCAATGATGAAGTCAATGACGGGTTTGCCGTCCAACTGTCTTGCGACGACATTGCTGCCCACAATAAGAAGGGGGCGTTGGGCCCGTTTGATCATTGCTACGGCTATCTCGGGTTTTTGTATTGGGTTTGCTTTCTTAGTTGCAGCTATTTCTGCACATTGCCATGGTTCACAGGACATAATTTTTCTCCTCCATTTACTCCTTTACCTTTCTGACCATTCTAGGAAGCATTGTTGGGTCCGGAATTATTGATTCCTTCCAGTTATGCTCTTTGAGGATTTTGGTGATTTCATCTTTCATTGTAATGGGTATGTCTGCTGGTGTTCTGATGAACTGGTGGATGTCTGCTGGCATGACTCCGTAGTGGCGTTTGTGCAGGTCGATGTAGTGAGTCAGTTTACCCATACGTCCCTTCCATGTGTCGTTTGGTCTAAGGCAGAGTTTTGCAATCATAACCATTGCTTCTTGTGGAGTTTCGACAGTTTGGAAGAGGTGTTCTGGTGCTGGACCGACGTTTACTGTGTCGCCTGTGCGTGCGTCTAGGATTTCCCAGTTTTCTGGTTTGTCCGATCTGCCTAAGAGCATGCGGCGGTATTTGGCTCCGTGCGGGCCGACTAGAACTGGAACACCAAGGCTCCAGAAGCCGGATGCGATTGAGGCTGCTTTCTGTGAGTATGCGCCCCAAGCTAAGCCTACTGCACCGACACGGTTGTGGATGTAGTCAGCTATTTCCTCGTAGTTACCTCTGAGGTTCCGTTTTGCAAAGATGTTTGCTACTTTGATTGCTGCGCCTGCGATGTGTGGATTAGAGACACAGGAGCCGACGTTGAGAACTCCTCCTGCTTCGAATCCGCCTGGGAATTCTTCGTAGAGTGTTTTGCCTTCTTCGTTTTTGTATGAGCCAGCTGACATTGCTGAACATCCGGATGTTACAACGATATATCTGCGTAAAGCGAATTCTCTTGCGATGTCGTAGACGTCTTTGCCGCCGTTTGGATAGTTTGCGCATCCGACTAAAGCAACGATGCCTGGAATTTCGCCGAGCACAATGGGTCCGCCGACGCTTCTAATTTCGACATCGCCAACTGCTCCTCTGCCTGAGCGGCAATAGTTGGTTTCTGCAAGCATCTTCTTTTCGCCGACTTTGAGGATATAGCTGTGGATTTCGAGTTTAGCTGGGCACGCTTCTTCGCATCTTCCGCATCCGATGCATGCTTCGTAGAGGTCTGCTAGTTTTGAGTAGTCGCCTTCTGATGCTGCTTTGATTGCAGGTTCGATTGCAAGGTCTTGTGGGCAGCTTCTTTGGCATAGGTTGCAGTGGCGGCATGCTTTGGAGAGCTCTTTGATTTGTTCGAGTTCTGGGAGTGACTTCATCTTCTTGCGGATTGGTGCTACTGCTTGTGCGACACGGACTGCGACTTCGCCGACTTTTTCTGGGTCAAGGATAAGGACACCTGGGACTCTGTAGTTAACAAGGTCGTCAACAATTTGGTCAGCTGGGTCGTTTGTGCGGTCTTTGTAGCCGATGCAGTTCTTCTCTGAGGCTGCGATTACTGGTGCCTTAACGCGTTCGGCTTCTAGTGATGCGTCTGTGCGGACACATTGTTCGTCAAGCACAACTACGTCTGCGAATCCGCCGCGAATGAATCGAAGTTCCCAAGAGATTGGGCCGACGATTTTTGCGCGTTCAAAATATCTTGTGTTGTCAATGGCAGTGCAGCATAAGCCAACGACTTCCATTTTATCGTCAAGTTTCTGTTCTTTCATGAAGTCAATGATGCCGACTGAGGGAATTACGTTGTGGCCGATGCACATGATAACTGGTTTGGTTGTATCTACCGTGCCGATACCCATCTCAATGAGGGGTGCTTCGGGGTCTGCCTTGGGGAAGCCCAATGTTGAAATTTGAGCAATATCTGCGATTTCCATGCCAACCTGGTCCATTCTGCCTGCATGGAATGCTTTGGACTCAAAATCTAAGTTGTTGGCTTCTTGACCTGTGTGGGCTGCTGAGAGGCAGTGGGTAATTTGTGACTCTGTGTATGCTAGGATGTCATCTAAGTCGCCGATTGTTTCTGGTTTAACTCCGGTAATAAGCCTGGTGACTGGAGCTTCAACCTTGACATTTAATCCACCTACATTGAGGGGAAATTTGCGACCGTAGACTTCAATTAAGTGGTCGACTACGTGGCGAGCGTGTGCGTTGTGAGTTGCAGCACCAATGCAGCATGCAATAAGCACAATACGCGAGGACTGGTCTGCTATGTTTAGTCCGCATGCACCGCGTTTTCCTGCTGTTAAGTCACATTTACCATATGTGCATAAACAGCAGAGGTCACAGTCGGGCATATAGAAGGGTTTGTATTTGTTGAGCAATTTCATATCCCAGTCGCGGAGCGTACTGATATGGGGCATTGGGGTTGGACCCATTGGTTCATCCCAGTTGTCTGTGACAACTTTACCAAGGGACAACTCGAGGTTCTTGATAAGACCGGCGTTGGTCTTCATTTCACCTATTTTTACACGGACGTTTTTACTAGTCAAATCTGATAACCTCTGTAAAGGTTTAGTATGAGACTGAATTACAATCTTTTTAAACCTTTCCAGATTCTTTATGCAAAATTCAGGTTCCAATTTATGGAATGTTAGGTTTAGGAAAAATTGTGTAAAAAAAAAGGCGGTTAAAGGTAACCTAAATTTTCCAGTATTTTTTTGACGGAAAGGTATGCTTTGTTATCATTGGGTAACGATAATAGTGATTCTCCGTCCAAAACATGTTGGTCCAGCTGTTCGTCAGCCTCGATTTTCCCCAAATACTTGAATTTAAGATCCTCTTCAGCTTGCTTACCGCGTTCTTCTGGGAAGCGGTAGCCGCCAATTAAGTAAAAGTTTTCAAATTTCATGTCAACTTCTTTAGCAATTTTATAAGCTCTAAGCACATGGTCTTTTGACTTTTTGGAGTGGTCCAAAATGTCGAAAACATCGTTTACAGAGGAAGTTATTCGCCTGTTAAGGTTCTCTAAGCCTGCAGGTGAGTCGACGATAACATACTTATAGGTTTTAGTGAGGTTCTCCAACGCGTTTTTTAGTGCAGTATTGGGCATGCAGTAGCAGCCTTCAACCCACTTGTTACCGACCGCCATAAAGTCGAAGTGTTCGCTTTCGTAGAGTCCCCCTTCCCAGATACGGGCTTCAATTCGTTGCGCTGGGGGGACGCCGACTGTGGTTCCGCCGCTGTCGATGAAGGTGGCTACGATGAGGTCAGCTATGGTTGATTTACCTGCTTCTTTTAAGTCTACACCTAGCATTTCGGCTAGATTTTGGTCTGGGTCAGCGTCAACCAGAAGAATTGGGGATTGTTTTGCTTCGATGAATGCTTTAGCCATAAGGGCGGTAAAGCTGGATTTGCCGGTACCACCACGGCCGACTGTGACAAGAGTTTTCATAACATAACAAACCTCGACGAGTTATTCATTGTTTAAGCGAAAGCATGCATATATTTTGTGTGGTTTGTTTAGAGAAGTTTACCGATTCTTTTGGCATCTTCTTTAATAGTTTGCAGTTGTGCTTGGGTGGGTTTGCCTCTAACGTCGCCACATCTGCCAAAGGTAGCATGTTCAACTGAACCTATAAAGTCGCTTAACACATATAATTCATCTATGATTGTGAAGCCTAAATGTTCAAAGTATTGCCCGATAACCTTGCCTACGGGTTTGGCTTCGTTTATGCCTGTGTGCGGTCCTGAATAGGTTACGAATATTAGGGCGTTTTTGCCTTCTCGTTTTGGTGAGCAGGTTTTTATTTCGCCTTTTTGACGGTACGTGGCGAATTTTTTCTCCAGAAAATCATTCATGGGTTTCGGTGGATGCCAAGAGTAGGAGGGGCTGCCAATACAGACTAAGTCGTAGTCTAGGTAATCAAGTGTTTGAGCGTCTTCAGGCTTAACACAAGTAACTATTACTCCGGCTTCTTCTAAGCCCTGTTTTATGGAGTTGGCAACTTTTTCAGTATTACCTGTTTTTGACCAATAAACAATTAGTGCTAACTTCATTCCCTTCACCATATTTTTGTGTGGAGTCCAACTTATATTAGGGTGGTGCTTGGGGGTTTTCGGATGAATCCATATTGATTTGGATGGGTCTGCCTTCGGTTAGGGCTCGTGCGGTTTTTTTGCGTGCGCTTTGCAGTAGTCGCCAGACGGTTCCGCGAGATATGCCCATTTTTTGGCCTGCTTCTTCTTGGCTGAGTCCTTCGAGGTCTACGAGTCTTTGGGCTTCTATTTCTGCTAGATCTAAAAGGATTGGGACCGGGTTTTTGGGAGTTTGGGGTGTGAAGGTGTTGGTATTAGGGGGGTGGGCTATGGTGATTGGTTTTGGGTTTCTGCCTCTTTTTCCATGTCTGTGTCGCCAGCCCATTGTTGTTCGGTATTTGCGTAGTTTGCGGTACTTTTATATATTTTTGTGCATTATCACATAATTATATTGTGTGCTTATGCACATAAATAGCCCGAGGTGAAAACAAAATATGAGAAATGGAAGAGGAATGGGAAACTGGTCCGGAAACGGGCCCTACAGCAACTTACCACCCTGGCAACGACCCGGATGGCTCTACGGCAGAGGTGCCTGCTACTACCTATATGGTGCACCATACACAACGCCACCATCAACCCCTCAAGATGAGACAGCCCTATTAAGCCAACAAAGAACCACCGTAGAAGCACAAATAAAAGCCCTACAAGACGCACTCACAAAAATCCAAGAAAGATTGGACGCACTCAACAAGTAGCCCTTTCTTTAAAAAAGAAAAAGCAGAGGCATTAGTGGCACAAGCCGCTAAGCTTTCTTTTTTATTTCTTCGACTTCTTTTTTGCCTTCCTCTATTTCTATAACATGTTCTGCATCGACAGACAGGAGCAATGCCTCGAATTCGCCGACGTGCGCTTTCTCTTCTTTGGCTATGTCCAAAAGCACCTTTTTTATAACTGGATTCTTGGCAAGTGCAGCCATTTGCTCGTATAAATTAATAGCGTCAAACTCTGCGATGATGCCTGCTCTGAGGATTTCTTTGTCCAAGTTTTCTTTGCTGATTTTTTGTAGGTCAAAAGGGATTTTCGACAACAAACCATTTTCACCTCCTTTAGGCTGGTTTTTTATATGATATTGCTTTCAAGCAACCGCTATTTAATGTTAACAGGCATCCTGTCCCAGATGGCTTCTATGGCTTTGGCTGCGTTGCCGCCGGGGGCATACTCGATGATTGTTTTGCCGTCAACCATGGCTTTTGTGACTTTTGGGTCAAATGGGATTTTGCCTAAAACCTCAATGTTGTGTAAGTTGCAGTATGCCTCGATTTTTTTGGTGTTTTCTAAGTTCACATCAAACATGTTAATACAAACATATGGTTGGATCTTAAAGTGATTTAGTAGTTCCAAAACCCGTCCAAGATCATGGATTCCAGACAGGGTGGATTCAGTTACAACTAAAGCTGCGTCTACGCCTGAAATTGAGGCGATGACGGGGCAGCCGATGCCTGGGGAACCGTCGATTAGTATGAGGTCTATGTTGTGTTTGGTGACGAGGATTTTTGCGTTCTGACGCACCAATGTAACAAGTTTGCCAGAGTTGGCTTCGCCGGGGTTTAACAGTGCATGGGACATGTATCCGTGATCGGTTTTGGAAAGGTATGAGTTCCCTGAAACGCGATCTTTGAGAGATAATGCTTCCGAGGGGCAAAACGCCACGCACACACCGCAGCCTTCACACGCAACTGGGTCCACTGAGAAGCTATCGTTTATGGCATAGAATCGGCAAAGTTTTTTGCAAAGCCCACAATTCACGCATTTTGTGTTGTCTTGCACTGCGACTTTTGAGCCTACAAACTTCTGAGTTTCAATGATTTCTGGATGCAGAAGCATGTGTAAGTCAGGAGCATCTACGTCGCAGTCAGCCACCACGGCTTTTTTCGCCAAAACCGCAAAGCACGCGGTTATAGAGGTTTTACCGGTGCCGCCTTTGCCGCTTAAAACTACAATCTGCTTCAATGCTGTAATGACTCCTCTATTTTTTGATGAAGCATCTTGAATTTGTTGGTCCATTCGTGCAATTCTTTGCTGAAGGGGATTCCTTTGGAGTAGAGTTCTGCGATTCTGCGGTCGTATGGAATTTCAAGTAGGATAGGGATGTTCTGGTTTTTACAGTAATCGTACACTTTATGGTCGCCTATCCCTGCACGGTTGATTACGACGCCGAAGGGAACCCCGATTTTTTTGAGGACTTCCACGGCGATTTGGAGGTCATATAAACCAAACGGGGTGGGTTCGGTGACTAAGATGCAGAAGTCGCAGTCGCTTACGGTTTCGACAAACGAGCAGGAGGTACCCGGAGGCGAATCCAGCAGGACAGTGCATGTGGAGTCTGTTTGATTTTTTACTTTTTTTATTATTGGGACAGCTAAGGGTTTGCCTACGGTTAATTCGCCCCAAACCAGGGTTAAGTCGCCTTTTTTGGCGTAGTTCAGGGTACCGATTTGGTGCTTCTCCTCTTGAATGGCTTTTTGTGGGCAAACCAAGGTGCAGCCTCCGCAGCTGTGGCAAAGTTCGGGAAAAACTAGGATTTTATCTTTTAGAGTTAAGAGGGCGTTGTACCGGCAGAATTTAGAGCAGTCTCCGCAGTAAGTGCAAAGCGCTTCATTCACCTTTGGGACTGCAGTGTAAACCGGCTCAGTCTTGACCTGGTCGGGTTTTAGAAGAATGTGGGCATTCGGCTCTTCAACGTCGCAGTCCAAGACTTGAACGCGGCTAAGTGAAAGCGCCAAGTTCACAGTCAGCGAAGTTTTTCCTGTGCCTCCTTTGCCACTTGCAACCGCCACAATCAACTTACAAGTCACCTATACAAAAAATGGGTTAACAATTTGTTTTGGGCTTCTCGTATTCCGCTATGGCTTTTTTGAGGGTTTTCACCGCGATTTCGGCGCATTCCTGCTTTTCCTCAGGCAAACCGCCCAGCACCCTTAACACGTCGTCCACAGTTAGGCTCTTAGCATCACTTACACTTAATCCCTTGATTGTCAAGGTTAAAGCGGACATTGCGGCTATGGAGCCGGGGCAGCCGTAGCAGAGGAATTTGGCTTCTTCGATAGTATCGTCATCTAGCTTTATGTAAAGGCGTATGAGGTCGCCGTGACTACCGAGGAACACTGCGTTTGCGTCGGGGTTGTCCATGACACCAAAGTTTACATCGTTTTGGTAAAGTTCGATTGCTTTATCAGAGTAACCAAGTTCGATGAGTTGTTGGGTTTCGTCGACTTTATGGGTCAATGTTTAAACCTCAAGGTATATTGCTAGTGGTGATGTGCTTCGGAGCAGCCTTCGGTTAAGTCTTCGAGTTTACCCTGTATATAGGCTTCAACGACATCTTGGACGGTTGTACCTACGGCTCTGAGAACGTCTACGCCTTGGCTATTGAATGCGCTTATGCCTTTGGGGCCCATGCCCAGTACGGCGATGGCTTTAGGATGCAGTTTTGCTAGGTGGTCTGGTGGAACGCCTACACCGCCCAGGTGTTCGCTGACGTTTTCAACTGCGGAGACTTTGGATACTTCCCATTTATCACCTAATTCGACAACAGTGAAGTATGGAGCTCGCCCGAAGTGTTTGGCTATCGGAGCAGCTAAGCCTCCTTGGGTTTCGGTTGGTACAATGATTTTATCGGTCAATCAATTTCACCTCCAGTTTTCTGCGGAGTTATTATTAGTTTGTGCTGCAAGGTCATGGCTGCAGCTCCTTTAGCGGTTGGGTGCCTGCATGGCTTGTTACGGTTGGAGCGGCGGTTTTTTGGAGTTTGCAACTGTTGTATTTCTCAACGATTTTGCGTATGGGGGCGGGGATTTCGATCAGAATTTCTACGCCTGCTGCTTGTAGAGCGCCAAAGGCATTTGGTCCGATGTTACCTGTTATGAGAGTTGTAGCTTGTTTGTTTATAACGGCTTGAGCGGCTTGGATGCCTGCACCTCCGGATGCACCTGCTGCGGCGTTTGGGATGGCTTCATATTCGAGGGTTTGTGGATCTATGATTAGCAGGTATTGGCATCTGCCGAATCGTGGATCTAGTTGACCGTCTATATTGTCGGCGGTTGAGCTTAGACATATTTTCATTGTTTTTTTGCTCCTAGTTTGGGTGCGAAAAGACTGCTGAGGAATTTTCAGCACCACTTGATTGTGAAAAGGTTTAATAAACAAATCCTATTAATATGTTTTGTTTATAAAACAAACAACTGGGAGAACCGCAAACATGGACTCAACAGACAAAAAAATCATAGCCATACTCCAAGAAGATGGTCGAACCACCCTCCAAGAAATATCTCAACACATCGGTCTAACAAGCATGGGCACCAAAAAACGCCTCGAAAAACTCCAGAAAAACAAAATCATAAAAATCCAAGCCCTAATCAACCCCAACACCCTTAAACTCCATCCCGCCATAGTCATGCTTGAAATGGAATCCACCGAAGCCATGCAGCAACTGCTAGAACGCTTCATAGACTGCCCCAGAGTCATCCAAATCTTCAAAACCGTCGGCGGCTACAATCTCATCGCACTGGTTGTCGCCGAAAACCAGGAAACTTTGGAATCCATTTCAATGGAGAAGTGCTCGCTTCGGTGTAGTCAGGGCATCAGGCGTTCCGAGTTTTACCCCATAAGCGAAACCCTGTTCCAGCCATTCTTGCAGATACGGGAGGGACTGGCAACGCAGCAGGACAACAAGGTCACACCCTGTAATGTGGAATGCAACCCCTGCAAACGGTACGAATCCAAGAAGTGTGTTGGATGCCCCACCAACAGCCACTACCAAGGAACACTCTAGAACATGGAGGCGCTCGCGGTACAGCTCAAGAAAGCCTTCAAGATTGAGTTAATCTCACTTATGGACAACACTGTAGATTACTTTTCAAGCCAGAGTCACCGAGAGGTGCAGTCGTTTTGGCATTGGTATCACAGAGGAGGTGACATGCCTACCGCTGAGCACGGCTACGCAATGCTCATCAAGGTCTACGGCGAAGACGGGGGGATGCATTCGGTTCTTTTTGATGCAGGCAACAGCCCTAGCGGTGTAGTGGAAAACGCAAGGCGCATGGGCATTAATCTTGGCGAAGTGGAGTTTCTGGTGCTCTCACATGGGCACTACGACCACTGCGGTGGCTTACCCAAAGTTGTTGAAGCGATCAACCGAGATGATCTTGTGTTGGTTTCCCATGAAGACATATTTAGACGGCGCGGAACCATAAATTCGAAGGGAGAAATCCGCGAGTACCCATCTTTTCCACAAATATCCCAGCTAAAACCCGAAAAAATCGTTTGCACCACCCAACCAATGCTAATTGCCGACTGCTTAGGCCTTGTAACAGGCGAAATCCCGCACACTGTAGAGTTCGAGAAGGGCTTAGTTAACAACAGAATATTGCGAGACTGCGAATGGGTGCCTAACCCCTACATTAGGGAGGAGCGCGCTTTAGTATTTGATGTGGAAGGCAAAGGGCTCGTCGTAATTTCGGGGTGTGCCCACGCAGGCATAATCAACACGTTGCGCTGCGCCCAAATAGTCACCGGTAACCCAGAAGTCTATGGTGTTTTCGGAGGGTTCCACTTGGCAGGAAGTAAATTTGAAAAACGCATCCAACCCACAATTGCAGAACTCAAAAAAATGGACCCAAAGTTGATTGCTGCGTCACATTGCACAGGTTGGCGAGCACTCTGCGCACTACACCAAGAGTTCCCAGACGTCTATGTGGCTAACTCCGTGGGAAACCGCTATGTGTTGTTTGCCGAAAATGCAAGAAAATAAAGGGTCTATGGTTCTTTTGAGACCAACCGGTTGATGTTGTCTTTGATGTCTTTCAGTTGTTCCGCAGTGGGTTTACCTCTAAGATCGCCTAGCTTGCCTTGAGTGCTGCGTTCTTTTGAACCATGAAACTCACTAAGAACATACCATTCAGCTACAACGGTGAAGCCTATCTGCTCGAAGAATTGCCCTACATACTTGCCGGCGGGAGTTGCCTCTGCGAGTCCCGTATGTGAACCAGAATAAGTTACGAAAACTATTGCTTTTTTACCACCCACTTTTGGGGCGCCAAGTTTAATTTTACCGTTTTCCCGATAGAAATTGTTTTTCTTCTTCAGAAAATCCGTCATCTGCTCAGGCGGATGCCAATATCGAGATGGGAAACCGACGCAGACTAAGTCGTAGTCGAAGTAGTCTAGGTTTTCGGCTCCCTCAAGCGTCTTGAGGGTTACATTTACATCTGCTTTTTCTAATCCCTGCTGTATGGCGTATGCGACTTTCTCAGTGTTGCCAGTTTTTGACCAGTATATTATTAATGCAGTCTCGATTTTTTTGAACTCGTATGGTTTCATTTGTCGGGTCGCCTATGCAGGGTTCTGGGTGGTATGCTGTTTCTGCGGGTTCTTATGTGTTTGCACGCTACGGGAAAAGAAGATATGGTGTTTAAGGAAAAGCTACAAGGGCTCCCGCGTTTCTTAAATAAGGGAAGGGAAGACCTGAAAGAGCAACAGTACAGCGTTAGGCGTTTTTCTTTTTTTCAAGCAGTGCCTCGCAGATTTTATCAATCGCCTGCACAGCTGCCATGTCTTTGTTCTTCAGCGGGGTCACGCCTAGCATGTCGGATTCGATGACTTTCTGGTCCCACGGGATGAAAGCCAACACGGTTATGCCGTTTTGGTCTGCGAATGTCTGTATTGCTTGTTTTTGGGTGTCATCCATGACGCGGTTTCCAATTAAATAAAGGTTCTTCATGCCTGCCTGCGCGGCCATTTCGTGGATGTGTTTGGCGATTTCAAGCGATTTCATGTTGCTGTCGGCAACTATTAAAAGGTCGTCGACTTGGCGTGCGGTGCCTCTGCCAATATGCTCCACTCCTGCTTCGAGGTCCATGACTATAGCTTCGTTTGCGTCCACCACAAGGTGTCTAAGCAAGGCACGGATGACGGCTGTTGGTGCGCACATGCAACCTGCTCCCATGGTGTGAACGGTGCCCATGACAATGAGATTCACACCAAGAGGGGTTGGCACTGAGTACTGTTTTACGATGTCGTCTACGCTGAAGTTGAGATTGTAGACGCCGCTATAACCAGTGCTCGTTTTGGATTCTACGAGGGGTTGGTTGTCTGAGATGGGCACGATTTTACGTGACTCCTCCGCCGTCAACCCAAGCGTTAAACCCAAGTTGGGGGATGAATCTGCATCTATTCCGATGGTTTTTAATCCACGATCGGCAAACCCTTTGGCGACGCCGCCAGAGATAAGAGTTTTGCCTACTCCTCCCTTACCTGCAACTGCTACTTTCATAATATCACAAACACATTGAATTTGTTTGACAAATTAATTTACATTTCCCAAAAAAACATGCAGACAAGCCATTGAAATAAAGAGATAAATCCAACAATAACTACTTGTCACATGGTTTTTGAGAGTTTTTTGGAGGTGAAAAGCTTTGTTATTTGAAGCAGTCCACACTCACCCAGCCAACATGTGCCCTATGCTGTCCGCTGAAGGAAAAGCCATGGTGAAAAACTTGTTCTCACCTGAAAACATGAAGAACGCCGGCGTAACCATGGTTGCAGCCTACATGAGTTGCCCACAAGATACTAACGTAGACCATAAAGGATTTTTCACCATTGACGCTGCAAACGAAGATGTAATCAAAAAATTTTTCGGCGCCATGCAGGTAGAGATTAGACCAGTTAAGCCACTAAGTGAAATTGCAAAGTCCCTCTAAAAGTGGGTGGGTAGTATGTGCTTGGTTTGTTTCCCCTTTTTATTTTAACCGCAACGCTAAAGATGGTTATAGCCAGCAAAGCTGCCAAGACGGGGACATACGCGATGTTGTAGGTTTGCAGCAGCGCCATTATAAGCAACCCTCCTGGAATTGCAGTTAGAGCGACATAGAGGAAAACGTCCAAGCCAATCACTATGCCTTTGCCTAAGCCTGGATGTTGTTGCCGTCAAGCATCATTATGGAGAGTTTTGCGACGCCTTTGGTGCAGGATTTGCAGTATTAGCATGAGCTACACATGAATTCACGTGCTATTATGTACAATGAGAAGAACCCCAAAACCGAGGTAGAGCCAGCCGTATAGGGGGCTATGAGTAGCATCCAAAGGTGCCGACAAGCATCCATGTTAGGGCTAGGAGTTGACCTCCGAGTATGGATGATTTTTTAGCTGGCAATTTCTCTTCCTGATTCACAATGCGGCTGTCACGACGCTTACTGATGGTGTTTTTGGGCTTTTAGTCTTGCTACGTAGGTTGGGCATGTGGTTCTTTGGCAGCATTGGTCATCTGGTATGCAGTGGGGGCATTCTAGGTTCTTTTGTATTTTGTTAATACCTTCCTATACTTACATTAAGTGTTAGATGAGAAAAATATATGTTACTGTATTGCCAACACCGAACAACACCATTTTATGCAGTAAAACACATACACGAACCCATGAACAACCTCCAACCACTAACCACAAAAAAGCCACCTGTAAAGAGCTCTTAACATGCCTGTACAACCTAAAACCCACCAACAACGAAATCCTACTAACAATCGCCAAAAACCCAAACTGGCTTACTTAACCTTTATTTGCTTCAACAACCAGCATCCCTAGCAAGGCGGCACCTGTTTTATATGACCCAAACCCCAAACCCTGGAGACGCTTACCGAGGCATGTTTTCAGCCAAAACTGAAGTGCAGGGGCAAGACGGAGGGGTAGTCACCTCCCTGATACTGAAAGGTTTTCAAGAAGGCCTATTTGATGCCGCCATAGTTTCACGGCGAACCGAAGGCTACCACGCTGAAGCATACGCCGCCCAAACAGCTACGGAGGTTTTGCAGGCTGCAGGCACCATGTACCTAAAGGTGAACGTTTCCGCAAAGCTGCTGGAACTCATCGCCAAAGGCAAACATCATATAGCGGTCGTGTGTACCCCATGCGAGGCAGCAGTTGTAAGGAAAATCCGTCAAACCATGAGCAAAGACTGTGACCTAACCATAATTGGGTTGTTCTGCTTTGAAGCGTTCGACCATGACAAGCTCAAAGTCGAGGTTCAAAAGCAGTTGGGCGTAAATTTAGATGCCCTGGACAGGGTTCAGGTTAGGGGGGACAAGTTCATTGCTAAAACAACAAACGACGAAGCAAGCTGCAAAGTAAAAGACCTCGACTGTGCCGCTGAAACTTCATGTCACTTCTGCAAAGACTTCACGTCAGAGTCCGCAGACATATCGGTCGGTTCGGTAGGTAGCAGCGAAGGTTACTCCACGGTTATTGTGCGTACGCCCGTTGGTGAGAAGCTTGTGAAAGGGCTAGAAGCGCTAAAGACAGAGGTTAATGCCGCAGAAGTAGATAGACTGGCGAAGTTTAAGCGTACCCGAGCCCAAAAGAACCTATCTTAATCAGCTAGACGCTAAAAACCGAGGTGATTTAGTATCTAAACAATACTATGCCCATGGCTTGTTTGAGTTAACCAAGCCAATGCAGAAGGTTTTTTAACCCAAAAGCTGTACCCTTTTAAACTGAGATGAAATCTCCATGAAAATACTAAACGAGTTTGTCCCAACACGTAAATTCTTCAAGCTTGCAGAAGAACTCAAAGATTTAGTTGACGGATGGAACGTAACCGATAGCGCAGCCGGTTTCCCAGCACCAAGTGGCGTTGTTGTCAGTTGCCTACTCAAAAACAAATACCCAGAAAAATACGTTTGTCCAATCTTCATACTACACTACAAAGGCCCAGTTGAAGTGGGAGGCTTAGCCCTCGCATCCGACATCGTCGGCTTAGACGGCTTAGCAGTTACTATGGGCGACAAGCCACACTACGGCGAACCCATCAAAATGCTGCCCTCCTCCGAAGCAGCACGTGACTTCATACGCAATGATGTCAAAACCAAGAAACTACAACTTGGCTGCTTACTAAGCGCAAGGTCTTCACTCGAAGACACACTTGAACGTGTCCGCCAACCATGGGACTTCGTGTACTTCATGAGACTAAACGACGACTCATTTGAGCAACTCAAAGCAGTCTCAGCGGAATGCAAGAAGCTAAACAAGCCACTCTTCGCATACTTCCTTGTCGGAACAGAAAAGAACAAGGAAATCGTGAAAATCATCGGTTGGCCAGTAACCGCAACAATGGAAACTGTTGAAGAGAAAGCAGCAAGACTTGAAGGTCTAGTCGACGGCATAATCGCAACATGCGCTGGTGACGCTGAAGGCGACAAACTGATGCTGCAGAAACTTCAAAAATTCCGTACAAAATAAACAACCCATCGAGACCCTTTAGGGGTCTTTTCCCTAAATTTCAACTATTCCTTGTTGTTTAAACCGCAAAATCCTTCAGGTTTGCCTCTGTCTGGTCCTGTAAGGTTTTCTTTTCTTGAGTTCTAGTCAATACAAGCGTTAACACCAGAAACAGTAAAATAACCCCGATTATCATTGGCAGACCCCAATTATTCTTTTGCAGGCAAAGTGTTACCCACCCAAAGTAGGGAATGCGCATGACTACTTTGCATAGCACCATGTCTTCGGGGACACCCTTGCCAGTATGTCATATGCGGTTTGAGTCTTATTCGGCTGAGGACGGAATGGCAGGATAGGGTTTCATTCCCGTCGTCCTTAGTCTAAAAATACAAGACACTATATTCCTCGTAAACATCTACCGACGCGGTTCACTACAGGCGTGTCGCTGGGACGTTCGGGACG
This sequence comes from uncultured archaeon, assembly GCA_963810275.1. Lineage (GTDB taxonomy): Archaea > Thermoproteota > Bathyarchaeia > Bathyarchaeales > Bathycorpusculaceae > Bathycorpusculum. The sequence goes on from CAWENF010000026.1 coordinate 86,956, forward strand.
TTGATAAATGATTATATCAGTGTTTAGAAACATTAGGTAATCCTACAAAGCAACCAACAAGCAAAGTAGCCACTAATAGAACGGGCAACAACATTTAGGTATAGGAAATACGTTTGGATTCTTCGGTGGAAGTCAAGTGGTTTGATCCAGTTTTATGTTTAGAATCGAGTTAATAAGAGAATACACGATTTCCTAAAAAATGAAAGAAACAAAAATTTAAGTGCTCGAGCTGCGGCTCTTTGGTAGGAGAGACAAGGCACGGATATTATTGAAGTGATTCCAGTCACAGGTTTACCGCTAATTACAACCGGCGATAACCTAGGCGAAATGATTGTCCACGCCACAGAAAAACAGGGAACTCCCGTTCAATCAGGCGACATTGTTGTTGTGACGCATGTGGTGGTTTCCAAGTCTGAAGGCAACGTAATCAACCTCGACACTATCAAACCGTCTCAGAAAGCCTTAGAGCTTGCAGATCAAACCAACAAGGATCCTGCATTGGTGGAGGTTATTTTGCGTGAAGCCAAAGACATCGTGCGAGTAGGACCCAACAGCATAATCACCGAAACTTACAGCGGTACAATATCCGCTAACTCTGGAGTTGACCAGTCAAACGTGGAAGGCGAACGCAACGCTGTACCCTTACCCCAAAAACCTAACATCTCAGCCGCAAGTATCCGAGGTGAAATTCGAAAAATCAGCGGTAAGGATGTGGCAGTTATTGTTTCTGACACGCATGGCAGACCGTTTCGCATGGGTGAAATCAATGTGGCGGTTGGTGTGGCGGGTTTTAAGCCGATTCGAGACCGCCGCGGCGAAAAAGACCTTTTTGGGTACATGTTACGTGTTAAGCAGACGGCAGTGGCAGACGAGTTGGCTTCAGCCGCTGAACTGGTAATTGGACAAGCCGACGAGGGTATTCCAGTCGCCATAATCCGAGGATACCATTACATACCCACCGAAGACGCCCCTGGTCCGCTTATTCGACCTAAAGAAAAAGATCTCTTCAGAACCAACAAGCAAGAAGGTTCAAAAACCTCAGCGCAGCCTAAGTAGGATAACCCGAGTTGAAAAGATGGAAAAAGAAGCCCAAACCCCCCAAGAATTCTTTGAAACCATTCTCCCAGCGAGATTCAAAGCTGAAAAAGCCGAAAGCGTCGATGTCGTTGCCCAAATTAACGTTTCCGGACCTGAGGGTGGCAACTGGACAATCACTGTGAAAGACAAGAAAATGGAGATCGTCGAGGGCGTTCACGAAAAGCCAGATTTGACGTTAAAGATGAGTTTAGACGACTTTTTGGATATGGTTAATGGCAAGCTGAGTGCGGAGAAGGCGTTTTTCACGGGGAAAGTGCAGTTTAAGGGTAACATTGCAGTTGCTTTGAAGCTGCGTGAAGCAGGCTTCCTGTGAGTGGTCTTCTTTTAGTTAATTTTAATTTGTCATTTTTGGGTAGCCGCATTGCGCGTTAGCAATGTTTTTTTGGTGCAAGGTGAACTGCCCTTTGCAGCTTTGCTATGCTGGTTTTTTTGAATGAGAAGTTAATTAGGTAAGGCGTTAAGAACGCGGTGATTATAGTGGCTACTCCGATGATGGGTAGCAGGAAGTCACTTGTGACTCCGAGGTCCTGTCCGCTTTTGGCAACTATGAAGGCGAATTCGCCGATTTGACCCATACCTAACCCCACTTGCAACGAGGTACGGCGGGCATAACCGAAAAAGCGTGTTCCAAAGCCACAGCTTGCCAACTTGGTGAAAATGACTGCTATGGTGATTACAACGGCGGGGAACCAGTACGCAGACATTTGAGTTACATCCATTAGAGCGCCCATGGAAACGAAGAATATGGCTCCGAATACGACTTTGAAGGGGTCGATTTCGCGGTTGATTTCTTCTCTGAGTTTTGAGCGGGCGATGACTATGCCTATGATGAAGGCGCCGATAGCTGCAGAGAAGCCGATTTGAGTAGACATAATTGCAAACAGAAAACAAAGCCCAATCATGAGTATGTACAGTAATTCGTTGTTTTCGATTTTGGAGAAGCGATCAAGTATTTTTGGGAGGAAGAAGCCGCCGACTACGAGGGTGCCGCCGATGAAGACCACCAGTTTAACGATTAGCCAAACCGTGGAGGTAAGGGAGATTACGCTTGTTACAGCTACGTCTTGAAGCATAGCTAGCAGGATAACGACAACCATGTCTTCAACTACTAGAATGCCAAGCATTATGGTGGCGGAGATTTCTTTGAAGCGCCCAGTGTCCCCCAGAACCTTAGCAATGATGGTTGTGCTGCTGCTAGAAAGTGCTGCACCCAAGAATAGGGTGTCGTAAAAGCCCCAGCCTAGAAAGGCACCCACAACCCAGCTGATAATCAACATCAAGGCTATTTCGAGTGCAGAAACGCCTATGACGACACGGCCCAAAGAGCGCAGTTTACTGAGTGGAAACTCTAAGCCTATGGTAAAGAGTAGCAGGACGACGCCGATTTCGGCGAAAACCGAGAGGAACTCTGTTTGGCTAATCAAGTTAAATGGCAGCGCGTAAGGTCCGATAAGTATACCTGCGATTAGGTAGCCGATTATAAGGGGTTGTTTGAGCTTGTGAAATATGAATGCCACTACTGAAGCGATAACCATAACCACGGCCAGGTCGGTGATGACTTGGATTTCAAAGCTCATACCCGTTTTTGTTACGTTGTGTTTGTAATAAGGTTAGCTCACAAACAAAAAAGCAACAAAATGTTAAACAGCGATACTAAAAGGCAAAGCTATAGATAGATGAACTTGCGTTTTTTTGCGAGTTCAACGCTAATCTTAAATACAACCTGCCAAATAACGCCATCATTACCTGGTGTCCAATGGGTGCTGGCAGGTTCACGTATCGGCGAAACAGATGATTTAACTCAGCTGATTTACTCAGCATTTTTTGGATCATCGCTAAACTACTTTCCCCTCAACCAGAGCAGCTTCGTGTTTTTCACCACAGAATTTTTCTTCCCAGAAAAAGCCAGTTTCTACACCGCAGAATGGTAAATAATTAACACATCCCAGCGAAGGCTAAGGAATAAATTATGGAAAAAAAACTCAACGAACCCCCCGACCTAAATGAAGAAATAAAAAATCACGGACCACTATCCCTTTTAGACGGCGCAACCCCCCGTGTCCCAACAATCACTCCTGAACTGTTTCATGAAAGCAGAATCGCACGTGACCGCACCAAATCCTTGGAAGAGCGACTTGAAAGTTTTGAAATCATCTTGGACTCTGAAGTAGGAGACACAAGTTTAACACGAGCACGCAATATCGAACGCGAAGTTAGCTTGCGTCAGATTTATCTCAAGTTTGAAGGCGGTAACCCGACAGGCACCCAGAAAGACCGCATCGCCTTTGCACAGGCTCTTGATGCTTTGCGCCGAGGCTACAACGAAATCACTGTGGCTTCCTGCGGCAACTACGGCGCAGCCATCGCACTATCTTCCTACCTTGCGGGTTTGAAATGCATCATTTACGTGCCCGAAGGCTACCATGCTAACCGCCTAAAAGAAATCAAAGCTTTAGGCGCCGATTTAGTGAAGGTTTCAGGCGACTACGAGGAATCCGTCATTGTTTCACGCAAGAAAGCCGAAGAAAACGGTTACTACGATGCAAATGCAGGTGGAAGCAACACTAACCTGCAGTTCAAAGCCTACGGCGAAATCGCTTACGAAATCTACGATGAACTCCGTGACGCCCCCGCAGTCGGTCGCTGTGCCAGCCTCAAACGGCTCCACCTTGGCAGGCATATACCGCGGATTCATAAGCCTCTACAACCGCGGCAAAACCAGTCGCATACCCCGTCTCATCGCAGGTTCCTCGTACGGCATGAACCCCATCATCAACGCGTTTGTCAAGAACATGGCTAACTGCTGCGATTTAAACCCAGAAAAAATCCGCAACACCACTGTTAACGAGCCACTGATTAACTGGCGTAGCATAGACGGCGACTACGCCTTAACATCGATTCGTCAGAGCCACGGCTGGGCAGCCTATGCCACAGACAAGAGCATGCGGGATTATTCCCGTTTAATCCGCGACAAGGAAGGTTTAAACGTGCTTCCAGCCTCCACCGCGGGTCTAATCGCAATGCTTGACAGGCACAAGAAAGAAGCGTACCCAAGCGACCGCTACGTAGTTATTTTGACGGGGCGCAAAGCGTGACCGCCATGCCCCAGAAAGCAGTAGTGTACTGCGAGAGCGAGTTCCTAAACGCTAATGGTAAAACCGCTCATGGCTTAGTACGCTACACCAGGCGATACCAAGTCGCTGCGGTGGTGGATTCCACTGTGCCAGAAGAAGGGTGATGCAGGCGAGATTTTGGAGGGTAAATCACAGGGATATCCCGCTTTTTCACAGCTTAGAGGAAGCCGTACAGAAAACTAAGCCTGAAACGTTTGTTGTCGGCGCAGTTTCGGAGGGCGGCGTGTTGCCTGAGGGCTATGATAAAGCCGTCAAGTACGCGCTGGAGCATGGGTTAAACGTGGTTTCGGGTTTGCACCAGTTCATATCCGACATCCCCGAATTCGCCGAATCCGCCTCAAAGAATGGCTGCACAATCACTGATGTCCGCAAACTGTTCCGTGACCACAAACGCTTCTACACTGGCGAAATCAGCAAAGTAGACGCCACCCGAATCGCCGTTTTAGGCACGGACTCAGCCATCGGTAAACGCACCACTGCCGTGTTGCTTGTCAACGAACTCAGAAGACGAGGCAGAAGTGCAGACATGATTTTCACAGGTCAAACAGGGTGGATGCAGGGGTGGCCCCATGGCGTCGTCTTGGATGCTATGATTAACGATTTCGTGTCAGGCGGCATAGAAGGCGCCATAATCGATTCCTGGAAAGATAGTGAACCAGAGTTCATGCTTATTGAGGGCCAGGGCAGTCTTCTGCATCCGTTTTTCCCCGGCGGCTTCGAAATCATGGCGGCTGGGCAAATCCACGGCTTCATCATGCAGGACGCTCCGGGCCGCACCTACCTTGACGGTTTCCCCGACTACCAGATGCCTGACACCCGTAGAGTAGTCAAGCTGGCTAAGTTGCTGTCAGGTAAACCACTGGTGGGTATAAGCATAAACCACGAACACATAACCCTCGAGGAAGTTAAAGCCGTTAAACTAGACATTCACCGAAGGTTCCATGTGCCAGTTGAGGACCCCGTATGGGATGGAGTGGCGAAGTTGGCGGATGCGATAGAAGCACTTCGTGACGGTGAATAACTTGAACCTACGCTGCTTGCGTTAAACATCGCGGTTTCTGAACCCCAAATAAACGGAAAAGCAGTCTCCACACAAATCGAGATAGAAGACCTCGAAGGCAAAAAAAGCAGCTTCACACTTCAAGCCAAATATCCCATTGCGCTTTCAGAAGCGGACTTGCCTCTTCTAAGATTGGCGGTTGCGATGCCTCTGCTTAACTACGGCTTATTCGCAGACGAAATCCGTCTTGATTTTCCCGTTAGCAAAGCCGATTATGCGCTGTTGACTAGATTTCCTCGAGGTTTTCAGCCGCGACATTTTAATTAACAAGTTTGTACGCAAAAAAACCCCATACATCTTGCCCCAGTACGTGCCAACTGAAGCTGAGATTACGGAGGAGAACACTAAAGCCAGAGCAAAAATCATCTCAAAAACCTTAACGTGCGACGAAGCCATCTGCAAAGATTTGGATTCTAAATCGTGTGGAGTGCTTTCAAGCGGCGGCAAAGAAAGCCTTCTCACTTATGCTATGCTGAAAGAAACAGGCGCTAACGTCTATCCTCTCTACATCAACGAAAGTGGAGGACACTGGCGCACTGCCCTCGCGGCTTACCGCCACCACCAAAAAACTGAACCAAATATTGGGCGCGTATGGCTTAACGTGGACCGCTTCTACGTCTTCATGCTTGACCACCTCAGAATCGTTCGCCCCGACCACCGCAAAGTTTGGCTTGACACTTACCCGATTCGCCTCTGCATTTTCCCCGTCTACGTCTTCCACTTGCTGCCAGTGTTTACAGCCAAAGGCATCGGCAACTTACTTATTGGCAGCGAATTCGACGACCCCCGAATCGCCCCAATCTACAAAGACATCAAACATTACTTCGGAGTTTACGACCAAACCCAAGACTACGACCTACGCATGGAGCAGTGGTACCAGAAGCGGTTGCCCAGCATGCGGCAATGGAGCGCTGTACGTCCAGTTTCAGGCTTAATCGTCGAACGCATTCTCACTCAAAGATACCCGACGCTTGCTGCCTACCAGCGGAGCTGCCACAGTTGCCGTTTAGAGGCAGGTGAGGTGGTGCCGTGTGGCGAGTGTAGCAAATGCCTCGGAATCCAGCTGTTCTTGCAAGCCAACGGTGTTAGCCCAGAAAAGATGAATTATAGCCAAAAAGACATCGAACTGTTCCCCAAGCGCTTCGGAGAGGGCGGGATGAGGCTGGACGAGGACGAAAAGCAACACGCAGCCTACCTATGCAGCGCAAACGGCGTCACAGTTTCGGGCAGAGAACATCCGCATGTGGAGTCCATCCACCTCTACAAACAAACAGGCGACCTAACGCTTATCCCCAAACAGTTCCGACCTGCACTGATGAGCATCATTGAGCAGTACACCAACAGTTACACCAAACTCGAAGGCGACAAGTGGGTCACGGTTTCGAAGTCCGAGTCAGGGGTTTAACCATTCTGACAGCGTTTCGGGTGCCGCAGTGCGCGTAGCGGTAATAGTTGGGCAGTCGCATTTTTTGTTTGTACCCAGCTTTCTGGTAGAGTGCTAAGGCGTCTTTGTTACCTTCGGAAACCTCAAGCTGAGAGAAACGGCAGCCATGCTTTTCAATTTCCGCTTCCGCGGCGGCTAGCAGTCTCTGCCCAACACCCATCTTCTGGAATCGGGGGTCAACATCAAGCGTTTCCAAGTAACCCCCCCGTGTGCCCCGTCTGTAAAGCCCCACAATAAAGCCGCGAATGCCTTCAGGGCTATCTTCTACTAGGCAGATGCTGTTAGCCTTCAAAACCAGATATGCAAGCTGCTCTCTGGAGTAAGCTGTGGGTCCGGGGAAGCAGCGCTGCTCGATGGCTGCTATTTCGTCGATGTCGCCTGCCACTGCCCTACGGATACGAGCTTCACCCTGCATATTTAATAGCCGAAATAGAACAACAAAACCCTAAGCAAAAACATTTCTACCAGTCAGGGCGACGGGTTTGTTTGAATATGAATATTTTTATGTAGGCCCCAGTGATTGATTTGATGAAACCCTCAGAAGGAAAACAGCATGACAAAGATTCCAGTTAAAGACTACAAGTTCACAGAAAACATGACCGTAGACGAGCTTGTCAAGCAGATGGAGCAGGCGTGGGGCTTCACCGCAGGCAAACTGGCTACAGGCGTCAACATAATGGAAGCGATGGTTGCGGACAAGAAATGTGTAAAGTTCCTCTCTTTCACCGCCGACATCATAGCGACTGGCACAAGAGGCGTCATACGCGAGTTAGTTAAGCGTAAATTGGTGGATGTCATCATAACCACTTGCGGTACCTTAGACCACGATGTCGCTCGGTGCTTCAAAGACTACTACAAAGGCAGTTTCATCATGAGCGACTCTAAACTGCATCATGAAGGAGTCAACAGGTTGGGCAACGTTTTGGTGCCAAACGACAGCTATGGCATAATCCTTGAGAAAAAAATGCAAGCCATGCTTACCGATCTCTACAACGAAGGCAAAAAAGAACTCTCCACCACCGAGTTGTCCCGCGAAATCGGGCTGCGCCTATGTGACGAGTCCTCAATCCTTTACTGGGCAGCCAAAAACAACATACCCATCCATGTGCCCGGCATAACCGACGGCTCAGTGGGCTACCAGCTTTGGATGTTTAGTCAAGACCACAAAGACTTCCGCATAAACCTGCTCAAAGACGAAGGCATGCTAAGCGACCTCATGTTTGACTCAGAAAAAAGCGGTGCTCTCATCGTGGGCGGCGGCATAAGCAAGCATCATGTGATTTGGTGGAACCAGTTCAAAGACGGCTTAGACTACGTCGTCTACATTAGCACCGCAGACGAGTGGGATGGCAGCTTAAGCGGCGCAAGACCACGCGAAGCAGTGTCGTGGGGCAAAATCAGCGAGAAAGCCAAAAAAATCATGATCGAAGGCGACGCCACTATGGTGCTGCCAGTCATGACAAGCGCCCTAATCGACCGATTAAGCAAAAAGGACTAACATTCCTTTTTCAGCTTAGTTTTTTAAGAATAAAATCAGCCTAATGTTTTTAACGAAAATAAAGAAAGAAAAAGATTATGCTTGTGGCATATCTTTGAAGATCCAGCTCATGTCTGGACCTTGGCGTTTCTCGGTCACACGCTCAGATAAGGCGTGGCAGATGAGTGGCAATGCGATGGTTGCGTCGCAGTAGCAGACGGCTCTTGTGCCGGTTGCGCTGTTGATTTTGCCCCAAGAGATGGCTTCTTCGAGTGTGCAGCCTGATAGTCCGCCCCATTGTGGAGAGTCGGTGGTGATTTGGATAGCGTATTTGTGTGGGTAGTAGTATTCTTGGAGTGATTTGCGTAGGCCGCCTTGTCTGCCTTGGACGCCTTGGTCTTCAGTCATTGGAGAGACGCTGATGGCTATGAGTTGTGTGAGGTCTTTGGGAACGCCTCCGCCGATGTAGACGACGCCGACTTCTTTGGTTTTGGTACCAATCTGGACGAATTGGTCGAATTCTTTTACGCTGTCGATGTGGACGTTGTGGCCTTTGTTTTTGGCTAAGAGGAAGGTTTCGCCGTATGCGCTGTCAACCATGGCTGGGCTAAAGATGGGTACGCCGTTAGCTGCGGCAACAGCGGTGATTGAGGGGATGTTTTTCTTTCCAAGGTAATGGCCTAAGCCGTTTAGGAACTCGGCTGAAGTGTACATGTAGTCTTCTTTGCAGGTCATAACGTAGCTTGTGACTAGGTCTTCCATTTCGCGGTAGTCGGTTTCTTTGCCGTACACGTCATAGTAGCGGTTAACGTCGTCGTTTAGCAGTTGTGAGTCATCAACCATGTGGCTGCCTTGATAGTAGCCCAAGCCCATGGCGTCCACGATGTCCTCGGACACGTTTGCACCTGTTGAGATGAGCACGTCTATGAAGCGGTTTTCCATAAGCCAATTAACGATAGACCACTGACCAGCGGTTGACATGGAGCCTGCGAAGCCCATGGCGATGACTGTGTCTTTTTCTTTAATCATGTTCTCCCATACATCAACGGCTTCGCCTAGTTTGCGTCCTTGGTAGGCGGTTTTGCTCATTTCTTTTAGTAACTGTGAAATTGGTTTTTGCTTGGTAACTTTGATGGCTTCAAGCTTTTTGCTAAAGTAATCGTTACTCAATGTTAATTGCACCTGCGTTTTATGTTCGAGGGGTCATATTTGAAATTTGTTATTCAAATAATGGGCAACAATCTTTTGCAGTGCACAAACGCTTATTTTCTAATTGCTCTCTTCTGCAGGGGATAGTACCGGCGGGTATGATTCGTCGGGGTATTGTACATGCAACAGAAGCATAAGTCCCAGCACTGAAGAATGCCAATAAGAGCTACCCCCATCGTCACTTGAAGAAGACCATCCGCCATCAGGGTTCTGTACGGCAATGACTCTTTGGATAAAAGAATCGTTAACCAGTGCACTTTGCCCTGCCAGACAGAGAAACGCTGCTGCTTCCAGTTTTAGATCGGTAATTACATTATCGTCGACGATTATTGCAGCATTTGCATGGTAGAGGGCGTCCATGTAATCGTTGGATAGCGACATATTATAGTGATTGTCGGTGAACCAAACGGTCGCCAGTAACGCATGTGTTAACAAGTAGCCTCCGCTGTCAACAGCGTTATGGAATGTTGAATTATAATCAGCCGGCAGAGCTAAACGATCGGAATATAGAGCGGGAACGGTTACAAGGTCGATGTCAGAGCTTACAGCATCAAAATCCGTTGATAGCACGATCGTGTTTGAGTAATCTGCCATTCTGCGGAGCACTCGAAGCATTGGTGCTTCAGGGAAGTTGGCTTTGGTTGCAAGCTGGTCGTCAAACACTATCAAGGAATCGTTGAAGTCACTTATTCCGAAACGCCTGTTTATGACGTCAAGCATTAACAAAGCATGGGGTTCTTTAGTATCTGCAAAAAAGTTTGTTGCGTTTCCTACAGCTTCTGAAAGAGTGCGATTCAGTTTTTGTGGAGCGTTTGTAGGTGAAGGAGAGGGCTGGGTAGGGGTTGGTTTATTGTTTGGGGCGCTTACGGGTTCGTTCTGGGGCGTCTGTTTAGGGTTATCTTGCTGAGTCGATTTACTGGTGGCTTGCGGAGTTGGCTGTATAGGGTTTTGGGGGTCGGCTTGCGGGTTATCGGGTGCATTAGGTATCGGAAGCGCCAGTAGAGGCACTGCCAGAAGGCAGCATATGACTATTATGCAGATGGCTAATGGCAGCTTCGACATAATTGTTCGTGTTAGTTGTGTGGCTTTTATGTTTAGTGTTAAAAAGCATAACTTGCCTGCAGCGAATACGGTCCTCCACCGCCACACCCACATAAAGAAAACAAACAAAACAAAGAGCATACAGAGATTGCTATTCTGCTTGTAAAATACTCAGCACAACCAAACAACAACCAAACCCACAACCCAACAACAAAACAGCAAACACCGACAAACCTGATAGGTAGATGATGTGTATAGAGCATACACCATCATCTTCTATTTCAAAAAAAAAGTGGAAAAACTACATTTTTTCCGGTGCAGTCACACCAATCAAATTCAGGGCGTTGCGCATAACAATCTGAATCGCTTTAGTCAACGCAAGCCGCGCATCGATTAGCCCTTCTGAGTCGGCTTTAAGCACGGGGTGAGCGTTATAGAATGTGTTGAATTTGTCTGCCAAGGCGTTTACGTAGTCGGCGACGTTGTTGGGTTTGAGGTACTCGGTTGCTTCTATGAACATGTCAGCGAAGCCGGCTAAGTTCAGGATTAACTCTTTTTCTAAGCGTTCAGCGAGCAAAGCGTAGTCAGGGTGTTCGGGTTCCCTATCAGCTTTACGCAGAATACTGCAAGCGCGGGCATGCGTGTACTGCACATATGGGGCGCTATTGGTCTCAAAGTTCAAAACACGCTCCCAAGTGAACATAACGGTTTTACCCGAATCCACATCCACCAAAGCATAACGCACTGCACCCAAACCAACAAAGTTGGCAATGTTGCGTTTCTCGTCCTCGGTAAGAATTGGGGAACGCTTAGAAACCTCTTCATAAGCACGCTGCACAGCCTCATCAAGCACCTCATCAAACGTTATGTAATGCCCACGGCGGCTGCTCATCTTGTAACCAGGCAACGTGACGAGATTGTAAGCGAAATGCACAAGGTTCTCGGCAGCTTCATCGTAGCCCATAGCGTATAGCGCCAGTTTAAGCTGTAGCTGCGCAAGCGATTGCTCCATACCTATGACGTTGACAACTTTCTGAGCGTGCTGGAACTTCCACAGCGTATAAGCTATGTCGCGGGTCGTGTACAGTGTAGTACCGTCAGCGCGCACTAATGTTAGGGGAGGAACTTCATTGTTCTTGCTTAAACCCAACTTGCCCTTCAAATCAAGCGTTACAGCGGCGTTGTTAGCGTCAAACTGCTGTACCCCCTTCTCGTTAATTATGAACGGCGTCGCCTGCAGCTTACGCATAACCTCATCCACTTGGGGCGTCCATACGAAATCGCTTTCCCAATCCCAAGAATCGTAGGTTACACCAACACGCTGCATGGTCTGGCGGAAACCATCCAAACAGAGGTCACTGACTTCCCGTATTAGGTCTTTAGCGTCGGGTTGCCCGTCTTCGTAATGTCGGTTGAGACGACTGATTTCATCCTCAGGGTTTTCGTCTTCACCGATGCGTTGTGCCAACGCCTCGAAAAGCACAGGGAACTTTTCACGAAGCTCCGAAGCTATACCAACCCACTCATCAAGTTCACCGTTCACTTTGACAAGTTCATCAGGATTTTTAGCGTCAATCGCTCGCTGTTTGGCTTGTTTAAGGCGGTTAATTTCAACTAGGCAACTGGTGACAGTGTAGATTTTACCCACAAACAAATCAGGCTTCTCGGTTGGTTTTGGTCTACCCAGCTTATCGTACCCGTAGGCAACTACGCTACTTTGGCGTCCCACATCATCGATGTAATAGTGTCGCTCAACACTGTGCCCTCTACACTGCAGAATACGCGCCAAAGCGTCACCAAGCATCGGGTTGCGTGCCTGCCCAATATGAATAGGATGCAGCGGATTCACGCTGGTGTGTTCCACAATAATTTTCTGCGGCTCCTGCGTCATAACAAAACCATAGTGGTCATCCAAAGTTTTGATAGATTCCAACGTTAAAGCAGCAAATTTGCCAAAGTCAACAAAAAAATTGATGTACCCAGCACCTGCAGGTTCAACTTTCTGAATAAGCTCAAAACGGCTTTTGTCTACGGCAGCCGCAACTTGCTGGGCAAGCACCTGAGGTTTTCTGCCCCAACTGTTTAGCTAACTCAAAACACAAGGAAGCCGAGAGTTGCCCGAAATCGATGTTCTGCGTCTTTTTCAATGTAACTGTGCAGGGCTCATGGTTTGGTAGGGCTTTAGATAATGCGTCTTTTAGAACAACTTGGCATTCGGCTCGAAACAGGTCGTAAGGGTTCTGCACGTTCATAACTTTTAGCTCCAGATACTTGAACAGGCGATTATTTGTTTTGATAGGTTATATTTTAAATGCGATGGCACCTTTATGTGTCTGCTGGATGCAAACAGTGATGGATACGAAAATAGTCTATTCAGAAAAATGTTTAGGCTATGGAACATGGCACATTGAAGGCCCACAGCGCGTTAAAATCGCACAAGACGTTTTAAAACAAAAAGGCTACCAATTTGTGGAGCCAACTCCAGCCTCAGAGGATGAAGTTTTCTCAGTTCACGACATGGACTATATTTGGAACGTCAAAAAAGGCATGGTGGAAGACCCAGACACCCCAGCTTACCCAAACATCTGGGAATACGCCGCCCTCAGCGTCGGAGGAGCATTGCTTGCCAGCAAAATCGGCGGCTTCTCACTTACACGTCCACCAGGGCACCACGTGGGAAGGTACGGTGCAGCTTTAGGAGTGTTTAGCCGTGGATTCTGCTTTTTTAATAACATCGCCATCGCAGTCAAGGAGTCAGGCAAAAAAACCTTGATTTTAGACATAGACGGTCACCACGGCAACGGAACGCAGGAAGTATTCTTGGGCGACCCAAACGTAGCCTACGTTTCCGTGCATCAGTCACCAAATTTCCCAGGTACAGGCGGCAAATCTGAAGTTAACTGCTTCAACTTTCAATTACCGCCCAATGTGGGTAGGGAAATCTATTTTGAAACTCTCGATAAAGCGTTGGCGTCGGTTGACACCGGCAAATTTGAGGCACTGGCGGTTTCGGCAGGTTTTGACGCGCACAGCTGCGATTTAGCTTCGCTTGGGCTCGAAACAGTAGACTATTTTGAAATCGGCAAACGCATCGCCAAAATAGAGTTACCCGCTTTTTTCGTGTTGGAAGGCGGCTACAACGGACAAAACGTAGGGTTAGATATTGATAGCTTGCTGAAGGGTTACGAAGAAAACCGTTAAACCCCCAGAAAAAGAAAAAATTATTGTTTTTCTGCTTCAAGCTCTTTTTCGCGTTTCTTAGCTGCAGCGCGTTCGTTAAGCGCTTCAAGCTTTGAAGCAACACGCTCTGAACGTTCCTCAGCTGACGACAAAAGGGGCTTCCAATCCTTCTTTTTTACTGTATCCATTAAGTGCTCGGTTTGATCCGGCAGCTTGTCCAAGGCATCGTTGAAGCGTTTGTCGGCTTCCTCGTCGGACTCTACGAGTTCCAGCGCTTCCTCTGGGCAAACTTTGATGCATTGTGGGTCGCCTTCGCAGAGGTTACATGCGATTGCTTTGCCAGTTTCGGCATGAATAGTTATGCCGCCGTGTGGACAGGCTTGGACACACCAGTCGCAGCCTTTGCATTTTTTGTCGTCGATTATGAGTAAGCTGTTGTTTTCGGATTGGGTGATTGCTCGTTCAGGGCAGGCTTTTACGCATCTTGCATCGACGCATCCGCGGCATGTGAGTGCAAAATTGAATACTGGGGCCATGCGGACGACCCGGATTCTGCTTCTGATTGGGTTCCAGTTGCCTTCGCCTTTCTCGGTTGTGCAGGCGTATTCGCAGATTCCGCAGCCTATACATTTGCTGGGGTCCACTGACACGAATTTTCTAGGTAAGGGTTTTGCCGACGACATATATTTCCAAACCTTTTTTTGGTGTTAAAGTATCACTGTGCATCATAAGCATTTATGCGTTACTTAAGAAAACTGGTTTTTCTATGCTAAAGATGTTGAAAAAACTTGAAAAAACTGCTTTTGTTGCGTTTTGCATGTTTCATGTTTTACATTTGAAGAGAATGTTAGCTTTTTCGGCATCATTTTTGCTCTTCATATAGAGCCACCCTTATAAAAAGAGAAAGAACATCTATTTGCAGCTTTTTCCTTGGTAAACGATCTGCTTCATCGGAACAGTTGATTAAGCAAACAGTTAATGCAGATGGATTCAAAGCAGAAACGAAAAGAGATGAAGTTTGAATGCGTACGAGTCCTTGCGGAAAGCATATGACTGCTAAGGTTGCTTTAGCGATGTTTGGCTGTGCTGCTGACCAGCCGTTGCCCAGTTCTCCAACGGAATTTCATTAATGATTATGGTGGTCGCTTGCGGCGGAATGCCTATATCAGTGAAGACTTTGGTTATTCCGTTCACAATTTTCTTTTTAGTTTCGGGCGTTTGTCCTGCCCAGACGTTTACTTGCACAAAAGGCATTAGATTACACCATAAAATTGATAGTAGACGAGCTTGATTAATTTTTTTGGCAGGTTAGGCGTACCTGCAAACTTGGGTATTAAGGCATGTGGTTATTTGCTTGGATATTTTCGGGTAAAGATTTATTCATGCGTACATAGCTGCTTAGTCACAAACCTATCATTGCGATTA
>CAWENF010000027.1:0-87654 GCA_963810275.1 uncultured archaeon
ACAAACAAACATTACAGGTGATTTAAAGCTAATCCACACCTACTCTTGGATTAATTCTTCATCAACCCACCACGCTTTCTTCTTACCTGACTTCTCACCTGCATAGTACGTAATTATGGCTTTGCCTAACTGTTTTTTACTGTTCTTCTCAATCTTTTGCAACCTGTTCAAGACGAGCCAACGGTTGGTTTTAAGATAATCTGCCAACTCTGGTGTTGTTGTGGACTTGTAGTTGAGAAGGTATTCGATGATTTTTCTGTCCACTTCGTCGATGGCGAACTGGTAAGGGTTTATTTTGCCATGATGAAAAGTAAGGATTTCTAGATCAGAGAGGTACTTTTTGATTTGCCCAAACTGCTCCTCCAACTGTATCATGCGCTGCTCCAAGGCAAGGAGCTTGTCGGGTTTGGGGGTTTTCTGCAGTTTCTCAGCTATGGCTTCACGTATGAAGTCGCTTCTGTCACCTTCTGGTATGCGCAAAGCCATCTCATGGTAAACTTCTTCTGACAGTTTGACAGTTACAGTTTTCGGTTCTGCCAATTTTTTGCCCCCACTTAGCCATAATGGGCGGTTTAGTTATTTCACGGTTTCTACGCAGAAACATCAACTATTTTTCAGCCAAGACTATAATTCAGCATTGACTATTTTCGTTTTAGCAATAATGTTTTATTTAGGTAGAAACATGTGATAGGCACGGTGAAAATTGTGACTGATTGGTCTAACAAAGACTTGCTAATTTTAGCTTTTGATCATCGAACATCTTTTGTTGAAAAACTCTTCGGAATCAAAGGGAGACCCCCAACAGCTGAAGAGAAGCAGAAAATAGACGAAGCCAAACTCATAATTTTTAGCGGCTTCAAAATGGCGCTGGATAAGAAGGTACCTAAAGAAATCGCCGGCTTGCTTGTAGACGAGGAATACGGCGCCAGCGTGCTAAAAGAAGCTAAAAAGGAAGGCTTCAACTTTGCGATGCCTGCCGAAAAGAGCGGGCAGGATGAGTTTGACTTTGAATACGGCGACAAATTCCCTGATCATATTGAATGTTTTGACCCCACTTTTGTTAAAGTTCTGGTTCGTTATAACCCCGAAAGCGATGCAGATCTCAACAAGCGTCAACTGGAGAGGCTTAAAAAACTCAGCGACTACCTAGCATCTAAAAACCGAACATTCCTTTTCGAGCTCATCGTCCCAGCAACCACCGAGCAGTTGGCAAAGGCGGGCGGCGACAAAAAAGCCTACGACACTCAACTACGCCCAAAGCTTATGTGTGAAAGCATAAAGCAGATTCAGAACAGCGGCGTTGAACCAGCTATCTGGAAGCTTGAAGGCGTAGACAAAGCCGAAGACGCCAAAGCCATCGTTGCTCAGGCTCAGGCGGGTGGACGCAAAGCAGGCGTCATCACCTTAGGACGCGGCGAATCCAAAGACAAAGTCAAAGAGTGGCTAAGCGTCGGAGCTAAAATTCCTGGAATCATCGGCTTCGCAGTGGGCAGAACTATTTTCTGGGACCCGTTGGTTGAGTTCCGTTCTGGAAAAATTGATTGCCCAACCGCAGTTGAGAAAATCGCCCAGAACTACATGGAATTTGTAGAGCTGTGGCAAAACGAGAGGAAACAGTGATCTGCCATGGCATCTCTACGTGCTCTTGGGCCCTCTCTGATTAGAATCACCACTGCAGGTGCAGTAGGCGCTGCTATGCACATAGGCAAAGGTAACCCCGATATGGTCGACCAAACCGCCCTGGACTTTAGTCGTGCTGTAATGAATCAGATGGAAATCGACGGCGAAGTCATTTGCTGCGAAGGTCCCAAAGACAACGCCCCCGCCTTTAACAACCGCGAAAAAGTCGGTAAAGGCACTGGTCCAAAAGTCGAATTTGTCATTGATCAAGTTGACGGAACAACCGCTACAAGTAAAGGCAAAAAAGACGCCATATCCGCTCTAGCATGCGCCCCTGCAGGCTGTCTGCAAGTGTTGCCCGACGACGGCTACTACTTCAAGCTGGCGACTAACGGCGCAGCCAAAGGCAAAATCAACCTTGACATGTCAATTGAGGAAATCGTTACCACCATAGCTGAATCCAAAAATCGTCCCTTAGCTAACTTTACCGTTATTATGCTGGAGCGTCCTCGTCACGACGAACTGCTAGCGAAGCTACGTAAGATGGGTGTTCGTATAATACTTATTGCTGACGGCGACATCGCAGGCTCCATTGTCACCTGTTTGCCTGACTCAGGCGTTGACTTGCTTGTGGGCGCAGGTGCAGGTGCAGAAGCCACAATCGCAGCCACCGCAGTAAAATGTTTAGGCGGCACGATGCTGGTTAAGGTTTGGAAGGACAAAAAAGACGACGCTAACCGCATGAAACGCCTCGAAGCCGCAGGTGTAGATGTAAACAAAACATACACAGAAGAAGAGCTGGCAAGAGGCAACGAAATGATTTTTGCTGCGTCAGGCATTACCAAAGGCGAAATGCTTGATGGCGTTCGATTCATCGCTGGAACAGGCGCGAAAGTTCAGTCGATTTGCACAAGGCTGCCAAGCGGAACCATAGAATGGTCCTCGACCATCTTAAAGTTCAAAGAGCACCCCATATACAGCCAAATAACCTAAACCTTTCTTTTTTCGGCTTTTACGCCTATTTTTCTTTATTTTGAAAATAAGTTTTAGTTGGAAAAATGGTTTTCTTGTTAAGTGGGGTTGTGAATGTCCCCGCCGCGTGGGTGTGTGTGCGGAGCAACGTGGGCTTCGCCGTCTTCTTGGGTGTGATCGTGGACATGTTCAGATTCTGCTGCTTCGTCTTCGGGAAATACTTGTCCGGTTAGCTTGGCGAGTTCACGATAGCGGGTGTTTACGATGCAGTATAGCATGCTTTGCAGAGCTTGGCCTTGGAGGTTTCTTTTTGCTAGTAGCACCATTTTTTTGGAAAGTTCTTCATCGCCTAAACCTTTGAACCATGCCTGAAAGTCGCCACGTTTTGTATGAAACTCCAGCGAGAGGGGGTCTGCGCGGTTGATTTTGGAGGTGAAGTCTCGGAGGTTATGGGCATGCATGCTTAGGGGTTGGTCGATGGTGGCGTAGAAGTGGAATGCACGGTCGTGGGGAGCATATGCTAAGATTTGGTCCGCTTTCTCTTTAGTGACTGGCGTTACGCCAAGTACCTGTTTGCCCTGTGTTGTTATGATGTAGAGTCCTTTCTTCGGGCTTGATATGTAGCCCATTTTTTGTAGCCCCAAGAGGTGCATCATGACAGGCTGGAACTCTTTTTTTACGTCCTTGGCGATGTCCATGGCTTTCATTGGTTTTTCGCAAAGGAACATGGATTCTAGAATTTCCTGTTTAATAATGGATAAACTCAATTTTTTGGCACCTGCCTGTATTTCCTATGCACTTGGTGGTAATCAAACTTTTCCGTTGTGAAAATAAAACATATGGATATCAAGTTATCGATTTTGCAATGTCGGGTTAAGTAAAGCTTTAGTAGAGACAAACCCATTTTCTTATGAAACACCGGAGAAATAAGGATGAAGATTGCGGTTTTTGTCTACGAGTATCCCCCTAAAATCGTTGGTGGCTTGGGCACATATGCTGCGGAAATTACCCGCAAATTTGTGTTAAGCGACCACGACGTAACGGTTTTCACAATGAACGACGACGCGGGCTCCCTTCCCACTCGGGAGATTTGGCGCGGGATTGAAATCCACCGCCCTCTTCACATCGACGTATCCGATTCGTTACCCGACGTAATAGCGGAAGACATCCGTAAATGGGGACGAGGAATTCACCTTTTCGGTAAACTTATGGTTTACAATTATTTGTCCGCTGCGAAGCTTGTTAACGAACTTATAAAACGTGAAAAGATGAGGTACGACGTGGTAGTTGCGCATGACTGGCTATCTGCGATGGGCGGTGTGACGGTTAAGCGCGAGACGAATTTACCTTTTGCGTTTCATGTGCACAGCACCGAGAAGGGGCGTACATTGGGTAACGGTTCTGGCGTGGTTAGTAACATTGAGTTACGGGCTGGCAGAACCGCCGATATGGTTGTCACCGTGTCCTATGCTATGAAAGATGAGTTGGTCGGTTTGGGTTTTCCAAGGGAGAAGATTCAGGTCAGCTACAATGGCGTAGATCCACAGAAATACAACCCCGATGACATCAGCAAAGAGGAAATAGCTAATGTTCGTGCGAAGTATGATATCAAAGACGACGAAACCATGATTCTCTTCGTCGGGCGCCTCGTCGTAGTGAAGGGCGTAGATAAACTCATCCTGGCAATGCCTCACATCTTAGCCAAGAATCCAAAAGCCAAACTGGTTATTTTGGGCGTGGGCGACCTTCAAGAGTACCTCTCAAACCTCACAAAAATGACCAAACTTGACCAGTACGTCAAGTTCTGCTTTGACTTCATACCTGAAGAAGAACGTATCCAGCACTATGCAGCATGTGATATCGCTTGCTTCCCCAGCTTCTATGAGCCGTTTGGTATTGTTGCATTGGAGGCGATGAGCATGAAAAAACCCGTGGTAGTCGGCGCAGCAGGCGTGAGTGGCATGCGTGAAATCGTTGTATGCTGTGGTCCCGAACAGTGCGGCTATCACATTGACCCCAACAACCCAAGCGACATTGCATGGGGCATTAACCAAGCATTAGCTACTCCCGAATGGATGAAAACTCTAGGTGAAAACGGAAGAAAGCGTGTCTTAGCCGAGTTCACGTGGACTAAAATAGCGGCGCATACCATTGAACTATACGAATCCATAGCCAAACGGTAACCCCCCGTGAGTGATGAACAAAAACGCCGTATTGCACGGGAAGCTGCCACACTGCTCTATTTTGGGGTGGAAAAAGAGTATAAGCAAGCCAAGCAGCACGCTGCTGAGACGCTTGGTACACACTTTTTGCCATCCAACCTTGAAGTAGCATTGGAGCTTGATAGAGTGGCAGAGGAGAACGAAGGCGGCAGTCGCAAGTTGCGGTTGGTGGAAATGCGCACCGAGGCCTTAGAGGTTATGCGGTTGCTGGCGGATTTTTGTCCTGTGCTTATCGGCAGCGTTTGGCGAGGCACTATCAAGCAGGGCAGCGACATCGACGTAGCTGTGTACGCTGACGATGCTGAGCAAGTTTTATCAGAACTTAAAGGAGGCGGGGTTAAAATCGCTAAAACTGAATGGGTGAAAGTGAATAAGCAGGGGATAACTTCTGAGTCCTACCACATCCAGGCAAAAAATCATGGCAGATACAGCTTGGAAGTCACCGTGCGCTCAGCTGAGGAGGCGGGCAAGCGGCGGCGTTGCGAAACGTTTGGCGATGAAATCCGAGGGTTGTCCATATCACAGCTGGAAAAAGTGCTGAAAACGCATCCGACGCAGCAATTCACACCCCGTTAGCCGCTCAGAAAACGCGCCTTCAAATCGAAAAAGGACTTAAACCACAAAAACAAATCCTATCTCAGCTGATTCGGCATGGAAAAGAAAGATCTCAAAAAAATGTTCCCTCATCTCTATGATGAACTTGAAGGTGGCGAAGTAAAAGTCCCAATAGATGGAATACGTAAAAACGCCGCTGAAGCCGAAGGCGAAGTCGGAGATTGTTTCGACGCATGCCACGAATCCATGGAGGCGCCGGTAGGTAACGAGATGCCTGACAAGCTTCGGCACTTCAACCCACAGGCGGTGGATTTTCTTAGACGATGCGACACTGAAGAGCAGGCAGAAGAAATTATTGTTTACTTGGAGAAAAAGGGTGAAATTACCAAGGAATACGCCTCAGAGTTACGGTGCCAGATGAAAAAAGATGGCATCCGAGCGTTTGGGCCTAAGAAGGGAGAGAATCATTACTTCAGAGAAGGCGGCATCTACTAGAAGCATTTTGTGCCTATACTTATGGACTGTTAGCTTGTAGTTCTTTTTAAAATGTTGTAATCCCATTATTATTTTTTCTCTAAAACTCATAGCTGAAAAGTATTCGATATATGCCTCCACACCCATATAAAGAAACAAAATCTACCCCTCTTAACCTGCAATTACAAACCATTTCAAAAAGTATATCAAACAAGCACTCACATCAACTAACCAAATTGTTCCTTGAGGTTTTGGGGTTTGGCAGAAAATTAATAAATACAATTTCATTCTTTGTTTTTTGTATAGGTGAAATGATTTATGGCAGTTAAAGTCGGAATTAATGGTTTTGGCAGAATCGGAAGACTCATTTACCGAGCTGCAATCGAAAAGAACGCTAACATTGATTTTGTTGCAGTAAACGACTTGGCAGACGCCAAGACAAACGCAACCCTGCTCAAGTATGACTCAGTGCATGGACGCTTTCCAGGTACCGTCGAAGTCGAAGGCAACGACCTGATCGTAAACGGGAAAAAACTCCAATGCGTCCAAGAAAGAGACCCCGCCAATCTGCCCTGGAAACAACTCGGTGCATACCTAGCCGTAGAAAGCACCGGACTCTTCACCAACCGTGAAGCCGCATCAAAACACCTAACCGCGGGAGCACAGAAAGTCCTCATATCCGCACCCGCAACCAACCCAGACAAAACCATCGTGCTCGGAGTCAACGACGACACCTACAACCCAGACTCAGACCAAATCCTCTCAAACGCCAGCTGCACCACAAACGCCCTCGCACCCATAAGCAAAGTCCTAGCAGACAGTTTCGGAATAGAAAAAGCCCTTATGACCACATGTCACAGCTACACCAACGACCAGAGAATTCTCGACGTCGTCCATAAAGACCCTCGCCGCGCCCGTGCAGCAGCCCTAAATATCATCCCAACAAGCACCGGAGCCGCCAAAGCCATTGGCGCAGTTCTACCCGACTGCAAGGGCAAAATGAATGGCTACTCACTCCGTGTCCCAACCCCTGATGTTTCCATCGTTGACCTAACAGCAGTCCTAAGCAGAGACGTCACCAAAGAAGAAATCAACCAAGCCATGAAAACCGCCGCAGAAGGACCACTAAAAGGAATCCTACAGTACACCGAAGACCCTATCGTATCCACCGATGTACTGCACAGCACCTACAGCAGCGTTTTCGACGCAAGTTTAACAATGGTGCTTGGCGAGAAAGGCAACTTTGTTAAAGTCTTCAGCTGGTATGACAACGAGTGGGGCTTTAGCAACCGTATGGTTGACTTCATTGAGTTAATCGGCAAAAAAGCCGGTTTCTAATCGGGTAAGCCTTAACTTTCCCCTTTTATTTTATGTTTCAATCAGTACAGCGTTCAGAGTGTAAAAAGGATGGCTAAATACAAAACTTTAGACGATTTTGACGTGAAGGGCAAAACAGTTATTGTCCGCGTAGACTTCAACTCAGAAATAGACCCCGAAACCAAAAAAGTGGCCAGCGATGTCCGCATCAAAGCCCATGCCGAATCAACCCTAAAAGAGCTCTCAGAAAAAGGCGCCAAAGTTGTGGTGTTAGCGCATCAAGGCAGAAAAGGTGAATCCGATTACACCACACTGGAAACCCACACCCAAGAACTCAAAAAGCTCATGCCCCAAACCAAAATAGAATACGTTGACGACGTGTTTGACGAAAAAGCCCAAACCGCCATAAAAAAACTGCAGCCCGGCGAAATCCTTGTACTCGAAAATGTTCGCAGCTGGGATGGCGAAACCAAAAGTGGCACCCCTGAGCAGCAAGCAAAAACCCCCCTTGGTGCAGAACCTTGCGCCCATTAGCAGATCTTTTTGTCAGCGACGCCTTCTCAGTTGCCCACCGCGGCCACGTTTCCATGGTCGGTTTCACAGCCGTTTTGCCCTCTGCTGCGGGACGTGTAATGCAGCGTGAATTATCATCGTTAAGCAAAATCGTTGAGGAACCTGAGCACCCCTGCGTCTACGTTATGGGTGGAGCTAAAGCTGACGATAGCCTCGAAATCAGCAAATACGTGTTAAGCAACGGTATAGCGGATTACGTTTTGGTTGGTGGAGTGACTTCGCAACTGTTTTTGGCGGCTAAAGGCGTCAGCTTAGGAAAACCTGCAATGGAATTTCTTGACAAAAAAAGACCTTATCCAGTATGTCAAAGGAATCAAAAATTGATACTGCAGTACCAAAGCAAAAATCGGCATACCAGTGGATGTTGCGCTGAATTTCGGCGGTATCCGCAAAGAAGTTGACTTAAGCATCCTGCCTACGGATTACATGATTTTTGACATAGGTAGCCAAACTGCAGCAAACTACTCTAAAATCATATCCCAAGCCAAAGCAGTCGTCGTCAGCGGCCCAATGGGAGTGTATGAAAATCCCCAGTTCAATCTAGGCACCAAAAGAGTGCTGGAAGCCATCGCCGACAGCAAAGCCTTTAGTTTAGCAGGCGGAGGAAACACCATCGCAGCCATCCAAGAATACGGGTTAACTGACAAAATCAGCTACATCAGCACCGCAGGCGGCGCGCTCATCGAGTTTTTGATGGGTAAAAAATTACCTGGAGTGGCCGCGTTAGAGTCAGCTGTACGGGATAAGAAACTCTAATTTTCTTTTTTTTGTTAATTTTTATGAAAAAGGAAAAAGTGGTTTTCCAAAAAGCTTGACCTTTTGGTTTAGTATTGTTGTTTACCGCAGTTGGGGCAGAATCGGACGCCGGGCTCCACCATTGTTCCGCATTGGGGGCAGTTGTGCATCTGTTGTGGTGGCTGGTATGATTGCTGTGTTGGTGGACCGTAGTAGGGTTGCTGTGGAGGTGCTTGGCCGACTGGAATTGGTTTGTACACTAAAGCCAGTATTCCGCCGATTAGACCGAGAAGACCGCCTACGCCGATTATGGAGAACACAATGATGTAAATTCCGTATTTGGTGTGTTCCATTGGGTTTGTGTTGAGTCTTCTGGCGAATACAACGATCAAAATGGATGTAATCAGCATCCAGATGCCTAAGGCAATATACACAAGGAAAAAGCCTGAAACGCTTGGCATGTAATCATAGCCGTACCCATAGCCATAATCGATAGTGCTAGCAGTAAACAATGCAAGTATTCCCCAAACGACCATTACAAAAATCGACGCAATCAATCCGATTATTCCGCCCAGCAAAGATACTATGTATGCTGCGGTGGGTTGGTTTTGAACTTGACTTGACATTTTTGTTTCTGAACTCCTCTATAACCTCTTTTCTGCGAAAGCAGTATAAAAAATTTGTTAGCGCTATCCTTTAAGATTAAATAAAATAGATGTTAGTCGGCATTATTTTTCGGTTTTTTACCTATCTTTTTAGATTTAATCAATCCCCCGATGAGTGCTACAACCAAAGTGATAATGATTAGCGCGATTATTCCGACAACGAAGTCCAAGGGGAAAGGAACAAAGTTTTTAGGGATTTCCTGATAATTGAGTTCTCCATCGGCATAGGCGACGCCTCTAAAGAGATGCAAACCGTTCGAATAGTCGGCGGTGTCAAAGCTCCAGCTAAACGGGGCGGAGGTATCGTTTGATACTAGTTGACCATCTAAGTAGAATTCGACTCTGGTTACGTCAGAGGAGACTTCCGCGTTTAGGGTCCATTTGCCATTCATGTCGTTGCCCACGCCGTACCCGTTGTCTTTGTACAAACTCAAATCTATAGACGGTAAAGCTGTGGCTGATTCTAGACTTGCCAGCGCCAAAGCTGAGCAGACAACGATTACTGCCAGAGCGATTGTTCCCAGTTTCATTCAATATCTCTCTCGTACTGGAAAAGTATTTGCGGTTATATAAAAAATGCTTGCTTAAGGAGCAGCTATTATCTGCTTGAGTCATTTCATAAGCGCATCAAGCTGTTACTGCTTTGATTGTTTATGAAAGTTTTAAGCTTTGCTCTGGTGGATTGCAGCACTGTTGCTCTAACGGAGCCTCCTCAATATAGAAAATTTATGGGTTGAACTGCTTTATTCAAACTAAATGGCCATCGAGACACTCAAATGAGACTGTTGCACGCACTTGATCCGCTAAACGGTATCAGAAAGCTTAGGCACATTCTTTGAGTAAGGATCGTACTGTTTTTTCAAATTATCTTGTCAAGAAGCCCCAATAACGTCTGAAGGTCTTTCACTGCCCAGTCAGACTGTTGTTTGCTTTCGTCCAAATCTTTAAGGCTGTTAAACTGCGACGACACAAACACCGTCTCCAAACCAGCGTCCTTGGCGCCCTTAATGTCCTCTAATGGGCTATCGCCAACGAAAACCACACGCTCCGCATTCACCTGCAAGCGGCATAACGTGTCTTGGAAAATCTGTGGGGCTGGTTTACGCCACCCAACATCTTCCGAGACGACGATAGCGTTGAAGTATTGGTGAATTCCGAGTTTTCTTAGGCTTTTATGAATGACTGGTGCGTGGGTGAAGTTGCTAATTAAGCCGACTTTGGTTTGGGCAGCGGTTTGCTCCAGTAGCTGTTTTGCGCCTTCACGCAGTTCTAAGGTGTCTATGAAGTTTTGGAAGAACACGTTTAGGGCAGCTATAACATGGCTGTTCTTGGGGATTAACCGCGTAGCCTAAGCTGCATAGTGCCTCGGAAACCCAGATTGGATTAGTGACTTCACGATGCTGCTCGTATCGTACAACACGGTACTTCTGGTGTGCCAATTTATAAGCATCTAAAAACTTATTTTTCTCCAACTGAAAACCTTCCGCCATCAGCGCCTTGTGCAGGTTGTTTTCAGAGTCCCCCATGCTATAGCCAATGCAGTTCACCAAGGTGCCGATGTAATCAAAAATCACAGCTTTAGGCGGCATTTGATTTCCCTTTCTGGCTAAAGGCTGCTTTCTTTACGTTATCCATCGCTTCACCCATAGCTGTTGTGAGGAGTTTTTCGGGATTGCCGATTGAGGCTTCGACTTGTGGGTCATATTTGATGGCGCCTAAATATTTGAGCCCCAGCTTCTGCGTTTCAAGTTGCACCGCATTGGAATCAGCCATCTTCATATTCTCGGCGACACCTACAATAGGCATTTTTAATTCAACAAGCAGCGAAGCCTGCTTTTTGACAACTTCAAAAGCAAGCAACGATGGCGTTGTAACTATAAGAAATTCTATCCGTTTTACAAACCGAACCAAATCCAGCACGGCATCGCCAATCCCCGGCGGCATATCAATAACTAAGATAGTCGAGTTCGCCCCACTGCGTAACCGTTAACAACTCAATTAAGGCGTTAGATACGTCTACTCCTCGGAGTGGCGCTGGATCTGTCGCCGACAAAGTAAACAAGCGACATATACTCTAAGCCATCCACTGTGGCGGGCACCAACCCCTTCTCCTCGGTGGGTTGAACAGATTTAGGAACACCCAAAATGATATGCGTTGAGGGACCCGTGAAGTCCACATCAAACAAGCCTACTCGGCAACCATCTTTAGCCAACGAAAGAGCCAATGCAGTGGCAACCATGCTTTTGCCCACTCCGCCTTTGCCGCTTGAAACAGCCACAATCCTTTTAACCCTCGCCAAACGCTTCGAAATGACGCTTGTGCGGGGATCAATCAATCTTGTTTGGCTCCTTTTAGATCTTCAAGCCAGACGCCGCGTCCAGAAGCGATTTCGAAGTCGGGACTGCTGCATTTCGGGCATTTTATATAGGTGTGGGCGACTTCGGGGACGAAGTGGATTGCTTCTGCATAGGATTTGTCGATTTTTTTGGTGTTATAGTTCCATGTGGCTCCGCAGACTCGGCATTTTAGTTGGGATTTGGCTTTTAGAATTCGGAATTTTGTGTGGTTAAAGAAGCCGCCTTCGCTTAGCTGCTTGAGTGCAAAGCGCAGTATGGGGCGGTCGATGCCTTGTAATTCGCCCACTCTGATGGTGACTTCAGAAACCGACGTTAAATGCTCCTGATCCGCGATTTGCCGAGCTGAAGTGAGAACTGCTTCTGCTAATGCCCATTCATGCATACCTAATCTTCGACGCTGGATAATAAAAAAATATTGCATCTGAGCCCAGTCAAGTAGGTTTAAATCGGAAAGCTGATTCAACAATGAATACGCTTAGAGGTGCAGTTTTTTGGAGAAACAAATTAACGTCTTAGCTTTCGCTGGAAGCCTCCGAAGAGGCTCATATAACAAGGCGCTTATCCGAGCCGCCGTCGAAGTCGCCCCCCCAAACATCGAGTGTGAAAACCTATGATTTGGAAGGGCTGCCCTTATACAACATGGACTTTGAGGATTCGCCGCCGCCTAAGCTGGTGGAATTCAAAACCAAAATTCGCCAATCAGACGCCCTGCTGATTGCAACCCCCGAATACAACTTTTCAGTTCCAGGAGTGCTCAAAAACGCCATCGATGTTGCGTCCCGCCCAAAAAAAGACACACCCCTACTGGGCAAACCCGTGGCAATCATGAGTGCATCTACAGGCAGGTTAGGAGGGGCACGGGCACAGTATCATCTGCGGCAGGTCTTCCTGTTTTTGGACATGCATGCGGTCAACAAGCCTGAAGTAATGCTATCGGATGCGGCACATAACGTGGATGAAAACGGGCGGGTAACTAACGAGGTGACAAGGCAACTGGTTAGGAAGCTTCTGGAGGCGCTTGCGGAATGGACAATCAAACTCCAAACCAGCCGCTAAAACTGCAAGCGCGTTAGTGCAAAGCCTTAAAACAAGCTACTGCCACGTGTATGATTAGCGAATCCTATGAAAGTCATAGCGGACCTGCACATCCACGGTAGATATAGCCGCGCAACCAGCGAACAGATGAGCTTGGGAGAAACAGCGAAGTATGCCAAAATAAAAGGACTAAACCTTGTGGGTACAGGCGACTTCACCCATCCGATGTGGTTTAAAGATATAAAAACTGAACTTGTAGCCGACGATATCTCAAGCTTGTTTAAACTCACCGAAGTCGATTCACCTGTGCGGTTCATGCTGCAAACCGAAGTCTGTACCATCTTCAACTACAAGGGTGACTCCAAAAAAATCCACCACGTCATCCTAACCCCCGGCTTAGAGGAAGCCGAGCAAATCAACGAGCGTCTAAAAACGTTTGGCGACTTAGCTGTTGACGGCAGACCCACCCTCAACGCTACGGCGCCGCAGTTGGTGGAGGAAATCATGGCGGTTTCCGAGGGCAACATGGTTTTTCCAGCGCACGTTTGGACGCCGTGGTTTAGCCTGTTTGGGGCCTTCAGCGGCTTTAACACTGTCGAAGACTGCTATCAGGACATGACCAAACACATTCACGCACTCGAAACAGGGCTTTCATCTGATCCGCCAATGAACTGGCGCCTCAGCAGCCTTGACCGCTTCACTCTCTTATCGAACAGTGACTGCCACAGCTTCTGGCCTTGGCGCATAGGCAGGGAAGCCAATGTGTTTGACCTCCCCGACTTAACTTACAATCACGTATTATCAGCCATCTGCGACAACGACCCAGAACGCTTCAAATTCACAATAGAAACCGACCCAGCCTACGGCAAATACCACTGGACGGGGCACCGCAACTGCAAAGTATCGTTGTCGCCTGGGGAGGCAATGAAGTTTGGAAACGTCTGCCCCGTGTGCCGCCGTAGACTCACAAAAGGCGTCAATCAACGCGTAGAGGAGTTGGCAGATAGACCAGCAGACTACCAGCGCCCAGGCGTGCCTGGTTTTAGGCGGTTGCTACCGCTTAGCGAAGTCATCTCCGCAGTGGTCGGAACGGATTCTCCTTCTATTCAGGCGGTTTGGAAGCCGTATATGGCGCTGGTTGGCAAGTTCGGTGACGAATACACCGTCTTGATTGATACTCCAAAGGAGGATATGGCGGCGCTTGTTGACCCAGCGATTGCGGAGGCGGTTGTACGGGTCAGGGAGGGCGCTGCGAAGGTGACTCCAGGCTACGACGGCGTCTACGGGCAACTGGTGCTCGGTGTGGAGACAGCTAAAGCCAAATCCAAACCAAAGGCAGTGCCGAAGGTGCAGCAGCGCAGCATGAGTGACTTCTTCGGAAACTAACCCAAACGCATCCTTTAATTGCACCGCAAACCTAGAATTTTGTGGCAGATTACTTTGAAAGACCTTCTCACAAAAATCATAGATGCCGCAACCGCCAAACTTGGCGCACAGTATGCTGAGGCGCGGATGCAGAGGCTTACAAAAACCAGTCTCTCGCTAAAGGAGATGCGCGTTGAAGCGGCAAAGCAGGGTATCGAATCAGGCGTGGCAATTCGGGTGCTGGTTGATGGCGCTTGGGGGTTTGCCTCTGTTGGCTCCACCGATTCCATGATTCTTGAAACAGCCACATCGGATGCTTGTCGCATGGCAAAACTCGCCAGTACACGCCTCAAGAACCCAATTAAGTTGGCACCAATCAAAACCGTCCAAGACCACGTGGAAGCCAAACCCAAAATAAACCCTGCAGATGTATCCATGGAGAACAAAATTAAGACGCTTATGTTAATCAACAAAACTAGTCTCGGCTTTGACGGGAGCATAAAAAGCTGTGGGGTGGACTACATGGACCTCACCGGCAGCACACTTTTTATGAACAGTGAGGGCACCCAAATCCAGCAGGACAAACTCTATGTCTGGGCACGACTCACAGCATCAGCGGAAAGCAGCGGCGTATTCACTTTCAGTAGAGAAGAACTCGGCTCCACCAGCGGCTGGGAAGCCTTTGACGCCCAATCCCCCGAGGAGCTCGGCAGAAAAGTCGCTGAAAGAGCAGCCATGCAGTTAACCGCGAAAAACCCGAAGGGCGGCAAAGCCCCCGTCGTTTTGGGGCCCAACGTAGTAGGCGTATTTGTACATGAAGCGTTTGGGCATCTTGCAGAAGCGGATTTGGCGTTAAGTGGCGGAATCTTGGCAAACAACATGGGCAAAAAACTCGGTTCAGAATTAGTCACCTTCTACGACGACGGTACAATAAACGGAAGCTTCGGCGCCTACCGATATGACGACGAAGGCGTGCCAAGCCACAAAACCCTC
Organism: uncultured archaeon; assembly: GCA_963810275.1. Classification (GTDB taxonomy): domain Archaea; phylum Thermoproteota; class Bathyarchaeia; order Bathyarchaeales; family Bathycorpusculaceae; genus Bathycorpusculum. The sequence continues at coordinate 14,885 of CAWENF010000027.1, forward strand.
CTAATCAAGGACGGCGTGGTGGCGGGGTTGATGCATAACCGAGAAACCGCCCACAAATTTGGAGTGGAACCCACAGGCAACGCCCGAGCCGAAGACTTCCGTGTCGAACCGATTATCCGCATGCGATGTACATACATGGCGCCCCAAGACCAAACCATAGACGAGCTACTGGCGGGTGTCAAGGATGGCTACTACTTTAAGAGCTTCCGAGGGGGACAAGCCAGCTTAGATGGCACCTTTCAGGTCGGTATACAGGAAGGCTACGAAATTAAAAACGGCGAATTAGGCGCAGCCGTGCGAAACGCATCCATAAGCGGCAACACACTTGAAACCCTGTATAAAGTGGACGGCGTAGGCAAAGATTTTAGTTTGGATCCGGGCAGGTGTGGAAAGGGTCAGGTAGCGTTTATCTGTGATGGTGGTCCGCACATACGTATTAATGAGGTGGTTGTTGGTGGTAGCGCTTGAAAAAATCGTTTTAGCCCGCATAGCGGAGGATTCCGTTAAAGCAGCAGTTAAGCTGGGCGCAGCAGAGGCAGAGGTGTACGTGTATGAGGGGCAAGCCACCAGCATCGGCGTGGAGTTGGGGCAAATCAGCAAAACCAACCGCATCATCGACCGAGGCGTCGGTATCCGTGTCGCCCAAGACAAAGCCATAGGGTTTGCTTACACCAACTTACTTGACAGCCAAGAAGCCATCGCAGACGCCGCCGCAAGAGCACTGAGTGCTGCGCGGGCAAGCAGACCAGACCCCAACTGGAACGGGTTGCCGCAAAAAAAGCACGGTAACGCAGTGGAGGGCACGTTTGACCAGAAAATCTTAGACCTAAGCCCTGAAGACCTCGTCTTGGTAACCACACAAATGCTTGACTCCGCAAGCGAGGTGGATAAGAGGGCGTTTCCAGTGGAGGGCGGCGTGGGGAGCGGCTACGTCGCGGTGGCAATCGCCAACTCCAACGGCGTAGCAGCATACGACCGAGGTACCATCGTGGAGTGTAGCTTGGCGGCGCTGGCAAAAGACGCTGGGGCAGTTACTCCTATATGCTTCGAATTTGACGCCTCCAGAAACCTCAGCCTTAATCCAAAGTGGGTGGGCAGCGAAGCAGCAAAACTAGCCATTAAAGCCCTAAAACCTAAGCCTGTAGAAAGCAAAACCTCAACAGTAATATTCACTCAGTTCGCCCTGCAAGACTTGTTCAGCTACACGTTGATGGGCGCAGTTAAAGCCGATTGCGTGCAGCGGGGGCAGTCGCCATTTAAAGACAAGATCGGCACGCAAGTAGCCTCCAAAGAGTTAACGGTCTACGATGATGGGCTGCTACCGAATGGGCTACGCACGTCGGTTTTCGACGGCGAAGGTGTACCCCACCAGACAACCCCCGTCATCGAAAAAGGTATACTGAAAAGCTTCCTCTACGACAACTACTCAGCCAAAAAAGACGGCGTCGAAAGCACAGGCAACGCAAGCCGAGCAGGCTACTTGGGTACGCCAAGCCTTGACACCACAAATTTCCGTGTCCTGCCCCAAACCAAAACCGCCGAGCAAATGCTCTCCGAGGTGGATGACGGCTTTATTGTGTATTACTTGCAGGGTGCGCACAGCAGTAACCCTGTGAGCGGCGAATTCTCGGTCGTGGCTACGCCATGTTGGAAAGTGAGAGACGGCGAAGTGGAGCATAGCTGCCGAGGCGTAATGTTGGCAGGCAACATCTTTGAACTACTCAGAAACATCATAGTTGTCGGCGGGAACGAGCGGCAGATGGGTTCGCTGGTTGCGCCTTGGGTGGTCGTGGATAACGTGCGGGTAATCGGTAAGTAGCTGTGCTACAGTTTGGGATTGAAGTAGCTTGTTTTGGCTTTCACATAGTCAAAATACACGGTAGCCGGCGACGTCGCTATCGGGGTTGGGTTGCGAGGGAAAATGGTGAACTAACCAGAAGCTGTCTCTGCCGTCGGCGCTTCGGTACAAATTGTAGTTGATGTCACCAGCAAAAGAGGTTGTCTTTGGAAGTGAAAGCGGACGTGCACATCTGTCCCGGAAAGGCCGAAACCGCACCGAGTTTAATGAGAAAAAACCAAAATAAAAACATCTAGTACAACCATAAACTTTGTTTTAGAAATAACTATACTTCAATGATTAGCCGCCTAAAGCAGTGATTCAACAGGTAAGAAGTAGTCGGTTAACTCTTGCCTTAAACGCACGGTTACAAATAGGCAACAAAACCTTCTAGACGAAAATGAGATGTATATTTTTCTGCAACTTATGGGTTGATTGCTTGGGTGGTTTTAGCCCAGAAACTCTTGCTGTACTCACCCAGTACGCCTTCGTAGATGCGACGGGTTTGTTGAGCAATCTTTTCCCAGTCATAACGTTCCAGCACCCGCTTGTAAGCATTATCCCGAACGTAGCGAGCAAAGTCTACGTCCAACAGCACCTTGGTTATACCCCAAGCCAACGAGTCAGGGTTATTAGGGTAAACCTTGACGCCCGTAACGTCATGCTCAACGATTTCCGACAAGCCACCCGTGTCCGAAACCACAACGGAACTCTTTGCCGCCATAGCCTCCAAAGCCACAATACCAAACGGCTCAAATAACGACGGCACAACCGACACATCCGCCACCCGCTGCAATTTCAACAGCGATGGCTCATCAAGGAAGCCCTGGAAAAGCACCTTATGCTCCAACCCCATGCTGCGCACGATGTTTAGCAACTGCTCCTTCATGTAGCCGCTGCCCACTATGATAAATTTAGCGTTAACTTTGCTGAGTATCTTAGGCGCGGCATTAATGAGCACATGGATACCTTTCTCGTAGACGAGACGACCCACGAACAACACGATTTTTTCTTCAGGCAGGGCGAATCGGCTACGGAACTCCGCCAAATCAAAGTCACCTTCGTAGTTATGGGTGTTCACACCGTTTGGCACCATTACCAGCTTGTCATTGGGTAACCCGAACACGTATTTCACGTGGTTGATCATGTAGTTACTGCAGCAGATGACTTTCCAAGCTTCATATGTGAGCCATGCTTCGGTCTCGTGAATCATCTTTTCCGCAGTGGTATGGAGTCCGTCGCGGCGTCCCATCTCAGTGGAGTGCATGGTTACCAGCAGAGGTTTACGGAAAACATGCTTCAAACCTATGCCTGCGTCTGCAACAAGCCAGTCATGGGCATGTATAACGTCGATTTTGTTGCCGATTTTCTTCATCAGCGCAGCCGTTTCCCGTTGCATATTCATGTTCATGAGATAAACCCATGTGCCAAAATCAGGCGAGGGGCTCTTGTAGGAGTCGATGCGGTAGACTTCTACACCGTCGATGACTTCGTGTGATGGTGCGCCGGGGAAGTCGCAGGTGACCACGTAGACTTTGACGTTCTGTTTAGCTAAGTGTTTGCTTAAAAAGTAAATATGAGGCGATATACCTCCAATGACTCTGGGTGGATACTCCCAGCTGAGCATCAAAACAGACAGCTTATGTTGCATTCCGCTTTGCCTCCGCAACTTTACCATATATTTTTAGCATGTCTGCCACCCAACTCTCCGAATTAACGTCGATAACAGATATTTTGTCTTCAGGCACTTGGTAGATGTGGTTAACTTCTTCTTTCATCCACTCTGACTTTACAACCGCCATCTGTGACTCGTAGAAACCCAGCCACTCAATGCTTTTAATTGCCAAGTTATATGGCGAGCTAGCAGTTGGGGAACGGTGATCTTCTAAGCTTTCCACCGAGTAGATGAATGGGATTCCTAAACCGTTTTTGAGAGTAACCGCTGCTGGGATGAAGTGCCAGTCGAATACATCGATTAAATCGATTTTCTTGTTGGCACTGTAGTAGATGTTTGCTGCTAGCCCGCTCAACCTCTTGATTGAGCGTGAGAACCCAAGTGAGGACGCCTATGTGGGTTTTAACTGGGTTAGTTACTCGGTAGGTTTTAACACCGCCTTCAAGAGTTTCGGTAATGGCGTGCTCGTCGTAGGTGACTACGTTTACCTCGAATTTTTTTTTAGCCAATGCTGTGGATAGGGTTTTAACGTAGTCAGAGAGTTGACCAACCACCCGAGGAGGGTACTCCCAAGAGAAAACGATGGTGCGCAGCATGGTTTTTTCCATCTAAGTGAACAGCGAGCAGACCTTAATTATTCCTCTACCGTTTAGGTAATACCTATTTTTACCTTCATTATCTATGAAGCTTTCAGCAAACCCCTCGTCTTTGTAGCGGTCTAAAATATTCTCGATTTCTTGGGGGTCCATCTTCAGCAGTCGAGCAACCTCGTCGCCTCTCCGTGCCAAGTCGGCGGCGGTGGCGCATAGGTTGTGGAGTGTCTGCAGAACTCTGTCAGGAAACGGTAGTTCCTCTCTCATTTCACATGCACCATTTAAGAGATAGTACAGCGGCTAACGTTAATAAACGCATACGAACCACTACCAGAGCTGAAGAGCCTCTTGTAGTTTGCCTGTTTGTGTGGTTAACCATTTTTTTACTGCGGAGGCCAACGCTTTGCGTAGCGTCTCACCCTTCAAAGCTCGGAGAGCCTGAATTTGGTCTGCTAAAACGCTGTCTCTGAGCGACCATCGCGCCCAGTTTTCAAAGTCGTTGTTGGAACTGTGAAACTCTAACGCCGCCGCATCCACCACCTCTACGGCGCTAAGAAAGCCTTTGAGGCTCCAAGCTAACACGCCTGTGTAGTATTTCTCCCCTACCCCTGTGTAGAAGAGAAACGGTTCGTTCGCTGTTAAAATTGTCAAACGTAGACGTGCCTCGAAGTCATTTAAGAGGGTCTGAGCAGCCACAAACGCATCCATAGGAGACTCATACGGACTAAAGTAACTATGGACGTCTCCTGGGCCGCCACCCGCTGTGAACATGTAGTAGAGGTGGTCGCTCGTCTGGAAATCCCTCCACAGTCGCAGAAACTCCTCATCGCCTGATTCTCTAATAAACGGATCCAGCCTACATAGTGTATTGTAATATGCCCACTGCATAACGTTGCCTAGCCAGCCAGACTGGTCGCGTTTGATGTCTGCCCAGGAAACAGTACCCTCAGCTTCTGGCACATCCACTTCGCCTGCAGAAGAGTGTTTCTCTACCACTTCTTTTGGCGTCACCATTTTGAGGTGTTCGAACTTGAGGATTTCCTCAGGCAAATGCTGCAGAAAACTGTGGATCCCTGTTTCAGGCCAGTGATGCTCCCCAAAAGTTTCGTAGTCGGGGAATATGTTGATAACTTCACCTTTGGTTGTTGCGAGCCAATCGGCATATTTGGATGCAGTCAGCGGCCACTCGGGCCACCAACGGGCGGAGAAACGGAAGCCTACATCGTCGGTTAACTTATAGTTGCGCAAAAGCACACGGATTTTTTTAGCGCCCTTTGGGGAATAGATGAAGTTGGGTGATTTTTCACCCAAGATTTTCTCGATGCCCTCAGTGTATATACCGCGATAGCCCATGTCTTCGACGACTTTTGCTATGGTGTTGTTGAATAGCAACTCGGTGTTTTCAAAGGTGGTTGTGGTGTAGCTTAGGAGATCTTTTACTGTTTGCTTATGCATAAGGGATTGTTGAATAAATTCCTCTTTTTCGGGGTAAAGGCTAGCGATGGAGTGGTAGTAGGTTTGGTTTAGGAACTCTACCTGCCCTGAAGCGGCAAGTTGACGGAAAGACTCCAGCAGGTCTTTGTCAAACATTTCGCATTGCTCCAAGAAAACTCCGCTTAGGCTAAACGAAAATTTAGCGGGTTTTTTTTCGTGTTTGCAGCGTTCCACAGCGTCTAGGATTATTTGGTTTGAGGGGTAGTAGCATTTGCGTGCGGCGCGTTTGAAGATTTCTCGGTCAGCTTCGTTATCGAAATAGTAGTTGAAGAGTTCTTGTTTTGTTTGGCGCCTAAACGTTTTCCCTTCCCAGAACAGGTTGCGTCGTAGCCGGTGGGGCTGGTGGACTTCAAAGACAAACACAATATCAGTCAAACTTTTCGCCTATCCAAAATGGAGTGTGCGATCTATTTATCTGTAATTTACCCTTCATTTCATGGTATTTCTCATATTTTGTTCTGTAGACTTTAAAGTTTATTTGGCGTTTTTAAAGCAAAGCTTTAATGTTTATACCCAGCTATCATATGGATACGGTCGCTAGCGGCATGCCTCGGGGTAAAGAAGAAATCTACTCAATAATGTTCAGTTCGCTTAAGCACCCCGTACGGCGCAAAATCCTGCGTGTTCTGGCAGATAAGCCCTTGGCGTTTTCTGACATGCTTGAGCTTTTAGGCATATCTAGCTCCAACTTAACCTACCATCTTGACAGCCTAGGAGACCTCGTCTCCAAAGACGAAACCGGTGTCTATAGTCTCTCCACCTTCGGGAAAGCTTCCGTGTCCACCATGAAAATAGTGGAGGAAGCGCCTGAGGTTCAGCCAAGAAGAGGTAACCATGTAAAACGCAGATGGCAAATAATCTCTGGAGCAATACTAATTGGCTTAATCGTCTGCGCCAGCATGGTTGCAATAGAATTCTATTCACTAAACCAAGTCAGCGGAGAACTAAACAAGTTAAAGACGGACTATACACAACTGCTTTCTTGGACCAGCACCACTGACGACGCTATAAATTTTCTCCACGACGTTGTCCAGCTAGACACAACGAAGTATCAAGCCACACTTTTAAGCCGGACCGTCGAAACCCGTAGTGATTTAGGCGGAATACCTGAGGAAGTGATGCGTTACTCACTGGCCAGTACTGACGATTCGGGGGCTGCAAGTAAACTAAGCGTCTATTTCAGGTTCCTTAACTGCGAGTTTTCAAGGTATCAACTTTCAGTCGAAGAAGGGTCGCCAATGTATGCTGAGCCCCAATCCCCCTTCGTGTTGGACGCAGCAACAAACATTGTCGAGAGATTACGGAATTACGAAAGCGGGGCCTACTTAACGAATATGAGTAAGCTTATGTCACTGGCAAGTACTTCAAACACAGTGGACGGAATCGAAATTAAAGTAGGCAACATCAAGCTCAACGCAACACTCAATGGTGATAGCGGAGAAATTCTGATGGAGTACACTGAAAACGGTGTTGACTTTTCACCAAAAAGCGTGGAGTTAGTTTTTGATAATGGTTTTTTAAAACAGCTAACTGACGGCTGGCGCTTGTTTAGTATCGGAAGCACCACCGTTACAGTTTCAAGCGACCGTGCGGTGACTTTAGCCAAAAACGCTCTTAATGGTTTCCAATGGTCATACAACGGCATGACGGTCTCTGACTTCGAGTATAACCCTGATCCAGCATCGGTTGTTTTCCACCCAAACACCAAAGACGGAGTATCACTCTATCCACAATGGACAGTGACATTCTACTTGGATAAGGTGTATGCAGGCGGAGCATACATGATTTCTGTTGCTGTTTGGGCAGATACTGGCGAAATAGCGGGGGCACCACAACCGAGAAACAGCCCTCAAACCTTCAGTTTCTAACTTTTGCAGGTCATCATGACTGCAGGTATATAGGTGGTGAGGGGTGGTTCGAGAGACAGTACGTTAACCAAAACTGTTTAATAATTAACCTTAACCCTTTAACCTCCAAACGGAAGGCACTAACCTTGTCTTTGAATGAAAATTTAAAGCAACTTTCAAACACATGCGGAGTCACAGGAAGAGAAAACCAAATCCGCGACATACTATCGCAAATGCTCAAATCCTACGTGGACGAAATCCGAATTGACCGTATGGAAAACCTAATTGCCGTTAAAGAAGGGAAACCTGGAGCGCCTAAAATCATGTTAGCAGCCCACATGGACGAAGTGGGGTTGATGGTTAAAACCATAACCAAAAACGGTTTTCTGCAGTTCAGTAAGCTCGGCGGCATTGACGATCGAATTTTAGCAGCCCAAAAAGTGGTGGTGTACACCAAAGAAGGTGTCCTTAGCGGGGTGGTTGGTTCTAAGCCTCCGCATATCCAAAAAGAGGAGGAGCGCAAAAAAATCATGTCATATGATGAGCTGTTTATAGACATAGGTGCCTCAAGCAAAGAAGATGTTGCTAACTTGGGCGTCGCTGTTGGCGACCCTATAGGGTTTGACGTGAAATGCACTGAATTGTGCAACCAAAACATATTAGGAAAGGCCTTTGACAACCGTGCTGGATGCGCTGCTATGGTTGAGACTATGCGGCTTAAAAAGGAGTGTGACTGCACAATTTATGCGGTTGGCACAGTTCAGGAGGAAGTGGGGTTACGTGGCGCTGGAACCGCAGCCTATGGCATAGACCCTGATTTGGCGTTGGCATTGGACGTCACCGTGGCAGGCGATATGCCAGGCGTAAGAGAATACGACACTAGCGTGAAACTTGGAAATGGACCCGCTTTGACTGTGTATGATTCGGGCACTATTACTCATCCAAAAATCTTGCGTTGGGTACGTGACACCGCATCAGAAGAAAACATCCCGCTGCAATTGGAGTCAGGGTTGCCCGGTGGAACTGACGCTGCGCGCATCAGCCTCACACGGCAGGGCATACCAAGCGGAACAATATCGATTCCAACACGTTACATTCACAGTCCCGCAGGCATCTTAAACCTCAGCGATTTGGAAAACACCGCTAAACTGGCTGCGGCAGCCGTTGAAAAAGCCACCCGCTTTTTTTAGACGGAATTAGTTTTTATGCCGCCCTGTATTCCCAATAAAGCTCTGAAGTGAAAAAGATGAGTAAGCAGCAGAAACCAGAAAAGTTCGCAGGTAAATTCGAGTTTTTGGAGCACACCGCAGATGTATACGTGCGGGCATACGGAGAAAAAATGTGGGACGCATACGAGAACGCTGCTTTGGCGATGTTTGAGACCATGACTGACACAAGCAAAGTTGCGCATACCGTAGAGGAAGACTTTGAGGTGGAAGCCGAAGACCAGTATGCACTGCTGTATAACTGGCTGGAGACACTTTTGGTTAAGTCTGAAACTCAGGGCATGATGTACAGCCGGTTTATAGTTGAACACTGGCAGGAGACCCCTGAGGGCTTCAAATTTGAAGCAAAAATTTTTGGAGAAAAATTTAACCCCAAAAAGCATCCACAGAAGGTAGGCGTAAAGGCAATAACTTACCATTTGATGATGGTTATCCGCGAATCTGACAACGTGACTTTGGAGTTTATTCTGGATATATAGAAAAAAAAGAAGAAAAGTTGTTTAGACGAGCCCTAATTTTTTGAGCTCCAGTATCATGTGGTCAACCATCGGGCCTGGCGGCTGATCGATGGATGTGGTCACATTCACGACAAAGGGTACACCTTTTTGTTTGTAGTAAGCTACTACCGGTTCGGTTTGGGTTTTGTAGACTTGAAGGCGGTTGCGGATAACATCTTCGTTGTCATCGGCGCGTTGGTAGAGTTGGCCACCACATTTATCACAGACTCCTTCAACTTTGGGTTTTAAAAAACGTATGTTGTAGACTTCCCCGCAGTTTTTGCATATTCGACGTGATGTAAGGCGTTCCACGATGATTTGGTCGGGCACTTCAAGCATCAAGATAACGTCGATTTTGGCAATGTTTTGTAGTTCTTCAGCCTGGGCTATTGTTCTTGGGAACCCATCGAGCAGAAAGCCTTTGCCCTCTGGGACTCTGCTGAGACGGTCTTTGAGGACTTCGACCACAACTTCGTCGGGTACAAGTGCGCCTTTTTCTACGTAGCTTCTGACTTTTCTTCCAAGTTCGCTGTCCTGTTTAACTGATTCACGGAAGATGTCGCCCATGGCAATTACGTCTACGCCAAGCTGGTTTTGCATCCTTGTAGAGTAGGTGCCTTTACCTGCGCCTGGCGCTCCAAAGATAATAGCGTTCAAACTCTGATTCACCTGTTAGATTGTCACATGTTACGATGGAATCGATAATTAAGGTTTGTCGTGTTAGGCATGGTTAGGTTTCGTTTTTTGTTTTGTTGTGGTTGTGATATGCCTATTTTTTTGCGACATGGCTATTTTTCTTGGTCTGATAGGTTGTGCTGGATTCTATTTCCTATCACACTCTACCATAGGAACAATCGCTGTACTTGTGCTGTGTATAGGACCACCTATAATACATCATATTGAAGGGAGCATACTTTTGTTTTTATACCATAAAAAGAAAAAGACCCTTATTGTCCATCTTTTTGGCTTTTGGCAGCACAGTACGTTTTGACGTCAGAGTCTGTTTTAGTTTGCTTGCTGGTTGTAGTTTTTGCTTGGGCAGAACAACATTTTAGTGCCTAAAAACCCAATTACCTTCTGAACCTTTCATGCCGACCCCCCGATACCACATCTACATAGAATATGTCGAACCCGATAAATCCGGTTATCGCTTCAACCTAACACGGGAAGAACTTCAACGCACCTTTGCTGAACCTTATACGCAAGGAAAAACCTTCTGGCTCCAAGGAAAACTCCTAAACCCCGCCAAAGTCCAAAAAGCACTGATTTTCTGGTCCTATAGTTCGGCAGACAAACTATTCCTGCCCAACCATGAGTATCTTTTGCTTGCCAAAGACAAAAAAGCCGTTGCAGATGCCGTGGAATGCAGCAAAGTAAAGGGCGCTTATGTTTGCACAGAAAAATACATTCCTCATACCTGTAAAGTAGCTGCAGAGACTGGGACGATTATGCCCGTTTCTGCTCGGCGCAGGGTAATTGTCGCCTGCGGTTCCGATGAGCAAATGAAAACCTTTCTCACTGAGGCTTTGGTAAAGCTCCGCCTGACGCCCGTGGTGCTCTGCGAGGAACCAGGACACGGCAGAAAATTTGTCACCAGTTTTGGCGATTATGCTGATGTAGCGTTTGCAGTGGTAATGTTGTCGCCTGATGACTACGTGTATTCTAAGATTGAAGAACCCACTAAGCGCAAACTCAAAGCAAGTCAGGCTGTGGTTTTTGAGTTAGGATTTTTGCTCGGCAAGCTTGGCAGGGAACGGGTGCTTGTGCTGTTTCGTGAATCTGAGAAGGGGGAATTTGATGTGAGCCTGGATTTCGAAGGCATAATAGCCACTCCGTTTGATGACCGCGACAGCTGGAAAATTGCACTCATACGCGAACTTACAAACTGCGGTTACATAATTGAGGGCGACAGAATCCTAAAATAAGTCTTATCTGTTTTCTGATAGCACCAGTCGTTTGCGGTTGTAGTCTAGCTCGGTAGGACTCCAGCTTCCCAAACTCAGGTCTCGGAAACTTTGGTGGAAAAAGCTGGCTACCCGGGTTCAAATCCCGGCAACCGCACTCCTTCTTACTTTCTCCTCTTAATGATGTTTAGGTTTGTAAGCAAGAGTAGCCAGATTCATATAGTATTTTGGATAAAACTATACGTAACTGGTTCTTAATCGAGCCATAAAAAAGTTTTACTAAGCGGATTTAGCTTTGTGTTATCAAAGTAGTGACCCTCGTTAACACCCAAACCCGCCTAACTTGTTGGCTATCCATAAATACTAACTGCTACTCCTTTTGACATACGCGCATGTTGGCATAACCGTATAACAACATACCGCTGCATGGGTTCTTGCTACTGGTTGCTCTTCTGGTCTTCTAAAATCGCGTGAAGCCCAACGCGGTAAACTCGCCAAATATCCTGTCTTGTCACGATGCCCACCAATTGCTTTTCATTGAAGCGGTGCACCACGGGGAGTCTGCCAATCTCGTTGCCCGTCAACTTCTCCATAACGTCTGAGAGGTTCTCCCCGGGGTACGTGACCACGGGGTTCTTGGTCATAATTTCTCCAATGGTTATTTTGCCTCTGTCATCAGGGTCAACTCCTAGCACGTCGTGTATGGCAACTATGCCGACAAGTTCGTCTTGATGGTTGATAACCGGTAACCCGTGGACTTTTTTCTGTTGCATAACTTCTGCGGCTTCAGAAACCAGCTGTTCAGGATAGATGGTGGTTACTTTTTTGCTCATTGCGTCCTGCACGTAAATTTGCTCAAGCAAGGGCAGGGTGTATTCTTCCCGGTGTGCTGGCGAGTCGCTGCGGTTAGGCAGTTGACTCTTGTAGATGGTTCGGCGGGTTGTTACAACGTATGCTATTGCGACCGCAATCATAGAGGGCACTAGTAACGTGTATGACCCTGTCATTTCGCTTGCCATCAAAATCACTGCAACGGGCACTTTACCGACTCCGCCAAAAAACGCCATCATACCTACAATGACAAACACTGCAATGTTGAGGTTTGCGTCGGGCAGGAAATAGTTAAGAATCGACCATAGTAGTGCGCCTACCATGCCGCCTATTACCAGCGCTGGACCGAAAACTCCTCCGCTTCCTCCGGAACCGATGGTAAGCGAGGTTGCCACGATTTTCAATCCTATGATAATTGGTAGCATGAACAGCGGTAGATAAGTAAAGTTGCCGTCTATCAAAAGCTGTAGCCAACCATACCCGACGCCGAGCACCTGGGGGAAAAAGACGCCAATCAAGCCAACTGCTAAGCCGCCAATGGCGGGTTTAACGTAGTTGGGGATTTTTAATTTCAGAAATACATCTCTTATTCCATAGAAGCTCATTACGTAAATGATTCCAACTAAGCCGCAAGCAACACCCAAAAGAGCAAAGAATGGCAACTGGAGAGGATCTTGAAGGAAACCAAAGTTGTAGGTGCCAAAGAGTGGCGTCCAACCATTTACTAAGCCGAAAATGCTGTAGCCTACTGTTGAGGCTATGAATCCGGGTAAGAGGGCGTCAACTTCAAAGTCAGCTATGTAGAGAATTTCAGCCGCCAAAATTGCTCCGCCAAAAGGTGCTTTGAAGATGGCTCCGATGCCTGCGCCGATGCCTACTGCTAAAGCGATGCGTCGGTCACGTTGGCTCAGCTTAAGCTGTTTGCCGATGAAGGAGCCGAAGCCTGCGCCGATTTGGGCGGTTGGGCCTTCTCTGCCTGCGCTGCCTCCTGACCCAATGGTTATGGCGGAGGCTACTAGTTTTATGATTGGGGTTCGGCTGCGGATTTCGCCTTTTTTATTATGGAACGCATCGATTGCTGCGTCGGTTCCATGTCCTTCCGCTTCAGGCGCTAACCCGAAAACGATTATGCCGCTTAACAAGCCGCCAAGCATGGTTACGATGGGTAGCAAATACGGGCTCAAGATTGCGGTTGGCATAATTGCGCCTTCGCCAAATGGCGTCGGAGGATAATAGCCCGCTACCCCTCCAAGTAGCGCTCCGCTGACGAGGCTGATGGCTGCGTCGAAAACGATTGCGCCTACCCCGCTGACGACGCCGATGAGGATGGCTATAGGTATCCATTTTCTTAGGTATCGGAGTTCTCCTGAAAAAAGGATAGATTTACCTATGCCCACTTCAACGTCAGGGTCCTGTATATAGATGAAAACCTCTGATGTGGGGCTTTCAGTGTTTGTTGTATAGCGTTGCGGCGGTTAAAATGTAGCATCGTGTTACATCGTTTTTAGGGTTTTATCGTTATTTAAATTAAAGGTTTCCCAACGTAAACCGCGTTTTATTGGGGTTTTTTGGTTGGCTGACTAGAAAAATAGCGAAAAGGGTGGAATTCAGCTGTTTAGCTGAATAATACCTGCAAGCTCTCCTTTTTACCACTAGACCGTGCAGTAGCTTTCCTCATTAGCTTCTGCTTCTTTTTTTGGGTCTTTTAGCGTTAAGCAAAAACAGCACCACCAAAAACGCACAGACCAACCCCGCAGTCAAGAATACCCCTGCAAAGCTAAACGCCGAGAACACTGGGTTAAAGATTATTGGTGGCAGAAACTGTCCAAGGAACAAGAACATGGTGAGGAAAGACACCATTCTGCCCCGTGCGTAGGTGTCAGAGAGTTCGCCAACCCACAAGTTTAGCGTTGGCATAAGCATCCCTTGTCCCACTCCAAACAGAACGACGGTCAGAACAACTGGCAGTATCTGGACGAATTGTGATAAAACCACAAAACCAGCAGCCCATAAACTAAGCGCTATGATGGCAATTGTGTTGTGTGAAAACTTGGCTTTCACTTTTTTGTACATGAACGCGCTTAGGGTTGCTGCGATGCCCATTACGCTAATGAATAGGCTTATGAAAAATGTGTTGTTCACGCCAAACCCTTGCGCCACTAACTGAGGCACAAACGTGACGTTGGTGTATAGCATAGCCATCAACCATAACCCCAACCCATAAATTGCTAAGATGAATGGTTGGCGTTTAATCCCTTGCACAACTGATACACCTCCGGCGGGCTTGGTTTGGGAGGCAATTTTGGTTTTTTCGACATCGGGTACGAATAGTAACGCCAGTAAACCAAGTGGAATACCCATAAGGTAGATGCCAAACGGCAGATTCCATGCTAACATCCCCAATGCTCCCCCTATAAGCGGCCAAATTACCCCGCCAAGAGATGCTGAGCTAGCTTGCCAGCCCATCACCTTGTTACATTCTTCGCCTCTGTATGCGTTTAGAATAAGCACTATGAGTGTGTTAGCGATTGCCGCTACTGCAATTCCCAGAAACACGCGGCTGATTATCATGGTGGTTATGTCAGTGATGAATAGTCCAGCGGCGCCGGCGACGCCGTAGAGCAGTAGTCCAAACGTGAAGGGTTTTTTCGGTCCAATTTTATCGATTAGGCTTCCGAAGATGGGGCTAAAAATTGCGATGAAGAGTGCGTGGATGGTTAACACAAATCGGATGTTGTTTTCATCTGCACCAGCCAAGTTGCCCTGCATTAACGCGATAACCGGCGAAATGATTGCGCCTGCCATGACCGCTAAGGTGCCGGCTGCTAAAATTATGAATAGGGTTTTTCTGTTAATTGTTTGACTCATGGGTCGTGCCTTTGGCTTTTTTGTTTTGGGCTAAAATGTTTCGCTCAAGCTTCTCTAGTAGCGTTACGACTGATGCTTTTTCTTCCTCGGTTAAGCCTTCGGAAAGTATGACGTTGAGTTGCTGGAGAATGCTGTATAGTTTGTGTTCTATGCTGCGTCCTTTTTTGGTTAGGTATATTTTGTAGGCTCGGTTGTCGGTTTGGTCTTTTTTGCGGGTTACATAACCTTCTTTGACTAGTTTTGCGATTGCTCGGGCAGTGGTAGATTTGTCAACATTGGACGCTGCTGTGAGGGTTTCTTGGTTTACGCCGTCTTTGTTTAGGAGTGCTGTGAGAAAGGAGACTTGGGCTGTTCCGATTCCATAGGGTTTGAGTTCTTTGTCTATGTGGGTGCTTATGTTTTGGTAGATTATGGAGATTAGTCTGCCGAAGGATTGTATCATTAGGTTTTCTCCAGAATATGGTTGCGTATGCAACTATCTATATAGAGTAATAAAGGTTGAGTACGCAACTAATTAATTGAGATGAAAAACTAACACTCAACAGTTCCGTAACCATATCTTCTCATAACCGATACCATAGCGCAGATTGTAAAACATTAAAGCAACGGTAGCTTCATTTGATAGGTGATTTTAATGAAATATGTAAGTCTCTACACTGACGGCAAAGGCGAAACCCACTTCAAAAACGTCGACGCCGCCTTCAAGCAAGTCAACTTCGCACCTCCCGCACCGCCCGTCGGCTTAACCGAATTCGTGAACGCCGACAAAATCGTGTTTTTCCAAATACCCTCCGGCTGGTTTGGCAATTGGCATCCCGCCCCTAAAACCCAGTTTTTCTGCTGCCTCAAAGGCGAAGTGGAGCTCACCGCAGGTGACGGTGAAGTGCGGCGGTTCAAGGCAGGTAATGTGTTCCTTTTAGAAGATACTTCTGGAAAAGGTCATACAACTCGGGTTATTGGCGAGGCGGCGTTTGAGGCTGCGGTTGTGCAACTATCCACAGAAATCTAACCACTTCCTGGTTTGGGAATTAGTTTTTAACCCACTATTACCAATCATTTTTGGGGGATAGTTGTGACAGTTTTCATCGTAAGAACTTACATAGTAAAACCCGACAAACTCCAAGAGCATCTTGATTGGGGTAAAAAACTGGTTAAACTCATGAAAAAGCAACCTGGACTTTTTGGCGAGGTGCTCTCAATGCAGGTTTTAAGCCACAAATATGGTGGATGCGTCGGCGGCTTCACTGCTATGTGGAAATTCAAGACTTTTGCGGATTCCGAGAAATGGGTACATGGCTTCTCAGCGGTTAAAGAGGAGATAGATTTGCGCAGCGAATTCCTTTCCCTTATCGTGCTAGGTTCCTACAGCGAATGCATCTGGGAGTCTGTCTGCACAATTAATAAGAAGCCGAAAAGGTGCAAACCCAAAAAGTAACCCTATCCCTTTATGTTGGGTTACGTTTGAACTACCCTGAAAACCACATAGCGGTCATTCGAGTATACCATCTGAAGGATTTTGTTGTGTATCATCTGGGGATCTAACTCGTTTTTGTCGTATACTATGAAGCCAATGCCATACTCTTTGATGTAGCTGTTAAAGTCACGGGCGGTAACATAGAACGCATCAAATTGCTTATCGAAGAGTCCCTGCAAACTTTCTGGCTGCAGACTAGGATAGCGGGATTGACTTAAAGTCAGCACCTCATATGATCTCGAAGCAGTCTCACCCACTGCTACATCTCCTAAGTCGTAAACCAACCGTATAGCGTCGATTTGGCGGTTGCCCAACGCCCCAATGTTTCCCCACACTGGCAACTCATCAAACTTAAATGCATATCCTGTCTCGTATCCCTCATCGTATAAGCCTAAGAAGTGGCTTTCTGCAAGGTCGTCGCCCGCAAAGGACACCACCGTCCAAGTGTCATCGCTGGTTTGAATCTGGCTGGGAGCATCCCACGGGTTAACCCAGTCCAGCAAGCCAGGGATTTCGGCTTTGTCAAAATGGAACTGCAAGTTAAAGTTCGTAGTCAAATACAGGGTGGTGTTAACAACTTGGCTTTTTAGCGGGGTTAATGTCCACTCTACGTTGAAGGGGTAACCGGTGTTATGGAAGGTGACTGTTTTGGTTAGGACGATTTCGTCGTTTGATAAAACTAACGTCATGTTTTTAGGTGACGTGTCCGCTTGAAAAATGATTTCTTTGTTCAGCTCGTTTAATCTGATCTCATGTTCCACGCCGTTCACAGTGTATAATACGGAGTTGCCTGAACCAATCGAGGAACTAACTCTCGTCCAAATATCATTTAACGACACATACTCCTCGTCTAAGGTATCGCCTTTAGCTTGGTAAGCTTTGACCATCGTCTGCGAGTGCTCCAACTCATAAGACAACGTCAACACAGCCTCCGCGACTTCCATACGCTGCACCGCAAGATCAGTCTGCGCCGTCACGTTTTTGCCAGAGAACACTTGCAGCCAGAAACCCGGAACCTCTGTGCAAGTCACATTTATCTGCTCAGGATAGTTCTCTTTAAGCCAGACACCCGCATCAAGGGCTTTTAAGTCGGTGGTAGAGTAGTAAACCCCCGCCTCATTAATCTGCTCATACATCGAGTCGGCGCGCACAGCAACCACCGCAAACAACCCTACAACAAGCGCAACTGCGATGGCTTTAACCCAAAGTTTCCTGAAAACCGCCCTGTTCTTGAGGTAATACGCCGATGCCTTATCCCAAGCAAACACCAGTGTGGCAGCCGCCAGAATCGCAATTGGCGGCGTCATGTAATAGATGAACCAGCTAAACGGCATATAGAAGCCGACGAGGTAGGATTCGGCGAAAAAGAATGGCACAAACAAGGCCAGCGCCAGAATCAGCCAGTAAAGCACCTTCTTCTCTTTCTTAAGCACATAGAACGAGACACCGACTCCTGCCAACGCCGCAAAAAACACGAAGCCAAAGTTAGTCATAATAGCGGTAAAGCCAGAATAGGGAATCTGGTACGCATAGGTTTTCACGGCGAAAAACACGTACTCTATAACCACATCGAGATAAGCGAAGAGTGCTTGGAAATAGTAGAGGAAAAATGCTATACCCCCGCCCAACGCTATGGCTATGACTACTTTGAGGTTTTTGCCCTTTGACTTTATGAGCATAAAGAGTAGTACAGGCGGCAAAATAAACACCGCAAGAAACGTCGCTAATTGATGTGACAGCACCAACCCAAACGCTGCCAAAAAAGCCACCACAAGGTAGCCCATCTTATCCACAGCCAATGGCGTATACAGTAGCACTAGCAAGGTGAACCCCAACGCCAAAACCGTAGTGTAGCCGCCAAACTGGTTAGCTTCGAACACAGGAAAACACATCAACAAAACAACAGCAGCTGTGGCTCCGACTTTCTTGTTGAAGAAGCGGCTGCCTACGAGATAAACCGACATGAATAGCATCCAATCAATGACAGCTGTTAATGCTCTGAGTAGGAAGATGTATTCGCCTATGTTGGATGCGCCTGTTAAGGCGATGGCTACGGCGAGGAAAATCTGGTAAAGCGGTGGTGTCCAGCCCAGATTTGCCAGAGAAATATAATGGGTGTTTAGATAAATATTGGCTTTCTCAAGGTGCACGGCGGGGTCGTTGCCTAAAACTACGCCGTTCATGGATATTACGCTGTAGAACCCAATTAGGATGACGACTGAGAAAACCGCTATGAAACCGACTTCAAGTTGTTTCTCTTTAGACCACTCGTTTAATACCGAGATCCCTCACCCCTTTGAGGCTACCCGTTTACCCGATAGATTGCTGCTTCTTTGTTAATAAATACCAAGCTATATTGAGGGTCAAGGGTGAATTTAGGCTGTATACCTGGGTTTTTAAAAACAATCACGTAGGAAACTTGGCGGCAGCTCAATTGGGCGTGGTAATCGAATACAGTAAAGTCATCTTGACCTGTAGTTTTAAGTTTCTGCATTTTATCTAGTTTTTCTGCAGAGTACAGCTGTATTAAGCCCGTATAGTCGAGGATTCCGTCGTTGATTTTCTCAATGTCTTTGTCTGTGTATTGGTATGTTCCAGCGTAGAAGCTAAACTCCACTGAAGACGCCAAATTGAGTTTGTACGTGAGGTATAGAGAATCAGAATTTGAAATTTCCGCAGGGCGAGCCTCTGCACTGGGAAAACTCAACTGTGCCATCGTTTTCATGCCTATATCAACTAAGCCAACGTTTGAGTGGTCATCAGCGATGAAGGGTGCAATGCTACTTTTCGTGGCTATGCCGAACTGCAGTGTTACAAATCCAACTTCAGGTTTTACGGCGGTGAACCTTTCTGTTACATTTGCCAGAACAGATTCTGCGTACATAGTCACTTTCTGAGTGTAGTTGAAAAATGTGTTTCCATGCGTGACTACAATTGACTCCGAGTTAGCGGTACTCTCAAGGTGCATATCCAGAACAGACATGTCGGAGATGTGGATGATTTCGGTGTCTTTTCCGTCTTGAAGGGTGACTATTGTATTAGTGTTATTGAAGTTGAAGAACGGGAACGGGTAGTATTCATTTCGGATTTTTGCTAAAAACTCTGGGTTATGCCGTCCCAGATAGCCACCGTCTTCTCTCACCTGCAAATACCCATTGTCAATCATGTAATCCGTATCAAGGATATTTCTGGCAAACGTGGCGTTATCCACCTCACGGTTAAGCGACAGAAACTGCGGATCCACAGCACTTAAAGTCGGACGCTGGGCAAATCCGCCAAGCCACCAGCCATACAAGGCGTCAGTGACAAACACAGCATTTCTTGCAGTGTTGTTTTTAGTCCACTGCAATGCCTCCCAACCCTGATTATCCATGGTCTGATAGAAACTCTGGATGCTCTCCCCAACATTGTTGTAGATAGGCGACATGAAAATCGGAAGCGCAACAAACGAGAAAATCAGAAAAGAAGCGGAGAAGATGGTGTAGATGTTTTTGTGTGCTAAGGCTTTGGCGATTTGGTTTGCGCGTTTGTTGACCGTTTTCTTGATGGGTTGAGCTTTCTGGCTTAGAGTTTGGTATGTGTCAATGATGTGGGCGAAGAACTCTGAGCCATAGTCGATGAGTACCGCAATAAACACCAAAAGCGGTAGAATTAGAAAGTAGAGGAAGCGGTTGTAGTCAAAGGGAAACTGTGCCAGATAGCCCTGCGTGAAGACGACGCACACTAACACCCAAACGGAAAGCAAAAACACGGGCAAAGTAAACCAGCTGTTATAAAAGCGTTTGGAGAATATGGCAAAAGCAGGGATTAACCCAAGCAGCGGCAAAACAATCGGTAATGGGCAAGACGCGGGTTGAGAGCGTGGCGTTGCCAATGTCACTTGCAGCTGAAGAGCCGGATAGATAGCTGCTTTCACCCAGATATGCTGGTATTGCCTCGGCAATGAAGGGCGCCACCAATACAGCGCCTATTATGATGGGCAGCACCCAGTAGAGCGCCGTTTTCCTAGTGATGCCTAAATGCTTGGGGAACAGCAAGATGCCCAAAACAACGACTGCTGATATTATCACAAATACGCCTGAGCTAAGCGAATGTGTTAGGAAAAGGGCGCCGACTATTATTGATGTGGAGGCTAAGTAGGGTAGCTTAGTGAAGCGTTCCCGCTCAAGGTAGAGGTAAAACGTCAACGGAATCAGCATTAAGGTTATAACATTAGGGTAGCCAGCCCACAGGAGCATTTCGATGTCAAAACGGGAAATCGCTGCTAAAAACGCCACTAACAGCGCTGCTGACTCCGAGAAAACCTGTTTAGTAATCAGATAAGTGCACAGCACAAGAATTGAACTAAAAAGTGCTACAACCACACCCTGTGCCACAAACTCAGGCAACCCAGTAAGCATAAACATTGCAGACATGAAGATGTGGTAACCCGGAAAAGTCAGTGAAGGACCACCGCCAATGTGGAAAAAGTTGTAGAAATAATCCACGCCTCCCGAACCCGTAATTGAGTAAATCACGCTGTTATGTAATCCTATGTCGGCTCCCGGAGGGTATCCATCCCAAAAAATGAGCAGCATGCGGAATGCAAATGAAAAAATAAAGATAGTAGCCAGCAACAAATGCTTTCGATTTACGCCCCGCATTAACTTTCAGCCCTAATATGCATACTTTTAATTTGTTGGTAAAAGGTTAAATATGAATCTCGAGTATAAAAAGCCCAGAGTATCAACAAAGGAAAAAGGTGTTTAATATGTCGTGGCTAAAATCTATGATGGAAAAAGAACCACCAGAACCAGAGAATCCATTAGGCATTGTCGTTATTGGTAACATTGAACCAGACATGCATGACACAGCCAAAGAAGCAGTACGCAGATCACTAAAACGCGCAGGCTTCAAAACCATCGATGTCGGAAAAAGTGTCGCACCACAGGTCTTCATTGACAAGGTAAAAGAAAACAACGCAAACCTAATCGCACTCTCAGTCAACACTGTCCCAGCAAAGAACAACCTATCAAAACTAGACGAACTACTCAAAGCAGCAGGTCTGAAAGACAAAGTCGGCATCATCATGGGCGGCGCAGCCGTTAAAAAAGAAGATGCTGATGCGTTTGGTGCACTCTTCGGCAAAAACAAAGAAGAAGCTCCAGAGCTGGCAAAGAAAGCAATTAAGCAATAATCCATCAGAAGTGGAATAAATGTCCTTTAAGTTCAACACAGAACAAAAAATATTCGAAATTGGGAATGCCAAAATTGGCGGTCAGCCAGGCGAAAACCCTACTTTCTTAATCGGTTCCATCTTCTGGTTAGGCCAAAAAATGGTTCAAGATGCAAACAAAGGCATCTTCGACGCCAAAGCTGCAGAAGATATAATTAACCGGTGCCAAACACAAAGCGACATCACAGGCGTTAAGTTCGCTCTCGACATTGTTGGCACAACTGAAACCGCCTTCGAAAAATACATTGACTTCGTCCCCAATCACACTGACGCACCACTTATGCTTGACGCAATGAGTCCAAAGACCCGTATGGCTGCAGCAAACTTGGCAAAGAAAATGGGCTTAACCGACAGATGCCTTTACAACTCAGTTTATAAAGGCGTTACAGACGCCGAATTAGCAAACCTTAAAGAAAGCGGCATCAAAATGTCAATTGTTCTCGCTGACGACCCCAAAGACACAACTCTCGAAGGCAAAATGAACGTTATCGTTGAAGCATTAGCCCTCGCAGAGAAAGGCGGAATCACCAAACCACTCATCGATACAGCAATCCCCGCATTCGAACCAGACATGGGCACATCCGTCAGAGCAATAACCATCATGAAGGAAAAGTATGGTTACCCAGTCGGATTAGGCAGCGGAAACGTTGTCACAACCATGGGTTGGGTCAAAGCAAACTTTGAAAAACAATACCGCAAAGGCACAGTATGTTCAACAAACACCATCATGCAAATGGCCGGCGCAAACTGGCTCATGATTGGTCCAGCTGAACAAGCTGAATGGGTGTTCCCAGCCGCAGCCATCACCGACACATACATTGCATCTGCAGCAGCTGACCTCGGAACAAGACCACTCGAAGAAACCCACCCAATCTACAAAGCTTTCCTGTAAAGCTTTTCCTTTTCTTTTCTTTGTTTAAAAAACTTGAAAGTGCCCCTTTGAAACCGCTAAGATGGCTAGAAATCGTTGCAGGATACACTTTAGTGACGTTACTCGCCACACTCTTTGTAACCGCTGAACCGCTTATTTATGTGCGTTACATTTTGGGTTTCGTCTTCGTTGTGTTTCTGCCGGGGTATTGTTTGGTTAACATATTGTTTATTGGTAAAAACCGAATTGACTTCGTCGAGACTCTTGTGCTTTCTGTAGCGCTAAGTTTCAGTTTAACAGGCTTAATCGGGCTGTTTCTGGGTTTGTCACCCATCGGCATTGACTTTGCCTCCATCACTATATCGCTAAACGCCCTTGGTATTTGCTTTAGCCTCCGTGGCTTACATACGAAAAGTTAAGGTGCCTCTACCAGTACTTCAAGTGCAGAGCTCTAAGCAGGTAAGCGCCTGACGTTTTAACCGCAGATTTCCCATAAGTCCCGCCCAACAGCATCATGTGCAGAACGTAGCCTGGTCGGAGGTAGAAGTCCTGGTATGCTTTAGCTCGTAACTCCGCAAGTTTTTCCATGCTTAACTGAGGGGTTTCGAAGGTTGGACCTGCGGTATCGTAGCGGTCAAAGTCTGTGACTCGTAGCCACCCGTTTTTGATGACTTCATCATACATTGGCGTTCCCGGGTAGGGGGTGGCTATGTAGAAGCCTACGTCTTCGGGGTTTAGTGAAGAGACGAATTTGATGGTTTCTTTGGCTGTCTGCTCGGTTTCGCCCGGGAAGCCTAAGACAACATTGGCGATGGTCATTAAGCCGACTTGATGAGCAGTTTTGTAGGCTTGGCGGGTTTGTTCCAGTTTGATGCTCTTGTTCATTTTGCCTAAAATCAGCTCTGAACCCGATTCGACGCCTAGCCAGACGGCGATGCATCCTGCGTTTTTCATGGTTTGCATGAGTTCTCGGTCTACCATGTCGACGCGGGTCCCGCAGTCCCAAATGAGTTTGAGGTTTCGTTTGTGGAGTTCACTGCAGATTTCCAGTACCCTGTTGCGGTCAACGCTAAACGCATCGTCGTAGAAGGTAACTTGGTCTACGCCGTACTTGTCGTGCACGTATTGCATTTCGTCCACAACGTTTTTGGCGCTACGCATACGGTAGCCTCTGCCGAACATGCGAACAGTGCTGCAGAAGTCGCACCAATACACGCAGCCTCTGCTGGAGACGAGTGGAAAGAGGATTTTGCCGTTATGTCGAAGGTTTTCCAGTGGCAGGAGATGGTGCGCTGGGAATGGCAGGGCGTCAAGATCTTTTATGAAGGGACGGTCGGGGTTTCGGACGGTTTTGTCGTCATCACGGTAAGTTATGCCCAATATGCCTTTGAGGCTGCTTTGACCCTCAAGCTTCTCAGCCAATTCGAGAAGGGTTTCTTCTCCTTCGCGTCTGACTACGACATCAAGAGCTGAGTACTCTTTGAGGGCGTTTTCATCCCAGAACGTCCCATGTGAACCACCCAGAGCTGTTGTTGCTTGGGGCTGGACTTCCTTGGCAATGGTGATTAGTTTCATGGCGGATTTGTAGAGCAGCGTGGTGGCGGTTGCGCCTATGAGGTCGGAGGGTGTTTCTGCAAGGCGTGTGCGGAAGGTGTCATAGTTTAGGTGGTCAGCTTGGCAATCGATGACGTTGACTTTGTGTCCTGCATTTTCGGCCACGGCGCCCAAGTATGCAAGTCCGAGCGGTATAAAGGGTGGGTGGCTGTGTACGCTTGGCGGGTATGGCGGGTTAACTAGAGTGATTTTCATGTGATTTGCCCCTTGACCTTTGTTTTTAATGTTGGAACCCATATAATGCTTTCTTAGTAGATGCAAAGTTTTAGGTTGTATGCTGTTTTTTTTTTAGTAAACAGCAACCGGGGCTGCGTTATCTCCACCTTAGAGACTAAGCAAGTTTTTGGCGTTTGCGTCCGGTTTGGGTTGTGCTGCCCATTGGTTAGTTGTAGAGATTTGTCCATATGGTTCTCAGAGGCGCTTTTCGGTTAGAACCTTCATGTCAACATTTACGAATTGCTTGAAAGCTTTCTTCCCATACTTCTTATCCAACATCTGCGTGTACTCTTAAAACGCCTTAAGCACTGGGGCACCTCCAAGTTTTTTTCTCAAACGTCATCTTCATAATCCACCCTCTGCCCCGAAGATAACCCGTTCCCGCCGCTAAATTCTATTCTTTCAAACCTTGCTGCGCAATGCGTTCGCAGTGGATGCAATGTTCAGATAAAATCTTGAATATGGTGCCTTGAACAAAACCCCAAATCGTCAGCGACTTCTCACTGCCTCTATTGGCGAAGTAGACTTCAGGGTCAACCACTAGTTTCTCCGTCTCAAATTTGCTGCGGCGACCAAAATCCGCAAAAACTAAATACATGCGCCTCAAAGTTTACAGTTTGTGCTTGATGAGCAAACGTGTCTTTTCCACTCATCTTTAACGAAGAATCAAACAAGGTCTTCAACAGCTTATGAACAGTTTTGAACGAGGCCGTTTCTTCCTCAGAGAACGGCAAGTTCTGAGGGAAATCAGTGATTTTTACCTCAGACGTTAGTGCTTTTTCAGGTTCCACCAACTCGCTTTGCGGCAACTCTGCAAGAATAGCCTTCAAACGCCTTATCCCCTCGAAAGGCTCCACAAATATGATACTCTTCCTCAGACGCCACGCCAATTTTCGCCTTAATTTTCTCTCTGTTCCAAGGGCCAAGCGTATCCTTCAAAGTGTCACATTGAAACCGAGTGCAATATCCGCAGTTACTTACATCCATCCCATTATGTGTGCGCATTCCCGTTTCAGGTATCTTCTGTTTGGGAGCTTGGATTGCCTTGGGATTTCTGCATCTGAGGTCTGGCATGTCACGCATGGAGTCTGAATCGGCATATACCCAAGAATGCTTTTAGTTTTGTTCTTTTAGCTTTCAAACTCTTCTTTAATCATGCCTTTGCAGGGGTAAGGTTCCCACGGGCAAGCGCCATATTTTATGCCACATTTAGAAACCATATTCGGAATTTATCTTGTCTCCAAGAAAAATTGGGCGGGAAATTGATTAAAAGATTTTTTGTGGTAGATTCGTTATCCTATTTTTAGAGTACGCGCCTCATTTGATAAAATTGAAAACAAAAGAAAGGAAAACTTAGGACAATTTGATGTGCATGGCTCTCAACGCATACGCTGCTGACGTTTTAAGTCCGCTCCGCCCGTACGTTCCGCCTCTGCGAATCATCTTGAGCATGTAAGCGGGACGCAGATAAAACTTCTGATGTGCTTTGTACTTGATTTCGCGGAGTTTCTCCATGCTCAAGTCTGGAGTTTCAAACGTAGGGGTTGCGGTGTCATACTTGTTGAAGTCTGTAACTCGTAGCCAGCCGTTGTTGACTACTTCGTCGTACATTGGCGTGCCGGGGTAGGGTGTTGCGATGTAGCAGCCAATGTCATCAGGATTTAGGCTGTTGATGAAGTTGATGGTTTCCCATGCTGTCTCTTCGGTTTCGCCTGGGAACCCAATGACGGCGCTTGCAATCGTCATCAACCCAGATTTCTGGGATATTTTAAAGGCATCCTTGACTTGTTCACGGTTAATTTTCTTGTGCATCTTGTCTAAGATCTTGGTTGAGCCAGATTCAACGCCGTACCAAACGGTGATGCATCCTGCGTCATGCATATTCTCCAGCAGCTCCTTGTCTACTGCGTCGACGCGGGTTTCGCAGTCCCACTCCACATTGAGCCCACGTGCTTTAATGTCTGCGCAGAGCTCAAGGGTGTGGTTGCGGTTGATGGTGAATGCGTCGTCATAGAAGGTGAATTGGCTTTCACCGTACTTTTTGTTAAGCATCTCCATTTCGTCAACGACTTTGTGGGGGTTGCGGACGCGGTAGCCTCTGCCGAACATACGAACAGTGCTACAGAAGTCACACCATTGGACGCAGCCGCGGCTAGTGACTAATGGAAAGATGGTTTTGCCCATGCGGTGGAACGCGTCGATGGGCAGCAAGTGGTAAGCGGGTGAGGGTAAGCTGTCGAGATCCATGAGGAAGGGCCGATCGTCATGACGGATGATTTTGCCTTCTTCGCTGCGAATTGTAGTTCCCAAGACGCCTTTGAAGTTCTTCTTTTCCTGCATGCGTTTGAGGAGTTCGACGAATGTGGTTTCGCCTTCCCGTCTTACGATGACGTCTATTGATGGGCATTCGTTTAGGGCGTTTTCATCCCAAAAAGTTACGTGGCTGCCTCCTATCATGGTGGTGGCGTCTGGGTGCTCCTCTTTGGCTGCTTCCATGATGCCTTTAGCAGAGTTGTACAGCAATGTAGTGGAGGTTACGCCGACGATGTCTGGAGATTCTTTGCTTATACGTTGCTGGAAGGTTTCGACTGTTAAATGTTCAGCTTGGCAGTCAATGACGTTAACTTCGTGTCCTTCCTTTTCTGCGACTGCTCCCAAGTAGGCGATGCCTAACGGAATGAAGGGTGGGTGAGCGTGAGCGTTAGGTGGATAGGGTGGGTTGACGAGGGTAACTTTCACATGTATTCGCCCTTGATAGTGTTGGATAAACGGTGGAACGCAATATAATGTTTACGTATTAGATTGGATAAGGTGTAAATTGCGTTTTCTACCAAAAAACTGTATGGAAAAAGCTAAAATCTGTTAGTCTACGCTTGAATCTTTATGCTCACTTTCCTCATCAACTGTGCCTTTTCTTTTTGCGCCTAAGAGTCATAAACGCCGCTGAAGCCCAGTAACCGCAGCTACCAAGCCCAAAGATACTAAAATAAAGTACATAGGCAACACGACAACAGTGCTTTGGCCGCTGATTGCTCCGTTTAGCTCCCTGTTACCCAACCAGCTTGCCTGCACCTGAATGTTGCCAGTAGCGGTCGGCAGCAAAATATAGCTGAAAGTTCCGTCAGGTTTGGTTTGCGCCGTTGCGATAGTCCGCCAGCAGTCATTGCCCCACTGCGTCTGCAATGTTACGTTTTCGTTGGGGGTTAACGGCTCAATTTTCCCAGTTATGACGAGTTCGGTGTGTTCAAGTGTGAACGGCGCTGAAACATGGAGGTTTAAGTTGCTTGCGTCGAGTTCCCGCAATTTTGCCGATACCTGTCCGATGGAGGCCTGTTCAGTGTGGGGTAATCCGACGATTTGCGCCGTCACGTTCTGGTAACCAGTTGGGCACTCTCCGATGCGCCATCCGTCCCTCCATTTACTGCCTGTGCATTCGCCGATGTAGTAGGTCGCATTTTGATAAGTTACACTGTAAACGTCTACTCGGGCATCCGTGGGTGCACCTTCTATGTCGACAGCGATCTCCATGTGGTCGCTGCTCTTGATAGTGGAGGATGACCACCGGGACACCGCCTGCCTCAAGTATGGATGCCGCAAAGTAGACAAAAAGGTCGCATTCTACGCTATTATCCACCATAATCTCCCCAAGGTACTTTCCAGGCAAGGTTTCCTAATAAGGAATCTGGTGCACCAACGCCAAGACGCCGTTAGCGAAGTCTTCGGTATTGTTTTAAATCTGCCACATTCTGTTCAATATGGGTGTAAGAGCATAGGGCGAACGAACTTGGCGAAGTCGTCAGGTTGAAACACGAAGTGGTTCTGAATGGAATAATACTGATAGAGGCTGTATTATGGTAACGTTTAATTCGTAGTTCACAGGCTACCAGGGGATACTGGCAGTAGAAATGAAACTGCATAATCGTGTGGTTCCCCCTGCATTTTAGCTATAGGCGCCAGTGAGAGAATAACCAGTGATAATGTGGCGAAACATACAACTTGAAGACGCGGAATTTTCATTATGCGATAGCCAGCTCAAGTGAACCTCTTAATGCAGCTGTGATTTAAATTGTTATTTCCCAAACCCGTCTTGTCAAGCTTCACCAAGGATTACGCCGTCGCCTGCCAAAATTAGCGCAGACAGTTCCCTTGCAGCTTTAGCCACAGATTGGAAAGGGTTTTTCTCCGCCGCATCTGTCATAGTTAAGTGAAGCTCCACTTTAGGTCTTACATCAGAACCCATCGGATGCGACTTAACGTAAACCCCCACATTATCCGCCATTACTATATCGATTAACGGGGCAAGTTTAGACTCGATTTCCTCCACAAACAGACTCCTCTGAGCAAAAACCTCCGAACCCGCAGCCTCCAAAATCCGAGGTGCAATAGTCTCTGTGAAGATAGCCCCCATCTCTTTTGGGATGCCGGGCAAAACATACAGCTCCGATTCTCCGATGACCGCTCGCATGGCTGGCGCGGTGCCGATCGGGTTATCAACAACTTGAGCGTTTTTGGGCAGCATAGCCATCTTTAACCGTGGCGGATTCATCTGAAACTCTGTGGGTTCACCGCGTTCTTTGAAGTACTGTGCGATTCGAGTTTTAACGAACTTTAACGCCTCGGGATTCACAACCACCTTCTGCCCCAGTGCGACTGCGGCGGCCTGCATCGTTTTATCATCGAAAGTGGGTCCCAAGCCGCCTGTAGTGATTATGAAATGAGATTTTCGGGCTGCAGCCTCACGTATACATTCTGCTATTGTGGGAATAACATCTGGGATGATGGTTTCCCGCTGAACTGACGCGCCCAGAGCTGTTATTTGCTGCGATAGCCAGTAGGCGTTGGTGTTTTGGATTTTCCCTATGAGCAGTTCGTTACCGATAGAGATGATTTCGACGTTTACAGTCACAGCTGTTACCTTCCTGACAATACATTAGCGCTGTGCTTTTATGCCTATCCAAAAACGTGGTGCAGAGTCAACGCTAATAAAAGTATCCTGTGTCCAAATTGGGCAAAGCTACTTTTTGCTAAGGTACCATTTGAGGTATTCTTTGCGGCGGGCGGTTTTTGGGTCGTCATCGTCGAATCTTTGGCGTTTGTCTCGTTCGTCATTTAGCTCCTGACCTGTGCAGGATAAACCGCAGCTTTTACACACATAGTTCTTGGTCAGCGAGATGTAATGCATTTCTCCACCGCATTCGGGACAATAATTAACCATGTTGTTCAGCTCTATTTTCTGTATTACATCGCTTCTAGGCAGATATTAGTCTTCGCATGAGAAATTCTGATTTAAACCTAAAAAAAATGGACTTTTAGACGTGGATGTACATGTTGTTGCTGCTGTACTTACCCGTGTCCATCTCCGTCTCAATGTCACGCAACAGCATTATGCGCTTAAAAGTCGGTGGGTGTGTGGCAAAAAGGTGGTTCATCTGCGCCCACGTAGATTTCGCCTCCCGTTCCATCGCCAAATGCAACTCTCGCTCATCCAACACACCGTCATGGTCCAGATCATACTTGTTCTTGTTTTGCATGATTTGCTCAACCTCGCTTTTGGCTTGGCTTGGGTCCTCAATGTAGAAACTGCGTGCGCTCATGTTAGCTTTTGGCGCCATTGATAACCCGTAAGTGATTTTCGCAAGGGCACTCTGCAAGCCCCGCGGGTTTCCTGTAAGGTACGCACTAAATGCGTCGGCGAAGTGCTCCCGCAACCGGCTTAGCCGCATTACGGCTATGAAACTGGCGATGTAGACGATAAACGAGATTACTCCGATGGCTACAAGGATTATGCCTGCGTTTCCCTCGTTTCTGCCTCCTCGTCTTGAGGTACCTCCGCTAAACCAGCCAGCGGTAAGCGCAATCTGGGAAACCCAGTATGCAATCAGCGGCAGGGCGGAGAGAACAGTCATGACAATGTAGTCTTTGTGTTTTATGTGTCCCAATTCGTGGGCGATAACTGCTTTGATTTCGTCTTGGTTTAGTTGACGAAGTAATCCTTCGTGGACGGCTAAGACGGCGCTGTTGCTGGTTCTACCAAACGTGAAAGCGTTGGGGCTTCGGTCGGGGACGATTGCGAGGCGTGGCATTGGTAGTCCTGCTTTCTGCACCATTTCTTTTACTGTGTTTTCCAGCCACAGGTTCTCTCCGGGTTTTAGATACTGCAGATGAGTGCTTGTGGCAACTATAGTGGGACCGACGGCATACTCGAAGAGAATGAAAAGTAAGGTGCCGCCCAACGCCAGAAACAGCATGGTGATGAGGTCAAAGCCGATTACGTAATACTGAAGTAGGAAGATGACGACCAAGAGGAATATTCCGAAGATGAATCCTGCTAAGAAGATGCTTGTTCCCATAGCTAACTTTAGGTCGCTGAGCTTAGCCAACAGTGTACACCCTTGTGTTTGGTGAATGGTGTCTGGTTAGAGAATTAAGTCTTTTCCCAAAAAATTTTGCAGTTACTATAAGTTGATTATTATGAAAAAAATCCATCATTGACTTAACTCATCCCATAGACACCTGCCCTTAATACTTTAATGAGGGGAGGAGAGCAAAAAAGCAAATCAGAAACCATAGCCTGGCAGAAAAGTTCATAACCAAACCAGTGCAAAACCATTACGGAGAAACCTTTAATGCCTCTAGTGTTTATAATCGGAACAGCCGGAAGCGGCAAATCCCTTTTTACCGCAGCTTTTGCGGAATGGCTCAAGATGAGCAAACAAGATGTCGCAGTCGTCAATCTAGACCCAGGCACGCTTAAACTGCCTTACCAGCCTGATGTTGACGTACGCAACTACGTGAACGTAGGTGATCTGATGGAGAAATACAGTCTTGGCCCCAACGGTGCCCTGATTATGGCTGCAGATTTAATCGCGGACGAAATCGAAAACCTCACCCGCGACAT
This sequence comes from uncultured archaeon, assembly GCA_963810275.1. GTDB lineage: Archaea > Thermoproteota > Bathyarchaeia > Bathyarchaeales > Bathycorpusculaceae > Bathycorpusculum. The sequence goes on from CAWENF010000027.1 coordinate 45,945, forward strand.
AGAGGAAGCCCACGCCGACATTGTGTTAGTGGATACGCCTGGGCAGATGGAGCTCTTCGCTTTCCGCGCATCTGGCCCCTACATCGTCAACGAGTTAACCCGTGAACCTAAAGCGCTTGTGTACCTTTTCGACGCTGTTTTCTCCACCAATCCCCTAAACTATGTTTCCAACATGTTTCTCTCAGCCGCTGTTTACAACCGTTTCTTCCAGCCGCAACTACACGTGTTGTCCAAGACTGATTTGATCCCCAAAAAAGACGCCCAAGCTATTGCGTCGTGGTCAGCTAACCCCATGGCTCTTGAAGACGCAATAGAAGAAAAACTCGAAGGCACTAAACGCCTCTTCAGCCGCAACATGATGCAAGCAATCAACAAACTCGGCTTAAAATTCCTCCTGATGCCTATTTCATCCAAAACAAACGAGGGCATGGTTAACATCAACACTTTGCTGGAAAGAATCTTAAACGAAGGAGAAAAATACACCTCTTAAGCGCTGACCAGTGACCAGCTAGCGGCAAACGCACCGCGCTTTGCCCTCAGAGCCGACTCTGCACTCGCAACAACAACCGCATCGTTCTCCTCTGGTTTTAGTTGCTCAAGAATCTGCTTTGCCGCTTCAGGGTACTGCTGCTCAATGTTGTCGCTTACGGATTTGATGCTTAAGTGCCCGGTTCTGTAGACCATAACAAACGCTTTTTTTGCGCCTGCAATGATGGCTGCGTCGCGTTGATCTATACCACTTTTCACTTTATCGCTGCTATTATGCACCAAGACTGCATAATTGTAGGGGTACTCGCTTAACTCGGATTTGGATAATGCTCCTTGGCGAGGGAAAACCTGCTCGAATTGGCTCCAAACTTCCCTGCCTCGCTCAGTTAAAGCGCAGCCTGCCTTGGAGGTCTCGATTAACCCCGCTTCCCGCAGACGGCTAATTATGGTGCGCACTGCGCCATCGCCCACTTTGAGCTTCTCGGCAAGCTTATTTCTGCCCAACGGCTTCTGAGCAAGCAATTCCAGCGCGTAGAACACATGAAAAATCGTGAACGACGTGGAAGGTCCAGGGGCTTTTTTGCCGCTTATCTGCTGCATGAACCGTTTAAGTGAGACTGCCATGTTTGCGCCTATAATTACTTAGCGTCAACTAAGCTTTTATAACTTATTAAATCACTGAGGTTCTTTGTAGGCTATTGTGGCGATTTCCACTTGTTTTTCGGCTTTAAGGGTGCAGGCGACGGTTGCGCGAGCAAGAGCTTCCAAGGTGAAGTACTTAGAATATTAGCGGTTGAACTCTTCAAACAGCGCTCATAGACGACAGAGATACGGTTGACTGCACCACATCGTTTAGGTTGTAGTCGGCTGTTGGCAGTATAGCCTTGATATTCTCCATGACTTGCCGAGTCTCCCCTGATGTCAGCTTCTACTAATTTGCTGTCTCTATGTTTATGGGAAGTTCTATTGAAACAACCTGGAACCAGCCAGCCTTTACCGCTTGGTTGTAGGGACCTATGGGTTTAGGAGCTTTAGGTGTTGAAAAATAGTTTTTTATGTTTTCACTTTTGAGGATAACATTTTGGTTAAACCAGTTATCCAATTAAGTGTGCAGCAACACAGTGGTATTCGGATTGGAATATTTTATTCAGAAAGCCATATAAGAAAAATGAAGAGTAACCTAAGCTACCGAATCTACCGAACGCAAAGAAGGAAACTCGATGAAAAAAAACGGAAAATATCTGTTCACATCCGAATCAGTCGGTGAAGGTCATCCAGACAAAGTTTCAGACCAAATCTCCGACAGCGTCCTAGACGCAATTTTCACCCAAGACTCCAAAGCCCGCGTTGACTGTGAAACCCTCGTCATGCAGGGGACCGTCATAATAACAGGGCAAATCACCACATGCGTGCAGGTAAACATCCCAAAAATTGTCCGCAATACCCTCAAAGAAATCGGCTTTGACAACGCCAAAGACGGTTTAGATTGGGAAACCTGTGGCATTTTAGTCTCCTTAACTGAGCAGTCTCCAGACATCGCCATGGGAGTCGATGAAACCAACGGCAAAGAACAAGGCGCAGGTGACCAAGGCATGGTTTTCGGTTATGCAAGCAACGAAACCAAAGAACTCATGCCTCTACCTATACTTCTTGCTCACCGCCTAGTAAAACGTCTAGCAGATGTCCGCCACGACGGCACCATGCCCTACTTACGTCCAGACTGCAAATCCCAAGTTACCGTGGAATACGAGAACGGCAAGCCTAAATGCGTAAAAACAGTCGTCATAGCAGCGCAGAACAACGGTTCAATCGAAGACTCAGTTCTAAAACAGCAAATCGTTGAGAAAGTCATAAAACACGTAATTCCCGCAAACCTGCTCGCGCCAGACGTGAATTACGTCATCAACGGTACAGGCAGATTTGTCATCGGAGGTACTCTCGCCGATTCAGGTTTAACAGGCAGAAAAATAATTGTAGATACCTACGGGGGAGTAGGCAGTCACGGCGGCGGATGCTTCAGCGGCAAAGACCCATCCAAAGTGGACCGCAGCGGATGTTATATGGCTCGCTATATCGCCAAAAACATCGTAGCCGCTGGCCTTGCTGACCAATGTGAAGTGCAAATTAGCTATGCCATCGGTGTCGCCCAACCAATCAGCGTACTAGTGAACACTTTTGAGACCGGAAAAATATCCGACGAGAAGATCCTTGAAATCGTCAAAGCAAACTTCAACATGACTCCACGCGGCATCATAACCACGCTCAAACTGCTAAGACCGATCTACCGGAAAAGTGCATGCTTTGGCCATTTTGGCCGCGACGACGTAGCGTTCCCATGGGAATGCTGCGATAAAGCTGAAATTCTCAAGATAGCCCTTGAGAATAAAGCCTAATTTTTTCTTTTGTTGTTAAAGAAAAAGTGCTTGTGGACTTGTTTTAGATTCTGCAGAGATAGTTTCGAATTATTTCTGAGCCTGTTTCAGTCAAAAATAGCCTTCGGTTTCGATGCTCGTTTGCTGAGAGGGCTGAAGCGACTCCTAAGCGACGGAAATCCACAAGTATGCTTCCTAATGTGCTTCCGGTAAAATCATAACTGTTTAGGACTACGATTTTTTTGTTGGCGAGGCCGAATTTGAGGTTGATCTAAGCCAACTTGCGTTGTGTAGGTTACATAGCGTACGGCTTGGCGCTGTGCCGAATGTGAAGGTAGTGTGTCTGTGTAGTCTTGAAATTCGGGGTTTTTTTTGGAAAAGAATACATGAGTTGCTCAATTGAGACTCTGGTGTCATGAAGGATTTTGATAGAGCCTTCAAATTCGTGTCTAGACTTGCGTCATAAGGATTCGTTGGTGCTTCTTTTCTTAATTATTACGGCATATCTTTTAGGGGTCTTTGGTATGGGCTGCTCTTTACGTAGTCGAGGACAGTTGCGTAATGAGTCCTTGTTTACATCCCCAAAATACTCAATTTCTTTATCGCCCTATTTGATTCGGAATTTAAGCTTGAGCCCTTATCGCTTGACATGTAGATCAGTAATAAATGAATTGTTTGCGAATGAAATTTTAGCAAAAAAATTACTTTAGGCACAAAAAATTTAATCCGACAATCAAGAAAATAAAAAATGAAAAAACTGAAAAGAAAAAAATGGATTTAGAAATAAAGTTTTTCCCAGCGGGCAAACAGGTCAAGGACTTCGTCGCCGCCGTGGTCTTTTAGGAATTCACGGGTTTCTTTGTCCTGAGCTGCTTCCTTCTGGAATTTCTGTATATACTCTGCCTTCTCAGCAAGGAAGATTATGCCGTCAATGCCTTGGCGTGCAACGCGGGTTGCAACAGTCATAATCTGTTTGGTTGGTGCGACAGTGTCCCATGTTTCGTTGGGGCCGCGGACGTAGAAGTTTACGAATGTTGGCTTTTTAAGTTGGCTCTTGAAGCCACGTGCGATGGTTTCCCAGTACCATGGGGTTGGGTAGTTCTTGCTGAACATTGGGATAACAAAGTAGTCTGCGTACTGTGCGAGTGCTTCAAAATCGTAGCCGAAGCGGACTTTGCCCAACAGTGGGTCTGGCAGTAAGTTGACGAAGAGTGGTTTTTCCTGAACAATTTCTTTAACTTCTGCAAGGAAGTCGGTAACTGTTTTTGCTCTCCATTCCACCCAGTTTAAGCCGCTTTTGCGTTGTTGCTCAATACAGCGTGGACAAGTGCAGAAGCCTTGATCAGCGAAATGCTGACTGCTGATGCTGATGCCTGGACTTTTTTTGGCGCTGTCCGCAATGATTTTAAGGTTGTATTCGCGGGCTTCGGGGTTAGTCATGCAGACGACGTCCCAGCGCAGGTTATAACGTTTGTTAGTGCGAAGAGCTGGACCAAAGCTGCTTTGGGAGACCCAATCGGGGCGTTGTGCAGCCATGTTGTTGTCGCCGAAGACTGCGATGTTAGTGTACATCTTTGGGTTTACAACACCGACAATGCCTGATTCGGATTTTTGCCGGTAAAAGTTCATGTCGACGCCTTCAACAGGCTCGGGTTGGTAAAGGAACGTGCCGAATTTCAAGTTATATTCACCATGATTTTGTTCTATTTTTATATGGAATTGGGTTTGGGGGTTATAAGCTTTTGCAGTTGATCGCACCTTGTATTGTTATTTTTGTTTTTCACAGAGGTTGTTTTAGAATTTGACCCAGTTTAGCGCTTGTCGGTAAGATTTTGGTCTTTACTTGGATACGAGTGTTAATTCGTTTAGTAAAACCAAAACAGCGAAAAATCATCTGTGAACTGGTACTTTATTCCGCGTCTTTATATACCCAGAAACCGCTTGATTTGTCTCACTAAGATACCTTTTTACTTCTAAATCTTGTAGGTGAGCAAATGTGTTTTATGCGCATCCATTCTGTGTTTTCTCAGTTGATCTGGGTTTTTGAAGCGTGCCGCGCATATTCTGCATTTGAAGTTTTCCTTAGGATTCGAGTTGTAATTTAACATACAGGTATTTCCGTTCAATAGTTGAATCTTGCAAAAAATTTTACAAGTTAATAGCAAATATCCTTGTCAACTTATAAAGGTGAGAGCTTCTTTTAGCAAAAAGCATGAAGTGGATCTCCAAAAACGGAAAACGAGTTGTTGCAGAGGTTGCATTTATAAAACCAGTTTTTGTTGCATAGCGTTTGATTACTATCTAAAAAAGTGACCGTAGTCTCAGGTTATACCGTTGGGGTTTTTTGTCATGAGTTTAATCGCGTATGCTTCCGCTTTAGTTTCAGTTGAAAATTCTGGCGAAATCACTCTGCCATCTTTATTTTCAGTTCGCTTTGCGACAAAAACCAGAACACAATAGTTAGTGCTGAATTGTTTCTTTGTAACAATCAGAGTTTGCCCTGTGCATTCGTTAAGGAAGCCGCCATCATGTTTTAGTGTTTTCCAGCCTTTAATTACGTTGACTGTACAAACCGCCTGTATACCGATTGGATGATGGGCAAAACCCCATCCAATATGTTACTTAGTTTACTATTTGGACAACTGTGCCGATTGCTTCACCGGGAACCCCGCGGCGAAACCTCACTTTAACAATGCCGTTTCTGCCATGGAGCGCTTTGACTTGGCCAAGACGCACCTTTTCCCCTGCTTTCCATGCTACCTTTTGGCCCACTAATTTGCCTGCTACAGCAGCGGAGTTTATGCCCTTAAATTCTACGAGACATTCTCTTGGAGTTTGAGATTTATTTCCTACTCTATAGTTAGTAATTCTGCCATAAATAATCTGAGACAAAAATATTCACCGTTTAAGTACTCCAGTAAATGTTCCTCGAGCTTTTAAAGATACGCTATTTTTTTCAGCCTTTTAAAACTAAAAATACCGTTTAGTTTTTACGAAAAAAGCTCATCCGTGTTTAGGCTGCTTTTACAACTTTAATTAAAGCGTTTTTTACGAATGGCGGCAACTCAACTGACTCAACCGAGTTTGTGACCTCTGTGATTTGACTCCAATTCTTGAAATCAGCCGGCAGCAGGTTCTTTTTGTAGTCGTCATCCATCTTTGCAGCCGCCAGCAGCGCCGCCGACGCAGCGGGGTTTTCGTTAAGAATCTTTGTTAATTCTTCGACGGTGACTGTTAAGCCCTTAATTTTGGAGACTTCCAACGCCAATTTCTCCACGGGCAGGTGGCGCTCCTTAAGCCTGTCAAACACGCTACGCTTAGCCCAAACGGGTTCTTGACGCAAAAGAGCCTCCGTAACCGCCTGCCTTGCACATCGCCCCACAACTTGTCCGAGAACAGACGCGGGTCCGCCCAAGACGATTGGGGTGCCTTTGCCGGTTGTTGCAACCGTGACGCTGTCGGTGATTGAGCCTGTGGCTAAGTCGCCGGTATAGCGGCTTCGCACATCAAAATCATGCAACGCCGCTGATTTAGCTTCCGTTGCAGTGATGAGGGCTGCTACCATGCAGCTCTCTAACGGTGAAGCGTCGATGTAAACAATTATGTTAATGGTTCCAACGATTTCCTCAACCGTGATTTCCTCACCGCTGGATTCGCCATGTGAACACCCTGCAGTTGCTGCGACGGCTACGGTGAACTCGTCGGTTGTTTGGGTTACTAAACTGAAATTGTGCACGTTGGCTGCGGTGACCATAGCAAGGTAGTCATCGGAAACGTCGATTTTTGCGGCCGACATTTTGATGAGCTGCAGTGGGTCCATGTGCAATGCCACGTCGCTGTAGCCTGGCGGTACGCCAATATTGAGCGTGTGCTTAACTTTTTTTGCGCCGCCGTTATAGACTGCTGAACTGATTATTTTGAATTGGTCTGGAGAGGTGAATGCTAAAACGTTGTCCTTAATGGTGAATTTCACATTGCCTGATAGGTCACGTTGCTGGTCCACTTTGCCAACCCCATATTGGCTACTTCTTGGGGGTTGCCGCATTTAAAGTGATGGCTTTGTTAGGGCACAGGTTCACGCAGATGCCGCACCGGGTGCACTGTACCACCTCGATGATTTGGGGTTTGCGGTTTTTGCCTTCTTCAATTGCACCCACTGGACAAACACCGATGCAAATTTGTCCTATACAAGGCGGGCACTTGCTTAAGTCGACGTTTATGGGTGCCTTCTGTTTGTCCATGGGAAATCAACAACTAAATAAGCGCCAATAATATATCTTTTGCGAGCAAGAGTTTAGGCATGAAAATCGGTTTAGTAACGTACAAGCCAGAACATGTAGAAGGCTATGATGTACACGTTTACTACTGTAAATGGGCTGATGGGCAGGCTAACCCAGCAGCAGAGCACATGCAAAACGACGTTACTGTTTTCTGTGACGCAAAAGCCATCCGGGACGATCCTTCAATCGTGCAGACCTCTCAGTATGGTCCGGCGCTACGGCGTAACAGAAGAAACAACTTGCCGTTTGACTATGTGTGCCCCACACACCCTGGCTACCGCAAAAAAATTTACGCCTACCTCGACAGCCTGTCCAAACAGGACATCGAGGGAATCACGCTCAACCTTTACCACTTTGCCGATCAAGACTTCTGCACCTGCCCACGCTGCACTGAACTGCGGGAAAAAAGTGGTTTAGGCTGGATGGAGTGGCGTGCCAAAGTAGTTACTGACTTCTTGGCAGAAGCTAAAACCCACACTAAAGGCACTTTTGCGGTGGAGATGTTTCCTGACCCCGTGTTGGCTAAGGAACGCTTCGGCATCGACTTCCCCGACATCGCCGAGTTAGTTGATTACTTCCATGTGCCGCTGTCTTCACGGGATTACTTCACTAACTACTGGGTAGACCTCATCACAAGGGACTTTGTAGCTACGCTCAAGAAACCCGTGGTGGTGGAGTTAAGCGCCGAGTTGCCAACCGACGAAAAACTTGAAGCACTTCTAAAAACTGTCGCCTACATTTCCCGCCATAACTTGATGGCGACGCTACTACTGGTTCACGATTCGGAGAACGCCCATCAGATCGCTCGGTTCGCTGTTCACAATGAGGGCTTCCGTGAGTGGCTGGACACTTACGAATTTAGTCAAATGCAACGAATTGTGGATACCTGGGCAAAAATCTACTAGTGCAGTTCTGTAAAACCAAAATTTTTTAGGCTTTTTTGAGTTTCGCACGGTACTCTCTTAAACGCGCCATATCCAAATCCCCCGTTAAGATGGAATCTTCGGGCGCATCCGTTACTTCAACTAAAATTCCCCATGGCGCAATAATAGCGCTTCTGCCGCCACGCATGTTTGACGATACGTTGCCGACTTTAAGGACGAACACTCCGTAATCACGAGCGATGCCCTCGGTCAGCGGGTGTCCTTTAACGGTGGGATGAGCTCCCATAGCTGCCACTGGAAGCGTGATAATTTCGGCGCCTAACTCTGCTACCTTCTTAACTAAGGCAGGGTCAAATGTGTCAGCGCACACAATCATCCCAAGCTTGCCAAAGTCAGAATCAAAAACCATTGGAGTACAGCCTCGGGAAACGCCAGCGTCCACCTCTGCCTGTATAGGGTTGATTTTCTTGTAGCTCGCCAGCAACTCGCCGTTTCTCCAAAGCGTGCAGGTGTTGTAAAATTTACTGCCGTCTTCTTGAAGTACGCTACCGCCGAGCAGGTAGATGTCGCCGATTTCTTCCGAGATTTCTTGTAGGAACTCGAGAGTTTGGTTGCAGGTTTCGCGGCTGATTTTGGGTGCATCGTTGAAGTGTGCCATGCAGTTTGGGACGGTGAAGTATTCGGGTAGCGCTATTAGGGCTGGTTGGTCTTTTGCGGCTTTACGCACTGCGGTTTTGGCTGCTTTGAGGTTTTCTTGGAGGGTTTGGCGGATTCCCATGTGGAGTACACTGACTTTCATGTCTGGTCCTTGGGGATATGGTTTGGTGATGGGTTTTAAGCTTACGGTCGGCAGCGAAGTTATTGTCGTTTTTGTCGCTCTGCTTTTAGGTTGGTTGGCTAATTCAACCATGTGTTTTATTCTTATATGCATCATTTGTTCAAATTAAAGGGTCATTTTTGCATATGTGTTTACTAATCATTCAGTTTTATATGCGCCAGTTAACTTTATATGCGCCGCAGATGACAAACACTATAATATCGAGGAATAAATAATGAGCATTAACGAGTCTGAAGTTAGCAAACTCATCCCCGAAGTACGCACCCTTGTAAACAGAATCGTCAAAGAAAACGTCGCAGACGGCTTCCTGTTCTCCGCTGGAACCGACACTCAAATCATCGCATACGAAGCAGTAAAATACAAACCTGACATTCCCTGCTTAACCTTGGCCTTCAAACACGGCCAACCTAAAGACACTGAATACGTAAAAAAAATGGTCGAACTCCTCCATCTAAAACACGAAACCTACCAGTTCGGCAAAGAAGATGTATACAAATTCTACCCCAAAGTCGTTGAAGCACTTAAAAAATATGACCCTATGGAAATCCGCAACAGCCTCCCAGTATTCATCGGCTTAACACTGCTTAAACCTAAAGGCATCAAATCCGTCTTTACCGGCGATGCATTAGATGAACTCTTCGGCTATCCCTGGCAGTTTCACCTGAGCGAGGAACAATTCGCCATAAAGCAGCAGGAGATGTGGGCTGAAATGGGTTTCTCCTCTTTCCCGATGGCTGAATCTATGGGCATGCAAATTATTGCGCCATATCGCCACCCTGACTTTATGGAGTGGGCCATGAAGTTGCCGATAAAGTACAAAATTAACATGTACAATGGCGTGAAGTATGGCAAGTGGATTATGCGTAAAGCCTACGAAGACGTTATACCCAACGATATCATTTGGAGACCAAAAGCGCCGCTTGAGGCTGGAACAGGCACCGAAACGTTGCGTACCTACTTTAATGATCTTATTGAAGACAAAGAATTCGAGGAGAAGAAAGCTGCCATCAAAGCTGAAGACGACGTGGAAATCCAAGACAAGGAACAGCTACTTTACTACGAGGTTTTCCGAGAGAAATTTGGCAAACCCAAAGACGTTTTCCCTAAAGTCGAAGGCGCAATCGAATGTCCCAAATGCCACAGTCACCTTAAGACAAAGATTTCGTTCTGCAAGATTTGCGGCGCGTACCCAATCTAACTCTTTTCTTTTTTGTTTTTGTTGTTCTGTTTTTGTACCTGATTGTATACCTGACAGCGACACTCGACTGAAAAAGACAACTCAGAAGCTTAAAGAAATTACCAAGATCTCTTTGCTAAATGATCAGATAGTGAAAACGAATTTAAAAAACAAAAAAGAAGAAAGAATAAAAATTTACTTTTTGATTTGTGCGAGTTTTTCTGCCCTCTGCACTTCTTCAAGCAACTTGGGGTTATCACGTAGAACCTTAGGGATATAGTTGCATGCTGGGTCAGAAGCGTACAGGTCACCTGTATAGAATTCGGCGCGTGTCCTGCATCCTCCGCAGATTTCTCGATACTCACAGTATCCGCATCTGCCTTTGAGGTTGTTTTTGTCTCTGAGTTTGAGGTGGAATTCGCTGTGTTGGAGTTGTTCCCATGCGTCGCTAAGTTTGGTTTCATTGACGTTGCCGACGCGATAGCCTTCGTGGAAGCCGCAGCTGCGGTAGTCACCGTTTTCGGTGATGCCAATGTAGTTGCCGCCGATGGTGCATCTGCCGAGGTAGCCTTCGTTGTACCATTCCCAGAAATCAGAGGTGTTTTTCTGTTTGACAATGCGGGCGTAGAAGGGTGAGTAAACGTTTACTTTGACTTTACCGTAGAGTCGGCGTTGGATGTTGTAAATTTCGTTGAAAGCAGTTTCATATTCTTCTGGTGTTGGGGCTATGTCTTCCATATGTTCGCCTGCGCGCCCAACCGGCACAAGGTTATGATAAACTACGCTGCGGGCGTGAAAATCTTCTGCTAACTGTGCAGTGTGGGGCAAGTCTTGGATGTTGAACTTAGTCATAGTTGTGACTAAGCAGTCCAAGAGTCCGACGCTGCTAAGCTGCTTCATAGCGTTTAGGGCTTTTTCGTAGCCGCCTTGGCGTCTGATTCTGTCGTTTGTCTCTTTGGTGCCATCAATGCTGATAGCGGTCTTTACGTTATACTTTGTTAGTTTGTCAAAGCGGTCTTTATCCCACGCGTAGCCGCTTGTAATAAGACTCACGTTTAAGCCGTGTTCTTTTTCGGCGTACTCGATGATTTCCCAGATGTCTGGGCGAACCAAAGGTTCTCCACCGCTGATTCCGAACCATTGCGAACCAAATTCCGCAATCTCATCAACCATGTGTTTGGCTTGTTCGGTGGTTAACTCTTGGTCTTTGGCATAATCTTTAATGTAGCTGCAATACGTGCAAGTGCCAACGCAGTTGCGGGTACACCGCCACACAACCATAAACAAGGGCGTTGTGGTTGGATTCATTTATTTCACAGTGGAGAATAGATTTGCCCTGATGATATAAAATTTACTCTGAGATTATGCTTTTCTACTTATTTCCCTTAGTCGCAATGGAGCCACAACTTGGACAATTAAATTCTACTCACTTGGCGAACCACTTCGCAATCGTCTACTCTGCAAATAACCTTCAGCTGCGAAAACAGTAAACGCCGCCCCAGTAATAAGCGTGAGAAGTAAGAAGAAAACTTTGAATTCGTAGGTTTCTACCGAAAAATGAATTGCTAAAATCGCAAACTCGACAATCAAGATGCCCAAGAAAATCGCAGCGTACAAATACATTTTAGGCAGCAGGCGTTTTCCCAGCCAAGTCATTTCCCTAAGGGGTGCCTTGCGTTTAACTGTGTATTCGCCGTACGCGTTTTTAGCTAAATAGTCGAGGTCTTCGAGTTTTTGCAGGTGCCGATACGCGACACTGGGGCTGCTCAAGTTTACGCCTTTTGTGACTTCTCGAGGGCCCACAGGCGTAGCTTTTTTGGCTACATATAAGTACACGGTTAAGGTGATTCCTTCAAGTTCCTCGGTGCAGGTTTTTCCCACTTCTTGTTCCTCGGCAATACCTGATATTCAGGCCAGTGCCGTATTAGTTTTGCTTAGTTATCCACTTTTGCTGCTTCTGTGCTTCTGCTGTTTTTGGAAAAAAAGTCTTATTCCACCCTTTAGAACGGAGTTTTCGCTTGCTTTTTAAGTGTTCGCGAAAAAGTTTAATAAGTGAGCACTCTGAAATACCTCTTCATTTGAGAAGGTTAGAATAAATGAGTAACGAAAACTCAACTGAACTAGTTGTAAACCAAGCACCACACATTCATGGTCCAATGACAAAGAATCGCATAATGCAGCTTACTTTCTTCGCAATTCTCGCAGTCACTATCGTTTCCTCGGCTCTCTGGTCTCAAGTTACTACCCCCTCAGGATGGAACTTGGGTGTAACTGTAGCTCTCGGCGCATTCATAGCAGTCGGCATAGCCGTAGTCGTTGACCTGTTAATTGGCAAATTAGCCGTAGACAGCGAAGTTAACACTTGGTCAGCAGCCGTCTTCGGTTTAATCGTAATTAACTGTTTCACCCTCGGCTACCCAGGCATGGCAGTAGGCATGGAAACTGGCGTACCTGTCGAAGCACCACTCGCATTCTTCTACATAGCATTAATCTCGCTCATAGGTCTCGTTGTTTTCAAGAAAGTCGCAAGCTTAGCTGGCCACAAACCCGTAAACCCTGCCGCAGCAGCTAAATTCCTTGTCTTGCTTCCAGCAACAGCCACTACTCTACTCACAAGCTGGCACCTTAAAACTGGCCTGCTTCAGGTACCCTCACTGTCAGGTCCAATCGGCGCTGTTATCGTGGGTGGAAACGGCGGACCAACTGGCTACTTTCATTTGCAGGTTACCTACAAACTTGCTACGCTTTACCCACGAGCCCAAGACTCTACCCAGTGTAGAGGAAATTATGTTGTTAACGAAATTCCACGGATGGGTCGGTGGAGCATAGCAGCATCGCAGTAATAATCGCAGGTGTCGCACTATTCGTTATCGGTCGCAAATACTTCAAATGGAGAATCACCGCAAGCTACCTAGTCGCAATCGCAATTCTCTCAGTCATGTTCTCAGCAATCTTTGGCGATGCAGACTTTACCACAAGACTGCTCTTCGAACTATTCATAGGTAGCTCAATATTCATGGCGTTCTTCATGGCAACAGACCCCGCTACAACACCCTATAATGGCGTAGGACAAATCATCTTCGGCATTGGCTTAGCAGTTTTGACCATACTGATACAAACCTTTATGGGCTTCTTCGGCGGTTCACTACTTGCATTACTAATCATGAACCTGATTGTACCGTTCATCGATAAAGTTCGCTTAAACAAACCCTTTGGAGAGTAAATAAAATGGCAAACTTAGTATCTATCCCAGAAGTAAAAGATGTCGCGCGAAAAACACCCATCGAAATCTTTCCAGACCCCAAAATCGCAGTAGTCTTAACCAACCAGCAAGTCGGAGCAACCAACGTTCCAACAGTCAAAGTCGGCGACGCAGTTATAATCGGACAGAAAATCGCAGACGTAGATGCCAAAATCAGCGCGCCAGTTCACAGCCCAATCTGCGGTAAAGTCATAAAAATCGAAAATGCATTCAACAGCTGCTTTGAAGCACCAACCGAAGCTATCTACATCGAAAACGACGGCAAAAAAACTGTTGACAAAGCAATAACACCCATAAAAGAAACAGAGTTAGCAACAACCAAAAACGAGGATCTCCTAAAAATCATCCGTGAAGCAGGCATCATCGGCATGGGCGGCGCAGGTTTCCCATCATCCGTTAAGTTGGCTGTTCCAGCGGACAAGAAAATCAAGTACCTCCTCGTTAACGGCGCAGAAGGCGAACCCTACGACACAGCCGACGAACGCATAATGATCGAGAAAACCGCAAACCTAGTTCGCGGTGTTCGCGTTGTACGCAAGATTTTGGGTAACCCCAAAGTTATCGTTGTCACCAAAGAAAGCAAAGCTGAAGCTGTACCTAAACTTCAACAAGCATTCGCTAACGAACCAGACACTGAAGTTCGCGTGTTGCACCTCACCTATCAGCAGGGTGACGCAGGCCTGATGCAAAAAGCTATCCTCGGATATGAGCAGCCTTCAGGTAAACGCAGCTATGAAATGGGCACCATCGTCCAGAACGTAGCCACGATGAACGCAATCGCAAACGCAGTCTTTGAAGGTGAACCTCTCATAAGCAGAGTCACAGCTCTCAACGGTGACTTACCAAAACCAAAGAACCTGATGGTGAAAATCGGTACCCCAATCAACAACATACTTAGCGCAAACAACGTCTCTAACATTGGTGCGGTTGTCGTCGGCGGAGTAATGATGGGAACAGCACTCCAAGAAACCGCCGCTCCCATTACTAAACGTACCTCAAGCATAATTGTCTTCAACAAAGCCCACGCCAAAGCAAAAAAACAAACTGCATGTATTCATTGCGGTAGATGTGTCAGCGCATGTCCAGTACGTCTGCAGCCAGTAGCTATCTACAACGCCGTCGTTAAAGGTGACTTCGAGAAGGCATCCAAACTGTACGCCAAAGACTGTATTATGTGTGGAACTTGCTCGTATGTTTGCCCAGCCAACTTGCCATTAGCGTTCAACGTTAAGATGGCGCGTCAATAGCCCCTATCTTCCCTTTTTATCTTTTCTTTAATTAATCTCGACTTAGCAACATTATATCTACTTAACGTGTTTGAAGCATATGTCCTTTATGCTGGTTATTATGACATTATTTTTTAACATACCAAGCTTTCAAGCATTAAACTTATAAACCCGCCACAATGTAAAGATAAAGTAAAGGGAAAAAAATGGCAGAAGATAACAGATTTAAACTATCAGACATTTTCGGCGGCATTATAATTCCCATAATTCTAGTAATACTAATCTATGTTTTGGCGGTCTACGTTAACATTGGCGGTCAGAATCACATTCTTGGTGAAGATAATGTCATTGGTGTGATTCTGACAAGCGGCTTTGCACAGATGATTATTCTTGGTGTCCCACTTGTGTTGGGTTTGCTGTGGAATAAATGGGCTGGTGGAGCTGCAGGTTTCATCATGGGTGGTATGTACTACGTTGCAAGTGCAGGTCAATACAATGGACTCTTTTCAAGCATGGGCGTTACTCAATATAATTTCTTTGGCGATGTGAGTATGCTCTTCTGGATAGTTTACGGTGTAACCATCGGCTACATGGCAGGCTCATTAAACAATGGATCAACCAACTTTAAACGAATGCTCCTCTCTGGTCTAACTGCTTCGATAATAATTTCGGTCGTCAAAGCATACATGAACTACACTGTTGCGCTTGAACCTGGACGAAACATGGCAGTAGACGCTTGGGCAGTAGATCCATTGATGGCAGTTGTAACAAACTTTGTACCCCTGATTGCTTTAGGTGTGATCGTTCCGATTCTTGCCAAAGTAATGACTTGGTACGGCCTTCAGCCACAAAAGCACAGTATGGGCTATTAAACAAAAAAGGGATAAAACATGGCAGAAAACAAACTTAAAATATCATCAATCTTAGACGGCATAGCAATTCCGTTAATATTAGTCCTGCTCGTTTTTGTTTTTGCGGTCTACATTAACGTTGGCGGTCAAAATCACATTCTCGGTGCAGATAATGTCATTGCAGTGATTCTTGTCTCAGGCTTTGCAGAAATGATCATCCTTGGTATCCCGCTTGTTCTAGGTTTGCTCTGGAATAAATGGGCTGGTGGAGCTGCTGGCTTCATCATGGGTGGTATGTACTACGTTGCAAGTGCAGGTCAATACAATGGACTCTTTTCAAGCATGGGCGTTACTCAATATAATTTCTTTGGCGATGTGAGTATGCTCTTCTGGATAGTTTACGGTGTAACCATCGGCTACATGGCAGGCTCATTAAACAATGGATCAACCAACTTTAAACGAATGCTAGGCGCAGGCTTAACTGCTTCGATAATAATTTCGGTCGTCAAAGCATACATGAACTACACTGTTGCGCTTGAACCTGGACGAAACATGGCAGTAGACGCTTGGGCAGTAGATCCATTGATGGCAGTTGTAACAAACTTTGTACCCCTGATTGCTTTAGGTGTGATCGTTCCGATTCTTGCCAAAGTAATGACTTGGTACGGCCTTCAGCCACAAAAGCACATGGGATACTAAATCTCCACTTTCTTTTCTTTTTTGTTTAAAACTTTTCAATAGAACCCTAAAACGCAGATTTCTAAAATAATAAGAAAAGAAACTTAGGTTTCTTTTTGGCTTGGAGCAAATTCCCAAGCAATATTGCCTTTCCAAAGTTCGCCTTTCTTTGTCAAGCGGACTTCGTTTTCATCAGTCTCAAGTAGGCCCTCAGCTTTTAGCTTATCAATCTGCTTGGGAAACACCGCTTCAGGGGTGGTGCCAAATTTCTCCATGAACTCTTTTTTGCTTACAGGCAACCTGAGGTACAATCTGGACATAGTGCGGCGCATCATATCATCCATCGTAGACTCAGATAATCTGGAGATGGGCAGTTTGCCTGAACGTACCGTATCCATGTAGGTATGGATGTCTTCGATGTTTGAGTAGCTGAACTTTTGTAGGTAACCCATGAAGCATCCTGCACCTGTAGTTAAGATGCCGCCCCATGGCCACCCGTTAAGGCAGTTTTCACGCATGTGCCACTCGACGCGGCTATAGCGGTCGTGTCCAACTGCGCTGTAGCCTGCCTTCATGAGTGTTTCGTGGGCTTTCATGAAGAGTTGCTTTTCGAATTCTGCGTTGCCCTGTGGAGGGGAAGTGCCGTTTTGAATCATCTTTTCAAGGATGGTTCCGGGGTCAACGTGCAGTGAGTAGCAGTCTACTTCTGCGTCTAACTCGATGGTTTTTTTGAGTGTATCTTCCCAGCTATCCATTGTTTGGCCGGGTAGGTTGTACATGATGTCTACGCATACAACTAAGCCTAAACTGCGGGCGTATCTGATAGCATCTTCAACGTCTTTTGCGCTGTCTGGCAAACAGAGGGCTTTGCGTAGTTTGTCGTCAAAGGTTTGTGCACCCATGTCCATCTGGTAGACACCATAGTCGGCGAGTTTCTTTATTTTTGGGATAGCTAACGTTTTGGATGAGCCAGTGACTTTGATAAAGTATTCTTTGCTTGTGTTAAAGTTGGCTTTGCAGAAGTCGATCAAGTCGATGATTTGCTCCGCACTCAGCACACTGGGTGTTCCACCGCCCAATACGATTTCGTCGAAGTAGCTTGTTTTTACGTACTTCGTTTTTGCATACATTGTCAGTTCTTTTTTGAGCAGGGTCAGGTATGTATCTATGTCGACGTTTCGCGACGCGGTGGTTGGGAAGTAGCAAAACGCGCAGCGGCTGTCGCAAACCGAAACCCACGGTTGCAGCTCCATTAGTCTACCTGAGGTGTTTTCGGTGTCTAGAAACTTCATGAATGCTTCGTAGGTTTCTGGTTTGATGTCAGGATAATCACGGTAGGTGTATGGGGGCCAGTTTTCACGTGAGTCATACGCTTCTATCTGGTCTGCGGTTGCAGAGGTTTTTGCCATTGAAATATATCCCCTATTGATTTACGTTAAAACGGGCTGGTAACGTAATAAAGTTTACTGGTTCAAAGGTAAATTTGAGAAAAATTTGGAAAGGCACTTTTTAGCGGTGAAATGCTGACATGACTCGCCAGAGATTATAGTTTAGGGCGGTTCGAGTCATGATTTTGCTGTACAGGTTGCCCCTGAGATATCCTTTGTTTGCTTGCCGCAGAATGTATGTAGTATTGTAGAATTTGTTGTAGAACTGGCGCCGCATCTCCGCGATTTCTTTTGCTGGCAGGTTGGGGTCTTCGTAGATGGCGTTCATGGTGTTGTAAGTTTTCCAGTCCTGCGACATAGGCCATCCATTCTTCACTACAATTTCCCGCAGGTGAGTCCCCGGGTATGGCGTGGCATGGCAAAGCCAAACATCATCTGGTTTAAGTTTACCTGCAAAATCCAGTGTTTCTTGCAGTGTCTCGCGAGTTTCGCCTGGGTAACCTAAAATTACTGAGACCGTGACAAACATACCTGCGTCTTTTGCCCATTGGATGGCGTTTTGGATTTGCTGGTTTGTGACGCCTTTTTTGAGGATTGCCCGCATGCTTGCGCAGCCTGCCTCCACACCAAACATTGTTTCGTCGCAGTGCGCCGCCGCCATCTTGTTCAGCACTTCCTTGGTGACTACATCGGCGCGGGTTCCGCATCCCCAATGTAGCTTCAGTTTGCGTTCGATCATGCCGTCGCAAATCTTCATGGCGCGGTTGCGGTCAAAAGTGAATGTGTCGTCTTGAAACGCGATTCCTTCTGCGTCAAACTCGTTTTGTAGCCACTCCAACTCGTCGAGCACGTTTTTTGGGCTGCGTGCCCGGAACTTTTGCCCAAACATCTGTGAAGCAACACAAAAACTGCAAGCATAGGGGCAACCGCGGCTGGTAATTATCGGGAGCAGTTTGCGTTTAGAAACATAATACTTCTCGATAGGCAACAGGTGATACGCTGGTAGTGGCAAGGTGTCAAGGTCTTGAATGAAAGGACCTTGCGGCGTCTGCACTACTTCGCCGTCTTTGCGAAAAGAAATACCTTTGATGTCGCCGAGTTTCTGTCCAGTTTCGGAGCGTTTGGCTATTTCGAGCAGTGTTTCTTCGCCTTCGCCGCGCACGATTAAGTCAATTGTTTTTTCTTGGGTTAGAACTTCTTTGTCGGAGAAGGTTGCGTGTGGACCGCCCATTACGACGGTGGCTTCTGGGCATGCTTCTTTAGCTACCTGGGCACATTTGAGGGCTGACTCGATAGTCGGCGTCATAGCGCCTGTTCCAATTAGGGCGGGTTGGAAAGTGTCGAGTTCTGCTTTAAGGTTTGCGTGGTCATAGTGGTTAACTGGGCAGTCGACGATTTTAACTTCAAAACCGTTTTTCTCCAACACCGCTGCCATATAAGCTAAGCCAAGCGGGGGGAACTGTGGGTGGTGACCGATGTCTACTGGTAGAGGTGGGTTTACAAGGGCTACTTTTTTGTTTGTTGACATTAAGTCCACTCACGTGTGCTTAGGAGCAGGTGAACTTTAACCGATGGCGTTTTTGCTTATGAACTTTTGGCTAAACGGCGCCCGACATGTTTCTTTTGCTGTTCTAGCTGGATGTTTTGGGTTGGCGGCGCTTTGAAATGAGGTACGCTGCGGCGGCAATGACGATTAGACCTAAGTTTGCGGCTGCAACAATCCATACAAGCCAAGAAATTTCGGTGCTTGCTGGCTGTTGCGGCTGCTTGTCGATTGCGCCGATTGCATAGACAAAATGATCATAGGAACCAACGTAAACCACGCTGTTGACAACTGCAGGTGACGAAACCACCGCATCATCAGTCAGATAACTCCACAACTGATTCCCTGTTTGAGCGTTTACTGCATGGATTCTTCCGTCGCTGGAACCAAAAACCACCATACCGCTGGCTATAGCGGGCGAAGACGCCACAGGATCCTCAGTAGCAAAACTCCACTTGACCGAGCCGTCAAAGGCATCTAATGCGTACAGTTTCCCATCGTCCGAACCCGCATACACTATCCCGTCCGCAATTGCTGGTGATGACGCCACGGGGGCACCGCACTCATAGCTCCAAACTAAACCGCCATCCGCAGTGTTTAGGCAGTAGAGGTTGTGGTCGTAGGAGCCAAAGTAAACCCTGCCATCCATTACCGCTGGCGAAGAAACCACCTCTCCGCCTGTTTGGAACTTCCATTTCAAGTTACCCTCTGCGGCGTCTAAGGCGTAGAGGTAGCCGTCGTTAGAGCCAACGTAAACCAATCCGTCGACGATTGCAGCTGAGGAAACCGCAATTTGGTCCCCAGTGGTGTATTTCCAGAGTAGTTCTCCGCTATCAGCGTTGAGCGCATAAAAAGTGTAGTCTTCCGAACCAACATACACCGCTCCGTTATAGACCGAGGGCGAGGAAACAACAGCGTACCCAGTTTGGTAACTCCACTGATAACCGCCTGTTTGAGTGTTTAGACAGTAGATTTTGCCGTTGTAACCCCCAACATAGAGACGGTCGCCTTCAACTGCTGCGGATGAGAACATCACCATGTCTTTCGTGTCATAGCTCCAAACAACCGTATTATGTTGCTCCCAATCTAACCCAACCATGCCCGTTTCGGCATCTAATGCATATATTTTACCATCATGCGAACCCACAAACACCAACCCATCAGCCACTGTGGGGGATGCATCGATGCCGCCGCCAGTGGCAAAACTCCACCCAAGAGTGCCATCTGCTGTGTTCAGGGCGTAGAGTTTGCCGTCACCTGAACCTACATACACCACGCCATCAGCTACCGCTGGCTGCGAAATAACCATTTCACCTGTTGCATAATTCCATAAGAGTTGCCCGTCTGCGGTGTTCAAAGCGTAGATTTTGTAATCATTGGAACCCACATAAACAACGCCCCCCGACACAGTTGGCGCCGAAGCCACACCCGCACCCGTCTGGTACCTCCATAGTTCCTCACCATTGGAGGCTTGGAGAGCATAAACGTAGCCGTCCAACGAGCCTACAAAAACAACCCCTCCAGACACGAAGGGCGATGAGTAAACATCGCCGCCAGTAGTGAACTGCCACTTCAAACCCCCATCTGATGCGTTCAGCGCGTAGACGGAGTCGTCGCTTGAGCCGAAAAACACTGTTCCATCTGAGACTGCGGGGACAGACAAGATGCTGTCGCCTGTTGCGAAGCTCCAGTCGAGGTCGCCCGTGGAGGCGTCAAGGGCGTAAAGCGTGTTGTCCAAAGAGCCAATGTAGACTTCGCCGTTGGCGACGGTCGCTGCGGATAGCATAATTTTGTCACCTGCCTCAAAGCTCCAAAGCTTTTCCCCAGTGGCAAGCTTTAGCGCGTAAACGTGATGGTCTTCTGAGCCAAAGTAAATCACTCCATCTACAATGGCTGGGTCAGAATCCACATAGTAACCTGTCTGAAAACTCCAAATTTTGCTTCCGTCAGAGGCGTTTAATGCGTAGAGGTTGTAGTCTTCAGAACCTACGCAGACGATGCCCTCTGATATGGCTGGTTTGGAAATCACAATCGCTCCCATAGTGAAAGCCCATAGTTTCTCACTTGTGGACGCATTGAAAGCGTAAACTTTGTTGTCATAGCTCCCAACATACACCACCCCGTCAGCTGCGTTTGGGGACCCGACTTGCCCGCCTGTGTTGAATTTCCAGAGCGTTTGGTTACTATGCGGCGCCGAAGAGTCTGTAGTGCTTGTGTGGGCTAAGTCGCCTCGGAACATTGGCCAAGAATCTTTGCTAAGCGCTCCCTCTGAGATGGCGACGGAGGAACCCAAAACCAGCACAAATGCCAAGCAGACCCAAACCTTGCTATTCATTTCCACTCAAAAAATAATGTTCAGTTCTAATCCTTTAGATTTTCGCTAAAAACAAAAAATAAAATTAAGAAAAGAAATTTACTGTTTATTCTGCTTCTGCATTTCAGCCCATGCTTTAGGAATGTATGGACAGGCGGGGTCAGATTCGGTGATGTCGCCGGTGTAGGCATAGGAGCGGTTTCTGCATCCGCCGCAGATTTCTCGGTACTCGCAGACGCCGCATTTGCCTTTTAGGATGTTGCGGTCTTGGAATTTTGTGTAGTATGTTGAGGCTTTGATTTCTTCCCATGCGTGAGTTATGGGTTTGCTGCGGATGTTTCCAAGCATCATAGGTTCGTTTGGTGTTAGGTCAGTGTAGAAGCAGGGTATTAAGTCGCCATTCTCCGTTACGGATATGTAGCCGCCAAATGCGAAGTAGGTGCATTTTCCGTGGAACTCTTTTTCGTACCATTCGTTGAAACGTTCCTCGGGGATTCGTTGTTTGACTACTCTTGCAAAGTGTGGGCAGTGAACGTGTATTTCGAATTTGTCATGGTATGTCTCGGTTAAGTCCCAGATATGGTTGAGTGTCCACTCTAACTGTTCAGGAGTCGGGTTTAAGTCTAAGGTTGTTTTAGCTCTACCGCTGGGCACAAGAGCGTTGTACCAAACGAAGTTAGCTTTGTACTTTTCAGCCAACTCTGCGACGTGGTCGAGGTGCTGAAAGTTTATACTTGTAATGGCGCAAGCCAAACCGTTTAAAATTTTACCGGCTGATAATTTCTCTATGGCTGCGAGGGCTTTTTTGTAGCTACCTTTACCACGCAGTTGATCATTGATATCTTCAGGGCCATCAATGCTCACCGAGGACCAAACATTGTACTTGACCAAGTTATCGTAGATTTCGCCATCCACAAAACAGCCATTGGTTAATAGGCATACGTTTAATCCCTTGCCTTTGGCGTACCGAACTATCTCAAAGATGTCCTTGCGCAGCAGTGGCTCGCCGCCTTTGATGCCGAACCATCTTACGCCAAATTCATGTACTTCATCGACAAGATGAAACGCTTCCTGAGTGGTCATTTCTCTGGGCGCGTTTTCACAGGTTGCGTCTACGTTGCAGTATGCGCATCTTGCGTTGCAGGCGCCTGTGGACCGCCAAGAAGTCATTAGTAGGGGCCCTTTCTTTTCGGTCAAGTAGAATCGTCTCTTTCCCTTTTTGGTATTGTTGTATTTGGGCTATTTCGCCCCTTAATAAGCTTACGCGTTTCCACTTCAATACAGCTTTGGAAGCTAAAAGAGCATTAGCTGTCGTGGTTTGGGGTTAAGGGGCTTTTTCCATAAACTTTATAGTGCCTCTAGTTGATGTTTAAGACTGGGGGCAAAACAAAGGATTATCCTTCGAATTTAATTACGTTCTGCCCTAAAAAAGACGGGGGAAACGGTCATCCAAAAAAAAATCGCATTAACCATAATTTTAGCCTGTTTACTATTCACAACCGCATATTCTAGCATATACAATGTACAAATCACCCAAGCCGCCAGCTCTCTAAACGAGTACGAGTGGGCTCAATACCAAGGCGACTCCGCACTAACCCGATTCAGCGCTGGACCCGCCCCAGACACTCCCAACGTAATCTGGAAAACCAACATAACCGAAATCCAGCCTTACCTGTCTGCTTTCAACGGCAAAATATACGTCTGCAGCAACCACGTTGCATATGCGCTTGACCAGCAGGGCGACATCGCTTGGCAAACTCCTTTCCCCAATGCTACTCATTGGCCAATAGCCTATAAAATCGATAGCGCACACATGATAATTGAAAACTACTGCCTTAATCCCGAAACAGGCAAAATACTCTGGGAAAGCCCTGACTTTAACGCTTTCACAGGTATCTTTAACACCAACGTTTACAGCCCCGAAGAAAGAATGTTCTACACCAAAGTTAATTCCACAATCGTAGCCTGGGACTTCTCCCACCCTTCAAATCCGCCCACAGTGGCTTGGACAACTTACATCCGGGGCGGGGGCATAACCGGCATCGGAGCAGCCTATGGTGACGGCAAAATCTTCACGGGCTCCTTCGAGAACATGCAGGTTGCATTAGACGCTAAGACAGGCGAAATCCTTTGGACAACTAACACGAAAGGCCCTATGATCTTCACTGGTGCCTACAGCGACGGCAAATACTTCAAAGGCGGAAGCGACGACAACACTATGTACTGCTTTAACGCCTCCACAGGTGACATAATCTGGAAGTTCACCCCCGAGACAGACGGCTACTTCACAACAGGCTGCGCTGTCGGCTACGGTATGGTTTACGAAATGAACAAAGACGGCTACCTATACGCTTTCAGCCAAGAAACAGGCTCTATAGTTTGGAAGTATAAAGGACCCAACGATTCGTTGATGTGGCCTGGCATGCCTACAGTTGCAGACGGCAAAATCTACATGACCACAGGCGAAGCAGCGCAATACAACAAGCCTCTGGGCATCTCCGAGTTCTCATGCTTAGACGCCTATAACGGGCAGCAACTATGGAAGTTTGATATGGAAGCTTTGCCTCCCCGCGAATCTGTAGCGGTGGCTTATGGTACACTCTACATTATCCCCGGTGACGTCACCACCGCGGTGGATACGATTTCTGGGAACGAGTATGCTACTGATCATCAAATCTGGGCAATAAAAGACGCAGCGAAAACTGAGGACCCCTTGTTTGTTAGCAACTGGCCTCAGTGGCGCGCCGATGCGGCTCACAGCTCAACAGCGCCTAAAGGTCCCTCTAACTTGTCTTTAGCTTGGAAGTACGAAACCAGCGGCTCAGTTATCTCGTCTCCTTCTGTTGTTGATGAAGTGGTTTACTTTGGATCTTCAGACACTTACATCTATGCTTTAGACGCGTGGAACGGCAACCTGATTTGGAAATTTAAAACGCAGGCACCTATAGAATCCTCCGTAGCAGTTGAAGACGGCAGAGTCTACACTGGCGGAGACGACGGCTACGTTTACTGCCTCAACGCAGACACCGGAGCATTTCTCTGGAAAACCTTTGTCAACGGGAACCTGCCTTTCACGTTTGGAAATTTGGTTTTGAAATCTTCTCCAGCAGTCGCCAACAAAACGGTTTATGTGGGCAGCTTGGACGGCAACCTGTACGCCTTAAACTCCGCAAACGGAGACATACTCTGGCAAACAGCAGCCCTAGGTCCCATCGAGTCCTCCCCTGCAGTTGCCGACGGCGCAGTCTACTTCACCGCCGAAGAACCCGAAACAGGCGCCTTATACAAACTAAACGCTGATACAGGCGAAGTCATGTGGAAAAACGAAATCCCATATCGTATTTCGTTTGGCGGCGGCACAGAAATGCTTGGCTCCCCCTCGGTGGCGGCTGGCAGAGTGTTTGCATCCAGCGACTGGGGCGACTACTACTGCTACAGCGTGGACAGCGGCATGATGGAGTGGCACTTCCAGAATCCCACCGCCACAGAATTCATCGTCTCCTCACCTATCTATGTTGACGACACTGTGCTGCTAATTGACAAGTTCGACTTAACATGTGTCAACATCACTAACGGCTGGACGCTATGGAATAAGTACACTGGCGACGAACTCTACGTGTCGCCCTCATACGCCGACGGCAAGGTCTACATGGTCACCAGCCAACGCCACATATTCGTTTTAGATACAACAAACGAAGGCAATATCATAGATACCGCCACAACAGGCAGCAGCAGCTGGTCCTCGCCAACCATAGCCAACAACCGTCTCTACGTCGGATGCAACGACTGGAACCTCTACTGCTTCGCCGAAAACATCACCACCGCCAACCAAAGCGACGGCACTCCAACACCTACCGGCACGCCATCCCCAGAGGACGAACTAAACGCAACCTACATAGCAGCCATAATAGCCGCAATTGCCATAGTCGCAGTCGCATTATCAGTTGTTTACCTTAAAAAATTCAAAAACTAACTACGCTTGGCTCTGCTGCTCCACTTCAGACGTGCTGTAGCCACCCACACTTTTCTTTGGCTTCCGAACCTTGCTAAGTTGCCTAAAGCCCCAGCGCAGAGTTTTGCTGTTCCAAACCAAATGGTTGAGTGCGGCGCGTGCCATGATTTGGCTGTAGAAGTCTCCTTTGAGTTTTTTGCGCAAGAAGTAGCCTGTGGTGAAGTAGTGGTCGTAGAATTCCTTTTTGACTTCCTCAAGCCTCTCCAGTGGCAGGAGGGTGTTGGTGAAGATTTGGGTTTCCTCTCGGTAGTCATTCCAGTTTGAGGGAATTTCTAATCCGAGGGATTGAATGAAGTTGGCGAGTTCCGTGCCGGGGTAGGGGACGGCTTCGCACATGTACACGTAGTCGGGTTTGGTTTTGTGCAGAAAGTCAATGGTTTGTTGAAGCATCTCAGGGGTTTCGGTGGGGTAACCGATGACAAGTGACACCGCCACGGAGATGCCCGCTTCTTTTCCCCAGCGGATGGCTTGCGCGTTTAGTTCGGGCGTGGTGCCTTTGCGCATGAGTTTTAGCATTTCGGGGCTGCCTGATTCGACGCCGAAATGGATAAGCTGGCAGTTAGTGGCTTTAAGTTTCGCTAAAAGCTCTTTGCTAACTCGATCTACTCTGGTGCGGCAGTCCCAAGGCAAATCCACCCCACGTTTTTGCATTTCGTCACAGATGGCAAACGCCCGCTTCAAATCAAACGTAAACGTATCATCGTAAAAAGCGTAGGCGCCCGCATGGAATTCGTCTCGCAACCAAATCAACTCGTCCACCACTTTGCTGGGGCTTCTGCCTCTGAACGCATGACCGCACATTTTACGAGAAAGGCAAAATGTGCATGCAGATGGGCAGCCGCGGCTGGTTATGATGGGCATGTAGTTGACGCCAAACAGCTTATAGAGGTTAGTCTCAAAGAATTTGTGCGCTGGAAACGGCAGCTGGTCGATGTCGGTCATGAAGGGGCGGTCGGGGGTCTGAGCGATTTGCCCGTTTTTCTGGTAAGTGATTCCCTGTACTTTGTCTATATCCCGCAGGTTGTCATCTGAGATCATAGCGGCGATTTCGAGCATGGTTTGTTCGCCTTCGCCGCGCACGACTACGTCAAGGTTGCCGCTGTCCACGAACGCTTCCCTATCCAAAACAGAGACATGCGGTCCACCCATAAGCGTCAAAGCGTTGGGCGCAGCAACTTTCGCTGCCTTCAAAACATCCAACGCAGGCAAATAAGTAACAGTCGCCGAAGTGACACCAACTATGTCAGGGCTTAATTCACTGAATTTTTCTTGTAGCGCCTGCGGGTTGAATTTGCTGGTTTGACAATCCACCACCGAAACCTTGTAACCTTCCCTTTCAAGCACGGCAGCCAAGTAGCCCAAGCCAAGTGGCAGAAAAACGGATTGCCCCGCTTCAGGCGGATAAGGCGGATTAACAAGGGCTACGTGGGCTTTCACTAAGAGTTCCCCAATTGTGGTATTAACAGAAAACACGGTGTGCGAAGCTATATCTTTTACTAAAACCCACCTTTACTCAGCGATGTCGGCGTTTTCCGCAAGGTTTTATATTTTGTGTTCTTCTCTAGCGCCTATTCGGGAGAGAAGATTATTTGTCAGCCACACTTGCACTTGTAAACGCAAACATAAAAACCATGAACCCCAAGAAGCCCCACGATGAAGCAGTCGCAATAGCCAACAACAGAATAATTAAAGTCGGCTCAAACACCGAAATCAAAGTTCTTGTCGGCCACCAGACACAAGTCCTGGATTTAGAGGGCAGAACCGTCGTGCCAGGACTCATTGATACTCATATTCATGTGGCGGATTTTGGACGATGCTTGATGTGGTTTGACCTCTCAGCTACGAAATCTATTGAAGACCTGCAAAATTTAATCAAAGAAAAAGTCAAACATCTAATCAAAGGAAAATGGGTGATTGGGCAAGGCTGGAACGAAACCCGGTTCGCCGAGCAACGTATGCCAACCCTGGAGGATTTGGATGCTGCCGCACCAGACAACCCCGTTATACTCTACCGAGAAGCCGCAATGACATGTGCCGTTAACACCAAGGCCCTGCAAGCGGCAGGCGTAACCGAGCAAACTCCAGTGCCTGAGGGCGGATCAGTAGACAAAACCCTCGATGGCAAACTCTCAGGCATACTTCCGAGACAACGCCACCTCACTGATCTGGAATTCAGTTCCAGAACCAAACGACGCCGAACTTTTGGAGGCCACAGCAGAGGCATGCCACAAAATATTCCAAGCAGGCATAACAAGCCTCAACTGGATAGTCATATCTGAAACCGAACTCCCAATTATCCAGTTGCTACATGCGCAAGGGCGGCTTTTGTTCCGCGTCAATGTTGTTGTCCCCGAGGCGCTTCTGGAGAAAACTGTGGATTTCAAAACAAAGGACCCGTCCGTGCTGCGTGTAGGCGGCGCATTCATTGTTTCCGATGGTTACTTGGATTCTAAAGAAGCAGCGTTGATGAAGCCTTATAGTGATGACCCTGCCAACAGCGGCAAAATGTTTCTTTCCCATGAGCAGTTGGGGGCGGCGGTTAAGCGGGTGTTGGCGTTTGGTATGCAACCCGTGATTCACGCAATGGGCGATCGTGCTGTGGATGAAGCGCTTATTGCAATTGAGCAATCGGGTAGCGATGTGCGTTTTCGCATAGAGCAAGCCGCAGTTCTTAACAGAGCATTGATTGACCGTCTAAAAAAACAAAACGTGGTTGTTTCCATCCAGCCTAAAGTGGTTTCCACAGAGTTCACGGTTTGGTCTGCGAGTCAACGTTTGGGTAACCGTGCACGGCTTCTGCATCCAATCAAGACGCTGCTTGACGAAGGCGTTCACGTGGCTGCGGGTTCTGACTGTCCAATGGAGCCATTAAGTGCGTTGCTGGGCGTACAGGAGCTCGTAGCTCGGCAGAGCTTCCCTGAGCAGCGACTAAGCGTAGATGAGGCGTTGCGGCTATACACGTTGGACGCTGCTTACTGTTCAGGCGAGGAAACCCAGAAAGGCTCCATCGAAGAGGGCAAACTTGCAGACCTCACTATACTCGCAGAGGATCCAGCTGCGGTTGGCGCCCAAAAAATCAAAGACATCGCAGTGGATTTTGTTGTTCTAAATGGTCGACTGCTCATAGTCTCTTGAGCGCTTGGGTGTTCTGATTACAGAACAGAAGTGTTCTGGAGGGAGAGCTAAAACCTAGAGATTCTTACTATCTGCGGGGTTAGCCATGGAAAACAAAAAGTTACAGTGCCCTTGTTGGTTGCGTTGCTGCTTCTACCCTTGGTTTGGTGCTAAACAAGTTCAAGCAGACATCTCCTCCAACGCAACTCCCACGGCAACCCCAACCCCTCCCCCAGCGGACGGAACCCAAATGTGGCTGATGCTTGTTTTGACTGCGGTTTTGATTGCTGCCTACATAGTTGTGATTGTTTTTTTGATTGATAGGAAAAGCAAGCCCTGATTTTTAGGCAACTCAACATGGCGTCACACCACACCGCGTCAGACAAACAAAAACAATGCTTTTCAAAAAAGCAAATAGTCTCAACGTCTTTCTTGTGGTGCCGAAGAAATTGCCACACACATAAAGAGAAAAAACAGATAAGAAAACACGCCTAACGCTGCTTCGGCTTCCTCAAAACTATCCCAACCATCTGGACAGTACGCCGCGGATTACGCACAGCCTTAGCGATTTTATGCCGTGTCAAAGTCCGATTAATCGCATTAGCCCGCACACACAACTCCATTAATTCGTCTGCGCTCCACTCAGGCGTTTCCACCAGTGGCTCCGTCGCCGCCAACGCATAATCACAGAAGCCATCTCGAATGAAGCCGCCCGCCTTTGCCTGCTCATAAAACGCAGTTCCATAAAGCGGCATGGCAATGCTGAAAATGAAGCTTTCCGCGCCGAGTTTTTTGAGTTTGTAAGCATACTGGATTGTCGCTTCAATGTCTTGTTTAGTTTCGCCGATTAAGCCTAAAACAAAGAAGCAGCCGACCTTTATGCCAACTTTCTTACACAACGCCACCGCCGCCTCAACCTTGGCTAAGTCCAATCTTTTTTTGGCGACTTCAGTGACAATACGTTGTACGCCTGATTCTGGGGCTAGACGGATTTTTCTGCATCCTGCCTGCTTCATTTTGCGAAGCAAGTCCTCGTCAAGGGTGTCTGCTCGAACGCCATTTGGTGTAAACCACTCAAATCGCAAACCGCGCTCCACGATTAAGTTACATATCTGTTCCATGCGTCCTCTGTTCCAGGTCATGTTGTCGTCTGCGAAATCCACTTGTTGTATACCGTAGGTTTCTATGACGTGCTGGATTTCGTCTACCACGTTTTTAGGGCTGCGTGGACGCCACTGTTTACCCCAGATGATGCTGTGGGTGCAGAAGACGCAGTTAAAGGGGCAGCCGCGGCTTGTGATGATGATGGTGTAGGGTTTGGTTATTTCTCCTCGTAGCGGGTTTTGTTTGACTGCTTGGGCGTAAACGTTCATGGGTAAGAGGTGTCTTGCGGGTATTGGCAGTGTATCTAAATCCTGAATCGCTGCGCGCTTTTTTGTGAAAACAGTTTTGCCGCCTAACCTGAAGCTTAAGCCTTCGATAACGGTGAAATCGGTTTTTTTCTGCTCCAGCGCCTCAAGTAACTCCGAAACAGTGACTTCTGGCTCCCCCACAACCACAAAGTCCACCTCTGGGTTTTCCATGCACTGCTTTGGTCGCGAAGATGGATGCAAACCAAACAGTACCACCCGAATGTCTTTGTCGACCTTCTTAGTGATGGACACAACTTCGAATGCGGTTTTGGACCACCCCGAAAAAGGGATTTCCACGGCTACCACATCAGGTTTCCAGTCAGCAATCCGCTGAGCGATGGTTTCGGCGCTTAATCCCACCCGGTACTTGGACTCGTCCAGTTCAAGGAGGTTTTCCCAACCCTCTGTTGGGGCGTCAATGATGCTGACTGTATACCCATTTTTTTCCAGAACCGCAGCCACCGACGCCATTGCTATGGGTGGAAAAACGTTGGGTTTTCCCCATGCTTTAGGCTGAATCCTTGGTGGATTGATGAGGCAAACACGCATTAAGCTGGCACTTCTGTGAAAAATCATTAGCTTAGGAGGGTGATTTATTGTTTTGCACTAAATCGGTGTAAACCACAGCCGCACCAAGATTAGTACGGCTACGCAGATTAAGCCCCACAAGACGATGGTGGCATCTCGGATTCTGACTGCATCCAGCAGCTTTTTGCCCGTTATCGGCTCCTCTGCGTCGCCTAAGATGTAGCGGTCGGGCTTTTCCAGCTGAATGTGAAGGGCGCCTGCTACGGCTGCCATGGGCCAACCGTGGTTTCGGCTCTGGGTTTTGTGGTGGTCTCGGCGTGCGATTCTCCAAGCGTTTCTGGCGTCCAACCTCAGGATCCATGCGGAGGCAATCATTAGGAGTGCAGCTAGCCTCGTTGGAATGTAGTTAACAAAGTTGTCCAAATTAGCGCTGAACCAGCCTATGTTTATGTGCTCTTTGGTTTTGAAGCCGACCATGCCGTCCAAGGTGTTTATGACTCTGAATGCTATGGCACCTGTTACGCCGAAGAGTGCGAACGCCATCATAGGGGAGAGTTTGAAGTCGATTAAGTTCTCGGACATGGATTCGATAACTGCGCTTCCCATTTGTTCCGCGTTTAGGTTTCTGAGAGTCGCGGCGGCTGAAATGGGCATATTTTTTTGTCTCAGCAGCGTCGTCTGCGTCTATGGCTTTGGCTGTGGCTTTTGCCCAGTCGGTTTCAAGTTTGATGCATATAGTCATTTTGAGCAGTATGATGCCGATGACTGAGTACACAATGACGTTAGCGTAAAAGGGCAGGAACGTGTAGATTGCCCACAACCCAAAGAAGGTCGGCAACGCAAAGGCTGCAATCGAGGTTAAACCGAGTAAGACGCCAAGGAACTTTTCTGTTGCTGGGTTGGGGTTTTTGAAAGCCGCCTCGATTTTTTTGATGAAATTCCCCATAAGCACAGTGGGGTGCATCTTAAACGCCAATCGTTCGGGGTAGTTGGGTGAGGGGTCTCCGAAAATCAAATCCAGTAGTATGGCTAAAACAAGCATCGCTAACCCGGCGCCGATAAAGAGCGTGTTTGGACCCAGCCAACTGATCAGAGGCAGCATTGCTTCGATACTTGGATACTGCGTTTATATCAATTACGGTTAGCTCTAAGTGTTTGTGCTTGCTGGTCTTCATCCTTCTTTTACTATGGGTTCAGCAGTTGGGGGGTGGCTGTTTAGTAGTTGGATAGGGCTGGGTTTGCGTGTCTGAAGGGTTTGGGCTCGGGTTGTAAGTGGATTCTGAGCTTTTTTGTAGGTTTTGGTGATGCTTTTGTATACGGTTTTGTTGTGTGTGTATATATATATTACTGATTGAACTTTAAGGCTAACTTTCAGGTGAATTATGTTTCTGGAGGAACTCAATACCCCTATCAAGCTTGCTGGGCTTTTCAGATTATTTTTTAAGGCTAAACATCGCTTACCTAAACTGTTAGGTGCCAAAATGGAGCAGCAGGAACTAAACGGAACCCTCTTTAGCACATACGTTTATCTGGTCAAAGCAGCCAGACCTGTCGGACCCAGAGACCTCATGCGAGGAGCAAACCTCAGCAGCCCAAGCGTAGCCTACCGTAACCTACAGCGCCTAACCGACCTCGGCATTGTCGACAAAGATAGTTATGGCAGCTACATCGTAAAAAAGAAAGTGGGCTTGCGCGGCTATGTCTGGATTGGCAGAAAGCTTGTTCCCCGCTTCGCCATTTTCGGTTTCATATTCGTCGGTGTCGTAATCACTGAACTCGCCGTTTTGGTTCCGCACTTGCTGTTGGGCTCGCCAATTCAGGAATCATTCTGGCTCCTCACAGTAGTTACGGTTGTGGCAGCGGCGATTTTCTTATTCGAGGGCTTAAGGTTTAGAAAAAAGCCCCATACTCGCAACGATTAGCTTCTGCGCAGCTTTAGTTTGATGTTGGCAACGAAGTGCATTCCAACAATTATTGCAGTTTGAACTTTGAATCGATGGCGTTTATCCCACCAGAACCCTTTGCGCAGGTAGAAGTGATGGAATGCGCTCTCACGCATCTTACCGAGATCTTTCATGCTGAACTGTGGCGTCTCAAAAATTGGGCGCGTCGTGTCGTACTTGTCAAAGTCCGTGATTCGCAGCCAGCCGTTGGCTTTCACTTGGTCGTAGAGCGGCGTGCCCGGAAACGGCGTCGCAACGTTGTAGAAGCCCACTTGATCGGGAGCGATTTTCTCTATGAACTTGATTGTTTTCCACGCGCTCTGCTTGGTCTCGCCGGGGAACCCTAAAATGACGTTTGGGGTGGGCTTTAAGCCGACTTCTTGGACCCAGGCGATGACTTTTTCTGTCAACTCGGGAGTAATGCCTTTTTTCATGGCGTCCAGGACTTGCTGGGTGGCGGATTCAACGCCAAACCACACTGAAACGCAGCCCGCATCCTTCATGGTTACTAGCAGGTCTTTGGTTATCATGTCGACGCGGGTGCCGCAGTTCCACTCGATTTTGAGGTTGCGTTTCTTGATTTCGCGGCACAACTCTTCCACGCGGGGTTTGTCTACAGTAAAGGCGTCGTCGCAGAATGTGAACTTGGTTTTGCCATAAGTCTTGTAGAGGTCCTCTATTTCGTCTACGACGTTTTTGGCGCTTCTCATGCGGTAAGCACGTCCATGCATGCGTACGGTGCAGCAGAATTCACACCAGTATACGCAACCCCTTGTCATGGCGAGGTAGAGAACATCTTCGTACTGGGTGAACTTGTCCATAGGCCACAGATGCCTTGCCGGGAAGGGCAGGCTGTCAAGGTCCTCGATGTAGGGGCGCTCTTTGTTGCGTACTATTTTGCCGTCTTTGCGATACGTGATGCCCAAGACGTCGTCGAAACTTTTGCCCTCTTCAACGTGCCTAACCAAATCAACAAGGGTGGCTTCGCCTTCCCTGCGTATAACAACATCTAGCTCTGGGTAGTCTTCTAAGGCGTGGTCATCCCAGAACGTGACGTGAGGTCCGCCTGCGAAAGTGACTACGTTTGGGAGGACTTCTCGGGCGGCTTGGATGAGTTTCATGCCTGACTTGTAGGTTAGCGTGGAGCTGGTTGCCCCCACAATGTCTGGTTTTCGCTTGGCAATTTCTGCTTTGAACTCGTCTAGGCTCATCTGTTGAACTTGGCAGTCGATGACGTCGACTTGATAGTTGCTTTTCTCTAAAACCGCAGCCAAATAACCTAAGCCGAGAAGGGCGAAGGGCCAGTGCATGACTGCGCCTGCGGGTGCAGCGGGGTTAACCAAGGTAATGTGAGGTTTCATGTTTGCTTCACGCTGTAGGCATTTTACTTTATGCATGGTTATGTAGTTAACTGTCCTCTTAGGGGTTTTCTCAAACTATTTAAATTCGCAGAGGCGTTTAATGCATGCTAAATCGGGAGAAGTCTGGCTTTGCAAAGCGACCAAGCATTCCGTAACCAAATTCACGAGGCAAACGTTTCAGTGCATCGACTCGAAGCTCAATATTACGAGCTTTTGCATCCGGAAGTTTATAGCAGAAAAGAGCAGCAGCGCGTTTGGCGTCAACTACACGCTGTAGACAAGCAAATCACGAATAACCAGAAGCGGGCTTTGGATGTTGGCGCTGGTACGGGAAACTTGACTGGGAAACTGCTGGAGATGGGCTACAGTGTGGTTGCTACGGATATATCGCCTGAAATGTGTGGCATTCTAAAGAAGAAATACTGCAAGTACCTCCTAAGCAAGTTATCGGTGTTTAATTCTCCTATTGAAGACCTCCACTTCAAACAGGGCGAATTCGATTTGGTATGCGCCTACTCAGTTCTTCATCACCTTCCAGACTACGCCTCGGCGCTGACAACATTATGCGCCTACGTCAAGAAAGGCGGTGTCGTCTACATCGACCACGAAGCATCGCCGTCGTACTGGAGAAACGAAAAAAGTATGCTCTCAAGCATAGTTAAAGGCTTAACCTTCCACTCCAACCCCATAATAAATAGCTTCTACTTCCAAATCATCGGCTTACATTTCCCAAACATTGACTACACGCTGTCAGATTATTGGCATAAAAAAGGTCACGCCCTAAACCACCAAACCCTTGCAGCGGTCTTTAAGCAGCAGGGTTTTCGCAGCTATCGCCGATTTGACCACTTCTTAACCGGCACTTGGCTCCCCAACCCTCTCGCATACGTCTACCGCTTGGTCTGTAGGCCTGAGATGAGTTTATGGGTAGCTCAAAAATAGCGAGGGTTAAGGAAGATTGGGTTTTTTCTGTCCGGGTTTGCCTAGCCAGAACTTGGGCATATCTTCATCTTCGAGCATAGCTGGAAAAAGATTAAGTGGCCAAGCGGGCAACATAGGCGTAATAAAGACGTCAGGTTTATCTAAGCCTGGAATTTTGCTAATGCGGTCAGATATTTCAAACATTTTGTTAAAGTCTTCCAGCGCGACGGATATGTATAGATCGTAGCTGCCGAACAGGCGGATAATGACAATTACATTTGGGATTTGAAGGAGTTGCTTGTAGATTTCGCCCATTTTGCTGCGGTTAGACACTTTAACGTATAAGTCTGCCATGGCGTGGTAGCCAAGTCTGTTAAGATCTAAAGTTACCGAAGACCGCACTAGAAGATTTTCACGTAGTTTCTTGTATCGTTGAATCACAGTTTTGGTGGATATGTTTAGTTGCTCAGCGATTTGCCTAAAAGGTGTACGGGACTTTTTAGAGAGGATAACAGCGATTCTTCGGTCGATTTCGTCAAGTTTAACTTGGGTTTGGTCCAGATTGGATATTGAGGGCCTATGTATGGGTTTACTATTGGGCGGCAGCGGCTTGATTATCAGGTTTTGGGGGAATTCGATGTTTACGGCTTCTGCCCAGATGATAGGGTCAACTCGTTTGATTTTGGGGTTGGCTTCAAGATCTTCGAGGATTTCAGCCATCTGGTTTAGATCACGCAAAGCAATTTTGCCGTAGAAGTTGTATTTGCCCAGATGAGTGACGATTTGAGCTATGTATTGTTTGTTTTCTAGGTAATCGGCGACTTCCTTTTCGTCTTCAACGTCGGTTATGATGCCTAAATCTACGATATGGCGGTAGCCTAGGCAGTGGGGATTAATGAGGGTGACTTCGCCGTTTATGGTACCTTCTTTGCAGAGGCGTTTGTAGCGCATGCGTACTGCGCCAACTGTGATTTTGCATTCTTTAGATATGTCCGTGAAGCTGGTTCTGGATTCTGCTAAGAGCATTTTCAAAATCTTGGCATCTATTTCGTCTATTTTAGCTACGGCCATCGATAAACCCTTGGATTGGTTTTTATTTGTTACAGCAAGGGTGTGGTGGCTAATTAAGTTAACGAGACCAATTTGTAGAATCTATCGGTTTTTAGGTGTTTTTTTTGATTTTTCTGTCTGAAAAAGGAAAAAGTTGCGGATTAAGCCAAAATATTCACTTTTCGAATGCTTTTTTTAACCTCATATGCAAACCCTCTATGGTTCCTACTACAACGGGAAAATCCGTTAAAGCTATAAACGCGCAAAATAATCAAACCGTCAACTAACCCTCGCCGAGGAAACCCTGTGCCTAAAAAAATCAAACTCCAAACCACCTCCCTGCCCAAACCGCAACGGGTTCTACTCATGACAACGGCGCCCCCCGAAAAAGACACATGGTACCACGGCAAACGCCTACCTCCAATCGGCTTAATGTATGTGGCTTCCTCGCTTGAAAAAGCAGGGTTTGAGGTGCAGATGCTGGATAACTACCTGCAGAACAAACCCCTAGAAGAAGTCAAACAGTTAATTGCAGATTTTTCGCCTTCACTGGTCGGAATCACCTGCGGCTCCGCAACATACAAGCGATGCGTCGAAACCGCCGCCGCCATAAAAGAAGCTAAACCTGACTGCACAGTAGTTGTGGGCGGCTGGCACGCTTCTTACCTGCCTGACACATTGCTGTCTCACCCTGAAATAGACTACGTCGTGATGGGCGAGGGCGAACGAGCTATGACCAAGCTTGCAGACGCTCTAATAGCTGGAGACTTAGAAGCCGCTTCAGCTGTTGCAGGCGTTGCATGCCGCGGACCCGACGGAAACATCCGCAACCCGCCCGTGTATATCGAGAACATGGATGAAATCCCCTACCCTGCACGCCATCTGCTGCCGCTGGAACAGTACAGCCGCATCGTGGAATTCCTAAACGCCAAACCAGCCGACATAATGAGCATCAGCCGTGGCTGCGTTTTTAGCTGCGGATTCTGCGAAACCCGCAAACTCTGGGGAAACATCTGCCGAGGTTTTAGTCCACGGCGGGTGATTGGCGAAATTGAGGATTTGCAGAGGCGGTTTGGCACTAAGGGCATTTACTTTATCAACGACAACTTTACTCTGCGCAAAGAGAAAACCAAAGAACTCTGCCGCCTTATGATTGAGCGGAATCTGGGGTTGGAGTGGGTGTGCGATACCCGTGTGGATTTGGTAGATGATGAGCTTTTGGAGCTTATGAGCAAAGCGGGGTGCAAAGTCATCTGGTTCGGCGTCGAATCAGGTTCGCCCAAGGTGCTAAAGCGTATCGGCAGAAACACCACGCCAGCCCAAGTAGAAGAAGCGTTTAACCTGTGTAAGAAGCACGGCATAAAAACTGCCTGCTCATTCATGATAGGCTTACCCGACGAAACATTAGCCGACATGGAAGAATCTCTGAAATTCGCCAAAAAAATCGACCCCGACTACTGCCAATTCAACATATTCATCGCCTACCCCGACAGCCGCCTCTATAACGAACTCTTAGAAAGCGGCAACTATACGCAGCTAGACAATTACCTTCTCAGCGTCAAATCTGACGAATACGACTTCGAGTCTTTAAAAGCAGTGCAGTGGCGGTTTTTCAAAAGCTTCCATATGGCCCCCAAACAGATTCTAAAACGCGCCAAACGCGAAGGCCTCCTGAAATTCGCCAAAAGCCGCTTGATGCATGGAACCAAGAAAGCCAGCGGCATGGCTTAGGTGAGCTTGATGGATAAGCGGCGGCTTGGGCGAACCAATTTGATGGTTTCGCAGGTGGGGTTTGGCGGCACATGGATAGCCGAGTTGTCGGCGCCCGAAGCGGTTGAAGTTGTACAGCACGCTCTTGATTTGGGTATTACCTATTTTGATACGGCTCGTTGGGATGGGGATAGCGAAGAAAAACTCGGTGCCGCATTACAAGATGTCCGAAGTAAATGCGTTATTGCAACAAAGACAGGTAGCCGAACAAAAAAGGAATCGATGGACGACTTCTCAGTTAGTCTCAAGAACCTGCGCACCGACCGTGTTGACATTTTGCAACTTCATGGCATCGATGACGAAAAAACGCTTGCAAAAGCCATGGGTGAGGATGGTTCATTGCAGACTTGCAAGCAGGCTCGGCGAGAAGGCTTGGCGGATTTTGTGGGCATCACGGGGCACAAGCCGCGGGTGCTGGCCAAGGCGGTTGAGACTGGGGAGTTTGACACGGTTTTGGTTCAGTTAAACGTTGTGACTGTGCAGGCGCTTGAGGAACTGCTGCCAGCTGCCAAGGCGCATGATGTTGGTGTGGTGGCTATGAAGCCATTTATGGCTAAGACCTCGAATTTGATTACTTGCCTGTATCAGCCGTCGCTATCGCTAATTAGTGATGAACCCGAACTCAAAGCGTTACTCGGCGACACATCCGATGAGCAGGTAAGTAGCTTGCTTGGTTTTGACCTCTCCCAAGATATCTCAACCGTAATAGCAGGCGTTAAAAGCCTAAAAGAGGTTGATGCAGCAGCCAAGGCAGGCTACATATATTCAGGTTTGTTAAACGAAGAGCACCGGCGTCTTAGACCAGATTTAGGCAATTACTGCCGCGACTGCGGAGCCTGCATGCCCTGCCCTGAAAAGGTGAATATTCCCGCTGTGCTGAGGTTCCAAATGTTTGCTGAGGGTTATGGCTTGAAAGATTGGGTTACTAAACTGTATAGTGGGTTGGAAGTTAAAGCAGATCGGTGTAGTTGTTGCGGTGAATGTGAACCTAAATGTCCTTATCAGTTGCCTATTGAGCGTAAACTGTGTGCAGCTCACCGTAATCTGGTTTAATTTGGCGGTTTTTTTGCTAAAATGATGGCGCAACGTGCCTTGCTTATCATAAACTTGGAGGGGCAAGAAAGAACAAAAAATTTTAGCATCAGCATTTGAGGCTGGTTTCTTGCTGTTTTAGGAGAGCTTGTACTTGCAGCTTTTTTGTACTATTGACGCTTCCGACTCTTTTTAGAGAAATCTTTACATCCACCACAACCACAAATACATACCAGAACCGCTTGGAGAACCCCCCCAGTGAGTATACTTAGCCATGATACGTTCTGGAACGCTATTGTATCCATGCCCATGACCAAGTGGATGCTCCAGCTCTCACTTAAAAAGTGTCCCGGCTGCGGCAGAACTGTGCTGGAGGCGGCATTAGACGACTATGGGGGCAAAGCTGACCAGAAATGCCAAAAATGCAGCCACCTGTACAGTCAAATAGTCGCTTTTTGGATAGAGTTTCTGCGCAGGGCGCTTGGGTTCAAACGGGCAAAAGTTGAGAAGCTCTTAACTGACCGTTACGCACGAAACGCCGTGCTAAACTTAGTCGAATCCTTCGCTTACTTCGGCATCAAAAAGCCAATGTCTCTTGTGGCGCCTTTCCTTGTAGTCTGGGATTTCACTCACCGATGCAACCTGCGTTGCAAACACTGCTACAGCAACTCAGGCGAACCCGACAAAGACGAGTTAACAACCGAGCAGGCACTCAACGTTGTGGACCAACTGGCGGACGCCCACGTAACCGCCTTGGCTTTCAGCGGCGGCGAACCATTAACCCGACCCGACTTCTTCCAAGTTGCGCGGCACGCCTCTGATCGCGGCCTATACATATCGCTCGCCTCAAACGGCACGCTTCTCAACAAGGAAAACGTGGCGAAAATTAAAGCCGCAGGCGTCAATTACATCGACATCAGCATAGATGGCGCCACCGCTAAAACCCATGACGACTTTCGAGGCGTACCCGGAGCCTACGACCGAGCCGTTGCGGGACTCAAAAACTGCATTGAAGCAGACATCTGTGTCTGTATAGCTACCACGGTAGGCAAAAACAACATGGTAGAACTTCCCGCAATCATTGACTTGGCGGAGGAGCTTGGCGTGGAGCGTTTCACCTACTTTAACTTCATACCCGCGGGTAGAGGGAAAAGTCACGTTGACCAGGATCTTTCGGCGGCTGAGCGTGAAGAAGTTATGCGTTATCTCTTGAATCGGATGTCGGCGGGCTGTAAAACCACAATCCTCGCTACGGCACCCCAGCTTGCCCGTGTCGCAGCTCAGTGCCAAGGGGACTCCGATACGGGTGAAGTTACAATGGCGTTGGCTCATATGCAAACCGTTAAAGTTACCAAAAAAGCTGTCCCGCTAGGTGACTTCATAGGTGGATGCGGAGCTGGGCGTCTCTATTGTGCCATCAGTCCTCAGGGTGATGTGCGTCCATGCGTTTTTCTGCCTGAAAACGTAGGCAACCTCAAAGACCGTAAATTCAAAGACATCTGGCTCAATGCGCCACTTTTCAATGCTTTTCGCAACCGTGCCAACCTCAAAGGCAGCTGCAGCATATGCGACTATAAGTTCATCTGCGGAGGCTGCCGAGCACGCTCTGCGGCTTACCACGG
Organism: uncultured archaeon; assembly: GCA_963810275.1. GTDB lineage: Archaea > Thermoproteota > Bathyarchaeia > Bathyarchaeales > Bathycorpusculaceae > Bathycorpusculum. The sequence continues at coordinate 86,012 of CAWENF010000027.1, forward strand.
CGGGGACACCTTAAACGGCGACCCAGGATGCCTGCAAGGAGTTAAGAATAATGCCCGTTAACTCTGTTAGAATCAGCGGTGCAGGTACTGACGTAAGTGAAATTGTAAAAGACGCTGTCAAAAACGCCAACCTGCGAGGCAAGAAACTCATTTACATTAAACCTAACCTTAGTCACCCCGAGTACCTGCCCGGCGTAGTTACAAGCCCCGACGTAATGCATCAAGTCGTTGCTTTTTTGCGTGACCAGAATAGCGAAGTTGTCGTGGGTGAATCTAACGGAATCAACTACCCCTGCTGGACTGCTTTTGACAAGACAGGCGCCCAAGCTGCAGTGGAATCCGCAGGTGGCAAAGTAATCAACCTCTCAGACGACAAAGTGATCAAAGTCAAATTCGCCACAAACGGTCCCCTCAAACATCTCTACCTTCCCAAAACAGTGCTTGACGCTGATGCCGTAATCGACTTGCCTCTGATGAAGACACATGAGTTCATGACTTACACGGGCGCACTCAAAAACCTCTTTGGGTGCATTCCAAGTAACCGCCGCATCTATTTGCATCCGTATCTGCCCGAAGTGTTCTACCGCCTCTATACTGTGTTCAAGCCGGCGCTCACCATAATGGATGCCCGCATTGGTATAGAGGGTAATGGTCCCACTAAAGGTAAACCCAAAAAAATGGGTTTGTTTTTGACTGGCAATGACGCTTTAGCCGTGGACATAGTTGCTGCTCAGGTAATGAAGCTTGACTGGAAGAAAACATACCTCAAATACGTCTCTGACAAAGCCGGCTTCAATGGAGATGCAGTCCACGTCGAAGGCTTGCCCATAGAGTCGGTTGCGAAGCGCTTTGAGTTGCCCACAATTGATTTGCCTGTTAAGATGCAGATGGCAATTTACCAGCACGAGTACGCTACTAAGCTGATGTTCTGCTCACTTGACATCATCCACCTGTTTCAAAAGATAACAAAGGCTTATCGAGGTAAGCCTATCGAAGTTGGGTAATGCACCGAGTTATTGTTGATGAAGTCATATTGATTTTTTGATAAATCACGGTTGGCACTGATAAACTTGATACAAGCATGCAGTAATCTTTAAGCGTGTGTATGCTATCGTAATATAGTGACTAGCTGTTTGGTCATCTGACTGGGGAGGTTTAATTTGAGGGGTAAGTCCTGGTCAATTGAGGAAGAGCGGCAACTGCGAGAGCTTATTACCAATGGGTTAAGCGTTAATGAGATTGCCTCATTAAAGATATGGAGAACGCTGGGATAGAAAATGCTGAAGGCGTCAACTTTAGTGTGCCACGAAAAAGCGAAATGGCCAACCTACTAAGACAGCGTATGCTAACCAGCAGCTATTCTTACCTCTGCTCACATGGGAAAAACCCTACAGAAGCGATATATGCACAGAATTAAACGTTGAAAAATACCAACTGCACAAAGACGGCAACATAGGATTCAGCCATCCCAACGGCACCCACGACGATGCATTCTTGAGCATCGCCTTAGCAGTTTATGCAACTGTCGAAATGGAGCCCGAACCATTTTTAGCAGTTATACCTAGATAAACTTTAGGATAACAGCCGTTTGACACACCCCACTCCTATTTTGAATGAGCGTTCGAATCCCACCCCCCTGCATC
>CAWENF010000028.1:0-13624 GCA_963810275.1 uncultured archaeon
TGGAACAGCAAAACCCTGCGCTGGGGCTTTAGGCAACTTAGCAAGGTTCGGAAACCAAAGAAAAGTGTGGGTGGCTACAACACGTCTGAAGTGGAGCAGCAGAGCCAAGCGTAGTTAGTTTTTGAATTTTTTAAGGTAAACGGCGCTTAATGCGACTGCCACTATGGCGATTGCTGCCATTATAGCGGCTATGTAGGTTGCGTTTAGTTCGTCCTCTGGGGATGGCGTGCCGGTGGGTGTTGGAGTGCCGTCGCTTTGGTTGGCGCTGGTAACGTTTTCGGCGAAGCAGTAGAGGTTCCAGTCGTTGCATCCGACGTAGAGGCGGTTGTTGGCTATGGTTGGCGAGGACCAGCTGCTGCTGCCTGTTGTGGCGGTATCTATGATGTTGCCTTCGTTGGTTGTGTCTAAAACGAATATGTGACGTTGGCTGGTGACCATGTAGACTTTGCCGTCGGCATATGAGGGCGAAACGTAGAGTTCGTCGCCAGTGTACTTGTTCCATAGCGTCCAGCCGTTAGTGATGTTGACACATGTTAAGTCGAACTTGTCAATTAGCAGCACAGTGTCGTCAACATAGATAGGTGAGGAGACTATGAATTCTGTGGCGGTGGGATTCTGGAAGTGCCACTCCATCATGCCGCTGTCCACGCTGTAACAGTAGTAGTCACCCCAGTCGGAGGAAGCAAACACTCTGCCCGCCGCTACCGATGGCGAGCCGAGCATTTCTGTGCCGCCGCCAAACGAGAGGCGGTAGGGGATTTCGTTTTTCCACATGACTTCGCCTGTATCTGCGTTTAGTTTGTATAGAGCACCTGTTTCGGGTTCTTCGGCGGTGAAGTAGACTGCGCCGTCGACGACTGCGGGGGAGGATTCGACGGGGCCCAGGGCTGCTGTTTGCCAGAGTATGTCGCCGTTTGCGGCGTTTAATGCATATAGGTTGCCGTCCAAGCTGCCCACGTAAACGGTGTTGTTGGCGACCGCTGGAGAAGATTTCAACACCAAGTTTCCAAACGTGAAAGGCAGGTTACCGTTGACAAAGGTCTTCCAGAGAAACGCGCCAGTGTCTGCGTTGAGACAGTAAACGTAGCCGTCGTCTCCGCCAGTGTAGAGTCTGCCGTCTTCTACTGCCACGGAGGACTCTATTGGCGCCTGCGTTTTAAATTTCCAAAGTGGGTTGCCCGTCCAGGCATCTAGCGCGTAGATGTAGGTGTCTGAGGAACCAAAGTAAACCACTTCGTCAACCACCGAGGGAGACGAGATAACTGAGCCGCCGGTTTCATATTTCCATGCTAACGACAGACTAGAGGGGCCTTTGGGTGCGGTCGAGCTGTGGGCTGCGTCGGCGCGCCACTGACTCCAGTCGCTAACAAACCGTGTTTCCTCGGTTTGCTCAGTGTCTTTTATTGCCCAGATTTGATGCTCGGTAGCGTACTCGTTACCAGAAATCGTATCCACCGCTGTGGTGACATCTCCGGGGATAATATAGAGGGTACCGTACGCAATAGCAACAGATTCACGGGGAGGCAAAGCTTCCAGATCGAACTTCCAAAGCTGCTGCCCATTATAAGCGTCCAAGCATGAAAACTCAGAGATGCCATCAGGCTTATTGTACTGTGCTGCTTCGCCAGTGGTCACATAGATTTTGCCGTCCGCCACCGAGGGCATGCCAGGCCACATCAACGAATCATTAGGCCCCTTATACTTCCAAACTATATCGCCTGTTTCTTGGCTGAAAGCATACATGAAGCCGTCTTTGTTCATTTCGTAAACCATGCCGTAAGCTACAGCGCAACCGGTTGTGAAGTAACCGTCGGTTTCGGGGGTGACTTTCCAGATTATGTCCCCCGTAGAAGCATTGAAACAGTACATGGTGTTGTCGTCACTTCCGCCCTTGAAGTATTTGCCATCACTGTAGGCCCCCGTGAAAATCATGGGACCCTTAGTGTTGGTAGTCCAAAGGATTTCACCTGTCCGGGCATCCAAAGCGAGTTGCATGTTTTCAAACGAGCCAGTAAAAATTTTACCGTCCCCGTAAGCGGTTCCGATGCCTGTTATACCGCCGCCGCGAATGTAGGTTTCCCAAGCCACCGTGGGGGGATGAGAAGGATCAGAGAAATCCCAAGCCACAATAGTGGAGTTGACTTTGGTGTAGAACATTTTTTCCTCTGGACTGTACACGTTGGTGCTAAAGATTCCTGTGAAAGCGTTAAAGTCAGGGCTTTGCCAGAGTATTTTGCCTGTTTCGGGGTTAAGACAGTAGCTTTCGACTATCATGTGTGAGCTGTCGATTTTGTAGGCTATGGGCCAATGAGTAGCGTTGGGAAACTCTGTTTGCCAAACGATGTCACCCTGTTGGTCAAGTGCGTACGCAACATGATTACTGCATATGTATACCTTGCCGTTGAAGGCTGAAAGGTACGGCTGGATTTCGGTTATGTTGGTTTTCCAGAGTACGTTGGGAGTGTTTGGGGCGGGTCCAGCGCTGAATCTGGTTAGTGCGGAGTCGCCTTGGTATTGGGGCCACTCGTACTCGTTTAGGGAGGTGGCGGCTTGGGCAACTTGCACGTTGGATAGGATAGAATATGCTGATGTGAATAGTATACAGACTAAAATTATTGTTATTACATGTTTTTTTTGGATGACCGTTTCCCCCGTCTCCTTTGGGCAGTGTAAGTATTGATTCTGTGAGGTAGCCTTGTTCTGCCCTATCCTTAAACATCAGCTAGAGGCACTATAAAGCTTATGGAAATGCCCCTTAAGCCTAAAACCATGCAAATAATGCTGGTTTAGCTTCTAAAGCTCCTTTAAAGGATAAACGCGTAAGCTTATTAAAGGGCGAAACAGCCCAAATACAACACACAAAAAAGGGAAAGAGACGATTCTACTTGACCGAAAAGAAAGGACCCCTACTAATGACTTCTTGGCGGTCCACAGGCGCCTGCAACGCAAGATGCGCATACTGCAACGTAGACGCAACCTGTGAAAATGCACCCCGAGAAATGACAACAGAAGAAGCATTTCACCTTGTTGATGAAGTGCACAATTTTGGCGTAAGATGGTTCGGCATCAAAGGCGGCGAACCGCTTCTACGCAAAGACATCTTTGAAATCGTCAGGTACGCCAAAGGGAAAGGCTTAAACGTATGCCTGTTGACAAACGGCTGCTTTGTCGACGGCGAAATCTACGATAACTTAGTCAAATACAATGTCTGGTCCTCAGTCAGCATCGACGGACCCCAAGAAATCAATGATCAACTTCGTGGCAAAGGCAGCTACAAAAAAGCCCTTGCAGCCATCGAAAAATTATCAGCAGGAAAAATCCTAAACGGTTTAGCCTGCGCCATCACAAGCAAAAACTATCAGCACCTCGACCACGTTGCAGAGTTGGCAGAGAAATACAAAGCGAACTTTGTCTGGTACAACGCTCTTGTGCCCAGCGGCAGGGCCAAAACCACCCTAGAATTAACCCCCACACCCGAACAGTTGGAGTGGACCCTAAACCACATCTGGGAATTAACAGAGAAGTACCATGACAAATTCGAAATACACGTGCACTGCCCACACTTCGCAAGAGTCGTCAAACAACGCATCCCCGAGGAACACTTCAACGAATGGTATGAAAAAGAGTTCCACGGAAAATGCACCTACTTCGCATTCGGCGGCTACATATCAGTAACAGAAAACGGCGACTTAATCCCCTGCTTCTATACCGACCTCACACCCAACGAACCCATGATGCTTGGAAACATCCGCAACAAACCCTTAACTCAGGCATGGGAAGAAATCAAAGCCTCAACATACTACAACAGATTCCAAGACCGCAGCATCCTCAAAGGCAAATGCGGCGTCTGTGAGTACCGAGAAATTTGCGGCGGATGTAGAAACCGCTCCTACGCCTACACCGGCGACATCACCGAATCCGACCCTGCCTGCCCATACATTCCTAAAGCGTGGGCTGAAATGCAGAAGCAGAATAAACAGTAAATTTCTTTTCTTAATTTTATTTTTTGTTTTTAGCGAAAATCTAAAGGAGTAGAACTGAACATTATTTTTTGAGCGGAAATGAATAGCAAGGTTTGGGTCTGCTTGGCACTTGTGTTGGTTTTGGGTTCCTCCGTCGCCATCTCAGAGGGAGCGCTAAGCAGAGATTCTTGGCCAATGTTCCGAGGCGACATAGCCCACACAAGCACCACAGACTCTTCGGCGCCGCAGAGTAACCAGACACTTTGGAAGTTCAACACAGGCGGACAAGTCGGCTCCCCAAACGTCGTCGACAGTGCGGTGTATGTTGGAAGCTATGACAACAAAGTGTACGCTTTCAATGCTTCCACAGGTGAGAAACTCTGGGCTTTCACTACAGGAGCGATCGTGATTTCCAAACCAGCCATATCAGAGGGCACCGTATGCGTAGGTTCTGAAGACTACAACCTCTATGCATTAAACGCCTCTGACGGAACCAAAATTTGGAGTTTCCAGACGGGATACTATGTGGATTCTGACCCAGCAATTGTAGACGGAGTGATTTACTTTGGCTCAGAAGATAACCGCGTTTACGCTTTGAAGCTTGCCACTGGAGAGAAACTATGGAGCTTTGAGGCAGGTGACAAAATCATGCTATCCGCTGCAACCGTCGCTGAAGGAGTAGTCTACATTGGCTCTTTGGACAACACACTTTACGCCCTTGACGCCTCCACGGGCGAACTTGTCTGGAGCTTCAAAACCGTCGACAGTATCGTATCGGTCCCTGCCGTCTCAGAGGAAACGGTGTTCTTCGGCTCAAGCGACGACTCAGTCTATGCTTTGGATGCGGTGGATGGAGCTTTGAAGTGGCAGTTTACTACTGACGGAGACGTTTACTCATCGCCATACGTGTCAGATGGAGTTGTTTATGTTGGTTCGCTAGACGGCTACGTTTACGCTCTCCAAGCCTCCAACGGTGAGGAACTATGGAAGTACCAGACGGGAGCGGGTGTGGCTTCGGCGCCAAACGTGTCGGGGGGCGTCGTGTACGTGGGTTCTAATGATTTCAAAATCTACGCTTTGAACACCGCAGACGGGAAACTCCTGTGGAATTACGCGACAGGTGAGATGGTGATTTCGCAGCCAGCGGTAGCTAATAACGGGGTATATGTTGGTTCAGGTGACGGCAAACTCTACGCCCTAGACGCAGCTGACGGCACTCTTGGGTGGAGTTTTGCCACTGGCAGCAGCATCGACGCATCTCCCACAGTCGCCGATGGGCTGGTGTTTGTGGGTTCGCATGACGGCAAAATATACGCATTAGACGCCGAAACGGGCATGGTTGGGTTCGATTGGGAGCAGCATAATACGGTTGTTTGGAGCTACGACACGGGCGACATGCTCATGTTCTCTTCCGCCGCAGTTGAAAGCGACCGTCTCTATATTGGGGGTTACAACGGCAAAATCTATTGCTTAAACGCTCAAACTGGCGATTATCTTTGGAGTTACCAAACGGGGTACGCTGTTGTTTCCTCGCCCACTGTTTGCAACGGTGTGGTGTATATTGGTTCGGAGGATTACACTTTTTACGCACTCAACGCCAATACGGGAAAGCTGCTTTGGAATTACACGACTGGAGACCAGATTGCGGTTTCCTCCGCGGCAGCTGTAGGCGGGGTAATTTATTTTGGCTCCAACGACGGCTACCTCTACGCATTGGAGGCCACGTATGGAGGCTTGAAGTGGAAGTTCCTTACGGGCGGTGAGGTGGTTTCTTCGCCTGCGGTGGTGGATGGCAAAGCTTACTTTGGCTCCTACGACCACAACATCTACTGCTTAGACGCTGCAAACGGCGGCTTAGTGTGGAAGTATACATGCAGTGCCCCAGTGGCTTCGTCACCAGCAGTTGCAAACGGCGTGGTGTATTTTGGTTCGGACGACGGAAAACTGTACGCATTTGATGCCTCCGACGGCGCAGTCAAATGGAGCTTTGAAACTGGAGGAGCGGTGGCTTCATCGCCAGCAGTAGCTAGTGGAGATGTGGTTTTTGGTTCCAGTGACGGAGAAATCTACTCATTAGACACTCAAAAAGGGATTTTGGTGTGGAGCTACCTGACAGACGACGCAGTAGTTTCGTCGCCTGCCGTCGCAAACGGGGTTGTTTATGTTGGTTCCTATGACCACTTTGTCTACGCAATCGGAGCGCTTGCGCACCAACCGCAACAGCCATCAAGCACTGAAGCGTCTTTGCTCGCATGGATTGTGATAGTCGCAAACACAGCTTTAATCACCGTTGTCGCCATAGCATACCTTGTTGCAAGGCGCCGCCAATCACGTACTTCCAGCTAAACAACGGGAAAAAACGTATTGCGTTTCGTTTAGCCAAAAGTTCATAAGCAAAAACATCATCGGTTAAAGTTCACTTGCTCTTCAGCACACGTGTGTGGATTCATGACGACAAACAAGAAAGTAGCCCTCGTAAACCCGCCTCTACCAGTAGACATCGGCCACCACCCACAGTTTCCCCCGCTCGGGTTAGCTTACATGGCGGCGGTGCTGGAGCAAAACAATTTTGAAGTTAAAATCATCGACTGCCCAGTCAACCACTACGACCACGCAAACCTCAAAGCAGAACTCGACGCCTTCCAACCCGCCCTGATCGGGACAGGTGCTATGACTCCAACCATCGAGTCCGCCTTGAAAGGTACACAGGTAGCTAAAGAAGCCTGCCCTGATGCCACCGTTGTTATGGGTGGTCCACACGCAACCTTCTCCGACGTCGAAGTTCTCACCCAAGAGAAAGCCGTGGACTTAATCGTGCGCGGGGAAGGCGAAGAAACATTACTCGAATTAGCACAACAGCCCAAAACGGGGAAAAAACTAGGCGACATTAAAGGCATTTCTTTTCGCAAAGAAGGCAAAGTGGTGCAGACGCAACAGGGCCCATTTATCCAAGACCTTGACGCCTTACCCCTTCCAGCCTACCACCTGCTGCCAATAGAGAAATACTACGTGTCCAAACGCAAACTACTCCCAATAATCACCAGCCGCGGCTGTCCCTACGCATGCGGCTTCTGCGTAGCCTCGCAGATGTTTGGGCAAAAGTTCCGTGCTCGCAGCCCAAAAAATGTGCTTGACGAGTTGGAGTGGCTACAAAACGAGTTCGGCGCAGAAGGAATCGCATTCCAAGACGACACATTCACTTTTGACCGCAACCGCGCCATGAAAATCTGCGACGGCATGATTGAACGCAAACTAAAACTCCACTGGGGATGCGGAACCCGCGCCGATGTAGTCACCAAAGAAGTCTTAAACAAGATGGCGGCGGCGCACTGCGACGAAACCATGTTCGGAGTAGAAGCCGGCTGCCTAAGCATGCGAGCAATCCTTAAAAAAGGCGTTACAAACGAGCAAATCCAAAACGCCATCCAATGGGCAAAAGACGCAGGGATGTTTGTCACGGTCTCAGTGATTCTGGGTTATCCAGGCGAGACCCGCGAGACGCTTCAGGAAACATTGGATTTCGCGGGCAAGCTTAAACCTGATGATGTTTGGCTCTGCCACTCCACACCATACCCGGGGACTCATCTGCGGGAAATCGTGGTTAAGAACGGCTGGCCTATGTCGCAGGACTGGAAAACCTACAACACCATGAACGCCATCTACGAAGACCCCAACCTGCCAGCAAAAGAAATTGCCGAGATGCGGCGCCAGTTCTACAACAAGTTCTACAACGCCGCATACATTCTGCGGCAAGCAAACAAAGGCTACCTCAAAGGCAACCTGTACAGCAAAATCATGACACGAACCGCCCTAAACTATAATCTTTGGAGGGTCATGTCAGCATTTCACCGCTAAAAAGTGTCTTTACAAATTTTTCTTAAGCTGAATTTGAACCAGTAAACTTTATTACGCTACCAACCCGTTTTAACGTACAATCAAAAGGGGAAATATTCAATGGCTAAAACCTCTGCAACTGCAGACCAGATAGAAGCTTATGGCTCACGGGAAAATTGGCCCCCATATACTTACCGTGATTACCCAGAAATCCAACCAGAAACATACGAAGCATTCATGAAGTTTCTAAACACCGAAAACACGTCCGGTAGGCTAATGGAGCTGCAGCCGTGGGTTTCGGTATGCGACAGCCGCTGCGCCTTCTGCTATTTCCCAACAACCGCTTCAAGAAATGTCGACATAGAAACTTACCTGAATCTGCTCAAAAAAGAGCTGGCGATGTACGCTAAAACCAAATATGTACAAACCAGCTACTTTGACGAAATTGTGTTAGGCGGAGGAACCCCCAGCGTTTTGAGCGCTGAACAAATCATTGATTTAATTGATTTCTGCAAAGCCAACTTTAACACCAGCAAAGAATACTTCATCAAAGTCACAGGCTCATCCAAAACTTTGGCGATACCAAAAATCAAGAAGCTGGCGGAATATGGCGTTTACCAGATGGATATGGGTGCACAGACCTTTGACAACAAACTGCGCAAAGCGCTTTGCCTGCCAGACAGCGCCAAAGACGTTGAGGAAGCAATCAAGTATGCACGCAGCCTCGGCTTAGTCGTCTGCGTAGACATCATGTACAACCTGCCTGGACAAACTATGGAAAGCTGGGAAGACACGCTAAAGAAAACAATCGAGTTAGACGCCGAAGTCGACTGCTACTCGCTACACGTTGACCCCGGAACCATTCTTGAAAAAATGATTCAAAACGGCACATCTCCACCACAGGGCGACGCAGAATTCGAAAAGCAACTCTTCATTAAAGCACATGAAACACTCACCAAAGCAGGCTACACCGCTGTGGGACACGACCGCTATAGTCGCGTCGAGTGGCACATGAGAGAAAACTGCCTAAACGGCTGGCCATGGGGCGGCATCTTAACAACAGGCGCAGGATGCTTCATGGGTTACCTGCAGAAGTTCAGCTACTCAAACATCGAAGATATCCACAGCTACATGGATACGGTGCGTTCAGGCAAACTGCCAATCTCCAGACTGTCTGAGTCTACAATGGATGACATGATGCGGCGCACTATGTCCAGACTGTACCTAAGGTTGCCAGTGAGCAAAAAAGAGTTCATAGAGAAATTCAACACAACTCCCGAGGCAGTGTTTTCCAAACAGATTGAGAAGCTAAAAGCTGATGGCTTAATTGAAATAGACGAAAACGAAGTCCGCTTGACAAAGAAAGGCGAACTTTGGAAAGGCAACATTGCTTGGGAGTTTGCTCCCCAGGCTAAAGCCTAAATCTTTATTTTTTAAAATTAATTTTGTAAAATTCAGGTTTTTTGGTATTCTGAAAAATAAAAGAAAAGGGTGGGAAATTTAATAGCCCATGCTATGCCTTTGCGGCTGGATACCGTACCATGTCATGACTTTAGCAAGAATCGGAACGATCACACCCAAAGCAATGCTTGGAACGAAACCAGTAACAATTGCCATCAGTGGATCAACTGCCCATTGACCTTGAGCCATGTTGCGTGCGGGTTCTAGCGAAATATTGTAGTTCATGAAGGCTTGAATGACAGCGGTGATTATTGCTGCTGTTAAGCCTGCGCCGAGCATGCGTTTGAAGTTTGTTGAGCCGTTGTTAAGTGCACCTGCCATGTAACCAATGATAACTGCGTTGACTAAGTAGAAGAGCATGCTAATGTCGCCAAAGAAGTTGTAAGGAACCGAAGAATAGCCATTCATAGCTAGTGAGGTGATGCTTCCGTTGTAGATTCCGTTCAGTGTGTCTGTTGAGATTTGAATTTCGCCAAATACCATTCCACCCATAGCGTAAAGACCGTTGTATTGACCTGCATTTGCCACGTAGTAGATACCGCCCATGATGAAACCTGCAGCGCCACCAGCCCATTTATTCCACAGCAAACCCAACACAAGTGGGACACCAAGAATAATCATCTGAGCAAAGCCGCTTGTCAGAATAACACCAATAACATCTTGACCAAGCAAATGATACTGACCGCCAATGTTAACATAGACTGCCAAGACATAGATGAGAACTGCGAGGATAATGGGTATGAGGACGCCTGCGAGGATGTCAGTTATTTTGGTTTTGTTTTCTGTCAATTTTTTACACCTGCTTTCATTATGGGATTTAATATCCAGCGTGTTTCTGAGGCTGGATACCGTACCATGTCATGACTTTAGCAAGAATCGGAACGATCACACCCAAAGCAATGCTTGGAACGAAACCAGTAACAATTGCCATCAGTGGATCAACTGCCCATTGACCTTGAGCCATGTTGCGTGCGGGTTCTAGCGAAATATTGTAGTTCATGAAGGCTTGAATTACTGCTGTTACGATTGCAGCGGTTAAACCTGCAACGAGCATACGTTTGAAGTTTGTTGAGCCGTTGTTAAGTGCACCTGCCATGTAACCAATGATAACTGCGTTGACTAAGTAGAAGAGCATGCTAATGTCGCCAAAGAAGTTGTAAGGAACCGAAGAATAGCCACTTACAGCTAGAGATGTAATTGAACCATTGCCGATGCCGTTTAAGATATCTGCTGAGACCATAGCTTGACCAGAAGCCATTCCACCCATAGCGTAAAGACCGTTGTATTGACCTGCATTTGCCACGTAGTAGATACCGCCCATGATGAAACCTGCAGCGCCACCAGCCCATTTATTCCACAGCAAACCCAACACAAGTGGGACACCAAGAATAATCATCTGAGCAAAGCCGCTTGTCAGAATAACACCAATAACATCTTGACCAAGCAAATGATACTGACCGCCAATGTTAACATAGACTGCCAAGACATAGATGAGAATTACTAGAATGATGGGTATGATAATGCCGCCGAAAATGTCTGCTAGTTTAAATCTGTTATCTTCTGCCATTTTTATCCCTTTACTTTATCTTTACATTGTGGCGGGTTTATAAGTTTAATGCTTGAAAGCTTGGCATGTTAAAAAATAATGGCAAATAGCCGCCATACAGGACATTAGATTCAAACACGTTATGCAGATATAGTGTTGCTTAAGTCGAGAATAGTTTAAAGAAAATATAAAAGGGGAAATGGGGGGTTATTGACGCGCCATCTTAACGTTGAACGCTAGTGGCAAGTTGGCTGGGCAAACATACGAGCAAGTTCCACACATAATGCAGTCTTTAGCGTATAGTTTGGCTGCCTTCTCGAAGTCACCTTTAACGACGGCGTTGTAAATAGCTACTGGCTGCAAACGTACTGGACATGCGCTGACACATCTACCGCAATGGATACATGCGGTTTGTTTTTTTGCTTTGGCGTGGGCTTTGTTGAAGACAATGATGCTTGAGGTGCGTTTAGTAATTGGAGCGGCAGTTTCTTGGAGTGCTGTTCCCATCATTACTCCGCCGACGACTACTGCACCAACGTTAGTGACGTTGTTTGCGCTAAGTATGTTGCTGATTGGAGTACCGATTTTCACCATCAGGTTCTTTGGTTTTGGTAAATCACCGTTCAGGGCTGTGACTCTGCTTATGAGAGGTTCGCCTTCAAAGACTGCGTTTGCGATTGCGTTCATCGTGGCTACGTTCTGGACGATGGTGCCCATTTCGTAGCTGCGTTTACCTGAGGGTTGTTCATATCCGAGGATAGCTTTTTGCATCAGGCCTGCATCACCCTGCTGATAGGTGAGGTGCAAAACGCGAACTTCTGAGTCTGGTTCTTTAGCGAATGCTTGTTGAAGTTTAGGTACAGCTTCAGCCTTGCTTTCTTTGGTGACGACGATAACTTTGGGGTTACCCAAAATCTTGCGTACAACGCGAACACCGCGAACTAGGTTTGCGGTTTTCTCAGTCATTAAGCGTTCGTCGGCTGTGTCGTAGGGTTCGCCTTCTGCGCAGTTAACGAGGAGGTACTTGATTTTTTTGTCCGCTGGCACAGCCAACTTAACGGATGTTGGGAAGCCTGCGCCGCCCATGCCGATAATACCGGCTTCACGGATGATTTTTAGGAGATCCTCGTTTTTGGTTGTTGCCAACTCTGTTTCTTTTATGGGTGTTATTGCTTTGTCAACGGTTTTTTTGCCGTCGTTTTCGATGTAGATAGCTTCGGTTGGTGCTTCAAAGCAGCTGTTGAATGCATTTTCGATTTTGATGACTTTACCGCAGATGGGGCTGTGAACTGGCGCGCTGATTTTGGCATCTACGTCTGCAATTTTCTGTCCGATTATAACTGCGTCACCGACTTTGACTGTTGGAACGTTGGTTGCTCCGACTTGCTGGTTGGTTAAGACTACTGCGATTTTGGGGTCTGGAAAGATTTCGATGGTTGTTTTTCGCGCGACATCTTTTACTTCTGGTATAGATACTAAGTTTGCCATTTTGTTTACTCTCCAAAGGGTTTGTTTAAGCGAACTTTGTCGATAAACGGTACAGTTAGGTTCATGATTAGTAATGCAAGTAGTGAACCGCCGAAGAAGCCCATAAAGGTTTGTATCAGTATGGTCAAAACTGCTAAGCCGATGCCGAAGATGATTTGTCCTACGCCATTATACGGTGTTGTAGCGGGATCCGTTGCCATGAAGAACGCCATGAAGATTGAGCTGCCTGCGAAGAGTTCGAACAGCAGTCTTGTGGTAAAGTCTGCATCGCCAAAGATTGCTGAGAACATTACTGAGAGAATTGCGATTGCGACTAGGTAGCTTGCGGTGATTCTCCATTTGAAGTATTTGCGTCCGATAACGAATAGTGCGACACCTGCGATTATGACTGCGATGCTGCATGCTCCACCGACCCATCCGTGGAATTTCGTTAACAACATAATTTCCTCTACACTGGGTAGAGTTTGGGCTGTGGGTAAAGCGTAGCAAGTTTGTAGGTAACCTGCAAATGAAGAGTAGCCAGTTGGTCCGCCGTTTCCACCCACGATAACAGAGCCGATTGGACCTGACAGTGAGGGTACTTGAAGCAGGCCAGTTTTAAGGTGCCAGCTTGTGAGTAGAGTAGTGGCTGTTGCTGGAAGCAAGACAAGGAATTTAGCTGCTGCGGCAGGGTTTACGGGTTTGTGGCCAGCTAAGCTTGCGACTTTCTTGAAAACAACGAGACCTATGAGCGAGATTAATGCTATGTAGAAGAATGCGAGTGGTGCTTCGACAGGTACGCCAGTTTCCATGCCTACTGCCATGCCTGGGTAGCCGAGGGTGAAACAGTTAATTACGATTAAACCGAAGACGGCTGCTGACCAAGTGTTAACTTCGCTGTCTACGGCTAATTTGCCGATTAACAGGTCAACGACTACGGCTATGCCGACTGCTATGAATGCGCCGAGAGCTACAGTTACACCCAAGTTCCATCCTGAGGGGGTAGTAACTTGAGACCAGAGAGCCGAGGAAACGATAGTGACTGCGAGAATTGCGAAGAAAGTAAGCTGCATTATGCGATTCTTTGTCATTGGACCATGAATGTGTGGTGCTTGGTTTACAACTAGTTCAGTTGAGTTTTCGTTACTCATTTATTCTAACCTTCTCAAATGAAGAGGTATTTCAGAGTGCTCACTTATTAAACTTTTTCGCGAACACTTAAAAAGCAAGCGAAAACTCCGTTCTAAAGGGTGGAATAAGACTTTTTTTCCAAAAACAGCAGAAGCACAGAAGCAGCAAAAGTGGATAACTAAGCAAAACTAATACGGCACTGGCCTGAATATCAGGTATTGCC